>CAWHDF010000017.1:0-17221 GCA_963828105.1 uncultured Actinomycetota bacterium | reverse complement strand
CTACCTGTAGCGCTCGATTAGCTAATGCGCGCTGATCGTCAGCTGAGAGTCCACGATAAGATCTCGTCAGGAGTTGCGTTTGATGTTGCGGGCCGCTTCATCCCCTTGATTCCTGTTCCTACTGTCCATCGGGCCGCCCCCGAATTCGGGATAGCTTCGAGCAGAGACAGTTTTTGACGCAAGCAGTGCACTTTTAGGTTCATAAGAGCGTTGTTGCCTTAGAACAAAGCCGCCGCCTCTAATGGATGGAGACGTTGATTCCGACTGTTGGGCAAGCCCCCGCTTGTTGCCTCTGAAAACTCCTCTGGCGCTCTCTTCCAACTTATCGGCTTCTTCCAGCTCGTTTTGCTCCCGCAGTTGGTCGATGTGAGTCCAGACCGAATGCTGCGGAGCGATTTTTTGGGCCGCATCTATCTGACTTTGAACCTGTTGCCAGCTGAAATCGTCACAAATGCATGGCTGCCGATTAAGCAACAATGCGGCGGTGGCGAAGGACATTGCGAATCCTAATAAACGTCTGGAGCGCGGAGCACAGAGGATGCCGTATGCTAAAGAGATGACATTCAACATCACTTATTCAAATACTCCCAGACTCGTGATTGCCCTGACTCTGCTATTGTACTTCGGGCCGTTTGCCTTCGCTCAAACGGAGTCTCACCGATCCACTAAAGACGCACCGGAAAAACAAAACAATAGCTCTAAAAGTGGCAGCTCAAAACCCGATTCAGCCAATCAGGACATTGTCAAATCTTGGACAACTGACACTGTGCCTGGAGCTTGGGACCAGCGCTTTCTTGATGGACTAAACTGGCAGGAGCAAACGGCGGGACAGTACAACATCCGCACCGGGAGAACCTATGGCAAATGCATTGCTGCCGTGCAATTTTTCATCCACAGCAAATTAGTGATGACAGAATACACGCCACCAGGTGAATGTGTAACAACGATAGATCCTAAAACAGGTCATGCTAGCGATAAGGTCCGTGCCATCGATGCAGATAACGATGGCACACTCGAGATAGCATTTTTACATGAAAAGATGAATGACCCTGATTACCATATGTATAGCGTTTATGCATTGAAGGAGAGCGCGCCCAAGCTTCTTTGGAAGTCTGCTGGCACGTTAGGTGACTGGGTGCATCGCAGTCATGACGAGGATCGGTAATTGTTGACGCAATTGGGCATAGTGGTTACACGGTGCTGCTAACCACAAAGGAGAACATATGTTCAAAGGCGAACCGGGACCAGGCAGACCAGGCAGACCAGGCAGACCAGGCAGACCCGACAGGCCAGGACGCCCGCCTGGTCCTGGCAGATTCATGGGACGCATGGTTGGATTCTGCGGTCCTTTTGGTGGTGTTATGACTGGTGGCGGATTGAGAGGGCTTGATCTAAGCGATGAACAAGTAGAAAAAACTGCTGAGTTAAAACAGAATTGCTTCAAAAAATTCTCGCCGCCCAAATCGACGACATGGAGCTGCATGCTGAACTGGCTAAAGAGCTGGGCAACGCCAGCATCGATAAAGCCAAAGTATCGGCCATTGCTCAAGAAATAAAAAGACATCAATCGGCGATGACAGATTCGATGGTCGAGAATATGCTGGCTTTCGCACGAATCCTCACCCCGACGACGCAAGCGATTGGGCGTGCACCGAATCCGGCGCTTCCTCGGACTCGAGGAACATGGCGAGGAGCACTAAACTGGAAATGCCGGTGAACTTCCTGGGGACGCGGACGTCCCGTCCGCTTTCGGGGCGGGCATAAATGCCCGCGCGCCCCAAGGCTTTCCCGGGATCGCGGACGTGAACGTCCGCGATCCATCGTCCGCACTCCAATGGTCCCTCATGAACGTTGTATCCAGCCCATTTCGGCGGGCGTGCGGATTGCGCCGGGGGGCGCGTCGTAATCTTGCAGTCGGTTCTGCCACCAACCAACATCATGCCATTTGCCGAGCTTGTAACCTATGGCTCTATAAGTGCCGATGTAACTGAAACCCATACTTTTATGCAATCCGGCACTGGCACTGTTTGGCAGAGTAATTCCAGCATAAGCGTTGCAATACCCCTGCTCAACCAGTAGCCTCAAAAGAGTCGCATAGAGCTCTTTTCCTATGCCGATTCCATGGTAGTTATGATCAATGTAAACGGATACTTTTGCAGACCAGTTATAAGCCTCGCGATCGCTATACTGTGTACCGTACGCATAGGCAACCACTCGACCATCAACAATGTATACAAGCCACGGTGCCACTTTCAGTACGTTGTTAATTCTGGTTTTGAAATCGTCTTCTGACGGTTCTGTGATCTCAAATGTAGCTGCTGAATTCTCAACATAGACTGAGTAAATCGACAAGATATCTGCGGCATCTTCTTCTGTTGCCATGCGCACAAAACCTATAGCAGGAAGCGGTTTTAGATCGGGTTCAACAAATCGATCTTGAGCAGCATGAGAATAAAGCAGCTCCTTGCTGTAGTGATTATGTAATATCGGCTTCTCTGCCGAAAGCAGCTCCGGATAACGATCGATGAATTCGCGCCATCCATAAGCGGGCCCTTCGAGTTGACGCCGGTGGCGGATGTGCCGTGCAAACCCTTGAGTGACAGTCTCATGGTAACCAACGCTGGCAACAGATTCGTTGAAACGGCGAATACCTGGTCTAATCTGGGCCATCGCTTCGTCAAATGATGCCGTCTGCTCCATAAAGAGCCAGGCCATGCGAATATGTGAAATATGAGTCCAGCAGCCCTTTTCGATCTCACAGTTGATGAACGCATCTAAAAATTCGCGATCTTCAGCATCAAGCTGTTTGGCAGCACCATTTATGGTTAGTACCATGGCAAAATCTCAATTCTTGTTTTTGGAGAAATTGGAAAACTTGAATATAGCATTGCCTAAAATCGCCAGCATGGATTCTCACCTGTCCGTCTTCAGTGGGGCAGATACGCTGGGTTTCAGAGGGCTAACTTAAACTATCTCAAAGAAACAGGCACAGCGACCGATTTAGTGGTATCAAAGAGGTCTAACTAGGCATTTCTGGGGGCAAAGACCCAAATGAAACGGTCAACTATCCCGAAGACACTCGCCGCACTAAGCTTAAGTGCACTGTTTCCGCAAGTTCAGCCAGCCGGTTCAAGCGCAATATAACAATCTGACATACTTCCCGTTCATGCTCGGCTCGTCGCTTTTATATCCGCTTGAGCGCGTGTTCTTTTCGAACATGAATTACAACTACATGAACCCTTATTATCTGACAAACATGGGGATGAGTGGTGCCCAGATTGGTTCAGGACTTTACAGAGCGCCTGGTTACGGACCGTTGCCGCCTTATACTAATTTCTTCCAACGCGCCAATGGGCAGCAAGTGTCGAACGCTTCGGCGACAGAAGACGTTAACGCGACAATGACGCCACAGGCGGCATTTGATTCGGCAGCCTATCCGCCAACAGTGCCATCGCTGCGACCATGCCTCCTACGGCGCCACAAAGAAAATGCAAACATCACAAGAATCAACCAGTCGTTACGCAACCAAATTCGGTGCCACATGGTCCAGACACAGCACCACTAGCAGCTGGATTCGTCAACCTCGTCAACACTCAATACGACGGTGATATCTCAAAAGCTCTATTCAACCCAGATTCACGAGCATGGGCTCATGCGGTCGGATTAGTCGACAACAACGATATGTTCAATGCTGATGCCGCTTGCCGACCCCGCTGCCGCTGAGGCGGTGCTCGACGAAGCGCTCGCGACGATCACCGATCCGGCACCCCGACTGATGCTTCTCGGACGGCAGGCGACGATGCGTCTGTTTGATGGGAAGCCAAACGAAGCTCTTGCGGCAGCCGAGGCGCTGCTCGACGCCGACGACGACCAGATCGTCGCGCGCGGGAGCTACGTCTCCTCGATCGCCCTCGCGTTGATGGGCCGCGGAGACGAAGGCGTTGCGGTTGCGCACGACGGGATCGCCGCGCATCGCCGTGCCGGCGGGAGCACCCAGCTCCCGGAGCAGCAGCTCGTCGGTGCGTCGCTCTCGCATCTGTCGTTGGGTGAGCTGGCCGAGGCAGAGGCCGTAGCGGGGCTGGCCTACGACGCAAGTCTTGGCTCGGGCGACCGTGAAGGCCAGGCCCGCCATCTCCTCCTCGGGGGGAATGCGCTTGTCGAGCGCGGTCGGCTCGGCGCTGCGATTGGGCGCTTCCGCGAGGGGGCCGCCATCAACCGCGAGCTCCGTGACGATGTCGCGCTGCGCTGGTGCCTCGGCGGGCTGGCGTTGGCCGAGGGGATGAGCGGTCGTGCCGATCAGGCGCTCCGGGCGGCGACCGAGATCGACGGACTCCTCGCGGCGAAGGTGAACTTCCTCGAGTTCGAGGTCGTCCAGCGCGGCCGGGCCTGGAGCTTGGCGGCGAACGGTGAGCTCTCGCGTGCGATCGAGATACTCGCGAGCGCGGCGGCGGACGCCGGGTCGTCTGGGCTCTTGGTCGCCGAGGCGCAGCTTCGACATGACATCGCCCGCCTTGGTGATGTGGCGGGCGCCGCGGTGCGACTCGCCGAACTCGCCGAGCTTGTTCGCGGTCGTCTTGTCGTCGCGTTTGCGCAACATGCGAGCGCGCTGCGGCGGAGGTCGTCGTCTGAGCTGGAGAGCGCCAGCCTCGCGTTCGAGGCGTTCGGCGCTGACCTGCTTGCGGCCGAGGC
This sequence comes from uncultured Actinomycetota bacterium, assembly GCA_963828105.1. Lineage (GTDB taxonomy): Bacteria > Actinomycetota > Thermoleophilia > Gaiellales > Gaiellaceae > PALSA-600. The sequence continues at coordinate 12,532 of CAWHDF010000017.1, read as the reverse complement.
TGCGGTTGCGGCCGCGCATCTGTTCCGCTCTCAGGGGCTCTCGCGCCGTGCAACTGCGCTCAACCATCGGGCCGACGACCTTCTCGCCGCTTGCCGGCGGTGCGCGAACGCCTGCGCTGCTGCTCGGCGATGCGCCCACGCGTCTCACCCGACGCGAACGCGAGATCGCAGGTCTCGCCGCGACCGGAACAACGAGCCCGGAGATCGCGGCGAGTCTCGTCATCTCGGAGCGTACGGTTGAGAATCATCTTCAGAGCGTCTACCGGAAGCTCGGTCTCAGCGGCCGCGCCGGACTGGCAGAGGCGCTTCGGCACGCCTGACTGTTCGACTTGAGTACCGCGTACTCAGGCGGCCGCACGTCTGGCCGCGTAGAAGTTGACGGCATGCCGTCTCGCTTCTCACGATCGGTGAACCCGGGTCAGGCTGCCGTCGCGCGCGTCACGTCAGGTTTCCGCCCCGGCTCGAGCCGCTCGCCGGCGATGGCGGCGCCGGTGCTCATCGAGGCGTCGCTCTGCGGCTGGCTTGCATCGTTTGACGGGCGCACGCTCGAGCTCTTCTCGCCCTACTGTGAAGGATCGGTGCGCCACCACCTCCGTCTCATCGCCGGCTTCGCGATCGAGGATGACGCGCTGATCCTGAGGCTCTCGCACTTCGAAGAGTGCGTGTGGCCCTTTGAGGCGAGCGAGCGTGACCAGGTTGCGCGTCTTGTCTCCGCGCTCGCTGCGGCAGCTGCAAACGCGTGAGCTCGATCCGAAACGGCACGTCGTCTCCACGGCCTCTCGAGCGCGCAGTGCGCGCGTCTGTCCTCCGGCCTGTTGTTGAGTACCCGGTACTCAGGCGCACGCATGACTCGCGCCGTACAACTCGCACAACGCTTCTGCGCACCGAGGCACCAGCGCAGCGCGACATCGTCACGGAGCTCGCGGTTGATGGCGGCCCCCTCGCGGAAGCGCCCAATCGCAGCGCCGAGCCGACCGCGCTCGACAAGCGCATTCCCCCGAGGAGGAGATGGCTGGCCTGGCCTTCACGGTCGCCCGAGGCCCAGAGACTTCTGTCGTAGGCCAGCCATCTCCTCCTCCGGGGGAATGCGCTTGTCGAGCGCGGTCGGCTCGGCGCTCGATGCGGCGCTTCCGCGAGGAGGCCGCCATCAACCGCGAGCTCCGTGACGATGTCGCGCTCGACAAGCGCACTCCCCCCCGAGGAGGAGATGGCTGGCCTACGACGCAAGTCTTGGCTCGGGCGACCGTGAAGGCCGGCCAGCCATCTCCTCCTCGGGGGGAATGCGCTTGTCGAGCGCGGTCGGCTCGGCGCTGCGATTGGGCGCTTCCGCGAGGGGGCCGCCATCAACCGCGAGCTCCGTGACGATGTCGCGCTGCGCTGGTGCCTCGGTGCGCAGAAGCGTTGTGCGAGTTGTACGGCGCGAGTCATGCGTGCGCCTGAGTACCGGGTACTCAACAACAGGCCGGAGGACAGACGCGCGCACTGCGCGCTCGAGAGGCCGTGGAGACGACGTGCCGTTTCGGATCGAGCTCACGCGTTTGCAGCTGCCGCAGCGAGCGCGGAGACAAGACGCGCAACCTGGTCACGCTCGCTCGCCTCAAAGGGCCACACGCACTCTTCGAAGTGCGAGAGCCTCAGGATCAGCGCGTCATCCTCGATCGCGAAGCCGGCGATGAGACGGAGGTGGTGGCGCACCGATCCTTCACAGTAGGGCGAGAAGAGCTCGAGCGTGCGCCCGTCAAACGATGCAAGCCAGCCGCAGAGCGACGCCTCGATGAGCACCGGCGCCGCCATCGCCGGCGAGCGGCTCGAGCCGGGGCGGAAACCTGACGTGACGCGCGCGACGGCAGCCTGACCCGGGTTCACCGATCGTGAGAAGCGAGACGGCATGCCGTCAACTTCTACGCGGCCAGACGTGCGGCCGCCTGAGTACGCGGTACTCAAGTCGAACAGTCAGGCGTGCCGAAGCGCCTCTGCCAGTCCGGCGCGGCCGCTGAGACCGAGCTTCCGGTAGACGCTCTGAAGATGATTCTCAACCGTACGCTCCGAGATGACGAGACTCGCCGCGATCTCCGGGCTCGTTGTTCCGGTCGCGGCGAGACCTGCGATCTCGCGTTCGCGTCGGGTGAGACGCGTGGGCGCATCGCCGAGCAGCAGCGCAGGCGTTCGCGCACCGCCGCAAGCGGCGAGAAGGTCGTCGGCCCGATGGTTGAGCGCAGTTGCACGGCGCGAGAGCCCCTGAGAGCGGAACAGATGCGCGGCCGCAACCGCAGCCTCGGCCGCAAGCAGGTCAGCGCCGAACGCCTCGAACGCGAGGCTGGCGCTCTCCAGCTCAGACGACGACCTCCGCCGCAGCGCGCTCGCATGTTGCGCAAACGCGACGACAAGACGACCGCGAACAAGCTCGGCGAGTTCGGCGAGTCGCACCGCGGCGCCCGCCGCATCACCAAGGCGGGCGATGTCATGTCGAAGCTGCGCCTCGGCGACCAAGAGCCCAGACGACCCGGCGTCCGCCGCCGCGCTCGCGAGTATCTCGATCGCACGCGAGAGCTCACCGTTCGCCGCCAAGCTCCAGGCCCGGCCGCGCTGGACGACCTCGAACTCGAGGAAGTTCACCTTCGCCGCGAGGAGTCCGTCGATCTCGGTCGCCGCCCGGAGCGCCTGATCGGCACGACCGCTCATCCCCTCGGCCAACGCCAGCCCGCCGAGGCACCAGCGCAGCGCGACATCGTCACGGAGCTCGCGGTTGATGGCGGCCCCCTCGCGGAAGCGCCCAATCGCAGCGCCGAGCCGACCGCGCTCGACAAGCGCATTCCCCCCGAGGAGGAGATGGCTGGCCTGGCCTTCACGGTCGCCCGAGCCAAGACTTGCGTCGTAGGCCAGCCCCGCTACGGCCTCTGCCTCGGCCAGCTCACCCAACGACAGATGCGAGAGCGACGCACCGACGAGCTGCTGCTCCGGGAGCTGGGTGCTCCCGCCGGCACGGCGATGCGCGGCGATCCCGTCGTGCGCAACCGCAACGCCTTCGTCTCCGCGGCCCATCAACGCGAGGGCGATCGAGGAGACGTAGCTCCCGCGCGCGACGATCTGGTCGTCGTCGGCGTCGAGCAGCGCCTCGGCTGCCGCAAGAGCTTCGTTTGGCTTCCCATCAAACAGACGCATCGTCGCCTGCCGTCCGAGAAGCATCAGTCGGGGTGCCGGATCGGTGATCGTCGCGAGCGCTTCGTCGAGCACCGCCTCAGCGGCAGCGGGGTCGGCAAGCGCGACGTGGAGGTTGTGAGCGCGCGCGCTCGCAACCCTCGCGCGCTCGAGATCGTTCGTGCACCGCGCAGGGATGTCAGCAAGCACGACGTCCGCCTCCGCCGCGTGTCCGGAGCGAAACTTCGCCTCGCCGAGCACGATGCGCGCCTCCACACCGGCCCCGCGCTCGATTGCGCTCTCTGCAAGCCTGGTCGCCATCTCCATGTCGAACATCTCAATTGCCTTCCGGGCCGCAGCCCCAAGGAGCTCACCATCGCCGTCGCGCACGCCGGCGTCGAGCTGCCAGCAAGCAAGCCGAAGCAGATCCTCCCGCCGACGCCATCCGGTGGCGAGGAGCCCTTCCGCAAGCATCGCCGCGATCCTGCGCCTGCGGTAGCTCGGGAGCATCTGGCGGACAGCTTCTCCGTAGAGCGGGTGCGAGACACGGACTGACGTTCGTCGACCGTCCTGCTGGATCTCGATGAAGCCGTGATGCTCCGCGTTCTCGATCGTCGCAGGTGAGGCGTTCTGCTCGAGGATCGACAGCGGGAGTGGCTCGCCGGCCGCGACAAGCTGGATAGCGGCCACCGTTTCGGGCGCCAACGAATCGAGCCGCACCGCGATCAGCTCGACGAGACGCTCCGGAGAAACGAACCCCTGCTCGAGCGACCAGATGCCTCCGATCTCGGCGAGCGCGCCCGAGCCGGTGGCGCCGATCAGGAGCTCACGGAGATACAGGACGTTGCCCTGACTCAGCTCCCAAAGGCGGCGCGTGGTCGCTCCGGAAACCGGGCCGCCGACGATGCTCGAGATCAGCGCCCCGGTCTCCGCCTCATCGAGCGGATCGAGCTCGATCCGCTCGGCGAGGTTGTCCTTCCACAGCGAGGTCACGGGATCCGGCGCCGGCTCGTGGGTGCGCACGGTTGCGATGACGCTGCACACTCCGGTCAGGACAAGCTGGTGAACGAGAGCAGCCGAGCCGTCATCAAGCAGATGCGCGTCGTCGACCACCAGCAGGAGACGACCGTCAGAACCGGCGCGCTCGAAAATCGCGACGCTCACCTTGCGCAACAGATCGAACCGGCTCGAGGACGCATCGCCCACTGGAAGCAGATGCGCAAACGTCCCGAAGGGAATCGTGCGGGCCGCGTTGGACGCCACTGCCTCGGCTGTTACGTAGCCATGTGCAGAGGCATTCCGTGCCGCCTCCGAGGCAAGACGCGTCTTCCCGACTCCCGGAGCTCCGGCGAGCACGAAGGCAACCGGCTCCGAACCGGCGAGAGCCGCGGCGATTCGTCCGAGTTCGCCGCTGCGCCCCACGAGCACGCCCCGATCCACCACCGGCGGTTCCATGCCGAGAGTGTTGCTGATCGCATCCCGGGACGCTGCCGAGGATCGTCGTGCGAAACGACCCGCGCCCGGGCCGGCGCTGGGTCGTCGCTGTTAGCGGCGTCGGCCGAAGAGCCTGAGGAGGTACAGAAAAAGATTGATGAAGTCCAGGTAGAGCGAGAGCGCTCCGATGATCGCGCTCTTCTCAACTGCGGCGCTCCCGGGCTCGCCCGGAAGCTCGATCCGCTTGAGCTTCTGTACGTCGTACGCGGTGAGCGCGGAGAACAACAACACGCCGGTCGCGGTCGTGACCCAGTAGAGCGTCGAGTTCAACCAGAACGCATTCACGAGAACTCCGATGACCTGTCCGGTAAGCGCCATCAACAAGAAGCTGCCCCAACCGGTCAGATCGGCCTTCGTGAGGTAGCCCCACACCGCGAGCGCGGCGAACATGGCCGCGGTAATCAGGAAGGTGGAGTAGATCGAACCCGTCGTGTAGGCCGCGAAGATGACGGAGATTGTCAGCCCGTTGAGCGCGGCGAAACCGAGGAACGACGCGGCGGCCTCGACGAGCCCCATGTGCTGAACAAGACCCGAGAGCCCGAGCACGAGCGCGAGTTCAAGCAGCAGGCAGACGATCCAAATATCCCGTCCTGTTCCCTGAAGGAGAGCGTTCAACGCGGTCGCGTCATGCCCGATCACCGCCGCGACGCCACCGGTAACCCCCAGCCCTCCGGCCATCCAGGCGAACACGTCTCTGAAGTACGCGCGCTCCTCGCCCTGAGGACTGATTGCCTCGGTTGGCAGGCCCGCCATCGTGCAACCCTAAACCGGGTACGGGTGTCTCGCAACCGCCCCGCCGTCAGGACGCAGAGCAGACGACCGGCGCTCTGGTGGAAGCGAAGCAGCCGAAACGACCGAGCACCCGTCGAGTGGTGAATGCACGGTAAGGCGGGGTCCCGGCGGCACGCGCGCCGGGACCCCGCCTGATCAATACGGGTGAACGAAGCCGAAGAACTGGCTTGCAGGCTCGGTCGTCGCCAATCGTGGCCAGCGAGTTCGCGGTCATCACGTCGCTCCCCTCCTCGCGGGAGTAATAGTCCTGAAAGGCCGAGCCGGGCTGGCTCGTCTCGAGGGCCGTCTGCGCCTCGAAGGTTGAGCCTTCGGTCGCATAGCACTCACCGACGAGCGTGAAGGGGCCGTCGGTGAGAAGGGTAACCGTCGCGGGATCGCCCGAGCTTGCGCCCGGCGCAACGATCGTCGTGTGGTAGTTCTCGTCGCCGCCACCGCTGGCCGCGCCGGCCGCACCATCGGCCCCGTCGGCACCCGCGGGTCCGGCCAGGCCTGTCGCGCCAACCGCGCCCGGCACGCCCTGCGGACCGGCTGGACCGCGTCCACCCTGGAGCGAAAGCCGGACGAGCTTCGAGTGGGTGTGACAGTCGTACCCGGAAGGGGAGAGAAGGCTGAGACTTCCAGACCGATCGACACAGGCCATCACCTCCGTGGGCGTTGTGGACGCGGCGGCAACGGCGAGTCCGTCGAGAGCCGAAAGCGCTGCGATCGTGAGCAGGATGACGCCTGCGCGAATGAACCGACGTTGCACGTGAGCCTCATTTCCTCAAACGGATGGTCACGGGCGAGCCGTGGTTCGCTCGTCTATCGGGCGGCGCCGCTCGCACGTTCAGCGGCCGCTCCCGGTAGCGCAACCGCTCTCGCTCCAGCGCGATGTCCCCCGAGAATCGCGGAAGCGGCGCAAGGCGCCTCAGGGCACGTAAAGCAGACCCTGCGCTGCCACAGCCGGACCGCGTACGTCTGCAGCGGTAATCACGCCCGTGTCAGGATTCAGCTCACCGAGGTAGTTCGGTGCATACCCAGGCCCCGGGCACACGTTCGGCGCCCCGTTGGCGTCGCAGGGCGTGACGGCAACGAACACTGACCCTCTCCGGAACGGTCCGGTGATCCGATCGATCGTGTCCTTACCGTTGTCGGTCGTGTAGAGCGCACCCGAGCTCGAGGCTGGCCAAGCAGTGTCGTCGACCGAGTCTGACAACTTCAGCACTGAGAGGGATTGATGTGCGGAGCCTGCCCCGCTCACGAAGATCTGCTCCTTGTCCCCCTGGCTCGTGAGCATGAAGTCTCCCGCGAAGCGTCCGGCGTACGGGGGGACATCTTCATTCGAGTCGGGGTCGGTGAGCGCGAGAGATTCGCTCGTACCCTCGGCGCTGGTGCCCATGTTCGCGACGACTGCCGAGGCTTCGTCGTAGAAGAGCGGCTCGATGGTGGCAACGTGCGTCGCGGCGTCGAAGACGGCACGATAGACCGCGGGATAGGTTGCTTGAGGGGCCGGCCCGCCGGTCGTACCTGGTGCCGACGCGCTCACGAGAGTCATCCCCTTGTACACCTCGATGGCATCGGTCCCCCCATGAGAGGGCAACGCCTCGTTGTAGCGATAGTGGACGGCCTCTCCTGCACCCATCGTGGCAGGATCGATCAGGTACACGCTCGAGTTCGCATCCTCATTGACGGTGGCGATGACGCGACCGGTCGAAGGATCGGCGGTGAGACCGTCACACTTACCGACGACATCCCATTGCCGGAGGGCGTGGCCCCGCAGGTCGTATTCGACGATCGTGCTGTCCTTGTTCCCCGTCGTGCTTGCCTGCCCCTGAGGCCCGACGCCGTTCTGGAACGCGACGAAAATATCGGCACCGAGCGCGGTTATGTCATCAGGTTTCGAGACCGACTCCATGCCCTTTGGCGTCATGTGACTGATCGCCGAGCCGCTCGCAAAAACCGTGCTTGTGAAGATCGCGGGAGAACTGACGGCGCTGCGCGCTGCCAACCCGTCGCGGTGGGCGCGAGCTGCACCCGCGCCCCAGAGCGCCAATATCACACCCCCCAGCACTCCGAAGGTCGGGACGAGCCATGGGTGTTCGTCTAGGCCGCGCATTTGCTCACCACTCTCGTCGCTTCATCGATTCGCTTCTCGGACGGGAAGCCCCACTCCGGATTCCGACACGAGACTGCCAACCGTTCGGCACCAGCACACCCGCTGCGATGGCAGCCCGCGTCGTCCTGTTCGGCGCGTCGTTACCCGCAGTCAGCGATGGTCGCAGGACGGCAAACGCCTGAGGTGAACGTTTCGGATCATCCGGGTAGCGAGATGGTGGCGGAGCACCCCGGCAGACGCGGCCACTCGCCTTGAGCGCGGGCTGAGCCGGATAGACGCCCTGCATGGCGAACCGCCTCCCGAAGGCTTTGCCCGAGGCAAGTCCGGCTACGCCCTCGCAGCAAGAGCGAGGGTCGTCGGTCCGGCACCGCCGAGCGCGGCGGCCGAACAACGAACCTGCGCCATGGTCAAGCGGCGGGAACGGGAGACGCGTCGACCCAGCGGTGAAAGGCATCGATGTCGACGTTGCTGCCGCACACGATGGTGACGACGTGTCGGCCCGCGAAGCGGTCGCGATCCTCGAGGATCGCGGCGATCCCGAGCGCCGCCGACGGCTCGACAACAAGCCCAGCGTGGGCGTGGAGGATGCGCATGCCAGCGATGATCGACGCCTCCTGCACCAGAAGCGCGTCGTCAGCGACGAGAAGCAGATCGTCGAGGACCGCTGCGATGGGACTCCTGCCGGCAACGCCATCAGCGATGGTGTCGGTCGACTCGGTGGTGACAACGCGCCGCTCGCGCCACGAGAGTGTCATCGCCGGCGCGCCGAACGGCTGGACGCAGATCACGTCCACTCCAGGCGTCTCAGCTTTCACCACGTGGCCGACGCCGGTGGCCAGCGCCCCGCCGCCGAGCGCAATCAGAACGGCGTCGAAAGCCGGCGCTTTCTCCACGAGCTCCAGGCCGATCGTCGCCGCCCCCTCGCAGGTTTCGATGTCCAGGCTGTCTTCGACAAGACGGATACCGTCGTTCCGCGCAACAGCGCGTGCACGCTCACGAGCCATCTCGAAGTCGCCGTCCACGAGCTCCAGCGAGGCGCCCAGCGCCCGGATCCGATTGAGCTTGGTCGCAGGCGCATGACGGGATGCCACGACGGTGACGTCGAGCCCACGGCGACGACCTGACCAGGCGAGGGCTTGGCCGAGATTGCCCGCACTCGCGCAGACGACGGCTCGCGCATCATTGTCGGCGAGGCGGCTCGCGATCACCTCTGTGCCGCGGGCCTTGAAGCTCCGGACTGGGTTGACCGTTTCGAGCTTGATGCTCACGCTGCACCCGAGCTCGGCCTCCAGCGCCTCGCAGCGGTACAGCGGAGTGTCGAGAAAAACCGGATCGATTACGGCGCGAGCCGCGCGGATCCGACCGGTATCAAGGCGCGTCCGCTGCACAACAGCGCAGCGTAGCGCCGTCCTTCGGGGCGGATTCAAGTCGTGGAAGCTCGAACAAGCCCACTCCTCGAGCGCAGACGTGAATCGCCAAACGCTCCTCGCGCGGCTCCGACGCTCCCCGCGCTCGACTACGCCGAAACGCCGCCGCCGGCCTGCACTGCCTCGGCAACCTGACTGACCCGCCAGGCGAAAAGTGGACTGTGCCAGACGACTTGGCCGTCGGAAAACGTGAGCTTCCCGCGCACGCGCGTGACCGTGTTCGGACCGAGCGCGTACCGCCCGAGTTGCGCCCCAGGCTGATGGAACGGAAGGTCGCGATACACGTACACGTGCTTATCAGTCACGAGCACGGTCCTGTGAAAGTGAAAGAACAGCAGCGCGAACAGGAGCCCCACATAGGGGAGTGCCTCCAGTACCCCAGCGACAATCGCGATCGCGAGTGAGCTGAACCCAAACGAGATCGTGGTTGCCTCCTCACCCGAAATCTTCGCCCGCCGGGCGTACCGCAAAGCCATCCGCTTACGCCTGCTCCCCATCCCCGTCCCTCCGAACTGATCGATTCGCGCGTCCTGGGCATCGTAGTTCGTGGGCCGGGTGACCAGATCGAGGTGAGACTCCCGGCTGTCGAAGCCGCGTGCCCGGCCAGGCCGACGTCGTGACGTGCAGTTCAGCGCAGCGCCAGCAAGCGCCAGCGCGGTCGTCGCGCCAAAAGGACGGCGTTACCGACGACCGTTGAAAAAAGCGAAGCCGTTTCCTCCAATTAACCGAGGAGCACGCATGTGTCCGTTCCAGAATCCGTTCCAGCTGATCGGATTGCGCGCCGACCGATGAGGACAGCGAAACCCTGTCGTTAGTCTCACCCGGTGCGAATTTGGGACGTCGCCCCGAACATCCTTTGCCGCCAGCATCTCCTCGGCGAGCACCGTGAGCTGCACGGACTGTGGAACATCCTCACCGTGCACGACGGTGCCGGAGGGTACTCCCGCCATCCCGAGACGCTGAGGTGGGTCGGCAAAACACGGGCGCTGTTTCACCGCCACGAGCTGCTTGTGGCAGAGATCGCTCGCCGTGGCTACCGACACAACTCACCCCTCGATGAGGCTCAGATCGCCGGCAGCTCAGTTCAAGATGTTCTGATCGACTCAGTGTCACGACAACTGGTGATGCTGGCGGAAAAACACTGTGAGTGCCCGCTCGCCGAGGTTTCCTCGCGAACGGTGCCGAAATGTTGACCTTGCCGTACCGAAGAGGGTGAGGCACTTCCCAAGTCCTCGCCATCTCCGCCTCCATGATGGATGTCGAAGACAACAACGGACTGCCCTCTCAGTTATTCGCTCTATCTCGGCGACAAGACACTAGAGGGCCGAATCCATACCGAGGTATGCGAGGGTTGAACGGCCTGCTCGACCGCAGCGACAAGCTCGTGCCTGACCGTTTCAAGATCGACTGCCTCCCGCAGACGGGCGCTGAACGCGGCGACGATCGCCTCGGCGTCGTAGCGGGCACGGTTGAAGCGCCGGTCAACAAGACGCTGCACCCGAAGACGCAACCGATTGAACAGCGCCGCAGCCGCTAGCGTCGAAGCAGCGACCGCGACGGGAGAGGAGAACGGCAGCACGTCGGTTGCGAGAACGACGATTCCGACGAACGCTCCGGCGAGCATCGAACTTGGGCTTGAGCCTTCGCCTCCACCCGATCCGCTACCAGCGATCGCGGAGGAAGATGTGCATTTGATCTGCTGGCTCGCGATTACTCCTTCCTAAGCTTCCCCGACTTCGGGCACACCACCGTTTTGCGGCCTCGTAGGTCTGGTCCAGATCGCAATCACGGTCTCGGTGAGTGTGTTCGACCGTGCCCGAATATCGTCCTCCGTCCAGGCGAGAACATGAGGATCGACGATGTCCTTGTTGAGAACGAGGATGCTGAATCGCCCCAGTAGGGACCGCTTGCCGACACCGGCGTCGATGCCGGTGGTCGCAACCGTGACGGCGTCCTCGTTCCGCCACGGCCGATTGGACAGCGTGCCGTTGAGCTTCTTGGTCACCAGCGTGAGGTTCCCGAGGGTATCGACGAGAATGTCGCGCTGGGACGCTCTTTCTGCGTTGCCCTGGATGTCGGCTCCCCAGTATGTGCGCCATCCCCTCGGCATCACGTGTTCCAGTTCAAGGCCGCGTCCCGTCAAGTGGTGTACGAGGCTGACTGTGTCATCCTCGCTTGAGCGTTATGCGGCTTGGGCGATGGCGATCACCTCTTCGGGCTCCTCGCCGGGCGGCGGGGTGAGGGCTTTGGTGATGGATTCGGCGCTCATGTAGCGGCGGGCGACGGCCCATTCGTCGTTCTGTTCGGCGAGGACGGCGCCGACGAGCCGGACGATCGAGGTGCGGTCGGGGAAGATCCCGACGACGTCGGTGCGGCGGCGGATCTCGCGGTTGAGCCGCTCGAGCGGGTTGTTGCTCCAGATCTGCCGCCAGTGCTCTTTGGGGAAGCCGGTGAACGCGAGCAGGTCGGGGCCGGCGTCGTCGAGCATGGCGGCGGCGTCGGGGAAGCGCTCCTCGAGCTGGGTCACGATCCGGGCGTGCTGCTCCTTGACGGTCTTGGCGTCGGGCTGCTCGAAGATCGTTCTGACCATCGTCGCGACGAACCCCTGGGCGCTCTTGGGGACGCGGGTGAGCAGGTTGCGCATGAAGTGGGTGCGGCAGCGCTGCCATGACGCTCCGGGCAACGTTGCGGCGATCGCCTCGACGAGACCGGAGTGGGCGTCTGAGCTGACGAGCTTGACGCCCTGGAGACCTCGGGCGACCAGGCCGCGGATGTAGGCGAGCCAGCCGGCCCCGTCCTCCGAGGTGACGACGTCCAACCGAGTGATTCGCGGAAGCCGTCCTTGTTGACACCGACAGCGTGGACGACGCAGACATTGACGGTGCGGCCGCCCTCCCGGCACTTCACGACGAGCGCGTCCAACGTCACGTACGGGTACGGGGCGCCGTCCAAGGGGCGGGTGCGGAACTCCTCGACGACCTGGTCGAGGCTCTGGGCGAGCCTCGAGACCTGGCTCTTGGTCATCCGCTCCACCCCGAGCTGCTGCACGAGCTTCTCCACCCGCCGGGTCGACACGCCGGCGAGGTAGGCGTCGGCGATCACCGACACGAACGCCTGCTCCGCACGCCGGCGCGGCTGCAGCAGCCAATCCGGGAAGTACGAGCCCTCCCTGAGCTTCGGCACCGCGAGCTCGATCGTCCCGACCCTCGTATCCCACGGCCGCTCCCGGTACCCGTTACGGCGGTTGATCCGCTCAAGGCTCCGCTCACCCCACCCGGCACCGCAAACCGCGTCGGCGTCCGCGCTCATCACCCTCTCGGCCATCTCCTTCACCATCGCCCGCAACAGATCCGGGCTCGTCTCCTCAAGCTGCTTGCGCAACCAGACCGAAACGTCCATCGTGTGCTCGACCACCGTGCTCCTCCTCTACGAGTGTCTTTGACGGACCTCGCGAGGATGACACGGTGGTCAGCTACCACCCGGACCCCGCCGCCGCTGCTCCGCGCTCGCCTACGGCTCGCGCTCCACAGCAGCGGCGGGAAAAACGAAAACCGGCTCGTACACCACGCGCTGGGACGCTAACTGA
>CAWHDF010000016.1:0-158469 GCA_963828105.1 uncultured Actinomycetota bacterium | reverse complement strand
ATCCTCATGCGCCGGTCTAGGAATCGAAGCCCCCGCGCGTCAAGCCGTCGCCCGCACCCTCGTGCTAGCGTGAGGTCCCCATGCGCCCAAAGGCCCGCACCCCCTCGCCGCCCTCGCGCTCCTCGCCTCCTCGGCGCCTGCCCTGGCCCAGACCCCGCCGTTCCAAGAACGCCGGTCATCGTGGCCGCCATGGGCGACTCGCTCACCGACGCGGCGTCGAACGGCGGCAAGTTCCTCGACCTGCTGCGCGAGCGCTGCCCCAGGAGCCGCTTCGACAACTACGGCAAGGGCGGGCGGGATGGTAAACCAGAATGCGCCGCCGCTTCGCCCAGGATATTCTTCGCCCCCCGGCAAGCCCGCGTACACGCACGTCATCGTCTTCGGCGGCGTCAACAATCTCTACAGCGACCTCACCGCCGGCCGCACGCCGCCGAGATCGAGCAGGATCTCACCCTCATGTACCAGGAGGCCCACCGGCACGGCGCCGGGTCGTCGCGCTGACCGTGGCCCCGTGGGGCGGCTTCCGGCGCTACTTCAACGCGTCCCGCAGCGGCGCGACGCTCGAGGTCAACCGCTGGATCTCGACCAGCGCATGTGGGGGCAATCGACGCCGTCGTGGACGCGTACGGGCTCCTGTCGTGCGGGGACGCCACGATGCTCTGCCCGAAGTACGTCGCGCGCCACGAGGACGGGCTGCACTTCGGCCCCGAGGGGCACAGGCGGCTCTCGCAGCTCGAGAGCCTGCGAATGCAGGGCGGCAACATCGGAAACACGGAGCTCGAGGCGTTCGTCAGATGGGTCCACGACCTCGACACCTTGCTGAGCGAGAGGTTCAGCGACGTCCCACTTGATCATCTCTACACGGACCGGTTCTGGCAGGTCTGCCGGACACACCCGGCTCCAGTCCGGTGGGCCGAAATGGTTGGCCTGGAGCGCGACCGCGTCCGGGCCTGGCTTCAAGAGCTGATCGATCACATCCGCGACCGGAGCCAGCACTTCGGCAACGGAGTCCCGACTGGTGCCCTCGACTCCAACGCGCTCTTGCATCATCTGCCGCCAACCGAGATCGACTGGGCCGGCTTCCTCGGCGCACCGACTCGTCTTGTCGTCCCGCTGAGGTCGTTCAGGAGCTTGACGACAAGAAGGCGTCGAGCTCGAAGCCACTCCGTCGACGCGCGGAGAATCGGTTGCGTCAGCTCGCGACGTATCTCGAGGCGGGCGGTTCGAACGAGGTTCGCCCGGGCGTGACGATCGAGGTTGTCCCGTCGCTTGACCTTGATCGGGCGGCGGAGCGCCGACCGCCTGTTCGGCGGACCTCGCCATTCTCGACGCGAGCGAGGCGCTCGCCACCTACAACGACGGCTCGGCCATCTACGTCGTCACCGGAGACGTAGGCATGCAAGTGCAGGCTCGTGCCAGAGGGTTGGAAGTGAGAGAGATGCCCGCTAGCGCTTATCTTCCGCTTGACCCCGATGAATGAGTCCCCGCCCGGCAGGAATCCCGAGCCAGTCGGACGAAGATCGACGAGCCGAGGGCTCGCGTCGTGCCCTGAAGGGCGGGATACTGTGCCGAGGATGACCAAGGCTTCTGATTCCAGCGGGGCTTACACCGCCGACCGAGCCGCTGCCCTCTCCGGAGTCCCGCGCAGCACGGTCCACTACTGGGCGCGACACGAAGTGCTGGTGCCAAGCGTCTCGCCGACGAGGATCAAGCTCTGGTCGTACCCGGGACCTCATGGCCCTGCGGACGATCTACTGGCTACGGCAACGAAAGGTCACGAGCGAGGGATCTGACATCCCGGCCTCGACGATGCCCGCCGTGCGTCGCGCGATCCGCCATCTGCACGATCTCGACCTCGACATGTGGACTGAGGAGGGTGGCCCTCGCGTCGCCGTCGATCCCTCGGGCGAGATCTACCTCCAGCGCAGCGAGGAGGAGGTCGAGGATCTCTATGGAGGCCGGCCACTCGACAAGGACCTCCTCAACCTGATCGAGCCCTTCGCGACCAAGACGACAAGCGGTCCCGATCTCCAGAGGCCACGCGAGCATCTGCGTATCGTTCCGGGCAAGCTCTCGGGGTCGCCGCATATCGCGCACACGCGACTCGAGACGGTGACGATCGCGTCCCTGAGGGACAGGGGTTTCCGGCCGGACGGGATCGGGCGCATGTACCCGAATGTCGCCCCGGTCGGGCTTTTCGAGGCGGTCGACCTGGAGCAACAGCTGAGCCGGAACCTGCTAGCAGCCGCCTGACTCCAGCGTGGCTCTGTTCGCGCTCGATCAGAACTTTCCCGAGCCCATCATCCACGCGCTGAACGACTACATCCCCGAGGCCGAGCTGATCCCGCTCCGCTCGATCGACCCGCTGCTCGCAGAGATCGACGACTGGCAGGTGCTCCTCGCTCTGCATCATCACGAGCGCGAATGGGACGGTCTGATCACTAACGACTCGCGAATGCTGAACCTCCCGAGGGAGATGGCAGTCCTGCGCCAGACGAACCTGACTCTGGTCGTCGCCCACGACTCCGGGCATGACCCGATTCGCGCGACCGGGCTTCTGTTCACCCACCTCGGATACATCTGCCGGGAGACGACCCAGGCCGAGTCCCAAGTCTGGGAGCTACAGGCTCGCAACCGACCCGCCCGAGATGCTTGGCACCACCTCCAGCGGATTGCGGAGCATCAAAACCGGGATCCTCGACGCTCTGGAAGTCATCAAGGCTGTCGAACGCTGAGCTCGCGGAGAACCCGCTCGAGGCGTGAGACAACGTGGTCACTCGGACACGGCTTGGGCCCTCGATGGGCTGTTCGAGCTCACAGGCCATCGTTCCTCGATCACGTCTCAGCCTCGCTCGGGCAGGAGGCGCGAGGGCCGGTTCCCAATGGCGGCGAACCGCTTCCCGACGAAGGGTCGCGCGAGAAGGAGAAGCTCCGGTTCATCGCTAGTGGCGAGGACGCCGTGCTTGCGCTTCCCGACGATGCCCAGGCGACCCTGGCAGCCTCGGCGGCGGTGCTCGACTTCGTCGCCCGCCCTCAGACATCTCACGGACTGAAGACTGTCTGCGATCGCTTAGCCGACGTTCGCGGGCCCGCCGAGATCGACCGCTTGGTCTCGTCGATAAGAGCCGGCCGGCCACCGCGCGAACGCCTGGAAACCCTCGCGCGATGGCTCTGTCGCAACGGAACAACGCGGGCACCGGTCAAGGCAGGGATCGCCTTGCTCGGGGTATCGGGCGACACCGACGACAAGGATCTGATCATCCGGCTCGGGGTGCTGGAGGAACTGACCCTCTACTCCCTCGTGGCGCTGAGGAACCTTTTGCCGGACTCCGAAGACGCGGTGTTCGACTTGGCTCAGCAGGTCGACGGATGGGTCGTGTTCAGGCGGTCCGGCGCCTAAAAGGAGCCAAGAGTCCCGAGGTCAAACGTTGGCTTCTGTACGGCGGATACGCGAACGGCGTGACGTACGAGTACACCGCATTCATCGCAGCTACAGCCGGAGGCCTCAGGGGCGCTTTCGAGTCGCCTGGGGTCGACGACGCGCTACTCGATCACGCCGGTGCCATCCTGGATGCCCTCGCAGTGGGCGGCCCGGCGGAAGATCTGTCTGACTACGAGGAAGCCGAACCGGCGCTGGTCGCTTATCTCGACGGGATGGCGGCCTCGACTCCGACTGTGCGGCGTGTGCGCCATCTCGTCAGCATCCGGATCCGCCTCGACAACGCTCGTGATCAAGGGCACCTGAACCTGCCAGCTGCTGCCGTCCACCAAATCGTCGAGCGCATCGATGACCTCACTGGCCAACCAGCCTGGCGACAGCCGATAGTCGACGCTCTTGAGTCGAACGACCTTCGAGCTGTGACGAGCGTGATCGCCACGGCTCGCAACCTCGGCTTCGACCCCACACCGGTGATTCGGAGATGGATCGAGGTCGAACCGGGCAACCCGTTCCTTTGGCACCACCTGACTTACGAAGTCGACCCTGATGCGGTTCGCGATCGCCGCCGCCGAGCGACTGCTTCCGATCGAGCAACTCCAATCCGGCCCTACTGCCGACCTCGGGCTCGGACGCGACTACGACTTCGATGAGTCACTCGGCTATGTTCTGCGTGGCGTTCGAGAGGTTCCGGGCGAAGGCTCGCAGCTGATTGCGGCCGGTCTGGAGAATCGAGTTACGCGCAACCGGAACTCGGCGCTCCGCGCAATCGCAGCATGGCCCCGAGACTCGTGGCCGGGGGAGGCGGAGCCACTCTTGAACGAAGCGTTGTGGCGCGAGCCGGAGCCAAAAACGCGTGAAACCATCCGCGCGCTCCTGCAGCGCGACGCAACCAACAGCGGGTAGGGGGCCTACCAGGGGTCTGCGTGTTTGTCGCGATCGGTCTTCGGCCGCCGCCGAGGCGCGGTGAATTCCGCGAGTTCATGCGACTTCCTCCGACCCGGCACGACAGGCAGCGACACGGGCTCAACGCTCGTAGCGGAGGCATCCGCGGTTCGAATCCGCGCGTCGGCTTCCTCGAGGTGGTGGCCGCCGACCGTTCGCGCGGTACTGCTGCGCTCGACGATGGCGGTCGAGGGCTAGATTCGCGCAGTGGACCTCTCCGTCGAGGACGCTCGAGCCCTTATCGATCAGGCAAACGAACTGGGACAAGACGAGCCGTCGGCCGACGCACTCGAAATCTACGACCGGATCATCCGCTACTTCAGCGATCGAAGTGGACTCGGGGGCGAAGACGTCGTTCTGGCACGGGCCTTCTACAACAAAGCACTCACTCTTCAGCGTCTCGACCGACGGGCGGAAGCCGTCGAGTCTTACGACCTGCTGGTCGATAACACCGGCGAATCTGACGACGCCCTCGTACTCGAGCTCCGGGCCCAGTCGCTACTCAACAAGGCAATCGCCATGGGAGAGCTCGGCGAAAGGGACGACGAGGTTGAGGGATACAGGGAGCTCATTGCCCGATTCGGGACGTCGAGCGCGTCTGAGATCCAGGGCATCGTCGCATGGGCTCTCTTCGACCTGGGCACGGCGTTCGTTGCTCTTGAAAAGCTGGACGAAGCCGTTTCGGCCTTCGAGGAGGTCGTACGGCGTTTCGGCGAATCCACGGACGCCGCGGTCTCCGAACCCATCGCGCGTGCGCTCACGAACCTCGCGTTCTACCAGTCGAGATTCGATCGCAAGGCGGAAGCGCTCGCAACGTATGACCAGGTGATCGAACGTTTTGGCCGGAACCCTTCGCCGGATGTTCAGGCGAGTGTCGCACACTCGCTTGCAAACAAGGCGGAGCTCCTCCGGGCGGCCGGGCGTCTCGAGGAGGCCGCTGTGGTTGACGACGAGGTTGTCAACCGGTTCGCCGCGTCCGGAGAGCCCGTCGTTCGGGACC
Source organism: uncultured Actinomycetota bacterium (assembly GCA_963828105.1). Classification (GTDB taxonomy): domain Bacteria; phylum Actinomycetota; class Thermoleophilia; order Gaiellales; family Gaiellaceae; genus PALSA-600. The sequence goes on along the minus strand of CAWHDF010000016.1, from coordinate 153,088 downwards.
AGGCAGCGCAGGCTTATCTCGACGTTGGCTTCGCCGCCCACAATCGTGACCGGATGGAGGACGCAATCGCGGCGTACGACGTCGTCGAACGGTTCGAAGGTTCTCAGGATGTCGGTCCGGCTCAGCAAATTGCCCTCAGCTCTCTACTACAGGAGCACCGCACTCGAGGCGCTGGGCCGCCAAGAAGACGCCGCCGATTCCTACGGCGAGCTGATCACCCGGTTCGGTGAAGCGACGCCGCCCTCCGTCCGTGTGCTCGTCAGCTGGGCCCTGTCGAAGGAGGCCCAATTGCTGACCGGCTTCGAAAGACCGGTCGACGCGGCGCCCCTTCTGGATCAGCTGGTCGCGCGCGGGGACGAACAACACGACCCTGAACTCGCTGACAGCGTGGCGTGGGCATTGCAGGTTCGGGCCTCGCAGCTTGGCGAAGAAGGCCGACCCGACGAGGAGGTTGTACTCCTGGAGGAGCTAGTCCGTCGCTTCGAAAGCACAGAGCTGGACGCGGTACGCAGTCGAGTCGCGACGGCCCTCTCGTCGAGAGCATGGACATTGGGTCAGCTCGGCCGGCGAGACGAGCAGGTGGCTGCTTCTGAGGAGCTGATTGCCATATTCGGCTCTACCGACGACCCAGGTCTACGCAAGTCGGTCGTCGACGCCTTCCGCAGCAAGGGTGTGGCGCTCGATGAGCTTGGGCGGTCGCGCGAGGCGCTCGATTCCTATGACGCAGGGCTGTCACTTCTCGCCGGAATGGATCCCGCCGACCAGGCCCACCTGCCACGCGTCCTACTGAGTAAAGGAGTGTCTCTGGAGCGTGCGAACCGGCCCGAGGAGGCGGTGGTCGTCTTTGACAGCGCGGTCGCCGGTTTCAGCGATCTAGCGAATCGTGAAGGAGGGTCGCCGTATCTCATGGCTCGGGCCGCTCAATCCGTGCTCTACAAGATCGGAGCGCTCGGTTCCCTCGGGCGATCCGCGGAAGCCGGCCTCGCGGTCAGCCAGATTGAATCGCTCCTCCCGGCAGACGGCATTAGGGCCGAGGCCGGAGCCGCGGAAAGGCCTGAAGACGATCCGCAGTCTGATGCGGACCTCGCGGAACTCCTCGCCGACACTCACGGCGACATCACCTGGGACGCACTGATCACTGGCGGCGACAACGAAAGCTCGCGGCGAGAGCTCGCGGCCCGCGCGCTCGAGATCTACAGACGCACTCAGCCATGGCTCGAGGACGACGAGGAGCCCGACGAAGAGGCCCGGGAGAACGACGATGAAGATGGCCTCGAAGAGGGTGACGACTTCGACTCGGACCTCACCGTTGCCGCGGCCCTGACTCTCCGAGGGGTGGCAGATTGCTTCGCGATGCTGTCCCGCGGCTGGACTCCGAACGAGCGAGCGTCGCTCCCGTTTATCAACCGGCCACAATTCGAATGGACTCTTCATCTGTCTGGCCTGGACGAATGGGCAGCCGAGCTTGGTCACGGCGTCGACCTGTCCTCAGATCACGAAGCCATCGACGAGCAGGTGGACGAGGAGCGCGACAAGGACCAACCGTTCGAGAGAAAACACGACTTCGCCACAGCGTTCGTCGTGGCCCTCAGACGGTACGAATGCCTGGTGCTCCTGAGCGACACGCAACAGGGGCGCGAGGCGCTGCAAACGACCGTGTTTCAGTGGCTCGCGCCGTACTACATCTCCGAGGCACGCAAGTGGGCGTCCTGGACAGGGCTCCACCTCGAGGACGCCGTCGCGTTGGGAATCGCGATGTTGCTCATATCACAAGCCTGGTTCATCGCGGCGCGTGGGGCGATCGATCCAACCGCGGACGCCTTCCCAGGCACGGAGCTCCTGCGGGGCCTCATCCGGACGTCAGACGGGTTCGAATGGCTCGAAGCCCAAGACGTCGTACTTCCTGTGAACGCTCATCCGAAAGTGACAGCGCGTGATCGTCGAAAACGACAGCACGTTGGTTGGTTGTCAGTCTGCCTTGTTGTTGTCTTCCTTGTGAAAATTCAATTGATGGGGCTCGTCGGCAGAGTGAGCGCAGCGTTGGGGTTGGATCTCGATCGGCTGCGGGTTTTGGCGTCGTGGAGTCGGTAGCTCTCGCCTTTGGTCTCGATGATGCGGCAGCGGTGGGTGAGCCGGTCGAGGGTTGCGCCGGTGAGTCGTTCGGAGCCGAGCACTTCGGTCCACGACTCGAACGGGAGGTTGGTCGTGACGATCATGCTGGTGCGTTCGTAGGCGGTCGAGATGACGTCGAAGAGGAGCTCGGCGCCGACCTTGGAGGCGGGGACGTACCCGAGCTCGTCGAGGACGAGCAGGTCGAGCTTGGCGAGTTGGGTTTTGAGGCGGAGGAAGCTGCGTTCGTCCCGGGCCTCGATCAGGGTCGTGACGAGCTCGGTGGCGCGGTAGAAGCGGACCTTGTAGCCGCGGGCGCACGCTTCGGCGGCGAGGGCGGTCGCGAGGTGTGACTTGCCGGTGCCGGGGTTGCCGACCAGGAGGATGTTCTCGCGCTGGTCGATGTACTCGCAGCGGGCGAGCTCGGCGACGAGCCGCTTGTTGACGGAGGGGCGGGCGGTGAAGTCGAAGCCCTCGAGCGTCTTGGTGGTCGGGAACCGTGCGGCCTTCAGTCGTCGTTCGGCGGCGCGCTTCTCACGCTCGAGCAGTTCGAGCTCGCAGAGCTGGAGCAGGTAGGAGAGGTGGTCTTGGTTGTCGGCGGCGGCCTGGGCGGCGACCTTCTCGGCTTCGGCACCGATCGTGGGGAGCCGGAGCGCTTTGAGGTGGTGGCGGAGCAGCACGAGCGATTTGGTCTCGAGCGGCTTCATGGTCATGCTCCTATCGCGGTCAGCGCCGCGTAGCGGGTGAGGTCGGGTGGGTCGATCTGGACAGACTTGAGGTGCGGGTGCCCGTCGAGGCTGAACAGCCCGACCGGCCGTTCCGAGCGGTGGTAGAGGATGAGCGCGACCGCGTCGGCGCTGGTCGCGCCGATCGTGAGCGCCGCGTCGACGGCGCCGGTCAGCTCGCCGAGGCTCGCTCGTTCCATGAGGCGCAGCACCTTGATGAACTCGCGGGTGCCGTTGGAGCCGAGGTCGGCCTCGAGCCGCCGCCGCAGCAGCCGGAAGCAGAGAGGCAGTTCCCACTGCTCCAGCGGCCGGGCGAAGTCGAACGCGCCCGGCTTGCGCTCCAGCAACGCCAGGTAGTGACGCGGGTCGTAGGCCGTCTGCTCCGTGCCCCAGTCCCGCGGATGCGTCGCGACGAGCTCGGTCCCGGAGCTGATCTCGATCCGCTCGATCCCGCCGGTCACGGTGAGCTCGTGGTGGGCGATAGGCCGTCGGGACCGAGTAGTCGTTACGGTCGAACCGCACCAGCGACAGCGAGTTCGCCCGCCGCTGCTCGACCCGCCGCGGCTCGAACTGTTCTCCGGCAACGGCAGCAGCGCCGCCTGGTCATCGGCGAGCAGCTCCGCCTTGGTCTGCCGCTTGCCACGCAGACGACGCTCAAGATCAGCCAGGCACCGCTCCTGCGAGATGCGCGTTGAGCTCCGTGAACGACGCGAACGACGGCACCGGAACCAGGAAGTTGCGGCGGGCGTACCCGACCAGGTTCTCGACGTGGCCCTTCTCGTTGCCCCTGGCGACCCGGCAGAACCGGTGCGTGAACAGAAAGTGGCTCTCCAACCGCAGGAACTCCCGTGTGAGCGTCCGCTCGTTCGGCCCGACGATCCGGCTGACCGCGAGCCTCGTGTTGTCGTACGCCGTCTTCGTCGGCACACCCCCGAAGAACCCGAACGCCGCGACATGGCCGGCCTGGAACGTCTCGGTGCACTCCCGCGGATACGCCGACACGAAGAACGCGTCCGAGTACGGCAGCGTCATCACCGCCAACGCCGCCTTCACCCGCACCCCGGCGATCTCGACGGTCGCCTCGCCGAAGTCGAACTGGGCCTCCCCGGCGGCTGGCTGAGCGGCACGAACACCTCGCCGCTCACCCGAGACTGCTCCGCGACGTACCGGCGCACCGTGACCTCGCTACCCGCGTAGCCGTGCTCGTCACGCAGCCGCTCGAAGATCCGCCTGGCCGTATGCCGCTGCTTCCTCGGCGTCGACGGATCAGCGTCCCCCGCCAGGATCCCGTCGATCACCCCGACAAACGCACCCAGCTTCGGCCGCGCCCGCGGCACCCCACGCCGATACCCAGGCGGCTCCGCGTGGGCGAGCATCTTCTCGAGCGTCCGCCAGCCGACCCCGTACTCACGGTAGATCTGCCGCCTCGAGACCCCCTCGACGAGCACCTTCCGTCGAATCTCACTCCACTGCTCCATGTCGGTCCGCACCCTTCTCCCGTCCAGCCCAGCCATCCCTCCCAAGGAACCCCCAGGAGGAGAGCCACGCCAGACAGGTGTTCGTCAGGTGCTGTCGTTTTCGATGATCACAACCCGACCGTCAGGTGCTGTCGTTTTCGATGAGCGTTTACACTTCCCGACTGGCTCACAGTTGGGGACGAAGAGGACGCTCCGTAGTCGTCTCCGGGTCGCCGGAGCCGGATCGGGCGAGTTCTCGGCTTGGTCTCCGCCGCCGCACCAAGGGGCTAACTTTGCGGCGCTCGATCCGGGGTCGCACGAGGGTCGCACGCATCTGTGAAAGGGGTCACCGGAGGTCACGCACGACACTCGTCTCCGGCTTGGCTGAGCGAAATCTGAGCGCATGACTCGAACCGCGGCGTCCCTCGTAATGAAGGGGTCCGCGGTTCGAATCCGCGCGTCGGCTTGGAGCATCGATGGGGGTTGGCACTCGCAGCCTCTGGCCGTGCTCGCCCCGGCCACCCCTCGTTCATGCCGCGAGCCCGTCGCGCGGCATCGGCGACCGACCGAGCTCAGACTGGTTCTAATCGCCAGCGGGATCCGCGAAGATCTCGTGCCCGCCGACGCGGCGCCAGAGCATTCCAGGCTCCCCATCGAACTCCCGCCACTCGAAGGTCGCCCGGCCGTCGGGTCCCGAGAACGACCAAGTCATCTCCCAGATCCCCGGAGCGCCTTCGACGTCCTTCACGCGTAGGCTCCTCGGCCAACTCGTCGCTCCGGGATTGGCAGCGACCCGTTCCGCCGCCGGGATGAACTTGTCGCGGACAACCTGGCCGAATGTCCGCCTCTCGAGGACGCTCAGCCGTCTGACGTCGCTCTTGAAGCAGTCGGTCTGCCCGTACCTCACAGCGGCTTAGCTGTCAGCGGTCAACTCGTCGAGATTGGTCAGGAACGACTCCGCGTCGTCGAAAACCTCGATCTCGCCGGCTGCAACCGCGTGGTCGACCTCGCGCTCCATCTTCTGCCACCGCTCCGTCCAGAACCACTTCTGGCTCGCGGGAACGGCGGCCAACGGAATCAGCTCGATCCGGCCATCATCGGTCTCGACGATGCTGACCTGCGCACCCGGCTCGTCCAAGTGATGGCGCCGGCGGAGCTCCGCGGGGAGGGCGAGGACGCCTCGTCCTTGGAGCGCGACAATGTGTCCATGACTTCGTGCCATCGACGCAGTATAGCTGCTTTGCTGCAAAGCCGCTTTGGCGTCGGCGTTGCGGATAAGCTCTGATAAGGCCGATAAGGCGAGCACTGTTCGAGGTCGCATTAGGGTCGCACGAGAATACGAAACCCGGGCATGTCCGGTGACGCGCGACACGCGATGACCGCACAACAGGCCCAAATATGGCTGCGCGACTCGAACCGCGGCCTCCCTCGTCAGCGATCTCCAGGCCTTCATTAGTGAGAGGCGGTCGCGCGGAAGCTCTATCCGAAGAGGTTGAACTGGTCATCGACCCGTCTTTACAGACAGCGCCGTCTGCCGAGGCTACGCTCCTACCGATGTCAGAGGTTGAACTCAGGACCCTCGAAATCGGCTATCTCAGGGCCTACCAGGGGTTGCACGTTGCCACGCTCGCAACAACGTCGAGCGAGGAGTTGTTCGTGCGGCTCTTCGAGACTCTCGCTTGGCTGGATCAGGTGCCGAGAAGCTTCTGCTTCTGAGCCTCAAACTCGGCGGCGGTCAGCACCCCGCGGTCGCGAAGGTCGGCGAGCTTCGTGAGCTGGTCTGCGACGTCGGTCTGCTGCGCGGCCGGGGCGCCGGGAAGTGGAGCCACACCGGCGCCTGAGACGACGAACGCGGACGCGCCCGAGCCTTGTGCTTGGAGCCGCGCGCGGAGCCCTTCGGGATCTTGAGAGGCCTGCTGCAGGATGTCCGCGAGCGGGCCGCTGCCGAGCGCCCCCACGAGCCCACTCGGCACGTCGGCCTGTTCGCTCGGCCACTGCGAGTAAACCTCCTTCTGCAGCGCCGGCAGGTCGAGCACGATCTTCTTGCGATCTCCCGCGTCGTATCGGACCGGGACCGTGTTTCCGGGCCGGAGACGACCCTCGAGACTTGCGAAGATCGCTTCGCCGCCTTCGGCGCCGAGCAATTCACGATGCACGAACCCGTGGGGGACATGTTCAAGCGTGTCTGCCCAGTCCTTCTGGTAGGTCTCGAACGTCACATCCGCGGTGGCGCCGTCGTCGAATTCGACGCGAGCCTGAAACACATAGCCATCAACAATTCGAGCTGTTACCTGGCCGGCATACTGCACCGGCGGCGGAGGGATCTGGGGCGTCAGCTGTGTGATGACACCCTGCGCTTCGGCTCCGTCGGTTAGCAGCTTCTTATGACCGAACATGCATCCCCGCTGTGTGTAGTGGTGGTGGTGTTCGCCAACGCCGGACCTGTCCTGCGAGCGACCAACATTCCTGTGAGGCGCGTCACACCCTGAGCGCGAAGGCTACAGACGGGCCTTACCCCTCGCAACGGGGGAGCGAGACCAACGGCCGCAGGCTGCCGATCGGCGCACAGGCCGCCGAGCTCTTTGAGCGGCATCGAGCTGTTTGTCCTGTTTGTAGGTGAGCGGCGCGTCGACCGCGGCACCCACAACGGCCCGCTCGAGCCACCCCCGAACTAGCACCGCCACCTGCCGCGAAATGGTGCCGCGCGGACGCGCCTACGAACGCTGAGCGCAAGAGCTCGAGGGTCGCCGCTGCCCGGAGCCACGCGGACCGATGCCATCGGTGCAAGGTCGCACGGGTACGTGAAACACCGACACTGTCGGCCATGCGCGACACACGTTTTTCCAGCAAACAAGGCACGAATGGCCGCAGGACTCGAACCGCGGCCGAAGGTGTCCGCGGTTCGAATCCGCGCGTCGGCTTCTCGACTTACAGCAGTTCTTTTGGTCGTGATCTCCGGTAAGACCAAGACAGAAGGCACACTCATCGTTGCCGGGCCTGGGCTCGGACAGCGCGCGTGCGGAGCTGCCACTTACGCTTCTCTTCGCGTTGCAGATGGGCGTCGGCGCGGCTCGCGATCGATCGGAGCTCACCTTGCAGCTTTAGCCAGCTTGCGTGGCGCTCGTGCAGGAGCTCACCAGAGAGGAGGGCCGCTTTCACGGCACAGCCGGGCTCGGTGTTGTGCGAGCAGTCGCTGAATCGGCAGCCAAGCGTGAGCTCCTCGACATCGGCGAACGCGTCATCGACAGCGCCGCCCCACAGTTGCAGCTCGCGAATCCCCGGCGTGTCGATGACGACACCGCCGCCCGGTAGCACGATGAGCTCGCGGTGCGTAGTGGTGTGACGACCCTCGTCGTCGTTGACGCGTGTCTCCTTGGTCGCCATGATCTCGCGGCCGGCCCAGCGGTTGACAAGCGTCGACTTGCCGACGCCGCTCGACCCGATCAGAACAGCTGTTTCGCCGACTCGTAGCCGCGCTCGGAGCGCTTCAAGGCCGTATCCGGAGACCGCCGAGACGACGTGCACCGGGACGCCGAGCGCCACCGTCTCGACGGCGGTCACCATCTCCGACGGATCGTCGAATCGATCAGCCTTCGTCAGGACAATCTCTGGCAACGCGCCGCTATCAGAGATCGTGACGAGATACCGCTCGATGCGGCGAGGGTCGAGGTCAGGGCCGAGCGACGACACAACGAAGGCGAGATCAACGTTCGCGGCGAGCGTCTGAGACTCCGATGTCAATCCCGCGGCCTTCCGGACGATCGCGCTACGCCGCGGTAGAACGAATCGAACGAGCCCCTCCTCGAGTCCGACCCAGTCGCCAACCGCGACCTCGACGCTTTCGTGCACGAGCCGCCCGGGCAAGCGGGTACGGATGATCCCCCGACCCATCTGGACGTCAAAACCACCGCGATGGCCCGCGATCACACGCCCCGGAACGAGACCGGGCTGCAAGTTGGCGGCGTGCTCTGGTGACCACCCGAGCACCCCGAGATCGAACTCAGACAAGGCAGACCTCCAGTTCGGGGCGTGAAAACAGGACGGCGCACCTGCCGTCTCCGAAAAGGAGCTGCGCCCGTCGGCGGCTAGCCAGACGAAATGACCGAGGAGCCGCCAAGCACAGTCATCATCTCAACGACCTCCTCTCCGCGAAAACGGGACACGCTCAGGGTACGCGATCCGACCAAGCAGCCGTCAAACGCCACACCAGCGGGCAATGACCGCGAGGCCGGCCTGCCGAGGCCACCCGAGCTCAAGAGGCCGCGCATCGAGTGGTCAGCACGCGCGGGAGGTATGTTGGCCAGTGAGCGGGCGATGTCGGTGACTGCGACGATCAGGGTGTGCGAATGACGCGTTGGTTCGTTGTGGCCGGCTGTCTCGCCGTGTTCGCGGCCGCGCTCTCCGTCGCTAAACCCGCCGGCGCGCCTGCCGCAGGTTTACGGCACGTGCTCGTCCCCAGTCAGGGCACGATTCTGCCTGGCACGAACTGCCCGATGTTCCCTGCGAACAACGTCTGGAACACGAATATCTCGAAGCTTCCGGTCGCCGCGCAGAGTTCGGAGTGGGTCGCGGCTATCGACGACGGTAACCCCGGTGTCGATCTCCATCCCGACTTCGGGCCGGGTGGCGGCCCTGGCACCCCGTACGGAATCCCGTTCCAGGTCACTTCGCCGACTCAGCCACTCGTTCACGTCATGTTCGACTATGCGAGCGAGAGCGACCCCGGGCCATACCCGTTTAGCGCGACGACGCCGATCGAAGGTGGCGCAAGTTCGAGCGGTGACCGCCACGCGTTGATGGTCGACCCCGCGACGTGCGTCCTCTACGAGCTTTACGACGCGTACTTCCGGCCCGACGGCAAGTCCACCGCGGGTTCCGGGGCAACTTGGCACCTCGACTCGAATCGACTGCGCCCAGCGACATGGACCTCGGCCGACGCGGCGGGACTGCCGATACTCCCCGGCCTCGTGAACTATGCCGAGGTGATGTCCGGCCACCTCGACCACGCGATCCGATTCACCGCCCCGGTAACCGACGATAAGTTCATCTGGCCTGCCCGGCACGAGGCGAGCAGCGAGTCCAATCCTGACCTCCCGCCGATGGGCGCGCGCTTTCGTCTGCGAGCAAGCTTCCATCTGCCGCCCGCGGAGTGCTCAGCCCCGTGCCAGACGGTGATCACAGCGATGAAGAATTACGGGCTGATCCTTGCAGACAATGGGAGCAGCTGGTTCTTCCAGGGCACAGCGGATCCGCGCTGGACCTACACATTCGTCGATCAGCTCAAGCAGATTCCAGCGAGCGCGTTCGTGGCGGTCGACGAATCCAGCCTGATGTGTTCGCCGAACTCAGGTCAGGTGCGCGAACCCGGGCTTCCGAACGGTGGTTGCCCCTCGTGACCCCCAAGCAGCCCGTCGTTCGGTGCCGAGTGCGACGCGCTCACGAGCGAGAACGGTCCGCCGAGAGCGGACACCTGTCGGCCGACGAACTGCTTCGACGCTGCCGTCGAAGGTCTGCCGAGAGGCAGCGCGCGAATCCGGAAACGGGGATCCGACCGAGCCCGCGCCACCCCTTCATGAATGGCCGCGATGTGAGGGTCGGCAGTCACGGCGAGTGACGGCGGCGCCAAACGAGAGTCGGCCGCAACCCCGTCGCTCGCGAGTGCCGGTCGAGCCGCCTGCCGGCGACGAGTCCCGCGAGCACAGGGGGCGTCGCCGCGATCGGCGAGGTAACGATGAGGAGTAGGCCCCAGGCACCGGCGGCGAAACCGGTGGCGACGGCCGCTCGAGCGCGACGCACGACGAGTAGACCGAGGAGCGCAGGCGCCGCCAGGTCGAGCCAGCCCATCGTCGCCGAACCGAACTCGACTTGCTGCAGCGACGGTAAGGCGCGCGCAACGTGTCCAATCGTCGGCGGCGTTGCCCCTGAGAGAGCATTCATCGTCGGCGCAACCTGTCGGGTGCCCCAGACGAGGAAGACGTCGAGTGCGACGAGCAGTACGAGCCCCGCCGTCAGCCAGCGGCGCGGCGCGAGCGCCGCGACAACGCTCGTCACCGCGAGACAAGCCCCGGCGATCAACGCGACACTGGCCGCCTCACCCGCCAGCGTTCCAGGCCTGAACCACGCGAGCGCGTAGAGCGCCGGCACGAGAATGAGCGTGAGCCAGGGCAGACGCCAACCGCGCGCCCAGCCCGCGCCTGTAGCGAGGACAGGTGTCGCAACCGCCGCGAGTGCCGTCAAGAAGTCGGCGCCCCCGTGCCCGCGGGCAATCGCGACGCCGGCGGCCATTGCCGCCGCCGGGATCGCCAACCCGAGTGACCGTGAAGAGAGCACTCTGCGCGGCCGCGCAGGCACGACAACGAGCGCCGCTTGAACGAGCACCAGGACCGCGTAGGAAGGAACGACACCCACCGCGCCACGCTAGCGACAGGTCGGTCGAGCACCAAAGCGGTCCCGAGTGCCCGCTGAACCTCGCTCACAGCGACGTCTGTCCTCCAAAACCGTGAGCTCATCCGCGGGCCAGGCTGAAGCGCCCACGCGGTGCCTTGCCTCGATCGCGTCGACCGGAGTAGGGTCAGGCCGGATGGGTCTCCCATCTGAGCTCTGCAGAACACGGTCGCTCGGACGTCGCCGCCCCGGGGCATTGATCGGCACAGTCGTGGCACTCGGCCTGGCCGTGTGCCTACCCGCAGCTGCCGCGCCATCACGAGCGCCGGGCTCGGCCGCAGCCTGTCCCGCCGACATCGTCTGCTCGCACGTCGTTGTGCCCCTCGATTGGGCCGGGAAGCGACCGGGGCGGATCTCACTTTCAGTCCAATTGCAACGCCCTATGGGCCCCGCACGCGGGGTGATGGTCATGCTTGCCGGCGGCCCAGGACAGGCTGCGACCCAGCTGTTCGCTCTCGGCAAGAACCAGTTCTGGCAGTTCCTCTTTCCCGGCTACACACTCGTCGCGTTCGACTCGCGCGGAACTGGGAACTCTGACCCCCTCAACTGCCCTGGTCTGGCCGCTACGGCCGCTTGTGCCAAGAAGCTTGGGCTCGACCGCGACGATTACACGACCGAAGCGGACGTCATGGACCTTGACGCGGTGCGCAAGTCGCTCGGATTCCAGCAGATCTCGCTCTTCGGCACCTCCTATGGCACTCAGGTCGCACTCGCCTACGTACGTTCGTTTCCGACCACGGTCCGGCGCCTCTTGCTCGATTCCATCTCGACGCCGCTGAGTTCGATCGCATCGCTAACAGAGGTGCTGCGGCAGCTGCCGCTGACGCTCGGTGCCTACTGCGCCCACGTCTGCGGCGCCGTCACGGCGGGCTACGGTCACGAGGTCGTGGAACTCGCGAACATGCTCGCGAGACGGCCGCTCGACGTCTCCCTGCTGCTACCGACCGGCGGTCGCGCCATCGAGGAACTTGATGCAAACCAGTTCGTCGAGCTCGTGACCGACGCAGACCTCGATCCCTCGCTGGCGGCGGTTCTCCCGGCCGCCGTCCAGGCGACCGTGCGAGGCGCGCCCCAGGCGCTCGCACGCCTGACTGGGATCGAGGAGCCGACACGGACCCAACCACCTGCGTACACCCTCAACACGGCTGTGTACACAGCCACCGTCTGCAACGACGGACCATTTCCCTGGCAACCGCGGGCTCCACTCGGCAGACGCCTCGAGCTCCTCGACCAGGCGCTCGCGCGCCTGCCGCCTGACGCATTCGGAGGTCTCGAGCCGTGGGCGATCAGTCTCGGCAGCGCCTACAGCTGTCTTGAGTGGCCGCCGTCGTCCGTTCCCTACCTCCCGGCGGTGACCGATACCTATCCTCACATCCCCGTTCTCGCCATCGCCGGCCAATTCGACCTCCGCGCGACGACCGCCGAAGCACGAGCCGCGATCGCACACTTTCCGGACGGCCGACTCCTCGTCGTCGCCAACGCCGGGCATGCCGCCATCACAAACCCCGGCTCGCCCTGCGTGTTCGCCGCAATCCATCGCTGGCTTGACACTGCGGTCGCCCCTAGCGCGTGCCGGGCCCTCCGCCCTCTCCAACCGATCGCCTCCTACCCGCTGCGTGCAAACCCGCAGCTGACGCCTCGAGGTGAGCTCGCACTCGCGCTGACCACGATCCACGAGGCGGAAGCAATGTGGCTGCTTGTCCCGCTCTATGGGCAGAGCCCGACCGTGATCGCCGGACTCACGAGCGGACGGCTCGCTGCGACCCGCACGAGCGTTCATCTCTCGGCCTACGGCATCGGCGGCGGCGTAGCGATCACCGGTGTGTTACACGAGACGGCTGGCTCCGAGCCTGCCGACAGGCGCTTTCGCGGCGCCGTCGAGCTCATGCGGCGGGCGACCCACCTCGGCACGCTGATGGTGGGGCCCGCCGGCATCAACGGCGCGCTTGGCCGAACACCGGTCGTTGCCGGCCGACTGAGTTCAACGCCCAGGTCGTACCTGGCCCCCACGCATTAGAGGCGAGCAGCCAGCAGCCCTCAGGTCGAGTCTCCTCGAGGCGGCGAGCGGAATGCATGGCCCCGCCGCTACCCACGCGAGCGGGATGTGCGCCCCCAAATTATTGAGTACCCGTTACTCAGGTGCCTGCAGCGGCCCGAATGTAGAACGGTTCTTGTGCAGACCCCGAGGTCACTCTCAGCGGTAAGCGGCTCTGGTTGCGACGGCAGTTGGCAACGCGAAGCGTTGAGTTGCTTGCGCAAGCGAAGCGAGCCCTCATCTCAAGTGCCGCGCGAAGATCCTACGACCGAACACCTCTTGAAAGATCTTGACAGGCCCGTTCAAGCCTGGACTGCGACCACGTCGTCTGCAAAGCGAGCGGGCTCCTCGGCTCACCACCGTCGAAAGCGCGCGTGGAGTGCGCGCTCCACGAACGAGGCTGCAAAGCCACAGGGCATCAGACCGTCTCTCTTGACCCACTAATAGGCAACAAAAGAACCAACCTAGATTCTTGTCGTACTGACCACTGAAAAGAGCGTTGACTAAAAGGAGGCGGACGATGTTTTCTGGCTCGAAGAAAAAGCTGCTTACCGAGGGTGCTCAGGCATATGCGGTTGTCACCAAGGTTGGGTATGCGAAGGTGCTTGGCGGAATGACCATTGCCCGCAACTACAACTACAAGCTCGATCTCGTATTGCAGGTCTGCCCCGAGAACGCAGCGCCATTCGAAGCACACGTCGAGGGATACTTCTCGCAGTTCGCGCAGCCGAGCGTCGGCGATCAGTTCTGGGTTCGCTACGACCCCGACGACACGACTCGGGTCGAGATCGACGAAGCGCGGATCGCTGCCGACAATGCGGCAGCTGAGGCTCAGGTCGCCGCCGCCGCGGTGAGTGCCGTTCCGGCGGACCTGGCTGCCAACGGCATTCTCGGTCGCGGGAGTCTGGTGGCGATCGAAAAGCTTCCGGCGGGCCAATTCCTCGATTGCACCATGACGGTCGGGGTTCGCCTGGTCGACGGAACGCCGCCCTACCGGGCGAGTTGCCGCGTTCCGCTGGATCCCGCCACGGCGGAGCAACTGGTCCCCGGTCAAACCTTCGTGACGGTTCGAGCCGATCCGACCAACCACGCTCGCATCGCCGTCTCGCTGCAGGAGGAGACACCGGTCGTGCTGGTCACCGACCCGGCGGTGATCGAGCCGCCTGCCCGTGCGCTCCGGGAGGGTGTCCCCGACAAGGTCGCGGTGCTGCTGCATCAGCGCCAATGGCTCGCGACACCTGACGGTGACGAACTGTATGCGGTCAAGGTCAGGCTCGCCTCGAACGGCTCGGAGTTCCAGGTCAACATCCCGGTCCCCGGCTCCGCCACCGCGCTCCTCAAGAACGGTGCCGAGTTGCCGGCGAAGCGTCTCGCCGCTGAGCCGATGGTCCTGACGATCGACTGGGCCGCGGCCGTGGCGGCCTAGAGGACAGTGCGTTGGGCGGCGAGCACGACTGCGCTCGGAAGCGGCGCCGCTGAGTTCCGCTCGGGACGCCACCATCGCTCGCACGCGAACGCGGCCTGTCCGTCGCGGCCGCAGGATCGCGAGCAGCACGGCAAGAGCGGCGAAATGACGAACGATTGACGTTCCGGCAGCGTCCCGGCCGGAACGTCAATCGTGCCCCCAACGACCCACCGGGATCGCAAAGGGAGGCGTCGACTTGCTCACGCGCCACCCTGCTCGGCCCGCTCTAAGGATCTCTACACTCGCTCGGGAGGTGAGTGGTCAGCGTCGCGATGGACGGTCTGCCGCGTCGCGACTTGCGATGACAAAGTGGCTCGCCGGCTTCGCTCTCGTCATCGCTTTCGGTCTGCCGACATGTCGCTCGGAAGCGGCGTCGAGCCTTCCTGACAGTCACGACCGCGCGCTCGTCTCGGGTCTCGAGGCACGACTTCCTGCCTTTCGAGTGCTTGAGACATCCGCTTTCGGCGCGAGTTTGACGCAGGACGCGCATGCCTGCACCCGGCTTCTCAAGAGCCTCGTCGGGGCCAAGCCGACAGCGGGCACAGCGCTCTCCGGCGTGTTCACGGCGGCCTTTGTTCTCGCAATCCCCCTGACGATCGACCTTGCGGACCGCGACACGTCGTCGCTCACGTCGCTGCGCTCGGTGCTTCAAAAGCTTCGCCCGGATTCGCCTCTCTTTGCAAGGTGGCGCGCGACGGAGGAGAGGAGCCTGACGTTGATTCTCGCCTTCCACGGCGAGGGTCGGGCTCCGGGTGCATGCGCCGCCGCAACCTACCTTGAAGGGCTCGCAAAAACCTCGTCGAGCCACATGCCGGCGGCGCTCGCCCGCTTCGAGCAACAGGTTGGGATCAGCCTCGCGCAGTACAAGCGGCTTGCCCCCGAGCTGTTCGCCAACGACGATCCGCCCGAGCAGTTGGCAAGCCTCGCTCCGACGATGCGCGCGTTCTTCGTCGCAGCCGGCGCGTCCCCGAGCGACGCCAGCGTATTGAGCTCCTCGGAGTAGAGGCTCAGCAGCCAGCGAGATGCCCGTACCGGCCGGCTCGGTCACACCGTCGATCCCCCAACGAATCCTTCGCTGTTGAGGACCCGGGCCGAGGGCAGCAATAGTCGGATCGGACGGTGAGCCTGGTGAGGTTTATCCCGCCAGGCCGCCCATCACCGCGAAGAGATTGGCGGGCATGTACCGCCACGCGAGGCCGCTGCCGGGCTCCACGTGGATGGTGGCGCCCGGGGGCAGCTCAGCTTTGAGCCGGACCGCCCACTCGTTCGCATCGTCCTCGTCGACCGCGCCAACGAGGAGGTAGTGGAAGCGGCGCACGACGTGCGTGAACTGTTCGTGCCCCAGACGTTCGGCGAACATGCGCGCGTCGTGGTGGGAGGCGAACTCGAGCCGCAACTCCCACTCGGCAATCCCCGTCGAGCGTGAGTCACGTGCCTCCTGCGCTTCCAGCACTGTGTGCTCAGCGGTCAGCTCGTGCGGGGTGGAGGGCAGCGATCGGCTCGGATCCTCCCACGCCTCCTCCGCGTGGTGCCACCGTTCGAGCTTGAACCTCGCCGCGAGACCACTTGCCGTAACCAACTGCCGCACGACGAGCTCCGCCTCCCGCGCTGCGACTTCGGTATCGGCATAAAGGAAGACCGTGGCACCGGCGCCGCTCACGGCAACCCGCTCGCCCAGGCGCAACCGAGTCTCGCTATCGACCTGCCGTGCGTGGAGCGCCGAGACGAGCGGCGTGCTCGACGCGCCGCCCTCCAGCTCGACCGTGACCCGCCAGTCCTCGCTCATGCCTTGAGTCTGCCAGCACGGGACGGCTGCCACCTATCTCGCGGGGCCGGCAGGCGGCCTCCGCTACGCGAAATCGCGTATTGCCGCGGGGGGCGCCACTCTGCTCTAGTAGGGAGCGATGGAGGGGACTGACATGGGCCGCCGCGTGGTCGGTGCTGGGTACGCGCGGAGACAGCTGGCGCTCGTGGTCGGGGTCCTGCTCGGACTCCTCGCCGTACCGGCACTCGCAAATGCGTGCACCGACAGCTGGACGAATCCCGTCAGCGGTGTCTGGGGCGACGCAGCGAACTGGACGAACGGCATTCCCACCTCGAGCGACGATGTCTGCATCGTCGTCCCGGGCACGTACACGGTCACCGTCGCACCGTGGAGTGTTGGAACCGCGGACCCCAACAACAATGGCGCGGCGGTGCATTCGCTGACCCTCGGCGCGCCAAGTGGCACGGGAACGCAGACGCTCGACATTGTCGGTCAGGGCAGCACCTCCAACAGCAACGAGCAGGTGAGCACTGTCTTCGTCAACGTCGCCGCGACGAGCACGATCAGCGCTCACGGTGTCGTCGTCCTTGACTCGACCGACGGAGGCAGCACGCTTCCGGACAATCCGAAGGGCGGTTTCGCCGCGTTCACCGGTGGAGCCGTCGACGACGACGGTCGTATCGAGGCAGAGGTTCAGGACGTTCAGAACAAGGTCGAGAACTACACCCAGTTCATGGCACCGCTGACGATCGAGCGTGGCGCCAGCCTCAGCGATAGTTCGGGCACGCTTCAGGTGCCCACCGTCACCAACGACGGGACCTTGAATGTCGGCTCCGGCGCGTCGCTCGTGGTCGTACCGCCGGTGTTCGCAGCCCCGGGCAGTTTCACCAACGACGGCAGCTTCGTCAACGACGGTTCGGTGACCGCGAATGGCAGCGGTATCACCTGGACGCAAGCGGGCGGGTACGTCAAGGGGAACCCGGTGACCCTGCAGGCGGGCGCAAAGCTCGTCGACAGCGCTGGCGCGGCGAAGTTCCTCATGAACTACTCGAGCGCCTCCCTCACCGGAACGATCCCCTCTGGTCAGACGGTCACCGTGATCGGGGAGCCTTCGAACTACCAGGGCAACAACTACAACGGCACGACCCTCGCGCTCGGGGGCACGACGGTCGTGAACGATGGCACGTTGATCCTCGATGCGCAGGGCTCCGGGACGAAGAGCGGCGGACCTGCCACCGTCAACGATGGCGCGTTGCGTAACAACGGGGTGATCACCGCCGAGGTCAGCGACCCGTCGTGGTCGGTCGGCTTCGCGGCGGGGCTCACCAACACCCGCCATGGCCTCCTCACGATCAGCGGCGGCACCTTCGCCGACAGCGGCGGGGGCGCTCCCGTCACGAACGACGGCACGATCAAGATCGCCCCCCGGTCTATCTACTCCCTCGACGCAGGCACAACCCTGCTCAACAAGCCGGACGGGCTGATCTCGCTCGAGATCGCGAGCACAACGAGCCTCGGACAGTTTCAGCTGACCGCACCCTGTTGCAGCGGCCCCGGCAAGCTGGTCGCGGGCGGGACGCTCGACCCGACGCTCACAGGGGGCCGCACACCCGGCGCCGGAGCCGAGTACCAGGTCGTCCTGCTCGATGGCGGTGCGTACAGCGGGACGTTCGCGCACCTGGCGAAGGGCTTCACGACCGACAGCAGCCACGAGACGACGAGCCCCGCGTACGTCGGCGTCGTGTACGGCAAGCACGCCGGCTCCGCGAAGTCGAAGTAGGCCCGACTCGTGCCGGCGGGAGCCTCGCCGCCGAGGCCGCGACCGCCTACGCCCGACGAGGACGCAGCGCTAGGCGCTTTCGCCTGCGCCACGCTCGGTCAGCAGTTCGAGCGCGAGCGCAACCGCCTGAGTGCGCCGCTTGACCCCGAGCTTGCGGTACAGATTGTCGAGGTGCTTGCGCACCGTGCCGTGGGCGATCCCGAGGCGCGCAGCGATGTCGCGGTCGGTCTCGCCCTGCGTGAGTAGCTTCAGCACGTCGGCCTCGCGGACAGTGAGCCCGAGCAAGCGGAGCTCGGCGCGAGTGCTCGGGGCACGCTGCTCGTGAACGAGAATCGCCGAGACCCCACCGGCGTCCGGGACGTAGCGGAGCACGAGTCTGCGGCTACCGCGACGCGTCACGAGCGGGCCGATCAAGCGTAGGTCGCGCCGTTTGACCGCATCGCCGAGCTTCGGCTGCAGCGAAAGCCAGCGCTCGACGGCGGGAGGTAAGCGCCCGCCGGGAGGCAGCTGACCGAAGTACTCGCCGAGCAGCGCGCGCGCCTCTGCACCGAGCGCCCGCCGAGGTCGGTCGAGCACGATGACGTGTGTGCCTGCCTCCTTCGTGTCCCCCGTGAAGAGCTCGAGTCCGGTGTGGATCTCTTCGCGCTCCTCGGCCAGACGGTATGACTGCGCGAGATGGGGGCGAAGCGTGTTCAGCACCAATCGGTCACGCTCGTCGAAGTCGGCGTCGCTGCGACTGAGCGCGATCGCAACGATCCGCGGCGGCGGCGCAGGCAATGTGATCGCGATCTGATACTCGACCCCGAGCTCGCGATAGACCTGCGTGTACAGGTGGGTCCGGTGGAACTCGGCGGGCGTCAGGAAATCCGAGAGCTTGTGCGCCGAGCCATCACCTGTCAGGTAGTGCCGGATCAGCGGGTGCTCACCGGCGAGTCGCGCAAACGCTGCACGCTGGGACTCGTCGATCACGTAGCCGTCTGGTTCGACAACGGCCAGCGCGCGCCCGGCTACGGGATCGACCTCGTTGAACGAAGCCACCGCACACGGAACGAGCTCCCGCAGGGTGAGCAGCGCGATCCGTGGAAACTGGGCCGCGTCAGCGACGAAGCGGGTGCGCTCGACGGCCTCGAGGATCGCCTCGAGGTCGTCGCGACCGAGCCGGGACATCCGCGGGATGCTACGCAGAGGACATCACCTGAACCACAAAGAATCCCGTCATCAGCTCCAGCCTGACAAAAAGGAGCACCGAGCCGGTGGCGCTTTCATCCGCCACCTCCACTGACCGTGCGTCCTGGGCCTGAGCCGTCCTCGCTCGATCTCTGGAAGCGACCTCGACTTACTCGCGCTCCGTGCTCGGTGCGCTGCGCAATGTAGACGATCCCCACGGGAAGGCAAGGGTCGGGCGAGCACGGAATATCGCAACGAGCGGAAAGTTCGCAAACGTCGAGTATCGCCGCAGCGTGGGCGCTAAGAGCCATGTGGGCTCGTTTCCCGCCCGTCGCCATCCAGAAACGGCCGTGGCAGTGTGTGGCAAGATCGACACGTGATCACCGAACTCGTGATTCTCGACGTCAGGCCGGGAACCGAGGCGGAGTTCGAGGCGGCATTTGCCACGGCGCGGCCGCTGATAAGCGCAGCGCCCGGCTTTCGGGGGCTCTGGCTCGAACGCTGCCTCGAACGCGGGAGCAGGTACAGCCTCCGCGTTGAATGGGAGCGGCTCGAGGACCACACCGAGGGCTTTCGCCGCTCGGCGAGCTACGAGCAATGGCGTGCGTTGCTCCACGGCTTCTACGACCCGTTTCCGACCGTCGAGCACTTCGCCGAGGTGGCGCTCGACTAGCTGAGACGGCCCTTTAGAGCCCGAGCCGCGCGCGAGCGGAACCCTGCAGACGCGGTCTTTCCACAGCAGGTCCGCCGCCGTCCCCGATGCGGAGTCAGCGCCTTTCGTCAAATTCTGGTTTCGCAGCCGCGCCACGGCTGACAGTCTGATCGGAAGGAGGGTTGCGATGGCAACCATCGAGAAGACCGTGACCTATGCGCCACCGGGCGAGATCGACAGTCCGGTCGAGCTCAGGTCACGCTACGAGAACTTCATCGGCGGCCACTGGCTCGCCCCGGTTCACGGTGAGTATTCGACGAACCTGACCCCGGCAACCGGACGCCCGTTTACCGAGGTACCACGGTCGACACCCGAGGATGTCGATCTTGCGCTCGATGCCGCTCACGCCGCCAAGGATGCGTGGGGCGAGATGTCGACGACGGCGCGTTCGAAGATCCTCAACAAGGTGGCCGACACGATCGAGGAGCATCTTGAGATGCTCGCGGTCGCTGAGAGCTGGGAGAACGGCAAGCCGGTACGCGAGACGCTAGCGGCTGACATCCCGCTCGCGGCGGACCACTTCCGCTACTTCGCCTCGGTCATCCGGGGCGAGGAGGGGACGATCTCGGAGATCGACAAGGACACGATGGCCTACCACTTCAAGGAGCCGTTGGGTGTTGTCGGTCAGATCATTCCCTTCAACTTCCCGCTGCTGATGGCGGCCTGGAAGCTCGCGCCGGCGCTCGCGGCGGGGAACTGCTCCGTGCTCAAGCCGGCGAGCCCGACGCCGTGGTCGATCCTCAAACTGATGGAGCTGCTTGAGGGAATCGTGCCCGAGGGCGTCATCAACGTCGTCAACGGACCGGGAGCGGAGATCGGCAAGGCGCTCGCGACGAGCAAGCGGATCGCGAAGGTGGCCTTTACCGGGGAGACGGTGACCGGGCGGTTGATCATGGAGTATGCGGCGAAGAACCTCATTCCCTCGACGACCGAGCTCGGCGGAAAATCGCCGAACATCTTCTTCGCGGATGTGCTCGCCGCCGACGACGACTTCCTCGACAAGGCGGTCGAAGGGCTCGTGCTGTACGCCTTCAACAAGGGCGAGGTCTGCACGTGTCCGTCGCGGGCGTTGATCGAGGCGTCGATCTACGACGAGTTCATGGGTCGGGCACTTGAGCGGATCGCCAAGATCCGTCAGGGTCACCCGCTCAGCCTTGACACACAGCTCGGCGCCCAGGTCTCGAGCGCGCAGCTCGAGAAGATTGCCGGCTACGTCGAGATCGGCAAGGAGGAGGGAGCGGAGCTGCTCATCGGCGGCGAACGCGCCCATCTCGGCGGGGAGCTCGAGGACGGCTTCTACTTCGAGCCAACGGTATTCAAGGGCACCAACGAGATGCGGATCTTCCAGGAGGAGATCTTCGGCCCGGTGCTCGCAGTGACCACGTTCCGCGACGAGGCAGAAGCGCTACAGATCGCGAACGACACGCTCTACGGACTCGGCGCCGGCGTCTGGACGCGCGATACCGCGAGGGCGTTCCGCATGGGCCGCGGGATTCAGGCTGGCCGCGTGTGGACGAACTGCTATCACCTCTACCCGGCCCATGCCGCGTTCGGCGGTTACAAGAGCTCGGGGGTCGGTCGCGAAAACCACAAGATGATGCTCGACCACTACAGCCAGACCAAGTGCATGCTTGTCTCCTACGACCCCAAGCCGCTCGGGCTGTTCTAGGCGATGAGCACGGACTCCTTTCGCTCAGGTGATGGCGATCCCCTCGTGAAGGACGAGGAGCCACCGACACGCGCCCGCGGGTCCGGCTGACGTTCCTCAGCCAGAGGGCTGCGACCTTCGCAGCCCTCTGGTCTCCGGCTCACCATCGACGTCGCCGAGGCGAAACACCGGGTGGCGCGCTGCCTCCGCGACGAAGGCTTGCACCGGATCTCCAGGGGCGGCGGAGAAGAAGCTGCGCGTAACCCGGTTCTGGCGGAGATACGCGCGCAATACCGGCCCGGCCTCCTCAGCGTCGACAAGAGCGACGGCAAGTCGCTCGTGGCTGCGACCGCGGCTGAGTTCGACCCAACCGGCGGCTTTGGCGTTCTTGACCCAGTTGCGCTCCCCATATGGAGCGACGAGCCACCGCTGCTCACCGTCGGCGACGATCTTGACCGGTGTCGTATAGCGCCGACCGGTGGTGCGGCCGGTCACCGTCAAGAGGCAGAAGCGGCGGCCGACAAGACCCGTGCGAATGAGCGGGGTCAGGACTGCGTTCAGAAGCCGCCGCAACCGACCGCCCTTGCCGCTGCTCGTCATCGCGCTGAGCGTAGTCGGCTCAGCATCGACGTCCGCCGGCTATTTGCGAGGCGTCTTCGTTAGGCTTGTCGCGTAGCCGTTCCCCGCGCGTACCCATGCTGAGCCCACGTCATCACAGCCGCCCGGGCGCAGCCCTGCTCGCTCTCGTTCTGGCTAGCGTCGCGCTCCCGACGCACGCCTCGGCCGCGCGGCCTCCGACCGCGTACGTCGTCAACGAGCAGAGCGGCACGGTGACGCCGATCAACCTCGAGACCCGCCGGCCCGGGCCGCCGATCGCGGTCGGGCCCTCCCCCGAGTCGATCGCGATCACGCCCGACGGCAAGACCGCATACGTCACCAACTTCGACGCCACCGTCACCCCGATCGACCTCGCCACCGACAGACCCGGCCGACCGATCCGCACCGTCGCCTCGCAGCAGGAGGACATCGCGATCGCTCCGGACGGCCGCACGGCGTACGTCGTCGACGAAGACGATCTCCTCAACGGGACGGTCACCCCGATCGATCTCGTCAAAGGAATCGCTTTGGCGCCGATCCTCGTTGCAAAACTGCCGACGACGATCGCGATCACGCCGAACGGCAAGAGCGCCTACGTCGTCGACTCGCGAAGCAGCGCCCTGACGCCGATTACGCTTGCGACGGGGCGTCCCCGAGGTGCGCTGCTGGTCGCGAAGGGGATCACCTCGATCGCGATCGCGCCGAACGGCGCGACCGCCTACGTCACCGACGTCAACGGCACGGTCACTCCGATCAACCTCGCGACGCTCGTCGCCGCCCCGGCGATCCACGTTCGCAATGCGGTGCTGATCACGCTCAGCCCGAGCGGCAAGACGGCGCTCGTCGACAACCCGAACGCCGACACGGTGACCCCGATCGACCTCGAGACACGGAAGCCCGGGGCGCCTATCCGCGTCGGTAGCGATCCGCTCGGGATCGCCTTCGCCCCGAGCGGACAGACCGCCTATGTCGTCAACGACACGACGGCAGGGACGGTCACTCCGATCGACCTTCGTACCGACAAGGCTGGCACCCCCATCAGGGTCGGCGCCAGCCCGACCGCGATCGCGATCGCGCCCTGACCCTCGACAGCCCCGCCACCTCGGCCAACTCGCTACGCGCCGTCCGTCCGCGGCCTGCGCCCGCGTCGCGCCTGCTGGCGCCCGACGGCCGAGATCTGGGCCACGATCGGATCGTCGACGTGCGCATCGGCGACGAGAATGTTCCGACGTCCGTCCCCGAACTTCACCGTGATCGTCGCGGCATGCTTCTCGTCAGGAATAGCGTTCCCCGAAAAATCACAAACAAGAATCGACTTGCGCGCCATGAGCCCCCCAACCTATAGTCGCTGCTATTGACCTCAGGAGAATAGCAGCGGGCTCCGCCATTCGCACTCGTATTCAGCGCGCATAGGAAACGGGATAAGCCGATGCCGGTGCGGATGCGCACTGAAATCTCGATCCGAGCACATGCGAGCCCGGTCGCGTTACGGTTTCGTGAAGGCGAAGCTGCGTATGCTCTGCGTAAGCGTCGCAAGCGTCGCCGTATCGGGTGGATCAACCACCGTGTAGGCAATCACGTAGGCGCGGTTGCTGTGTCGCAGAAAATACTCCTGCTCGTCAAAGCGTGTCCCTTGCGAGGTTTCGGCGAACGTCACCTCGTATGACTCTCCGGCCGGCAGCGTCACCTCCGTGATGACGGGTGTGCCGACAAGTGAGGGAAGATGCCGCAGCTCGGCCACGTTGCTCGCGGCGAACTTCTTGACGGTCAGCGCACGGTAAGTGTTGGCAACAGTGACGCTCACGTTGGGAAACCCGGTTCTGGCCGAGCAGAGAAGCCGGACGAGCTGGTTCCCTTCGGCCCACTGGACGAGCGAAGCAAGCTCGGGGTACTTCCGCGCGGCGCGGTCGAGCGCCCCTTGCGGCCCCGAGGTGGCGTCGAACCAGAGCGAGGGGGTCTCGAGCGAAAAGCCCTGCGAGCGGACCGTGTGGCGCGACCATCCGTGCGCCGCCACGGCAGCAGAGACGCCGAGTGTGAGCACGAGCACGGCTGTGACTGCGACGAGCGCACCTGAGATTCGCACTGTTCGAAGCCTACGTGAGCGCGCCGGCGAAGGCGCCGGTTCGGGCGCGCATGCAGATCGCCTCACGCACGCATCGGCGGGTTGCCTCGCACGAGCCGTGCGCGCGCAGCGGGCGTCAGCTCCGAGCGTCGGCGAGCACGGCTCGCGCCGGCTCGACGTCGGCGTCGTGCACGAGGATCTCGCGTTGCCCGGAGGCGATGAAATCCTCGAGCGGGGAGTCGAGCGCAGAGGTGTCGCGGTAGCCGCACTCGAGCCCGGCCGCGCGCAGGAGGCCGCAGACGAGCTCTGCTTCGGTCTCCCCCGAGACGACCTCGAGCACGACGACGTCTTCGCTCTTCACGCTGCCAGCCTAGCCACTCGCGGCTGTCGCCTCACGGTCTCCGCGACGGCGGCTGAGCCGCGAGCCCGTGAGCGCGGCACTCGCCGCTTCGGGAGAGGCAACCGGAGGTCAGGTGCACGCTTCCCGTCCATCCCGCACTGCTCGGGGAGGGACGGGAAGCGCCAAGGTCGCGGTCAGGCAGGAGGGCCCGAGGCAAGCGCGACCGAACCCGTGTGCGACTGCCCGCTCGTGTCCGTCCAGCCGAGCGAGATCTTCTCGCCGGGATGGAGGCCGAGGATGAGCTTGCCAAGTGTGGAGGCGGAGGTGATCGTCGTCTTGTCAAACGAGGTGATCACGTCACCGGTGGTAAGCCCGCTCTTCTGAGCAGGGGTACCGCCGATGACACCGCTCACGGGCGCGCCGCTCACGGTCGAGCCTGTCCCGCTGCCTGGATTGGAGAAACCGCCGCCGATCCCGAAGCCACCCGAGAACCCGGGTGTCTCCTGCGTCGCTCCGGAGATCAAGACGCCGAGGAAGGCGGTCTGACCGACGTGGACGTCTGCCGAGGCCTTACCGGACTCGATCTGCTTCGCAACTGCGAGCGCCTCGTTGATCGGAATCGCGTAGCCCTGACCGCTGTCGTTCGTGAACGAGAAACCGGATGAGGCCGCCGTGTCCATACCAACCACGTCTCCCGCGCTGTTCACGAGCGAGCCACCGGAGTCGCCGGGCTCGAGCGCCGCGCTCGTCTCGATCAGACCTTGCAGCTGCTCACTTCCCCCCGTCAGCTCGTCACCGGCGGTGATCGAGGCGTTGACCGCCGTCACCGAGCCGCCGGCGCTGCTCGGCGTCCCGCCGGTTCCACCGGCATTTCCGAGCGCGACGACCGATGCGCCCACGGCGACATCTGACGAGTTGCCAAGCGACGCCGTCTGGAGGCCAGAGGCCCCCTGAAGTTGCAGGACGGCGATGTCGTGGCTCGGGTCGTACCCCACGACGGTGGCCGTATAGGTCTTGCCGTTACCGACGTCGGTGGCGGTGATCTTGGTCGCGCCGTCGATGACGTGGTTGTTCGTCAGGATCTCGCCGTTCGAGCTGAGCACGATGCCCGTGCCCGCCCCCTCAGAGCTCTGGTAGGTGAATGTCGAGTTGATGTCGACGAGCGCCGGATCGACCTTCGCGGCGATCACCGCGAGATTCGAGGGCGCGCTCGCGGCCAGCCCGCTCGTGCCGTCGGCGCCATAGAAGCCGCCGTTTGACGGCGACTGGCTCTGGTACGGAGTGAACTGCCCGCCCGAGCCCACAACTCCACTCGCCACCACGGCGCTGCCGCCGGGCCCGCCCCAGAACTCGTGCCCGACGAGGGCGCCGGCGGCACCGATTCCAAGCGCGAGCGCTGCAAATGCTGAAGCGACGAGCGCGCGTTGCCCCCGCGGCCACTGTCGTTGGGTACCGGGCGCGGTCGTCGCGGCGACGCCCGGGCCAGGCTCGGACGCGGGCCGCGGGTGGCGCAGAGTATCGAAGTCGTTGTCTGAGTCAGTCATGTTGTTCCCCCACGGTTCATCACACCTCGATCGGGTCGATTGGCACGGGCCGCGGGCAGCATCTGCGCGCGCAAGCGGTGGTCCGGCGTCGAACCGGAGACGGTCGCTCCCGACGTGTCCTCTGCCCGAGTCTTCATCCCGTGCCATCCCATTTCTTGTGGCTTCATTGCACCAGTACAAGGTCAAGACTCGATAAACGAGGGCTTAGCGCTGTCTAAGAACACGGAGCCGATCGAGTGCGTACGCGCTCGTCGCGCCGCGGATCCGCCGCCGGCGCCGACAGGACGCGGGGCCGGGTCCGTGGACGCGGCAGGAGCGAGGAGTGCGCCCGCACCCGGGGGTGGACGTCCCGGGAGGAGTGATGACTAGTCTCGCGCGGATGCGCACCATCCAGGCGTCGCGTTATGTAGCCCCGCTTCGCGAAGGCGGCTCGCTCCCGGCACTCGTCGAGGCCGACGACGAGGGGCTCTACGTGGTCAAGTTTCGCGGTGCCGGACAGGGCGTCAAGGCCCTTGTCGCCGAGGTGGTCGCCGGCGAGCTGGCACGGCAACTTGGGCTGCTCGTGCCCGAGCTTGCGCTCGTCGACCTTGACCCCGGGCTCGCGACCGCCGAGCCCGATCCGGAGATCCAGGATCTGCTCGCCGCGAGCGGCGGCCTCAACCTGGGCGTCGACTTCCTCCCCGGCGCGCTGCCCTTCAACCCGGCGGTGGGGCCAGGCCCGGCAGCCGGGCTGGCCGCCGAGATCGTGTGGTTCGACGCGCTCGTCACGAACATCGACCGCACCGTCCAGAACCCGAACCTGCTCGTCTGGCACGAGCGTCTGTGGTTGATCGATCATGGCGCGGCTCTCTACTTCCACCACGCCGACGTCCCGCCCGCCGAGCACGCGCGCGGCCGCTTCCCGGCGATCCGTAAGCACGTGCTGCTGCCGTTCGCCTCCTCGCTGACCGAGGCTGATGCGCGACTCGCCCCACGCGTCACGAGAGCAGTGCTGGAGAAGGCTGTCGCGGAGGTGCCGGACGTCTGGCTCGACGGCACCGACCCCGCCGTCTACGTCGACTACCTCAGCCGGCGCCTCGAGACGCCTCGGGGCTTCGTCGAGGAGGCGGAGGCCGCCCGTGGCTGAGCTCTTCTCCTACGCGGTGTACCGGCTCGTCCCGCGCCTCGAACGCGGCGAACGCATCAACGTCGGGGTCGTCGTCTTCAGCCGGCCGAAGGAGTTCCTGCGCGTCGCGACCGCGCTCGACGCCGCGCGCGCCTGCGCGCTCTGGCCCGAGCTCGAGCTCGGCGCGGTTGCTCGCCATCTACGTGCGCTCGAGCGGATCGCTGCCGGCGACCCTGCCGCGGGACCGATCGCGAGTCTCGACACGACCGCGCGCTTCCACTGGCTCGTCTCACCGTCGAGCACGATCATCCAGCCTTCGCGCGTTCACACGGGCCGCTGCGACGATCTGTCCGAGGCGGTCGAGCGCCTGCTCGGCGAGCTCGTGCTCGCCGACCGCAGCTGAACGGCCGCGTCTAGGAGCGCTGCGCCGGTGCAACCGTGAGGAAGACCGGGCCCTTGCGAGCGCAAGCCGCGAACGGAAACGGCACCTGCGCCGCGCGAGTCTGATCGGGTGGGTAGACGCGAAGCGCGGCTGCGCTCACCTGGTGGCAGACGCTTGCGGGGAAGTTTCCGGCCTCGACAATCCTCAATGTCGCGGTCGCCGTCGCGCCTTGGGCGAGCGTCACGAGCGACGCAGCGTGCGTGTGGTCGAATGACGCGGCGCTACCGAGTTGCTGCCCGCCGAGCCCGAGAGCCGACACCCCCGGATAGCCGTCAAGTGTGCAGGCGTGCCCGGAAAGGTTCGTAAACTCGAGCGTGAAGTAGATGCTTCCGGCGGTGCCGTTGCCGACAGTGTTGAGCCAGACGACAAGCCCCGAGGTCGCGCATTCGCCGGCGAGAGCCCGACCGGAGGTGCCCGCCCCGTCCGTCTGTGCCGCGGCGGCGGTCGCGACCGCGACATAAGCACCGAACACGGTCGCGACCAGCGCGGCCGTGACGAGCACAGTCGCGACGACCGCGACGGCGGCGTGACCGCGACGCTCACGCACCCGCGCCCCCGTATTCATCCCCGCATCCTCCCCCCACATTCGCCGCTCAAGTATGCACGGAGGGGGAGTCGTCGGTGCTCGCCGCGATGCTCAGAAGTCGACGCGGGTCGCCGGGTTCTGCGCGGCAACCCGCGGAGCAAGTGTCCGGATGCGGGCAGCACGCCGCTCCTGGATCACGAGTGCTCCGAGCTCAAAGCTGTGACGCTTCGCCGACTCATGGTCGAACTCGACCGCGACAAGGCCTTGGCCGGCACGCCGCACGGAGCCGTGAAGCTCGATCGCCTCGGTGCGGGTGCTGCCGCGAAGGCCGCCGCGCAGCGTAATCTCGACCTCGTCGTCGAGCGCGAACGGCGCATCGCACTCGGCGAGCAGGCCGCCGAAGCTCATGTTGATCGTCACGCCCTCACTTCCGAGCTGAGCATCGAGGCGCCGCAACGTCACCGGTGTGATGACGTCCGCACGCGTAGGACGCGAGCGTGGACGGCCTTCCTTCTCGGGGCAGAGGAAGCGGAGGTCACCCGGAAGTTGGTCGGTGAGCAGCGTGCCCTTCAAGCCGACGAGGGAGTTGCCGTGGCGAAACGTGAGGTAGACGCCGCTCGTAACCTCGGGAAGGCGGAGCGTCGCCGCCTTGTGAACGGCCTCGAGCGCGACCGTCCGTCCGGCGATCGCGAGCACGTGGCACTCGAGTGGAAAGCGCGGCGCGCTGGTGGCGTGACCGGGGATGGTCACGAGCACGAGGTCGTCTTCGTTGAGGCGGTCCATCGAAGATCTCCTCGTCGCGGCGAGCGCCTGCCATGAGGCTTGATCCCTCACTCGGGCGTGCTTCGTCGCTCGCGGACCGTCGTCGCGAAGCCGCGAACTTGCCCGTGCGGGCGTGTGAGCCGTGTGCCCCGCCCGGGCGCGCCGCTCGGAAATCGGCGCCCTCACGAGCCCTGAGGCGCGGCCATCGCTACGCTCGCATCATGATCGACGAGCCGCAGGGCCATGAGCGGCGCCCTCCTCGTGGGCCTGGCCGCGTCGGCGGGCTCGGTGCCGTACTCGCGCTCACAACCGTCGGCCTGGGCGTCGCGCTGATCGCGAGCGCGCTCGTCCGTGGGAGCGGCGCGACCCTGCTCGTCGTCGGGCTCCTCTTCGTCGCAGCCGGCGCCGGGCGGCTCTCACTCCTCCGAGGCAGCTGATGGCACGCCGGCTCCCGGGGCTGCGCCGCGAGCTCGGCGGCCGCTCCCTCTTCTCGGCAGCCTACGGCGAGCTCGCTTCCTCGGTCTACTTTCGCGCTCGGCGTCGTCGCACTGCACGCGCTCGGCTTCACGCCGCTCCTGCTTCTCGGTACCGGCGCGCTCTTTCTGCTCGTCGCGGTCTCCTACGCCGAGGCGGCCTCGGCGCTCCCCGAGACAGGTGGCGCGGCAACCTTCGTCCGGCGCGCGACGAACGACCTGAGCCGGCTTCATGACCGGCTGGGTGCTCTTCCTCGACTACCTGATCGTGATCGCGTTGGCAGCACTGTTCGTGCCCCACTACCTTGCCGCGGCCCTTCGCATCGGTGCCCTCGACCACAAGCCCTGGGACATCATCGTCGGCGTCGCGGCGATCCTGACCGTCGCCGCGCTGAGGTTGATGCGCCGCTCGTCACTCCATGGGCTCGTCTTCGTGATCCCGGTGCTGGACGTCGTCAGCCAGCTCGTCCTGATCGGTTTCGGCTTCGCCCTGCTCTTCTCGCCTCACGCGCTCACGCACGGAACCTCGCTCGGGCACGCCCCGACCGTGCACTCGCTCGTGTTCGCGGTGCCGCTCGCAATGCTCGCGTACACCGGGCTCGAGACAGTCGTCAACCTGGCACAGGAGGCCCGGCGGCCGGGAGTCGACGTGCCGCGGTCGCTGTTCGTCGCGATCGGCGACCGTCGTTTCGATGTACGTCGCGATCGCGCTCGTCGCTCTCTCCGCCTTTCCGGGTCCGCACACCGCGCTCGGCACTCGCTGGCTCGGCGCTCCGCTCGTCGGTGTCGCTGATCAGATCCGCGCCCACGTGCCGCTGCCGCTCGGTGACGCCATTCGCTTCCTCGTCGGCGCGAGCGGCGCCCTGATCCTGATCGCGGCGATCGCCTCCTCACTCGCCGGCTTCTCCAGGCTCGCGCACTCGTTCGGTGAACACAGCCAGCTCCCGCGTGCATTCGCGCGACGCCACCGCCGCACGCTCGTCTCACCCGTCGCGATCCTGAGCGCAGCCGGCGCGTCCTGCGCCGTCGTGATCGCGGCCTCGTTCGTCAAGCAGGACGTGACGCTGCTCGCTGGCATCTTCTCCTTCGGCGTCCTGCTCGCGTTCACCGCGACCCAGGTCGCCGTGATCAAGCTGCGGGTCAGCGAGCCGGCGCTCGCGCGCCCCTACCGCGCCCCGTTTCCCATCACGATCGCGGGCGTCGAGCTCCCTGTACCGGCGATCGTCGGCGCACTCCTAACCTTCGCGATCTGGGTGGTCATGCTCGTCACGCATCCAGACGCCCGCTACGTCGGCTTCGTCTGGCTCGCGGTGGGGCTCGGTGTCTACGTGGCCGTGCGGCGGGCACACGGCGAGGGCCTGACCGACAGCGTCACCACCCCCGACGTCGAGAGCATCGGCAACGCTCCGCGCTTCCGCCGGATCCTGGTGCCGATGAAGCTCGGCCTGATCGGCGAGGAGATGGCGGCGACAGCGCTCAAGCTCGCGGCCGAGCAGGGCTCCGCGCTCGAGGCGCTGCACGTCGTCCGTGTGCCGCTCGAGCAGGAGCTGAACGCGCCCATGCACGAGGCCGAAGCGCAGGCGGAAGCCTCACTGCGGGAGGCTCACGCGCTGGGGGCAGAGCTCGGCGTCGAGGTCGAGGTGACGATGGTGCGTGCACGCTCGATCGGACGGGCGATCCTCGACCACGCCGAGGCGACCGGTGTCGACCTGATCGTGCTCGGCTCCTCGCCGCGCTGGCGACGGCAGTCGCGGTTCTTCTCGCCGACGGTCGACTTCGTGCTTCGCCAGGCCGACTGTGAGGTGCTGATCATCGCCTTCCCGCAAGGCGTGCTCGACCGCGAGCTCGCCGGCGTCTGAACGGTGCCTGCGCGACTCACCGCCGCCGGACATGCTCAGCGCAGCTGGTACGGGACGCTCGTGAGGATCACCCGCGGCTCGAAGAGCAGCAGCCGCTTGAGGTAGAGCGCGCGATGGTTGTGAAGGAGGCGATCGGCGCCGCTGACGACGAGCTCGGGCATGACGACGACTGCGATCGCCTGCGGGTCCGCCGTGATCTTGGCGAGATAGGCCCGTAGCGGCTCACCGATGTCGCGGAACGGCGAGTCGAGGACCTCGAGCGGAACGTCGATCCCGTAACGCTCCCAGTCCCGCCGTACCCGCGCCGTGTCGTCCTCGTCGGCTGCGAAGTAGACGGCGGCCGTCTCGTCGAAGCCGAGCGAGCTCGCATAGACGAGCGCGCGCGCGGAGGCGGCATTGACTCTGTTGATCAGCACCACGCAGACGCCACGCGTCGGCTCGACCCATTGCGGTTCGCCCTCGGAGCCACCGAGGCGGGGGACGTCGGTGACGACGACACCCCGCTCGCGGCGAAGCCCGCGTTTGAGCGAGAAGGTCGAGTGGCGGAGGAACGCCGCAAGCAGTGAGGGCTTGCGGAACAGCTCCGGGATCACGACCGTGACGAACTCGGCGTCGCCGTGCGGAAACCGCCAGACGTACTCGAGCACCACATCGAGTGGAGCCTCGCTGGGAGCGAGTACCTCGAGGTGCGGCTCGCCCTGTGACCAGCGGAAGAAGCGTGGGCGGATGCCCGCGTCACTGCCGTCGAAGGGCACGTGGATCGCCCGAAAGGCACCGTTCGAGATCCGGCGCGCGTACCAGAAGGCTTCACGGGTGGCCGCGTCGAGCTGTTCGACGTAGAGGACGACCGTGTTCTGCGGCGTCGACTGGCGGGAAAGGACAGCCTTGGCCTGGCCGCCGAGCCGATGCTCGACCGCGCGGTAGTGCCGGTGGATCGCGTAGAAGATCGTGATCAGCGTGGGGATCGCGATCGTAACCATCCAGGCGCCGGCGGTGAACTTCGTCCAGATGACGATCACGTCGACGACGAAGGTCGTGACCGAGCCGGTCGCGTTCATCATCGCACGCCGCCGCCAGCCCGGCTCGCGCGTCCGGAGCCAGTAGCGCACCATCCCTGCCTGAGCAAGCGTGAACGCCGTGAAGACCCCGATCACGTACAGATGAATCAGCGAATTGACGTTGGCGCGGAACGCGAGCAGGAGTCCGGCCGCGAGGCTCGAGAGGATCAGAATCCCGTTCGAGTAGACGAGCCGGTCGCCGAGGTTGACGAACTGCCGCGGGAAGAAGCCATCGCGGGAAAGCAGCGCGGCGAGCCGCGGAAAGCCCTGGTAGGAGGTGTTCGCCGCGAGCACCAGGATCGCGAACGTGAAGCCCTGGACGAGGTAGTACCCGAGCGACCCGGGCGAGCCGGCGGGAAAGGCCCCACGCGCGATCTGGGAGAGCACCGAGGTCGTCGAGCTCGGCCGCGCGTCCATCCTCACGGCGAGGTACGAGACGCCCATGAACGAGACGATCGCGATCGCGGCCATCGTCAGGAGCGTGCGCGCCGCATTCTGGGCCTGCGGCGGCTTGAAGGCCGTGACACCGTTGGAGATCGATTCGACGCCGGTAAGCGCGGCCGAACCGGAGGCGAAGGCCTTGAGTACGACGAAGATCCCCAGGCTGCCCGTGCCGACAGCGAGCGGGTGCGGCACCATCGCGACGGGGCACGTGCCGACGGTGCATTTGACGACGCCGACGCCGATCGCGGCAAAGAGCGAGACGATGAAGCCGTAGGTCGGGAACGCGAAGAGCAAACCCGACTCGCGCACGCCGCGGAGGTTGCCGAGCGTAAGCAGCACGACGAAACCGAGCGAGATCTCGACGACATACGGGCTCAGCGAGGGTTCGACGGAGGTCACCGCGAAGATGCCGGCGGCGATCGAGACGGCGACCGTGAGCACGTAGTCGACGAGGAGCGCGGCCGCCGCGATCAGTCCCGCGAGCGTCCCCAGGTTCTGCTTGGCGAAGACGTAGGAGCCACCGCTCGACGCGTAGGCCCTGACTCCCTGACAGTACGAGAGCACGACGATCGCGAGCAGCCCGGCGATCGCTCCGGAGACAGGCAGGACGACGTCGCGCGCCGAGACCGAGCTTGCGACGAGCACGGTCAGCGCGGCCTCGGTCGCGTAGGCGACGGAGGAGATCGGGTCGGAGGAGAAGATCGGGAGCGCAAGCGTCTTCGACAGCAACGTGTCGCCAAGCTCCCGCGTCGGGCGCCGGCGACCGATCATGAGCTTCTTGAGGCCGGCGGCGACCGCGAACGCGGCCGCGGTGGCTGCCGTCATCGGCTGTCGGCTGGGCTCGACGAGCTCGAACTGGTCGAGCGGCGGTGACCCGGCGGGGCCGGGCTCCTCGAGCTCGGTCATTCGTCGCGGGGGAGTGCGGCGACGATGATCCGGCAGGGGGCGTTCTTGAGCACGAAGTCGACCGTGCGGCCAAAGACGCGTCCCCGGCGTGATGAACGCGCCGGCCGCCGCGGCGCCCCTATCACGATCACCTCGCTCGCGGAGCTCACGGCCTCGGCGACGATCGCCTCGCCGGCGAGACGAGCGCGGCGCACCCGCGTGGTGACCTGCACGCCGTAGAGGTCGCCGATAGCCCGTGCCTCGGTTGTGCGCCGATACGCCTCGGCCTCCTCGTCGACCATCTGCGCCGCGAGTGGGAGCTCAGCCGGGATCTCGACAACGTAGAGCGCTGTCACGGTGGCATGCCGGTCGGCAGCGAGCCGGCAGGCGACGATCATCGCCTGCTCCGCCTCACGCGCAGTACCGAGCGGGACGAGCAAACATTCGTAGGCGACCGGCGCCTTACGGCCGGGCGCGCTTCGCCCTTCGAGTTTGCGTTTGCTGAACAGCGATGTCGTCATGCCAACGACGCCCCGCGTTCACACCATAAAGACAGAGACGGCTCCTCCAGCGTGACCGTGACGACGCCCTCGTCGCGGATCATACGGTCCCGGCCCGACCGCACAAGAAGCTGACGGTTCTCACGCGAAGCGCGCTCGCGAAGGGCTGTCGGCGTCGTCGGCTCATGCTGTCGCGTGCCGCCTATCGCGCGAGACGCTAACCGGTGGTGCCGGTGGTGCCCGTCGTACCCGTCGTACCCGTCGTGCCCGTCGTGCCCGTCGTGCCCGTCGTGCCCGTCGTGCCCGTGGTGCCCGACGTGCCCGTGGTGCCGGTCGTACCCGTGGTGCCGGTCGTACCCGTGGTGCCCGTCGTACCCGTCGTACCCGTGGTGCCCGTCGTACCCGTCGTGGCGGTCGTGCCCGTCGTGGCGGTCGTGGCGGTCGTGCCGGTCGAGCCCGTCGACGCACTCGACGCGGATGTCTTGGGCTCGCCCCAGTCACCAGGCTTGACGACGTAGGGCGTCTTGCCGATGACCTGCTCGATCTCGCGGCCACCATGAAGGAAGTAGAGCAAGGCGCCGTTCTTGAGCGTCTCGATCTTGGTCGAGTGTGAGGCGATGCGCACCATCTCGCTGCTCAGCTCGTTGTCGAACGCACTCGACTCGTTCGATGTGCCCGGCGTTGCAGCGGCGGTGATTGCGCGCTTCGACTTCGTCGTCGTGGCAGCCGCAGCTGTCGTCGCCGGAGTCGTCGGCGTTGTCACCGACTGGCCTGCCTGTCCGGTCTCCATGCGGAGATCATCGGCGCCCGCATGTGAGAGTTGAGCCGGACTCGGTGCGACTCGCGCAGGCTTGGCAACTCAAGCCGTCGTGTCGATCTGCATCCCTGTCTCAAGAAATGACTGGAGCCCCGAGGCGCTGATACCGCGAGCGCTCGCCAGCTCCGACAGCTTCGCGCCCCCGGCGAGTGCCTGCTCGAGCGCCGACGGCTCGTACCCCAAGATCGTCGCGAGCCCTGCCATTGGGTGCGCGGCCTTTCCGCCAGCGCCGAGCGCCCCCGCGGGCGAGTAGCCGCCGGCGCCAGTGGCAAGCGCCGCCGACGGAGGGCCTGTGCCGACGGGGGCGGAGCTCCCGCCTGCCGAACCAGGGGCGGGTGGACGCGGCGGCGCGGGCTGCGCTCCGCCGCCCTGCAATCCCTGTTCGATCGCCTCCAGGAGCGAGGACTGCGAGACACCGCGCGCACTCGCGAGCGACTGCAGCGTCGCGCCCGAACGGAGCTCGGCGAGCACAGCGGCCGGGGACGTTCCAAGCAGGGTCGCAACAGGCGCAAGCACCTGCTGAGGCGCCTGTGGCGGCCGCTCGGATACGGTCTGCGGCCAGGCGGCAGCGACGGTGTCGCCGCTGCCGCTCGGGATACTCGACATCGGTGCTGCTCCTTTGTTGAACTCCGCCCAGCAATCGGCTGACGGCGGGTGGAATCGAGCGTTTCAGTGGCCAAGCACCCGTCGGCCTCCGCACAACGTTGCAGCCGAAGGCGTCCGGCCGAAGCTACGTTTGGTCGAAGGCGCCCGCGGCGACGAGCTCAACGAGCGCGGCCTCCGTCGTAGCGGCAGGCACCTGGTCGTCGACCGACTGACGTAGGAACCCGTCGATAGCGGGCATCAGCCGGATCGCCCGGTCGATGCGCGCGTCGCTCCCCGGCGCGTATGCACCGATCGCAATCAGATCCTCCTTCTCGCGATACAGAGCGAGCAACTCGCGCAACCGCGCAGCAGCGTCGCGCACCTCGCTCGAGGAGACCTCGCCCGCGAGCCGTGAGACGGACTGAAGCACGTCGACCGCCGGGTAGTGGCTGCGGTGCGCGAGCTCACGGGTGAGCACGACATGGCCGTCGAGGATGCTGCGCACCGAGTCCGCGACGGGATCGTTCATGTCGTCACCCTCGACGAGCACCGTGTAGAGGCCGGTGATCGACCCGCGCTCGGAGGTGCCGGCGCGCTCGAGTAGCCGCGGCAGTAATGCGAAGACGCTCGGCGTGAACCCGCGGGCTGCGGGTGGCTCGCCGATCGCGAGCCCGAGCTCACGCTGCGCCGTCGCAAGCCGCGTCACCGAATCCATCATCAGCAGGACGTTCTGACCGCGATCGCGAAACCACTCGGCGATCGTCGTCGCGGTGAAGGCAGCCTTGATCCGGACGAGTGGCGACTCGTCGGAGGTCGCGACGATCACAACCGAACGCTCCAGCGCGGATCCGAGGTCCCGTTCGACAAACTCTCGTACCTCGCGTCCGCGTTCACCGACGAGACAGATCACATTGATGTCCGCCGACGTCGCACGCGCGATCATCCCGAGCAGCGAGGACTTGCCGACGCCGGAGCCGGCGAAGATACCGAGCCGCTGGCCGGTGCCGCAGGGCACGAAGCCGTCGAGCGCACGCACGCCCAGCGAGAGACGCTCGGTGATGCGCGTCCGTCTCAGCGCCGAGGGCGGCGACGCACTCGTCGAACGCAGTTCGCAACCGCGCGGCTCGGGCTGCTCGTCGATGGGGCGTCCGAGGCCGTTCAGGACGCGGCCGAGCAAATCCTCCCCGACTGGGACGCGAAACTGCTCGCCCGTGGCGCTGACGGCGTTTCCCGGCCCGATCCCCTGCATCGAGCCGAAGGGCATCAGCAGCGTGCTGCGGTCGCGAAACCCGACGACCTCGGCCGGAACGGGCTCCGCGTTACGGCCGACTGCGATCGAGCAGAGCTCGCCGACTTCCGCCCGCAGTCCGCTCGCCTCGATCACGAGCCCGATAAGGCTCGTCACCTTGCCTCGACGGGCGTGGAGATCTTCCTCCTGGATCGCCTGGAGACAGCGGTCGAGTGCGACCGAGCTCATGCCGCCGGCTCGCTGAGCGCGCGGCGCAGCACCTGGCCGGCACGTTCGAGCTGGGCGGTGAACTGCCCGTCGATCTCTCCTTCGGCGGTGCGCACGACACAACCACCGCGGGAGACGCGGCGTTCGGGCCGCACCTCGATGAACTCGACCTCGCTGCCCGGCTCGCCGGCTCCGGCGAGCCAGAGCCTCACGGTGTCGACATCCTCAGGGTTGACGTCGAGCACGAGCCGATCGCGTCCGAGCGCGCGCTGAAGCGCACTTGCGACGACCTCGCAGACGAGCTCGGGCTGTACCTCGAGCGCCGTGGCAACGATGCGCTCGGCGAGCGCGAGCGCCAGCTCGACGACTCGCCGCTCGACCGCGGCGGCGAGCTCGTCGCGCGCCGCGTAGACACCTTCGAGCGCCATGGCGAGCGCGGCCCGGGTGCTTTCACGCTCGGCCTCGCCGGCCGCGAGCGCCTCGGCGTGACCGGACTGGTACCCCGCGTCGCGGGCGTCGCGCTCGATCTCAAGCGCGCGCGTCTGCGCCTGAGCAACGATCAGCGCGGCTCTGCTCGTGGGCGCAAGCTGCGGGCTCACGAGCTCTCCGGGTGACTCGAACTGCTCGAACACAAAAGGGGCGGTCAAATGACCAACTCCGCTTCGGCAGCCTCGTCGCCTCGGGCGAGCAGAATCGTCCCTTCCTCTTCGAGGCGTCGCACGACGGCGACGATCTTCGTCTGCGCCTCCTCGATGACGCGCCGCTGCTGGGGCGGCATGAACTCCATCTCCTCGCGCAACGTCTCGGCTGCACGCTGGGAGACATTGGCGAGGATCCGATCCTTGACGTCGGCGCTCGCGCCACGGAGCGCCAGCGCGAGATCCTTCTGATCAACGTCCTTGAGCACGATTTGGATCGTCCGATCGTCGAGCTTGAGCAGGTCCTCGAAGACGAAGAGCAGCGAGCGCACGTTGTCGGCAAGCTCGGGGTTCGCGAGGCTGAGGTGGTCGAGAATGTTGCGCTCGGTCTTGCGATCGGAGTTGTTGAGGATGTCGGCGAGCGAGCCCACGCCGCCGGCGGCGGAGTACTCCGCCTGAGCGACGACGTCGAGCTTCGCCTCCATCACACGCGCGACGTCGCGGACGACATCGGGCTGCGTCTGGCGCATCAGCGCGATCCGCATCG
Source organism: uncultured Actinomycetota bacterium (assembly GCA_963828105.1). Lineage (GTDB taxonomy): Bacteria > Actinomycetota > Thermoleophilia > Gaiellales > Gaiellaceae > PALSA-600. The sequence goes on along the minus strand of CAWHDF010000016.1, from coordinate 115,141 downwards.
CGATGTCCGCCTGCTCCTCGGCGGGAATCGCCGCCATCACCTTGGCGGCGAGATCCGTCGTCGGCAGGTTCGCGATCACGAGCGCGGTCGTCTGCGGATGCTCACCGCGGAGGAACGCGTAGATCTGATCGGACGGCGTGGTGCGCAGAAACTCGAACGGGGTCGACTCGATGTAAACGGCCAGCCGATCGAGGATGTCGCTGGCACGGTCAGTACCGAGCGCCTGCGTCAACACCTCGCGTGCGTAGCGGGCCCCACCCTGGGCGACGTACCCGCGGGCGACCGCCGCATCGACCGCCTCGCGCTGGACGGCAGCCGCCTGGCGGGGGTCGACGTTCTGGGTGCGCACCATCTCGATCGTCAACCGCTCGACGATGTCGTCGGCGAGGTACGGGAAGATCCGGGCGGCGCCACCCGCGCCGAGCGCGACGCAAAGCACGGCCGCCTTCTGGCGCGGGGTCAGCGTGCTGCTGCCTACTCCTTCATCCACTGGGCCACCTGCGTCGCGATCACCTGGGGTTGACTACTCGCAATCTCTTCGAGCTGTTCCTGGAGCGGGTCGGTCTTGGCGGAGGCGAGCGCGAGGGCCGGCGTCTCGAGCTGTGAGAGCGTGACCCCGGACTGGAGTTCGCGCAGCCAGCGCGGCTCTGGTACCGACGCCTCCCCCTCCCGCCGCTTGAGCGCGCGGCGCATGAAGAAGAGGAAGATGAGCGCCCCGAGCCCGGCAGCCGCGTCCTTGGCGAGCGAGATCGGATTGCCGAGCATCGCGACCGGGCTCGTCGCGGCCGGGGTCACGACCGGCTGCTTCGCGAACGGGATCCGCGAGACCGCGATCGTGTCACCCCGCTTGGCGTCGAAACCGACGAGGCTCTGTACGGACTTCTGCAGCGAGGCGACCTCGGCGGCCGGCACGGTGTTGTCGACGATGAGCGCGACGTTGATCTTGTTGACGGTGCCGGGCGCGATCACGCTGCTCGAGATCGTCTTGGCGACGCCGTAGGATGTCGTCGAGGTGGTGTTCTTGTAGTTCGAGGAGCCGTTCGAGCCCGTCGTGACCGCTGCCGCGCCGGTGTTCGTGCCCTGCGGCAGCGCGGTACCACCGTTCTTGCTGAGCAGCGTCTCGGTCTGCGTCTGCCGCGTGAGCGGAACGCCCTTCTTCGCGTAGCTCACCTGCTCGAGCGTCTCCTGGTTGTCGTTGAGGTCGGCCTGCACCCGCGCGATCGCCTTGTTCGGGCCGAGCGTCGAGGTAAGCAGCGCGTTGACCTCGGCCGAAAGCTGCTCGGAGAAGAGGCTGTCCGCCTGCAACTTCGTCGCGGTGCTGACCGCGCCGCCGATGCCGCTCGTCGGCCAGAGCAGCGCGCCCGTCTCGTCGGTGATCGTCACATTGGTAGGCGTGAGCCCCTTGACGCTCGAGGCGACGAGGTGCGCGATCCCCTCGATCGTCGTCGCGTCGAGGTTCGAGCCGCCGTTGACGAGCACCGCCGCGGTTGCGGTCGCCGGCTGGGTCTGGAAGAGCGTGTCGTCGGGGATGACGAGCTCGACGTTCGAGCTGTTAACGCCCTGAATCTGGTCGATCGTCTGGGCGATCTCGGTCTGCAACGCCTCCTGGTACTGCACCTGTTGCTGGAAGTCGGTGACACCGAGGCTCGTCTTGTTGAAGACCGAGAACCCGTTCTGAGAGTCGCTGAGCACGCCTTTCTCGGCGAGGGTGATCCGCGCCTGCGAGAGGTCTCCAGCCGGCACGTCGACCTCGGTACCTCCCGAGGCGACCTGGTAGGCGATTCCGGCCCCGGCGAGTGCCTGCTCGGCGGCGCCGGTCTGCGTCGGATCGAGACCGGTCACGAGCGTCGAGTAGCTCGTCGTGGAGGCGAAGCTGTAGAGGAAGAAGAGCGCGCCGAGCACCGCGACGATGCCGCCGATGAGCGTCATCTGGCTGCGGAACTCGAGCCCCGACCAGGCTTCACGAAAGGCGTTCAGGTTCAAGGCCTAGACCTGCGTCTGGAAGATCGACTGGTACGCGTCGACGGCCTTGGTCTGCACCTGCGAGGCGAGGGAGACCTCGAGGTTCGCCTCCTGGACCGCCATCACGACCGAAGAGAGGTCGCTCGACTGCCCCGTTGCGACCGCCTGCGTCTGCTGCGCGGCGGAGGTCTGCGCCTGGCTGATCTGGTTGATCGAGCTCTCGAGCATCTGGCCGAAGCTGGCGCCTCCCGTCGAGGCGCCGGTGCTGGCGGGCGAGGCATTCTCGATCAGCGGCCCGGTACCGACTCCGATGGGTGGGATCGGGAGCACCATTACCCGAGCACGTCCAGCGTCTTCTCGGCCATGTCCTTCGCGGTGGTCATCGCCTGGGTGTCGGCCGAGTAGCTCTGGCTCTCGCTGATCAGGTCGGTCATTTCGGTGACGGTGTTGACGTTCGGCATCATCACGTAGCCCTGCTTGTTGGCATCGGGGTTGCTCGGGTCGTAGACCTTCTGGTCGGGTGTCTGGTCGTCGACGATGCCGGCAACCTGGACACCGGCGGGGATGCTGTCGAGCGTGTCGGAGAAGCTCGGCTGGCCACCCGCCTTCAAGACGACCTCCTCGCGCTTGTACGGCTGCCCGTTGGGGCCGCTCGTCGAGTCGGCGTTCGCGAGGTTGTTGGACGTGATGTCCATCCGCATCGACTCTGCGGCCATTCCCGAGGCGGCGATCCCGATCGCGCCCAGCATGCTGCTCATTACGAACCTCCTATGGCGGCCTGGAGCGTTTGCATCCGTGCCTTCTCGATCTCGGTCAGCGTCTCGTACTGGACCGCGTTCTGGGTGAGCGCGGCCATCTGCTGGTTCTCGTCGACGTCGTTGCCATTCGCCTGGACGGTGCCGCCCGCGGCCTCCGGCGCGAAGGTCAGGTTCTCGAGCGCAGCTTTGGGTTCCGAGGACGCGAGCGCGGCGTTGAGACTCGCCTGGAAGTTGACGTTCGAGGCGGAGAACCCAGGCGTATCCGCGTTGGCAAGGTTGTTGGTGAGGATCTGCTGCTCCAGCGACGCGCCGTCGAGGCTGCGCTGGATGACAAGATCGGTGAGGTCGGTGAGTCCCATCAGGCGTGTGCTCCTACAGTCGGAGAGAGCGCCCTTCCCTGGGCCTTGCGATCTCGATCCGTCGAGATAGTCGAGTTGTCGGCGGAGCGCCGCGCGAGTTGAGCCTCAGACGCGGATTTCGAGCGCGCGAGGTACCGTCCCGCCCGCGTCGTAGCCCCGCACGGCACGCCGGCCCGCCCGCAGCCGCTCGATCGCGCCCTGCGTCTCGGCGAGAGACGCGATCAGTGCGCGTTCGGTCGCGAGGGCACGCGCGAGCGCGGCCTCGAGCACGGGACGCGCGGAGGCGTCGTGGCGGCCGCGCATCGACGCGAGCAGCTCCTGCTGCTCCGCGCGGATCTCGATCAACTCCTCCCAGCGGCGACCGGCGACCGCCTCCTCCTCGCGCCGGGCGAGCTCGGCCAGGCGCTCGAGGCTCACGCCGACTCTTGCTCGGCGTTCTGGGCGGTCTGGGCGATCTGGAACCACGACTCGCGCAGCTTCGTCAGCAGCCCGACCGCAACGTCGATCGCCTCGGCTTCCGATTGCGTGTTGGCGTTGATCAGCAGCCGCTTGCAGTAGAGATACAGCGCGCGCAGCCGGGCCGGAATCTCGCCATGGCTCATATCGAGGGAGTTGTTGAGCTCGTCGATGATCGCTTCGGCGCTGCGCATCCGGTTGCGGGCTCGTTCGCGGTCACCGCGACGCATCGCGTCGGCCGACTGCCGCAGCGCTCGGATCGCGCCGTCGTATGCCATCACGATCAGCTGTCCGGGAGAAGCGGTCAGCACCGAGGATGTCGTGTAAGCCTGGCGTGCGTTCGAATAACTTGTCATCTGCACCTAATCGGAGTCGGGGTTGCGGACTTCCCGGTGATCGGCCGCGAGGCCTCCGGGTTGAGTCGATCGGTGACTTACCCCAGCTGTCCGATGTCACTCGTCAGCGCGGCACTCACCGACTGGGTCCCTTCGAGCGCGGTCTCCATGTTGGTGAACTCGCTCTCGTAGTTCTGCTGCTTGGTGGCGAGGATCTGCTGCCAGTTCGCGATGCTGTTCTGAAGGTCGGTGATCTGGCTCCCCTCGTCGTTTTCCTGCTCGGCGAGGTAGCCACCGGCCGCGGCCGGCGCGGTGTACTGGTTGAGGATCGTGTCGAGCCGCTGGCCGAGACCCTGCGTGTTGTAGTCCGTGGTCGGGTTCGTGAAGAGGTTCTGGACGGCTGCGAAGTTAGAGTTGAGCGCGTTCTCGAAGGTGCCGGTGTCGACCGTGAGCAGGCCGTCGAGCGAGCTCTGGCTGATCGCGGACGAGCCGACCGCGTCGCCGGTCGAGACGCCGACCGAGGCGAGCGTGCTGAAGGCCCCACCTGCGGTGCTCGGGTCCATGACCGCGTCCTGGAGGCTCGTGAGCAGGCTCGCGATCCCCTGATCGTTGTAGAGCGTGCCGGTCGCGAAGTCGGCGGGGGTCTGGGGATTGGCGACCGGTTGGGTCGTCAGCTTCGTCTCGAGATCGTTGACGACGCTGTTGTACTCGTTGACGAACGACGTCAGATTCGACTCGATCGCCGAGGTATCGGGCGTCGCCTCTCCGACGACGACCGTCGTCGGAGAGCTCGTGAGCCCTGAGAGATTGAGCGTCACACCGGCGAGCGCGCTTGCGGCGGTGTTCGAGCCGCTCGTGTACGAGGTCCCGTCAACCGTGAAGGCGGCATCCTGCGCGCTCTGCGTCTGACTGAAGGTCAACCCCGAGGTGCCGTTGGTCGTGATCGACTGGATCGCGGCAGCGGTACCGGTCTGCTGGTTGGAGATGACGAGGTTGCCGTTGAGGATCGTCGCGTACACACCCGAGCTCGGTGTTGTCGTGATCTTCTGGGCGATCGTCGCAAGCGAGTCTCCGGCGGAGATCGGAACGTCGACCGTCCCCGACGCCGTGGTGATCTGGATCGTGTCGGCGGCTGCGGCGGTCGTCGCGCCGGAGGCGGTGAACTGGTTGGCACGCGCGAGCGCGCTCACGCCGACCTCGTAGGCGCCCGCGGCGGCGCCGCCCGTGATCGTCGCGTTGACGGTCGTGGGGTCGCTCGAGGTGACCGACTGCGTCGGTGCCCAGGTCGAGACGTCGGTCAGCGACTGGTAGCTCGTCGTGAGCGTGTTGAGCTCATTGAGCACCTGCTGATAGGCCGTCTGGCGATCCTGGTCGACAGTCAGCTGGTTCTGAAGCGTGATCTCGGGCTGCTGCGCGACATCCATCAACGCGCTGATGATCGAGGCGGTGTCGAGACCGGAGGCAAGCCCGCTGATCTGCTCGGGCGCGATCACGTTCGACACCTGCGAGTTGACGGGGGCGCTCGTCTGAAGCGACGAGAGCAGGTCGCTCGCAAGGCCCGAGTTGCTCGAGATGCTGCTCACGGCTCGGGCACTCCGATTGGGGCCTCTCCGCTGAGCGCGTCGAGGCCCTCCGCCGGGGAGTACTGCTTGATGACGGCTCCGCTGCTGTCGAGGAGCGAGAGCTGCACGGCGCCGTCGGCGCCGAGATCGAAGGAGACGCTGAGCCCACGGCTCGCGAGCTCCTGCTGCGCCGACTGGAGGGTGTCGAGCGCCTTCAAGACCTCGGGCGGCGGGGTCGCGGAAATCCCCTCGTTGGCGAGCAGTTTGAAGGTCTTCTGCGTCTGCGCAGCCGGCGGCACAGCCCGGGCGGCCCCGCAGGAATCGGTATCGCCAGCGGCAACGGGCGGAACGCTCTCAAGCATGCTCTTCTCCAGCGGTTGGGGTCTCGCAATGGGATTATCGGCGTCTGGCGGGCGCACTTTATGGCCGATTTCAGGCGCAGACCGCGTCGCGGGCCTCGAGCTGTGCGAGGAACTCGCGCGCCAGCCGCGAGCCGGCCCCGACGGTCGAAGGGAACCTCGCGGGCGCGTCGCCGAGCTCGAGGCAGCGCTCGAGCAGCCGCCGGGCGCACGCGCGGTCGTCGGCGGCGAGCGCGCAGAGCGCACGCTCGAAGACAAGGTCGGTGTAGAGGGGCAGCAGCGCGGAGGCGTGCTCGAGCAGTGCGCATGCGTCGGCCAGCCGTCCGCATTCGCGTCGGGCGCGCGCGGTGCGCAGCGCGAGGAGTGGCGCGAAGCCGATCGTGGGCCAGTTCTCGACGGCCGCGACCGAGCTCCAGGCGCGCTCGAAGTGCACCGCGGCGGTCTCCCAGTCGCCGAGCCGCTCGTACTCGCTACCCAGGTTGAAGGAGACGTATGCACTCGGAGCCTCCTCGGCTTCGACGGCGAGCAGCGCCAGGTTGCGCCGTGGTTTGTCGCGTTCCCGGACGCGCATGTCGAGGTAGCCGAGGTGGAGCACCCCGGGACCGGCCTGCTCGAACCGCTCGGGGAGGTAGGTCGGCATCAGCCGCGACACCTGCTCGTGAATCCTTCCCTCGAAGCGGTACGCGGGACGGTTGCGGAAGAGTCGCAGCGCAGGGTGGAGGACAGCGCTGCCGTCGCCGGGCCTGCCGGTCAGGTTGCGGAGCTCGAGGAAGTAGCCCTCGCGCCAGCTGCGGCCGAGCAGCGGGCGCAGCTGTGCGGCGGCACCGTCGACGAGCCGCTCGTCGGCATCGAGATAGAGGATCCAGTCACTCGTGGCGACGTCGAGTCCGGCGTTGCGGGCGCTCGCGAACGAGCCGCTCCACTCGTGGCGGAGGACATGCGCACCGAAGCCTGAGGCGATTTCGACGCTGCGATCGCTCGAGCCCGTGTCGACGACGACGATCTCGTCGACCGCAGCGCGAGCCGAAGCCAGACAGTAGGGCAGCAGCGCCTGCTCGTCGCGCACGATCATGCAGAGCGAGACCGTCGCTCGCGTCGCGGCACCCGCGCGCTCCGCGACGGCCGTCAGACGTCGAGCGGTCTCGCCGTCGGCTGGCCGCTGCAGGCGAGGGCCCTGTGTACATGCACGCTCCGCGCCCGCGAGATTGCCGTCGATCCCCGGCAGGGTGGGATCGAGCGCCGCCGCCCGCGCGAAGAGCGTCACGGCTTCCTCGTAGCGGCTCAGCTCGTAGAGCAGGACGCCGGCGACGTTGAGCAGCACCGGCTCCGCCGGTCGGCGCTCGAGCACGTCTGCGAGTCCGCGCGCTGCGGCCGCGTAGAGCTCGATCCAGCCCCGGTCGGGCAGCCGCGGTCCACAGTCGAGTACAAGCTGGCAGAGGCGGCGTACGGCCTGGTGGCCCCGTTCGGGCTCTTCCCAGCCCTCGGGAATCGAGAAGGCGTCGGTCAGCGCCTCGCTCCGTCCCGCGCGAACGAGCCCGAGCGCCGCGGCGAGAAAAAGCTCGAGCCGCGGCTCGCCCACAAGCGCCCCCGGGCGGAGCGAATCGGCCGGGGCAAGCGGCTCGGACTGCGGGAGCGGCAGGGTGAGGTTGCGTGCCAGCACGAACGGATCGAGAGCGGTGAGCCCTCGCTCACGCCAGGCACCCGGGCTGCAACCCCATTTCTGCTCGAAGAGCCGTGCGTTTCGAGTCAGCGACGCTGCCTGTCCGATCTGCTGTCCGGCAAACGTCGCGCCCCCACGATGGTGCACGAACACGCTCGGCGCGAGCATGAGGTCGAAGCCAGCGGCCTCCGCGCGCAGGCACCAGTCGTCGTCTTCGTAGTTGCCGCTGCCGTAGCGCTCGTCGAAGGCACCGATCGCCTCGAGGACTTCGCGCCGGGCGAGCAGGCAGAAGCCGACAAGACGATGCACCCGTCGCGGCGCGAGCCGCAGCGCGGCGAGCTCGCGAGCAAACGCCGCGAGCTCCTCGACGGAGCCGTAGTCGGCGGCGACTCGCTGCGGTGGAGCCGCGTGGTTCGAGACAGGCCCGACGAGCCCAGCGCGCGGGCTCGCCTCAAGCGCCGCTACGAGCCCTGCGAGCCAGTCGGCGGTGACGAGCGAGTCGTTGTTCAGCAGCACGAGATAGCGGCCGGTAGCAGAGGCGAGTGCACGGTTGACGGCGCCTGCAAAGCCGAGGTTTTCGCGGTTTTCGAACAGGCGCACGTGAGGGCGAGCAGCCGCGTAACCGCGCAGATACGTGAGCGAGCCGTCGGTCGAGCCGTTGTCGACGAGGAGCAGCTCGACCTCGGGGCCACTGTGGCGCTCGATGCTCTCGAGGCACGCCTCCGTGTCGTCGATGCCGTTCAAGACGGGGATCACGATCGAAACCTCCGCTGCGACCGACATACGCTTCCGGTCGTCGGCGAGGGCGGGTGGCTCTTGAGTTAAAGAGCGGCCCGGGGCGGACGACTACGCGAGCATGACCTCGCCGTCAAGGTCGGAACGACTCCTGCCGCTCATCTGGAGCGGCGCGATCGAAGATCCCTCCGGATACGCCGACGAGGCGCGTGCCTACCTGCTCGCGCTCGAAGCGGAGGGAATCGGGATCGCGCTCCGCGACCTGCGCTGGACACCGATGCGTGCCGGACTACCGCCGCGGCAGGCGGAGGCGATCGCACGCGCCCGTGCCCGCACCGCCGAGCCGTGGTTCGTGACCGTCTACCACCTTGTGCCCGGCGTCAAGCTGATCGGCCAGGGGACCGGCCCGACCGTCATGCGGACGATGTTCGAGACCGACTCGCTGCCGCCCTCATGGCTGCCGCGGCTCGCTGAAGCCGACGAGATCTGGGTCCCGTGCACCTTCAACCGCGAGAGCTTCGCCCGCGGGGGCGTCGCACCCGAGAAGCTGCACGTGCTGCCCGAGACGCTCGACTTCGAGCTCTTCGCCCCGACCGCGCACGAGCACCTTGCGGGGCCCTTCAGCTTTCTCACGAACTTCGACTTCACCGACCGGAAGGGCTGGGAGATTCTGCTCGACGCGTGGGCAGAGGCGTTCACACCCGACGACGACGTCAAGCTGGTGCTCAAGTGCATCTCGATGCACGGCTTCAGTCCCGCCGACATCGCGGCGCGAGTCGAGCGCCACCTGAACGGCCGCCGCACCGCACCGCTCGAGCTCAACACCGAACTCCTGCCGCTCCAGGAGCTCAGCCACCTCTATGCGAGCTCCGACGCGTTCGTGCTCGCGAGTCGCGGTGAGGGTTGGGGGCGCCCCTATATGGAGGCGATGGCGATGGGGCTACCGACGATCGGTAGCCGCTGGAGCGGCAACCTCGACTTCATGCACGACGGCAACTCCTGGCTCGTCGACGGTGCCGTCGTCCCCGTCCCAGCCGGCGCACAGGAGCACACGCCTCTCTACGTCGGCCAGCGCTGGTTCGAGCCCGACCCTGACGCCCTCGTCGCAGCGATGCGAACGGTCGCTGCGGGAGGAGCCGACGTCGAACGCCGCGCCGCCGCAGCTCGACCCGAGCTGATCGAACGCTTCGGCGCTGCCCCCACCGCCGCTCGGCTCGTCGAGCTGACCGAGGGCGCGCTCGCACGCTGGCGGGAGCGTCAGGCGCGACCCTTGCGCTGCTGCTTTCGTGGCGACTGGGGCTCGATCCACTCGCTCGCCGTCGTCAACGAGGCGCTTACCGGCGCGCTCGAGACGAGCGCGGGCACGGCGGTCACGCGTCGCGGGATCGACGGGGATCCGCTGCGCGGCAGGGTGATCGGCATCGCCCAGCAGTGGCCGCCGGTCTTCGAAGCGCCGAGCGAGGGACCCTTCGTGCTCTACCAGCCCTGGGAGTTCGGCGAGATCCCCGCTGCCTGGGTCGAGCCGATCCGCACGAGCGTCGATGAGGTCTGGACACCGTCGGAGTACGCGCGACGGGCGTTCCTTGCTGCCGGGGTCGACCCCGAACTCGTCCACGTTGTCCCGAACGGCGTCGATCTCGACCACTTCCGCCCGGACGGCCCCGCAGCGGTGCTTCCCGACCTGCGCGGCACCGTCTTCCTGTTCGTCGGCGGCACCACCTATCGCAAGGGGATCGACCTCTTGCTTCAGGCCTACGGTCGTGCCTTCAGCGACACCGACGACGTGACGCTCGTCGTCAAGGGCTTCGGCGCAACGACGCTCTACCGCGGCCAGACCGGAGAGAAGCTGTTCGAGGAGTTCAGCGCCCTGCCCGGTGCACCGCACGTCGTGCTGCTCGAGCAGGAGCTTTCGTTCACCGAACTGCCGGCGCTGTACCGCGCCGCGGACTGCCTCGTCCAGCCGTACCGGGGCGAAGGCTTCTGCCTGCCGGCGCTCGAAGCGCTCGCGTGCGGGCTACCCGTGATCGTGACGGGCGGGGGCCCGACCGACGACTTCACGAGCCCGTCCTGCGCCTGGCAGCTCCCGGCACACACGATTCCGCTCCCCCCCGAGGCACTCCCGGCCCGGCACACACCCCGCGGCGGCGGCTTCATGCTCGAACCCGACCTCGACGCGCTCGCCGAAGCGCTCAGGGAGGCAGCCGATCCTGCCGAGCGCGCCACGCGGGCCGCACACGCACGCAGCCATGCCGAGCGCTTCTCCTGGCAGCACGCCGCCGCGATCGCCTCCGCGCGGCTGCGTGAGCTCGGGACGCGCACCCCGATCCGGTTCGTCGAGCCGGCAACGCTGCGCGAGCGGCGCGGCCTGCTCCTCGCCGTCGACGCCGACTGGAACGTCCCCGACAGCTGGGCGCCTGCCGTGCGCGCCTTCGCCCACGCTTTTGCTGCCGACGCCGAGGTGACGCTGCTGCTCGCCGGGTCCGGCACCGCTGCAGGGGCGCTCGTCGAACGTGAGCTCGCCGCGGCCGGCCCCGACGGCGAGGACATCGCCGACCTCGTGCTTGCAGACCTCTCGCACCTCGACCCCAACTCGCTCGCGCTCGCCGCCGACGCCTTCGTCTGCAGCGATGGGCGGCGCCCCGCGCGCGCCCGCCGCGTCGTCGCCCCCGAGCCCGACGCCCTCCGCACTCTCCTCCCGACGCGTTAGAGAAAGGCGCCCAATGGCACTCCGCATCGCGACCCTCGACACGACCGAGCGCAAGGACGTTCTCACACCCGAGCAGTGGCGCGACCGTATCGCGCAGCTGCGCCGCCGCGCCGCCGGGGCCACCGCCAGCGGACAGGCCGACGAGATCGGTGCGCTCTTCGCCTCGCTCGACTCGTGGTCAGATCCCCAGCGCGTGTTTCAGGCGCGCTGCGCACTCACGGAGGTGATCGTCTCCTCGAACCCCAGCGGCTCGATCTGGCTGCAGATCTTCCCGGCGGCCGCTTCCTCTCTGCTCGACGCGCTCGAGGAGAACCCTGCGGAGCCCGTGCTGCTGAATCTCGTCGGCGTGCTGCTGCACGAGCTCGCGCAGCATCCGGCGGCGACGGCACTGTTCAAGGCGGCGCTCCGGCTCGATCCGTCACTCCCGCACGCCGCCTCCAACCTGCGCCAGTCGCAGGCCTTCAGCCGCGGCAAGCCCGTGCGGCTGATTCCGGCGCTCGCGGCGAAGACTCGGCCTCTCGCCGCCCGGGCGCTCCGCATCGCGGCGGCCGCCGCCCCGGCGCGCGGCCTCACCCTCTCGCTCTGCATGATCGTCAAGGACGAGGAGGAGATGCTCCCCGGCTGTCTCGAAGCCGTCGCCTCGGCGGTCGACGAGATCATCATCGTCGACACCGGTTCGAGCGACCGCACCGTCGAGATCGCCGAGAGCTTCGGCGCACGCGTGATCCCGTTCGAGTGGAACGGCTCCTTCTCGGATGCGCGCAACACCGGTCTCGATGCGGCGAGCGGCGACTGGCTGCTCTACCTCGACGCCGATGAGCACCTCATGCCCGAGGATGCACCCAAGCTGCGCACGCTGCTTGGCAGCACCTGGCGCGAGGGCTTCCACCTGGTTGAGACGAACTACACCGGCGGCGAGCATGCCGGCACAGCCGTCACCCATCTTGCGCTGCGCATGTTCCGCAACCGGCCCGAGTACCGCTTCGAGGGCCGCATCCACGAGCAGAAGACGCGCAGAATGCCGACCTATCTCCCGGCTCGCTTCGAGGCGACGACGATCCGGATTCGCCACTTCGGCTACCTCAAGAGCCGGATCAGCTCGAAGGAGAAGTCGCGGCGCAACATCGAGCTGCTCGAGCTCGAGGCTCGCGAGACGCCCGGCGCGTTCACGTCGTTCAACCTTGGCTCCGAATACCTGATGCTCGGCGACTTCGTCACCTCGGCGAAGCATTTCGACGAGAGCTGGGCGGCCCTGCATGCGTCAGGGGACTGGACCAGCGCCGGCTACGCGCCGATCCTTGCGAGCCGGATCGCGCGCGCCCGACGCGACGCCGGCCGCATCGACGACGCCCGGGAGGCCCTCGCGGTCAGCATCCAGGCGATGCCAGACCACACCGACCTCCACTTCGAGCTTGCGCTCTGCGCCCGCGCCGAAGGCGACCTCGACACCGCCGAGCAGCTCGCGCGGCACTGTCTCCAGCTCGGCGACGCGCCGGCCCGCTACGCCTCGATCGTCGGCAGCGGCACCTACCTGGCGCTCTGCCTGCTCGGTGAGATCGCCGAGCGTCGCGGCGACAAGGCGGCAGCCGAGGCGTACTATCGCCGCTCGCTGCGCGAGCACCCCGATTTCGTCGCCCCGGTGCTCCAGGCGGCAAGCCTCATGCTCGCCCACGGGACCGAACTCGAAACGCTCCGCGCCGAGCTGCCGCTCGACAAGCCGAGCGCGATGCTGCTTGCCGCGACCGCCTGTCTCGAAGCCCAGCGCCTCGAGCAGGCCGAGGAGCTCTTCCTCGAGGTGCTCGAACGCCAGCCCACGAACGACCCGGCCCGGATCGGCCTCGCTGAGTCACTGCTTGCGCGCAAGCAGTGGGCGGCCGCCGCCGACGCCGCCCGCGCGGTGCCGGTCGACTCACCGCTCGCCGCGGTCGCTGCCGGGGAGACGCTCTTCGCCTGCGCTGCCGCAGGAGACGAGCCAGCACTCCGCGAGGCGCTCGCTGCGAGCGAAGCCGCAGGCGTCGGGCTGCCCGACCGCCTGCTCTACGGTGCCTGGGCCGACGTGATCGTCGGTGCCGAGCCTGCCCGCTTCCTGCCTGCTGCGGCGGCAACGACCGCGGCGACGGCGCTCGAGGCACTGCTGCGCGTCCAGGAGTTTCAGACCTTCGAACGGCTCGTCAGGGTCTGCGACGCCATCGCGGTGCCGCGTCACGAGTGGCGTGAGCTGCTCGCCCGCATCTATCTCCGCCAGGGCTTCCTCACTTCCGCCGCCGACGAGTGGATCGCTTCGGTGAACGAGAAACCAACTGCCCGCGCCTTCGTCGGTCTCGCACAGGTCGCCTATGCGCGCGAGCTGCCCGAGCATGCCGTCGAGTTCGCTGAGCACGCGATCAAGCTCGACCCGCACGGCCGCGACGCGCACGCGCTGCTCGCAGCGCTGCGGGCCCAGGTCGCCGCCTGACGAGCTATCGGCGGCCGGGGCAGCGGCCGGGCGCTGGCCGAATGCTCAGCGCTCGGTGACGGCTACGGGCGTTCCCTGGCGGGCGTCGCGTGTGGCCAGCCGGTCGGCCCAGGCGACCGCCTCGGAGAGTGCCGGGCCGAGCCCCGCGGCGAGAGCCGGGCGGCGCTCGGCGACGGCGATGACCTCGGCCAGTTGTTGCTCGCTGAGTGGCACGCCGGCGTCATCGACCGCCTTGCGTACGCGCGCCGCAAGCCTCGTGCCCGGGCGGCGCTCAGGCGTAGGCATCGAGCACCTCTGCCACCCGCAGGGGTGCCAAACGCGAGGCGCGCGCGCCACGCACCGCGACGCCGACGCGAGCGGGGCGGCCCGTCGCACGCTCGAGCGCCGCACCAAGCTCGTTCGCGCACCCACATGCGAGCGCGAGCACCTCGCGTTCGACCTCGACCTCCGCCGCGACCACGCCGCCGGCGAGGCGCAGTCGCACCGCAATCGGACCGATCAGCGCCGAATGGAGCACGAACATGACCTCCGTCGCCTCCGCACCGGGACCCTCGCCCCCGGCCCATTCGCTGACGCTCAGCGCGTCACCGCTCGGCAGGGGAAGTGCGAACTCGGGCGGCGCCAACGCGCACGCCGCGACGACGAGCTCCGCGTCTCCGCTGACCGCGAGCGCTCCCGCGACGCGTGCGAGCGCACCGGCAGGCTCCGGTTCGGGATCGCCGATCAGTCGCAGCAGCAGCTGGTTGCTGCTCGCCGCGACGACGCGGGCCGCCAGTGTCTGGCCCGGGCTGAGCCCGGGTGGAAGCTGAACGCCGAGCGAGTAGCCGGCGAGGGTGACGACCCCGCTCCCCCCCTCGGCCGGCGCCTCCTTGACAAGCAGCACGACTTCCGCACCGACCCGCACCTGCAGCTCCACGGGTCGGTGGGTGTCTTCGGTCTCGATGACGAGATTTGTCGTATCCATCTCAACTTGTGGGGTTTGGTGCCGACTACCACCACGGAAGGGCACGTCCCCGCTCTTCTTCATCGACAATGGACCGAGGCATCTATATAGCGGCATCGGGCATGCTCGCCGAGCAGACGATCCAGAACCAGATCGCCAACGATCTGGCGAATGCATCGACGCCAGGCTATAAGGCGACGAGTTCCTCGCAGGCGAGCTTCGGGCAGATGCTGCTCGAGAACAGCTCGACGGGCCAGATCATCGGCTCGACCTCGCAGGGCACCCAGATCGGCAAGACGACGACCGACATGGCGCCGGCATCGCTCGAACAGACGGGCGAACCGCTCGATCTGGGTCTCGACGGTCCGGGCTTCCTCAGCGTCCAGACACCGACCGGCACGCGCTACACGCGTGACGGGCAACTCGACGTGAACGCGGTCGGCCAGCTCGAGACGGCAACCGGTTATCCGGTGCTCGACACAGCGAACCAGCCGATCAAGGTGGGCACCTCCGCCAACCTCGCGATCAGTCCCGAGGGCGTCCTGAGCCGCAACGGCACGACGCTTGCGACGCTCAACGTCGTCTCGCTCACAAACCCCGTCCAGCAGGGCGACACGCTCTTCGCCGGCACCGCCGGCGCCCGCCCGGCCGGCACGGCTGTTCGCCAGGGATACCTGGAGAGCTCAGGGGTCGATCCGACAACCGCAATGGTCGACATGCTGAACACGTTGCGGACCTACCAGTCCGACGAGCAGGCGATTCAGACGATCAATCAGACCCTCAGCGCCGGCATTCAGGCGGGAGGCCTCTAAAGAACCCCTGCACGCGGTCGATCACTGGACCGTCAGAGAGGGGCCCCAGGCCGGACTGCTTCGCAGAAGCCCTGGGAGACCGCCGATGTCGGTCCCCCACCCCTCGAGTCACGAACACCGAAGGACTGAGGCTTCAATGGCGAACGGCATTTACGCCGCAGCCGCCGGCATGGCGGCGCAGGAAACGAACCTGAACGCGATCGCGAACGATCTCGCGAACGTGAGCACGACGGGCTTCAAGAGCGAGCGTGTCGGGTTCGAGAATCTCCTCGCCTCATCGCAGGGCGGGATCGGTGTCGGCGGCGGCGCGGCCGCGCTCGACGCCGGCCCTTCCGATGCGCAGGGACAACTCGCGCCCTCGAGCAACCCGCTCGCGCTCGCGATCTCGGGCCCCGGCTACTTCCAGGTGCGCCAGGCCGACGGCTCGATCGGGCTCACGCGTGACGGCAACTTCCAGGTCGACGCGAGCGGCGCGCTCGTAACCGACAGCGGCGATCGACTCGTGCCGCCTATCAAGCTGCCCGCCGGCGTCCAGCCGTCGCAGGTCAGCATTTCGAGCGCCGGCACGGTCTCGGCACAGGGCAAGACACTCGGCACGATTCAGCTCGTCGACGTGCCGGCCACCTCGGGGCTGTTGAACGTCGGCGCGAACGTCTACGCGACGACTGCCGCCAGCGGCGCGGCGACACCGGTGACCGGCTCGACGCTTTCGCAGGGCGAGCTCGAGGGCTCGGACGTAAACGTCTCGCAGGAGATGACCGACATGCTCAACGCCCAGCAGAACTACTCGATGCTCAGCCAGGTGCTCTCGACGCAGGACCAGATGCTCCAGATCGCCAACGAACTGCCGCAGAAATGAGCAACGCGCTTCCCCCCATCAACGAGGCACTCATTCCGGCCAGCGTCCGCGACCAGGGCTCGAAAGCCGTCTCGCTGTACGACACGGCACTCAACTTCGAGGGCCTGCTCGACGAGCAGCTGACCCAGCAGCTCACCCAGACGCTCGATCCGAGCGACTCGGGCGACTCGAGCGACGGCAGCTCGGACTCGAGCTCACAGCCTGATCCGGCGAGCTCGCTGCTGATGCAGATGCTGCCCTCGGAGCTCTCTCAGGCACTCGTCAGCGACGGCGGCGTCGGCCTTGCGCCCGAGCTCTATCAGGCGCTCGGCGGCACGATGAGCGCGCCCAAGAGCACGGATGGTCACGCGTGAGCCGTCTGCTCGAGCATCTGCAACGCCAGCTCGAGTCTTCGCGACGCTTGCTCGAGATCGTCCTCACCCAGAGCGCGGCGATCCGTCGCCGCGACGTCGAGGGTGTGCTCGCGACGCTCGCGGACGTCCAGACCGAAATGGCCTACCGCACCCGGCTCGAAAACGACCGCGAAAGCCTGCTACGGACAGCGGGCAACGAGCTCGGCATCGCACCCGAGGCGATCAACCTCGAGGCGATGCTCGTCGGCGTTCCCGAGCCGGAAGCGTCTGTCGCGCGGGAACGCTCGGCCGAGCTGGTCGGGCTCGTCACCGAGATCGGCCGGATCCACACCCAGAACCGCCTGCTCCTCCGGCAGGAGCTGACCTTCCTGGATTACCTGATGCGGGTGCTCTCGGGTACGCCGCAGGCCGGCTACTCCCCGAACGGCTGGGCGGCGAACCCGCAGCGGCTGAAGACCGTGGACGCGAGGGCCTGAGATGGCGATCTCGACCTATACAGGTCTGCAGACGGCGCTCAGCGGGCTGATGGCCTCGCAGCAAGCGCTCGACATCACCGGCGACAACATCACGAACGCGAGCACGCCGGGGTACACGCAGCAGACGGCGACGCTCGCGGAGGAGCCCTCGCTCCAGCTCGGCTCCGGGCTCCAGCTCGGCACCGGCGTCACCGTCACGGGCTATCAGCGCCAGCGCGATGCGTTTCTCGACGCACAGGTACGCGCCCAGACGATGGTGCAGGGCTCGGCCCAGGCGACCGAGACCGGGCTCAACCAGGTGCAGTCAGCACTCAACGAGCCGTCGAGCTCCGGCCTCAACTCGCTGCTCTCGTCGTACTGGGCCGCATGGCAGAACGTCTCCGACAACCCGTCCGACCTGCCGACCCGCCAGGCCCTCGTCGAGGCCGGCACGAACCTGGCCTCTGGCTTCAACAGCGTCTCGAGCCAGCTCACGAACATCCAGAACTCGACCACCCAGCAGATCCAGGGTGCCGTTACCCAGATCAACTCCTACGCCTCGACGCTTCAGGGCATCAACTCGGCAATCGCAGCGACGAGCGCTGGCGGCCAGCAGCCGCCGAACACGCTGCTCGACGAGCGCGACACGGTGCTCGACAATCTCGCGAGCCTCGGCAGCGTGAGCACGACGAACAACGCCAACGGCACGGTCGCGGTCGCCTTCGACGGCATCACGCTGACCGACGGACAGACGACCTACACGATTTCGGAGAGCGGCGGCACGATCTCGAACAACGAGTCGACGCCGCAAACCGCGACGGTCGCCGCCAACGCCGGCACGCTCGGCGGCCTGCTCCAGCTCGCCGACACGACGATCCCGGGCTATCAGACGACGCTCAACAACATCGCGAGCACGCTGATCACACAGACAAACGCCGTCCAGGCCGGCGGCGTCGACGCCAACGGTGTGACTCAGCCGGGCGGCTACGGGCTTGACGGCTCGACCGGCGTCGACTTCTTCAGCGGCAACAGCGCCGCGACGATCGCCGTCTCGATCTCCCCTGCGCAGATAGCGGCAGCGGCCACGGCCAATGCGCCAGGAGACAACACCAACGCGCTTGCGCTCGCGAACGTCGCCAACGAAACACTGACCCCCCTCGGGACGACGGTCGGCGGCGCCTACCAGCAGCTCGTGACGACAATCGGCTCGAACGCGCAGTCGGCGCAGACGTCGACCTCGAATGCGAACGCGCTCGTGCAGTCGCTCCAGAACCAGCAGGACTCGGTCTCGGGCGTCTCACTCGACCAGGAGATGACGAACCTGATCCAGTTCCAGCAGGGCTACGAGGCCTCGGCGCGCGCGCTCAGCGCGATGCAGTCGGTCGTCAACCTTCTGATCTCCCAGGCCGGGGCGGGGCTCTGATGGACCGGATCACGAACTCGATGACGGACCGCACGGTGCTCGCGAACCTCGAGTCCTCCTACAGCCAGCTCAGCCAGACCGAGGAGGAGCTCTCCTCGGGAACCCAGCTGACCGAGCCGTCACAGAACCCGCTCGGTGCGAGCGAGGCGATGGGCTACAACGCCTCCCTCGCGGCGAACGCGCAGTACCAGACGAATGTCACCGACGGCACGAGCTGGATGGCGGCAACCGACACCGCGCTCACATCGATGAACAACGACGTGCAGTCGGCGCAGAACCTGATCATCCAGGCCTCGAGTGGCACGGTTTCGACGAGCCAGATGAGCTCGATCGCCGCCCAGCTGAACGAGCTCGCGGACTCGATCAAGACGACCGCGAACACCCAGGTCAACGGCGACTACATTTTTTCCGGCACGGCGACGCAGACCGAGCCGTTCACGGTCGGTGGCACCGACACCTACGCCGGCAACTCCGCCGCGGTCTCGATCGAGGTCGGGCAGGGCGTGACGATGCAAACGAACGTCACGGGCAACACCGTCGTGTCCCCGATCCTGGCGGCGATCCGCCAGGCGGTGACCGACATGGGAAGCGGCGGCACGCCTGGCAACCTCGCCACGACCGATCTGCAGGCGATCCAGGCGGCGCAGTCGACACTCGGCGAGGCCCAGGTCTTCGTCGGCTCCGGCGAGAACCGTCTTGCGGCAACGACGACCGCCCTGCAGGCGCAGTCGACCGCGACGACGTCGCAGCTTTCGAGCGTTCAGGACACGGATATTGCCTCGACGATGATCAATTTTCACAGGAGACCTCGGTCTACCAGGCTGCCCTCAAGGCGGGCGCCAGCCTGATCCAGCCGAGCCTCATGGACTTCCTCAGCAGTACTTCCTAAGAGGCCGAAAGGAGGCCAAGCAGATGCAGATCCAAAGCACAAGGTTCGGAACGGTCGAGATCCGCGACGACGCGGTGCTCGCGTTCCCGGACGGACTCCCCGGCCTGCCAGGACAGCGCTGGGCATTCGTGGCGAAGTCGAACGACTCACCGTTTTACTGGCTCCACTCCGTCGATTACGCGGACATCGCGGTACCCGTCACCTCACCGTGGCTGTTTTTCAGCAACTACGAGGTGCGGCTCCGCGAGGATGAGGCCCAGCGGCTCGAGCTTCAGGACCCGAGCGACGCCTGGATCCTCTGCATCGTTCGTGCGTCCGAGAACATCGCGGACTTCACGATCAACCTGGCCTGCCCGATCATCATCAACGCGGATTCGCGGGTCGGGCGTCAGATGCTCAACGACGCAGGCGGCTACAGTGTTCGGCATCCCCTCTTTTCCGAGGTGGAGCTGAGCGAGGTGCAGGCCGCCCACGTTGATGTCCCTGTAACGGCGGCTGCTGGTTAGGAGGAACTGGATGCTCGTGATCTCCAGAAAACGAGGCGAACGGATCTGCCTCGGCGACGATGTCACCGTCACGGTGCTCGAAGTCGTCGGCTCAACCGTGCGGCTCGGCATCGAGGCGCCGGACGAGGTTCGGGTCTATCGCCACGAGATCTGGGAGGCCGTCAAGCAGGAGAACAAGGCGGCCGCAGACACGACTGTCAAGACGCTTCCGACCTCGAACGACGGAACCTGATCGGGCTCTTCGCGAGCCACGTCCCCAGCTTCGCAAACCGGAAAGGAATCCGCTTCCCATGACAGAACTGAGTATCACTACCAATGTCGCCTCGCAGCAGGCGCACAACAACCTCGTCAACACGTCGGACATGTTGCAGCAGTCGATGGAGCGCCTCAGCTCCGGCTACCGCATCAACTCGGCGGCCGACGACGCTGCGGGCTACGTGATCAGCGAGAAGCTCAACGCCCAGGTGAGCGGTCTGCAGCAGGCGCAGCAGAACGCGCAGGACGCGACCTCGCTGGTGCAGACGGCCGACGGTGCGATGAGCGAGGTGCAGACGATGCTCCAGCGCGTCCGTGACCTCGCGGTCGAGTACAACAACGGCACGCTCGACTCGGCCGACCAGGCCGCGATCACCCTCGAGGTCGGGCAGCTCTGCGCCGAGATCCAGCAGATCGCGTCGCAGACGCAGTTCAACGGCATCGCCCTCCTGAGCGGCGGCGCCACGATCACGTTCCAGATCGGTGCCAACGACGGCGAGACCGTCGCGGTCTCCGCGCTGAACATGTTCGGTTCGGGCTCGTCGTTCGACATCGACCCGGCGATCTTCGACTTCTCGGGTGCGACCGTCACGCTTGCGTCGATCGACACTGCAATCTCCAACATCTCGTCGGCGGCAGCGACCTTCGGCGCGATCCAGAACCGGCTCAGCGACTCGCTGACGAACCTCCAGTCCTACCAGGAGAACCTAAGCGCAGCCCAGGGCACGATCAAGGACACCGACATGGCGTCCGAGATGGCGAACTTCACCAGTCTGCAGGTACTGCAGCAGGCCGGTGTCGCGATGCTCTCGCAGGCCAACACGAGCCAGCAAAACCTGCTGCGACTCATCCAGGGGGCCTAGACAGCCGAGGCTGATCGTTGACGGCGCGCCGGAGGCCAGTCCTCCGGCGCGCCGAACGCTCAACATCGGCCCTTCCCAGCCGATTCACCCTCCCGATGTCGATTACCGAGGTCATGTCGCAGCTGGCAGCGATCCAGCAGTTGACCGGCCAGCTCGCGACCCCGCCAACACCCCTCCCCGGGTCGTCTTCCTTTGCCGACGCGCTCGCCAGCGCGAGCAGCAGCCCCAACTCGACGACCGCGGCAAGCGGCACGGGCAGCGCCGCCACCGCTGCCGCGGCGTCGAACGCCACCTCCCCCAGCACCGCCAGTAGCCCCAGCACCGCGGAATCGACGCTCGTCAGCTCGCTGCTCGAGCAGTCACAGGCCCAGGCACTGCTCGGGACGCTCGGCGACAGCTCGAGTGATGACAGCTCGGGCGCGCTCAGCGATATCGGTGAGATCCAGTCGCTCGCGGCCCTCATGCCCTCGATGACAGGGACGAGCGCCGACTCGAGTGCGACGACGGGCTCGACCGCAACCACGGGCACGACCGCGCTCACGGGCACCGCCGCAGGTTCGAGCGTCGACTCGACCACAGGCACCTTTACCGGCACCCCCGCCGAGCGGCTCCTCGCCGCCGCCGAAAGCCAGCTCGGAGTCACCGAGCAGCCGATGGGCTCGAACAACGGACCCCAGATCGCCGAGTATCGCTCGGCCGTAGCGGGCTCGGAACCGGGCGAGCCATGGTGCGCGTACTTCGCCTCCTGGGCCGCGCAACAGGCCGGTGAGCCGCTCGGGAGCACCGGACAGGGCCTCGGCTCGGTCGCTGAGATCACAAGTTGGGCCGCCTCGACCGGACGCCTCCTGCCCGCGTCGGCCACGCCGGCCCCAGGCGACCTGATCCTGTTCGGTGACGAACACGTCGGCATCGTCGAATCGGTCAACCCCGACGGCTCACTGACGACAGTCGAGGGCAACTACGCGAACGCCGTGACGCAGGTCCACCGGGAGCCTTCCGAGGCGACCGGCTACGTCCAGATGTAGCCGGCCGGGAACGTCCCCCGATC
The DNA here is from genome assembly GCA_963828105.1 of uncultured Actinomycetota bacterium. GTDB lineage: Bacteria > Actinomycetota > Thermoleophilia > Gaiellales > Gaiellaceae > PALSA-600. The sequence goes on along the minus strand of CAWHDF010000016.1, from coordinate 93,387 downwards.
GCGGGGCGAGGCTCAACTCTGGACGTTCGAGATCGATAACTCACGGGTGTCCCCTGCACGCGCCCCCCGTCGCCCAGGCTGCGCTTCGACCACGCTGCGCACCCTCGGGTGTAGGCCTCCGCGCCGCAGCGCCGGCCAAGCACGAGGTCGCTCCACGCGTGCCTGCGGGCTCGGGACGTCCACGATCCGGCGAGAGGAGCAGACGTGAGCACGATCAGCCAGCGTGACCAGGACCTCTTCTCGAACCTGTTCGTGCTCGAGATGGCGAACAACCACTGGGGCCGGGTCGAGCGGGCGATGCGCATCGTCCGCGCGCATGGAACGGTCGTGCGCTACAACAACGTGCGGGCTGCGATCAAGCTGCAGTTCCGCGACGTCGACCGCTTCGTCCACCCGGCCTTCAAGGGCAGCGAGAACGACCGCTACATCAAGAAAACAGAGGCCACACGGCTGCTGCGGCAGGAGTACGCCGCCGTCGTACAGGCGATCGTCGAAGTCGGCTGTATCCCGATGGCGACGCCGTTCGATGAGGCCTCGGTGGAGCTCTGCGTCGAGCTCGACCTGCCGATCCTCAAGATCGCAAGCAGCGACGCCAACGACTGGCCCCTGCTCGAACGGATCGCGGCCACGCGGCTGCCGGTCATCGCCTCCTCCGGGGGCGCCTCCGAGAAGGATCTCGACGACCTCGTCACCTTCTTCGAGAACCGGGGCATCCCGCTTGCGATCAACCACTGTGTCTCGATCTACCCCTCCGAGGACGACGATCTCGAGCTCAACCAGATCGACTACTTCCGCCGCCGCTACCCCGGCCACGTGATCGGCTTTTCGACGCACGAGTACCGCGACTGGGAAGCGTCGATGCTGCTCTCCTACGCCAAGGGCGCCCGGACCTGGGAGCGGCACATCGACATCGACGCCGGCGGGATCCCCGTCTCCCCCTACTGCACGCTCCCCGAGCAGCTCGACCGCTGGTTCAAGGCGTTCCACACCGCGCAAGCGATGTGTGGCGGCACCGAGAGCGCCCGCCGTATCGTCACCCGCCGCGAGACCGAGTACCTCGACACGCTCGTCCGCGGTGTCTACGCACGGCGCGACCTCGAGCCCGGCTACACCCTCAACAAGCACTCCTTCGACCACGACCTCTACCTCGCGATTCCGCTCCAGAAGGGCCAGCTCTCCTGCCGCGAGGTGATGAACGGGGAGAAGCTCACCGCACCCCTGAGCGCGGACGAGGCGCTGACGATCGACCACATCGACGGCCCCTACAACGAGTCGCCGTCGCTGCGCACGCTGATCCAGAACCGGGGCACCAACCCGGCCGGCACCCCGCCGCTCGAGCGGCGCGTCGGCCAGCGAGAGCGCCGCGCCGCAAAGCCGAGCGAGGTCGTCCCGCTTTCGGTCGTCGACCGCCGGGGGAGCGTCGCGCCGTCGCCGGCGGTACCCGACGCGCCTCAACGCGTCGCCGGATGAGCGTCGACCGCAGCGTCTGCGTCGCGCTCTCCGTCCGTAACGGCAAGCGCTACCTCGCCGAGGCGATCGAGAGTGTGCTCGGCCAGCAGGGAGTCGAGCTCGAGCTGCGGATCTACGACAACGGCTCGAGCGACGGCTCGCTCGAGCTCGCCGGCTCCTACCTGGCCGACCCGCGCGTCACGCTAGCCCAGAATCCGGAGGGCACGACCTACTACGGCAGCCTCAATCGCGCGCTCGCCGAGACCGACGCCCCGTTCTTTGCGCCGTTTGCCTGCGACGACCTGATGCTGCCCGGGAATCTCGACGCCAAGGTCGGCGTGCTGGCCGAATCGGAAGCCGTCTTCGCCCACAGCCTCGCCCAGGTGATCGACGCGGAGGGCGCCGTGCAGCGCATCTGGTGCGACTTCGCCGACGCGCCCGCCCTGAGCGAACGCGGCGCCTTCTTCCCGCAGATGGCGCCGGTCAACCCGATGGTGTTGATGGCAGCCGTCTGTCGCACCGACGCGCTGCGTGCGAGCGGCGGCTTCGACGTTCGACTCGAGTACTGCTGCGACTGGCTCGCCCTGCTACGACTCGCCCTGCGAGGCCGGGTCGCCACGCTGCACACACCGCTCGTCAGCTATCGCCGCCACGCCGAGGCGGGCAGCAACCACTGGCACGGAGGGAGCGCCTTCGTCGGTGAACTCGTCTCGGCACTGGCACTCGCGGTCGCCGACGAGGCGTTCCCGGCGAGCGCCCGGCCGGCCATCCCCGGGCTCTTCGCCGGCTGTCTCAGCCACTGCGCCCGCGAGCTCGGGCACGCGCACGTGCACCGCACCGACCCGGACGGCAACTCGGCCTACGCGGTCGCCGCACGCGCACTCGAGCTGCTCCCGGGTGACGAGCGCTTGCGCCAGCTGCTCGAACGTCTGCTCGCGGACGCCGGACTCGCACCCCTCGCGCCCGGAGCGACCCTCGTCGCGGCGGCGCCGTCGCTCCCCGAAGAGGCGGTTCGCCTGCTCGAGCGCGCCGAGGAACTCGTCGGCGCCGGACTGGCGGCGTCGCTGCGCGTCGGCTGCCTTCCCGGCGAGAGCGCACGGATCGCCGCCCTCTTCGAGGAAGGCTCGAGCCCCACCCCCCGCTTCCCCGTCGAGCTCGCCCCCACCGACGACCCCGGGTCGCTCTTCATCCCCGGGTGCATTGCGCTTCTGCCTGCCGGTCGGCCGGCGCTGATCGCCGATGCCGAGGCGCGTGGGGTCGCCGCGCTCGCCTACGATCTGGCCTCGCCGCTCGAGCAACCTTGGGATCGGACGCTCGCGGCGATCCAGCCGCCGCGACCGGCACCCGCCGGGACCGCCGCCGACGTCGCCGGCCCGCGGGAGCCGTCCCCGGCGCTCGCCGCGTTCACCGCGCAGTTCCCCTACGAGCGCGAGACGATTCTCGAGTTCGTTCAGCGGACGGCCGCATCGCTCCCGGCCGGGGCACGCGTGCTCGATCTCGGCGCCGGCGAAGCGCCCTACCGCGAGCTTTTCGCCCACGTGGACTACCTGACCTCCGACTGGGAGAACTCGGTACATCCCGGTGCGCGGGCCGTCGACGTCGTCGGTTCGGCCGACGCCCTACCCCTGCCCGATCGCTGCTTCGACGCGATCGTCAACACCCAGATGCTCGAACATGTCGCCGAGCCGGCTGCGGTGCTGCGCGAGATCCACCGTCTGCTCATCCCGGGAGGGCGCTTCTTTCTCACCGTCCCTCTCGTCTGGGAGCTGCACGAGGAGCCGTACGACTTCTACCGCTACACCCCTCACGGGCTTTCGCACCTGCTCACCCAGGCGGGCTTCGTCGACGTCGCGATCGAACCGCGCAACGACTGCTTCACGACGATCGCGCAGCTGATGCGGAATGTCGGTGCCGCGGTCGGCAGCCGTCCCGACGGCCTCGATCCCCAGCGGGCGCAAGCGGTGCAGACCCTGCGTCAGCTCGCCGACATCGTCGCCTCCTTCGCGCACCTCGACGCGCGACGGATCCTCCCCCTTGGCTACTCGGTGACCGCGTCCCGCGTCGGCACGACGCCGGGACGCAGCGCCTGCGGGCTCGAGGGTGCCCGTTCGGCGATCGTGCTAGCGCTAGCCGACGAGGTTGTCGACGAGCCCGAGCTCCTCTCCCAGTACGCGGCCGCCCTCCCTGAGGGGGCAGATGTGTCACTCGCATTGCTCGCCTCCGCACGGACAGACCTCGAGGCGACACTCGCCCCGGCGCTCGGCCGCGCCGGCCTCGACGGCACGCAGGCCGATATCGTCGCCCTCCCCGGAGGGATCGAGCCGGCTCTGCTCGGCCGCCTCGCCCCCCTCGCCCACGGGCTGCTCTCCCTGCGCGAGCCGCCGCCCTCGCTCGCGGGTCTCCCGTCGCTGCGCACCGGCACGGCCGACGAGCTGCTCGCGACCGCGCTCAGTCCGTCACGCTGAAACGCCGGTCGTGACTCAACTGACGCGGCGTTGAGCCGATCACCGGACGGTCGCATGCCGATGACGTCGAGCACCGCCTCTGCAAGCACCGAAACCACCGCGGCGAAGCTGCGCGTGCTGCTCACCTACCGCGGTGATATCGACACCAAGGGCGGCGCCGCCTACGTGATGGAGCGCACCGCGAAAGCGCTCCGCACCGTCGGTGTCGACGCCGAGCTCAGCTACGAGACGACACCCGCGGTCGAGGGCTTCGACCTCGTGCACGCCTTCAACATCTGGAGCCCAGGGCTCGCCCTGACGCAGCTGCGTCACCTTCGCGCGACCGGCGTACCCGTCGTCTGGCAGCCGTTCTATCTTCACTGGACAGAGACGGCCTGGGCCGGGCTCGCCGTGCGCGCGGTGCTCGGCCAGAGCGATCCCGCGGTACGCGCACATCTGATCGAGGAGCTGCGCGCCGGGCGTGTCGTCGTCAACGGCATGACTCGTCACGGCCCCAACGAGATCGTCCCCGGCTTCGACGCGGCCCTATGCGAGATGCTCGATTGCGTCGATCACATTTGCGTCACGAGCCACCACGAGATCCAGACGCTGAGCCAGGTGACTCGGCTGATCTCGAAGCCGCACACCGTCGTCCGTCACGGCGTCGACGCCGAGATCTTCGCGCACGCGGACGCGGAGGAGTTCGTGTCGTTCGCGGGAGTACGAGACTTCGCGCTCTGCGTAGGAGCGATCGACGCGCGCAAGAATCAGGCGCTGCTCGCCGAGGCGCTTCGCGACAGCGACCTACCGCTCGTCCTGGTCGGACCCGCCTTCGAGCCTGACTACCGTGAGCTCGTACTCGCGCGCGGGGGCGAGCGGCTCATGCACTTCGAGCGACTCCCGCAAGAACTGATCGCCTCGGCGTACAAGGCAGCCGCCGTGCATGTGCTTCCGAGCTTCGCCGAGGCTTCAGCCCTCGCGAACCTGGAGGCTGCGGCCGCCGGTTGCCCGCTCGTGGTCAGCAACCGCTCGTCCGAGTTCGAGTACTACGGCGACCGTGTCTCCTACTGCGACCCCTCCGATCCGGTGTCGATCAGAGACGCCGTCAGCGCCGCCCTCGAACGTGCGCACCGTGAGCCGCATGGTGGCGCGGAGCTCGCACGTCACGTCGCGCAGTACACCTGGACGCGCGCCGCCGAGCAAACGCTCGCCGCGTACCGGCGTACCCTCGCCCAAGCTGGCAAAGCGCTCGTTCCTGACAGCCGCGCGTTTCTCACTATCGCCTTCGCCGAGGAACTGCTGGCGGCACCCGAACGGCTCGGAGCCTACGCCGAGGCCTTCGACGGTAACGACGACGCAACGCTGCTGATCCTCGTCGAGCCGGACGGCGAACGGATCGTCGAACGGCTCTCCGAGACGCTCGCCGCCGCCGGCCTCGACGACGACAACACTGTGGACATGATCGCCTCCGTGGTGCCCGCACGCGACTGGACAGCACTCGCTGCCCGCGCGAACGCGCTTTTCTCGCATCGGCCGGCACCGCCCAGTCTCAAGACGCTGCCCCGCTTCGACACGGACACTGCGGACGCGCTCCACCGGGCCGCCGTGGCCGAGCGCGTCCCACTCACGGTCTAGAAGCAACGTCTCGACGAGCCCGCAGTTCGGCGTCCAAGTCGTAGGCGCGGACATCCAACGCGAGCGCGTCACGCCACGGCACCCGACGGCCCCGCCACGGGGTCCGCGAGCACCCGACGATCTCGAACCGCACCGCGCGGTAGGTTCGCAGACGTGGACAGCGCAGGGGACTCCACCGCGAGGACGCTCACCCCGCGGCTCGATTTGCGTCGGCCGGGACGGGACGAACTCGACGAGCTGCACAGGATCTGCGCCGACCCACGCGTATGGAGCCACTATCCGAGCCTCCGGCATACCCGCCAGGAACAGACGCTTGCGATGATCGACCGTTGGTTGCACGACTGGCAGACCAACGGGCTCGGCGTCTGGACCGTCCGGACACAGAACAGCCGGACAATAGTCGGCTACGGGGGCTGCTCGCTTCAGCGAGGCGGGTACTGGAATCTCGGCTACCGCTTCGCCCCCGACTACCAGGGCCTCGGATACGCGACGGAGCTTGCCGCCGAGGCTGTCCGCCGGGCCGATCTGCTCCGCCCAGAGACCCCGATCGTCGCCTACCTGCTCGAGCACAACACCGCCTCAGCGCGCGTCGCCGTCAAGCTCGGCCTGGAGCTCGTCGAGAGGCGCCCCGACACCGGCAACCCGGACGCGGCCGCCGTACGACTCGTCTACGCCGACCGGCAGCTCAACGCGATCAGACGACCCGCCTAGCCGCGTGTCGCCCGTGGCGTCTCCCGGTGCCAGACCCGGGGTGGCGCAATCGGTAGCACGAGCGTCTTCTGTCCACCCGGGACAAACGCTCGCGCACGGGATCGCTCTTACCGTCGGCGCCAGCTAGGGCTGCGGCCTCCACGAGCACTGCCACCCGGGGGTGTCAGGCGGACTTGACGCGTTCCGACACCGAGGCTAGCCTTATCGTCAGGAGATCTTGACGAAAGGAGCCTGAGATGGAGAGCGGAGCGCGACGGAGACAGCCGGCTTCCCCGCTCGAGGCGATGCCGGAGTGGATGCGCAACCTGAAGGGGTTCGATCAGCTGACGCTGAAGCGCGCCCACAGCGGCAAACGAACCGACGGCGACACGATCATGGCCAAGACGAAGGTCACCGAGGACGAGAGCGAGGGCGGGACGTGGCGGATCGCGATCGCGATGCCCGAACAGATCGGCGACGCGGCCGCCCGGGTCGACCCCCTCCTGTTCCTCCCAGGTCTCGCCGAAGCGATCGAGCAGCTCGAGGGCCGGATCGCAGAGATCGTCCGCTATTGCCGGGCGAACGGCCGCAGTTGGAGCCAGATTGGGGAGGCGCTCTCGGTCTCCAAGCAGGCCGCCTGGGAACGCTATTCGGGCGAGGAGTAACCACCTAGACGAGGCTCGCACTCGGCAAGGCAGGATCCTGCCGCCTGGTGCTCGGCGCCGACCGAGTCCCGAGCGCGGTCCGATCCGCAAGCCGCTCGCGGTACCGCACTGGTACCATTTCGCGCATGGCGATGAACCTTCGGCTCAGCGACAGCGAGACGGCGGCGCTTCGCCGCAAGGCTGAGCAGGAGGGACGGTCGATGCAGGAGGTCGCCCGGGCCGCGATCGCCGAGTACGTCTCAGGGCGACCAGAGCGGCTCCGCGCGGCGATCGAGCGGGTTCGTACCGAGGATGCCGAGCTCCTCGATCGGCTCAGCCGCTGAACGACGGAGCGCTCGACTATCTCAGCGTCGACGACCTCCTCGAGCTCGCGGATGGGGTCATCGGCACCGTGGCGATACGCGACCGAGGCCTTCTAGCCTCGGCCGCCGGGCGCCCCGGCGCGAGCGCCTTTGGCCAGGATGCCTACTCGACGTTCGCGGAGAAGGCCGCCGCGCTGATGCACTCGCTTGCGCGTAATCACGCACTCGTCGACGGCAACAAGCGACTCGCATGGGCGGCCACTCGCGTCTTCTGTCTGATCAATCGCAGTGATCTGACGTTCACGGTTGACGAGGCCGAGGAGCTGGTACTGGCCGTCGCGCGGGGCGATCTCGAGGTGCCTGAGATCACCCGGGCGATGGAGGCCCATCTCCAAGCGACCCCCTGACGACAGCACCTCGTTGGCGGACCGCTAACGCGCAAGATCGAGGTCGTGACCCAAGCACTCTTGCTCGCTGATCCGGCCTCGCGCCAGGCGCAAGATGACGGCTTCGATCGGGCGGCGCCGAAAAGTGATGAGGGCCGCTCATCGAGCGGCCCTCATCTGTCCCCTGACTATGTGACCTGCGTATGTTGTGTTGCAGTGGTGCTTTTGCGGCCACGACCTGCGGAGGGTTCGATGGCCTGGCGGACGAAACACTTCGCCCACCGGCTGCAGCACCTGCAGCCTCTTACACTTGAGTGGGTACGAACCGGGTTGCGGGGCAGGTGACGGAGCCGCCCGCGTCGGCGGCCCCGTCTACCCCGTTGGATGACTACTGCTGGCGCTGCTGCTTACTGGAACAGTCGCAGCAGGTTTTGCTGGCTCGTGTTGGCCTGCGAGAGCATCGCGACACCGGCCTGCTGCAGTACCTGCAGACTGGTGAAGTTCGCCATCTCGGACGCCATGTCGGTGTCCTTGATCGTGCCCTGGGCTGCGCTGAGGTTCTCCTGGTAGGACTGGAGGTTCGTCAGCGAGTCGCTGAGCCGGTTCTGGATCGCGCCGAAGGTCGCTGCCGCCGACGAGACGTTGTCGATCGCACTGTCGATCGACGCAAGCGTGACGGTCGCACCCGAGAAGTCGAAGATCGACGAGTTGATGTCGAACGATGACGAGGTGCCGAACAGGTTCAGCGCGGAGACCGCGACGGCTTCGCCGTCGTTGGCACCGATCTGGAACGTGATCGTGGCGCCGCCGCTCAGGAGGGCGATGCCGTTGAACTGCGTCTGCGACGCGATCTGCGAGATCTCGGCGCAGAGCTGCCCGACCTCGAGGGTGATCGCGGCCTGGTCGGCCGAGTCGAGCGTGCCGTTGTTGTACTCGACCGCGAGGTCACGAACGCGCTGGAGCATCGTCTGCACCTCGCTCATCGCACCGTCGGCCGTCTGCACCAGCGAGGTCGCGTCCTGCGCGTTCTGCTGCGCCTGCTGCAGACCGCTCACCTGCGCGCCAAGCTTCTCGCTGATCACGTAGCCCGCAGCGTCGTCGGCCGCCGAGTTGATGCGGTAGCCGGAGCTGAGGCGCTCCATCGACTGCTGCAACATGTCCGACGTGTTGACGAGGTTGTTGTGCGCGTTGAGCGACGCAACGTTCGTATGAATGCTAAGGGATGACATGCTCTTCCTCCTTGAAGAACGATCGTCTTCATCCGGCGACTCGCCTCATGCGAGTCGCGTACTTTTCTGGCCTCGACCTCTTGGGTCGCTGCCCTTGCACGAACATTGTCGGCACTCCCGCGTAGAACTTGAGACCTTTCTTCGCAGTCAGGCGAGCACGTCGACGTGGAGCCCGTCTTCCTCGTCCTCCTCATCCTCATCCGGCTCGTCGGAATGTTGACGGCCGCTCTGATCGCGTGGCGTCTGCTGGCGGTCGACCCGCCGCATCGGCGTGAGCGGGTCGATGCGTGGAAGCTGCAGCGGGTCGAGTGGTGAGCTCATTCAGCCTTCGCCGCCTTCGCGCCACCTCTGCCGGGCGCCCGTGTGCGTGCGAGTCCAGCCGCCTGCGCGACGAGCAGCCGCTTCCAGACGAGCAGGGCAGCCGCCCAGAAGACAAGATGGCACGCAACGCCGACTTCGAGTGCCCGCTCAATCGTGAGCGCGAAGGGCGTGCCGTGCTCGAACCCGATCAGTGCCGTGATCCCGAACCCCGCGAGCCCACCGAGCGCTTTCGCACGACGGATCGCGGGTCCAGCGCTCGGATGACTTCGCAGCGAGGTGACTCGTTCGCCGTCGCTCACGGGTGCTCCTTCGCGGCGGCAAGCCGACGCCGTTGCTCGGTAAAGATGCGCCGGATCAGGAGCTCGCGGTGCTGCTCGTCGATCTCGACGAACTGGAAGGCGTAGAGACCGTCGGGGTCTCGGCGCACGACGGCGGCGCGGGCCTCGATCTCGACACCATCGGGCATCCGCGCGTAGACGTCGACCTCTTCGCCGTCGGCGAGCCTGAGTGTCGGCAAGTGCGCGCGCAGGCCCGAGCCCGAGTAGTCGACGCTCAGGCAACGCGTCATCTTCTCGCCCGGCCGCCCGATGTGGAGCTCGCTCGCTGAGCTCGCCCGTACGGCCTCGCGGCGCTGTGCGGGCGACGGCGAGACGGCGCGGCCGGCCGGCATGGCGGCAGCACCGGACAGGTGCGGGAGCGAGCCCGACTCACGGCCCTCACCGCGCGTGCGCCTCACGCGATCACCATCGATGCGAGCACGTGCGGTTCTGGGGGCCGCAGCCGACCGATCGAGGGGCCGCAGCCAACGAACGAGACCGGGATACGGTGCGTGAGCGCAACACCGACGGCAACACCCGAGGGTGCCTGATCATCGGTGTGGGAGACGATCAGGCGCAGCGGGAGCTCGGTGGCTGTAAGCGCGTCGACGAGCGCACGCCCCTCCTCGGCCCCGGTGCCCGCGGGCATCACGACATGCGTCTCGTCGGGGCGAAACGCCTTGAGCAGCGCGAGCGCCTTGGAGAGGCAACGCGGATCGACTCCGTCGCGGAGCGCCGGCACATCGGCGATGACCACGTCGGTCGACCCGAGCGCAGTCGTGGCGCGCGTGACCGCGGCCGGGGTCTGCGCAATCTCGAAAGGCGCGTCAAGTCCGCCGAGCAGGTCGGCGAGACGCACCGCCTTACGGCCCGGCTCAAGGCTCAAGGCGCCGACCGAATGCCCCGCCTGCGCGTACGCGCACATCAGAGAGGCAGCCGCGAGCGTGCGTCCCGAGCCGGCGGTGCCGACGACTGCGATCCGGCGCTGCCCGGTGACGCGCACCTGTGCGAGCGGGATGCGGCTCGTCAGCGAACGTCGCACGAGCTCACGCATCGGCGTGTCGGGGTCGAAGGAGCGAAGCCCGTCACGCGCCTCGGCGATGATCTCGCCGGCGAGGTCGAGCGGGACGGACGCCGATACGAGCTCGGCTCGCAGACCGGCCAACTCGTCGACAACCTCGAGCACCGTGCTCCGTACGGCCTGGCGCGAGCGCGCGACCTGTGTCGGAATCCGTTCGAGCACGGCGGCGGCTGCACGATCGTCGGGTACCGGCGCCCACGGCTCGTCGTCGGCGACCGGCGGGCCGGCGCTCGGGGCCGCTGACGGCTGAGCCTCCCCGGCGAGTCGTTCCCAACCCGGCTCGAAGACGCTCGTGCGGGGCGGAGCCTCCTGTAGCGCTGAGGAGAGCGTCGCCGCGAACGGCGAGCTCTGGGCGAGCATCGCCTCGAGCAGATCGTCGCCGGCAGGCTCCTTCGCGAGCATCTGCTCGTCCGACGAGCGCCCGTCTTCGGCCTCCAGGAACGGCTCGAACGGCGGGGCGCTGTCGTAGGCGTCGATGATCGACCGCGGCGGGAGCGAGGGCAGCGGCGGGGAAGCCGGCTGTGCTTCGACCTCGACGCACTTGCGGCCGAAGAACCCGCCGATCCCGCCCACGATCCCCTCTCGCTGTCGCACGATCAGCGCATCAGGGCCGAGCTCCTCACGGATGCGGGGCAACACCTCCTCGAGCGAGTCGCCGAAATAGGTCTTGGATTCTTGTTCGAACGCTGTGCTCATGCGGTCACCATCCCTGCGCTTTCGACTCGGATTCCGGGAACGACTTCGTTGTAGGAGACAACTGCCAGCTGCGGGAAGGTCTGTTCGACGAGCTGGCGGAGATGACGGCGGATGCGGCTCGAGCAGAGCACGACCGGGCGGCGACCGCCCACGGTGAGCCGGTCGACGTGCTCGGTGAGCGAGGCGAGGAGCGCACGGGCACGTACCGGATCAAGCCCGAGTACCTCACCCTCGGGTGTCTGCGCGAGCGACTCGGCGACCTCCTGTTCGAGCGCCGAGTCGAGCGAGATCGCGCGCAGCGTCTTCTCGTCGTCGAGGAACAGCGCCGTAATCGTCCGTCCGAGCGCCTGCCGCGCCGCCTCGGCAAGCTGGGCCGGGTCACGGGTGTAGACGGCACGATCGCCGATCGCCTCGAGGATCGTGCCGAGGTCGCGGATCGAGACGCCCTCCCGCAGCAGGTGCTGGAGCGCCCGCTGAATCTCGCCGACCGACAGCTTGTCCGGCACGATCTCCTCGACCGCCGCGGCGTTGCGCTCCTTGAGCTCGTCGAGGAGCTTGCGCGTCTCCTGCCGGGTGAGCAGCTCGTCGGCGTGGCGCCGGATCGTCTCGGTGAGGTGGGTGACGATCACCGACTCACCGTCGACGACCGTGTACCCGAGCGCCTCGGCCTCTGCCTGGCTGCGATCCTCGATCCAGACCGCCGGCAGCCCGAAGGCCGGTTCGACGGTCGGGATCCCGGGCAGACCCGCGATTGCGTCTCCTGGGTTCATGGCGAGGCGATGGCCGGGAATGAGCTTGCCGCGAGCCACCTCTGCGCCGCGCACGCGCATCACGTAGGCGTGGGATTCGAGCGAGGCGTCGTCGTGGATGCGCACCGGGGCGATGACGATGCCGAGGTCGGAGGCGATCTGCTTGCGCACGAGCCCGACTCGTGCGAGCAGCCCTCCGCCGGCGCGCTGATCGACCATCGGCACGAGCCCGAAGCCGATCGCGAGCTCGAGCGGATCGATCTGGAGCGCCCGGGCGGCCGGATCGGCGACCGTCGCCTCACTGGCAGGCGCGTTCGGCTTGATCGCCGCGCGCTCGGCGGCCTGCTGCTTGCCAACCGTCCGGCCGAGCAGGAAGAGCAGCCCGCCGACGAAGACGAAGGGCAGCAACGGCAGCCCCGGAACGAGACCCATCGCGCAGATGACGCCGCCCGAGATGCGAGTCGCCCGAGGCTGGCTCAGCAGCTGCGCGGTCATTTCGGAGCCGAGGTTCTTCTCGCTGCCCGAGCGGGTGACGATGATGCCGGTCGCGGTCGAGATCAGCAGCGCCGGAATCTGGGCAGCGAGACCGTCGCCGACCGTCAGCAGCGAGAAGCGGTGGAGCGCCTCGGTGATCGCGATGTGGTCCTCGACGACACCGACGACGATGCCGCCGATCAGGTTGATCGAGACGATCAACAGGCCTGCCATCGCGTCGCCCTTGACGAACTTGGAGGCGCCGTCCATGGCTCCGTAGAAGTCGGCCTCGCGGCGAATCTCGGAGCGGCGGGCACGCGCCTCGGCGTCGGTGATCTGACCGGTGTTCAGGTCCGCGTCGATCGCCATCTGCTTGCCCGGCATCGCGTCGAGGGTGAAGCGCGCCGCGACCTCGGCGACACGCCCGGCCCCGTTCGTGATCACGACGAACTGGATCACGACGAGGATGAAGAAGATGACGAGCCCGACGACGAGGTTGCCACCGACGACGACCGAGCCGAACGCCTGGATGACGCCACCGGCGTTCGCGTGCAGCAGGATCAACCGCGTGACGCTCACGTTGATCGCGAGCCGCATCAGCGTCGTGAAGAGCAGGATCGACGGGAACGAGGAGAACTCGACCGCCTTGGGCACGTACATCGCCGAGATCAGGATCGCGAGCCCCGCCGAGATGTTCATCGCGATCACGATGTCGAGCACCGGCGAGGGCAGCGGCACGATCATCATCACGACGACGATGACGACGACGAAGGCGGCTGCGAGGTCGGCCTGCTTGAGCAGCCGCTTCAGGACATTGTCCATGCGCTAGCAGCTCCCGAGGGGAGGGGTCACAGAGCCGCGCGCCGCGACGCAGCGGCGCTGGCCGGGGACGGGCCGAGCAGCCACACCTGTTTCATCGGTGTCGGCCAGGGCGAATTGAGCGTGAGAGAACGCCGCCCGCCCGTGTCGCGCTAGGCGACGCGACGGCGGCGGCCGGCGGTTCTGAACACGAACGCGAGCACCTCCGCAACCGCGTGAAAGAACTGGTCGGGGATCATCTGACCGAGCTCGACGTCGCGGTGAAGCGCCCGCGCCAGCTGCGGCTGATGGACGATCGTGACGCCGGCCTCCTCGGCGATCCGCCGAATCGTCAAGGCCAGATGGTCGATCCCCTTTGCAACAACCTCGGGCGCCGGCTTGGTGCCGTCGTAGCGGAGCGCGACGGCGAAATGGGTCGGGTTGACGACGACGACGTCGGCGGTTGGCACGTCGGCGAGCATGCGCCGGCGCGCCGCCTCCCCCTGGCGGCGGCGGATCATCCCGCGCAGTTCGGGCGACAGGTCGGCCTCACGCACCTCCCGCTTGATCTCCTCCTTCGTCATACGGGTCATCTTCTCGAACTTACGCCGCTGCCAGATGTAGTCGAGGATGGCGATGACGGCGAGTGCTCCCCCGGCCTCGTAGCCGATCGAGAGAACGGTCTGCCCGATGTCGGCGACGATCGAACCGGGCGAGCTGCCGACGAGCAGCCCGAACGAGGGCAGGCTCGTCCAGAGCGCCACGCCTGCGACGGTTCCGACGATCGCCACCTTCGCAATCGACTTGGCGAGCTCGACGAGCTGATTCTTGCCGAACATGCGTTTGAGCCCTGTGAAGAGGTTCAGCTTCGTGAAGGAAGGCTTGATCGACTTCGTGCTGAACCGCAGCCCGACCTGAGCGACGTTGGTGATGATCCCGACTGCCGCGGCGACCGCGACGATCGGCCAGATCGCAGAGCCGAACGAGTCGAGCGAGCTCATGACGAGCCCCATCACGCCGACACCGCCGTCGAGCTGCGTCGGATTGGCGGTGCGGCTCAGCCCCTCGGAGACGATCTGCTCAGAGGCGTTGAGCAGGCGCGAACCCTCGAACGAGAGGGCGATCAGCGTCCCGAGCAACACCCCCGTGTGGCTGATCTCGACCGAGCGCGCGACGCGCCCCTCCGAACGGAGCTTGGCGCGCCGTTTGGGGGTTGCTTTTTCGGTGCGCTCGCCGCCGTTGTCAGCCATCAGGGCGTGAGCGCCTGCAGTGCGCCGCCGATCGAGTTGACGAGATCGTTCTCGAGCGCCGTGCCGACGAACGGCATCGACGCGGCGATCACGGCGAACGCGAGCAGCACCTTGACCGGCAGTGCCATCACGAGCACGTTCATCTGCGGGACGGCGCGAGCGACAATGCCGAACGCGGCGTCGGCGACGAGCACCGCGACGAGCACCGGCGCGACGAGCTCGAGCGCGATCAGCGGAATCTGCTCGGCCCCGCTGAGCGCGAGTGCGGCGAGCGCGCCCGCCGCAGGGTAGGTGCCCAGGGGGATCAGCGTGTAGGTGCGCGCGACGCCGAGCACCATGTACCCGACTCCGCCAGTGAGGAGGAAGATCATCATCGCGAAGATCGAGTAGACCTGGCCGAGGATGGCGTTCTGGTTGCCGGTCACGGGGTCGACGAGGGCGCCGAAGGAGAAGCCGACGAGCGTGTCGAGCAGCGCCGCCCCGCTCGTGACCGCGGCCATCAGGACACCCAGAGCGAGCGCGAAGGAGAGCCCGATCCCGACCTCGCGGGCGAGCGTGATCGCGTAGCTGAGCGGATCGGTCGGGATCGTCCGGCCCGTTTCGGCGACGGGTGTCAACGCGAGTGAGAGCCCGAGCGCGACGATCACCTGAGCGCGACGCGCGATCAGCTTTGCCGAAAGCACCGGGGCGAGCAGGAAAAGCGGCGCGACGCGCCCCAGCACGAGCACGAAGGCGAGTACCTGCGTACCCGCGGTCTGCGGAAGCGTCAGTCCACCGGGAAGCGTGAAGTTCACGCGCCGCTCCGTGCGCGTCGCTTGCGGCCTGACGGCCGCCGAAGGCTTGACGGCAGCGTCACGGCCCGACGAGCGTCGGAATGCTCTGGAACAGCTGCTGGGTGTACCCGACGATCTGGTCCATCATCCAGGGCCCGCCGACGGCGAGCACGATCCCCGTGACGACGATCTTCGGGATGAACGAGAGCGTCTGCTCCTGAATGGAGGTTGCGGCCTGGAAGATCGAGACGAGCAGGCCGATCGCGAGACCGGCCAGCAGGAACGGGGCGGAGATGGTCAGGGCGACGGTCATCGCCTGAACGGCGAGTTGGGTGACGGTGCTTTGGTTCACGGTCGCGTCCTTCCTCAGTGGTAGCTCGTGACGAGCGATTGGATGACGAGGTTCCAGCCGTCGACCAGCACGAACAAGAGGATCTTGAACGGCAGCGAGATGAGCACCGGGGGCAGCATCATCATCCCCATGGACATCAGGGTCGCCGACACGATCATGTCGATGATCAGGAACGGCAGATAGATCAGGAAGCCGATCTCGAAGGCGGTCGTCAGCTCCGAGACGATGAAGGCGGGTACGAGCACGTGGGTGGGCACCTGGGCGCGCGTCTGCGGCCGTTTGCCGTGCCAGAGATTCAGGAAGAGCTCGAGATCCGAGTCGCGCGTCTGCTTGAACATGAAGGTGCGTAGTGGCTCGAGCCCGCGCTCGATCGCTGCATGGCCGCTGATCGTGTGCGCCTCGTAGGGCTTTACGGCGACGTCGTCGATCTTGCGCAGCGTCGGGGCCATGATGAAGAGGCTCAGAAAGAGCGCAATTCCAACCAGAATCTGCGTCGGCGGGCTCGTCGTCGTCCCGAGCGCGTTGCGCATGAAGCCGAGCACGATCAGGATCCGCGTGAACGGCGTCATGACCATCAGCACACCCGGGAGCAACGCGATGCTCCCGAGCAGGAACATGATCTCGACAGGATTCGAGAGCGAAATCGTCGAGCCGGTCGCCGAGATGATCATCGTGCAGTAATCCGCTTCAGGCTCTCGACGAGCGCGGTGCCGAAGCGCGGGTTGGCGCCGTTCTTGCCGCCTGCGTCCTCGGGCAGGTCGTCGAGCTCGACGCCGAGCCGCTTGGCCTCCTCGGCGCTGTAGACCCTGACGGTGGTGACGCTCTGCTCGCTCGAGGCGAGCAGCACAACCTCGTCGCCGACGCGCACGAGATGGAGCGAACGCGCGGGGGCGAGTGGGGTCGAGGAGACGACGCGCATCCAGCCGTCGTCGCGCACGGTGCGGTCGTTCTTCGCCGACGAGCGCTTGAGGAACTTGTAGAGGCCGAGGATCAACGCGACGACGATCGCGAGCCCGCCGAGCATCCGCAGCGCCGCGTCGCCGGTCCCCGAGACGACGGCTGCCGTGACGGTCGTATGCGCGGAGTGACGGATCGCCGAGGGCAGCAGGGTGTTGTCCCGGTAGCCGCCGGCCGCCGCGGGCGCAGCGAGAACCAAGACATAGGCGCAGCCGAGCCCGAGCAGGAGCTGGCGGCGCAGGCGGGGACCACCAAGCGACACGAGTCCGGTCATCGGCGCCCAAATCCACCCCTTGAGCGCGGTCACGACGCCGGGCCACAACTCCCCCTGCTGGGGGATGCGTTCGCTCTCGGAGCCTTCCGATACGGCAGGTGTTCCCCCTGAACCGACCTGCGGAGGTTGTGCGTCAATGCAAACGAACAGTTCTGCCAAGCGGCTCACGCCGCAGCAAGCCGAAGCTCTCTGGCGTGCGTGGACGACCAAGAAGGACAAGTCCGCACGCGACCAGCTCGTGCTCGCCTACTCCCCGATGGTGCGCTACCTGGCCTCGCGCAAGGTTCGCGAGATCCCCTCCCACTGCGAGCTGGACGATCTCGTCTCGCACGGGCTCGTGGCGCTGATCGAGGCTGTCGACCGCTTCAACCCGACGAAGGGCGCGACCTTCGAGCAGTACGCTTGGACGCGTGTCGCCGGAGCGGTGATCGACGAGCTACGCCGGCAGGACTGGGCGCCGCGCTCGACACGCCAGACCGGACGCCTGATCGAACGGGAGCGGGATGCCTTCTACGCCCGCGAGGGCGCACGGCCGACCGAGGAACAGCTGGCAACATCCGTCTCGTTTTCCGTCGAGGAGCTTCGCTCGGCGCTGCGCGACATCGATCGTGCCGAGGTCAGCTCGCTCAACACCGCGACGCGTGCCGCCGACGAGGCGACCTCGGTCGAGGTAATCGACACCGTCAGCTCGCCCGAGGGTGAGTACGACCCCGAATTCTCGCTCTTCACGCAGGAGCGGATGCGGGTGGTGCGCCGCACGATCGCGGGCCTGTCCGAGCGTGAGCGCGACGTGCTCTCGCTCGTACACGTCCATGAGCTTCCCGGCGCTGCGATCGGCGAGTTGCTCGGCGTCAGCGAGTCGCGCGTCTCGCAGATCCTGAGCGGCGTCCGCGCGAAGCTGGCGGAGCAGTTGCGCCAGTACGACGCGTCGGCCGTCGAGCTCGCCGTCGCCTAACCCGCGATCAACACGATCGTTCGGCCGCTACGGCCGCCCTCACCGGCGGCCGTTGGCGCGTCCGGGTGCCCCGAAAGGCCGCGCAGCGCGTCGGGCCACCCCTAGCCATCTCACTGTGCGGGTCTTCGGGTGGCCGAGCGACCGCCACCGGAAAGATGGATCCGCGGCCTGGGCTTGCCGGCGGCGGCGTTCGCCGCGCGTAAGCCCCGCCGAGCGAGGGTGAAGGTACAAGGAAGACACTGCGGGGGCGCAGGACGGCGCGGCTGATCGGCCGGAGCCTTACCCGTCAGTCGTGCCGTCGGGGGCGCTACGGGGCCGTTCAGTCGCCTGCAGGCGTATCGAGTCCACTCTCGGACGAGGTGACCTCGGTGATACGCAGCCCGAACTCCTCGTCGATCGCGACAACTTCACCGCGAGCGACTCGCCGCCCGTTGACGAGCAGATCGACCGGCTCGCCGGCCATCCGATCGAGAACGACCACCGAGCCCGGGGCAAGCGCGATCGTCTCGCGGATCGTCATCGTCGTGCGTCCGATCTCGACCGCGAGTTCGACCGGGACGTCGAGCACGAGGCTGAGGTCGGAGCCTGACTCTCCAGGCTCCTCGGGGCCGAGTTCCGAGAGGGTCGGTGCTTCGGTGGTGCTATCGCTCATCGCTGCGGATTCCTCCCCTCGTCACTGGATGGCTAGATCGGTGAAGAGCACCCGGGTGACGGGCTCATCGGTCTGTTGCTTGAGGTCGTGCGTGATCTCGGCAAGCAGCCGTTCGCGCGGTGCCCGATCGATCAGCGTTGCCGGGTTGATGCCCGTCAGGTCATTCGTGATGATCGCACGCACCGCGTCGTTTTCGGGCAGCACGATTACGTTGTTGCCGCTCGAGTCGAGCGTCGGTGCCGGCGCCGTCGTCATCAGCAGCGCGACCGAGACACTGCCATAGTGGCCGCCCTGGAGATTGACGGTGAACGACGGGGTCAGCTCGACGAGCGTGCCGTTGATCTTCTGCGGCACGGGCTTGACGGGCGCTGCACCCAGTACTTCCACGTAGAAGCCTCCGGCGAGAAGGAGAACCACGACGGCGCCGACGACGATGATGAGTTGTTTCTTCTGCAGCATGGTTACCGCCTTTCAGGCGCTGTTCGTACGGAGGATTACGATGTCGACACGACGGTTCGCCGCTCGTCCTGCCGGGGTCTCGTTGGTCGCGATCGGGTCGACATCGCCGTAACCGGTCGCGGAAAGCCGTTTGGGATGCACGCCGTTGACGAGCAGCGCCTCGAGCACCGCGTCGGCGCGTGCCGAGGAGAGCTCCCAGTTCGACGCGTACTGCGCGGAGTGGATCGGCTGGTTGTCGGTGTTGCCCTCGACCGCGACCGGGTTGACGATTCCGGGCGCCGCGAGCAGCTTGGCGATCACCCGCAGCAGCGGGCCCGCCTGAGGCTCGAGCGTCGCTTGACCGCTGCCAAAGAGCAGGTTGTCGGTCAGGAGCCGCACGACGAGACCCTGCTCATCGATCTGTGTGCTGACCTCCTGCGCGAGCCCGTGTTCGTCCGCGTAGCTCTGCACGAGCTGCTGGATGTGCACAAGGTTGTTTTCCTCCTGCTGGACCGCGCGCGCCTGCATCGCCGAGGAGAGCCGCGCCGAGATCTGAGCCGAGATCGAATGAGTATCCACCACCGGTGAGGAAGTGTTCGGCGGCGAGTTCGCTTCATTGAGCGGTTCGATCGGTGCGCCGTTCTGCTGAAAGGGCGATTGCTGTCCGGCGAGGATCGAGGAGTTGTCCGGCAGCACCTTCGCGGAGAAGGCCGACTTGAGTGCGGCCTTGAGCTGGTCGAACTTCGAGATGTTGACGCTCGAGATCGCCCACATGACGATGAAGAGCGCCATCAGCAGCGTGATCATGTCGCTGTAGGTCAGCAGCCAACGCTCCTCGTTCTCGTGCGACTGCTCGCCGCCGCGGCGACTGCGTCCGCCGCTCGGGGCGCTCACGGCCGCCGCCCGCTGACGCCCGTCGTCGGCGCAGACCTTCGGGCGATCACGGCTCGGTGCCCGCTCACGCCGCCGCCGCTTCGGGGATCGCTTCGCTGACCGTCTCGACCTCGGCCTCGGGCTTGCCCGACTTGCGCTCCTCCGGGGCCAGGAACGTCTCGAGCTTCTCCCCGAGCATCCGCGGGTTGTCGCCTGCCTGGATCGAGAGGATCGCCTCCAGCTGCATCTCGCGGTAGACGAGCTCTTCGCCGGCGAGCTCCTTGAGCTTGTTCGCGACGGGAAGGAAGATGATGTTGGCGCTGCCGACGCCGTAGAGGGTGGCGATGAACGCGCCCGCGATCGCGTGGCCGAGCAACGACGGGTTCGAGAGGTTCTCGAGCACATGGACGAGCCCGAGCACCGTGCCGATGATTCCGAGCGTGGGGCCGAAGCCGCCGGCGACCGCGAAGAGGTGCGCGTTCTGGCGGTGTCGCGACGACATCCCGTCGATGTCGGATGTGAGAATCGACCGTACGAGATCCGAGTCGGTGCCGTCGACCACGAGCTGTACGCCCTTGCGCGTGAACTCGTCGTCGACCTCGGCAAGCTGGTCCTCGAGCGCGAGCAGGCCGTCGCGGCGGGCCTTCTCGGCCATCCCGATCATCTGCTTGATCGTCGCGTGCGGGTCGAGGTCGTTGCCTCGGAATGCCTTCTTGTACAAGGTCGGGATCTTCTTCATCTGCTCGAGCGTCGTCGAGGCGAAAGTCGCGCAGCCGGTCCCGCCGATCACGATGATCATGGCGGGAATCTCGAACAGCGACATCGGATTGCCGCCCTCCATGATCACGGAGAGGAGCAGGCAGGCCATGCCGCCGGCGATGGCGATTGCGGTGTTGGCTTTCAACTCGTGTCCAGTCCCTTGGGGTCGCGGCGATCGTCCGTGATCGCCTTCACGCCCTCTATCGGCGAGGGCCCGCGTTCCCTAAAGCGGAACTCTCCGCATGCTCGCAGCGCTAGAACTCGCCGGGTTCCGGCCGGCTACCGGCCAGGTGGACGATCTCCGCGAGTGCGTTCGCCTGCGCGTGCTGGGTCTGGAGTGCGTCGGCGACGATACTCGACCTCCAGGCGCGGATCAGCCCCAGGATTTCGTAGGGCTTCTCGATCACGACGAGCTTGGAGGCGTTCGTCAGCGACACGACGGTGTCGGGCGTCGCCTCGATCGTCTGGATCAGATCCGAGTTCAAAAAGACGACCTGGTTGGGATGGGTCAAGCGGTGCAGGGCGATCATCGGGTTTGCCTTTTTCGGGGGTCGGTGACGCCAATGGCGCCACCGACCCCTGTATCGGCCGTCCGTGTCTGGAAGTTGACGGGCTCACGGCTCACCCACCCCCTGTTGAGGGGCCGGACTCTTGCCGCGACCGTCTGTTCCACGACCCGCGGCCGACGGGTCGGGCCGGCGCTGCGGAGCACACGCCGGGTCCCCCCCGCCCCGTCCTGCCTCCCGCGTCCGACGAGGCCCCTCACGGCCCGCCGCGCGCCACGGCCCGAATCGGCCGAGCCATCGGCGGAGCCGCTGGCGAGCGCTCCTCGGAGTTGGAAGGAAGACGACATCACATGGTTTCCCGCAGGTTTCTCGTCGCTGCCGGCGCTACTGGCCGAGCTGGTCGAGGGTCTGCATGATCTGGTTGGCGGTCGTCATCACCCGCGCGCTTGCGTCATAGCCCTGCTGCTCAGTGATCATGGCCGTGAACTCCTGGGCGAGGTCGACGTTCGACATCTCGAGCGCCCCGGTCGTCAGCGTGCCCATCCCCGTCGTCGTGTCGCCGGGGACGGAGTTGACGGGCGTGCCGGAGTTCGCGGTCGGCGTGAACAGGTTGCCCGCGGCACTTGCAAGGCCCTCGTCGTTGGGGAACGAGGAGACGCTGATCTGGGCCAGGTTCGTCTGCACGCCGGCGGAGCTCGTGTAGCTGACCACTCCGTCCTGATCGATCTCCACGTTCGTCGCGCCGGCCGGAATCGTGATCTTCGTCTCGTTCGCCGTCGTCTGCGGGAAGGTGCTGTTGGTCGCGTCGTAGGCGTAGCCGATCACGTAGTCGCCGTTCGAGGTGACGAGGTTGCCGGCGGAGTCGGTCGAGAAGTTCCCGGCGCGTGTGTAGGAGTAGCCCGCCCCGCTGCCGATCGCCGTCGCCGGTCCAACCCGGAAGAACCCGTTACCGGTGATCGCGAGATCGAGCGGGTTGCCGGTCTGCTCGAGCGAACCGGCCGCCATGTTCGTCTGTACGGCTCCGAGGGAGACGCCGAGCCCGGTCTGGATCGCGTTGGTACCGCCGAGCGTTGTCGACGGCGCGCTCGCTCCGGTATCCATCTGCGAAAGCGCGTCCTCGAAGATCGACGTCGAGGCTTTGAAGCCGATCGTGTTGACGTTCGCGATGTTGTTCGACGTCACGTCGAGCGCGGTCTGGTTTGCCTCGAGTCCGCTCGTAGCGGAGGAGAGTGCACTGAGCATTGTCTGTCCCTCTGTTCTTTCCGGCCTACGCCCCCCTCGCGGGACCAGCGGCGGCCTGTTCTCGTGTGGTTAAGGATTTCCGGTCAAGCGATGACGGCGCTATCGATGTTCGTGAACACCTGTTCGCGCATGTGCTCCTGATCGACGGCGGTGATGACGGTGCGGTTGGGAACGGAAACGACGAACGCGGTCTGATCGACGAGCACGAGCGAGCCGCGACTGCCCTTCGCGGCGGCACGGTCGACGCCGCCCTGCAAGCGCGACATCGTCGAGGCGTCGAGGCTGATGCCGCGCCGCTCGATGCGCTGCAACGCATGGCCGCTGAAGCTGACAGGAGCGGAGCTCTGGAGCTTGCCCGCGAGCACGTCGCCGAACGCCGCGCCGGTGGCCCCCTGCTGCGGCCGCGCGGCAGGGGAGGCCGGGCTCGCACCGGCCGCTCCGGTAGCGCCGAGACCGTCGATGGAAAGCGGATCAGCCACCCGTGCCGGATCCGCTCGTCGTCGTGGAGGAACTACCGGTTGAGCTCGTCGAGCTCGCGCTCGACGGGAACGAAACCTGGGTGATCGTGCTCGGGTCGACGTTGACGCCGCCGACCTGAACGGTGATGTCGCCGTTGTTGTTCGAGGCAGATGTGACCGTGCCGCTCGTCGGTGAGCCGCCCGCCACCGTGTACTCGACGTTCATGCCGATCAGGCTCTCGGCGCTACTGAGCTGCTGCGCCGTGTTCATCGCGGTCAGCGTCGACTCCATGTTCGTGATCCCCTCGACCGTCGAGAACTGCGCCTGCTCCTGAATGAACGTGTCGGAGCTCGTCGGGTTGGTCGGATCCTGGTTTTGGAGTTGGGCAACGAGCAGCTGCAGGAAGTCGGACTCGTTGAGCGTCGAGCTGGGATTACTGGGAGTCGTCGCCCCTGCCCCGCTCGTCTGGGATGTCGATGGCGTTGTGCCGATGCTGCTCATCTCGTGGTCTTCTCCTTATGCGAAAACGTCGATTTGCGTCTGGGCCTGAAGCGGATCGCCGGCATCGATGGGCGCCGCCGTGAGCTCGTCGCCCTCCTCGGGCTCGTCGTCTCCGCTCTCCGAGCCGCCGCCCCGACCAGCGTTTCCGCCCGCCGTGTATTGGCTCGAGCGGTCACGAACGTCGAGGTCGAGGAGCGAGAGACCCTGGTTCTCGAGTGCCCGTCGCAGGTCAGGAGCGGCCTGCGTGAGCGTCTGCGCGGCCTGGGGGTTGTCGGTGTGAATCGTGGCGCTCACACCTCCGGGCCCGTAGCTCAGGTGGATCTCGACGGTTCCGAGCGTCTCCGGCTGCAACGTGATCCGGGCCTGTGTCGCGCCGCTCTGAGAGCTGATCCGGATCACGGTTTGCGCAGCCTGCGCCAGGTCGGCGAGACGCGAGGACGTCGGCGCGGCGGACGCATCCTGCGTCTCGCTGGCCGCCGGGACTGCTGCGCTGGCCTTGGCGGGGGACGCGCTGGCCAGCGTGGTGCTCGAGCTCGGTGCGGACTGATCGGCGGCCGGCACGACGAGCCGGGCGGGCTGCTCGGCTACGCCCGGCTCGTCGTGCTGCCGCCTCGTGTCGCCGCCCGTGTCAGACGACGTCACATTTGACACCTGGCTCCGGGCCGCGACTGCGGCGCTGGAGCCGGCGACCGCGGAGCGCGACGCGACAAGCTGCGCGGCGGCGCCCTCGGCGGAAAGAGGTCGGCGAGAGTCCTGCGGCGTACTCCCGCCGGCCGGCGTTGCGCCCGTGGAGGGCGCCGTCGCCGCTTGTGAGCCACCGGTACCGGCACTCCCACCGGCGCCGCTCGCGGCTCCTCGAGGTTGCAGACGGAGATCGAGCGCCGCCGGCCCTGCGCCTCGCAGAGATCCTGCCCTGACGCTCGTGGGCCCCGCGCCGCCGGCCCCTTCCGGAGCGGCGGGGTCGGTCGAGGGTGCAGCGGCCGATCCGCCGGTGGCGCTGGCCTGCCCGCCGAGGCTGTTCGCCGTTTGGGAAGAGGCGACGGCGGTGGCGACAGTCGGGACTGCGCTCTCCGCGACGCCGTTCAGGACGGGGGCTGCAAGAAGGGTCGGGCTGCCCACCGGTCCGCTCGAGGCGTTCGCCGGCGGCGCCGGGGAGGTTGTGGTCGAGCCCGCGTCAGCGGCGGAGCCGGCACCCGTGGCCGAGCCGGGCGTCGCGGGGTCCGGGCGGCAGGCGTCGTCCCCCGTGAGTTGCGACGCACCGGCGGCAGTGCTCGCGGCCGCCGGGGCGGCAGTTGCAACCAATCCTGGAAGCGTGCCGCCAACTGGTGGCGAGGGGAGCGACGGGGAGGCCGTGGGCGTCTCTGCTGCGGGCGTTTCGCCCTGATGGCGTGTTGCCTGAACTGCGAGCCCTCGCCCGTCGGGGGCTCCGAGGTTTGCGGCAGGCGCGCCAGGAGTTGCCGGCGTCGTCGTTGACGACTCATCGGGCGCGCGCTCGCCCTCCTCCGGCTTTTCCTGGTCGTTCGGGTTTTGGCGCGAGCGTGCGTTCGAATCGTCGAGCACCGGACGCGTGGGAACCTGCGCGCCCGAGGAGCCGTCTGGCTCTGTGGGGGTCTTCGCTGGTGTGGTCGCCTCGGAAGAGTCGCTTCCTGGCTTGTCACCCTCCGCCGTGGCGGTCCGGGTGGTGGGTTTCGCGCCTACGCCCGGCGGCCCCTGAGCGGCCGCGAGCAGTGGCGCGAAGTGCGCGTCGGGCGGTGCGCCGCTCTGCTCCGCAGGAGGCGCCGACGACGCGGCTGCGACCCGGACAGGCATCGGCGCGGCGGGAGCCGGGTTCATGCGCTTCCCCGAGCAGCGACAAGCTGCTGGTAACGGCCCAGGATCTCGGAGACGTAGTTCTGGGTCTCCGGATATGGCGGGATGCCTCCGTAACGAGCGACAGCCCCGCCGCCGGCGTTGTAGGCGGCGAGGGCGAGTGAAGTGTTACCGCCGAACTGGTCGAGTTCCTCGCGCAGGTAGCGGGCGCCGCCGTTGATCGACTGCACGGGGTCGTAGGGATCCGTGACGCCCAGGGAGGCGGCCGTCGAGGGCATCAACTGCATCAGCCCCTGCGCACCGGCGCTGCTCGTCGCATTCGGATTGAAGCCCGACTCCTGCTGTATCACCGACTGAAGCAACGCCGGATCGAGTCCGTAGCGTTGCGCGGCGGCATCGATCGCGGGAGAGTAGGTGGAAGCCTGATCCGAGAGGGTGCTGCTGCTCGGCGCGGTGGGTGTCGTCGCGAGCGTGAGCGCATCCGAGAAGCCCGACGTACCACTCGTGGCCGTCGTTCCGGCCGCCGCCGTGGCCTGGAGCGCGAGCGGCTGTGGGGTCAGCTCCTCGATGCGGGTCAACACGGCCTGCAGGCTGCTGCTCACGAGACGAGCTCCGAGCGCAGATGGTTGAGCAGCGAAAGTTCGTTGCCCTCGATCGCCTCGACGCGCCGCATCTCCGCCTCATGGACTGCCCGGCGGCGAGACTCGAGCTGGTCGAGCGTGCTGCGCTTGCGGCTGGCCTCGGCCAGGCGTCGCCGCGTCTGGTCGACGTAGCCCTCCTGGCGGAGCACACGGGCCTCGGCCTCGGCTCGCTCCCGCTCGAGGCGCTCGGCGTAGAGCTGGCGGGCGGCGAGTTCCTGGGCGGTCATTAGCCCTTCCGGCGGCCGATGGGCCTGCGCGAGCAGTGCCTCGGCGAGCTGTAGCTCGCTCCGGAGCACCTCGACGGCGGCGAGCTCGCCCGCGAGCTGGCGCATGACCGCCTGCTCCGCGTCCTTGCGCAAGGCACGAATCGGCTCGAGTTTGAACTGGAAGCGGCGGTTGGTCATCTACAGGAGGGGGTCGCCCGGCTTGGTCATCGGCGGCGGTCGCGGCCACTTGAGCCCCGTACCTGTGGTGTTTGCGCGTGTCCACGCAACCCGGGCCCCTCGGCGAGGGAGCGCGACAGTCCCGAGCGGCCGGGTCACCGCCCGGACGGGCTCAGCCGGCGAGCAGCGTGAAACGCGCCGTAAAGGCGCTCGTCGCCCGCGTCGCCAGCACGCGGTAGCTCCCTGCCCGAGCAGGGTTCCCGAGCCCGTCGGCAGCCGGGAACTCGAGCACGAGCCGGCCGGGGCCGATCACGTCACACATGATCCGCGGCGCGGGTGCAAGCGCGACGCTGACCGTGTGCCCGCTGACCGAGACGCCGTCGGCAGCATGCCCGTCGACGAGCACGCGCAGCGTGGTGGCCCGAGGAGGCAGACGCTCGGCCTGCGGCAGCTCGACCGAGACCGGGCCGGGGCCGGGGTAGCCACACTGCATCTCGTAGCCGAGTGTCAGCGTCAACTCGACCGGCGCCGCGCCAGCGCGGAGCGAGGAGAGCGTGACGCTCGCCGACGAGGTGAGACCGGGCGAGAAGAGCGCGGCCGC
This sequence comes from uncultured Actinomycetota bacterium, assembly GCA_963828105.1. Classification (GTDB taxonomy): domain Bacteria; phylum Actinomycetota; class Thermoleophilia; order Gaiellales; family Gaiellaceae; genus PALSA-600. The sequence goes on along the minus strand of CAWHDF010000016.1, from coordinate 66,726 downwards.
CGGGCCAACGGAGACGAGCGTTCCGACGGCACCGAGCATCGCCGCGAACCGGACACGGACGAGGCGGTGCCTGGGGAAAAGACGGAGAGTCGTACCCCTCAGCCTAGCTCCGGCAGCTCGCCTGCGAGTGCCGTAAGCGCAAGCAACGTCCTCCAGTTCCGGGCCGTGGTCGGGGTCTTCAGCATTCGCTCGAGGTAGGCCGGCAGCGTCGTCTGGCCCATTCCGGCCGGCAGATGGAGGTAGAGCTCGCGTCCGCGGAGCAAGAACGTCGCGGGCAGGAACCGCTCGGTGTCGAGCGTTGCGAGCCGCTGTTCGGAGGGTGGTGCCGACATGAACCCCACGTGGAGCGTCGCGGGATCGGCCCGCGGGAACGGATTGTTGGCGACCACGGCCGCGAGTTCCTCCGCGGTACGCAGTACGACAACCAGGTCGAGGCCGAACTGTTCGACGATCCGATCCCGGAGTTGCGCGGCCACCTCGGGGTCGCCCGTGAACACGACGTTGCCGCTCTGGATGTAGGTGGTGACATCACTCGCGCCGAGCGACGCGACGAGAGCGCGGAGCTGCGCCATGTCGAGCCTGTTTCTGCCCCCGACGTTGACTCCACGTAGCAGTGCGACAAACCGCGGCACCCTTGCTCCTTCCCGGCCTCTGCAAGCCCGGCGGCAGCCTAGCGTCCGGGGGCAGGCACCTCGCGCGGCCCGCCGCCTCGGCAGGCTCGGAAGCAAGTCTGCGGGCTCGGCGGCCCTGCCGCCACACGTATCATCGTGCCATGCCATCTCGGCGTCGGTGGCTCGTACGGGGGACCCGTTTTGCGCTGCTTACGCTCGTGACTGAGCTCACCGGGCGCAGCATTACGGTGCAGCTCGACCGCGCCTTCCATGTGCTGCCGCTGGCGGCACCACAGACCCCCGGCTACCCCTTGCTGCTCGCGGGCGTGCGGAGTCTCGCGGCGCTCACCGTCGCCGCCGCCGTCTGGCGCCTGATGCGCGCACACGCAACCGCCTGCGCCGGGGAGCGGGTGCTTCAAGCTGTGGGCGGGGTGGGTGCCCGTACCCCACGCCTACGCGTCCGGCTTTCACCAAGGCTCTGGCTGCTCTCATTCGGAGCGACCGCGCTCTGGTTTCTTGCCCAGAACGACCTCGAGCAGCTCTCGGACGGCCGCTGGCCGCTCCTCGCACCGTGGCTGCACACCTACGCGCTCCCCGTCTTCGCCGTCCTCTCGGTTGTCATCGCACTCGGCTGGAACGTTGTCGGCGACTGGGTGAGTGCGGTCGAGCGCTACGCCGCCACAACGGCTACCTGCGCTCGCGTCTGCGGGCTTCGACGTCCCAGCGCCCGCCTGTTGCAGCGCGTCCAGCCGGGCCGCGACCCGGCGCCTCGCCAGCTCTTCGGGCTCGACTTCGAGTCGCGTCCCCCGCCGCTTCCCGCCTGACCCGCGGCAGTACGCCCATGCCGCGGGAAGGTCGTTGGCAAACCGGCGCTCGGGAGGGGAGAGATGGAAACGCAACTCAACACACACTCGGTCGCGAGGCCGTTGGCGACCGCGCGGCGTGGCCTACGCGCCCGTGCGATCTCGCTGCTCGGCCCTCTCACCGTGCTTGGAGGCATCGGCTGGGCACTCATCCAGCCCTACCGGCTGACGCTGCTTCACCCACACCATCAAGGGTTCTGGTGGCTCGCGGTCGAGCCTCCCCTGTGGGTCGCAGCTGCAGGCCTGTTCTTCGCGCGCGTGATCGCACGGCCGCTGGTCGTCGACCTGGAGAACGCGGATGCAGCCCAAGGCTGAGTTCGTCCACTGGATGTTCGGCACCGGGGTGCTGCTGCTCGGGCTGATCCTGGTCGCAGAGGCGATCGTGGGCGAAGAGGTCTGGCGCATGCGCCGCTGGCGCATCTACCTCTGGCCGGGGCTCGCATTCACGCTCGGTGTCTTGATGTGGCCGGTGATGACGTTCTTCACCAATTCGGCGATCCACATGCTCGCCCATGGCAGCTGGGCACAGGCGCTGATGGTGATGGGCGGCGCGGAGCTCGGGCTCGCGAAGGGCAAGCTGCACAGCCGCTGGTGGAAGCTCGCGGCCCCCGTCGGGATCGCGATCTCGGGCATCGCCTTCCTCGTCCACGAGCAGAACCCGTGGTTCTTCGCGCGTGCCGCCTTCCTCCACCACCTGATGGGCTGGACGCTCCTCGGAGCTTCGCTCTTTCCGCTCGCGCTGGTGTTCCGGCCACGTTCGGCCGTCTCCCGCTCCGGCTTCGCCGTCTCGGTGCTGGCGCTCGCGGTGATGCTCTACTGCGACCGCGACATCGCGCCGATCTTCGGTCACCTCTCCCCGCTCGCGGGCCGGCCGCACCGATGAAACGGGCGCTCATCGCCGCCGGACTGCTCGCGCTCGTGATTCCGGTTGTCGCCCTCGCCCACGCGACGCTCCTGACCGAGTTTCCAGGGTTCCAACAGGAGCTGAAGACGACGCCCGCCCGGGTGACGATGCGCTTCGACCAGTTCGTTCAGTTTCCCTACATCGAGGTCTACAACGGTGCCGGTCGCGCCTTCGCGGGCACGGCGACCGCACACGGGCTCGAGGTGAGCGCGCCGGTGCGGCGGCTTGCGACCGGCGACTACACCGTTCGTTGGCACGTGCTTTCGGCCGACGGTCACGTCGTCTCCGGCGTGTGGACGTTCGGGGTGCGTGTGCGCGCGCTCCCACCGACCGAGGCTTATGGCGCGAGCGGTCCTACTGACACCGAGCATGTCGTCCGCTGGCTGTACTTCCTCTCGTTCGCGCTCTTGATCGGCTCGCTTGGGCTGCGGCTGATCTGCCTGCGGGGGCTCGAGCTGCCACCCGCCGTCAACCGCCGGCTTTACGTTCTCGCCGCGATCGGCGTGATCGGCTCCGTCGAGGTCGGCATCCTCGCCTTCTGCCTACGTTGCGAGGATGTGCTTCAGCTCCCCTTCAGCACCTACCTCTACGGCGACCTGACCCCGATCGCCGAGGGCACACGCTTCGGGATCGCGTTCATCTGGATGACGCTCGGGTTCGCGTTCGTCTCAGCGCTGCTCTTCCTCGCCTGGCTGCTCGACCGCGAGTTGCTGCTCGTCCCGGCGCTGCTGCTCTCGGCCGGACTTCTGGCCGGGCTCTCAGTCTCCGGCCACGACGGCGTCGACCCGGGCTCCTCCTGGAAAACGGAGCTCGCCGACTGGGTGCACATCTCGGCCGCCTCTCTCTGGCTGGGCGGTCTCGCCGCGCTCACGATTGCCGTCTGGCCCTGCGCGCCGCAGCTTCGCACGCGCGTGTTCGTCCGCTTCTCGCGCCTGGCAACGATCCTGGTCGGGCTTGTGCTCGCGGCCGGCACCTACCTCGCGCTCGTACGCGTCCCCCACCTCGCACAGCTCTGGACGACGGGATACGGTGAGGTGCTGCTGATCAAGATCGGCCTCGTTACGAGCGCGGTGCTCTTCGGCGCCTTCCACCATTTCCTTGTCCGGCCGCGGCTCACGACCGCGAGCGAGGGGTTCCTGGCGCGTATCGGTACGAGCATCGCCGGAGAGACGATGATCGGCGTCGCCGTGCTACTCGTCGCCGCGGTGCTCGTCGACTCGAAGCCCCCACCACGGCCGCTCCCCGCGTCGGTGACACAAGCCGCGGCGCGGCACTGATCCGACGGGCGCGACGGGCGCCGAAATGTCCCTGTCTAGGAGCGAGCTAGGTGCGTTCGGCAAGCAGGAACGTGAGCGCCTGACACTCGCTGTCGGAGAGCCCGAGCATCGCGGCAAGCTCCTCTCGGTCTGCCTGGTCGAGACGCAGCAGCGCGGCGAGCGTGCGCCGTTCCTCCGACGACTTCCGAAGGACGCCCGCGAGCCCGTCGCGCTCCTGCTGGGAGAGCCTTGAGCCGATCGCGGCAAGCATGCGCAGTCGCAGTTCGGTCTGCTGGAGCATGATGCTGCTCAGCAGTTGAATGTTCTGGCGGAGTGGGCTGTCGCCGCGCTCGAGGCGGCGGATCAGACTCGAGACGCTGTCACCGTTGCCGGCCGTGGACTCCGAGGAGGAGGTGGCTGTGCCGACGCCGCGCCGCCGCAGCTCTTGCGTGAAGTCGCCGAGGAACCGTTCGAGCTCCTGTCGGCGCTCGTCGAAGCTGGGCGCGGGCTCGTCGTCGCGTACCGCGAGCACAGTTCCCGACTGTACGAGTCGTCGGTGAAGTTTCTCGGCCCGGTCGAGCGCCTGGGCGAACGTGTCGACAACTTCGGCTTGTGTCCGTGCCGGTGCGTCGTTCCACTCGACGAGTTGCTCGCCGAGCACGACCGCCAATGCGAGCTCGGCACGTTCGAAGGCGCTGCGCGCGATTTCTGGAGAACGACCGGCCATGCTGAGTTCACGCCAGGCGACATCCATCGCACCCGCCGCCGACCAGCGCGCGGCGGCCGGGCTCCAGGGCTCGACCGGCTTGCCGGTCGCGTCACGAGCGCTCTCGCGCTGGCACCAGCCGCGCTCGACGAGCCCGCGTGCACGCTGCAAGGCCTCGGCGGCGAGATCGGGCACGCCGTTGTGCTCGCCACCGAAGAGCACCGGCTCGGTACGTGCCGGCTGCTCTGAAGGTGCAGGCTCGAGGGCGTGCTGGACTGGTTCGACGAGCTCCTCCACTGTCACCGTGGTCTATCGACAGCAAGGCGCCGATCTTTCGTCGCTCGCGTGAAGAACCCCTGTCAGGACGTGGCCGGCTCGAGCAGGCCACGCAGACGCTGCGCATATTCGGGCGCCGAGGGGGCGTCCTCGTGGCGGAAATAGACATAGGCCGGATCGCGCAGCGAGGCCGCGAGCGCGGCCAGCGACGTGTCGCTGCAGGGAAGCTCGCGGACGCGGATGTAGCGGAACGGCTCCGCCCCAAGCTCGTTGACCCTCACGACGCCACCTGTACCAAGCCACGACTCGTGCCTGAAGTCGAACGCGAGCGCAAGCCCAGGATCGGTTGCGTCGAGCAATGCGGCAAGCAGGCGCTCGTCGCGTGCGGACTCGACGACGACGCGCACCGGGCCGAGACGCTGGCCGAGCCCGCTCACCCGCTCGAGGAAGAGCTCGAAGCGGCCAAGACTGCGTAGAACGAGTTTGGGGGCGAAACGGAACCGTTCGGGCACCGCCTCGGCCCACCGCCGGAACTGGTCGTGCGAGGGCAGCCGATAGGCGGTCGCGTTGATCTCGACCGTGTCGAAGTGCTCGGCGTAGTAGCGCAGGAAGCCGTCGGGCTGAACGTTCGCCGGGTAGAAGCCGGGCCGCCAGGACGGATACGACCAACCGGACGTACCGATTCGGATGCTCACCGAACCAACCCTAGAGCCAGCCCGGTCCCCGGTCGAGCGGGTCGAGCACCCGCAAGCGGCAGGGTCCGTCCGCAGAGCCGACTAGGTTCACGAGCCGTGGCATGACGAACGACGAGACCCCAGAATGCAGCATCCCGCTGCTCGATCACGGCTTCGTCCGCCTCGACGAGGCGATGGCGGATGACCTCTCGGTCGTCAACGGCGCCCGTGTTTCGTTCGCTCGGCGCAAGACCGAGATGGACGACTCGGACGCGGCGTTGATTCGCTTCCTGATGCGTGACCGCCACGGTTCGCCGTTCGAGCACAACGCGTTCCGGTTTCATATCCGTTCTCCCATCTTCGTCGCGCGCGAGTGGTTTCGCCACCGGATCGGCTGCCTGACGGGCGACACGGTCGTCAGCTTCCGCGCCCCCGACGGTGGCGCGCGCGAGCTGACAATCGACGAGCTCTGGCGCCTCACGGCGCCGGTGACTGCCGGCGAAACAGGAGGTGCCGGGGGAACAGGCCGTGACGGGCCTGACGCGGCAAGCCCGCGCGGCCTCGAGACCACGCCCACTGGGTCTGAGGCGGTCGCGGCGGGCAGAGAGGCGCTCAAAGGGCTGCGGCTCCGTGTCGTCGACGAGCAGACGGGCGCTTTCACCCTCGGGCGCCTCGACGGCGTCCTCGACAAGGGTCTCCAACCGGTGTACCGCATCACGCTCGCAGACGGCCGCGAGCTGACGCTGACCGAAAATCACCGTCTGCTGACGAACTCGGGCTGGCTGCCAATGCGGGAGGCGCTCGGGATGATCGGCAGCGGCGCCGAAGCGCAGATGGTGCGCCGCTGTCTGCTACTCACCGAACCCGGGCTGCGTCGCGACGGCCTGCGGGCACGGCACGAGCGCGTTGCACCACCATCGACCGCCGGACAGGGGCGAAGCCAGGCTCGAGGTGGCCCGCTCGGAGTCCTACGTCCGCCGCCGAGGCAGCTGGGCGGCGCAGCGGCATGCCGTCCGCTCCACCGGCCTGCTCGAGCGGGGCTGGAGACACCCCTGGCCGCGCCGTCGGCCGTTGTCGCCCTCCGCTACGTCGGGGTGCGCCAGACCTATGACCTGAGCGTCGCCGGCCGCTGGCACAACTTTCTCGCGAACGGCATCGTCGTCCACAACTCGTTCAACGAGTTCAGCCTTCGTTACGCGAAGGCGTCGGACGATTTCTATGTCCCCGCGGCCGCCGACGTCCGCACCCAGGTCGGCAAGCCCGGCGCGTACTCGTTCGAGCCCGTCGAGGCGGCCCTTGCGGAACACACGCGGGCGCGACTCCAGGCGCTCTACGAGGAGGCGTTTGCGACCTACGAGGAGCTCGTCGAGGCAGGGGTTGCGCGGGAGCTGGCACGGTCGGTGCTGCCCGTTGGCGCCTACACCCAGTTCTACTGGACCGTGAACGCACGCGCGTTGATGAACTTCGTCTCGCTACGCAACTCCGAGTTCGCTCAGCTCGAGATCCGACGCTACGCCGAGGCCGTTGAGCAGTGCTTCGCCGAGCAGATGCCCGTCACGCACGCCGCCTTCGTGGCCAACGGCCGCGTCGCTCCCTGAGCCTGCGCTCCCTAAGAAGCTCCTAAGAACTCCCCTCACGGGTCGGAATAGTTGCCCCTTCTGGGCGTTTAACAAGACAAAGGAAATGACGTGAGGCTCTGAGAAGAAAACCGCGCGCCGAGAATTGACGAATAGAGGAGCAGAGTGAGCAAAGACACCGCGATAGCACGTGTCCACGAAAAGAGCGACGAGCCGGTCGGGCTCGAGGAGACCGGCGCGTTCGATGCGGACATCCTCGTCACCGAGGCGCCGGCATACGTCCTCGACGAGATTGACCAGGAGCTCGAGGAGAGCGAGGACGAGGACTTCGAGCTCGACCTGAGCACGGGTGCGCCGCTGATGACCGACTCGTTGCAGCTCTTCCTGAACGAGGCTGGTCGCTATCCGCTGCTGACCGCGGCCGAGGAGGTTGAACTGGCCAAGCGGATCGAGCGCGGTGACATGGCTGCCAAGGAGCGCATGATCACCTCCAACCTGAGGCTTGTGGTCTCGATCGCGCGCCGGTACCAGACGCAGGGCATCACGCTCGGCGACCTGATCCAGGAGGGCGTGATCGGCCTGATCCGAGCGACGGAGAAGTTCGACTGGCGCAAGGGCTTCAAGTTCTCGACCTATGCGACCTGGTGGATTCGCCAGGCTGTCCAGCGTGGCGTCGCCAACAAGGCGCGCACGATCCGGATCCCCGTGCACGTCGTCGAACGCGAGCAGAAGGTGTCGCGCACGGAGCGCGAGCTGTCGGCGAAACTCGGTTACGCGCCCTCCGACGAGGAGATCGCCGCGCATGCCAAGCTGCCGCTCGCGCAAGTTCGCGAGGTGCGGGAGGCGGCGCGCGCTGTCGCCTCGACCGACGCGCCGATTGGTGCCGACGGCGACACGAGCTTCGGCGAGATGTTCGCGGCTGGCGGACCGACGACCGAGGACGAGGTTGACGCGACGATCCGCGGAGACGCGGTACGCCGTGCCGTTGCCAAGCTGCCGGAACGCCAACGCGACGTGATTCTGCTCCGCTTCGGTCTCGTCGGCGACGGCCCGAACTCGCTCGAGCAGATCGGCAAGCAACTCGGGATCACGCGTGAGCGTGTCCGCCAGATCGAAGCAGACGCCCTTCGTCGGCTCGCCGCCGACGAGGCGATCGCTGACGCCGCCTGACCCGCGCGGTCGGCGCGCGACCCGCCCTGCCCGGACCGCTTTGCCGAGTCCGGGCGCCGGGCGGATGCGCGGTTCGGCCCTGCGTCGCCGGTTTCCGACGTCGCAATCGATTCAGGAGCTCATCATGACGACCGAGCCCGGGAACCGAACACCTGGAACCATCTCCGTGACCACGAAGTGCGTCGTTTTCGTGATCGGATAGGGAACGCTGAAGCTCACCGTCGCCCCGCCGGTCGCTCCCACCTTGAAGACGCCGCACAGCGAAGACGGCTTGCCGTCATGCCAGAGCATCAGCACATAACGCGCCCGCTGGTTGACGAGCCAGGGAAGCCCGCTGACGCTCAGCTGCATCGGCCAGTTGCCGTTCGCGTCGGCTGAGCCGACGCGCAGCGACGCGAACGAGTCCCGCTCGAAGGCGCTCGTGAGCGAGACGACGCGGACGACGTGGACGGCGCTCGTGTGCTCCTGATTGGCAACGAGGTAGCCCGAGCCGAAGCAGACGGCGGCAACCGCCGCCGCGACGAGCGTGCCGCCGAGCAGTCTCCGCGGGCGCGAGCGTCGCGCACCGGGCCGCGCGGCTATCGCGGGGCGTTCGAGAAGGCGCACCGGGAGCTCCGCGGGTGGGCCCGCCGCGATGAGCAGCGCGTGCATGCGCGCGAGCCGGGCCCGATCCTCCGGGTCGAGATCGCCGAGCTCGTACAGATCGTCGAGCTCGCTGCTCACTCGAGCGCCCCGTCAAGCAACTCGGAGAGATGCAGAAGCGCCGCGCGCGTGCGTGTCTTGACCGTGCCGAGCGGGATTCCAAGCCGTTGGGCGACCTCGCTCTGGGAGAGTTCGCTCCAGTAGGCGAGCACGATTACCTCGCGCTCCCGTTCGGAGAGACGTTCAAGCGCCCGGTGCACCTCGAAGCCCGTCCAGGCCTGCTCGGCCCGCTCGTCAGGGCCGGGCTCCGAGGTGACCGTGTCGGGCGCCTCCGCCGCGGGCTCGGTACGGGCGCGGGCGCGGTCGACGATCGCGTTGCGCGCGATCCCGTAGAGCCAGGGCGCTCCCGGTCCCCGCTCGGGAGCGTAGGTGTCGGCCGAACGCCAGACCGAAAGAAACGTCTCCTGGACCGCGTCCTCGGCTCGGCCGCGATCGCCGAGCCGGCGCAACGCCAGCCCGAAGACCGGGCGGGCATAGCGGTCGTAGAGCTTGTCGAACGCCGTACGATCGCCCTCGCCCGCACGCTGGATCAGCTCGCCGTCCGAGGAAACGCCCTTGAACCTAGGCATCGAGAATGCCAGCCCCATCGTCTCGTTCTACGTTGACACGCCTGTAGTCGGTTTTTCGCCGCCGAGCCGGCGAGCGCATCAGGCGCCGGCGCTGGCGAACCGTCGCTCGACCTCGGGCCAGTTGACGACTTCCCACCAAGCCTTCAGATAGTCGGGACGGCGGTTCTGGTAGGTGAGGTAATAGGCATGCTCCCAGACGTCGATTCCGAGGATCGGCGTCGTGCCCTCCATCAACGGGCTGTCCTGGTTGGGCAGCGAAAGCACGCGCAACGCTCCCCCGTCGACAACGAGCCAGCTCCAGCCGGAGCCGAAGCGCTTGACGCCCGCATCGTTGAGCTGCGCCTGCAGCGTCTCGAGGTCGCCGAACCCGCTCTCAATCGCCGCTGCAAGCGCACCCGAGGGCTCGCCGCCCCCGTCCGGGCTCATGATCTGCCAGAACAGCGAATGGTTCGCGTGGCCGCCGCCGTTGTTGCGGACCGCGGCACGCTTCTCCTCGGGAATCGCGTCGAGGTTCGCCACGACCGCTTCGATCGGCCGATCGGCCCACTCGGTGCCCTCGAGTGCCGCGTTGAGGTTCGTGACGTAGGCCGCGTGGTGCTTGTCGTGATGAATTTCCATCGTGCGCGCGTCGATCGTCGGTTCGAGCGCGTCGAACGCATAAGGCAGTGCGGGAAGCTCGAATGCCATCGTTTCTCCTTCTGGTCGCCGAGCCCTGAGGATATGCTCCACGCCGGGTCCGGCGTCGCAAAGGAGGGCTGTATGGCGCTCGCGTACAATCACGAAGAGATCACCGCACGCAAACTCAAGCCAGCCTTGTTCGAGCTCGACGGGATCTCCCGAGCGACGATCGAGGCGCACTACCGGCTGTACGAGGGCTACGTCGCCAAGCGCAACGAGATTCTCGAACGGCTGGGTGAGGTCGACCTTGGCGCCGCAAACCAAGTGTTCTCCGAGCTGCGCGCGCTTAAGCTCGAATACAGCTTCGCGGTCGGGGGCGTCAAGAACCACGAGCTCTACTTCGATCACCTCGGCGGCAACGGGGGTGAGCCGAAGGGGCCGTTCGGCGACCTAGTGGTGCGCGACTTCGGCACCGTCGCCGCCTGGAAGGCTGATCTGAAGGCGACAGGGCTCGGTGGGCGTGGGTGGGCGTGGACGGCCTACGACTGGGACGAAGGCCGGCTCTTCAACTACCTCGGCGACGCCCAGAACACCTTCCCCGTCTGGAATGCCTCGCCACTGATTGCGCTCGATGTCTACGAGCACGCGTACTTCGGCGATTTCGACACCGATCGCGCGAGCTACATCGAGGCGTTCTTCAACAATCTCGACTACGGCGTCGTCGACGGACTCGTCGAGGCCTACGGCATCCGCGCGTGATCTTCGCCGGGCTCGTCGCGTTCGGCTACCTACTCGGCTCCTGCCCCTCGGGCTACTGGCTCGTCCGCATCTTTCGCCACGAGGACATCCGGCATCACGGGAGCGGCGGCATCGGTGCCTCGAACGTCTGGCGGGCACACGGGCGCCGGCTCGGCATCCCTGTCGTCGCGTTCGACACGCTCAAGGGCTTTGTACCCGCTCTGCTCGGTGTGCTGCTCGTTTCGCACCTCTGCGGGATCTGCGCCGGCGCTGCCGCGATGCTGGGACACGCCCGCCCCCTCTATCTTCGCTTCGAGAAGGGCGGCAAGATGGTTGCCACCTGCGGAGGGGTGCTCTTCGCGGTCGCCCCCTGGGTCGCGCTCACCGTCGGTGGTCTCTGGCTGCTGACCTTCGCGCTCTCGCGCTACACCTCGGTCGCCTCGATCCTCGCCGCGGTCGCTCTCCCGCTCGTCGCAGTCGCGATCGGCTACCCGCTTGCTGTGATCATCTTCGCGGCGGTGACGGGCGCTGCGATCATCTTCCTCCACCGCGCGAACCTGCGACGGCTGCGGGCCGGTACCGAAAATCGGTTCCTGCGGCGCGCACCCGTCCACTGAACGAGACGCCGCGCCACCAGGTTGTGGCCGACGAACGTTTCGCGCGGCTCGTGCGACTCGCCTGTCACGACCTGCGCACCCCACTCGCGACGGTGAACGGCGTCGCGGCGCTGCTCCAACGGCCACACGACCCACACCTGCCCGAGTTGCCGTTGCTGATCTCCGCGGCGGCCGGGGAGATGAACGCGCTGCTCGACAGCCTCACGCTCGCGACACGGATCGCCTCAGGCGGGTACGAGCCAGCACTCGAGGAGGTCGACTCTGTCGCGCTGCTCGTTTTCGCGGACGCGCGCGTCGGCGTCAGCGGCGTCGGGTCGGTTGTGCGCACCGACCCGGGTGCCGTCCGCCAGGCGCTGGCTGCACTCGCCGCTGCGGTGCTGCGACACGGGGGCGCCGGAAGCGTCGCGTGGGAGGTGAGTGGTGCCACGCTTCGGCTCGCGCCCGTCAGCGAGCACGCCTGGGCCGCAATCGACGGCCCCTCACCGCTCGATCTCGGCGCGCTCGTCGCCTTCCTCGTGCTCGAAGCGCTCGGCGCGACGCTCAGCCTCGAGCGCGAGACGCTGCGGATTGAGCTCGTCTGAGGCCGGAAAGCGCCTAGCTTGCGAGCGCCGTGTTCGGCTCGCGTGCGCGCATGTTCGCAGCGCTCCGTGCGTAGCAGGCACGGCAGCGGGCCTCGTAGGAATCGAGTGCGCCGATCTGGACGGTCGCGCCGTCGAGAGGCGCAGGCTCACCATCCACGAGCCGCTGCGTCAATGTCGCAGGCCCGCCGCAGCGGTGGCAGACCGCCTCGAGCTTGTCGACGAACTCGGCGACGCACAGGAGCGTCGGCATCGCGCCGAACGGCTCGGCCCGGAAGTCCTGGGCGAGCCCGGCCGCGACGACGCGGCTGCCCCGATCGACCAGCGCCTCGATTACCTGCACAATGCCCGCGTCGAAGAACTGCACCTCGTCGATCCCGACGGCGTCGTAACCGCCCGCGAGGCGTAGAACCTCGGCGCTCGAGAAGGCGGTGACCGCGCGCATCTTCGCACCGGCATGGGAGACGACGTGGCCGACGTCGTAGCGATCGTCGAGTGCCGGCTTGACGATCAGCGCCCGCTGACCTGCGATCTCGGCGCGGCGTAGGCGCCGGATCAGTTCCTCGCTCTTGCCGCTGAACATCGGTCCGCAGACGACCTCGAGCCAGCCGCCGCGGTAGGGCTGTGTCCTGATCACGACCGGTGACCCTACCGGGGCCACCAGACGTACACGTTGGTGGGCTTGCGTACGAAACCGAGCCGCTTGTAGAGGCGGTTCGCGGTCTCCCGGTACGGCATCGAGGTCAGCTCGAGCATCAAGACGCGAGCCTCGTTGGCGCGCGCCATGCCTTCACGCGTCAACGCCTCGCCGATCCCCTGCCCACGCGCGGAGCCGTCGACGATCACGTCCTCGAGGCGGCCCTTGAGCCCGGAAGCGACACGGTAGAGCACGAGCGTGAGCGTGCCGACGATGCGCCCCTCGTCGTCGCGTGCGACGAGCATCGTCTGCTCCTGAACGGTCTGGGCCAGCTGCGCCAGTGTCGGCGGGGTACGCGCCTCGGTGAGCTGCGGCAACAAGCGCCCAATCGCGTCGACGAGCTCCTCGTCCGCCTCGCTGACCTGCTCGATCCTCATCGCAGCAGCCTCGAGAGCCGCCTGTCCTTGAGCACGCGGCCGTGCGTCTGGCACTGCGGGCAGTAGTAGATCGTGTGCTCTTCGAAGTCGACGCGCGCGATCGTGGTTCCGCATCGCCAACAGGGAGCGCCAAGCTTGTCGTGCACCCGGTAGGTATCGGCGTTCGACGCGCCCCGAAGCCGCAGCTCGAGCCCTCGTGCAAGCTCGCTCGAGATCGCCACCGCAAGCCGCTTGATCTCATCCGCGTTGAGCTCGGTCGAGAGCTCATAGGGGGAAAGTTCCGCCGCGAGCAGGATCTCGTTTGCCCAGGCACGGCCGATCCCAGCGATCAGGCGCTGATCGCGCAGGAGCGAGTGCAGGCGCCGCGAGTTTCCGGCGAGAATCGGGGCCAGCGTGCCGGCGTCGAGCTCGTCGGCCTCGGGCCCGAGATGCGCGAGCTCCTGTGCGAGCCCCTCCGGGCGCAACAGCCAGACGCCGGCGCGCTTGCGCGAGCCGGCCTCGGAGAGCACCAGCTCACCGCCGTCGTCGAAGCGCAGGCGAAAGAGGGGGCTCTTCGGTTTCCGCTCGGCCGCGGCGAGATAACGAAGCCGGCCCGCGCTCATCAGATGCACCATCAGCACGAGCTCGCCGTCCTCGGACGGAAAAAGCAGACGCTTGGCACGGCGGTCGGCGCCGGCGAACCGCGCCCCCACAAGTGCAGCGAGAGGCGGATCGAACGTTTTCAGCGTCGCAATATGCGCCGGCCCGGCCTGGGTAATCATCTGGCGCTTGACCTCCGGGTCGAGGGCGCGCCGCCAGGCCTCGACCTCGGGCAGCTCGGGCATCGTCGTGTGTGCCTGTCTCCTCGAAGTTTGTCGACCAGCCTAACCTCGATCGCTCGGGCGAGGCCTCCGCTCCGTCACGGTGACGGAGGTCTCCTGCCAGCGACCATGTCGCTTAGGCGACGACCGCGGCGGCCGAGCCCACGCTCTCCGCCTGCTTCGCGGCGGCGGCGAGCGCACTCGCACCTGCCCGGAGCGCCGCGGTCGAGCGACTGAGATCGGCGCGCGCCAGGCTCCCGTCACCCCGTGCTATCGACCCGATCGCAAGGGCAACGTCGTTGCCGCCGGCGGCGAGGTGCGCACAGGCGTCCACCATCTCGGCCCGCAAGCGCTCGAGTCGGGTGGTCGGGGCGGGACCCGCAGCCTTCAGCTCGCTCGGGCAGCTCACAAACAGCGCGAGCGTCTCGCTGAGCAGCGTGTTGTTCTTTCCGCTCGCCGCGACCAGCGCATTCGTCGCACGCTCCTCGTCGACCACCACGCCGAGGTTGCGGCTCATCGTGTTGTAGATCGCCAAGACGGGCTTGAGCCACGCCTGCTCGACTGGCGCGAGCTTCGCCGAAGCCGACGCAGGCAGCGCGAGCAGCACCGAGGCGAGAGCGACGCCGACGAAAACCCGACGCATCGGTTCACCTTACCCTCGACCGGCGAGCGCCAGCACTTCATCGGCCTGGTCGATCACGAGCCTGTCGTGGGTCGCGCAGACGACCGCCGTCCCCGAGCTGCGCGCCAGACGGGCGAGCAGCACCGCGATCGCGAGCGCATTCGTGCTGTCGAGTCGGCTCGTCGGCTCGTCTGCAAGCAGCAGCGCCGGTCGCGCGGCGAGCGCACGCGCGAGCGCGACCCGCGCCCGTTCCCCCTGGGAGAGCCGCGCCACACGCTGGTGGGCCCGCTCGGCAAGACCGACCTCGTCGAGCGCGGCGAACGCATCCGCACGCGGGCTCGCGAGACCGCGCAGGGCGAGTGCGAGCTCGACGTTCTCGAGCGCAGAAAGGTGCGCGACGAGTCCCGCTTGCTGGCCGACATACGCGATCGTCGAGCGACGCTGGGTGGCCCGCCCATCCCGGTCGAGACGCGTCAGGTCTACGCCGACGACGGTCACGCTGCCTGCGTCGGGCAGTTCGAGCCCGGCAAGGATGTGCAGCAGTGTCGTCTTCCCCGAGCCCGAGGGGCCGGTGAGAGCATGGAGCCGCCCCGGGGAAAAATGGGCGTCGAATGTTGCCAGGACGCGCGTCCCCCCGTAGCTCTTCTCGACTCCCAGGAGCGTCGCGACGGCTTCACCGGAGGTTGGCACTGGCGCGAGCTCGGCCTGCTCGTCGGGAAGGGTGGGCGACTCGTGCGCGACAGATGGCGTCACGAGAATGCCGTCAGCAAGAAGTCGCGCCTCGGCGCGCTCGCCGATCCCGGCACGGCGGAGCAGTTCCTCGGGCAGCCGTAGCCAGCCGCCCCGGCCGATCACGATCGAGGCTTCGCTGGCACCGCCCCGCGACCACTCCTCGGCCAGGCGCCCGTCGCGAAGACGGACGATCCTGTCAGCGACTCGCGCCGATTCCGGATCGTGGCTCACCATCACCGCGGTGCAGCGGTGCTCGCGCACGAGCTGGGCGATCAACTCGTAGATGAGCTCAGCATTGGCGCTGTCGAGCTCGCCAGTCGGCTCGTCGGCGAGGAACAGGCGGGGCCGATGAGCAAGCGAGGCGCAGAGCGCCACCCGTTGCTGTTCGCCCCCCGAAAGCTGCCCGGGCCGGCGATCGCGCTTGTCGGCAAGTCCGACCCGCTCGAGCAGCTCGTCCGCCCGCCGTCGGCAGCTGCGCTCGCTCTCGCCCCGGAGCGCGAGCTGAAGCGAGACGAGCCGCCGCGCGTTCAACTCCGGCGCCAACGAGCGAATGTAACGCTGGTCGAGATACCCGAGCGTTGTCGCGCGGTAGTCGGCGAGCCGACGGCGCGGGAGCTTGCCGATCTCGGTGCCGAAAACCGACACCACCCCCGCTGAGGGGTGCTCGACCCCGGCGAGAATCCGCAGCAGCGTCGACTTGCCCGCGCCGCTCGGTCCGAGCACCGCAACGAGCTCGCCCTCGGCAACGGCGAGCGACAGCCCCTGGAGCGCCGCCGCGTCGCCCTCGGGGCTCGAGTGGACGCGGAAGACGTCCTTCAGCTCGAGCGCGGACCTGGGAGGCGTGCTGACACCGCTCATCCGGCGACCTCTGCGGCGCGTTCGGGTGCTCTCCCGCTCGCTCGCGTTGCCACGAGAATCGAAAACGCGCCGGCGACCAGGTAGGCGAGCAGAGCTCCGCCGAGCAGGAGCGGGTTGGCGACGAGCCGCAGCGGCGGTTCGGGCTCGGCCGCCGACGCAGTGACCTCAACGAGCGAGAGCACCGCAGCGCTCAACGCGAGCCCGGTGAGCGCGCCGAGCACGAGCCCGAAGCCGCCGACGAGCACGGCGCGCAGGCGGAGCTGCCCGCGTACCGTCGCGGGAGCGGCGCCCTGCGCCTCGAGGTCGAAAAGCTCGCCTCGCTCGTCCCTCCGATCGGCAACGACGCCGAGCACGAGCCCGACGAGTGCGAGGACGAGCGCGAGGACGGTGGTCGCCGCGAGCGTGTAGAGCGCTCCGCGCGCGAGCGGGTCCGACTCGAGCCCCGCGAGGAGCGCGGCCCGGGAGCTGATCGTGAGCTCGGCGGGAGGTGGCGTCGGCAACTGCTGTGCCCAGAGCTCGTTGGTCGTACCGAGCCCGGGAGAGAGCGTGTTGAGCAGCGTCGCGGCGCTCGGCAGATCGGCGACCACGGCATCCTCGTCGCTTGAGGGAAAGCGACTGATGACGCCCGCGACACGCGCCGTCACCGGCGTGCCCTCGACCGAGAGCGAGATCATCCCACCGGGGGCCGCCGTCGCTGCGACCGCCGGGGTCACGAGCACCGGCAGCGGCACGCCGTCCATCGGCTCGACCGGCCGGAAGACCGTCGTCTCCGCCGTTTCGAGCGAGTAGGCAAGCCGGACCCCGGCACCCGCACGCCGAGCGGCGCCGGCGACACCCACCCACCCGGCGAACGCATTCGCGACCGGACGCCCGTCCACGCGCGCATCGGTGAGCTCGAGTTCGCCACGCGCGCTCGGCTGCAGACCGATGCCCCCGTTGGCCGCGTAGAGCCCACTGTTATTCAGCTCGAGCTCAAGCGAGCTCAGACTTGCATGCGCGAAGGGAATCGTGCCGCTCAGGACGACGGCGCGGCGGCCGCGGGTCGTCCCAAGCACGACCGAGTCGAAGTCACCGAGCGGGGAGCGGAAAAACGCGCGCACCACGATGTCGTCACCCAGATTCGTGGCGGTGACGCTGAACGTGTGCCCCGCTGGGAGCGGAGTCGCACGAAACGCGCTCGGACGGAGCGGACGGAGGCGGCGCGCGAGTGTCGCCAAGGAGCGGCTCGCGAAATCGCCGCGCCAACCTCCCGTCGCTGGAATCGCTTTCCAGGGAAGCGCGAGAAACGTGAAAGCGGTGCCGGCGTCGACGTTGCCCGAGAGCCGCAACACCTGCGTTGCGGGACCGCGCCAATCGTGGAGCACGGGGACGAGTTGGGTCAGGTTCTCGTCGAGCACGTAGGGCGCAGGTGCCGCGTAGGCGGCCTGATCGCGCTCGCCCTGCGCGAGCGTCGAGCGGTAGGTGAGCGCGAAGAGGGCGAGGCCGAGACTTGCGACGAGGAACGTCGCCGTGACGGTCGCGCCGCCCGGGTTGCGCGAGAGCGAGAGCGCGGCGAGTCTGAGCGTCACCGGCCCGTGGCGCGCGGCCCGTCCAACGCTGCGCAACGCCGGTAGCACGAGTCGGACGCTCACCATCGCCGCCGCGAGGGTGATGAGCCCTGGGACGAGCAGGACAAAGATCCCGGTACCGTGGCCGCTCGAGAGCGCCTGGGTGTCGACCGATCCGCGCGCGTAGCCGACACCGAGCACAGCGACGCAGGCGACGCCGACGAGATCGAGAGGCGTGAGCGCGGCACGTCCGAGGGTGAGCGAGGGTGCGCGCACGACCAGGTAGAGGAGCGCGGCCGCGACGATGACCACGACCGCAGCAGCGAGGGCGCCGCTCGTCGAGGCGAGCGCATGCTCGACGACCGCACCCGCCGGCGAGCCGGCCTCGGCGGCAAGGCCCGCCCCGGCCAGACCGCCGAGCAAGAAGCCGAGCGCGGTACCGACGACCGCGACCCCGCCGCTCTCCGCGAACGTGCTCAGTTCGACCTGCCAGCGACGGGCGCCCGCCCAGAGCAGACGCCGGCGGGCCCCCTCAACCTGGCGGCGAAGCGCGCTCGCGGCGAGCACGGTGAAAGCGAGCAGGAGTGCGCCCGCCTCGCCGCCGAGCAGCAGCAGTCGCTGCCCGGCAACCTGGGCGCTGCTGACGGCACTCGCCAACGCCTGAACAGGGCCGGTGACCTGGAAACTCGACGAACGCGCACCGAGCTCGGCGTTGAGATCATCGAGCTGCTGCGCATAGGCGCCAATCGACCACGGATGCACCTCTCCCGGACGCAGCGGCAGAAGCCAGGCGTAGGCGCGATAGAACGTCGTCAGTAGCGGCGTGCGCGAGAGCCCCTCGACCCCGTCGGCCAGCACGACGGGCGCAGGCTGCGGCCTGTGATAGGCGAGCGCCGCCGAGACGATGCCGGGGCTCGGAGGCTGAATGAACGCAGCGAAGGACGCGTCTGGCTCCAGCGTCGCCCGTCCGACCGCGATCAGCCGCAGACCCGGCCCGGAGGGGATCGGGCCGCTGCCCTCGATCACGAGCACCTCGCAGTGCGACGGCACGCACGGTCGTGGCAGCCGTCCGGAGAGCAGATGCACGTTGGGCGCGAGGTCGTCGGCAGCGCGGAGGTTGAGGTACCGCCCGCCGATGTTGGCCTCGCTGTAGAGCATTGCCGCCGTCGGCGCGCGTCCCGTCAGCTGCTCGACTGCTCGTACAACCTCCCGATTGAGCGGTCGCCAGTCGCCCCCGAAGGCGCCGTACCAGGCAACTTCAAGCGAGCGCTCCGTCTGCGGAAGCGCCGCAGACGCGCGCGCCAGCGCGCGGTCCTCCATCACCAGCCGTCCGCAGAGCACGGTGGCGATGGCGGCTGAGCCGGCGATGACCCCGATGGCGACGAGCGCGAGCCCGAGACCGCCCGTACGCAGACGCGCCACGGCGAGGGCGAGCGGCACGCGCACGCGGCGCAGACGCGTGCTCACCCGGAGACCGCCAGCAGCGCGCGGCGCCGTCCGATCGCCTCACAGACAGCCAGGGCGGCAGCGATAAAACACTCGGCGGGCGCGGAGAGATGCCGCTCGCTCAGATAGGCGAGCGCGAGCCGCCGCGGAGGGATACCCGGGAGCTCGCGCATCGTCGTCGAGGTGTTCTCCGGGTCGACGGCGAGCGCCGGGAGGACCGCCACGCCGACGCCGGCCCCCGCGAGGGCCTGAATCGTGGCGTTGACCTCCGAGCGAAACGCAAACTCCGGCTCGATCCCGTGCGCGCGGAGCTGCGTCTCGACGCGCGCGAGTCCCCGGCAGCTGGGGTGCCCGACGAGCGGGACGCCGCCGAGCTCGGCAAGCGAGAACGAGTTCCGGGCGAGCGGCGAGTCGGTAGCCAGGACGGCAACGTATGGGTCTACGAGCAGTTCGCGCGTCTCGAACGCGCCGGGCGGAGCGGGCAGTTCGACGAAGGAGAGGTCGAGCTCGCCACGCTCGAGGCCGGCGTAGAGATCGAGGTCGGAGGCCGCCTCGGTCGGGCGCAGCCGCACCTGCGGCCAGGCCGCGGCGAAAAGCGGCATCAGCTCCGGGAGCACCCGCACACCGACCGACTCGGTGATCCCAACGCGAAGGAGCGCGGCGGCACCTTCGGCAAGCGCAGCGAGATCGGCCTCGGCCGTACGCAGCCGGCTCAGGATCGCTTCGGCGTGGCCGAGCACGAGCTCGCCCGCGCGCGTGAGCCGGACCGTGCCGGCGCCGCGCGAGCGCTCGACGAGCCGCTGGCCGACGATCCGCTCGAGCCCCGCGATCTGCTGGCTCACCGCGGAAGCGACATAGCCGAGCGCGGCCGCCGCCTTCCGGAACGAGCCCTCGCGGGCGAGGGCTTCCAGCGCAGCCAGGTGCCGTAGCTCGACTCCTGCCCATTGATCGTGGTCCATGATCGCCGGGGGAGAATAGATCATCGGCCGAGAATTCTCCCGCGCTGTACAGGTGCTTTCGGCGCGCGGGTTGCATGCGATCCGGATCCAATCGACGCTTCTTGGATCCTCTTTTGCCAAAGAACGCCCATCGAAGTCGCAGAAATGCGCTATATTGGATCCAATGACTAAGAAGTTGCATGCAGTCAACGCTGTCGAGGTCGCGCCGGACGCGGGCATGGAACCCGATCTCGTCGAGTTCGGACTCGATGCCGTCCGCGCAGCGCGTTCAGTCGCGGGTCCGGTGCGTCACCTCAAGGTCACGGGAGCATCGCCGGCGTTCGGCTTCGAGCGGTGTGAAGACCCAGGCTGTCTGGTCGGATCCGATGGGACGGCAAGCTCGTGCGGTCGTCTCGCGTGCCCGATCTGCGGCTGTGGCGGCACGAATCTCACGACGCTCACCCTCGTCGACGCGGGCGCTGACGTGCGTCTGCGCTGCAGCTGCGGTCACGCGTGGACGCGCAGCGATCTGCACCCGCAGACGCTCGCCACCCACGCGGTCTAGACCAGCGGGCACAGCGCAAGGCCGTCGCGATGGGTCAGGCGGGGAACGATCATGCGGCGACAGACGTTGCGCACGGTCTTACACTGGCTCCGGTGGATCCGGCAACCAAGGCGGACGAGATCGCGCTCGCACTGGAGGAGGCAATCGTCTCCGGTGAGCTCGCGCCCGGCTCGGTGCTCCGTCAGGAGCAGGTCTCGGCCCGCTATGCGGTCAGCAGAACACCCGTCAGGGAGGCGCTGCGGCGACTCGCCGCGCTCGGACTCGTCTCCTTCGAGGCCAACCGCGGCTTCCGGGTGCGAACGCTGTCGCGCGATGAGATGTGGGAGGCGTTTCTGCTTCGCGCCGAGCTCGAAAGCCTCGTCACCGCAGTCGCCGCCACGAAAATGACCGAGCAGCTCCTGGCCGAGCTCGAGGAAGCCGAGCGCAGGTTTTCGCGCACGACGAGGGCCCTGCGTGCCCGCGAACCGGGCGACGACCGACGCTCACTCACCGTCGAGTGGATGCGGGCCAATCACGGGTTTCACGACGTGATCTACGCCATCGCCGAGCTACCCTACATCGAGCAGATCGCCAAGAGCGCCCGGCGGACGTTTTCCGGCCCAGCGGTGTGGGCGCCTGGCGATGAGTCGATCGACGTGCTGTACCTCGCGAACGAACGGCAACACGCGTCGATTCGAGCCGCTCTCGCAACGGGAAGCGCCGACGGGGCTCGCGTGCTCGCGCGCGAGCACGTGCTCGCCTCCTTCGTCCTACTCGAGACGATCCTCGAACAGGTTGGGTTGCCGCTCGCCGGGACCCGCCCCGGTCAGACCCGGCGCAGCCAACGCCGGGCAAGCGGGTAACCGGTCAGCTCCGGGGCGCGAGTCCGGAGCGCGCTAGATTGGCGCCCATGCTCGTCAGCCGCCGCACGGCGCTGATCCTCGTCGGGGTCGGCTTCCTCTTCTACTATCTCGGGAATCTCGGGAGCAAGAAGGGCAACCCGCTGTGGCTCGGCGCCCCGATCTGCCTGCTGCTACTGATCGCACTCGGCATCACCGCGCTCGTCCGGCGCATGCGCGCCCGCTGAGGCTCCTAGCGTCGCGCGCACAGGACTGCGAAGCGGGCGCGTTGCTGCGTTCTTACCGATCCCTTACGCCGCCTTAAGAGCACATGCCTACGCTCGTCTTGACGGTTTGGTTCGAAGCACAGAAAGGCGGTACGCATGCGATTGCGCCTCGGAACATCGGTCGCGATAGCGGTCGAGACTGCACGCGCCGCGGCTGCCACACGCGACTCGACGCTCACCTCCACCGGCGCCGGACGCTTCGCGGCCGCACGTGCAGGGGGAGTCCTCGCGACTGCGACGGTGCAGTCCGAGCTCAGGTCGGGCAAGACACGCGCCGAGACCGCGACCGCGCCGGGTAGGACGGCCGCGGATCCCGTCACTGCGCTCGATACAGAGGTGTCGGCGGGAACAATCACCTCCGCACAGCAAACGACGCTTCTCGGCAACCTTACGGCCAGGCTGACCGCGGTCGCCAACGGAACACGTGGCTCCCGCGGCATCTGGAACGAGCTACGCGAGGACCTCGCCCGGCTCGCGTAACCGAGCCCGGTCACACCGCCCTCACTCGGGCGGTAAGCGCTCCGAGGCCCGGCATGCACAGGGCCCGGCCTCGGGGCGTGTGCCGGGAACACCCGTCCTCGTGGCCATCACGAGCCCGCGAGGGCGGGTCACTCGCTCAGCCGGCAGGGGCGTTCAGGCGGCGACGGCGGGCAACCCCCGTCGCCTCCGCCGCCGCGGCGACCGCGGCCGCAACCGCGGGCGCAACCTCGCGATTGAAGACACTCGGAACGATGTACTCGGCACCGAGTTCCTCGGGTTTGACGATTGCCGCGATCGCACGGGCGGCGGCAAGCTTCATCTCCTCGTTGATCGTGGCCGCGCGCACGTCGAGCGCTCCTCGAAACACGCCCGGGAACGCGAGCACGTTGTTGATCTGGTTCGGGTAGTCGGAACGGCCGGTGGCGATCACGGCGACCATCCCCTCGATCTCCTCGGGTGGCACCTCCGGGGTCGGGTTCGCCATCGCGAAAACGATCGCGTCGCTCGTCATCGTCCCGACGCCCTCGGGCGTGATCGCACCCGGCCCCGAGAGCCCGATGAACACGTCAGCGCCCCGCAGCGCCTGCTCGACCGTGCCGGTGAACCGCTCCGGATTCGTGCGCTCGGCGTAGGCGGCCTTCCAGGAGCCGAGATCCGCGCGGCCGGCGTAGAGAGCGCCGCTGCGGTCGAAACCGATGATCGACGTGACGCCGAGTGAGAGGAGCATGTCGGTCGTCGCGACACCGGCCGCACCAACGCCGGTGAGGACGACGCGCACCTCCGGCGCCGTCTTCCCGACGAGCCGCAGCGCGTTGACGAGCGCCGCCGTGACGACAATCGCCGTCCCGTGCTGGTCGTCGTGAAAGACGGGGATGTCGAGCCGTTCCTGCAGCCGCCTTTCGATCTCGAAGCAGCGAGGCGCAGAAATATCCTCGAGGTTGATCCCGCCGAACCCGGGTGAGAGCGCGGCAACCGCCGCGACGATCTCGTCCGGATCGGTGGTCGCGAGACAGATCGGCCAGGCGTCGACACCGCCGAACTCCTTGAACAGCATCGACTTCCCTTCCATCACGGGCATCGCCGCCTCGGGCCCGATGTCGCCGAGGCCGAGCACGGCGGTGCCGTCGCTAACGACAGCGACCGAGTTTTGCTTGATCGTCAGATTCCAGACCTTGTTGACATCCTCGGCGATCGCCAGACAGACGCGGGCGACGCCCGGGGTGTACGCCATCGAGAGATCATCCCGTGTCTTCAGCGGTGATTTCGAGGCCATCTCGATCTTGCCCCCGAGATGTAGCAAGAAGGTGCGGTCGGAGACATGCTCGACCTCGACGCCAGGAAGCGCCTGCACCGCCGCGACAATCTGCTCGAGATGATCGGCACTCGCCGCGTCAACGGTCACATCGCGGATCTTGGTGTGCTCGGCGACGCGGACGAGGTCGATCGCTCCAAGGCTCCCGCCCGTGTCTCCGATCGCTCTGGCGACGTCGGCGAACGTCCCCGGACGATCGTCGAGCCGCACCCGCAAGGTGGCGCTGAACGACGCCGAGGGACGCACGCTCGTCATCGTCCCATGCTTGCAGATCGGGACCGCTCAGAAGCGGGTGATCTCGTTCATGCTCCCGATCACGATCAGCGGTGCGCGCGTTGGGCGCAGCCAGCGCAGCACCGTCACGAGTTCACCGCGGGGAAGCGCGACACAGCCGTCGGTCGGCCCCCCGAAGCTGACGTGGAGAAAGATCGCCGAACCGGCTCCCGGCACCACCGGTGCCGTGTTGTAGTCGATCAGCGCCAGATAGGCGTAGGCCTCCGGCGAGCGCCATAGGGGCTCGCTGTCGCCCCCGAACGCGGGCCTCGCGCCACAGGCCAGCTGGGCGAAGGTGTTGTACCCGGCTGACGTGGGGTCCTCGTTCCACCAGTCACCACAGACGAGCCTGTGGTAGCGATAGTGGACGCCGGGGTCGGGGGCAACGCCGTACATCACGCGCCCGATACCGAAGGCGCCTTCCGGGGTCGTGCCGTCCCCCTCCCGCCGGTGCAGCGCCAGCCCGGCGCGACCGAGCTCGGCGGCCCAGGGGCCCGCGCTCAGTCGCCAGCAACGCCCCTCGCGCGTCCACAGCTCGAGCGAACCCGACGTCGAAGCCGTCGAGGGCGCGGCGACGGTGACCAGCTGTTCGGCCTTCGCCGTGCTCGCAAGCTCTCCGGCAAGCCCGGGCGTACAACTTGGGGCTTCGCTCGCGACGACGCGTGCAGCCACGGCCGTCAGGGGCGACACGGCGAGCGCCAGCAACAGGAGGGATGGGATCAGCTTCGCGACGGGCACTTGTACGCTCCCACGATATGCAGCGGGCGATTGCGCTCATGCTGGTGGCAACAGCCGGTCTCGCCACCCTTCGCGTCGGCCAGGCGGACACGCCTCTGTTTTCGGCGTCGGTCTCCAGGGTCAGCACGAGCGCGCTCGGTGGCTCGTGGCGACCCGGCTGTCCTGTTGCCCCGGAGGGACTTCGGCTGGTGACGATGAGCTACATCGGCTTCGACCATCGGCGGCACTTCGGCGCCCTCGTCGTTCGCGCCACCGTCGTGACCGCGGTCGAGCGGGTGTTCGCCCTGCTCTACGCGGAACGTTTCCCGATTCGGCGGATGACGCCGATAGCCGCGTACGGCGGCAATGACGACCGCTCGATGGCCGCCGACAACACCTCGGGCTTCAACTGCCGCTACGCGGTCGCCGCCGGGCCGAAGCGCTGGTCGGTACACGCCTACGGTGAGGCGATCGATGTCGACCCGCGCGAGAACCCTTACATCCTCGGCTCGAGCGTCTATCCGCCGCAGGGCGCCAGCTACCTCGATCGCGGCGACGTGCGCCCCGGCATGGCGGTGGCGGGGGGCGAACTCGTCACGGCCTTCGCCGACGTTGGTTGGCAGTGGGGCGGACGCTGGACCGGCTCTCCCGATTATCAGCATTTCTCGTCCACCGGCGGTTGAGCGGCCGGCGACCCGCACTCGGCTGACTATCGTCTCGTCGTGCCGCTTTCCTCCGCGTTCTGCGATGCGCTTGCGCGCCTGGTGCCCCCCGACGCCGTGCTCAGCGACCCGGCCGAGCTCTGCACCTACGAGTGCGACGCGCTGACTGGCCACCGCGCGATCCCCGAGCGCGTCGTCCTGCCGGGCTCGGCGGCCGCAGTCCAGGCCGTCGTCGCCCTGTGTCACGCGCACCACGTTCCCTTCGTCGCCCGCGGCGCCGGCACGGGTCTCTCGGGCGGGGCGCTGCCCGTGGCGGGCGGCGTGGTGATCGCGTTGAGTCGCATGAACCGGATCCTCGAGCTCGACCTCGACCGTGCCCGCATCAAGGTGGAGCCGGGCGTCACGAACCTCGAGATCACCCGCGCAGTCGCCGGAGCCGGCTACTACTACGCCCCGGACCCCTCGAGCCAACAAGTCTGCACGATCGGCGGGAACGTGGCGGAAAACTCGGGGGGCGCCCACTGTCTCAAACACGGTTTCACCGTCAACCACGTGCTGTCCGCGGAGGTCGTGCTCTCCGACGGCACACTGGTGACGCTTTCACGTGAGGACGAGGGACCCGATCTGCTCGGCGTGTTCGTCGGCTCCGAGGGCACGCTCGGGATCGCCGTCGCGGTCACGGTGCGCGTCCTGCGGGCCCCAGAGTGCGTACGGACACTGCTCGCCGGTTTCGAGAGCACCGACGCCGCAGGCGACGCCGTCTCCCGGGTAATCGCGCAGGGAATCCTGCCGGCGGCGATCGAGATGATGGACGCACTCGCGATCGAGGCGGTCGAGGCCGCTGTCGGTGCCGGCTACCCAGCGGGTGCGGGTGCCGTGCTCATCGTCGAACTCGACGGCCCGGTCGCCGATGTCGGAGCCGAGTCGGCCGCGGTCGAGCGGATCTGCGTCGAGGCAGGCGCTTTCGGGCTGCACGCGGCGGAGAGCGCCGAGGAGCGGGGCCGGATCTGGAAAGGCCGTAAGTCCGCCTTCGCCGCCATGGGACGGATCTCGAGCAGCTACTACGTCCAGGATGGCGTCGTCCCACGCACGCGGCTCCCGGAAGTGCTGCGCGCAACGGCCGAGCTCGCAACAACGCACGGACTCCGAGTCGCGAGCGTCTTTCACGCGGGTGACGGCAATCTGCATCCGCTCGTGCTGTACGACGAGCGGGTCCCGGGCGAATCGGAGCGCGCGGAGACGCTCGCGAACGCGATCCTCGAGCTTTGTATCAACGCCGGCGGCTCGCTCACAGGCGAGCACGGAGTCGGCGTCGACAAGGCGTGCTCGATGCCGAAGCTGTTCACCGAAGCCGACCTCGCCGTGATGCAGCGTGTGCGGCGCGGCTTCGACCCCGAGGGCCTAGCCAACCCCGGCAAGATCTTCCCGACACCGCGGCTTTGCGGCGAGGTGCCCGGGCCGTACCGGATTCACCCGCTCGAACGGGCCGGGCTTGCCGAGCGCTTCTGAACCGGCAACGATCGCCGAGGCGGCAGAGCTGCTCGCAGCTTCGCGCTCGCTCTCGATCGATCGCGAGGGAGGCGACGTCGTGCTCTCGACCGCGCGCCTCAACCGCGTGCTCGAGCACGAGCCCGCCGATCTCACTGCGATCGTCGAGGCTGGGCTTCGCCTCTCTGAGCTCCAGCGCTACCTCGCGCCCTTCGGGCAGATGCTCGCGCTCGACCCGCCCGGCGACCCGACGCTCGGCGCCTGCCTCGCCGCTGACCTCTCCGGGCCCCGCCGCCACCGGTTCGGTGCGATGCGCGACCTCGTGCTCGGTGTGACGCTCGTGCTCTCCGACGGTACCGTCGCCAACTCGGGCGGCAAGGTCGTCAAGAACGTCGCGGGCTACGACCTCGGCAAGCTCTTCTCAGGCTCTCGCGGAAGACTCGGCCTGATCGCGCGGGTCGCCTTGCGGCTCCACCCGCTGCCCGTTGCTTCGACGACCGTCGTCTGGCACGGCGAAGAGCCGCGGCTGCTCTGGCGAGAGCTCGCCGTCTCCAAACTCGAACCCACCGCGGTCGACTACTTGCCGCCGAACCGGGTCGCGCTGCTCTTCGAGGGGACGGCACCCGGCGTTGCGGCGCAGGCCGAGGCGTGCCCCGGGGAGCCCGCTGATGCGGCCGTATGGGACGAGAGCGCCGCGCGCCAGCTCGCCGCTCTCGGGCGCGAACCGTTCGCTTGGCAGGACTGCTTGCTTGGCCGCCCTGGTGCGGGAATCGCCTTCGTCGCCGAGCCGACGTCACAACCCTGGTCGCCGCTCGCCGAACGCGTGCGCAGCGAGTTCGACCCACAAGGCATTCTCCACTGATGGATCCGGAACTTGTAGGCGACTGCGTCCACTGCGGCTTCTGTCTTCCGAGCTGCCCTACCTACGAGCTCTGGCACGAGGAGATGGATTCGCCGCGGGGACGCATCTGGCTGATGAAGGCGACGCTCGACGGGACACTCGAGCTCGACCGCACCGTCGCCGAACACTTCGATCGCTGCCTCGGTTGCATGGCCTGCCTGACCTCCTGTCCTTCGGGCGTGCACTACGACCGCCTGATCGAACTCGCACGCGAGCAGGTCGAACAGCGCGTGCCTCGACCGCTTCGCGAGCGGGCGCTGCGGTCACTGATCTTCGCGGTCTTCCCCCACCCCCAACGCCTCCGTCACGCGCTGCGCTTCGCCGCCTTACCCGCACCTGGCCCGTTTGCACCCCTCAAAGCGCTCGCCCCTTCCTGGATCGAGGACGTGGCGCCCCCTGCAGAAACACCCGCCAAGGGCGCCCGTCTTGCGCGTGTCGGTCTGCTCACGGGCTGCGTCCAGTCGGTGCTGTTCGGCGAGGTGAACCGTGCCTCGGCCCGAGTGCTCTCGGCCTATGGCTACGAGGTGACCACGCCGTACGGCGGCTGCTGCGGTGCCCTTCACCTGCACGCAGGTCGGCGCCGTGATGGGCTCGCGCTCGCCGAACGCGCTGCCGCCAGCTTCCGTGCCGCGGGCGCAGAGCTGATCGTGACGAACGCGGCCGGCTGCGGCTCACACCTGAAGGAAGCCGGGCTCGAGCTTCCCGTCGTCGACATCTCCGAAGCGCTCGCGCGGGGCGGCACGCCGGAGCTGCATCCGCTCGCGCTCCGAGTCGCCTTCCAGGAGTCATGCCACCTCGGTCACGCCCAAGGCGTCCGAGAGCAGCCGCGCGCGGCCCTCCGTGCGATCCCGTCGCTCGAGCTGGTCGAGCCGGCCGAACAGGAGCTCTGTTGCGGAAGTGCGGGGATCTACAACCTCGTCCAACCCGAGGCGGCCCTGCAGCTCGGTGACCGCAAGGCCGGGCAGGTACTCGCGTGCAAGCCCGACCTGCTCGCGAGCGCGAACCCCGGCTGTCTCCTGCAACTTTCTGCCGCCCTGCGGCGGGCGGGCGCACCACTGCCGATCGCACACCCGGTCGAGCTAGTCGACGCGTCGCTCCGTGGCGTCTCGGCACCCACCGCGCGCCGCTGAGCTCCCGCCGTCCGGCGCACGGGTACAGTGGTTCAACCGTGTTTCGCCCGTTCATCCGAGGTGTCGGTCTCGTGTCGAGTCCTACCGGGCGCAAGGTGATCCGGAGCGCAGTCGCGGTCGCTCGCAGCGAAGAAGGGCGCAAGGTGCTCGGCCAGGCTCGAGCGCTCGCGACGAGCGACGAGGGCCGTAAGGTGCTCGCTCAGGCCCGGGCACTCGCCACGAGTGACGAGGGACGCAAACTCGTCGGTGACGCGGGGCGTATCGCCTCGCGCGCGCGCACCGTCGTGAGCACAGCTGAGGGCCGCGAGCAGCTCAAGTCCGTTGCTCGGCTCCTCGCTGAGCGCCGCCGCTGACCAGAGGGTTTTTGGGGCGAACGCCCGAGCGAGCCGCAATCGCACGCTCGCGTGCAGGTGAGTGGCACCCCCACCGCGAAACAGGAACTGCGGCGGAAAGGATGCCCAGACCCCGCGTCCTCCGCCGCGCATTCAGCTCCGAGCTCGATCGATCCGCCTGAGCGGACGCCGGTGCCTCGCCGCGGGGCGTCGCCTCGGCACCGCATCGCCACCGGCAACCGCAGGCAAGGCGCTCGCTCAAGGCATGCGCGGTGGCGCGAGAGGCCACGTAACAGTGAGCGCGGCAAGCGCGCCGGAGAGCTCGTTCAGGCTGTCCGCGGCTGGCGCCCTGCAGGCGGCGCCGGACGAGCTCGTGGGCACAGCCCGGGTCGAGGAGGAGTCGCGCTGCGCTTCAGCGTGCAATGGCCTCCTCACGGAGTTCTCCGCGAAGGAGGCGTATGGTGCCCACCAGCAGGCTTCAGCGCTCAAGGAGACGGCGCTGACGGTGAACGAGCCACGGATTGCCCCGACCGGGACGGCGCGGAAGGCGAGCGAGGTCGCGACGCGGGCTCGCGACTCACTCGAGGTCCAGCGACGAAGGTGCGCGTGTCGTCGCCACGATCCAGGACGCGATGGAGCGGATTCGGGCACGCGTCGAGGGATTCTGTTCCGCGACCTGTGCACAGCTGGATGAGCCGATCCTCGTCGCCGTCGTTGTGCTCGCGGCCGGGATTGGCTTCTGGCCCTACACCGCCGCGACGCTCGCGACGCTGCTCGCCTGTGGAAGGCCACGGTCCGAGTCACTGAGCGGCCCGACAGCAGGGAAACGCGCCTTACGAGCGGGTTTGGATTGCATTCCTGCGGTAGACTTCCTCCTCACGCGGGCGTAGCTCAGTTGGTAGAGCATCAGCTTCCCAAGCTGAGGGTCGTGAGTTCGAATCTCATCGCCCGCTTCGGCTTCGGACCACGGAAAACCCCTCTACATGGGGGGTTTGGCCCTTTAGAGACGATGCTCGACGTAGGTTCTCGTAGGCTCTGATCGGCTGATTTCAGGTATTGACTGGCCCGCACATGGCCCGCGCAACTCAAGATCCACGTCGAAGCGCGCCCTCACCAAGAATCAGTCAGGGGAGTGGGCGAGTGGCTCGACATCGGGCTTCAGTGTCTATGTGCCGGTCGGGGAGACGCCTCGCAAGGCGCTGACTGTTGCCTTGGCGCAGCGGGGCTATCAAGTCGTTGGGTAGTTGTCGCCGGTCAACCCAAATGCCAGCGTGAAAGAGCCCCAGAACTTTGCGATCACTGCGACCGACGCGCTTGTCGAGGCGCGGGCGACCGAGCGGCTCGCCCGTGTCTTGCGTTGGGCCTAATCTCGGATCCGCTGCCCTACGTCGCTGTGTGACGCCTACGTGACGCTCCGCGTTTACGCTCCGATCGACCGCTCCCTAGCGATCAGCTCGCTGTAACACACTTATCTCCGAAAGGATGCTGCTCATGTCGGCAAGGCGGTTTGTAGCACTCGCGGCCTGCACGCTCGGGCTCGCGCTGATGATCGGTGTTGTCCAAGCTGGCGCGCAGGGATCACCGACGGTGTTGAAGTTCTACGACGCGCATAGCACGGACATCGGGGTCGGGTTTGACAGCAATAACCAGAACGCCGTTCCTCCGATCGGCTCCAGCATCGTGACGACGCTCGAACTCCAGAACATCGGATCGCAGTTCGGGAAGCCAAGCGGCACCACCGTTGGCCGTGTCGCGCTGCAATGCACCGTGCTCGTCGAGAACAGCCCGCAGGACATAGATGGGATCTGTAGCGGGATCGCACACGTCCCTAACGGCTTCTTCACGTTCGGCGGGAACGGCGGGTTCGTCAACGGCCGAGTGGTCTACTTCGACATCACCGGCGGCGATGGCCCGTACGCCAACGACCGTGGCCAGATCAAAGTCGTCAACACCGCAAACGGGGGCTCGGACGCGACCGTCACGCTTACCCCCTAAGCTCGTGCTCGCTCTCGAGCCCAGCATCGCGTGGGGGTCAGCACCGTGGCCCCCACGCTCACTCGCTTGACCACTCAGAAAGCACCAGACGGGCGCTGCACAATGTCGAAATAGTCACGGAGCGACGCAACGTCTTCCCACAGGCGAGTGGAGCGGCCTGCCGCTTCGATGACCTCTTCGGCCCGAGTCTCTGTCGGCGTGAGACCGAGGCCGTAGGCGGGTCACGCCGGATCCGTGGGAGCCGGGGGCTGCGACGCGCCCGGCTACCCGAGCGACGGCCCATTTGCTTGGTCGACGTAGGTCGGCTCGCTTGGTCCGCCTGTCCCGCGGCGTGGCCCGCACCCGCTCTAAAGAGCATGGTTGAAGCAAGAGACAGCATGTTCCCAAGCTGAGGGTCGTGAGTTCGAATCTCATCGCCCGCTCTCACGACAGCACTATGAACAGGGCTCTTGTGTCTTGCGGACGAGGCAAGCCTCGAAACCACAACGTGGCACCGGTCGAGCGGGGCTGGCGGCGCCTTGAGCCGATGCGAGTACCGGGACTCCGTATCGAGTGTGGGCGAAGGCTGGGCAGCCCAGGCTTCGCAGTATGGACGGTGACAGAGGTTCCGAGCGCATGCCCTAGTTGCTCAGACTGTCGTTCGCGACGCAGTGCTGCGAGGGCCCGCGGCGGCCTACGTGATGTGGGCCCGGGCCCGCTTGCAGGCGGCCGCCCCGAAGTCCTTTATGCAGACCGTGGTCGAGAGAAGCGCCTCACACCCGAGATTGCCCCCTTGCGTCCCACAAGTTACGTTCGTGCCACGAACGGCAGAAAACTTTTGCTTCACGCCGTTGCTCGGATTGGGCGGAATCGCATACGTTGAGGTTCCGGCCAGACTGTTGCCGTCGGCAGTGATCTTGCCGACGTAGGTGGTGATCTCACCGGCATACGGACTGACCTTGTAGGTGAAGACGATGGTCATCGTGGTTCCGACCACTCCGCCGCTGATCGTTCCGAGAACGTTGCCGCCCGTGCCTTCGTCGTAGCCGCTGAACTTGCTGTTCGTTCCCGCGGTGATCACGAAGTTTGTGCCGGCGACGATTGGCCCGCAGCAGAGCCAGATGCCTCGCGCCTGAAACGGCGAGGGCGCGGCGCTCACGCTTGAGACTCCCATGACCATGCAGGCGAAGGCGAGCAGTACGGCCCTCCCACAGACGCCGATGGTCAGGCAGCCACGGCTGCCCGATCGGACAACACACGCCTCAATCACCCTGACCTCCCCTGCTTGCGGTAGAGCGACACTAACACCGATCGCTCCACTCACCTGTTCGCGCCGCTCGCTGTCCCGGGCACACGCCGTGAGGCGCCACCGCAAGCACCCGGTTCGACGAGGGTCGCCCAAACACTTCGGATCTCGCGAGCATGCCTCACACACCGTGATCGACTTGCTCGAACATCGGACGTCTCAGGATCAGGACCGAGCGCGCCGGTCACCCATCATGTACTCAGGCGTGACTGAAGACGGTCGTGACCGCCTCTTTATCGCTGCTCAAGTTCGTCTTGATCTGGACTGGGCCGGTCGAGCTCGCGGCGAGGTTGTACGACTGAAGCTGGTTGGGAGCCAAGCCGATGGGAAGTCCATTGACGACCGCCTGGGAAAAGGCGAGAGTGCCGAAGTTGGGCACCCCCAACGTCGTTGACCCAGCCACCACCGGGAAATCGCCGACCGCGATACCTTCGCCGGTGCCACTGCCGGTGCCGTTGCGGGTGGCGACGAACTTGTGGGTCAAGTCGATGACCGACTCCGTGTCCTGCGAGGCGCTCTGAGACACCGCGAACTCGATCGTGTCGCCGGCCCGGGCTTGATCGCTCGCGATGTTCTTGATGGTGCCGTTGACGACGAGCGACGGGTAGTAGCGGGCCACACCTTGAGGCGTGCAAGCGATGAGCAAGCGGGCGTACGAGTTGACGGATTGGATGCCGACACCGGCGTAAATCGAGAGCCCGGCTGGTGGCGTGCCCTTGCAGTTCAGTTTGGGCACGACGGCGACGGCGCTGACAGCCCCTGGCACCGCGATGTAGTAGTTGAAGAGGTACCCGGCGAGCGTTGTGCTCGGAGTGCTGGCTGCCCGCTCGCCCGACGCGAGCGCAGGCTGGGTGAGCCCGAGCACGGCCGTCAGTCCCAAGGCGAATCGCAGTGCTACACGCATCGTGCCCTCGTTTCGCTCGTCGGACGAGCACCAGGCCGAGCCAATCGGGTCATCCTCGCTTGAAGGCGGCTGGGCCGGCCCCCTACCGGCAAGGCTGGGCTCAGCCCACACGACGAGGTCGCCGACTGCGACGAGTCCCCGCGCGGCTTCATGGCAGGTTCACCTTCACCGGCACATCGCTCTGTTCGTAGCTCCCATCACCGAGCTGGCCGAAGTCGTTGGCGCCCCAGGCGAGCACCGCTCCGGACGAGGTCACCGCCAGACTGTCGCCAAAGCCCGCGGCGATCCCGGTTACCTTCACGCTCCCGAGCTTCACCTTCGCTGGCACGGCGCTCGCTTTTGTACTGCCGTTTCCGAGTTCACCGTCGTTGTTGTCACCCCAAGCAAACACGGCGCCGGTCGAGGTCAGCGCGAGGCTGTGGCCGGGGCCGGGAATGATCGCGCCCACCCCGCCGAGGAAGCCGCGCGCGGCGATCGCGACGACCTTCGTGCCCGGGGGCAGCTTCACCTTCACCGGGAGATCGCTGGAGGTCAGGTTGCCGTCGCCGAGTTCACCGTCCTTGTTGTAACCCCACGCGAGCACCGCGCCGGTCGTGGTCAGCGCCAGGCTGGTGAAACCGGCGGCCGCAACCGCGACCACCTTGGTGCCCGCGGGCAGCTTCACCTTCACGGGCACATCGCTCGACGTCCTCGTCCCATCGCCGAGCTCCCCGTCCAGGTTGTAGCCCCACGCCAACACCCCCCCGGTCGAGGTCACTGCCAGGCTATGCAAGGAACCTGCGGCGACAGCCGTCACCTTCGTGCCCGCCGGCAGCGTCACGCTTACCGGCACGCTGCTGGATCCCGTGCCGCCGTTGCCGAGCTGGCCGTAGTTGTTCAAACCCCAGGCGAGCGCCGAACCGGTCGAGGTCGCCGCCAGGTTGTGGTCCGTGCCAGCGGCGATCGCACTTACCTTCGTCCCCACGGGCAATGTCACCTTCAGCGGCACATCGCTGTCTGTCGTCGTGCCTGTGCCGAGGTCGCCGTTGTAGTTCTTGCCCCAGGCAACGATCGCACCGCTCGAGGTCAACGCCAGGCTATGGGCAAAGCCGCCGGCGACCGCGGTCACCTTCGTGCCGGCGGGGAGCTTCACCTTCACCGGCACATCGCTGCCATTCGTGCTGCCGTTCCCGAGCTGACCAACCATGTTCCAGCCCCAGGCGAGCACCCCGCCGGTCGAGGTCACGGCCAGGCTGTGATACTCGCCGCTGCCGACCGCACGCACCCTCGTCGCGGCCGACGTCTCGCCCTTCGAGGCACTCGTCCGCGCCGCGAACGCGGGTGAAACCGTGAACAGCAACAAGACGAGCCCCCACACTGGTGCTTGAGAGAAACGGCCGCACCCGGCGCCCCTGCGAAAGCGAGAGCAATCCGCTCCAACCCTCATCATCGTCCGAAACTATAAACAGGCGGCCTGAACGGTGGTGGGTCGTTGCGCAACGCTCGAGCCGGACTCGAGCGCTCCTTTGCGGCCCTGTCACTCAACGACCCGCGCGCGAAGGCACCCAACCCATGTCTTCCTCGCACGTCAGGTGCGCGAGTCCTCGCAACGGCGGGGCCGCGGGGGCGGCTCACGATCCCATCTGACCGAAACTATCGTCCGCGGGGCATGGATACCGGAGGCGCCAGCAACCAGGAGCGGGCCCGGCAGGCACCGCGAGCAGCAGTGGATTACCGTGCCGTAGGGCGCAGGCCCACACGCGGGCGCCTTGCCCATTGCTCCGCCCGCCCGAGAGACTGGTCGTTTGCGCCGTTTGCCGTTTGCTTCGACGGGTAGAGGCGCTCCTCTTCGGGTTCTCGCCGCGGCGTCGGCGTTTCCCCCGATGAACTGCTCCGCCGAGCCCGATAGA
Organism: uncultured Actinomycetota bacterium; assembly: GCA_963828105.1. Classification (GTDB taxonomy): domain Bacteria; phylum Actinomycetota; class Thermoleophilia; order Gaiellales; family Gaiellaceae; genus PALSA-600. Next base: position 31,812 of record CAWHDF010000016.1, on the reverse strand, counting down.
TCGACTGGTGACAACCGGATTCGATCCAACAGGAGGGCGTGATGTCAGCGAAACGTCTCGGAATCAGCGCGCTGCTGAGTGTCGTCGCGATCGTGCTCGCGAGCGCGACGATGGCCGGCGCTGCCTCAAACCCGACGGTGCTCCACTTCCGCGTCGGGGGCGCCGGAGAGCACGCGATCGGCGTAAATCTGAACGCGGGCAGTCCGCCGGTCGGCTCAGAGGTTGCAATCATCGGAGCGCTCTACAACACCACCGCTCAGTTCGGGAAGCCGAGCGGGGCCGCTGTGGGACGGATCCTGCTCGACTGCACGGTGCTTGTCTCGAGCCCCGCCGATGGGCTCTGCCTCGGCATTCTCCACGTCCCGAACGGCTTCCTCACTTTTGGAGGGAACGGACCGTTCACCACCTACAGCGTCGACCACTACGGCGTCACCGGAGGCGATGGGCCGTATGCGTTCGCCCGCGGTGAGCTGACTGTGGTCAGACACGCCGAAGGCGGTCTGCTGACCGTGACGCTGAGCTCCGCGCCGTAGCCCGGGGGTCGGGGTACTGCCCGCGTGCCGGGCGGTACCCCGACAAACATCGGCATGGCCCCGCGCGCCCGGGCCCCCACATGCGCTCCGTGCGCTCCGTGCGCTCGTGAGCTCCGAACCGCGGAACGCCGCATCGCAGTCCCGGCTTCGGCCGGGTAACAGCTTTCCCCACGCCCCGGGGTGGTGCGACTCCTAACGCGAACAGGGAATGCCGGTGCGCTACTTCGAGCTAGTCGACGTCTCGAGCGGAGCCTCAGGCTCCGTCGCTGCAACCGGCGGTGCCGAATCGTCGAGCGGGGCGCCGGCCGACTCGCTTGAGGGTTCGGCAGCGGGCGCAATCGTCTCGCTTGGTACGGGTGCCGCGGACGCAACGGGTGTCTCGGCCGGCACGGACGATGCGGGAGCTGCCGGCGTCTCCGCTGGCAGTGACGTCGCTGCAGTGGAGTCGCTCGCCGGCTCGTCGGGCAAGACCGCATCCCCAAATGGGTTGGTGGCGAGATCCCTCGCGACGCCGATCGAATCATGGAACTCGGCGACACCCGGAAGCGCGGCGCGAGCGAGATTCGTCGGCGACACGGCGGAACGCACCTCGTTGACGCTGTGCAGCGCGTCGGTGAGGTCACCGAAGTTGCCCGACTCCTTGAGCTCTCGGATCGACTTGCCAAGCGAGCGGGCAACATCGGGAAGCTGTTTACCGAAGATCAGAAAAGCGATCACAAGCAGCATCAGCAGATCTACCGGGTTGTCGAGTGCCGCGACCATCCCCTTCAGGATAGACGGGGCCGGGCGACCCCGGTCGATCGTCTTCGAAGTCCCGTCCCGGTCAGTGCCAGCGCGCTACACTCGCGTCAAACCGGGGAGTCCCACCACGAGGGACTGAGAGAGCGCTTCCTTGCGCGTACCCGTCGAACCTGATCCGGGTTATGCCGGCGAAGGGAGTTCAGTGGCAGGAACGGTAGACGAGCTTCACGAGGTGGCCGCCGTAGCGCCAGAAGCTGCCGCGTCCGGTGACCGCGACGGGATCGCCCTCCGTGCAGTTTCACGGATTCTCGGCGGGAAGACAGTCCTCGACGGGCTCGACCTCGCTGTCCCTCGCCACCGGCGGCTCGGTATCGTGGGACGCAGCGGCGTCGGCAAGTCGACGCTTCTCGGACTTGTCGCGGGGCTCGACTCGCCCGACAGCGGCACCATCTCCGTCTACGGCGAGACCACGCCCGAGCGCCGGCTCGAACGCTGCGCGCTGATGCCGCAACGCGACTGTTTGCTGCCCTGGCGGACCGCGCTCGACAACGCCTGCCTGGCGCTCGAGAACCGCGGCGTTCCGCGAGACCAGGCGCGCACCGAGGCCTTGCCTTTCTTCGCTCGGCTCGGTCTCGCGGGCGCGGAGCGACTTCGCCCCGCTCGCCTTTCAGGCGGAATGCGCCAACGGGTCGCGTTCCTGCGCACGCTGCTCTCGGGTAAGGAGGTGCTGCTGCTCGACGAACCCTTCGGTGCCCTCGACGCAATCACACGCGCCGAGCTCCAGGAGTGGCTCGCTGGGGTGCTTGCGGGCGACCCCCGTACAGTGCTGCTCGTGACGCACGATGTCGAGGAGGCATTGCTTCTCTGCGACAGGGTCGACGTGCTTGCCGGCGGCAAGGTGGCGCTCTCCCTCGATGTCGACGTTCCGCGCGCAGGCGCGTGGCGCGAGATCGTGACGGGACGGGCGTTCGTCGAACTGCGCGAGCAGGCGCTCGAGGCGATCGGATGAGACGCGCCGGGCCACCACTGCTCTTGCTCGCCGCGACCGTCGCGCTCTGGCAGTTGATCGTCCGGGCCGACGCGGTGCCCGGATATCTCTTCCCCGCTCCGACCGCAGTCGCGGCCTCGCTCGACCACGACCGTGGCCTGCTTGCAAGCGCCGCCTTTGTGACGCTGCGCGAGGTTGCGTGTGGCTACCTGCTCGCGCTCGCGCTCGGGCTCGGGCTCGCCGTGGCGTTGCACGTCTCCGCCGCCCTGCGCCGCGCGATGCTGCCGCTGCTCGTCCTTTCGCAGACGGTGCCGACGGTGTTGCTGGCGCCGATCCTCGCGATCCTGCTCGGTTACGGGCTCGAGCCAAAGCTCGTCGTCGTCGCCGTCGTCTGCTTCTTCCCGATCGTCGTCAACGCAGTCGATGGGTTCCGTTCGAGCGACCCCGAGCTGGCCCGGATGATGCGAACCTTGCATGGCAGCCGACTCGCGATCTTCCGTCGCGTCGAGCTTCCAGGCGCGCTGCCGGCAATTTTTTCGGGTGCGCGCATCGCGGCAACCTACGCCGCGGTCGGCGCGGTCTTTGGCGAATGGGCAGGTTCCTCTGCCGGGCTCGGCTTCGTGATCATTCAGGCCGGCCCTGCGCTTCTCACCGCGAGGATCTTCGCGGCCGTGCTCGTATTGTCGGCGATGGCGCTTGCGCTCTACGGACTCGTCAACCTGGCCGAGCGCCTGCTTGTGCCCTGGCAGCGGGAGACCGCCGGTGCCTAGCAGGCTGGTGCTCGTGACGCTCGTGATCGCGGCGGCGTTGTGCCCGCTCGCCGCCGCGGGCCCGCAGCAGGTCTCGCTGCTCCTCGACTGGACCCCGAATCCGGACCATGTCGGGCTCTACTACGCGCAGGAGACCGGCCTTTTTGCGAAGGCGGGCCTCGACGTGAGCATTCACGCGCCGTCGGATCCGACGTCTCCGCTCAAGCTTGTCGCCGCCGGAGACACCGATCTCGCCGTCTCCTACGAGCAGGAGATGTTCTATGCGGCCGCACAGAAGCTTCCCGTCACCGCGGTCGCGTCGATCATCGGACAGCCGCTCAACTCGTTCATGGCGATCGAGCCGAAGATCCATTCGATCGCCGATCTCAAGGGTAAGACGATCGGAATCACGGGCGTCGCGTCCGACTACGCCGATCTCGATACCGCGCTCGCCTCGGCCGGGCTGACCCGGGCGCAGGTGAAGGTGGTGACCGTTGGCTACAACCTGTTGCCGGCCCTGCTCTCTCATCGCGTCGATGCGGTGCTCGACGTCTATCGCAACGTCGAGGGCATCGAGCTTGCCGAGCAGGGCTTCCATCCGACGATCATCCCCGTCAACCGTGCGGGCGTGCCGTTCTACGACGAGCTGGTGCTTGTCGCGAACTCGAATCGGCTGCGCTCGGATCCGGCGTATGCCGCACTCGTCGGGCGCGTGGTCAGTGCATTCCTGACCGGAAGCGAGGAGGCACGCGCCCACCCTGCGCAGTCACTCGCGATCCTCACCAAGGTGACCGCGTCGGATCCACGCTTTCTTGCCCGGGCCACCCCGGCAACGCTGGCTCTCCTCGCCGGGCCCGACGGCATCGGCTGCATGCGCCTTTCACAGTGGCAACGCTTCGGCACGTGGATGGCGGCGCGCAAGCTCGTTCGCTCGGTCATTCCCGCGACGGCGGTCATGACGACGCGCTTCCTCCCTGCACGCTGCGCTGTGCGCTCCTGAAGACGCCTGCCGAGGCACGCTGTCCGGGGCGTACGGCCAGAAGCACACCGCGGCCGAGCGTTAGCCGCGCCGTCGGTGACGCAAAGAGGTTCGACAACCCGCGGCTCGAGCCAGCCTCGAGCCTCTCGCCGGCGAGGGGGTACACGAGCCCCTCGCTGACGACTCCCTCGACCGCGCCGTGCAGCGCAAGCAGCGAGATCAGCTCGCGAACGCGACCCGCGAGGACGCGTTCGTCGCGAACCACGTGGATCTGCGCACCCCCGAGCACTGCGTCGAGCTCGACACCCTCGTAGCGAGGAGAGCCGAGCAAGAGCAGCTCGGCGAGCCTGTGGTCGAGCCGACCGGTTGCACCACCGACGACGAGCAGTCGACGCGGCTCGAGCTCGAGCGCAGCATCGAGCGCAAGCTCGAGGTCACTGGCGTCCTTCTCGGGGGGATGACGCTCGAGCGGCACACCGCTGCGCTCGAGCGCAGCGAGCGCCTCGGGTGAGATCGAGTCGAAGTCACCGACGGCTCGTGCGAGTGTCACGCCGAGCGAAACAGCGTGCTCGGCCCCACGGTCGGCCGCGATGACGGGCGCCCCCGCGGGCAGCGCAGCAAGGACGCTGCGGCCAGGATGCTGTCCGCCCGAAAAGACCACGACGGTGTCGACCACGCTCGCCTCCCTCCTCGACTCGAGCCCAGCCTGCCCGAGATCGGCGGGGCCTGCATCCGGACGCAGCTCGAGAAGCCGCGTCGCGCCGTGTTCAGCCGGGGCGTTGCGCCCCGTAGTCGCCGGCCGCGGCGAGGTCCACGCCGTCGTCAGCCGAGCTTCGGACCGGCAGAGATGGCGCGAGCCGGTAGTGGGAGACCTGCCACTCGCTGCCCTCCGCGTATCCCCAGAGCTCGGCGCAAGCGAGCAGAAAGGCGCGCCAGCGCCAGCTTCCGCGCCGACCGACGAGCCGACGCACCGCGGCGGCATTGGCATCGAGGTTCTCAAGCCAGGCGTTGGCAGTCTGCTCGTAATGATGACCCGACAGCTCCCAGCTCTGCTCGATCTCGAGGTGACGGTCGAAGCGCCGGAGTAAACCGTGTGACGGCATCTGGCCACCCGTGAAGAAGTTGCGCGCCATCCAGCCTTCGTCGTAGGGGTACGCGTAGCGCCGGTGACTGAAGACGTGCACGAACATCCGCCCACCAGGCTCCAGCCAGTGGCTAACCCGCGCGAGCAGCTTCTCCCAGTTCCGCGTGTGCTCCATCATCTCGATCGAGAGCACCCGGTCGAAGCGACGCCCCGGCTCGAAGACGTTTGCGTCCGCGGTCACCACATCGACGTTCTGATGCCCAAGCGCCTCGATCGTCGCACGTTGTAAACGCGAGTTTGAAACCGCGAGGATCCTCGCAGCCGGGTAGCGCTCCGCGAGCCAGCCGCTCAGCGATCCCCAACCGCAGCCGAGATCGAGAAGCTCCATCCCGTCCTCGACTCCCGCCCGCTCGCAGCTGAGCGCGAGCATCGCCTCCTCCGCCGCCGCAAGCGTGCCTACGCCGTCGGGCCAGTAACAGCAGGAGTACTTGAGACGTGGGCCCAGGATCAGGCGAAAGAGCTCCGGCGTGACCTCGTAATGCTGGGCATTCGCGGCGGCGGTCTCGACCGCAACGGGGGAGGCCCGTAGCTCCTCGACCCAAGCCTCGAGCCGTGCGGCCTTGTCGGCGGGAGTGCCACGCTCGACGGACGCCAGTCGCCGGGCGCAGGCGATCCGGATCGCTCCGCGCAGGAGCGGGTCGGCAAGCCGCTCGGCGCTCACGCCTTCGGGAACCACGGGACGAACGCGCTCGTCTCGTGCTGATAGCGGCGGTAATCCTCTCCCCGCGAGGCGAGCGCCTGCTTCTCGCTCGGCGGAATCCCGGTTACGAAGAGGATCAGGAGCAAGAGCAGGATTGGTGCGAGGAGAGCGATCGCGCCCGCAGCTGCCGGCAAGGCGACCAGCGCCAGCCCGACCCAGACGATCCACTCGAAAAAGTAGTTCGGATGGCGCGAGTAGCGCCAGAGCCCGCTTCGGGCGGTGCGCCCACGGTTGGCGGGATTTGCACGCCAGAGGTTGAGCTGACGGTCGGCGAGCGCCTCGCCGCCGAGCCCGAGCAGGAACACCGCGACGCCGACCCATTGCAACGGCGTGATCGTCGCCGAGTTGTTGAAGCTCGCGAGCAGGGCCGGGACCGAAAAGGCAACCACGAGCAAACCCTGCGCGCCGTAGAAGACAAGAAAGTTCCGGTTCGCCTTTTCGCCGTAGCGGGCGCGCATCTCCGCGTAGCGGCGATCCTCGCCCTTGTGTCCGAGAACGCCCCGTCGCAGCACATAGCTCCCGAGCCTGAGACTCCAGAGCGCAACGAGCGCCCCGATCAGGACGCGCTGCGCGCCTGCCCCCGACGCGAGTAGAGCGTCGGCGACGGCGAGCACACCGATTCCGTACGACCAGCCGACGTCGACCGCAGTCGCATCGTGACTACGAACTTGGAGGAGCCAGAGTCCACCCATGAGCGCGCAGGCGAGCGCAACGCCGACGCCGAGCACCGCCCAGATGCTCATGCGAGCGCCTCAACCGCCGCCTCGAGTTCCCGGGTGAGGTGCCGGGCCGCAGCAATCGTGGGGCGCGCCTGCGAGACGGTGATCGGGGCGCCGACGATCACGCGCATGCCGCGCCGCGGCAACACCTGCCGCGTGTTCTCCATCCGCACCGGCACGATCGTCACCCCGTGGGCGAGCGCGAGCCGGGCTGCGCCTCTGTGCCAGCGGCGGTTGCCGGCCGGCTTGGAGGTCCCGCGCGGGAACATTCCGAGCAGCTCACCCCCGGCGAGCAACTCGCCGGCGCGATCCATCGCACCCGTGTCGCCAGAGCCCCGGTCGATCGGGAAGGCCCCGTACGACTCCATCGCCCAGCGGATCACAGGGTTGCGCCAGAGCTCGGCCTTCGCCATGAAACGTACGCGGCGCGGAGTGGCCAGACAGAGAATCCAGGGATCGGTGATCGACTCGTGGTTGGCGACGATGATGCACGGGCCGCTCGTCGGTACGCGGTCGGCGCCACGCACCTCGATGCGGTAGACGCGTGCCAGCAACGCCCGCATCCGCACCTTTTCCGAGAGGCGCCAGAGGATCAAGCCACACCCTGCTCGCGCGAGCGGGCGAGCACGAGCTGCGCGTCGCGCAGCCAGCGTGTCTCGAAGCATGCCTCACAGGAGGCCAGATAAAAGTCCCAGATTCGCTCGAAGCGCTCGTCGTAACCAAGGGCGCGGATCTCCGCCTGCGCGGCACGGAACCGCTGTCGCCAGCGACGCAGCGTCTCGGCGTAGTCGGGCCCTAGCTCCTCGATCCCGTACAGCGCGAGCTCGGATGAGGCGGCGACCACCGGCACAAGCGCCGCCAGAGAGGGAATCAGGCAGCCCGGGAAGATATACCGCTCGATCCAGTCCGGGGTCGCTCGGTACCGCTCGAAGCGCTGATCGGGGATCAGGATCGTCTGGACGCACGCGATTCCGCCCGGCGCGAGCAGCCGGTCGATTGCCGCGAAGTACGCCGGCCACTGGTCAGCGCCGATCGCCTCGAGCATCTCGATCGAGGCGACCTTGCTGAACTGGCCCTCGACGAGGCGGTAGTCGCGCTCGACGATTTCGACACGGTCGGAAAGACCGGCCGCGTCGACACGCTCGCGTGCGAGTGCGGCCTGCTCCGATGAGATCGTCAACCCGGTAACGCGTGCACCGTACTCTCCCGCCGCGACAAGCGCGAACGAACCCCAGCCGCAACCGATCTCGAGCACGTGATCGTCGGGTGTGAGGGCGAGCTTGTCGCAGACCCGTCGGAGCTTCCGCAGCTGCGCCTGCTCGAGCGACTCGTCGGGTGATTCGAAGACGGCACAAGAGTAGGTCATCGTCTCATCGAGCATCAGACGGAAGAGCTCGTTACCGAGGTCGTAGTGGTAGGAGATGTTGCGCCGCGCGCGGTGCAGGCTGTTGCGTCGAGCAAGCCGCGGCCGCGCCGTCATCAGGCGGTGCAGACGGGGATGGCGCTCACGCGCACCGGCCGCGTTCGCGAGCAGGAGCCCGACGAATCCGGGTACGTCATCGGAGTCCCACTCACCCGCGACAAACGACTCACCCAGACCGAGCGCGCCCCGGGTCGCGAGCCGAGCGAGGAGCCGACGGGAGCGAATCGTGACCCTCACCTCTCGTCCCGCGCCGAAGCGCAGCGTTCCACCCTCCGGGAGCTCGACGACCAGTAGGCCACCCTCGAGGCGGGGCAGCACCCGCGTCAACACCCGCTCGGCGACGCGCTCGAGCATCCGCCCGCGCACGGGTGGTTCGACACGCAGGGAACGTTCGACGACGCTCATGACCGAAGCGAGCCCTCGCCCGATACGAACGGAGGCTTGTGGTGAAAGGGCACGCGCTTGAGCGCGAGCCGGAGCGCCTGCCAGTGGATGCCAGCGGTGACCTGCAGCGGCTGCAATGGGTAGCGCAGAAGGGTCGCTGCGAGGGTGGCATTCGTGAGTTCGCGCCGACGCGCGTGCAGGACCGCCGTGAGCGGCCGCCGACCCTGCTCGCAGACATGGATGCGCGCCCACACCTCCGCACCGGGCTCAGAGAAGGCGTACTCATACGACTGGTCAAGACCGAAGAACGGCGAAACGTGCAAACGCTTCTCGTGGGCATAGTGGAGTTCCGGTCCACGCAGCACCTCGGGGAGACGCTCCCCGAAGGTGTTGTTGAGCTCGGCGACCATGCATGCGAGCGAGCCGTCCTCCCGGTAACACCAGTAGAAGCTGACCGGGTTGAAGACATAACCGAGAATCCGAGGCTGCGTCAGCATGAGCACCCGCGTGACCGAAGAGTCGTCGATGAGCTCGAGCACCGCGTGCTTGAGCGGTAGCCCCTCGAAGTGGTCGCGATCGCAAAAGGACACGACGTTGCGACGGTTGACCGAGACGAGCGCGAGCCGCTGCTCGAGCTCGGACAACTCGTCGAGATCGATCAGAAAGCTTGAGAGCGGGTAGCGGAAGCTGTGGCGCACCGGGTCCCTGCGACTGTGTACGAGCGTGCCGAGGTAGAGCGCCGATCTCACCACGCCACCCCGAGCGCGGCGCCCGCCTCGACTCCCGAAGCCAGCCCAGCCTCGTGAAACCCGTTGCCGAGATGAGCACCGGCATACAGGGTCCGCCTGGTTCCCGAGAGCAGACGCAGCTCGGCCTGGGCACGCGGCGTCGCCGTCGTGAAGAGTGGGTGCGAGTACCGGAAGCGGGCGATCACTGACTCCTCAGGAACGGGCGCGTTGAGCGTCACACAGTAATCGGCGGGACGCTCGAGTCCCTGCAGGTTGTTGAGCCAGTAGGTGATCGTGGGTCGGCCGTCTCCGTCGAGGAGATAGTTCCAGGAGGCGCGCGCGGCGCGGGCGCGCGGGAGCAGGCTCGACGAGGTGTGAAGCACCGCATCGTTCGTCGTGTACTCGAACGTGCCGAGTACCCGCCGCTCCTCAGGCGAGGGGTCGGCGAGAAACGCGAGCGCCTGGTCCGCATGGGTAGCGACAACGACGTGGTCGAAGCTGTGCAACGCGTCGTCGTCAGTGCGCAGCGTGATGCCGTCGCTGCCGCGCTGCAGCTCGCGCACGCCGAGCCCGAGACGAAGCCGGGTACCCAGGCGAGCGGCGAGCGCTTCGACATAGCGTCTGCTGCCGCCCTCCACCGTGCGCCATTCGAAGCGCCTCCCGCCGAGCATGCCGTGGTTGTCGAAGAAGCGGATCGCGCTCGCGGCGGGAAACTCGAGCGCGCGACCGGGCGCGGTCGACCACAGCGCCGCGGTCAAGGGGACGAGGAAGTGACGCCGGAACCGATGCGAGTAGCCTCGGACGGCGAGATACTCCTCGAGCGAGATGTCCTCGTCGAACTCGCCGAGCGAGGGGCCCGCCGTCCGCAGCCAGCGTGAGATTTCCCAGAGCAGGGCGTGAAAGCGCGGGCTCGCGAGGTTGCGCGCCCGCGCGAAGGGGCGTCGTCCCGACCATTCGAGCCCGCAACGCGCGCAGCTGACGGAGAACGACATCCTCGAGGCGACGCTGCGCACGCCGAGCTCGTCGAACAGCCGCGTGAGCAGCGGGTAGTTCGGAACGTTGTGGACGAGGAAGCCGGTATCGAGCGCAAGCCCGTCGTGCTCGACGGTGTTCGCGTGCCCGCCGGCTCGCGTCTCCCGCTCGAACAGTTCGACCTCGTGTGCGCGCGCAAGCACGTGGGCTGCACCGAGCCCCGAAATACCCCCACCGATCACCGCGATCCGAATGAGCGACCTCCTTTCACCTCGATGCTTCGCCGGTGTCCGCAAAGCGGTTCACTCGGCCCGTCGCGCACCTCGGCCGTGCCGGGGATCTGCCCACGCGCTGGCGATCGTACGCCCAGTCGGCGCAGCGAGCCGAACGCAATGGATGCGCAGGCATACCTCGCCCGGCTTACTCGCCGAGAACCCCGAGCTGCTATCGACCTTCCGGCCGACCGAGCCTTGCGAACAGGCGGGGCAGCTAGACCGGCTCGCCCCTAACCACGCCGCTTGTGGAGCTGCGCGGTGCCCTCCCTGACCACGTAGCGAGCGGCCCGCGCCCCGTGCTTCTGGCCCTGCTCGAGCAGTAACTGGCGGTGATGCGGCGGAATCCGCCGCCACACGTCGTAGACGGTCAAAGCAACACCGACCGGTCCGAGCTTGCGTAGGACAGTGCGCGGAAGGAATCCCATCCGCGCATCATCGCCGATCGGGCGCCGCCGGGAGCGGCTCAGGCGGCGAGCGTTTGCACAGGCGACGCGAGCGCCGCCGCAAGCGCCTCGATCGCGTCAGCATCGAGGTGGCGTCCGGCGGACGCTTCGACGAGTGCGAGCGCCTGCGCGTCGCTCATCGCCGCACGGTACGGACGCTCCGCGGTGAGCGCTTCGAACACGTCGGCGACTGCGAGTACGCGCGCCGGCGTGTCGAGCTCGGACGCAGTGAGCCCGCGCCAGTAGCCGGCGCCGTCGAGCCGCTCGTGATGGGCGCCGGCCAGCCCCGCGATGCCTCGGAATGGCTCGACTCGGCTGAGGATCTCCTCCGACAGCCGCGGATGCTGCTCGATCTGCGCCCGCTCGGCAGCCGTGAGCGCGGCTGGTTTGTCGAGGATCGAGTTCGGGATCGCGAGTTTGCCGATGTCGTGGAGGAGTGCGGCGCGACGCAGATCGCGAAGCTCCGCAGCAGCGAAGCCGAGCTCTGTCGCGGCTTGAACCGCAAACTCCGCGACGCGCGCCGAGTGTCTTGACGTATACGGCGACTTCGCGTCGATCACGAGCGCGAACGCCTCGGCCACACGATCGAGCCGGCTCTCGTCGGCGACGAGGAGGCGATCGCCCGGAGCAAGCGACTCGAGCTCCGCGCGCACGTCCTCGCTCGCGACGGATTCCCAGAACGCTGCATCGGCGCGAAGCGCGTGGAGCGTCTGGACGAGCCTGGGGTCGAACCAGCTCCCGCTTCGCTCCTGCGCCATCGCGAGCGCCGAGTCGACGCCGAAATCGCGTACGTAGACCTCGACGGTCTGGGCGAGACAGAAGATCCGGGCGAGGAGGGGAATGGCCTCACCCTTGAGCCCAGAGGGGTGGCCTCTTCCATCCCAGTGCTCCCCGAGCGATCGGATTGCCTCGGAGGCGCCGGGTGGCAGCTCGAGCATGCGTGCGATCTCTGCGCCCCGCTCGCAGCGAATCTCCGTCATCGCCGACGCCGTCACCTTGCCGGCTCGGGCGACCCTGACCAGATCGCGCCGCCGCCCGACGGTACGAACGATGTAGCCGAGTGCTTCGCTCGGACGCGAGTAGTTGACGGTCCTGATCCGGCGCTTCGCCTCGAGATCGTCGGTGCCGTAGAGCGCCGAGACGGCGGCCGCGTTGGAGGAGCAGCCCGCGTCCTTCATCAGCAGGCCATAGAACGTCGCGTTCAGACCGTCGGCGTCGAGACCACATTCATTCGCGAGCCTCATGCCGATCATGCAGCTGCGCAGCGCATGCCCGGGCGGCTGGCCGTCGGTGATATCGAGGGCGTAGGAGAGGGCCCCGATCACTTCGGAGAGACGGACTGCCGCGGCCGATCCCATCGTCACTCGATCGGCGCCGGGGACCTGCCTCGATACCACCCAAAGGGAGGAGGTGGTACCTGCCGAGCGGGCCCGGGCCGCCGGAGACCCACTCGAGCACGCTGGTCACGCCTATCTGGATCGGGTCCTGATGGCGGCAGAGAACCCGTCGAGATCGTGATCAAAGCCTACGACGCGTCGTGGGCCTCACCACTTCGTTGTGCATCGCGAACGAATCGGCCTGCTCCGCGGAGGGACCGCGACGATGATCGAGCACATCGGTTCGATACCGCATGTTGCGCACGCGTGCCGGCGACGTGCACGTCCACGTTTTGGCCCGAGGCGCACGAGACGGTCCCCTGTACCTCACTTTCCGCGATCGGCTTCGTCAGGACGCTACGGCACGTGCCGCGTATGCACACCGCAAGCGCGAGCTCGCAGACCAGAGGTGGTCAGACATGAACCACTGCGCCAGTGCGAAGTCGGAGACGATCAACTCCATCCTGTAATGGCAGAGTCCGCGCAACGACAACCGGGGCCGACACCTGTGCAACGTACCGCCGCTCATTCGTCGCGAGAACGACCGCGAGCCACACGACCGTACCCGCATCGGCGGCCCTTCAGCCGGACGCGAGCGCCGCTTGCCAAGCACGCGGTTGCCCGGAACCAGCGAAGCGAGATGCGACGTCGTAGCGGTAGAAGTAAACGGTGAACCCATCCCCGAGTCCGACTATCCGCTCGGGCTTGCCAAGGCCTCGTGGAGGCGGCGAGTTCATCCAGAACGAGCCGGCATCCCGAAGGACGAACGAACCCACTGGTTGCGGCCGATACCAGCTCGACACCTCGTTGAATCCGAACGGGCAGAGAACGCCGGGGTCGCATTGAAGGACGGGAGCGACTTGGAGTGCAAGCCCGACGCTCCAACTCAGCACCGATGAATCCCAGTAGTCAGCGAATCCGAGCGGGGTGTGCTCGGCGCGCGCTAGCACCACGAGCCGAGGGGTAAGCTGCGCCAGCTTGGGCAGGCCATTGAACGGCCACGCACCGTTGGAGAGGTTCGTGATGCTCGCGACCGCAACAGCGCTGATCGCGACCGCCGCGAATACGCGTCCTAGGGCGGTCCTGCGAAAGACGAGCGGCAGCGTCGCCGCGACGCCGTAGAGCACCGCGACCATGTAGTAGAGCGCCCAGTTCTCGCCTTCGGTCGTCACGATGTCGCTCGCGATGTCGCCGAGGACGCAGAGGCTCCAAAACGCCGCCCAGACGAGCAGGGCTGGATCACGTGCCTCTGATCGCCAGCTGCGTACGAGCAGGTATGGGCCGGCGGCCACACCGGAGATCACCAACACGGTGCAAAGGAGGGCGAGCAGGTAGGACACCGTCAGCATCGGCGTCGCCCAGCCACCGGGGCCAAAACTTCCGTTGGCAAGTTCAGCAACGGCGCCGAAGGCGCGCTTCACGTTCGGAATGAGCTCGTGCAGCGGCACCCGGTGGATCGGCGCAGCAGGGTCGACTATCACCCTCGGCCCGAACTGCAGGTGATCGAGCAGACTCGCGACGAGCACAACGGCAACTGCGGTCGACAACATCACCGCGCCCTCGAAGCGGCGTCGAAGGAGGATGAGCGCAACCAGACCGACACCCATGAGGGGCAATACCCCGACCCCGAGAAAAAGGGTGTCGGACGCGAGCGTCGCGCCGCCAAGCAGCGACACAACCACCGTAACCGCGAACACCGCCCCTCTCGCCGGTCGACGTGTAAGCCAGAGCGCGAAGACTCCGAGTGCGATCGCGCCGAGTGGCGCGGTCGCGTGATAGTTCAAGGTGATCCGGTCGTAGACGACAATCGGGGCCACGGCAACGCCAATCACCGCCGTCATCACCGCAGCCCAGCGACCACCGACGAGCTTCGACCCCAGCGCCAGCAGACCGACGAACGCGAGCGCCACGCACGTCGGCGCGCCCTCCCAGAGCTCGCGATGAAACGGCAAGCCGCGGGTCAACAGTGCAAGCCAGAACGAGAGAATCGACGAGTAGTGAGCAAAGAGGACAACGCTCGTGGAATGCGATGTTTGAGCGGCGACGACGAATACCGCCGCGTCGTTGTCCCAGTAGACACGACGCACGAGGCTCCCGTACCTGCTCACCAGTACCGCCAGGTACAACACCGTCAGAACGACAGGAGGCCAGGCCGAAAGCGTACGACGCCATACCCGTCCGCTCACCGCAGTCGCCGCGGGGCGGCCCCCGCGACTCAGCATTCTCGCACCCACGACGTCCGTTGTCCCCCTTCCAGATTGCCTTTCCACGCGCTTGCGGCCATCACGTGACGCGGATGCGCCTGCGTCTCGTGCGCAGGTCGACCGCGATCTTGGCGAGATCGCCAAGCGCGAGCATCATCGCCGGAAACGTGATCTTTGATCCCTTGACGTCGCGCCACTGATGCAGAGGAACCTCTTGGAAGAACGACTTGACGACGGCGTCCGTCGCGGGTCCTCCTGCAAGCAAACGGCCGATCAACTCGACATCGAACGCCCAAGATGAGATGAAAGGCTCGCGGAGCGCGGCCTCAAGTCCCGCGCCGACTCGGATGACCTTGGCCCCACACTGTGTGTCGTAGACAGGAAGATGCAAGATCAATGAGGCGAACGTCGCGAAGACCCGGCCGAGGTAGTGACGTACGGGGGAGCGGTCGATTGTCCGCCCAAGCAACATCACTCGCGACGCCATCACGAACCCAAGGTCAGCTCGAGCCTCGAGGACCGCGAGCATGCGAAGCAACTCCTCCGGAGGCGTTGCCAGATCTGCGTCGTAGTACCCGACGATCGCCGCCCCGCCCTCGATCGCGTGCAGCAACCCGATACGGACAGCTTCGCCCTTTCCCCCGTTCCGCGGCAGGTGGAGCACTTCGAGATTCACGCCGAGCGCGAGCCCGTCGAGCAACGCTGCCGTCCCGTCGGTCGAGCCGTCGTCGACGAGCACGAGCCGTACGCGACCCGACTCCGCGAGCGCCGCGAGTCTCTCCGGTTCGAGCCTGTGTGCTTCGTTGAAGCACGGGATCACGATGGATGCACGCGTGCTCTCCATCGGGATCGAGTTTGTGGGGGCAGACTCGGGCGTAGCGTGCGCACGCTAACAGCGTGTCCAGAACGCGCAGCGCTGGCCCGAACGGAACCTTGCGACAGCTGAAAGAGCCCGGGCGAGCTTGTATGCCCTTCCTCCGCTTCCTCGAATGGGCCGGGCAGGGTTCGAACCTGCGACCTTGGGATTAAAGTCCCCTGCTCTACCGACTGAGCTACCGGCCCGTTACGCGCGCTCTGCCAAAGCGTACGCGGAACGTTCTGTAGAGACCGCCGCACCGAACTGCCGTGGCGCCCGCACGCGTTCAGCCGTGGTTTTTCAGCTGCCCCTCGGGCGGACGCAGATCACGCTCCCACTCGTCGAGCAATCGTTCGACGTGGTGGCGCTGTGCAACCGAGAACTCGTAATGAAGCACGATCCGACGCGCTTCAGCCGAGTCATCGTGGTCGATCGCGGCTTCCAACCGTTCCCGCAACGGGTCACGCTGGCGCAGCTGCCGGCGCAACCAACGCAACAGGCTGACCTTCGCGGCGCGCCCGACAGCGTCTGAGGTCACGGCTGACCCCAAAGCACAGCCGCGTTTCGAACCTCGGTCAGAGCCGAACGTCCCCGAAGCTGAATACGCGCTCTGCCTCGGTCGCGGTCACGATATGACCAGCCTGGGTCGCTGCCCCGCCCACTCGGCATCGGACGAGGGTTCGGAGCGCATCTGCCCACGATAACGTGTGCGATCGCGCGCGCACGCGAAGCGATCACGACCGCAGCTCTCCGGACCCGCAGTGCATCGGCACCGGCACACGCGCTCTCGCTCACGGGCGAACCCGCAGACCGCCGCCACCGGAGGGCCGGTTGGGTTGCAAAGGTGTCGCAACCTCAGCGAGCAGGCGCATCCTCGCCGCAATCCCGATTCCCCCCGGACTCCGAGTTCGCCGAGACGGTGTCCGGCCACTGCGTCGTCACAACGACTCCGTCCACGTCCTCGCCGCCCCCACGTCACACCGGGCGGGGACTGCATCCGAGATTGCTTGCAGCTCGTCCCGATGACGCCGCCGGGCGGAGCGCCCGTCCTCTCAGTTCAGCGTCGTCGCGTACCCAGTGCTCGTGCAGCCGGCTGCCGCGCTAACGAAGAGCGTGATCTGTCCTGTGATGATCTTCCCAGACGAGCCGATCGCATAGAACGTCGTGGCCTGCTCGCTTGACGCCGTGTTGCTCGACGAAAGGTTCAAAACCGAACTCGGAGTGGGGCCGACGCTGATGGTCTGCGGGGTCGCGGCGGATGCAGCGCCACCGTTGATGCTCACTACCGACGAAAAGGTGATTCGGGCAGAGCCTGGCGAGCTGGAGAACGCGACCTGGAAATTGGTCAGCGAGCAGCTCGGGGTGAGCTCGAGCGACCCGACGGTGATCGGTGAGAACGAGCCACTCGATTCCCACGTGAGGTCGACGGTGGACTGACCCGAGCCACCCGAGGCCGATGGTCCGGCGGGCCCTTGGATTCCCTGCGGTCCGGCGGGGCCCTGGGGACCCTGCGGGCCGGTTGGCCCGGCAGGTCCTGCAGGTCCCTGCGCGGAGGCCCCGTGCGGAAGCCATGCCTGAGCCAGAACGAGCGTCTCTCCCTTCGTGCACGACTGGTGCAGGGAGAGAAGAACCCGGGTGGCACCGCCCGTGCCAACACAGAGGCGGATCCTTGGCAACGCGCCCTGTGACGCGAGTCCTACGCCGACAAGGAGTCCCGCGCTGAGCGCAATCGCGACAACGACAACGGCGACTGCCGAGGAGCGCTTGCCGCTCCTGGAGAGACGCTGCGAAGGGTCCACTCGCATTGCTCCAGACCTTACCCGTCGGTCCGCACGGACACCCCGCGAATCGGATGCGTGCAACCCCAGTTCGTACCGTGCGTGTCAGGATTTGCTCGACCCCTATGACCCTGGGGACCGACTAACCTGCCGAACACCCGCCCCCATCGTCTAGTGGCCTAGGACTCCGGCCTTTCACGCCGGCAGCACGGGTTCGAATCCCGTTGGGGGTATGACTTTTGCAGATTGCGCAACGTGCTCTACTCGCCCATCGTGGTTTTGATGATCTCTCTCTTAGACACCGAGAACGAGCGCGAGGGCAGGGCCAATACGGCACGAAGCTCGCTGACGTCAAATCGCGTCTGGCGTAACGCACCCGGCGCCGCGGCTTCTCTCACCGTCGGAGATGCGTCTTCGACGACGCCGGCGGCCGTGCCGGGTGGTCAGTTCTCCGACTCTAGGGCTTGATGGAAACGCGCGCGCTGGTGTACGTCGCTGGTTGACCCGCAGCCGTCACGAGTTGGACGAAGAACGTCGTGGCGCCGCGAACACGAGGCACGGTCGCCGTCGCACTACCGCCGCCGGCGGCGTTGGAGATCAACGTACCGCCGTTCGCCAGCCGTTGCGGGCACGATCCCGGCACCTGCTGCGCATAAATGCCGAAGGTCGTTTTCGGAAGTCCGTGTGTCAGCTGGATCTCGGCTTTGAATGTATTGGCCGTAAGGGTCAGCGTGACACTCCCGACAGCCTTAACCTCCTCCTTGCTGTTTGTCGTACAGTCGCCGGGAGAGGGGTTATTGCCCCCGAGCGCCACTTTCCAGCTTTTCGGAGCGGTGGTAGCCGAGGACGCGCTGACAAGCATGACCGCGAGAGCTGCGGTGCTTGCGCATAGAAGCATGAACCGCGTGACGGGCAACGACATCGTGACGACCGACCTCCCTTGCTCCTCGGGGACTCGCGATCTTTGGTGTGCCTAGTGGCTAGGCCGCGTCGCAGTGATGATGCCATCCTAGGGTATCTCCCGTGCCGACCAGATGCATCAGGGCTTCGCCCCAACTCAGTCGACGAGCATCGGGTGTACGCGAGGTGAGCCCATTCACAGTGGGTCAGCCGCGCCGTCGAACCCATCGCTGAACTCGACGGGCTTCAGTGATCCGGTTCGATCGCTCGCGCAATCAGCGCCTGCGCAAGAACGGTTGCGTCGCGGGCGGGTCGGGCGGAACGCTCGAGGAGGGCTTGTGACTGCACGCCCGCAAAAATAAGCATGAGCTGACGTGAGAGCTGATCCGGATGCGCGGCTCCCGCTGCCTTGGCGCGGTTTTGAAGCCAACGGCGGATTCGTTCTTTGTGGCGACGAACAACCTTGTGAGCCGGATGCTCTGGGTCGGCGAGTTCCGCGCTCGCATTCGTGAACGGGCAGCCGCGGAACTGCGGTGACCGCACGAGCGGCTCGAGCTGGGCGAAGAACGCTTCCAGCTGGGTCCGTGGATCGTCCGATCGAGCCTCGACGCCCTTCGTGAACATTTGAAAGACGGGAAGGTCGAGTGCCTCGTACGCGGCGACGATCAGTCCGTCTTTCGAGCCGAAGCGCTGGTAGAGCGTCCGCTTCGAAATCCCGGCGGCTCGGCTCAGCGCGTCGACCCCTGTCGCCGTGATTCCGTGCTCATGGAATTGCTCGGCAGCCCGGGCCGCGATGCGTGCATCCTCGGCGCTCACGACGTCATGGTACCGAGCGGTTTCCTACGGTCGGGCTCGCGTATGTATAGTGGCGCCCACCCAAGAAACCGATCGGTTTCCGAATCGTCACAGTTCCCGGATCGTCACAGGGAGGTTCTTCCGCCGTGGCCAATCCTGCTCACCGCTGGCGCGCATTCGCGCTCCTCGGCGTCGCGTACTTTGTCACGATCGCTGATCTCGCGATCGAGAACGTCGCGTTACCAACCATCGGCATCAAGCTTCACGTATCCGAGTCGAACCTCCAGCGGTCGGTACCGCTGCAGGAGGCCGTCGAGGCCGTCACCGCACCCGCTAGCGCTTAGGAGGTCAGCGAAATGAGACAGGTCATGGTCCGCTACACGGTGAAGCCCGACCAGGTCGCGGCGAACGAACAGCTCGTCCGCGACGTGTACGAGGAGCTCGCTCGTACGCAACCGGACGGGCTGCGTTACGTGACCTACAAGCTCGCCGACGGCGTCAGCTTCGTCCACCTGGCCACGCATACGGCGGAGAATCCGCTCCCGCAGCTCGACACATTCCAGAAGTTCCAACAGGGGATCCGCGATCGATGCGACGAGCCGCCTGTCGTCGCGGAGCTTGACGAGATCGGCTCGTATCGATTCCACAAGGAGGAAGCATGAGCGGTACCGGCACGAAGAACGACCCTTGGCAGCTCAAGACACCGCCGCTGACGTCGGAGTACGAGATGTACCTCGACGAGCGCGACGGCCAGAAGGTCATCGTCTGTGTCGTCGGCAAAACGACCCTCCTTTACGACGCACGCGCGATCGACGACCTGCACGCGATGTTGAAGACCCATGGCGACTGGATCGAGCTCGGGAGCGCTGACGAACAGAAGCCTGCAAAGGACGGGACGGTCGAGGCCTGGGGACGGTCGCCCGACAATCCGCTCGGCGGCTGGTACGGCCTGAAGAAGGGCCTGCGCGGGCGGTTCGGCATGTATATGCCGCCCCTCCTCGAGGCCCTCGGCAAGGCTGAAGTCGAGCACAACCCACGCAATAATCGGATGCGCGCGACGTAGGGCCGGCACGCCTCCGGTCGCGCCGAGAAGCCGGCGCGCAGCGGGCTCACCTGATCCGGCGCTCCAATCGGCCGCAGCACATTGCCGCGAACGCTCGGTCTTTCTTGGTGCGAGCCTGCGCGTGCCGGCCATTCGGCTCGGCATCGGCCCCACGCATCGAGCAGCTTGGACTAGCGGGCGACGTCTTCGGGGAGCAAACTCCTAGCGGTGCGACGTTTTTCGCTGCTCGTGCTCCTGGTGCTCCTCGCCGCGACTCCCGCCGCGACCGCCAGGGCCGTGCCACGAATGCCGATCGGTTTCGTCGACGACCCGAGCTTCCGATGGTCGCCCGCGGCGAGTGCGAACCTCGCCGCCGCCGAGGCCGCTCACGCCTCGGTGGTCCGCGCGATCGTCGACTGGGCGATGGTCGCGCCGACCCGACCCACCCACCCCCTGGACGGAAACGATCCCGCCTACCGCCTCTCCGATCTTGACGCGCTCGTCGTCGCGGCTCAGCGCTACGACCTCAGGGTGCTGCTCACGATCAACGGCACGCCGTCGTGGGCGAACGGAGGCAACAGTCCGAACCACCCGCCGACAAACCTCGACGACCTGACGCAGTTCGCGCAGATGCTCGCCGCACGCTACAACGGCAGCCGTCCGGGCGCGGGGGTGGTGACGCTCTTCTCGGTCTGGAACGAACCCAACCTCAGCCTGTATCTCACTCCCCAGTACAAGGGCGACAAGATCGTGAGCGCGGCCGAGTACGTGAAACTGTTCCTGGCGGCCTACCGCGGGATCAAGGCGGGCGACCCGGACGCGGTCGTGGCCGCGGGTGAGACGTCCAACCGGGGTCGCGATGAGCCCACCGGCGACCCGGGCACCGATTCGGTCGCCCCGGCGACGTTCGCCGAGCTCGTCGCGAAGGCCGATCCCAAGCTGCCGTTCGTCGCCTGGGCGACGCACCCGGTCCCGTCCAACTTCGCGGCGGGACCCACGCAGCAGGTCACACTCCCGAATGTCGGCTTCTCGACCTTGACGCGGTTCGCCAAGTCGCTGGCCAAATGGTTCCACCGGCCCGTGCCGATCTGGGTGACCGAGTACGGCGAGGAGACCGCGCCCCAGTACGCCTATGGTGTCAGCTACGCCCGAGAGGCCGCCGACGTGCGCAAGGCGCTCACGCTCGCCGAACAGAGCCCCTACGTCCAGATGTTCATCTGGCTCATCCTCCGCGACAGCACCGCTCAAACCTGGTTCAGCGGCCTGGAACAGTCGAGCGGGAAGAAGAAACCCGCCTACGCGGCGTTCGCCTCGACGGCGTCAGGGATCGTCGGTCAGTCACAGGTGCTCACGCCGGGCCACCCGTTCGACGTCACCCTGGCGGTACCGTTCATCGCCTGGCACGACCCCGCCGGATCGGAACTCGGTGTCAGCTATGAGCTCAAGGCAGGCGGCTCGATCGTCGCCGGCGGCGAGCCCCGGGTGACGCTCGCGCACGATGACACGGTCACCTTCCATGTCCCGTTCAAGCCGCTCAAGCACCGGGCCTACACAATCACGGTGCACGTCGAGGACATTCACGGCCAATCCGAGACGCACGTGCTCGCGTTGATCCCGGCCAGGACCTGACCACACGGCACGCGGCGTGGGCCGTCCGGACCGGAGTGAACGGCCATCCCGCCGCCTCTACCGCCTCGGTGCTCGACGCGGGCGAAGCGAGTGCGGCCGGGCCGCGGCCCCGTCCTCGACGCTTGCCCACGTGAGGCTGCTACGCCCGCGCGGTCTCGTGTCGAGGTGGTGAACCCGGCGATGACGTCGCGCTTGAGCGACCCCGGCGGCATGCGGAGCCTGTAGAACCGTCAGCGTGCCGAGCTTCACCTTGTCGGTTGCGCTCGAGCTTGCGGCGATCGGGTTCGGGGTCGGCATCTTCGGCACGCTCGTCGGCGCCGGCGGCGGGTTCATCCTGACGCCGGTGCTGCTGCTGCTCTACCCGCACTCCTCAGCGCAGACCATCACGGCGATCAGCATCGGCACCGTCTTCTTCAACGCCGCGTCGGGCTCGGTCGCCTACCGGCGTCAGCGCCGCACCGACTACCGCGCCGGCGTGATCTTCGGCCTCGCGACGCTGCCCGGGGCGGTGGTCGGCGCGCTCACCGTGGGTGCCGTGCGCCGAAACGTGTTCGACCTGATCACGGCCGGGGTGCTGCTCGCGCTCGGCCTCTGGCTCCTGTTCGGGCCAAAAACGCCCGTCCCACCACGCCACGGAACCCCGCGCGAACTCACCGACGCGTCCGGTGCCGTTTACACCTACCGCGTGCCGCTCGTACGCGGGGCGCTGCTGAGCGTGATCGTCGGCTTCGTCTCGAGCTTCCTCGGCATCGGCGGCGGGGTGCTGCACGTGCCCCTGCTCGTACAGGTGCTCGGCTTCCCGGTGCACATTGCGACGGCCACCTCGCATTTCGTCCTCGTCTTCATGAGCGGAGCCGCGACGTTCACCCATGCGCTCCACGGCAGCTACCGCGTTGGCAGCGGGCTACGCCGCACACTCGCCCTCTCGGTCGGAGTGATCGGCGGCGCGCAGATCGGAGCGCACGTCTCGTTGCGGACGAGCGGTCGCACGATCCAGCTCGTCCTCGCCCTGACGCTCGTCGCGCTCGCAATCCGTCTCGCGATCGGCGCCTAGTGCCGCCCGGCACAGAGATCGCGCGGCGGCGCGCGGCTACAGCGTCCCGATCAACCAGACAGCGAGCAGCACGAGCGCCGAGCCGAGGACGGCGAGCAGCACGAAACCGAGGTTGGCGGCGAGAAGCGCAACGAACGGCGTTGCCGAGTTTCGGCCCGAGCGCAGGCCGCGCCAGAGCGCGCGGGCACCACTTGCCGGCGAGCTCGGACCCGCGGTAACGCCGCTGAGCACGACCGGTAGACCAAACGCCTCGAGTGCCTCGAGGACCGCGGGGTCGATGCTGCCGCGGCCCACGACGAGGATCAGCTCGCCCGGAAAGCGCTGAAGCGCATCGGCAACGGCAAGCGCCGGGTCGCCCTCGCCCGCCTCCCCCCCGAGCTCACCGACACCGTCGAGCAACCACTCCGCCTCGAGCGCTCTCGCCATCGCCTCACCTTGGCCACGCCGCTCGTCAGTCGCGAGCCAGTCAAGCGCACCGACGTGGCTCGGAGCGACGACGTAAAGAGCGAGCTCGCCTTCTGGCGCCGCCGCAACGGCGCTCTCGAGCTCTTCGCCTGAGACCTCGTCGAGCAGCACGAGCAACACGTGGACGGGCATAGCCGAAGCGTACGCCGCGCCCCATCCGCTGCACGCACACACTTTCCGAACCGGACGGCAATGCACTCCTCAGCTCCCGCTCCTAGGCTCGGTGGATGCGCGCGATCGGGGCGAGGAGGTCGCGTTTGGGGGCCGAAGAGGGATGCGTGGGCCCTGGCGGAGCATCAGCCGCAGCCGGATCGTCGGCGCGCGGCGGCCGGAGGTCACAGCTTGCTGGCGTACTGACGCTTGCCGCGTTGGTGGCGCTCGGGCTCACTGGAGCGAGCGGAGGGACAACCGCACTCGGCCAGGCGACGATCTTCGACGGGCTCGGCTTCGACACCTGCGAGGCACCCTCGCCAGCGGCGCTCCAAGCGTGGCTCGACTCGCCCTACCGCGTCCTGGGCATCTATATCGGCGGTGCCAACCGAGCCTGTGCGAACGCCCAGCTTTCACCGACCTGGGTCGCGGCAACCGAGGGGCTCGGTTGGGGACTTGCTCCCTTGTATGTCGGACTTCAGGCCCCGTGCGTCGCCCAGGGAGGACTCCAGAAGATCGGCGCCCAGACCGCCGCGAGCGAGGGCACCGCCGCGGCCGACGACGCAGTCGCCGACGCCAGCGAGCTCGCGCTGCCGAGCGGCAGCCCGATCTACTTCGATATGGAGGGCTACGCGCTCAACGATCCGGCCTGCACACAGACGGTGCAGACGTTTTTGTCAGCGTGGGTGAGCGGGTTGCATGCGCAGGACTATCTCGCGGGCGTCTACGGAAGCGCCTCCTCGACGATGCGCGACCTGCAGGCACTGGCGACCACAAGCGCTGCACCTGACGACGTCTGGATTGCCGACTGGGACGGCGACACGAGTGTCTTCGGCGATCCCTACCTCACCGACGCGCTCTGGACAAACCACCAGCGCATTCATCAGTTCAGCGGCGGTCACAACGAGAGCTACGGCGGCGTCACACTCAACATCGACAGCGACGCCGTCGATGCCGCCGTCGTCAGCTCGGTCGGCGGGCCAGTGTCGGCGCCGACGACGCCCGCGCCGACAGGCGCCTCGACACTCTCCGCAGCAGGTTCGGTCGCAACAAGCGACGGGGTCGCCGCCGTCAGCTGGAGCGCCGGCACCTTCGCGCAGTCGGTCGTCGTCTCGTTGACACCCTCGCTGCCGGCACAGCCGGTCGCCGGCTTCGGAAGCGGCGGCTACGGCGTCGACCTCCAGGTGCAACAGACCGCAACGACGATTCCGGTGAGCAGCTTCAGCGAACCGCTCACGATCCACATCGGCCCCCAGAACGGCAAGCTCGCGCCGATGGAGTCGAGCGCCGGGACGACCTGGCTCGGGCTGCCCGAACTCGTCGGCAATCTGCTCCCTGTCGGCGCTGACGCCGGCTACGCACGTGAGCCCGACGGCTCAATCGAAATCGTCACCAAGGTTCCCGGCTACTTCGCGCTGCTACCGGACACGACGCCGCCTCCGGCGCCCGCAACGCTGACCGGGCACTTCTCGCAAGGCACGCTCGTTCTTCACTGGCCTGCGGCCGTCGACTCGAATGGCGATGCCGTCTCATACCAGGTCTCACTCAGCGAGACGCCGCTCCTTACGGTCTCCGGGGAGACAACCGCGGCGCTGCGCACGTTCCACCCGGACGGGCCGAGCGTCTATCGCGTGACCGCCAGCGACGCGGCCGGCAACATCAGCCCGCCGTCACCCGCGCTCGTCGTGCTGCCGACCGAACGTCCCACCAGTGCCCCCGCCGCACTCCCGGCCTGGACCTGGGAGGTCTTCAACTGGCAGGAGCGCGGCTCGCTCGGTCCCCGGCCCAAGGCGCCCCTCCCGCTCCCACCCTGGTATTGGAAGTGGCGGGCCTGGCGCGTCTCCCCCTTCCATCTCCGCAGCTAAGGCCGCGGTCAGCGCTCGGTCGCGCGCCGCGCCATCCGCCGCGAGACCTGGCCGAATGCGCTAGCAGGAACTGGCCAAAAACCCTGGAACTGCTGTTAGGAAAGGGTTATGCTCGCGCTGCCCACCGACGAAGGTGGGCATGGCTACGACACGAAAGGGCGTTCTGAATGGATGCGCTGAAGAACCTTTCCCGCGATGTGCAGATTGTGCTCGGCGGTGCACTTCTCTACGTGATCTTCTCGTTCTTCGATTGGCAACAGGTCTCGTTTGGCGGGTACACCGCTGGCGTGACCGAATGGTCGGGAATCGGCGACCTGGCAGCACTGCTCGGCGTACTGCTACTCGCCTGGGAGCTCGTGCGAGCATTCAAGATCAACGTCCCACTCGGCTCGATCACGCCGGGGCTCGCATCCGCAGCTATCGCTGCGCTCCTACTGCTGTTCACGCTCATCACCTTCCTGAGCCACGGCACCGCCCGCCACTGGCCGGCGTTCATCGGTCTGATCCTCGCGATCGTGATCGGCGTCTTCGCCTTCAAGCGTGCGAAGGCCGAAGGGGTCGAGATGCCGACGATGCCGAAGTCGCCCGGCGCCATGGGCGGCGGCGGTTCCGGGGGCTCCGAGTAGCGCAACAAAGAAGAGCCTGTCGCGATGTAGCCACGCTTCAGGGGTGGGCACGCTGGCACCGCGGTCGCGGTGCCAGCGGCCCCTGGGTGCCGAGTCGCGCGGCACCCATCCGCGAGGCGCTAGCCTCACCCGGATGAGACGGCAGCGTGAGCACCCGCGCTCAGCGGGCGCACTTGCGGCCGCCGACGCGGCGGCGATCATCCTCTTCGTGACGATCGGTCTGCTCTCGCATCATAAGGGGCTGACCCTTCGCGGTTACGCGCGCGACACGCTTCCGCTCGCGGGCGGCTGGTTCCTCGCCGCCGCCTTCTTCCACGCCTACCGCGATCCGCGCTGGCACGCAACGCTCGCGACCTGGGCGGTCGGGATCCCGCTCGGGGTACTCGTGCGCGCACTGATCCTCGGCCGAACCCTCGACGGTAGCGAAGCGGCGTTCCTCGGTGTCTGCCTCGCGACGATCGGACTGCTCGTCGTGGTGTTTCGAACAGCGCTCGCCGTCGCCGTCCCCAAGCTTTCACGCGCGTGAACGGCAACCTCCTGGTCGACCGAAGCGGGTCCGGCACAGCTCAGGCGGCACCGCGACCGTGAGCGCACTCTACGAACGGATCTCCGACCTGCCACTCGAGATCGAGGACGTCGACTTCGAAATTGCAGTCGTCGAGCCGACGCCGACGTTCACGCGCAAGACGACGATGGTCCGGCTTCGCCATGGCGTGACGATGAAAGGCGCCCGCTCGATGGGCGTCGGCGAGGACGTGACCTACGATCCCGACGAACACGCGCCGCACCGGCTCGCCTGGCTCGAGCTCGCCGGCTCGTGGACGATCGACTCCTTCTCCAAGCACCTCGCACAGGCGGACCTCTTTCCGCGCGGCGCGCCCAAGCAGGAGGCATGGCGCAATTACCGCCGCTGGGCGTTCGAGTCGGCCGCGCTCGACCTCGCGCTCGTCCAGGCCGGGCGCTCGCTCGCAGAGGTGCTCGCTCTGCCGCTCCGGCCGGTGCGCTTCGTCTCCTCGACACGCGCCGACCCGCTCGATGGCTGGCTCGCGCTCTATCCGGAGCTTCGCTTCAAGCTCGACGCAACGTCCGCCTGGACCGACGAACGCATTGCAGCGCTCGTCGCCGCCGGCAACGTCGACGTCGTCGATCTCAAGGGCCTGTACCACGACACGCCGGTCGACAACGCTGCCGATCCGGCGCTCTATGCGCGTGTCCTCGCCGGCTTTCCCCCAGACGTCTGGATCGAGGATCCAGGGCTGACCCCGGAGACCGAGGCCGTGCTCGCGCCGCACCGCGACCGGATCACGTGGGACGCACCAATCCACTCCTTTGCCGACGTCGAGGCGTTGCCTTTCCCGCCGCGCTGCCTCAACAGCAAGCCTTCCCGCTTCGGCTCGCTCGAGTGCCTCTTCGAGTTCTACGACCGCTGCGGGGAGGAGAAGATCGCGCTCTACGGCGGTGGCCAAACCGAGCTCGGCCCAGGTCGGGGACAGATCCAGCTGCTCGCCTCGCTCTTCCATCCCGACGGGCCGAATGACGTCGCTCCGATCGGGTACAACGCGAGCCAACCACTCGCGGGCTTGCCGACGAGCCCGCTCGCGCCCGATGCCGCACCAACCGGCTTTCACCGCCGTGATCGCTGAGCGCGAGCACCTGCGCCATCAAGGTGCGGCGGCTCGGGCGGCGCTCGCCATCGCGGTCGCCGCACTCGCCGCGTGCGGCGTGAACGCTCGCGCGGCGACGGCGTTGCCAAATCCGTGCGTCGTGCTGACGGTGAAGGATGCGGCGAGCGTCCTCACGTCCATGCCTGCGAAGGCACGTCCGGACAGAACGGTCGACGGCGAATCGTGTCTGTACAGCGTCAAACACATGAGCCTGCAGATCGAGACGCGGCAGCTCGCGAGCGCCGCCGCCTTCCTCAAGACGATCCGGCTGCTCAAGGGGGTCGTGCTTCCGGTCGCCGGCCTCAACGACACGTACTCGGCCGCGGAGGGGAAAGAGCTCCTGCTCTGGCACAACGGCGTCGAAGCGACGATTCTGTTCACCGGCGTCGATCCGGTGTTCGCGACCCAGCAGACGCTCGCGAGCACCGCACTCGGCCGCCTCTGAGACAGAGTCTCGAGCCGGTCGCTACTCGTACTGAAGCGCGTTCAGCACATTGAGCCGCGAGGCGCGCCGCGCCGGGAAGATGGCCGCGAGGAGCCCGACCCCAATCGCTGCGATCACGAACACGACGATGCTCGACCATGGCAGCTCGAAGGGGATGCCCTTGAGCGCGTGGCCGAAGAGCGCCGCGAGGCCGATGCCCAGCGGGATGCCGAGCGCCGCGCCGAGCAGCGCGGTTACGACCGCCTCGTGGCGGATCATGCGCCGCACCTGGCGGCGCGTCATCCCGACAGCGCGGAGCATCCCGAGCTCGCGCGTACGCTCGAACACCGTCAGGACGAGTGTGTTGACGATGCCAAAAAGGCTGACGATGATCGAGAGGCCGAGCAGGATGTCGAGCAGGTTGAGTACGCCGTTGATCCCGGCCTCCTGCGAGTTGATGAACTGCTGCTCTGTCTGGATCTTCGCGTCCGGGAAGGGACGTAGCACCCGGTTGAGCGCGGCGGTGTTGGCCACTGTCACCCCGCCCGGCGTCGAGACAAGCGTAAACACGTTTTGAGGGTTCGCGTAGAGCGAATCGAAGGTGCGCGCCGAGATCGAGACGACACCCAGCGGGTCCTCGGCCTCGGGCGGAGAGAAGATGCCGTGAACGTGGAGCTCGATCGTCCTGCCGGCCGGTGTCTCGAGTGAGATCGGCGATCCGACGGTTAGGTGGTGAGTGGTCGCGAAACTCGAGTCGACGATCGCGCCAGTGGAGCCAAGCGTTGCCATCGACGCGTTCGAGCCATGCTTCCAGCTGAGCAGCAGGAGCGTGGAGATACCCGGATCGAGACCTGCCACCTCGAGGGTGGCTCCGAACGCACGTCCATCGCCAGCCCGCTCGCCGGCGACGACGCTTGCGACTCCCGAGCGCCGCAGCGCGTTCGCGGAGGCGATCGAGACAGGCGTGAAGCCGTTCTCGGACGTGAGCACATAGTTTCCGCGGAACTCGCCCTTGACCGAGCCGACAACCGACTGCTTGAGCCCTTGCGCGAGCACGGCAAAGGCGGTCACCAGCGCGAGACCGATCATCAGCGCCGCGGCTGTCGAGGCCGTACGGGCAGGGTTGCGCATGGCGTTCGAGCGGGCAAGCGTGCCTGCGACGCCGCCGACGCGGGTCGCGGGCCAGCCGAGCACGTAGACGACCGGGCGCGCGATGCTCGGGGCGACCATCGCGACGCCGATGAACAGCCCGAGCACACCGAGGCCGAGAGTGAGCAGGCGCGGCCCGGTGGCGAGGCCGGAGACGAACGCGCCGACGCAGACAAGTGCCAAGGCGACCGCGCAGACGACGATCGCCACCGTCGGACCAAACCGTGCCAGCCGAGAGGGAGGTAGCACGGACCCCTCCCGGACCGCGGCGATGGGCGGCACGCGGGTCGCGCGCAATGCCGGCCAGAGGCTCGCGAACGTGGTGACCGCCGTCCCGAGCAGCACCGAGACGATCACAGTGCGTGAGGCGAAGACGAGGGCGGTCAAGGGCAGCGTCACCCCGACTGCCTTGAAG
This sequence comes from uncultured Actinomycetota bacterium, assembly GCA_963828105.1. Classification (GTDB taxonomy): domain Bacteria; phylum Actinomycetota; class Thermoleophilia; order Gaiellales; family Gaiellaceae; genus PALSA-600. Next base: position 2,642 of record CAWHDF010000016.1, on the reverse strand, counting down.
ACGGCTTCGAGTCCCTTGGCGAGCCCGAGCCCGACGAAGAGACCGACCGTCGAGGCGAGCAGTCCGGTCACGAGGCCCTCCAGGATGACCACTCGGCGCACCTGCCTCGAGGTGGCGCCCATCGTGCGCAGCGTGGCGAACTCGCGCGCACGCTGAGCCACGGTGATCGAGAGCGTGTTGGCGATCACGAACGCCCCCACGAAGAGCGCGATGCCACCGAAGGCGAGCAGGATGTAACGGAGGATCGTCAGGACCGAACCGAAGTTGTTGAGACTGGCTTGCGTCTGTTGCGCTGCGGTACGCACCTGGGTGTGGGGCGGCAGCACGGACTCGATCTGGGAGAGCAGCGTCGCGCGAGGGACGTGAGCCTTGGAGGCGATGTCGATCTCGTCGAGCTCTCCTACCTTCGCGAAGAGCCTCTGCGCGACGGGCAACGCGAAGATCGCGATCGTCGCCCCGCCGAGCGAGGTGGAGTTCCCGTAGTCGGCGATGCCGGTCACGCGGAAGTGACGCTCGCTCCCACCGTTGACGAGCACCCCCACGCTCGCGCCGACCGCAAAATGCTCGGACTCGGCCGTGTTCGCATCGATCGCGACCTGCCCGGCACCCGTCGGCCACGTGCCGGCGACCAGCTTGAGGGGGTTGAAGCGCTGGTCGCCGCCGGAGTCGATGCTGAAGCCCAGCCCGGGCGCGCCGCCATGGGAGACGACCTTGCCGTTCGCGCCGACGAACTGCGCCTCGGCCTCAACGCCACCCGCTGCGGCCGCGACCGCCGGAAGCGCCTCGATCCGCTCCAACACCGAGGCCGGGAACGCAGGCGCATCGCTGCTGCCGCCGAACACGGCCTTGCCGGTCACGATCGCGTCGGCATTGGCGTAGGCGACGGCGAAGATCGCACGAAAACCGGCATTGATCGTGTCGGTCAGAACGAAAGTGCCGCTCACCATCGCGACACCCATCACGATCGCGAGCGAGGTCAGCAGCAGCCGTAGCTTCCGGCCGAGAAGATCCTTGAGCGAGACGCGGATCACGCCGGGGCGAGCGTGTCGAGCTCGTTCATCGTCTTCAGGATCTCGGCCTCGGTCGCGCCGCGCGCGTCGAGGACGATCCGTCCGTCGAGGAGGTAGACGATCCGGTCGGCGATCGCCGCGGCGCGAGGGTCATGCGTGACCATCACGATCGTCTGGCCGTAGGAGGCGCTCATGTCGCGCAGCAGCGCGAGGATCTCGGCGCTTGACTTCGTATCGAGGTTCCCGGTGGGCTCATCGGCGAAGACGACGGTCGGCCGGGAGATCAGGGAGCGGGCGACCGCGACGCGCTGCTGCTGGCCACCGGAGAGCTCTGCGGGACGGTGGTGAAGGCGCTCGCTCAGTCCAACCTTCGCCGTCAGCTCGGCGAACCACTGGGGATCGGCCTTCTGCCCCGCGACCGAGAGCGGCAGCTTGATGTTCTCCTCGGCGGTCAACATCGGCAGCAGGTTGTAGAACTGGAAGACGAAGCCGATGTGTTTGCGGCGGAGCAGGGTGAGCGCGTTGTCGTCCATGCTCGTGATCTCCTGACCGGCGATCGAGACGGTGCCGCTGGTCGGCTTGTCGAGCCCGGCGAGGATGTGCATCAGCGTCGACTTGCCCGAGCCCGAGGGGCCCATGACCGCGGTCAGCTTCGCAGGGTCGACGTCGAGATCGACGCCGCAGAGCGCGTCGACCGCCGTCTCGCCCGCACCATAACGGCGCGTCAACTGCCGCGCGCTGACGACTGCAGCATTCGCGTCCATTCAGGGCGAGCCTAGCGAAAGACACCGGGGCGACCGCCCCGGCCGCCCCGCTGATCACGAGATTGCAACACCCGGCCAGCGCTGCGAAACTCCGCGTCGATGCGCACAGGCAGGCCGGGATCCAGCGCCGCGGAACCCTGGCCGGTCAGAATGGCAGCGTGAAAATCATCTGCACCGGGCTCAACTACGCAGGCCACATCAGCGAGCAGGGGATGCAGCCGCCGGCCGAGCCCCTGCTGTTCGGAAAGTTCGAGACGACGCTGATCGGACCCGGCGAGGCGATCGTGCTTCCACCCGAGGCCACACACGTCGACTCCGAGGCGGAGCTCGCGGTCGAGATCGGCCGTCGTGGACGCCGCATCCACGAGGATGACGCGCTCGACTTCGTCGCCGGCTACCGCTGTGCGAACGACGTCTCCGCGCGCAACCTCCAGTACGGCGACAAACAGTGGACACGCGGGAAGGGCTTCGACACCTTTTGCCCGCTCGGCGACCGGCTCGTACCCGTCTCTGAGCTCGGCGACGGGAGCGGCCTGCGCGTCACGCAGCGTCTCAACGGCGAACTGCTCCAGGACGGCAACACGCGCGAGCTCGTCTTCGGCGTGCGCCGGTTGATCGCCTTCGCGTCGGCGGTGTTCACGCTTCTCCCCGGCGACCTGATCCTCACCGGCACGCCCTCGGGGATCGGGTACGCCCGCACGCCGCCGCTCTCGATGCGCGCGGGCGATCTCGTCGAGGTCGAGATCCAAGGGATCGGGCTGCTCGCGAACCCGGTCGTGGCGGAGTCGCTCTAGCCAGGCTCAGCCGCCGAAGGCGTCGTCGAGCGCGTCCCGCAGGCGGGGATAGACGAAGGGGAACCCCTCGAGTA
>CAWHDF010000015.1:0-3968 GCA_963828105.1 uncultured Actinomycetota bacterium | reverse complement strand
GGTCATAATCGCCTCCTGATGCCTTGGCGGTTCGCTGATCAACTGCTCGGCGACTTAGACGCCGCCATACAAGCCGATGGCTGGTTGGTGGACACGCGAATCGCGCGAGCAGTGCCGAGTGCGTTTGCCGCGGGTCACCTCGCAATGTTCTCGCGGGTCTCGACGGAGAGCTTCGAAGAGACTGCGATCTTCTCGTGGTTCAAGGAGGACGAGGAGAGCCCGTTGGTCGTCACGGCTCATCTCGGCCTGCGGTATGGGCCCGCCGAGCCGTGGCTGGTTGCGTTGACCGACCCGCAGATAGATGGTGTGCTGCTACGCAAGCCGCACGCCCTGACGGAGATCAAGCTGGCCAGTGATATCCCCGGCTCGGTCGAGGAACTCGTCGCGTTTGTCGCCGAGCACCGACACGTATCAGCGAGTGTTTCAGGGCTCGCAACGCTGATCGAGATGGTCATGGACGGGCGGGCGGTACCACTCTTCGCGTCGATGGCTGGAGGCATCGCGCTTGGGCACATCGATGACGGCGAGCCGACCGCGGTTGTCGGGCCGGACGGCCCACAGGGCTATTCAGGCGAGGAATACCCCGCCGAGGTCAAGGAGCGAATGGCAGTTGCCGAGATGATCGCCGTGCTCCTTGCGGTCGGCGGCGACCCAGATCGAGCCCGCAAGGCCCTGGCCGGCTATGAGCCTCCGGACTATGAAGCGGGGGCCGTCGATCAGTACCGGCGCTTTGCCGGGCATCTGCGGCGCCTGCTCGAGAGCGGTGCTGCGCCGCCTGCAACTCCCGCGCGGTGGCCGCTGCCCGGCGTCTCGGAGGCTCCCCCCGGCATCGTCGAGTCCCTCACTCGGGGTCTCCCAGCAGTCACCGCGCGCCGCGACGCCATCAAGGCCGTGCAGACATCGAGCGAGGGAAAGACTCGCGAGGAGATAGCGCAGATGCTCGAACGCGAGTTGGACGCCCGGAGCGTCCACATGGATCGCAGCAGTTTCGAGATGAGGGTCGATGCGATCGCCACGGAACTCGAGCCATTTGGGAAGGTGAAGGTTATGTTCCACGCGATTCAGGCACTGCGCGACTTGAAGAAGTCGCGACCAGGAACGCCTCCAGACTCAACCGCCGAACCGACGCAAGAACGATCCGAAACACCAGGGGAGGCACCGCAGGATCTCGATAATTTCGATCTACCGTCCCGCGCCGCGTATCCGGTGTCGGGCTCGTCTAATCGATTCGCCGATGTCGCGCTGGATCCGGTAGCCCTTCCGGTCCTCGCGCGGCTCGCAGCCGCCAAGGATCTATCCGGCCCTCGCCTCGCGCTCGCAAATGTTTGGTTCAGCCCTCAGCCCGGGTCTGCGGCGTCCGCGGCCGGCATCACGGTGAACATCGGCGAGCAAGCCGTCGGCCAGCTCAGCGCTGCGGATTCGGAGCACTTTCTCCCTGCATTGGCAGCAGCGGCTGAACGAGACGAGGATGCCTGGGTACATGCGCGCCTGACGACGCGCGTCGGAGCGACTCCGTACCGCCTCCAGGTGCCCCTGCCGCGAGGCAGTAACTGAGGGATGGGGAGTCCCGGCTCAGCAGGTGATCGTGCGCTCATGGAGCGTGCCATCGCGCTTGCACGCCAGTGCGAAAGCGAGCCAGGCAAAGTCTCGCCGAAGGTCGGAGCGGTTGTCGCCCGCGATGGGGTCGTCGTTGGCGAGGCGTTCCGTGGGGAGATGGCCCCAGGCGAGCATGCCGAGTACACGCTGCTCGAGAAGAAGCTCGCGGACGAGACGCTCGCTGGCGCCACGCTGTTCACGACTCTAGAGCCGTGTACCACTCGCAACCAGCCCAAGCTCGCTTGTGTAGAGCGAATTATCGAGAGGCGGATCGGGAGAGTCGTGATCGGCGTCCTCGATCCCAACGACGCGATTCGTGGACGGGGCGAGCTACGCCTTCGAGACGCGGGGATCGAGGTAACTCGATTTGACCCCGATCTCATGGCTCAGATCGAGGAGCTCAATCGCGAGTTCGCGCGCGTCCACGCCGGAGCACAGGCGCCGGAACGCACCGAGGCCCAGACAACTGATCCAGCCGATCCGGAGGCAGTCGGGCCGAACGGCCATCGGATCGGCTACACGGAGGACGGCGACAAGGTCGAGTGGCTTCCCGACGAAGACGGGTCGGGTCCCTGGCCGCTCCTGCTCCGCCGCAACGACAAAGCGATCCTCGACGCCTACAAAGAGCTGTGGGACAAGGTGTGGTGGAACCGGCACCAGAACCGGGTCTACCGGCTGGAGACTGGCGAGGAGTCGCTGACGGAGGAGCAGCAGGCCCTGTTCGACCAGGCGGCAGCTGCGGCAGCCCGGATCGAGGAGAAGTACGGCCGCGAGAACTTGGGATGGGACGACTTCGATTGGGGCCTCGTCAGTGGCCGAATGTCCGCGCTGTCATGGGTGCTCGGCGCGGAGTGGAACGAGTCTCTCGATACGTAGGACGGGCAGTTCCGCGACGCGGTAGCTGTGCCACGGAGGCGTGGAGTTCAGGGTGTCGGAGGGACTGATCGCACACCCGATGCTTCTATGTTTGTCAAGTCATGCTGTTTGCGGGGTTGTGGCTTGTAGGAGGCGGTAGAGGTGGCGTGCGGTGTAGCGCTTGAGGCAGCGCTTGATTTCGCGGGTGCTGCGTCCTTCGGCTTCTCTGCGGGCGGTGTAGGCGCGTGTGCGTGGGTCGTCGCGCATGCGGCACAGCACGACGGTGTGAAGTGCCCGGTTGAGCTGTCGGTCTCCTGAGCGGTTTAGGCGGTGACGGACGGTTTGCCCGGAGGATGCCGGGATTGGTGCGACGCCGGCGAGTGAGGCGAACGCGGCCTCTGAGCGGATGCGTCCGTGGTGGGAGTAGGCGCACAGGATCTGGGCTGCGACGATCGCGCCGACGCCCATCTCCGTGAGCAGAGCTGGTGCTAGGCGCGCGACGATCGGCTTGATCTCTGCTTCGAGCTCGAGCGCCTCCTGGGCCAGTGAGAGTGCTCGGCGGGCGCTGGCACGGATCGCGAGCGTCGTGGCATGCTGCTCTGAGTCGTGAGCAGGATTGAGGCGCAGACGGGCGCAGCGCTTGAGCTGATCGCTGGTGTTGAGCGAGCGCAGCCCTTCGCGCAGCCCGGGGGTTGCTGAGACGAGCAGTCCCTTCATCAGGGTGATCGCTGCTCGCTTGGAGCGCACCGCGCTGTCACGCGTGACGAGCAGGACACGAAGTGCCTCGCGCTCGCCGCGTTGGCGTGGCTGGGCGAGATGCTCGCGTGTGAGCGCTTCGCGTGCTGCCCGGATGGCGTCCAGCTCATCGGACTTGCCGCGGTCACGGCGCGCGGGGCGGCGAGGACGGTCGACCTCGAGCACCAGCTCGCCCTCCCTTGCGAGAAACGCGGCGAGTCCCGCGCCATAGCTTCCGGTCCCCTCGATCGCCCACGCCCGCCTTCCGGGCGCGCTCTCAGCGGCGAAGCGCAACAGCCGTCGGTAGCCGCGCTCGTTCGCTGCGACCACGATCTGTCCTTGCACGATCGCGGTGTCCGCGGCCAGGATCGCGGCGGAGTGCGAGTCGCGGTGCGTGTCGATGCCGAGCACGTAGTCGGCCTGGTCTGCCAGCATGAAATACGACCTCCTGTTCCTGGGGGTTTGCTTGTCGGTGCTCGGCCTGGACAACGGAAACCGCGAAGGGCAGGACAGTGATGAGTCACGCCCCAGAAAACGGGGCGGACAAGCTTCTGATCAGGCCACAAGCGGAGCGCCAGGCCGGGGCCGGCAGCAACAGACGGACATATCGGGTCCAAAGCACCCGCGCTGAGCGCAGGGCCAGTGCATATGAGGGTCACGTCCATCGCCACCGGGGCCAGCCTGAACACCAGGCCTGACGGCCCCCCTCCGGGGGACCGTCAGGCCTCATCACGACCACGACGCCAAAGGCACCGCAGACGCACCCACAGGTTCACTGTGCA
>CAWHDF010000014.1:0-4745 GCA_963828105.1 uncultured Actinomycetota bacterium | reverse complement strand
CTCATCCAAAGTGACAGCGCGCGATCGTCGAAAACGACAGCACGTTGGTTTGGGTTGTCAGTCTGCCTTGTTGTTGTCTTCCCTGTGGAAATTCAATTGATGGGGGTCGTCGGGAGAGTGAGCGCAGCGTTCGGGTTGGATCTCGATCGGCTGCGTGTCTTGGAGTCGTGGAGCCGGTAGCTCTCGCCTTTGGTCTCGATGATGCGGCAGCGGTGGGTGAGCCGGTCGAGGGTTGCTCCGGTGAGTCGTTCGGAGCCGAGCACTTCCGTCCACGACTCGAACGGCAGGTTGGTCGTGACGATCATGCTGGTGCGTTCGTAGGCGGTCGAGATGACGTCGAAGAGGAGCTCGGCGCCGACCTTGGAGGCTGGGACGTAGCCGAGTTCGTCGAGGACGAGCAGGTCGAGCTTGGCGAGCTGGGCTTTGAGGCGGAGGAAGGTGCGTTCGTCCCGGGCCTCGATCAGGGTGGTGACGAGCTCGGTGGCGCGGTAGAAGCGGACCTTGTAGCCGCGGGCGCACGCTTCGGCGGCCAGCGCGGTCGCGAGGTGTGACTTGCCGGTGCCGGGGTTGCCGACCAGGAGGATGTTCTCGCGCTGGTCGATGTACTCGCAGCGGGTCAGCTCGGCGACAAGCCGCTTGTTCACGGACGGTCGGGCGGTGAAGTCGAAGCCCTCCAGGGTCTTGGTCGTCGGGAACCGGGCGGCCTTCAACCGTCGCTCAGCAGCCCGCTTCTCGCGCTCCAGCAGCTCGAGCTCGCAGAGCTGGAGCAGGTAGGAGAGGTGGTCTTGGTTGTCGGCGGCGGCCTGCACGGCGACCTTCTCTGCCTCAGCGCCGATCGTCGGGAGCCGGAGCGCTTTGAGGTGGTGGCGTAGGAGCACGACCTGTTTGGTCTCGAGCGGCTTCATCATCAAGCTCCTATCGCGGTCAGCGCCGCGTAGCGGGTGAGGTCCGGCGGGTCGATCTGGACGGACTTGAGGTGCGGGTGCCCGTCGAGGCTGAACAACCCGACCGGCCGTTCGGAGCGGTGGTACAGGATCAGTGCGACCGCGTCGGCGCTCGTCGCGCCGATCGTGAGCGCCGCGTCGACCGCGCCGGCCAGCTCGCCGAGGCTCGCATGCTCCATGAGGCGCAGCACCTTGATGAACTCCCGGGTGCCGTTCGAGCCGAGATCGGTTTCCAGCCGTCGCCTCAGCAGGCGGAAGCACAGGGGTAGGTCCCACCGCTCCAGCGGCCGGGCGAAGTCGAACGCGCCCGGCTTGCGCTCCAGCAACGCCAGGTAGTGACGCGGGTCATACGTTGTGTGCTCGGCGCCCCAGTCCCGCGGATGCGTCGCGACGAGTTCTGTCCCGGAGCTGATCTCGACCTGCTCGACGCCGCCGGTCACGGTGAGCTCGTGGTGAGCGAACGCTGTGGGCACCGAGTAGTCGTTGCGGTCGAACCGCACCAGCGACAGCGAGTTCGCCCGCCGCTGCTCGACCCGGCGCGGCTCGAACGCGTTCGCCGGCAAAGGCAGCAGCGCCGCCCGGTCATCTGCGAGCAACTCCTGCTTCGTCTGCCGCTTGCCACGCAGGCGACGGTGAAGGTCAGCCAGGCACCGCTCCTTGAGGTACGCGTTCAGCTCGGTGAACGACACGAACGACGGTACCGGCACCAGGAAGTTCCGGCGGCCGTACCCAAGCAGGTTCTCGACGTGGCCCTTCTCGTTGCCGCGGGCGACCCGGCAAAACCGGTGCGTGAACAGAAAATGGCTCTCCAGCCGCAGGAACTCCCGTGTGAGCGTCCGCTCGTTCCCACCCACGATCCTGCCAACCGCGAGCTTCGTGTTGTCGTACGCCGTCTTCGTCGGGACACCGCCGAAGAACGCGAACGCGGCGACATGCCCGGCCTGGAACGTCTCCGTGCACTCACGCGGATAGGCCGACACGAAGAACGCGTCGGAGTACGGCAGCGTCATCACCGCCAACGCCGCCTTCACCCGCACCCCGGCGATCTCAACCGTCGCCTCACCGAAGTCGAACTGGGCCTCCCCCGGCGGCTGACTGAGCGGCACGAACACCTCGCCGCCCACCCGAACCTGCTCCGCGACATACCGGCGAATCGTGACCTCGCTGCCAGCGTAACCGTGCTCGTCCCGCAACCGCTCGAAGATCCGCTTGGCCGTGTGACGCTGCTTGCGCGGCGTCGACGGATCCGCGTCCACAGCCAGGATCTCGTCGATTACCGCAACAAACGCGTCAAGCTTCGGCCGCCCCCGCGGCACCGCACGCCGATACCCAGGCGGCTCCGGGAACACGAGCATCTTCTCGAGCGTCCGCCAGCCCAGCCCGTACTCAACACAGATCTGCCGCTTCGAGACACCCTCGACAAGCACCCTCCGTCGAATCTCACTCCACTGCTCCATGTCGCTCCGCACCCTTCTCCCATCAAGCCCAGCCATCCCTCCCAAGGAACCCCCAGGAGGAGAGCCACGCCAGACAGGTGTTCGTCAGGTGCTGTCGCTTTCGACGATCACAACCCGACGACCAGGCGCTGTCGTTTTCGATGAGCGTTTACAGCCTGGACAGAACCCGACCACGAGCGGGCCATCGACCGGCTCCAGGCGCTCGCCGGCGAGCTCGACCACAGCCACCCCGGCGCCGCCAGCTCACTGCGCGAAGGCCTCGCCGAGACACTCACGCTCACCCGACTCGGGATCAAGGGCCAACTGAAGCGAACGCTCGAGTCGACCAACCCGTCGAATCGATGATCGAATGCGTCCGCCGCACCAGCCGCAACGTCAAACACTGGCAATCCGGCGAGATGGCACTGCGCTGGACCGCCGCCGGCATGCTCGAAGCCGAACAACAGTTCCGCAAAATCATCGGCTACCGCGACCTCGCCACACTCATCACCGCGATCGAACACGAACACACCCCAACCGCGACAAAGGAGACCGCTATCCTCGTCCCTGCCTAACCGACTAGACCGGGACCACCGTCACGAAAATCTACGACGGCCGGGACATCCTCCGCAGACGCCATTCGCGGCCAGAAGCGTCCCTGACGGCACCGAGCAGAAGGCGGTGTCTACGGGACGAAGTGGTAGGTGTGAGTCTCGCGCTCGGTGAACCCGATCTGCTCGTACATGCGGTTGGCGGCCTCTCGCGATGGTCGGGAGGTGAGATCGACGGTGCGAGCACCGTTCTCCGTGGCGATTCGGATCGCTTCGTTCGTGAGGGCCTTTCCGATCCCTTGGCCGCGTGCGTCTGAGTCGACGATCACATCCTCGATCCACGCCCGGGTGCCGGTCGGGATGACGAAAACGACGAGCGTGAGCGTTCCGACTATTTGCCCGCGGTTGTCTCGTGCGATCAAGAGGTGACTTGCGTCCGACTCGATGATGCGCTGCAGGCCTTCGCGATCTAATAGCGCGGCCGAGGTTGAGAGCTGAGGCAAGAGGAGCTGCAGAGCTTCAGCGAGTTCTTGGGTCGCCTCCTGGGCTTCCTCGATCACGAAGCAATCTACCGGCTGTCTCCTTGCCGGGCTGCTGAGGGTGGCACCCCAACTCGCGTGCGCCGTTGTTCGCCTCCGAGGCCTGACTGACCGGCGGCGCGTTGCCGGCTAGGTGAGTAGTCGGAAGTAGCGGGCGACCGGGAGAGGCGTAAAGCCTGTCGAGGCGTACAAGGCCCTTGCGGGTGCGTGCCCGGGGTCGTTTCCGGTCTCGACGATGGCGCTGTCCATGCCGCGGTCACGCATGTGGTTGAGCGCGAAGGTCGTCAGCCGTTCTCCGATGCCGCGGCGTTGGTAGTCGGGGTCAACCGCGATGATCGAGACTTCTCCCATCCGTTCCCGGTGAGCGTCGAGTGTGATCGCGACGAGTCCGATCGGTCGCCCGTCGGCGGCGGCGACGAAGACGTTTGCCGTGTCGCCGGTGCAGGACGCTCTGACGGTGGCAGCCTGGTTGGTCTCCCAGTCGGGGTAGAGGCGCAGGAAGATCGGGTCGCCGAACGTTCGCCGCATCGAGGCAAAGGCGGCCGCCCAAGCTCGAACCGAGAACTCAACAACCCTGTCGACGTCGCGTTCCGTGATCTTTCGGATCTCGATCGCGTCTTGCACGTCCCGGTCGGGAGCGTGCGACACGTTATCGAGCAACCGGAAGTAGCGTACGGCCGGTGCGAGTGTGAAGCCTGTTGACTCATACAACGCTTCCGCCTGGGCGTGTCCAGTGTCATAACCGGCCTCGACCATCGCGACGTCCATGCCCGCTTCCCGCATGTAGTCGAGCGCGAAGGTCACGAGCCTTCTCTCCGACGCCCGACCGCTGGTAGTTCGGGTCTACCCCGAGCGGCCATATGCAGCCCATCCCATCCCAAAAGGCGTCCAGGGCGATGGCGACGAACCCGACAGGTCGTCTGTCGGCGAAGGCGACGAACACGGCTCTCTTGGAATCCGTGAAGCTTGCCCTGACGGTCTCCGCTTGACTGTTCTCCCAATCGGGGTAGAGCCGAAGAAAGATCGGGTCGCCGAGCACCTGCCGGATCGACCCGAGAACTGGTAGACCTCGCTCGCAACGAGAACTCAACCATCTTGTGTGCGTCGCTCACGACGAACGACCGGATCTCCATCTCATTCACGTTCACCTTCTGACCTCCATCGACGCAAGAACTAACGCGCGGCACGAAGCCGCCGCACAACGCCTACGGATCAGAAGCGCACTACAGCATCGCGCGACTCTAACAGCGCAACACTCGGACAGGGCTTGAGCGA
>CAWHDF010000013.1:0-12849 GCA_963828105.1 uncultured Actinomycetota bacterium | reverse complement strand
TCATCACCGCCCTCGGTCTCCTAGGGGCCCTTCTCGGGTCCAGTCCTTCTCCGAACGCGCGACCTGAAAAGCGCATAGCCGCGCCGTGGGTCGCCAGCGATCTCGTGCGATTGATTCCGCCGAGCGTCGGAGCCTACGCCTAGCGTGTCCCCAGCCTGTCCCCGAGACATTGCGCACCGCCTCCTCAACAGCACGCTGAAGGGCGACACCAAAGCAGACGGTGACTCAAAATGCGACGATCTGAAGCGTGACGACGAGCGTGCTCGAGCGGGCGTCCGCTGGTGATGAGCTTGCCTTCCGCGAGCTCACGGAGCCGTTCCGGCGCGAGCTGGAGTTTCACTGTTACCGGATGCTCGGCTCGATGCAGGACGCCGAGGACGTGCTACAGGAGACGATGCTGGCCGCGTGGCGTGGGCTTCGTAATTTCGAGCAGAGATCGAGCCTGAGGAGCTGGTTCTACAAGATTGCGACTAACCGATGTCTGAACGTACTGCGCGACGCCGGTCGCCGCCCGCACTCGATACCGCCACTGACATTTGAGATTCCGACGCCGACGAGGATGTCCGATCCCCATTGGCTGGAGCCGTATCCGGATGACCGGCTCGGCTGGCTGGCGGACAGCCAGCTCGGGCCGGCGGCGCGGTATGAGAACCTTGAGGCGACCGAGTTGGCGTTCATCAACGCATTGCAGCGACTGCCTGGACGCCAGCGCGCTGTGCTCGTGCTCCGAGACGTGCTGGGCTTCCACGCTGCAGAGACCGCGGCGATACTCGAGACCTCGGTCGAAAGTGTCAAAAGCGCGCTGAAGCGCGCCCGGGCGACGATCGAGCACGAACTCGGTGATCCCAGCCAGCGGATCGCCCCGCCGGCCCCCGTCTCCGTAGAGGAGCAGAACCTGGTGGAGCAGTTCGCCAGAGCATTCCTCGCTGACGACATCGACGGGATGGTCGCTCTCATCTCTGAGAACGCCTGGTTCCGGATGCCACCAGCCCCACACGAGTACTACGGCCGGGAGCTGATTGGCGCGTTCCTCGCGGCGGTTTCTGAAGGCCATTCGGGCCATTCGAGCCGTCTGATCGCTACCCGTGCCAACGGCGAGCCCGCGTTCGCGACCTATTACATCGACCCGCTCTCCGGGTTGGTTCAGCAGTCCGGGTTATTGGTGCTGTCGCTGGCGGGCGCGGGGGTCTCTGCGCTGACTTGGTTCCTCGGAACCGGTTACCTGGAGCGGTTCGATCTACCCAGCGCCCCCTTTGTGGACGCTCCGGTGTCTAAAGCTCCGTAATCGCCAAACGCCGGCGCAGCCGGCAGACACCAGGAGGCTTCAGATGCCGGTCTTGATGATGGTCGAAATCCCCGGGGCTGACGCAGGCTTCGCGGAAGGAATGCGCCACGCCGGAGTACTCGACGAGCTGCAGACAGCCCGAGGGTTTCGCGGTCACTGGAGTGGCGCCGCCAGCTCAGGCTACAGAGCGATCGAGGTGTGGGACTCGCCCGAGGATTGCCAGGCATTCGCCGATGACCACTTCGCGCCAAAGCTGCCGCCCGGAGCCGAGCTCCCGCCCATGGAGTTCTTCGAGTTGAACTTCGAGGTCAAGCCGCTCGCTAGTAGGGATATATAGCAACCGTCAATTACCGCCGACTCACTTCAGCCCAGAGCCGAGTCGGAGTGCCTCGGGCGGCTGCCGCTTCATCGCCAAAAGCGGCAGCCGCCGAACCGCTTCAAGACGGGGTCTTCCTTCGCACTGCCAGCAAGCTAATCAGCGACGTCCAAGACGCTAGCTGTGACTCCGTTAGAGGGCTTCGCGATCACGCTGGTAATCGGTTTCTTTTGAGCGCAGGCGAGATGAGGTTGTAGTCGTCGTGCGACGATCGCTCCAGCAGGTGCGATCGCGTCTGTGAGCTCACGCCAGCATTCGGGGCTGTCGGCCTCGTAGATGCCGTCTGGGTTGCCGGCGGGGTGATGGACTTTGTGGAAGCGCCCGAGCGGGTAGCAACGGGCGTGACCCGTGCGACATGCGCCGAAGCCCAACCAGGCTCACGCGAATCCGTCGCCGCCGACGCCGTCGCAACTCGGGCGGCGACGCCGGATAGACCGGTAACCCGTCGTTCCTCTTCGCCGGCATGGGCCGCTCCGCGGATCGCCACGGTCTCGTCGTCTCCTATCTATCTAGAGTCAGCTGATGTGCGTAACGGGAGCTGGCCCCACCCGCGCCACCATGAGGCGACAACGGGCAGGGCTGCCGTCAGCCGCCCGGTCTATGGCTTTGTGGCCTCGATGTTGACCTGCCAGTTGATGCCGTAGCGGTCGGTCAAGCTGCCGAACGTGTCGCCCCAGAACTGCTTTTCGAGGGGTGAGCCGACCGTGCCCCCGGTGCTGAGCGCGTCGAAGATCTTCCGCAGCCGCGGTTCGTCGGAGCCCATGATCGTGAGCGCAACCCGGTTCTGGGTTGCGCTCGTGCAGTCGCCGCGGTCGCTCGCACGCAGCCGAAACTCCGGTGTTTCGAGTAGAGCATTGATGATCTGGCCCTTCTCGGCCTCCAAAGCGGTCGGGTCGACATCCCCGCGCCTCGTAATGGTCAGCCGGCCACCGAAGGCGTCCTTGTAGAACTCAACCGCTTCACCCGTGGTGCCGGGGAAGAAAAGATATGCCTCGAGGTTCATGGTGTTGTTGCTCCTTCTTAGGTCGATGACGCTCGTCGGCTACCAACTGGCGGCGGCGAGCTGAACGGAACTAGACGGTACGGTACTATGGAGAGAACTAGACTGTCAAGTCCAGTCCCAGAGAAAGAAGGAATCCATGCAGACAACCGACGAAGGGCGATCCGCTCGCAAACACCGGCAGATCCTCGAAGCGGCCACCACGGCGTTCCTTGCAAACGGCTACGACGGCACCAACATGGACGAGATCGCCACGCTGGCCCAGGTGTCAAAACAGACGGTCTACAAACACTTCGCCGATAAGGAAACCCTGTTTGCCGAGATCGTTCTCGCAACCACCGACGACGTAAACCAGATCGTCTCCCTGATCACAGACACCCTCACCGACACCACCGACCTCGAACGCGACCTGGGCAAGCTCGCCCACGCGTTCGTCAGCGCGCTCATGCAGCCGCGTGTTCTCCGTCTGCGCCGAATGATCATCTCAAGCGCTGATCGCTTCCCCGAGCTCGGCAAGAGCTGGTACGAGAACGGCTTCGAACGAGCACTCACAGCTCTCGCCACCGCCTTAAACGGCCTCAGCGGCCGCGGCCTACTCACTATCGACGACCCAACCATGGCCGCCAACCAGTTCGTCGGCATGCTCCTCTGGATCCCGATTAATAAGGCGATGTTCACCGGCAACGACAACGCCGTCACAAAAGCCGAGCTCAAACGCTACGCCGACAGCGCCACGCAGGCGTTTCTCGCCACACATACCCCGCTCACCGAGTACCGGAGACCGACTATTACCTCCCGCCAGTTCAAGAAGAAGACCACCACCGCGACCCCGAAAAAGGCATAACACCCTCGCAAGCAAAGCAGCGACCAGGCCGAAACCCGTTTTCGATACGCCACTCACCGCCAGCCGCTGGCTCGCCTCATCGAGGGCTGCGAAGTGAGTGTGTGTGTGTGTGTGTGAGAGAGAGAGAGAGACCCTGCCGGCACACACGCCGATTTGCCTCAAGCCGAACCTGATGGGAGGTCACCGACGCCTTGGCGGACGCCCGGAGCGGGACTCCTTCCGTCCACGCAGGGCGACGCGATCTCAGCTTGAGACGGGCACCCGCTACCGGTTGTAATCGACCATGCGCAGCAGAGACGAGTTAGCGCTCCGCGAAGAGCGCCGCAGACGGTAAGTAGAAGGCGGCGAGCGCAAGCGTAAGGATCACCGCGGCCAGCGGCCTGAAGAACGCGAGCACGAAGACGAGCGTGTAAAGCGGCAGTCCCGGTGCGAAGCCGCGGTCGATCGCGCGCAGTTCGCCCTCGCTCACAGTTGGCGCGATCAGCCTCCGCCCTGTCCGGGCGTAGCGCCACCAAATCGTGTAGAGGACAGCCATCACGAGAAGCGTCGCTGCGTAAGCGATGACGGCGGGGCTTTCGCCGCCGTGGCGCAAATACTCGGCGACGAGCTTCGTCGGGAACGGGATAAAGGCAACGTCTAGGAGCAGGAGCAGGTTGATGAACATGAAGGTGCGGTCGAGACGCTCGATCGCGCGCATGTTGTGATGGTGGTTGATCCAGATGATCCCGATCGTGATGAAGCTGGTGACGTAGGCGAGGTACGAGGGCCAGATCCGTGTGAGCTCGTACCCGAGCTTCGCGCCATTCGCAGCGGGCACGCCGATTTCAAGGACAAGGAGCGTCGCAGCGATCGCGAAGACGCCGTCGCTAAAGGCTTCGAGGCGTGTTGTCCCAACGTCAACCACCTGGTTGCGATTTTCGGCCGTCCGCTCACACCTCCTTCCGGTCGGCCAGGAGCGTGACCGCGAACTCTCTCACGACCAAGTCGTCAAATAGGAGAACTGAGCCAGACGGGAGCTCGGAGCGCTTGTGAAACACAGAGAACGAAGCCGAGTGAATCCCAGCGAAGGTCCGGCTACTCGCAAGATGTCAAGGATGGGGTCAACGTTCCCGGTCGTTTCTCCCTCGCGGGTACAGCAACAAGCCGCGTTGCGGCGGCGGTGGGAAGCACGGGGCGATTTCGCAGGCTAGCTCCCGCACCCACCTCAAACACGTCAGACTGGTCAACGAACCGCGGTTCAGAGCGCCCATGGCCACGATCCATCTCCACCACACAACCACCGCGACGCCCGAGCAGTTCATCGCCGGGCTGACCGACTTCGGGCCGGGCCGCTCAACGCTCTTTCCTAACAGCGCCGACAGCTACCTCGTGGTTCACGACCAAGGCCCCAATCAAGCCGACGTGACTGAGGGCTCAAGCGGCATCTGGGAACGTCTTCACTACGACTGGTCCGATCCGAACCGCGTCGTCCTCACTACCACCGACTCCAACGTCTGGGCGGGCAACTCAGGTCACACGTACAGCTTCGAACACAGACCCGACGGGACGACCGACGTCGATGTCATCGTCGTTCGTGACGGCAAAAACCTCAAGGGACGGGCGCTCGAGATCGTGGTCGGGATTATCGGCAAGTCCATGTTGGAAAAGCAGCTCGGCAAGACCGCCAAGGCGATCGAAGCCCGAAACGAAAGGCCACGGCCGACAGAGCTCACATAGACGCTCCGAACGGCACCCGCAACAAGCGACCGCGGGGTGAGTGGCGGACGTGTGCGGATGGAGGGTTTGAGGGCGAGGGTTCCCTTCCATCGAAGGCAAGTACGGTCGGTCGATCCTCGAGTGGCAGAAGATCATCGTCGGTTGCGGCTTCGAAAAGCACCTGGAGATCGTCACACACCTAAAGTCCGAACACGGCATGGGGCACGGTCACGCCAACGCGCTCGTCGGATGGACGCTTGCAGGGAATCGAGCCGTCCCTGAAGACGACGGCTACACACCCACCCCCGGAACTCAGACCTGAGCAACGCCCCAGGGCATCGACGACGGACCGAAAGCCACGCCCCATGGAGCTCCGGTTGCTGAAGATCACCCGGCGCGCTCGGCGGGTGCCGACAACTTCGGAAATCGAGACTTCGTTGTGCGGGCCCTCGTTGGTTCAGGGTGATTCGGTCGAGCGACGCTCTGTGTCAGTTTAGGTTGACACAGCACGAGATGTCAGTCTATACTGACAAGAAATGGACGTCGCGAAGCTCAGCGTGAATCTTTCGTCGGACGACCCGGCAATCGGGCTTCGTGCCTCGTTGGCGCTCCATCGCCTGGCTGAGAGGGTAGAAGCCAGCCACGTCGCTTCGGCCCGCGCGAAGGGCTGGTCGTGGCAGCAAATCGGAGACGCCCTGGGCGTTACCCGGCAATCCGTGCACACCAAGTACAACAAGGAACCGTGATGACCACCCAAGCCGTTCTGCCAGTGCTTCATCCCTGGACCATCTTCATGCGGGCGAGCGAAGAGGCACGGCGCCGAGGTGACCGCCGAACTGGCACCGATCACATCCTGCTCGGCTTGCTCGAGGATCCCTCGATCGAAGCCGTGGTGGGCGTGAGCCTCGAGCAAGCCCGCCAGGCTCTTGAGTCGCTCGATCAGGAAGCCTTGGGTGCTCTCGGCATGGAGTTCGGCACCGACGTGCCCGCGCTGCCGATGCGCGCCATACCGAAGAAACCGACTATCAGAGCCGTGATGACAAGGGATCGCCTCCGCCTGACACCCGCGGCAAAGAACGTGCTCGAGGAAGCGGTCAAGCCCCTGCGCCGGAAGACCCAGGTCACGGCGCAGCAGGTGCTGGCCCAGATCCTCACCCTCCAGCCACCAGACCCTGCCGCGGTGCTACTGGGCGCCCTCGAGGTGAACTCCTCGGAGGTTCAGCGCCGATTGGATGCGATCACGCTCGATGCGGAGCGGCAGAACCGTCAGGCGCGTGGATGACGGCGGTCGTCAAGGCCGAGTCATTGACCAAGCGCTTTGGCGAGGTCTCAGCGGTCACAGATCTCTCATTTTCGTTGGAGCCTGGGACGATCACGGGCTTCCTCGGCCCAAACGGCGCTGGCAAGACGACAACGCTGCGGATGCTGCTCGGACTCGCCAAGCCGAGTGCCGGCAGCGCACTGATCTTCGACCGCTCCTACGCCGCGCTCGACGAGCCAGGTTTGCGCGTGGGAGCGGTGCTCGAGGCGACTGACTTCCACCCGGGACGCTCCGGCCGCGATCACCTACGCACGTTCAGCCGCGCGGCCAGCTTGCCGGACGCGCGCGTGGACGAGGTGCTGCGTCTTGTCGAGCTCGACACCGCAGCTACGCGTCGCGTCAAGGGTTACTCGCTCGGGATGCGGCAGCGGCTCGGGCTCGCGGCTGCCTTGCTCGGCGACCCCGAACTGCTGATCCTCGACGAACCCGCGAACGGGCTCGACCCGGAAGGCGTGCGCTGGCTGCGCGACTTCCTGCGCGCGTTCGCAGCGGGCAACAAAACGGTGCTGATCTCCAGTCATGTGCTGGCGGAGGTTGCGCAGACGGTCGATCAGGTGCTGATCATCAACCACGGCAGGCTCGTCGTCGAAACCTCGCTCGAGCATCTGACTGCCCGCGTCGGCGGATCGGTGCGCGTCCGCACCCCGGAAAGGGCGAAGCTGCAGCAGGCGCTGCAGCATGAGCAGATCGAGGCGACCGCCGCGAACGACGACGAGCTTCTCGTGCACGGCGTCAGCAGCGAGAAAGTCGGCGATCTCGCGTTCGCAGCCCGCGTTCCGATCCACGAGCTCGTCGCCGAAGGCTCCTCACTCGAAGACATCTTCCTCGAGCTCACCGCGGAGCCACACTGATGATGGCGCAGACGCGGGCCGAGCTGCTGAAGATTCGCACGACCCGCACCACCATCGGGATCGTGCTCGGAATGGTCGCGCTCGTCCTTCTCTTCTCGCTGCTCTCAGGCCTGCTCACGAAGGCGCCGAGCCTCGCGAGTACCGAGGATCAGCGCGGCCTGCTGAGCGTCGGGAGCCTTGCCGGTGTCTTCTCAGCGCTCGCGGGAATCATGCTCGTGACGAGCGAGTACCGCCACGGCACGATCCGCCCCACCTTCCTCTTCACCCCGCGCCGGTGGCGCGTGCTCGAGGCCAAGCTCGCTGCCGGCCTGCTCGCCGGAATCGTGTTCGGCATCGTCGGCGAAGGGCTCGGCTTCGCGATCGGCTACGCCTGCCTCGCCGGCCGTGGCATCAACTACGCTCTGAACGCCGGCCAGACGACGCTTCTACTGCTCGGGACGCTCGGCGGAGTGGCGCTCTGGGGCGCGCTCGGCGTCGGGATCGGCACGGTCGTCCGCAACCAAGTCGGATCGATCATTGGTCTGCTCGCATGGGGCTTCATTGCCGAAAACCTTCTCTTCGCCTTCGTCCCCTCGGTCGGCCGGTTCGCACCCGCCCACGCCTCAGACGCCCTCATCGGACTCACGAGCAACCACCTCCTCCCCGCCGCGGCCGGCGGCGCAACGTTGCTTGCCTGGACAGTCGCATTCGCACTCATCGCCGCAGCCCTCGCCGCACGCCGCGACGTCGCCTAGGCCGAACTCCAGCGGCTGTTGAGCATCCGCCGGTGGCGGGGCCCCCGGCGCGATCGACGTATTTCTCGGCTACGTCCGTCGGACTACGACTTGAGGAGCTCCGCGGCCGCGACGAGCGGGTCGATCGTTGCCGCCTCCGCGATACCGGAGCGGTACTCGGGGGTGTTGGTGAGTGGTGGGCTGAGGTTCCGCTCGTAGCGAACTCGCTCGGCGGCGACCATCCGGAAGCCGATCTCGTGCTCGAGCCGCTCGGCGAGAGTCCAGAGGCGGCCGGCCGCAGTTGCTTCCTCGTTTCGCGCGGCGACGCAGGCGAGACCCGCGAGGCAGTACGCCCCCAACCGCGCGTCCCCCTCCTGCAGGCCGAGTTCGAGCGCCTGACGGTAGTAGCGCTCGGCAGTGGGGATATCGCCTGTATCGAGATACAGGTCGCCGAGGCTGTGCACGGTTGCAGAACCACCCCCGACTCCGTTTGCGCGCCGAATCTCGATGGAGCGGGCGAACACCTCGGCGGAGCGCTCGAAATCTCCGAGGTCCCGGAGAGCCTCGGCGATGGAGTGCAAGGTGTGTGCGATCCCCACCGGATCGTCGAGGCGCTCGTAGATCGCAAGCGCCTGCTCCGCCCACACGAGGGCGCTCGCCGGCGCACCAGCGATGAACTCGGCGGCGCCGAGGCGAAGCAGCACGAGCGTTTCCCCGCGTTCGTCACCGGCGGCCCGGAAGAGCGCGAACGCCTCTTCCAGTGCCGCTCGCGCCTGATCGAGATGCTCGAGAAACACCATCCCGCGCCCGAGCCCGGCAAGAGCCTTGGCGCGGTCTCCCGGCGGTAGGGCGGTCGAATCGGCCAGCGCTTGCTCGTACCACCGCTCCAATTCACGGATGCGTCCGGCCCCTAGCCAGGGCACGAACAGGGCGTCGGCGAGTGGGAGCGCGGCGGCGACATCGTGGTCGAGCGCCCAGGCGAGTGCGAGTCCGATGTTGGCGGCGTCCCGGCGCAGCCGAGCCAGGTCATCGGCGCCCGCGCGGGAGGCGTCGCCATGAGCGACACCGAGCGCGAAGTACCAGCGCGCGTGGCGGGCGCGGATCTCGTCGCGCTCGTCGCTTGCGTCGAACTGCTCGAGCGCGTATTCGCGTGTTGTCTGCAACAGGAAGAGGCGGCCGTTATCGGCGCTGCGCACGAGGCTCTTGTCGATCAGTGACCGCATAGCGTCGAGCTCGGCGTCGCAGATCTGTTCGGCTGCCTCGAGCTCGAAGCTGCCGGCGAACACCGCCAGCCGTGTGAACAGCCGCTGCTCGGGTCGGGTGAGCAGGTCGTAGCTCCAGGCGATCGTCGCCCGCATCGTGCTCTGGCGCTTGGGGAGGTCTCGGCGCCCACCGGCGAGGAGCGGAAGCCGCTGCTCCAGCCGGGTGAGGAGCTGCCGCTCGGGAAGAAGCTTGACCCGCGTCGCCGCAAGCTCGAGCGCAAGCGGAAGTCGATCGAGTCGCTCGCAGATCTCGTCGATGTCAGCGCCCGGCTCGTAGTCCGGGTCCACCTGCCGCGCCCGCGCGGTGAACAGCTTGACGGCGGCGTGTGGCGACAGTTGCGCTACCGGGTACTCCTGCTCTGCGGCCACTCCAAGCCGCTCCCGGCTCGTCACGATCACCCCGCAACCCGGCGCGCCGGCGAGCAGCTCGGCGACCGCGCGAGCTGCCTCGATCACGTGCTCGAAGTTGTCAAGCACGAGCAGCAGGGCGCGCCCGCGCAGGTACATCGGCAGATCGGCGATATCGCCAAGCACCGCCGCGATCGTGGCCGGCACCAGCCGCGCTTCGCCGACCATGGAAAGCGGAACCCACCACACGCCCTCCGGATAGCGGTCAGCGAGACCCGCCGCGAACGCCATTGCGAGCCGCGTCTTTCCCGCCCCGCCGGTTCCGGTCAGGGTGATCAGCCGGTGCGAATCAGCGAGGGTCATCAACTCGACAAGTTCTCGCTCGCGTCCTATGAGAGGCGTCGCCTGTGCCGGTAGGTGGACGTGGCCCGGCACTCGCCCGGCGCTCGGGGCGCCGGCGACGGGGTGCGCGGCCGACTGGCCTCGGCCGGTCTCAAGCAGTGCCCCATCCTGGGCAAGGATCGCTTCGTGCAGTTGCCGAAGCTCGATCGAAGGCTCGATTCCGAGCTCGTCGACCAGCGCCGCCCGGCCGGCACGGTAGGCGGCCAGCGCTTCCGCTTGCCGTCCGGTCCGATAGAGAGCGAGCATGAGCTGGCCCCGGAGACGCTCGCGGTAGGGATAGTCGCGGACGAGACGCTCGAGCTCGCCCAGCACCTGCGCCTCCCGACCCAACAGCATTTCGATCGCGATCCGCTCCTCCAGCACGACAGCGTGCAGCTCGCCGAGCCGTGCGACCTCCCCCTGCGCGAACGCGTCATATTGAAAGTCGGCCAGGACGGCGCCGCGCCACAGCTCGACGGCGCCGCTCAGCGCGGCGAGCGCCTGCTCCGGTCGCCCCGCGGCCAGCAGCGATCGGCCTTCACCGAGCAGCTGCTCGCAACGCTGTGCATCGAGCTCCTCAGGGTCAACTTTCAAGACGTAGCCGCCGGCAGTCGTGACCAGCCGCTCTCGATCCGAATCCGAGTGGTCGGCGGCAAGGGCCCGGCGCAGCCGCGATACGTGGACGTGCAGCCCCTTTACGCCGCTCGCCGGGGGCGCACCCGCCCATAGCTCCTCGACCAGCTGATCGCTCGACACGACCTCGTTCGCCCGCAGCAGCAGCAAAGCAAGAACGGCTCGCGGCATCCGCCCGCCCAGGGCGAGCTCACGCCCATCGTCGCCGACTACCTGCAAAGGACCCAGAATCCCAAAACGCATACGCGCTCACGACCGTACCGATCCGCGCCCGCGCGCCGCCGACAGGCG
This sequence comes from uncultured Actinomycetota bacterium, assembly GCA_963828105.1. Taxonomy (GTDB): domain Bacteria; phylum Actinomycetota; class Thermoleophilia; order Gaiellales; family Gaiellaceae; genus PALSA-600. The sequence continues at coordinate 1,849 of CAWHDF010000013.1, read as the reverse complement.
CCTGCCGACGTCACCCACCCGCGGTTGCAGTCCTCGAGGCGGGCGTTTACCAGCCGGCAAGCCGGCTGCAACCCGCGCCGATCACAGTGCCCGCACCACAACCGGACGCGAGGTCAGCCATGCATCCCGAACTCACCCTCATTGCCGCCCAACAGCACATCGCCGACCTGCACCGAGCCGCCGACCGCTGCCGCCTCGTGCACACCACCACCCCTACGACTCGCCATTCCGTCCCGGTACCCCGCCACGCCGCCTTGCCGGTCTCGTTCCTCGATCGGCGGGGAAGCAGAGGCGAGGCGCGCGAGCCGGCTCTACGCGCAAGGGCCACTCGCTGGCTGCGTCGTCGTCTCGGCGCGCAGCGTCGGGAGGCGAAACTTGCTTGTCGGGGTGCACCGTAGGTCGCAACCGATCGGTCATCGAACCCCGACCGCTTCGATGCAGAAAAGCCGGCGTGATCCCGGCGCTGTCCCTGCAGCTCGCAGGCCACGCTCGGTCTGCTCGGCTGCGGCGTGCGTTGTTCTCGCTCTGTGGCCTCCGAACCTACGTTGTCACGCAGTGCTCGAGCGCGACGGCTGTTGGTCCGTTGAAGGGTGCGGGAAGGTATGGGCCATCCCCGTAGAGGAGATCCTCGCCGGCGCGAGCGCCGGCGAGCCCGAGCCGCGGTCGGCCGCGGGCCGGGATCGGCACGTGGGTGGTGTTGCCGAAGGCCTGCACGTCGGCCTGGGTGATCGTGATCGTCGTTCCGTCCGCCCACTCCTGGAGCGAGGGCAGGCGATAGGGCGGGTGAGAGACTGGGTGACCGACGAACGCCGAGACGCTCAGCAGAAGGCGCATGTTGGTTACGTCGATCACAACCGCCTCGTCGTCGGAAGGCGGCAGCGTGCTCTTGCCGTCGAGGTAGTCGAGAACGTCACGGCGGGTCGTCGGGTTGTCGGCGAAGAGCACAACACCCGCATTCGTGCGGCCGGACGCATCGACGGCCGTGATCGGTACGTAGTCGAAGGGCAAGTTGACCGACTGCAGCGTCGGCTCGACCTCTGCGAGCCACTCAAGCAGGTTGCGCTGGAGACTCTGACCCGGCTGCGTGAGCGTCGCGTTGCCCTGCGAGATCAGTTGGCCGACGAGATCACCGTCGGGGTCGAGTTTCGGGTGCGTGCCACTCGCGGTCACCGTGAGTGGTTCGGTCACGAGCGGCGCGCCCGGATCGCCAGGCTGGTAGGCCTCAAGCGACCAGGTACCGGCGGCCGTGCCGACGTAATAGGTCAACTGCACCTGGCCGGCGCTGTCGGTCGTCGCCTCGAAATGCCTGCCGAGCAAGCTGCCGTCGCCGAGGCGGCTCGGCGAGAGGAGCGTGTTCGTCGAACTGCAGAGCAGACCACTGGCGACACCGTCACTCCCGACCTCGAGGGGAGGCTCGACAACGATGCGCGCGCCGGAGACCGGGGTACCGTCCGGTGCCTTGTCGGTGATGGTGATCCCGACAGTGCCGAGCCCGGTCGCGGCGACGCTTCCGGCTGCCAGGCTGATCGACAGGACGTTGTCCTGGTCGACGAGGAAGTTCGCGTGGGTGATGTCGCCGGCTGAGACCGTCCGCTCCAGGCTCCCGGGTTCGATCGTCTCCTTGATCCCCGGCGGGCCTCCGCTCGCACGCACGACGAAGGTGCCGGGCTTGACGACGATCGCGTAGAAGCCGTCAGCGCCGCTCGTCGCGAACCCGCCTCCCGAACCGTGCGCGGCAACCGTAACGCCGGCGACCGGCTCGTCGTGCTCGTTCTTGGTGTACCCCTCGATGACCGACTGCTTGTCGAGCACCGCGTAGTACTGGCAGGAATCCCAGGGCCCGAAGCCT
>CAWHDF010000012.1:0-37261 GCA_963828105.1 uncultured Actinomycetota bacterium | reverse complement strand
ATCACCGGCGTGCCAACCGCGAGCGCCTCGACGAGCACGTGAGGAAAGTTCTCCCAGGAGGACGAGAGCAGTACCGCATCGACGGCGGCGAGGAACTCGAGCACCTCGGCACGCGGCAGCGGGCCGAGAAAACGTCCGTAGCCGAGCCCCTCGAGCGCGGCCTTGTCGGGCCCGTCGCCGACGATCAGCAGTTCGATGCCGGCGCGACGCGCGGCCGCGATCCCGACGTCGAGCGCCTTCTGGGCGGTCAGCCGTCCCGCGAACCCGAGCACGGGTCGTTCGATCCCGAAGCGGCGGCGAAGCTCCGCCCGCGGCGCGAGTTGCGGCACTGACGGCGCCGGGTTCGGGAGCACCGTCACCCGGGCGGGCGGGACGCCCCAACCGAGCGCGAGCTCCCGCAGGTAGCCGGAGGGGGTGATCACGTGCGCTGCGCGACGCAGGTCGGCGTCGCGCGTCTTGCACAGCACCTGGCTGCGCGCACCCGGGTGCTGCTGGAACTGCTCGAGCGTCGCGTTCGTGAAGCCGAAGCGACGCGCGCGTTCGTAGGCGGGGTCCGCGGTGAGCTTGAGCACGAACGGCCGTCGTGCGAGCAAGGCACCGAGCGAGGAGCGGCCAAGCATCCCCGTTGTGTACACGACCTCGGCCGCGCGGGCACGCGAGGCAACGAGGGCGACGCCAGCTGCGTGGCGGACACCTGGCGGGAGCGAGCGCGAGACGAAGTGCACGGGGTATGCCTCCGGGGCGGGCGCCGACGCCGCGGTCGTTACGATCTCGACGCGGTGTCCACGGCCGCTCAGGAAGGCTGCGACCTCGGGTGCATGAGAGGCAGGCCCGCCGACGTCCGGTGGCCAGATCCCCGAGACGATCAGAACGTTCAGGTCGCAACCTTGCCGCCGCGCCACCCGGCACGCAGGCGCCACAGCAGTACCGTCCATACGGCGCAGAACACGGAGGTGGAGACGAGCATTGCGCCCGCGGCGCCCGTCGCGCCCCAGCGCGAGGCGAAGACGAGCACGAGCGGCACGAACACGGCGATCTCGATGCCCTGGGCGATAACACGGAGACCGGGTCGACCGATCGAGACCGGAAACGATTTCGTCCACCCCCAGATCAGCCGCAGCGCCGCGGAGACGAGCACCAGCCGGGCCGCCGCCGTGGCGTGGAGCCGGAAGTCCGTCCCGTACGCGAGCCCCATCAGCACAGGCATCAACCACCAGAAGAACGGTACCGCGACCGCCATCAGCAAACTGGTCGCGACGATGTAGCGCCGCAGCATCGCGTAAACGCGGTCGTGATGTCCGGCCTCGTAGTCGCGAGTCTGCTCGGCAAGCATCACGAGCCGGGCGGGGCCAGAGAGGGCCGCAAAACCGGTGTCAGGCGCTTGCGCGTTACTGAAGTAGCCGGCCTGAACGATCGGTGCGACGGTCGGTACGAGCGAGGTTCCGAGCGTGCCACGCGCCGAGTCGAGCGACGAGGCGAGCGTCGACGCGACGAGAAAGCGGCCGAGCGGTCGCCGATCCTCGCCGAGCGCCTCACTGGTTGTCTGGGGAAAGCGGCGGAACGCGAGCAGCCCGACGGTGCCGAGCACACTCGTCGCGACCACCTGCGCGATCGCCATCCCGGCGATCGCCCCGTCGACTCCCCAGTGGCAACCGATCGCAATCCCGGCGAGGCGGAGCCCCATGGAAACGGCGAGCAGCAGCGCGCGCAACTCGTAGCGTCCGCTGAGGATGATCGCGCTCGCCGAGATCCCCTCGGGCGCCTGCGCGACGGAGATCGCCGCGGCGATCATCATCGGCACGGCGACCCCGCCCGCACCCCAAAACTCCTTAGCGAAAGGCGAGAGTGCGATCAGGAGGCCGCCCGCGATCAGCCCTCCCGCCAGCTTGAACGACAGCGCGAGCGCGAAGAGCCGTCGCAGCCGTGCGAAGCGCGCGTTCTCGATGTAGCGGAAGCCGAACTTGATCAGCGACTCCTCCGCCGTCAGGTCGAACATCTGCTGGAAGAAGATCGAGGCGGCGATCACGGCCGCGAAGCGCGCGTACGCGTTCACGCCAAGCTCGCGGGTGGCGACGACACTTGCCCCGAAGCCCAGCCCCGCCGACAGGTAGACGAAGATCGCTGTCGCCGAGCGCCGCCAGATGACTCGGGACCGCATCGGAGCGCCCAGTATAGTTCGGGCCTCCTTGTCCGACGGGACACTTGGCCGCCCCGCAACAGAGGGGAGACGGAGGCTGCCGGACACCTCGGCGGCGGGTTTGTGGCACGAGCTTTCGGGATGGAGCGTGCCGCTCGCGTTCGTGCTCGTGTTCATCGCGGGGGCGTTTCAACCGTCGCTGACCTTCGGCGGGGCCACGATCGACCCCGCGGACCTCGCGATCCTGCTGGCCGTCGTGTGCGCTCTCGTCGAGGTGCGTGGCGGCGTTCGTCCAGTGCTCGTGCCACGCGCGCTCTGGATCGCGGCCGCGGTGTTTCTGGCCTTCACAACCGCGGCGTGTTTCTACCCGCTGCGAAACGATTCGGCCTATGCGTGGCACACCCACCTCGTAACCGACGCGAAGTTCGTCGAGTATGCGCTCCTCGGGCCCGCGGTGGCTGTGCTCGTCCGCGACCTCCGCGAGCTGCGACGGCTCATCGCCACCGCGATCGGGCTGACCGTCGCAGCTGCGCTCGTCGCGCTGATCCAGTTCTCCGACGTCGACATCTTCCGATACTGGCCACCGGGGTACAACCGGGAGCCCTCGTTCACCGGACTCGCCGAACTTGCCGCGCTCGGCGGCGCGGCGCTCGCGATCGGCTTCATCGGGCTGCTCTGGCCCGGCAGCATCGGTCGCCGCCAGGTGATCGCCGCGCTCGTCTCGGGCGCGATCGCGCTCGTGAGCTCCGGCGAACTTGCAGGTGTCGTCTCGCTCGGAGCGATCGTGCTCGGGGCACTTGTCGTCGTCCGCTCGAGTGCGACGCGCCGACGTGGGGTCGCGACGATACTCGGCGTCGTTGTCGCCTGCACGATCGGCGTCTTCGTCCTCCGTGAGGGCGACGTGTCGCAGTTCGGCCGTTTTGTCGGCGTGTTGCACCCGACGGCCGCGACCACGCACGACGTCCAGACCTACTCGCAGCGCACGCTGATGTACTACATCGGCTTGAAGGTCTTCGAACGTCATATCCTGCTCGGCGCCGGCTGGCAATCGATCCGCGAGAAGCAGGTCTACGAACCGGTGCTTCCGGCCGCACACCGGGAGTTCCCGGGCGAGCCAGAGCAGGCCTTTCCGGCGCCCGCGCACACCTGGGCAGTCGATGACGCCTACATTCAGTCGCTTGCCGAGCTCGGGATCGTCGGTGCACTGCTGTTCGTCGGCATGCTTGTGACCGGACTCTGGTTCGGGGTACGCGGCGTCCTGCGCGCCCCGCCCGACTCCGCTCCGATCGTCTTTGTGGGTCTGCTGTGGCTGCTCGTCTCGATGGGGATCTGGGCCGGGCAAGGCCTGATCGCCGGAGTCGCGTTCGAGGCGCTGCCCTGGCTCGGGCTCGGACTGATCGCTGCCGGGCTGGCGGCGGGACGCGCGGGCAGGCGGGCCCAGACCGCGTGAGCGTCGTGCTTGTTACGGGGGGCGCGGGCTTCATCGGCTCGAACCTCGTCCGCGGACTGCTCGAGCGTGGCGACGAGGTGCGCGTACTCGACAACTTCTCCACGGGCAGCCGCGCCAACCTCGACGGGCTTCCGCTCGAGATCATCGAAGGGGAGTTGCGGAGCTACGAGCGCGTCCACAACGCCGTGCGCGGCGTCGAGGTCGTCTACCACCTGGGCGCGCTCGGCTCGGTGCCGCGCTCGGTGCAAGATCCTCTCACCTCGAGTGCCGTCAACGTCGAGGGCACGCTCAACGTCCTGCTCGCGGCGCGCGATGCGGGCGTACGTCGCGTCGTCTTCTCCTCGTCGACCTCCGTCTACGGCGTGAGCGGCACGATGCCGACCCGCGAGGACTCTCCCCCGGATCCGATCTCACCCTACGGTGTGGCCAAGCTTGCCGCTGAGCGCTACTGCGTCGCGTTCAGCCGTGTGTACGAGTCGTTCGAGACGGTTGTACTGCGCTACTTCAACGTCTTCGGGCCGCGCCAAAGCCCCTTTTCGCAGTATGCGGCGGTGATCCCGCTCTTCTTCCGTGCGATCGCGGCCGGCGAGCCGATCACGATCCACGGCGACGGCGAGCAGTCCCGCGACTTCACCTACGTCGACAACGTCGTCGCGGCGACGATCGCGGCGGCCTCCGCCGAGGGCGCAAGCGGAAGGGCCTTCAACATCGCGGGCGGCTCACCGGCAAGCGTCAACCGGGTGGCTGACTCGATCGGGGTGATTCTCGGCCGTGACGTCAGCAAACGTTTCGAGGCCCCCCGCCGGGGCGACATCCGCGACTCCTGGGCCGATCTTTCAGCTGCCCGTGCAACCCTCGGCTACGACCCCACGATCACCCTCGAGGAGGGCCTCAGACGCACCGCGCAGGCGATGCTCGCGGGCACGACGTGAGCGTCGGGGAGCCGGTGCGTGTCGTGCGCATCATTGCCCGGCTCAACGTAGGCGGACCGGCACTGCACGTCTCCTACCTCGCACGTGGTCTGGCCTCACGCGGCTACGCGACGACACTGCTCGCGGGACAGATCGCGAGCGGCGAAAGTTCGATGGCGTTCGTCGCCGATGAACTCGGCGTCGAGATCGAGCCGATCGCGACGCTCCGGCGCGAGCTCTCGCCGCTCGACGATCTACGCACGCTCGTACGGATCGTGCGCGTGCTCCGGAGGGTGCGACCTCAAATCCTGCACACCCACACCGCAAAGGCGGGGACGCTCGGCCGCGTCGCCTCGCTCCTTGCGGGCTCGGCCCGGCCGCCGATCGTCATCCACACCTTTCACGGACACGTGCTTCGCGGCTACTTCAGCCCCGCCGTGACGACCGTCTACCGCACGCTCGAGCGGGTGCTCGCGCGGTTCACGACGCGACTCGTGGCCGTCAGCCCCGAGACGCGGGACGAACTCGTCGCCCTCGGCGTCTCGCCGGCGGAGCGGTTCAGCGTGATCCGTCTGGGTCTCGACCTCGAGCAACGCGTCGCCTCCGCCCCAGGGGCCGCGCACGCGCTGCGTGACAGACTCGGGATCGCCGCGGACGTGTTCGTGATCGGGTGGGTCGGCCGCATGACCGCGATCAAGAACGTCCCCGACGTGCTCGCCGCGTTTGCCGAGCTCCGAGAGCGCGGCGTCGAGGCGACGCTTTGCCTGGTCGGGGATGGGCCCGAGCGAGCATCGGTCGAGCAGCGCGCCCATGAGCTCGGGATCGAGGACCACGTTGTCTTCGCTGGCTACGAGCATGAACTCGGCGCGTACTACGAGCTCTTCGACGTGCTCGTACTCACCTCGGCCAACGAAGGCACGCCGGTCGTCGCGATCGAGGCGCTCGCGAAGGGCACGCCCGTGGTCGCAACGGCCGTCGGCGGCGTCGGCGATGTCGTCAGCGACGGCGTCGACGGCGTGCTCGTCACCGTAGGGGATGTGGTGGCGATCGCGACAGCGCTCGAACGCCTCGCGCACGACCCTGAGCTCGGCCGCAGAATGGGGGCCGTCGGCGCGAAGCGGGCCGGCGACCGCTACCGCGTGGAGCGGCTTGTCGACGACATCGACGCGCTCTACCGAGAGCTACTCACGGACGCCGGACTGCCGCTTCCGCCGGGTTCGAGTGGCCCACCGTTGCCGCAGGCGCCTCCCGGAGTGGAACGGTGAATCTTCGGGGGTTTCAGGCGGAGGAGGACGATCCGCCGAGCGCGTCGATCCAGCGTCTGATGCCCTCGTCGAGAGAGACCTCTGGCGACCAGCCGAGGATCTCTCGCGCGCGGGTGATGTCGGGTCGACGCTCCCGGGGATCGTCGACTGGTAAAGCAGCAAACACAATTTCGCTCTCCGAGCCTGCCTGACGAATGCATGCCTCGGCGAGCGCGAGCATCGTCACCTCGTGGTCGGGGTTGCCGATGTTGACCGGGAGATGCTCGTCGGACGACGCGAGCAGGTAAAGCCCCCGGATCAAGTCGTCGACATAGCAAAGCGAACGAGTCTGCGACCCGTCGCCGAAGACCGTGACCGGCTTGCCCTCGAGTGCCTGATGCAGGAAGGTGACGGTTGCGCGCCCGTCGTTGCGGCGCATGCGTGGGCCGTAGGTGTTGAAGATCCTGGCGATGCCGGTGTTGACTCCCTGCTGGTTGTGGTAGGCCATCGTCAGCGCTTCGGCGTAGCGTTTGGCCTCGTCGTAGACGCCCCGCGGCCCGATCGGGTTGACGTTGCCCCAGTACGACTCGGGCTGCGGATGCACCGCCGGGTCGCCGTAGACCTCACTCGTCGAGCTGATCAAGAAGCGCGCTCGCTTCCACTTGGCAAGCCCGAGCGCGTTGTGCGTGCCCTGCGAGCCGACCTTGAGCGTCTGGAGCGGCAAGCGCAGATAGTCGATCGGACTTGCGGGGCTCGCCAAGTGGTAGACGAAGTCGACCGCCTCGTCGATCCAGATGCCGTCAACGACATCCTGGTAGACGAACGAGAAGGCATCGTCGCTATCTCGCAGGTGTTCGATGTTCTCGAGCGAACCGGTCTCGAGGTTGTCGACGCAGATGACGCGATGACCTTTCTCGAGCAGAAAATCGCAGAGGTGCGAGCCGAGAAAGCCCGCGCCACCCGTAACCACCGAGGTGGTCACAAGCTGGCCACCGGTGTATCGGCTGCGCCCGACGCGCTCCCCGCTGGGCCCGCCGTTACCGCTATTGCGGACGGTGCGAATGCGGAGCCGAAGAGCAGCATCGCGGCATCGTAGTCATTCCGTGACACGGCACGAGCAACAGCGGCCGGCGAGGCGGTTCCGGCGCGGCAGCGGGCCGCATACACTCGCGCCGTATGAGCAGCGAAGGCGAGTCGCAGCGAGCTCGGCCCGCCCCTGCAGCCCAACGACTCCGCTTGCTTGTGCCGTTCGCCCTGCGCCGCTCCAGCCTCACGGAGGCCCCGCCGAGCCCTCCCTTCCCCTGGCGCAAACCGCGCTGCGAGCTGGTGCTGCTCGTGCTCGTCGGCATCGTCGCACTCGCCCCGATCGGGCAGTACAACTCCGATGCTTCACGGCTCTGCCTGGCCGAGGCACTCGTGCACGGGCACGTCTCAAACAACCGTTGTTTCGCCCAGTCGTTCGATCGTTCGGCTCGCGGGGGTCGCCTCTATTCCGACAAGGCTCCGGGTCTCCCGCTGCTCGAAGTGCCGGCGGTCGCCGTGCTCGGCCCGGGTCTCCCGTCCTCCTGGCCCCACGACGAGTTCCGGCGGCTCTGGGGTGTACGCGTGCTCACGGTCGGAATCGCCTTCCTGCTGTGCACCTTCCTGGTCGGCCGGCTCAGCGAGGGGCTCGCGCCGGGCTTTGGCGGGGTCTCACTCGTCGCGTTCGGGCTCGGGACAATGATGGAGCCCCTTGCCGCGACGAGCTTCGAGCACGTCGTCTCGGGGTTCCTCGGGCTCACCTGCTTCCTGTTCGCCTGGCGTCGAAGGCCGGCGCTCTCGGGCGTCTTCGTCGGCGCCGCAATGCTCGTTGACTACGAAGCGACGATCTTTCTGCTCATCGTCGGGGCCTATGTCGCGCTCTCGGGCGCGCGCTCACTCGGACGCTACGCAGTGGGCGCATTGCCGGGCGTGGCGCTGCTAGCCGCATACGACTGGGCTGCGTTCGGAGCGCCGTGGCATCTCTCCTACCGCTACGTCGACAACGTCGACGCGAACCTCCAGGCCACTGGCTTCTTCGGGATCTCCGCACCCCACATGTTCGGCCTTGTAGACGTGTTCGCCGGCAGCAGCGGCCTCGTGATCGTCTCCCCGATTCTGCTGCTCGCCGGTTACGGGCTCACACGCCTGGCGGCCACCTACCGTGCCGAGGCCCTCGTTTGCGCGCTCGTCGCGGCCGGCTTCGTCTACGTCAACGTGAGCTACTTCCAGCCCTACGGCGGCGAGACGTTCGGACCGCGCTTCCTTGCCCCCGCGCTTCCATTTGTCGCGCTCGGGCTCGGGCCTGCCTTTGCGGCGCGGCCACGGCTGAGCGCGCTCGCGGCAGCCGCCTCGATCATCCCGATGACCGGATTGACGCTCGTGTGGGCGAGCCATATCACCCTCAGGCAGACGATCTGGGGTGAACTCGCGCGCGCGCCCGTTCAGCTCGGACGTTCACGTCTGATCGAGAACCTCACTCCAACCGTATTCTCCGAGCTCGGCCCGAGCCGGGCCTGGGGTGCGCTCGTCGTCGTCGCCGCCGCGGTTGCCGCTTCCTCGATCGGCATCCGCACGATGCCCCGAGGCTTGATGCACAGACGGCCGCGGCTACGCCGCAGACCACTGCGCTTCCTCCTCGTGAGCGCGCTCGCCGTCTACGGTGTCGGCGCGATCGACGTTTGCGCGATCTTCGCCTACCCCTACGGGAACCGCGAGTACGCGGTCGGGCTCCCGGACCTCGGGGCCTCGATCTCGGCATCCGCGAACTCCGCAACGCCCGGCGGCGAGGTCAACTTTGTCGTCACCCTCGCGAATACCGGGCGGACCCGTCTGAACGCGCTTCTGTTGACGATCACGCTGCCGGCCGGGCTGCATCTGCTCGGCCCTCCGGCCGTCGAGTTCGGCGCCGGCTGCAGCGACTCGACACCGATCGTCTGCCCGTTTGACGCACTGGGTGCCGACACGACGACCGCGGTACGGTTCGGAGTGACGCTCGTGCAGCCAGGCGCGCAGACCCTGACCGCCTCAGCGACCTCGAACTGGATCCCGGCGGCGAGGGAGGGTAAGGCGACGATCCAGTCGAGCAGCTGAGTGGCCATCCGGTCGAGGATTTCGCGCCCCCGGCCGGCTGAGCGGACGCTCGGACGGCACTCTCCGGGCACCCGCGCGGCGGCGCGAGATCCGCTCCACCAGCGATACTCACCGACGTGCCGGACCAGCTCGATCCTTCCGAGCCGACCCTCTCGGTCATCGTTCCGGTTTACGACCAGGCGGAGGTGATCGTCGAGAACGTCCGCACGATCTGTGCGCGCGTGGGCGAGTCACTCGAGGGCACATTCGAGGTGATCGTCGTCTCCGACGGATCGATCGACATGACGGCCGAGCGCGTGCTCGCGTCCGAGATCAAGGACGTACGGGTTCTCCATTACGACCGCAACCTCGGCAAGGGTTACGCGGTACGAACAGGAGCGCGCGAGGCGCGAGGGCGCTGGGTCGCATATATCGATGCCGACCTCGATCTCGACCCGGCCTCGCTCCCGACGTTCGTGGCCGTGGCCGAGGCCGAGCAGCTCGACTTCGTGATCGGGTCGAAGCGACATCCCGACTCCACGGTGTACTACCCCCGCTCACGCGTCGTCGCCTCGTGGCTGTTTCAGCAGCTCGTGCGTGTTCTGTTTCGGCTCAAGGTCAGGGACACGCAGGTCGGCCTGAAGGTGATTCGTCGCGAGGTCGTCGACGAGGTCTTCCCCTTCCTGCTGATCAAGCGCTTCGCCTTCGATATCGAACTGCTCGCCGTGGCCCGAGCGTTCGGTTACCGCCGACTCAGAGAGATGCCGGTCCGGCTCGACTATCGTTTTACGGGCTCGGGTGTGCGCTCAACGGCGGTCGCGTTCGCACTCCTCGACACGTTCGCGATCTTCTACCGTCTGCGGCTCCGGCACTACTACCAGCGGCAACGTCGACGCGACGGAGCCGCCGCCTGGGTCGTGCCGCGGGAGTTCGAAGGCACTGTCGAGGTCATCGAGCAGAGCGGCATCGCGGCGCGCCGCCGCGCCGCCGAGGCGAGCGATGCCTCGATCCTCGCGTTTCTCGAGCCCGGCTCGAGACCGTCCGCAAACTGGCTCAGCGCGACGCTTCCGTTCTTCAGGTGGCCGGAGCTCGCCGTGGTCGTCATGCCGCAGCTTGCGCCCGCGGGCGGCAGCGTCCGCGAACGTGCAGCCGCCTCGGTGGGCGAGTCGCGGATCGGAGGTGGCTCGCTCTACTTTCGGTTCACGCCCGGAAGGATCCGCTTCGTACGCGATTTCCCCGCGCGCTCGTTCCTGATCCGCCGCGAGCGCTTTCTGGCGCTGCCGGCAACGATGCCCCCAGAGGCGGTCGTACGTCATTTGGCGGGCGCGGCCCGCGCGGCCCTTTACGTCCCCGAAGTCTCGGTGACGAGTAACGCCGCGCCGTTGTTTGTCGCGCACCTGCGACGGATCGCCACCTACGGCCGCGGTCGGGGGGAGCTCCTGCGGACCCACCGCAGCGGCGCTCTGCGACCCTCGACAGTCGGCGTGATCGCGCTCCTCGGATGGACGCTCGGCGGCTGGGTGTTGATCCTAGCCGGCGCCTTGGGCCTCGAGATCTGGCTCGCGGTCTGGGGCGCCTACCTGGCTGTGATCGCAATTGCCGCCGCGTTTGGCGGCCTGCGCTTCCACTCTGGCCGCGTCGGATTCGCGACCGGCGCCGGCCTGCTCCTCACCCATTTCGTCTACACGGTGAGCCTCGTGTACGGTCTCGCGCGCGTCCCGGCTCCTCTCAACGACTGGGAGCCAGATGGCAGGCGGATCGACCGAGTGACCGCGAACGGAGGTTAGGCGCTGCTCGCGAGACGCAACCTCGCGGGGGCGCCGCGGTGTGCTGAGAGGCTGAGGCGGGAGCCGGACTCCTTCCCAGCGCCGAAGCCGCACGTCGGCAGCAAGCGGCATCGCTGTCGCCCTCGACGCGCTACCTGATTCGATGTCCAACGTCGAAGCGAGCACCGGGTCAGCGCCACCCGAGCGGTCGGGCTGGCGCCGCAACGGCTGGGATCGCTACCTCGTGGCGACGGGCGTGTACCTGGTGGCCATCGTCCTCTGCTTCCACGGCATCATTGCCCATCCGGGGTCGCGCATAACCGGGATCGGTGATGGCACCGGCACGCTGCGTGACCTCTGGGCCGCGGGCGAGCAACACCGAAACCCGTTCACGTTCTCGCACGATTCGCTGATCGCGGCCCCCGAGGGCTTCCCGCGTCCACCGGCGACGGCCCTCGCCAACGGTGCGATCCAGACGGCGTTTGTCTGGGGCCTCCGGAGCGTGCTCGGGCTGATCGGAGCCTGGAACGCGTTCATGTTCATCGGCCTCTTCGGAACCGCGCTCGCGATGTTCGCGTTTCTTAACCGCCTCGGCTGCACACCGCTCGCCTCGACGCTGGGCGGATACGTACTCGGGTTCGGACCCTACGCGCTCGAACGAGCGTACGCCGGCCACCTGGCCCTCCTTCAAAACTGGGTCTTCGTCTTGCTGGCAGCGACGCTCCTCCGACTCCGCGAACAACGCTCGCTGCGGGCTGCGGCAGTCGCGGGGATCGTCGTCGGGATCGCCTTCTACCTATCCGCCTACCAGGGGCTGCTCGCCGGCTTTGCCACACTCGTCCTGCTCGCGATCGACGCGGCTCGCGGATGGCGGTGGCGTACTGCGCTCTCGACGCTACGGCTGGCGTTCGTCACCTACGCGGTCACCCTGATCGCACTGACGCCGATCCTCATCGCCTATCTGCGCGAGCGCTCAGCCGTTGATGCCGGCACCTCGCACGGATCGGCCGACCTTTATCAGTTTGCAGCAACACTCGGCGCCTACTTTCTGCCCTCTCCGCGCAATCCGCTCTTTCACTGGCTACGAGGGATCCATCCAGCCGATCTCACGGAGGAGACGCTCTTCGTCGGCTACCTCACGCTCGGTCTGGCTGTCTTTGCCATCGTCCTACTGCTCCGGAGGAACGAGTGGCTCTTCGCCTCACCCCGACGCGTGAGCGCGGCGGTTTTCTTCTCGATCCTCGCACCCTGCGCGTTTGTCATGTCGCTCCCACCGAGCTACAGCGTCGCGTCGATACGCATTCCGATGCCGTCGAGAACGGTCGGGTTGCTCTCGGGGATCTGGCGGGTGTATTCGCGGTTCGGACTGCTCTTCGGATTCGCGGCGGTCGGCCTCGCAGCCCTTGGCCTGAGTGCGCTCTCGCAGCGCCGCTTCCGCGGCTCACGGTTCGTCGCCCCGCTCGTCTGCCTGATCGTCGTGCTCGAGATCTTCCCCGGCAATCTTTCCCCACTGGACACGGCCTTCGGCGCCCAGCCCGCCTGGGTGAAGTGGTTGGCGGCAAGACCGAGCGGACTCGTCGCGAGCTACCCGTGGATCTTTGGCGTCACGCAGGACAGTGACGACTGGTACCAGATCTTCGACCGCGATCCGCTGTTCGACTTCCCGCGCGAGCTCTCGACGAGCGAGCAGAGCGGGCGCGCGATGGGCATCCGTCTGCTTGCGCGCGACGTCGGCGACCCGCTCGCCGCGAGCGTGCTGTCAACCGAGGGCGTGCGCTACGTCGTCGTTCACGACGACGCCTACAGAAGCGCCGGCCAGACCCCGCCCACGTTGCCTCCGAGCGCCTACACACTGCTTGCTCGTCTCGGCGACGTCCGCATCTTCTCCGTGCATGCGCAGCACGCGAACATCGCGGACGAGCTGCGCCAGAATGCTTCCGAACTGGCGCTACTCCAGGGGCTGACACCGAGCGGCGTGAGCTACGGACAAGGCTTCAACGCGCCCGAGATGTTTCAGGGGCTGGTGAGCCGCTGGATGGAGCAAGACGGCCAGCTCACACTCAACGCCGACGCGGCAGTGACAGTGACCCTGAGCGGCGTCGCCTTCAGCAACGGGGTTCCCCGCAGACTGCGGCTCGAGTCGGCATCGGGACACCTCCTGGGCCGGGTGCTCGTTCCCACCTACGCGACCGGCTTCCACTTGGGGCCGTTTCGCATCCCTGCTGGTAGCACGACGCTCAGGTTGGTCGCCACCCCCGGGCCGCAAGTGCTAAGCCCGGCCGACCCGCGCGCGGCGAGCGTCTTTCTCGAGCCGCTGACGGTTGCTGCGATCCCTCCCTACGTCTCGAGCGGCTCCGCTTCGGCCTCGAGCTCACCCTGAGTGCCGCCGCGTCAGAGGGCATCGAGGAACGCATCAGTCGTCGCCTCGTACGAGAGCGCACGCGCGTAGCTCCAGGCATCCAGCCGGAGCTCGTCGTACAACGTCGGATCCGCGCGCAACGCAACGATCCGCTGAGCGAGCCCGGCAGGACCATCGGCAAGCGTCGCCAGTAAGCGTGGGTCGCGTACTGAGTCGCGGACTCCCGGAACGGAGTAGCCAACGGTCGGCGTACCGCGCGCACCTGCCTCGTTGACGGTGAGCCCCCAGCCCTCGCGGTGAGAGGTGAAGAGGTGAACGTGTGCACGGGTGAGCAACTCGGTCTTGTCGACTTCCGAGATACGCCCGTGAAAGGTCACCGCGTCGGCGAGACCGCGTCGGCGAACGATCTCCTCGAGTGCGTCCTGGTAGGTCGGATCGCCGCCGCCGGCGATGTCGAGTTGGCTCCCGGCCACTGCCGCGCGAACGTCGGCGAAGGCAGCGAGCCCCTCCTCGATGAACTTCGCCGGCGTCAGTCGTCCGATCACCACGACCCGAAAGGGCTCCGCTTTCGGCGTCAACTCGGAGAGCGCCGGCGTCAGGATCGCCATCGGTAACACGGTGACGGCCTCGCGCTCAAGCCCTAGCGCGATGAGCTCAGCGCGCGTGGACTCGGAAATCGTGATCGCGGCTGTTCCCCGGTACGCCTTCAAGTACTGAGGCTCGGCGACATACCCGAACGGCGCGACCAACCGGAACGGGCCCCGCGTCTCGCGCCACCAGTACTCCCGCGCGAGCTGGAAGATGAGCAGGCGTCGCTTGACTTTCGGAACATAAAGCGGCGTGAGAAACGGGATCGTGTTCACCTGGTCGACGACAACGTCAAACTCGTCGAGCCGCCGACGGAGCCACAGCCAGGCGCGCGCGTGCACGGTCCACTGGCGGCCACGGCGCACGATGCGGATGCCGTCGAGGATCTCGTCGGAGGGTGTCCCCGGTGACTCCGCCGCGAACCACGTCGCTGAATGTCCGCGCGCAACGGCCCTACGCAGGACCTCGAGCGTCAGCGTCTCCGCGCCGCCGGCACGAGGATCCGTGGGCGCGCGCCAGCTGAGCATCGCGATCTTCAACTGCCGCCTGTTCCGATACTCAGAGCCACGCCTTGCGCGGTTCGTCGTTGCGTCGTCTCCCGCTCGATCAATCGTCCGCCACCCTCACCTGAGGAGCCGACGCATATCTCAAGCCCGAGTCGCCGTTCATCTGCCTTCCGCCACTGCGCCCCGGGCAAGTCCCGGCCAGCGTACCAAGACGCGCTCCGCACTGACTCAAGCGAGAACGAAGCCATCCCAACCGAGCGGTAGGGAAAACCGTAAGCGGGTAGAAGACGGGGAGTTAATCAGTACGCTCGTCTCCTACGGCCTACGCGCTCAGTAAGGTCTTGGGAGTGGATCGTGGCCGGCCGGCGGGAGCTGTGGCGCGTTCTTCTCAAACTCCGTTGCAGTGCAACCCCCATTCTCAGAGCAGTCATCAACGCCCAGCGGCAAGCGGGTACGTCTTCGTGGGACAACTGCGTTGAGCCAAGTTGTCGGCAACTTCTTTGTCCGGAAATACGGAGTGGCATTGGTGCTCTATGCCCTAGCGTTCGCGCTCTGTTTCCCGGCCATCGTCGCGCATCCGGGAACCCGCATACCCAATGGCGGCGATGAACTCGGTGCGCTTCGAAACATCTGGGTTACCGCCGTGGAACACCGCAATCCTTTCACCCTCACGCATGACTACTACGACGAGGCACCGAACGGCCAGACAGTTACGCCAGCGGTCACGCTTGCCCAAAGCACGATCCAAACGGGCTTCCTCTGGGGACTGCGCGGTCCGTTAGGGCTCGTCGGCGCCGCAAATCTGCTGCTCTTTCTCGGGCTTCTTGGCACAGGCCTAGCCCTCTTTTGGCTGCTGATTCGGCTGGGATGCTCCTATCCGGCTTCTCTACTTGGCGGTTACTTGTTTGCCTTTGGCCCGTACGATCTGGAGCGCGCCTACGCCGGCCACATGGCATTGCTCCAGAACTGGATCTTCGTCCTGCTCGCGGCGGCGCTGCTGAGGCTGGACAGCAGGCGCTCGCCGCGGGCTGCAGCACTCGTCGGCGTTGTGCTCGCGCTTGCGTTCTACCTCTCTGCCTACCAGGGCCTGCTCGCGAGCTTCATGACGCTCGTCTTCCTTGCCGTGGACCTCGCGCGCCAGCGCACGCTGCGAAGCGCCTCACGAACCATTCTTGAGGGGTTATTGGCGTACGCGACCGTCGGTGTGCTGTTGAGCCCCCTCCTCATCCTTTCACTTGCGGAACAAACCGGAGTGCATACGGCGACTGCTGGCTACACGGGCGACCACTACACGTACTCCGCCTCCGTCCTCGCCTACCTCATCCCGTCCCCGCGGAACCCGCTGTTCCACTGGCTCTCACACGTGCACCCGGCCGACCTCACCGAACAGACGCTCTACGTCGGCTACACGGCTTGCGCGCTCGCAATCATCGGGGTGGCACTCTTCGTGCGTCGTGATTCGTGGCTCGTGCAGAGCCGGGCGCGCAGCACGGCCGTGCTTTCGTGCGCGCTCCTCGTCCCGGCGGCAGCGCTCATGTCACTGCCGCCGAGCTACCAGCTGGGCTCGCTACGGGTTCCGATGCCGTCAGCAACCATTGGCCTCGTGTCGTCGATCTGGCGCGCCTACGCGCGCTTCGGCCTCCTGAGTGACTTTGCCGTGATAGTTCTGGCTGCGCTCAGTCTCAGCGCGCTTGCCCGCCGCCCCGGCAAAGGTTGGCGCTTCCTAATGCCAATCGCAGCGGCACTTATGTTCCTCGAGGTACTACCAGGGCATGCGCCGACAGTCTCGACGGTCCCGAGCGTGCAACCGTCTTGGGTCCAGTGGCTCGCCACCCAACCACGCGGCATCATCGCGACGTACCCTTGGACGTTCAGCGCGACGCTCGACTTCGACGACTGGTATGAGACCTACGATCGCGACCCTCAGTTCGATCTCCCAGCCGAGATGGAGGTGGTTCCGCCAAACGTCGACCAGGAGATCGGGGTTCGACTTCTCGCGGACGATCTGGGCTCTCCCGTGACGGCCAGCCTTCTCGCCACCGAACACGTGCGCTACGTGATCGTGCACATGGACGCATATCGAGCTGCCGGCAAGGCGATCCCTCGGCTGGAGCCACCCGCATACCACCTGCTTCGTCGCTTCGGTGGCGTCGATATTTACACCGTGCATGCTCCTATGGTGGATCTCACGACAACCGTCCAGGAACACGAGGAGGCGCTCGCGCAGCTCGAAGGCCTAGCCGTGCCGCCTCTGTCGTACGGAGACGGCTTTCATGCGCCCGAGCATTTCCAGTTCACCATAAGTCGCTGGATGAATCAGAATGGGCAACTCATTTTCGCGAATGGCTCTTACCCGGCTGGCATAATAATTACAGGTTTGGCATTCAGCAACAAACAATCCCGTCTTGTGGAGGTTATAGGCCAAAGCGGTGCTATATTGGCACGGGAAGTTATTCCGGCCTATAAGATTCACATCAAGTTTGGTCCATTCGTTATCCCAGCGGGAACGACGGCGGTAACGTTAGTGGCCTACCCTGGGCCCACGCGACTCGGTGCCACGGATCCTCGCATCGCCAGCGTCTTCTTCCAGCCGCTGACCGTCGCGACCGTCCCTCAGTACCTCGCGAATCCGGGCACATCGTGACCTGACCGGGACCAAGCAGAAGGGCTCTGAGCCGCCGCACTACCATTCGGGGACACGGACGCCTGCGGCCGGTCCGGCTCTCGATCACCGTTCGTCGTGGCTCGCCGACCCGCAGTTCCGTACGAATCTTCGAGACAACTCGTGGTGCAAGACTCGAAAGGGGAATCAGAGATCACTCGACACGGCAGCGTGACGCTCCCTCAAGACAGCACCCGCGGAGGGGTCACGACACCTTGACCGCGGCGCCCCCGCTCGAGACGCCTCGTGTCGTGATGAGCGGCGCCCGCGCCGGCGCGGTCGTGCTCATCGGCGTCGGCGTTACGAACCTCGCGAACTACGTCTTCTACCTGCTGACGGCGCGAACACTTGGCCCGTCCCCGTATAGCGACGTCGCGACGCTTACCGCGATCAGCAGCATCATCACCTTGCCGCTCGCCGGCATCCAGACCTTTGTGGCGCGGCACGTCGCGAGAGCCGGAGCCGAGGGGCATTCGCTCAACGAAGACAACTACGTCTCGGGCGTCGGCGGCATGCTTGTCGTGGTCGGCGGCGCGCTCACTCTGGTGCTCGCTGCGTTCACGCCACTCCTGCAATCGACACTGTCCATTGCAAGTCTCACGGCGCTCGTGCTTACCGTGCTTGTGACCTTTCCCTCCTTCCTCAGCACAGTGCTTGCAGGCGCCCTCCAGGGCAGCCAGCGCTTCGTGCTCCTCACTGTCACGACTGCCTTCCCGTCGGTTGCACGACTTATCCTGGCTGAGATCGCGCTACAGACCGGGCTTGGCGTGGCGGGGGTGATGGGCGCACTGCTCCTCGCGGTGCTGCTCGCGCTCGTGATTCCCTTTATCGCGCTGCGCACGATGTTCGGGGATGCGCGACGGTGGCGTCCAAGCCTGCCCCGGCGCGACCTTGCTGCGCTCCTTCCGGTCGTGGCAGGCGTCCTGGCGGTCACCTGCCTCAGCACCGATGACCTCGTCGCCGCAAAGATCGCGTTCGGTTCGCATGAGGCAGGTCTTTACAGCAGCGCCTCACTGGTGGGCCGTGTGATCCTGTACCTGCCTGCGGCCGTGATCACCGTCTTGCTTCCCAAGGTCGCCGCCCGCGTCTCGGCGGCTCACCGAACGGTGCCCCTCTTTATGCAGAGCATCGGCGCGACCGCGTTGTTCTGCATCGTGGCAAGTGCGCTGTATGCGGCCGTGCCGCATTTCATCATCCGACTCGCATTTGGCTCGAAATACGAGGGCGCCGCCTCGCTTCTTTGGATGTTCGGTATCGCGATGACCCTTTTCTCGCTCCTGAACGTACTGCTCGCGTACAGGGTAGGACACGGAGAGACCCGTACGTGCTGGCTACTCCTGATCGGCGGCGTTGTGCAGGCCCTCGGCTTCGCCGCTTTTCACGCGACACCTCACCAGCTTCTCGAGGTCAGCATCACCGTTGGAGCGGTGCTGATGGCAATCGCGGTTGCCGGCCCGTCACGCTATTCACCCGTCTCGGTGCGGCGATGGCTTCACACGGCCTAGCTGTCCTGACGACCTTCCAAGCATAAAGGGCTGCTATTTATTTAGGGGGACTACAACGCCGACGCGCGCTCGAGTGCACGTATTTGCCTATCACCAAACCCGCCGGTGGCCGGCGCGTCGCGTTATTGCCATCGGGCTGCGAGCTACCGTATGCGCTTACGTTTTCCTTTTGTGTAGCGCCGTATTCAGAGCGCTCACCGCAGATTGCCAGGCGGCTCTTGCCTTGCCAGTCGTCGATTCGCCTAGTGGCGACCCGATCACGCAAGCGGGGGCTGGGTCGCGTCCTGTTGCCCTTGTGAGAAACATGTCGAGCGCGTGCTTGCTTGCGAGTGCCCCCGCAGGCCGAGTCCTGGCAATTTAGCTTCGTCGCTGCAGACGAGGAAAACCAAAGCGCACTGCGGCAGGCTGAAGGTGCCACCGCTCGCCATAAGGCGAACGGGAAGCTCTAGCGGACGCCCTGCGCCTCTTCGGTGGCGTGTGTGCCGTCAGCTCGCCGGATCTCGGATGCGAGCTCGGCTGCCTCTTCGAGCAGAGCGAACGCCTCGTCGCTATTGGCATTCGCCCGCAGGTAGCGAGCGTGGACGCGAAACAACTCGAGCCGTTCGCGCGGACTGCCCTGCACCCGCAGCACGCGAGTCGCCTCGGCATACGCGGCCTCCGCCTCGTCGTCGCCCTCTCCCGCGAGCGCGTCCGCAAGGACCCAAGTCGCAAGACCGTACTGATTGGGGATGTCCCGCGCGAGAACCTGTGCTTGCCGCGCATGCTCGGCGGCCACCATGTACTCGCCGCGGCGTATCGCGACCATCGCCTTGAGCCGGTGGAGCGTCGCATGATCCCGTGGCGTCAGCGAGGTGCCGAAAATGTGCTCGGCTTTGTCGATCAACCTCACGGTGGCCGACAAGTCGGCGTTGCCGAGCGCGAGCATTGCGGCGGCACACGACTGGTAAGCACGGGCGAGGTGGAAGGTGTCCTCCGTCGCCTCGAGCAGCGCGACGGCGCCCCGGAAGTGATGGAGCGCGTCGGCGAAGCGCGACTGCTCGTGCGCGATGCGCCCGAGTGACCAGTGCAGCCGCACGCGCGTGTACGGGTCGGATGCGCCGGCAGCGGCATCGGCGAGGCGAAGCGCCGCCTCGACCACCTCATTCGCACGCTCCAGTTGGCCGTCGTCCGTGAGTGCGTAGCTCAGATACGTCGCAAAGCGAATCCGCGTGGCGTGGTCCTCCGGGGCGGTCGCCTCAACGTGGGCAAGCGCGCCTCGGTAGACGTCGGCTGCGCGCCCAGGCTCCCCTGAGAGCGCGTAGCACTCCCCGAGGGCCGCGTAGACGTCTGGTCTCGATACCGGCGTTACCCGCTCGGATGTGACCACCTCCTTGAGCTGGAGGGCGGCCCCGACGTAGTCTCCGCGGGCCGCGGCGGCCATCCCGAGCGCGACGCGCGCGCGAATGATCGCACCGGAGTCGGCAGCGGCGACGGCCTCAGCGAGGATGCTGTCGAGTTCGTCGGTCGAGTGGCCCTCTTGGAGCCGCATGCGCAGCTCGGCATCGGCGAGCCGAAGCTCACGTGCTTCACCGTCGCCGAGCTCGACCCCGGTCTCGAGGTACGGCAGCGAAACACCGAGCTTGCCTGCCATCACTCGCAGCGCCCGCACGGAGGGGCGGCGCTCGCCGCGCTCGATCTTCGAGACGTACGCGGCGGTGATGCCCGGCGCGGAGAGGTCGCGCTGAGAAAGCCCACAGGCGATTCGGAGCCGCCGCAAGCGCGCCCCGACCGGCTCGGCCGGTGTCGAGGTGCGCAACGGGATTGATTCGATTTGGAGGAAGTCCACGAAGAGCTGGGGCCGCGACGGAACGTTGACCGCAGCACCCTAACACGCGGCTCCGCCAAAAACCGGCGATCTGCCTGTGCCGGCGGAATGGGTGTCGGCAGCGCTCCGCTCGGGGACCCCGGCGGGCGTCTCGGCTGTGGGGCCGCACTCACGCGACCGTGTCCGGGAAGGCAACAGGGCTCCCGCGCCGAAGAGTTCCCCGTCAGGCACAGACAAAAGTCTGTTCTGACTCTCCCGTCAGGACTCGGCTCTCAAGAAAGGGGACTCTCAGTATGAAAGCGATTCGCATTCAAATGGCTCTGCTTGTCCTTCTGAGCGTGGCATCTGCGCTTCTTGTCGCAGGCGAGGGTTGGGGGCCGTAGCCGTCTGGCGGGCCGGGGCATCCGCCCCGGCCCGCCCTCTGCATCCGGAGCAGTAGGGCTTCATGCGCGACGGCCTGACCGGCGAGCATGCCGAGCCGCGACCGCGAACAGCCGACGCGGGCACGGGCTCCCACGGGACCGAGACGTAAGCTTGGCGCGTGCCAAGTCGCGTGCCCGCTGCAGCATGCCTGATCGCGGCGAGCGCGACACTTCTTGCGCTGGCGTCCGCGCTGCATTCGGGTCCGTCGCTCTGGCACCGACTCGTCGAGGAGCGACGTGTCGCGAGCGTGCTGACGCCGAGCGAACGTGACGGCCGGGGACTCCTCCCAGACGGCGTACCCGAAGCCGCGTTCGCCTTCGCCTCGACGCTGATCGGGCCGGGTGACCGCGTCTTCCTGCAGCTCCCCGGAGGCTCCGGTGAGAGCGAGCGCGCGTTCCGCACCGAGTTCGCGCGTGCCGCACGGTTTTACCTTCTTCCGGCGAGCGTCGAGCCCGAACTCGCCGAGGCGACCGTCGTGCTCTCGTACGCGAGCGACCCGCACCAGCTCGCGGCGAGCTTCCTGACCGAGCAGCGCGACCCCGCTGTGTCCACCGATGTCTCCCGGATCGCGCCACCGTGAGCTCCCAGCTCGGGCTGCTCCTGCTCGCAAACGCGCTTGTGCTTCTCTGCGGCTGTGGATTGCTGGCGCTTCTCCGCCTCGCACGCACACGGCGGGAGCTTGCGATGCGTCTTCCTCTCGCCTACGCCGCCGGTCTGGCGGCGACCGGAATCGTTGCCTCGCTCCTCCCAGTCGTCGGCCTTGCCCTCACCCCGTACAGCCTTGCGCTCGTCACGATCGTCGTCGTCGGCCTTGGGCTGCCGGGGCTACCGCGCGAGACAACGGGAGGATGGCGCCGAGTCCGGGTGCAGGAACTCTTCTGCGCGCTGATCGGGAGCATCGTCGTCGCCTACGGTGTGCTCGCGGTGCGGTTTGCGTCCGTCGAGCCGCTGAGTCAGGGGGCAGGCGCACAAATCTGGGGGTTGCGAGCTCGTGCGCTTGCGCTCCTCGGTCGGGCAACCGGCCCGGCCTTCAGCTCGGGAACCTATCCGGCGCTCCAACAGCCGCTGCTGCTCCCCGGGCTCGAGGCAATGGGATTCCGGTTCGGCGGCGGACTCGGCGGCAACGTCGCACACGTCCAGCTGATCGGCTTCGCGGTCGCCCTTGTGGGTGGCGGCTGGACCCTGCTGCGTCAACGAACACAGCCGCTTCTGCTCGGGGCGACGCTGCTGGCCGTCGTCACCGCGCCTGCCTTTATCCCGGGCCTGCTCTCGAACACCGCCGCACTTCCTCTGGCGGCGTTCGTCGCGCTCGGCGCCGCGAGCCTTGCGCTCTGGCTCGATGAGCGAGCGCCCGCATTCCTGGCGCTCGCCACCTTGTTCCTCGGAGCGGCAACCCTCACCGCAACCGAGGGCGAGCTGCTCGCGCTGACCGCCTTCGCCGCCGCGAGCGCGGTCGCAGGTCGCTCCGGGCGGAGCGCAATCGTCCGCGCAGCTGGAGTCCTCGTCGCACTCGACGTGCCATGGCACATTTGGCTCCTCGCGCATCACATCCCGCTCGGCGAGGAAGCCCTTTCGCACCTGCTCGACCCGTCCTATCTCGATCACCACAGCGAGCGGGTCGGGGCCGCGCTCGCAGCGCTCTGGCACGGTCTCTGGCAGAAGCCGGGCTGGAGTCTCCTCGTCCCGGTGATTCTGATCGGGCTCGTCGGCGGCTTCGTCCTGCGCCGCGGCCACACCGTCCGGTTCGCGAGCTCCTGGCTCGTGCTTTCCTTCGCAGCCCTCGCCTGCGCGGGTTGGCTGTCCGGGACGAGCGCGCTGAGCGCCGGACTCTCGGGATCCACCGGCACACTCGACAGCCTGGTGCTCGCGGGGGCGCTCCTTGTACCTCTGCTGCTCTTCCCGAGCCCTCAACCGGAGCGTCTCGCCGTGGTGAGGCGCGTCCTCGACCCGGGAATGGCGCTCGCCCTGCTGCTGCGACGAGCGGCAGACCGCCTGCCCCGCCCGCGCCTGACCCCGCAAGCGGTCACAACCATGCAGGGACCCCCGATCGCCGGACCGGGACTACCGTGGAGGCGACCTCGCCGCGAACTACTACTGCTCGCGCTCGTCGCCGCCGCAACGCTCACCTCAGTGGCCCCGATCGGCGCACAGGATGTCTCCCGGCTCTGCCTTACGGAGGCGCTTGTGCACCTGCGCGTCAGCAACGACAGCTGCCTTGCCTCGCCGTACGCGCGCGACAAAGCCGTCTACCACGGTCACCTCTACTCGGACAAGGCGCCAGGAATGTCCGTGATCGAGATCCCCTTGGCGCTTGCTGTGCGCCTCCCGACCGCAACCTCATGGCCGTACGTCGGCCTGAAGCTCTGGGCCGTCCGCATCCTCTCGAGTGGAGTGGCGCTCCTCCTCTGCGCGTTCATGCTCGGCCGGATCTCGGAGGGGCTGGCTCCCGGCTACGGCGGACTGTCGCTGATCGCATTTGCGCTCGGCACGCTCTTCGCGCCGCTCGCGGCCGCCAACTTCGAGCATGTCACCGCGGGCGCGTTGGGTCTCGGCGCATTCGCGCTCGCGTGGCATCGACGTCCCGTGCTTGCCGGGCTCGCAGCGGGCGCGGCTCTCGACGTCGCGTACGAGGCGTCGACGGTGATCCTGATCCTCGGCGCCTATGTGCTGCTGCAAGGCCGAACGCCGCTCCTCCGCTACGCCGGCGGCCTTGTACCGGGTGCGTTGCTTCTTGGAGTCTACGATTGGGCCGCGTTCGGCGCCCCCTGGCGGCTCTCCTACCGCTACAAGTCAGCCGAGTTCGCCGCTCAGCAGTCGGCCGGATTCTTCGGTATCCACGCACCCTACGCGCACGCGCTCAGCCTCGTTTTTGTCGGCCGGGCGGGCCTCCTGCTCATCTCTCCCGTGCTCGTGGCCGCCGCGTTCGGGCTCTTCCTGTTGGCGAAACAGTTCCGCCGCGAGGCACTCGTCTGCGGCGCGGTGACAGGCGTCTTCGTCTTCATCAATATCGGGTACTTCGATCCCTACGGGGGAGTATCTCCCGGCCCCCGGTTCCTGGTGCCGTCGCTCCCCTTCCTGGCTCTCGGCCTCGGGCTCGCGTTCGCGAGGCACTTCCGTCTCACAGCGGCGCTCACGCTGCTGTCAATGGTCCCGATCGCGGCGCTCACGTTCACGTGGGCGAATGCCGCTCTGGATGTCGGTTCCGCCTGGGGCGAGGTGCGGCAGTTTCTCAGCAATCCGCACGCCTCGTGGCTCAGCCAGAACCTGACCGTCAGTGTGCTCCATTGGCTTGGAGCAAGTAACGGCCTCGGAGCAGCCCTGGCCGTGATCGCAGCCGCCGCGGCATTCGTGCTCGCGCTTCCGGTCTCGCTGCGCCGAGCGTCCCCTCCCGGTTAGCTGGCCGGCATGGGCGCGAGTGCTGGCCGCCGCCGACTCTATGCGGGCGGTGACGCGATCAGCCGCTCGGGATGAACCGACACGCCGAACCTGACCAGTCCTGATTCAGGGAGCGTGTGAGCAGTCAGGCCGGGATGACGGTGACCGCATCGGGCGCATAGACGGTACCCCTGTTCGGCCCGACGACGGTTGCGCGGTAGCGCGATCCTTTCCATGCAGGCCGCAGAAGCACCGAGAAGCTCCCGTTGGCGCTGGGCGCGACGCCCAGTATCAGCGACCAGGCCGACTTCCCGCCACATCCAAAACAGTCGACGAAGACGTAGATCTTGGGCTTCAGTCCGTACGGCGATGAGCTGTAGCCAGTCACCGGCTTGCCCGCGAACGAAACGCTGCCCTGAAGGTGCTTCCCGTCGGTCGAGAGCTTGAGTTCGGTCGGTGCGCCGTGCCAGTGGGAGAAGTCGAGAGAAACCGGCTTGCCTGCGCCGGGAGCGGTCAACTGGACAGCCCAGAGGTTGCCGCCAGCCGTACTGCGCAGCACGACCGCCGACGGTAGCCCGGCGACATGCGCGGCCTTTGAGACATCCCGCCCGACGAGCGCACCATGCGTGATCGCCCCACTTCGCGTGACGAGCAGAGTGTGTTTGACGCCCGCTTTCGTCCACGTGATCTGGGCGTCGCCAAACGCATCCACCCGCAAACCGACCCCGCTCACGTTCGTGGCGAGACCGATCGACCCACTGGCGGCTGAGACGAGGAGCCCGACGACCATCGCCGTCACGAACACACTCGCGACAAAGCGAGCGTCGAACAAGCAGCGCGTATGAGGAGGCAAGGTGTCTACATCATAGCCAACAGCAGGCGAGCACGCCCTCGCGGCTGTGCCACCGAAAGCGCTTGTCGGCTGCGCTGAGGGTCGGCACGGCAAGCCCAGCGGGTGCTTCTAGCCGGCGGCGCACTTGGGGTCGTGGAGCGCCGCGAGTTCCTTGCTGATCTCGGCATGCGCGACGGCGCTGAGCGGCCCCGTCGCGTTCCCTGACCAGCCGACATCTGGCTCGACGCCCGGGCCCATGACCGTGATCCGGTACTCCGACCCGTCGCCGCTCGGATGCTTCCCGTGGGCGACGAACGCGTAGCAGAACGTTCCGCCCGGACCGTGCGTGACGAGGCTGTTTTCTCGTCTCCAACCATTTCCATACGCCGAGTCGAAGGTATCGATGTAGAGGTTTCGGCCGAAGCTGTCGAGCGGCACTCCCGTGCTCGTCACCTTGAACCCGTAGATCCCTTGACCGTCGAGCGTGAAGCGCCCAAAGAGTTCGTCGTACTTGCCGCTCAGATGATCGGGGGTCGCTGTCAAGACCGGAAGCGCACCGGTCCAATGGGAGAGATGGAGCTCTTGCTCGCCCTGGGTGCCAACAGGCGAGACGCCGTAGTCGGGGAGGTTGCGCGGCCAGGCCTGCAGCGCCCAGTACGACCCGTCCGGGGCCGTGCAAGCGGCGACCAGATCGACAAGTGGGGGGCCGTCGTAGGCGGTGCAGACATCCTTGAACGTCTTCCAGTACTCGGAGTGGTACTCGTGGAACCCTCCCGAATAGTCGAGAGTGAACGCGACCTGCCGCCCACCGGGGGTCGGCGGCACTGCGTTGACGGCGCCCCAGGCAAGCAGATGGGTCAGCTTCCCGTCCGAGCTGTAGGTCACGAGCGCCTCGCCCTTGGCGTCGACGGCGAGCGTCACGCCGGTTGCGCCGGAGGTGAGCGACTGTGACGCGGCAGCCCAGGAGCTGAAGACGCAGGCCGCAGCGGCCACCAAACCCAGCACCCGTCGTCGTTGTTTCGCCCTGACTCGCACCACTCGCTCCGCACGCCTCCCCGGCGAGACAAGCCTACGCAAGATCACGGGCCCGGCGCGCCGATCCTGAGCTCGACCGAGTCGCACGATGCGCCGACACGAGAAGGGAGCCTGCCGGGGTAGACGGCACCGACGTCGGCCGACGAAAGCGGAGCAGAGCCAGCGCGCGTCTGTCGCCACGGCCGAGATGACGAAGCAGCCGCCGCGGCCTGGTGGCCGTTGCAAGGCGGCATCTCGATCGCGAATCCAGCCGACGGCGGTAAGCACGGCTGCCGTGACCTTGACAACGCGCTGCTCTGTTGTAGTGTTGTCTTATGACCATAGATAAAGAG
Source organism: uncultured Actinomycetota bacterium (assembly GCA_963828105.1). Lineage (GTDB taxonomy): Bacteria > Actinomycetota > Thermoleophilia > Gaiellales > Gaiellaceae > PALSA-600. Next base: position 11,242 of record CAWHDF010000012.1, on the reverse strand, counting down.
AGCAGGGATGACGCGGAGTCCTCGCCGCCCGACTCGAACGGACAGGGCGAGGTGCTGGAGGGGGCAGTCGTGGCCGTGTCCCCGGTGGTCTTCCGACTCGACGGTACTTCTGGTGTGCCAACGCACCTTCAGCTCGTGCACCAAGTCGAGCATGCGTTGCGCTTGGGATACCTCCAGCCCGGCGACCAGCTGCCGAAGGTTCGGGACGTCGTCGCTTCGCTTGCAATCAACCCGAATACGGTGCTGAAGGCCTACCGCAATCTGGAGCTCAAGGGACTGGCGGCCGGCCGACCCGGTCAGGGCACCTTTATCCGGGCCACACTGAGTCAGATCGCGCTCCCGGAGCTGACCACGCTTCGCCGCTCGCTGACGAGTTGGCTGACCGCCGCCGATGCAGCCGGGCTGGATGAGAACGGGATGGTGGCGGTCTTCACGAGCGCGTTGCGGGATTTTCATGAGCGTCGCAGCGGGTCGCACGTCCGCGGCGGCGCGGCTCAGGACGAGGCGGTGGCAGTCGCGTGAACATCGTCGAGACAAACGGACTCGGGAAGCGCTTCGGCGGCACCTGGGCGTTGCGCGACTGCTCGCTCGCGATCCCGGCCGGCCATGTGGCGGCGTTGGTTGGTCCGAACGGTGCGGGAAAGAGCACGCTGCTGAACCTGACGGTCGGCCTCATGACACCCTCCGCCGGCACCGTCACCGTGCTCGGCGGAGAACCGGCAGGGTCGCCCGCCGCACTCGATGGCATCGGGTTCGTCGCGCAGGACACACCGCTCTACAAGACCTTGTCGGCCAAGGACATGCTCCACCTAACGCGCAACCTGAATCACCGGTTCGATCAGAGCGCCGCTGAACACCGGCTTGTCGAACTCGGTATTCCGCTGACAAGGAAAGCAGGCAAGCTCTCCGGCGGCCAGCAGGCGCAGCTCGGGTTGGCACTGGCACTGGCCCGGCGGCCGCGGCTGCTCGTTCTGGATGAACCGGTAGCGATGCTGGACCCGGTTGCCCGTCATGACTTCATGGCGATCGTGCTCACAGCGGCAGCCGAAGACGGCGTCTCGGTGTTGCTCTCCTCGCACGTGCTCGTTGAACTCGAGCGGGTGGCCGACTATCTGATCCTGCTCTCCCGAGGCCGGGTCCAGGTGGCGGGAGCGGTCGACGACCTGCTGGCCAGCCATCGCGTGCTCACCGGCCCGACAGCCGAGGCTGATCGCTACGCGGAGTGCCCTGTGGTGCATGTCCGTCGCGGCCAGGCGCAGGCCCACCTCCTCGTTCGGGCCACGGCAGCTGACCCGGTTCCTGCGGGCTGGGAGGGTCATCCCGTCGGACTCGAAGAACTTGCCCTCGCCTATCTCCGCGAGCCTGGCGCCGCAGCCCTGCCCGGCCCCGCCCGGCGTCGGGATCCCGAGCGCTCCGAGGTGGCGAGATGACCGTCCTCGGCGGTACTTCTCGTCTACCCGAGGAGGCGGGTCTACGCGCCGTCCCGTGGCGGAGGATGGGCTGGGTCACCTGGCGACAGCACCGGGCCATGCTCGCCGGCGTGAGCGTCTTCCTGGGCGGGCTGGCGGCGTGGCTCGGGATTGCCGGCTTGCGGCTGCACGATGCCTACACCGCCGCGCTCACCTGTCGTCCGAGCGGCTCAGTCGCCTGCGCCGAAGCGCTCGGCCACTTCAACGGCATGAACAGGCTGCTCGCAAACGGCTCCGTCTTCCAGATTGTGCCCCCGCTCGTCGGCGCGTTTCTCGGTGCGCCCCTGCTGGCTCGCGAGCTCGAGAACGGCACCTTCCGCTACGCCTGGACACAAGGCTTCGGACGTTGGCGCTGGACACTCGCCAAGCTTGTCCTCCTCGGCGTCGCCGTGACCGCCGCCGCGGCGTGCTTCACCGTGCTTCTCTCCTGGTACTACCGACCGTACCTCGCCAGTGGCAATCAGAGCTTCTCGCTCGCCGAGTCCTCTGCATTCTCTCCCGGCCTCTTCGACCTGCGCGGGGTTGCGTTCGCCGCCTGGACGCTCCTCGCATTCGCGATCGGCGCGTCGGCCGGCCTCCTCATCGCTCGGGTCGTCCCGGCGATCGCCGCAACTCTGGCCGCGTACGCCGGGCTCGCCGTTGCCGCTGCGCTCTACCTGCGTGAGCACTATCTGACGCCGCTCGTGACGACCAGCCTGAACGTGCCGGGTTCTGCCTGGATCCTCAGCCAGGAGTGGCTTGGCACGAACCGCCAACCCGTCAGCGCCTCCGTGCTTGGCCGGGTGTTGCTCAAAGGAGGACCGCTGCTGGCCGGCAAGGGCGGCGTGCCGCAGGCCATCGGCTCGTGGCAGTACCTCAGCCGGCACGGCTACACGCTGCAGACGACGTATCAACCGGCCGCACGGTTCTGGCCGTTCCAGTGGATCGAGGGGGGCTGGCTGCTCGCGCTCTCGGTCATTCTCATCGCCCTGACCGTCTGGCTCGTCTGCCGCCGAACCGCCTGACCTGTCCACTGCATCGACGAAAACGGAGCGCCATGACCATCTCGCGACAGGGCAATGACACGCGAAGGGCCGCCTCGGCACCGGGCCGGCGGCGTCGCTTGTGCCGCGCCGCCCTACTGACGGGCGGGATCCTGGCCGCGGCTGTCGCCGTCGCCGGTTGCGGCGGCGGTCGGCCCACGCCAGGGGTAGCCGCGGAGCCCACGACAACGAGCGCCACGGCCGCAGTCAGCGCGCCGGCCGGCAGCGGCACACAGTCAGGCGGTCTCGTCGCGTACGCCAGCTGCATGCGCGGTCACGGGGTGCCGAACTTTCCCGACCCCGTGAGCAGCGGGGGCATCCCCAAAGCGGCGGTCGTCAGCGCGTTCGAAGCGGTCAGTGCCGCGGCAGCCGCAACGGCTACCGATGCGTGCCGACACCTCCTCCCGACAGGTGGCTCGCTGAGTGGCCAACCCGTACAAACGATCACCGCGCAAGATCGGCAGGACTACCTTCGCGCAGCCGCGTGCATGCGCACGCACGGATTCCCTGGCTTTCCTGATCCGACGTTTCCGAACGCCAACGTCCAGGTCAACATCCCCGCGAGCATCAACCAGAGCTCTCTCCAGTTCGCACGCGCGGCGACGACGTGCACCAAGCTGATCCCCGCCGGCCTTCCCGGCACACACCGCTCCGCCAACCCATGAACACGACGCGTCTGACCGAGGCCGAGTCGTCGCAGAGCAGCCGCAACGAAGACTTAGTGAGCTATGTCGCTCACGAGCTGCGCTCACCGCTCGCAACCCAGCGCGCGCTCCTCGAGCTGGCACTTGGCGACGCAACCGCGGATCTCGCGAGCTGGCGAAAGATCGCCGAGGACGTCCTCGACGCCTGCGCGTACCAGGAGCGGCTGCTCGACGCGTGCCTCTCGCTGGCACGGAGCCAAGGCCGGATACCGAGACGTGAGCCGGTCGACCTGGCGGCGATCGCAACCGAAGCGCTCCGGGCTCACGACACGGGCGAACTCGAGAGCGTCGTCGAACTCACACCGGCCTGGACGAGTGGCGACCCTGATCTGCTCGAACGTCTCGCCGTGAATCTCGTCACGAACGCGATCCGGCACAACGTCGCGGGAGGCCGGCTACGGGTCACGACCCACACCGAACCGGGACGCGCGCTTCTCGCTGTCGCCAACACGGGCCCACCTATCCCCCCCTGCGAACTCGATCGACTCTTTCAACCGTTCCAGAGACTCTGTCCACCTCCCCCCGGGATAGCTGGAGGGGTCGGACTCGGCCTCGCGATCGTCGAAGCGATTGCAGAGTCGCACGGCGCCGTCGTCACCGCGAAAGCGCCGGCGTGTGGCGGCCTCGAGATCGACGTTGCCTTCCCGGCTCTCGCCTAGGCGGGGAGAGAGACGATGCGTCCAGTGACCCTCATCGCCTTCGCCGTGCTCATGCCGTGCTCGCTGGTCGTATCCGGCTGCGGCAGCAACGGCCGCACGCCGCAGGTCGCCAGCGTCTCCTCGGTTACGACCACCACCACGCTTACGACTTCGCAGAACGGCCTGCTCGCCTTTTCCGACTGCATGCGCTCTCACGGCATGCCGAACTTTCCGGACCCCCAGCGCTTCGTCGGCGGCAACGTCAAGTTGACATTGCATCAGCTCGAACCGAGCAGTCCGCAGTTTCATGAGGCGATCAGTGCGTGCAACTACCTACTCCCGGCGCCGGGCCCGAACGCTTCGCTGCAAACGGCCGAGCAGGAACGCACCCAGCTCGCTGATGGGCTGTCGTTCGCCCGGTGCATGCGCGGCCACGGTGTCAGCCGCTTCCCCGATCCAACGGCGCAGGGTCAGTTGACGGTCGAGATGGTCGAGGCCCAGGGCATTGATCCGCACTCGCCATCCGTTCTCCGTGTCGTGGAGGCGTGTCTGCCTGCGTCGCATGGCCTGCTCACGCCCGCGAAGGTCGCTGCGTCCCTCCGCAATGACGGCGGCTGAGGCCGCGCTTGGCGTCGAAAGGCCGCCTCAACACAGCCGTCGGGATCCATCGACACGACACGGCGGCGCGTTCTCGTACCGTCGTGGACTGCGTCTCCCCTGAGCACCGGGGCGGAGCATCCCGAGGTGAGCGTCTGCCGCGCCTTCGACGACCTGCCCGGGCTCCGGCCCGACGCCGGAAACCTCTCGCATCGTGCGGCCCGTCGACGCGCGCATGAAAACCCGTTGCGGCGAACTACGTCCCGCGCTGGTACTGTCGCCTCGACGGTGCCCGCTGGTCATGGCGCCGCGGGTCGATCGGTGGGGCCTTACAGGCTGGGCCGCACGGAGATGTCTCCTCAAGCCGGTTCTTCAGGAAGCGTCGGGCACTGTGCCACGGCGACGGAAGCGCTGTGGTTGACGAGGAGAGCATGGTGAATCTACGACGCGTATCGGTCGAGCGAGCGCAACCTCTTTGGGCGCGTGAGGTGGATGTCGAGGCGAGTGGGAAGTCACAAACGCTGACCCGGACGGTGTGGGCATGTGAGGCAAGGATGCCGAACGGAGATTTCGACTAATGGTCCTCGCTCTGGCGCGGAAGTGCATGGCCCACCGGGGCCGAGTCGTCGCGGCATGGGTGCTGTTGGCGATCGCCTTGACCGTGCTAGCCCGCGCGGTGGGACCGAACTACGTGACGGAGTTCAGCCTTCCCGGCACGCAGACCCAGCAAGCGACCGATCTTCTCAGAAGTGACTTTCCGGCACAGAGCGGCGACGCCGACGTGATTGTCTTTCATGTCTCGCAGGGCGGCGTCGACTCGCGAGTCGTTCGCGACGCGCTTATCCCGCTGCTTGCGCACGTGAGGGCCTATCCACACGTGACCGCTGTCGTGAGCCCCTTCAGCACCCGCGGCGCCGTGCAAGTGTCCTCCAACGGCAAGACCGCGTTCGCGACGGTCAACTACAACGAGCCCGCGAACAAGCTCCCGACCGCGACCGGGAAGCCTCTCCTTGCCGCCGTAGCAGCTATCCACGTGTCGGGGCTCGAGGTCGCCGCAGGTGGTCAGGTGATCGAGAACGCCGAGGGCTTCAACATCGGTCCCGCAACCGAAGTTGGCGTGGTGGCAGCCCTGTTCATTCTGCTGCTCACGTTCGGCTCGCTCGCCGCGGCCGGCATGCCGCTTATCACTGCCGGACTTGGCTTGATCACCGGCGTAGGGGTGATCGGGCTGGCGACACACGTCACCGACATGGCGATGGTCGCTCCCGACCTGGCGTTGATGATCGGGCTCGGGGTCGGGATCGACTACGCGCTCTTCATCATCACGCGCTTCCGCGAGGATTACCACACGTTCGGCGACGTTGAACGCTCGATCATCGCGGCAATGGACACGTCTGGACGAGCCGTCCTGCTTGCCGGCGCGACCGTCGTGATCGCGCTCCTTGGCATGTTCGCCACCGGTGTCGCGTTCATGTACGGCCTCGCCATCGCAGCCGTCATCGCCGTGCTCCTCGTTCTTGCGGCCTCCCTCACGCTGCTGCCGGCATTGCTGGCGGGCCGACTCGGTGCACGGCTCGTCCGTCCTCGCAGTACCCCGGCGCGTCTCGCGCTCCGTCCGCGGGCGCCGTCAGCCACGAGCGACGATTTGCCGAAGCGCTCGGCCTGGCGCCGTTGGAGCGAGACGGTGCAGGCACGTCCCTGGCCGCTGGTACTCGGTGCGCTGGCGCTGATGATCGTGCTCGTCCTCCCCGTGTTGTCGATGCGACTCGATAGCAGCGACGCCGGCAACGACCCTGCGAATACGAGCTCGCGTCACGCCTTCGACTTGCTCGGCCAGGGCTTCGGACCCGGGTTCAACGGTCCGCTCTTGCTCGTCGCCGAACTCCCCGGAGGGAAGAGCACGTCCGCACTGGCTGCGCTCCGCGCACTCGCCCGCTCAACCCCCGGAATCGTCGCGGTTACGCTGCCGCGGATCGCGCCCTCCGGGAAACTCGCCGTCATCGACGCCTACCCGAGTTCGGCACCCCAGGCCGTCGCGACGACGAACCTCGTCATCCGCCTCCGCGATGACGTCCTACCGGCATTCGAACATCAGACCGGTGTGCCGGTCCTGGTCGGAGGGTTCACGGCCGCGTCGATCGACTTTTCGCACGTGCTCGGCAGCAAACTGCCGCTGTTCTTCTCGCTCGTGATCCTGCTATCCGCGCTTCTCCTCCTTGTGATCTTCCGTTCGATCCTGATTCCCATTCAGGCGGCGGTCATGAACCTGCTCACGATCGGAGCCTCGCTCGGAGTCACCGTCGCCGTCTTCCAGGACGGCTGGTTCGCGAACGTACTCGGGGTTGAGAAGGGGCCGATCGAAGCGTGGGTGCCCGTGCTGATGTTCGCCGTCGTGTTCGGCCTCTCGATGGATTACGAGGTGTTCCTGATCTCACGCGTGCGTGAGGAGTGGTTGCACGGCGACGACGCCTCCGCCGCTGTCGGCGACGGCATCGCGCTGACCGGACGGGTGATCACCGCGGCGGCGGCGATCATGATCGTCGTCTTCCTTTCCTTCACCCTCGGCGATGAACGCACGCTCAAGGAGTTCGGTTTCGGCCTCGCCGTAGCCGTATTTCTCGATGCGATCGTCGTGCGCTGTGTGATGCTGCCGGCCGTGCTCGAACTGCTCGGTCCGGCCACGTGGCGCCTTCCACGCTGGCTCGACGGCCCCCTGCCGCATATCAACATCGAGGGTAAGACACGGCGCACCCTCGCCGAGCTCGACAGTGTCGTACTCGACAACACGGGCCCCTGACCCGCCAACCCAAAGGAGAATCAGTGCTCGCTCCACCGACGCGGCGCCTCGCTTTTTCGACCTCCGCTCCTGCCCCCCAGCCGAGAGAGTCGCAGACATGAACACCTACCCTGTGGACTTTGAGCTCGAGCGGCCGGCCAGCATGAGCCGCTCCCAGGTATTTCTGCGCATTGTGATCCTCGTGCTCGTCTCATGGCTGATCGGCAGTGGCGGCTGGCTCGGACTCGTCTACCTCGGCTTCCCCGCGGCTGCCGCGCTCCTCATCGCCCGGAAGGACGGCGAGCGGTATCTCACCGAGGATGGGGCCCGTGTCGCCCGCTGGGTGGGCCTGACCGTCACGCTCATCGCGTATATCGCGCTCCTTACCGATGAGCTTCCGGGAAGCGGCCGCGACACCGTCCGTGTCGAGATCGCTCGCTCCGGCTCCCCGACGGTTGGCAGCGCGCTGCTCCGAATTTTCAAGGCGGTCCCAAGCGCTCTTGCGCTCGCGCTGCTCGGGCTCGTCAGTTCGGTTGTGTGGCTGTTCGCCGCGATCTCGATCCTGGTCAAGGAGGAATACCCGGAAGGCCTGTGGAACTTTCAGGCCGGCATCGTCCGTTGGGACGCCCGGCTCCTCGCCTATCTCGCCTCGCTTGTCGAACCGTACCCGCCGTACTCGCTCCACTCACCGAAAGCGGTGCAACCGGCCACCTAGTAGGCGCGGCTCGCGTTTTTCGAGCGCGGGACACCTCCGCGGTCACGCGACGGATCAGCGTCTAGGCGAGCAGGCGTCACTCCAACGAAGGGAAGTGTGACGCAGCGGGGTCGCCACAGACGGCCAGCCCACGTGCGCGAACGCCCACGACAAACCGCATCGCCGTTGCGATGAGCCCGCGGCGATGCAGATCAAACGCGCGCGCGACAGCGCGCGGCGAGCATCACCACTCAAGAGCTCTCGCGGTGTGAATCCCAGACGTTTTCCGGACGTGGCCGTCCGGGTCGCAAAAGGAACCGGAGTAATCCCCCACGGCCGCTCATGGGTTGGTCTGTGAGAGTCGGGCAAGCCGCTTCAGCCCGGGCGCCATTGACAAGATGCCCGACGCTGAACTCGCCGCTTTGCAGCGACGCAACGGGGATGTCGGCGTCTTTGGCGAGGTCGGTGCGGAAATAGAGCCGAGGATCGGACCGCCTTCGAGTTGGAACATCGCGATAGCACCGACCGCGTGTTGTCTACGCTCAACTCGGTGGCGACCACAGCGGGCGACTTGAGTCCGAGTCCATCCGGTAGAAGGCAAGCACGCGTTCGAGATCGGCAACCGCGAGCGTGATGACATGGACACACGTGGATCGAGGAATCTCAGGTGACGCTGGCCCCGTTTTCCCGGCTCGTTGCGAGTGTGAGTCGGCGGTGGTCCTGTGCGTCCCCAGAAGCACGCCGCAGGCGTTCGTCCTTGCTCTTGACGCTTCCGGGTCTGCGCGCTAAGAGTGCTAGTCGTGGCGACGGCTCGCTCCGACGGCTCCGACGACGCGGCGATCTGGCCGACGGGCGTCCGGGCACGAGAGGATCGGCGCGCTCTCGGGGGATCGGCCTACAACGACCAATGTCGCGGGCCGATCGTCAAGACGTCGTGGCTGAGCAAACATTGGCGCTGCGCGTCCCTCGGACGAGGTTCGACGAACCCGCGAGAGGAGCGGCCACCAGACGGGCATGACGCTCCGCGCCACACCCTCTGAGATGTTCCATTCTTCCGGTTAGCGACCCCGCTATGACATCGAGCGTTCGTCCGGCGTTTTCATCCAGATCCCGAACCGCCCGTGTCGTCGAGCTTTCCCCACCCCACGCGACGTAACTCGACCAGAAAGGGAACACAACCCATGGCAGCGAGCATCGGTGAAGCAGAGCCCACCAACCCGACCAAGATCAGCTTCGTGTATTCCAACCCCGTTGATCCGGCCGCCTTCGAGGCTGCTTACCCCGACCAGCTCGCGCTGGCACGCAAGCTCCCGGGCCTGGTTCGGCTGCAGGCGTCGAAGGTCTGGCCCAAGGAAGACGGCAGCCCGACCCCGGCATACCGCCTCTTGGACCTCTACTTTGCTGATTACACAGCGGCGAGCCGTGCCGCCGCAGAGGCCGGGGCCCTCGTCGGTGCGACCCTCGAGCACGCGACCGGAGGCGTGGTGATCGCGTTCGCGGAGGTCGTCGACGACGCCTAGCCTCGGATCAGTCCCAGCGGCGTTGGGACCCGGATCGGCGAGAGGGACAGGTTTGCTCCAGGCGACAATCCCGTTCGGCCCGTCCGAAAGGCGGCCCGGGTCCGGGCGCCTCCCGGCGACGGTCGATCTTCGCGCTCACGAGTGGGCCTTACGCCACCCGTGCGAGCGAACGCCTTTGACGGTTTAAGGCAACAGTCGCCGAGAGTAGGATCGCCCATGTGGCTGACCAGTCACCTGCGGGTCATCCACCTGGCGCAGTTCTCGGGGAAAGCGGGCCTTTGCGCGCTCCGCCGAACGGTCCTCCGGTTTGCCACGTCGTGCACCACGCCGGCAATGACGAGATGCATTTCAGCCGCGACGCCGTCGAGTCCCTGCTCGCGACTGGGAAGTTCTTCTGGCTCGACCTCGACCGACCCGGTAGCAGCGACTTCGAGATCCTGCGCGACGTCTTCGGCTTTCATCCGCTCGCCGTCGAGGACTCGGAGCATTTTGGCCAACGTGCCAAGTTCGACGACTACGACGATTTCGTCTTCCTCGTCACGTATGGAGCCGCCCCTGACGACGACCGTCTTGTTGAGGTGCATTGCTTTTACTCCGAGCGATTCCTCGTCACCGTCCATCGGGACAACTGCCCCGCGTTCGCCGACATCCGTTCACGCTACGCAAAGCGTGACAGGCCGATCGAGCAACCGTCGCTGCTTCTCTACCGAATCGTCGACGGTCTTGTTGACAGCTTTTTTCCTGTTCTAGCTGAGTTCGACGACCGAATCGACGAGCTCAAGAACAGCATCTTCCTGAAGGCCGATGATAGTCAGCTTCAAGAGATCTTCCAGATGAAACGGCTCCTCGTCGGGATGCGCAAGACGGTCACCCCACAACGTGACACCTTCGCGCGCCTTAGCGGCGGCCTAGCGGAGCTACCCGGGTTCAGCGCAGAAGACGAGCACTACTTCCGGGACGTCTACGACCATCTGATCAGGATCAGCGACCTTATCGACAGCTACCGGGATCTGCTGAGCGGCGCAATGGACGTTTACCTCTCCACGGTGTCAAACCGCCTCAACACCGTGATGAAGCAGCTGACGATCATCGCCACAATCTTCCTGCCGCTCAGCTGGCTCACCGGCTTCTTCGGCCAGAACCTTCGGCTACGAAGTGAGCCACATCACCGGTTGGGGTAGCTTCGTCGCACTCGGCATCGGCACCGAACTCCTCGCGCTCGCGCTGCTCCTCATCTACTTCAAACGTCGGCGCTGGTTCTAACCCGATCCGCGCAGGCAACCGATATTCGCCGCGCGGCCCGAGGCTCAGTGAGCCCAGGTGCCTGGAACGATGTCTCGCGGCTTCAGGTGTTACCGGGCCAAGGCTCGTCTGTCCCGCCTTCGGTTTGCGCATTCGTCGATGTTTCGCGCTCAACACCTCCGGTTCCGACCGACGTGGCGTCTGGCGGAGGCGTCGCGACAGGAGATCCGCCGTCGATGCGCTCCTCGGCAGCGCCGACCGTCTTACGGAACCAACGCTTGATCTGATCGAGGCTTCCGCTCACGTGACCTACCGACTCTAGCGGTTCTGATGTCAGAGACATTGGCCGGATCGCAGCACTGCACCAATCTCAACACAGTCGCGACGCCCCTCACCTTGGCTGGCAGGTTTGCTCCCCGCTCTCCCGCCTGCCCGCGAGTCGCAAATGTCGTCACGCCTTCGACTTCGGCGCGGCGACGACATGGGAGCCCTCCACCGTGTGAGGCGAAGAAGGCCTGCGTTGCCGATCGCCGGGAACGAGGCGGCCGGCTTGCGGCGGCCGACGGACAGCGCCAGGTGC
>CAWHDF010000011.1:0-40664 GCA_963828105.1 uncultured Actinomycetota bacterium | reverse complement strand
ATCGGGCGATCTTCAGAGCGTCTACCGGAAGCTCGGTCTCAGCGGCTGTGGCGGACTGGCAGAGGCGCTTCGGCACGCCTGACCGTCCGACTTGAGTACCGCGTACTCAGGCGGCCGCACGTCTGGCCGCGTAGAAGTTGACGGCATGCCGTCTCGCTTCTCACGATCGGCGAACCCGGGTCAGGCTGCCGTCGCGCGCGTCACGCCAGGTTTCCGCCCGGCTTGAGCCGCTCGCCGGCGATGGCGGCGCCGGTGCTCATCGAGGCGTCGCTCGCGCTCGTTGGCATCGTTTGACGGGCGCACGCTCGAGCTCTTCTCGCCCTACTGTGAAGGATCGGTGCGCCACCACCTCCGTCTCATCGCCGGCTTCGCGATCGAGGATGACGCGCTGATCCTGAGGCTCTCGCACTTCGAAGAGTGCGTGTGTCCCATTGAGGCGAGCGAGCGTGACCAGGTTGCGCGTCTTGTCTCCGCGCTCGCTGCGGCAGCTGCAAACGCGTGAGCTCGATCCGAAACGGCACGTCGTCTCCACGGCCTCTCGAGCGCGCAGTGCGCGCGTCTGTCCTCCGGCCTGTTGTTGAGTACCCGGTACTCAGGCGCACGCATGACTCGCGCCGTACAACTCGCACAACGCTTCTGCGCACCGCCAGAGCGCAGGCCCACCGAGGCTCGCTCGCCGACACGGGCCGAAGTGGTGACGTGGTGGGCTGGAAGGCAAACAGGCCGCGTCTTGAAGGAACCAGGTTGAGGGCCAACGATGGACGACCACCGGAGGGATGATGTTCAAGAACAGCTGGAATCCGCAGAGGCGACGGTCGTCGCAGAGCGGTTGTTGACGCACTGGAGTCGCAGTAGCGGCGCCGTGCCGCACGAATACGTCGTCGATGTGCGGCCACTCGACCGCGCACCGTTCAGGGCCACGTTCCACGAACCGCTGCTCCACGGCCACTACGACCACCCGGGGCCCGGAGAGGTGATCAACGTCCTCTTCGACCCGAAGTCGATGGAGGTCAAGCTCGCGCCGGGATATGAAATCTCGCCCCGCAAGCTCGGTCGCGAGAAGAGCGATGCCTTCAGGGCGATCGGTGAGGCCGGACCGGGCGAGGGCCTGCCGCAGGTGGGGGTCGCCGCCACCGGGGGAGCTGCGGACCCGGGGTCGACCGTGAACCGCGACGGCGAGGTACGCCTGATCCAACCGCAACAATGACCGAGCCACTCCGGCCGCATCTGAACGTGGTGCGCCCGGGCTAACGCTGATCCCTCTCACCCTCGGTGCCGGTCGAGATCACCGTGCGGCGGTGAAGCGGTGGCGGCGACCCGCGTCCTAGGCGCGGACGTCACGCTACGTGAATCAACGTATCGACTCGATGCTCCAACTCTGATTCGATACCTCGGTGCGGTCGCATCGGCGCCCGCGCAGTCTGTTACAGGGCTGAGGTAGCTCGACAGCGAGAGGGGACGTCCGTGATCAGGGTTTGCGCCGTCATTGTTTTCGTCTTGGCAGTTACCGTTGCCGGAGGCGCAAGCGCGCGCGCTCAAGGCGGATGCACCGACTCCTGGACGGCTCCGTCGAGTGGGTCCTGGGGCACACCATCCGCCTGGTCTGCAGGTCGCGTGCCGACGACTACCGACGATGTCTGCATCACGGTTCCCGGCACCTACACCGTGACGTTCGCTCCGGTTGGGTCATCCGCCGGCCAGGTGGTCAACTCGCTGACGCTCGGCACGACGAGCGGGACACAAACACTCGACATCTCGGGGCAGTCGAGTATCTCGACGAGCAATGAGAACCAGAACACGACCACGCTCGTGTTGACCGAGGGCGGCACGATCTCTTCTGGCGGAACCGTGATCCTCGATGCCACCGGCGGTGGCACCGTGAAGCCGCTTGGTGGGGACGCGGTCCTGATCTCCGACAAGACGCTCGCGAACAGCGGGCACATCGAGACCCAGGTCGAAGACAAGGCATGGCAGGCCTACTTCTCGGGCACGCTTCTCAACGAGCGCGCGGGAAGCATCTCCGTCGTCAGCGGCACGCTCACGATGCCTTCCCCCTCGACGTCGGGGTATGGAGGGGCGAACGCGTTTAGCGTGACCAACGACGGCACGCTGACCGTTTCGGCGGGCGCGGCGTTCTCGATGGAGGCGGGGATCGGCGCGAGTGGCTCGTTCGCGAACGCCGGCACGATCACCAACGACGGTTCCGCTTGTCGCCCAAGCGCAGGCGGGGCCGATGGCCTGGACGGAGGCGGGTTCGGAGCACGGGCAGCCGGTCGTGTTCGAGACGGGTGCCTCGCTCGCCGATGTCTCCGGTCCGGCCGAGTTCCTGTTCGATGACGCGAGCGGTTCGCTTACGGGGACGATCCCCGCCTCGCAGACGATCGTCGTTCGCGGCGCGGCGTACAGCTACCAGGGTGAGGAGTATTACTCGACCGGTCTGACGCTCAACAACGCCCAGAACAAAGCGCCCGCCGTCGTCAACCGTGGCACGGTGATCATCGACTCGCCGGGCAGTGGGCAGAAGAGCGGTGGCTCCGCATCGCTCGTCGACGGCAATCTGCTCAACTACGGCCGGCTGGTGGCGAGCGTCGAGGATTCCGCTTGGACGAACGGGCTGAAGGTCGGGCTCGTCAACGAGCGCGGGGGCACCGTTGTCGTCAAGAGCGGCGTGCTGCAGCAGAACGGCACGACGCCGACGACGAACCACGGGACCGTGACGGTGTCCCCGGGCGCCATCTGGGCGCTGAACGAGGGCTCAACCTTCGTGAACGCACACGACGGCACGCTCGCCCTCCAGCTCGCCTCCAAGATGCGACTGGGGGTCTTCGAGCTGTCCGCGCCGTGCTGCCAGGGCGCCGGCAAACTCACGGCCGGCGGGACGCTCTCCCCGACGCTCGTCGGTGGGTTCAAGCCAGCGGCCGGGTCGACGTTCGGGCTCTTCCAGCTCCAGGGCGGCCAGTTCGTCGGCACCTTTACGAAGGTCGGCGGCGGGTTCGCGGGCGACTACTCCAACGAGGCTGCAACGCCCGCGTACGCTGGCGTCGTTTACGGTGCCAGCTCCGGCAAGAGGAAGGGCTGAAGCCCGGGCGCGCGATTCGTGTTTCTCAGTTGAGGCTGGAGGCGTAGCCGCCGAGTGTGCATTGGGTTGGAGAAACCTCGAGGCTGATCATCCCGGCGACGATCTTCCCTGCGGCGTCGCGCGCGTAGAAGGTCAAAACCGCGGTGGTGACCGCGGAAGTCGACCCGTTATCGCTGATGTTGTACGAAGCCTGCGATGCGAGTGGGGTACCGCCGGACGCGAGGAACTTGTACTGGTTCGGCACGGCGCCTGCGCCGTTGGCGTCCTGGGTGCTCGCGAACTCGATCGTCGACGAGTTGGCCGTCGTTCCGAAAGAGAGACGAAGGTCGTTCAGCGAGCAGGCGGGTGTCAGCACCAGAGAACCAATCGTCGTCGGCTGGCCGAGATTGTTGGCGGCAATGCCCATGTTCTGGCTGAGGTCGACCGTTGTCGAGGAGCTGGCCGCTGCGTTTTGGCCGGCTGGTCCGGGCGGGCCGGCTGGACCCGTCGGGCCGGCTGGCCCGGTCTGGCCGTGCAGAGCGGCCTGTGTCGAAGCGGCGATCTTCGTCAGCGTGACCGCGCCTGTTTTCAGCTGCTTCGTGCCGACACTGTTCGCCGGTAGGGATACGGCCGCATAGGCTGTGCCCGAGAGGGCGACGAAGAGAGCAGCGTAGGCGACGACCGTCGGGTGGCTCGGCGTCTTCACGCTCGGAGCCTAGAGCGAGGGGCGGCTAGCCAGGGTCGCGCGCCATGATGCTCAGGCGGCCACTGACCTTGGAATCGTGACCAGCTCGCCGTGCGGGCCTGCACCCGTCCCTGGAAAGACGCCGTCATTCGCGATGTAGATCGTGTTCGTTCCGACCGCAAGCCCTGTCGGGTCGAGGAGGCCAGCGCTCAGCACGACCGTTCGCGCGCCGTTCGGTGAGAGCCGAATCAACGCTCCCGGAGATGGTGGTGCCAGCAGCCCCTTCTCGGTCATCTCGAGCACAAGCAGGTTCTTGCCATCGAACGCGAGGTCGCTGATCGTCGTGAACCCCGTGGCGTAGAGCGACGGTCTCTTGCCGGGCCGGACGCGCCAGATGCGCGCTGTTGCGGGCGCGAACGGGAGGCCACTGAGCTCGCCGACATAGAGGGCGCCGTCAGGTCCGACCGCGACGCTCGTCGGCACCGACTGCACGGAGATCGAGTGCATCGCCGAGGGGGCGCCGATCCTCGCGTCGAGCGCCTTCGTGAGTTGCTCGGTCTGGGTCGGAAAGACCGCCAACACCGAGATTGTTCCGTTGGGTCTGAGCCAGAGGAGGTCATTTCCTGCCGCATCGGCAACTGCGAGGCCGCCGCGGTAGGGCGTGAAGGCGTAGGGGTCACTGTCGATGGCGGGATCCCCGAACCTGGCTCCCGGCCCGGCCCCGTGGTCTGGGTCGTGTGCGGCCTCGTACGCGGCGAAGTTGGCGAGCACGCTCGGTCTCGCGTTCCCGCCGGATGACGAGATCAGATCACCTGCGTAGGTGCCGAAGGCGCCGAGAGCGTTTGCTCCGTGCGCGTTGATCGTGCCGTCCTGCAGCAGGACGTCGTAACGACCGTCGATCACACGTACGTCCGCTGGCCCTTCGGCCAGCTTCCCGCCGGGTCGTGCCTCCGACCAGAGTCCCGTCACGACCTGCCGTTCGCGGCCGTCGGCGATACGGAGGATCGAACCCGTCGACCCGAGGCAGGTGCGATCCGGGTTGGTGCCTGGGCAGGTGCCGCGGGCGCCGGTACCGGCCTCGACGACGTACACGGCTCCGTTCGTGCCCAGGTAGAGCTTGCGCGGGTTGTTCAGGTTCCGGGCGAGCACCGTGAGCACGACACCACGGCTGCGCTCGCGCGCGGCGGAACCCTCCGGGCTTCCGAGGACGCTTGCGACCACGCACAGTGCCGCGACGGTGACGAGCCGGCGCGCGTTGCGCGCGCCCGACCTCTGTCGTGAATCCGTCGCTCTCAGCACGAGCCCTCTCGGCTAGCCGTCGGTCGGTGTCGCGAGAATCGGGTTGTGCGCCGTGACCTTCGCGACGTAGGCTGCGATCTCGGTGAGTTGCTTCCAGCTCACGCGTCTCTTGACTGTTTCATGCCCCCCGGTGGGCTCCGCGATCGCTGCGATGCTCAACTCGTAGGGGACACGAAGGTCGTTGAAACTGGGCCCGCCGTTACTGCCGAGGCCGTTGCTGTTGCTCCCGAATCCTGCCGAGAGCGCCTGGCTGAGCGCGTGGCACTGTCCGCAGTACTCGCGGTAGAGCTTGGTGGTCGCCGTGAGTGTGCTCGGAGTCGCCCCGCTGGCCGTCACCGCACCTGCGTGTGTGAGGGCCACGGCGCCGCTTCCGACGGCCGCCGCGACCACCCCGGCACAGAGCGGGGTGGCGATCAGCCTCCGCACGATTCCGAACCTGGCTCGCGCCGCTTCTCGGCGGCACGAGAACCTCCAGGCGCGAGACTCAGCCGGGAACATCTCTGCGCGCGACCGCGTTCATGTCCGTCGCGCTGTAAGTGGGTAGCGACGCCTGGCGTCGGCCCGTCCGAGACTCAAGGGCTGGTCAGGTACTGAGTTCCGCACATCTGCGATGCCGTCGGCGGCGTCTGAACGACGCTGCTGTCGCCGGTGGCCGTGACCGTCGAGGCGGGGACGATGTCCAGGAACTGCACGTTGTAGGGGCTGAGCCCGACCGGATCTGAGAGTACATAGGCGCCTGCGCGGAGCGTGACCGTGAAGGAGGCACGCTGACCGGCGGTGAGCTTCGGAGTCTGCACACCATGGATCCCGGGCCCGTCGATCGCGAATGCATGCTTCTTCGCGCCGCGATTGACGACAACGAAGGTCGTCGACCCTGCCTCGAGGCTCGCGTTCGAAAGGCTGAACCTGCTGTCGGTAAACGTCACCGTGACCTTCGTTCCGGTCGCCTGCCGTGCGGTTGCGCCCAGCGACGCGCCAGACAGGCAGAGCGCGAGTGTGCACAACGCTGCGAGCACACACAACCGTGTTCTCATTCCTGTGTGCGGCATGATCTATTCCCCCTTTAAAGGTCTTCTCAGGGTCACGGTAACAGACGTTACCGTGACCGCGCTTTTCGCGTCAATGGAAATTGCACTCTGATATTCCCGCCGATGCGATTGCCGCGCCCGTGTGCTTCTTTCGAGTTGCACTGGTTTCGAGGCAATAGGGCTGTCTCGCATCGGCCGCAGAGCTGTTTGCTGTGGTTTCGAGTCGCTGAGCGCGTGTGTCCGGTCGGCTGTCCGCGCCTCCGGTTGCGCGGAACTCGACGGCTCGGAGCGTCGAGTGAGCTCCCGGTAGCGCAGCGGAGAGGCGTCGAGTAGGGCGTGCACTGCCTGGCGGAAGACGTTGTCGGTCGCGAGATGTTCGTTGCGCCACCGCAGTTCGTCCCTGTATGCGTTGAGGTGTTGCGGGCTCGGGCGGTGGTAGGCGTCGCCGAGACGACGCTGTGGAACGTCCGGGTTCTTGTGTTCAACGTCGACCCGACCCGAGGCCGTCCGTTCACCTGCGCAGCGGTTGTCGAATGGCGGAAGTCCGAGGGAGAGTTCTGAGTCGAGCAGTGAACGTGACATCGCGGCGCGGACACGGTGACCGACGAACCAGTGCGTCTTGTAGCTGCCGCCAAAGAGTCGCCAGAGGTGCCCCGCCGGGTAACCGAGGTCGGAGGAGATGATCAGCTGCGTCATGGCGAGCCAGCGTGAGAGGGGGACATGAGAGTCGTGGAGCACGGTCCCGGCTGTGACCCGGAACTGGTAGTGGCAGCCACGGCAGTAATGCTTCTGGCGGGCTTCCAACCACCCGGTGCGGCCAGACCCGCAGCGCAAGCACCCGACACCATTGGGCCAGCGAAGCCCCTCGACGTAGAGACGCCCACCCTGTTCGGGCCCGAGTGCCGCGACAAGTCCACCCAACTGCGTGTCAACCGTGGAGAGCAAGATGGTCTCGACGAAGGACGAGAGGTCGGGTCGCGGGTCGTTCAGCGTTGTTTGGTGATTTGGCAACTGTTGCACGGGGTGAGGTGAAGGGTGGGGAACAGCGGGCTCTTGGCTCGGGTGCTGGTTCCGAGGCTGCGGGTGCAACCCTGGTTGGAGTGTCCGGCGGGGCGGGGTACGTCGACCGGCCCCGCCGGACACGCTCTGGCGCGCTACGTCGCGAGAAGCGCCCTGATATACCCGGGGACGAGCGGCAGCCGGCGAGGCATCTTCCCGGTCGCGTCGAAGACCGCAGAGGCGATCGCGCCCGGAACGAAGCCGTTCGGGCCCTCGCCGCCCCCGCCGTAGGCGCCGACACTCGGGTTGTTCAGGATCACGACCTTGATCTTCGGCAGCTCCGTCATCCTCAGGATGGGGAAGCTGACCCAGTCGTGGTCGGTGATTGCGCCGGTGTTGAAGTGCACCTGCTCGTGCAGCGTCTCGCTTGTGCCCATCGTCGCCCCGCCCTCGGCCATGCGCTGGAGCTGAAGCGGGTTGACGACGATGCCCGGGTCGACCGCGGTGGTGATGTTCGTCACCGTGACCTTGCCGGTTTTCGGTACCACTGAGACCTGGGCGACGCAGGCCCAGTAGGAGCCCTCCCTGAGCATGACGCTGCACCCCTGCCCCGTCAACGCCTTGGAACCGGTCGTCGAAGCGGCCGGGTTCGGTGATACGCGAGTTTCCCAGCCAGAAGCGCTGCGCACTGCATTGATCACCGAGATCGTCCGCGGGTCGGTCGTGTTGTTGAGCCGGAACTGGAACGCGTCGACGCCCGCGGCGGCGGCGAGTTCGTTCATGAACGCTTCTCGCGCGAAGTTCTGCTGCCGCTGAGCCGGTGTGCGCATGCTGTGACCGCGCAAGCCGATATCGGTCTGGAACGTTGCCGACGACGGGTTCGTGCCGAGGTTGTAGGACCCGTATGCCTGCTCGAGCGTGTTCGGTACCTCGCCGTAGGCCCACACGTCGGACATGCCGAAGCTCAGGTCCTGGATGAAGTTGTCCGGCACCGGGACGGTCGTGCTGCCGGGAGGCGCCATCGCCGGCAGTCCCGCGAGTAGCGCGCCGATCGGGCGATCGTCTTGCCCTGCGGTCATGTAGTGGTTCGCGCTGTAGGCGACGAGGTTGCCGTGCGCGTCGAGGCCGGCCTCGAGGTTCGAGAAGGACGGCGAGTGCTGGGTCGACCACTGCATATCGTCCCAGCGCATCCACTGCAGGCGCACCGGCTTGCCCACGGCCTTCGAGATCAACACAGCCTCTTCCTCGGCTCCGGTGCTACCGCCGTTCGAACGGCCGTAATGGCCCGAGCCGTCGAACCAGCGCACGATCACGTTCGCCGGCGAGGTGTTGAGCATCTGGGCAATAACCTGCCGCGTTGCCTGCGGGTTGGCCGTGTGCACGTACACCCACACCGTGCCGTCACTGTGGTAGTCGGCGACCGCGGCAGTCGGACCGATCGGTGCGTGCTTCTCGGTGGGGTACTCGTAGCTCGCCGACAGCGTCTTCGCCGCGCTTGCAAGTGCCGCCGACGGCGTGCCGTTCGACTGGCCCACCGCGGGTGCGCCCGGGTACGGGAGCTCGCGCATCGCCGTGAAGAGGTTGTCGCTCCCCGGCAAGCCTGACCACGTCGTCCACTTGGTCTTCGCGGCGAGCAGTGAAGCCGCCTCGATCGCCGTGTACTCCTCAGGATCGACGACGGCGACGAAGTTGCCGTTGACAACGATCTGTGTGTTCGGGAACTGCTTCTTGTCGAGCGTGCCGACGGAGACAAGCTGCGAGCCGAGCGTGGCCGGATGTACCGAACGCGCATAGAGCATCCCCGGGAGCACGATGTCGCCGACGTAGGTTGCCGCGCCGGAGACGATCGCCGGGATCGTCCGCATCGGGATCGACTTGCCGACCACCTGGTAATCGCTGACCGGCTTGGTCGGCGGATTGCCGAGCACGGTGATCCCGAACGCGCCGTTCGGCAAGACGCCGACGACCGGAATCGTCAGATTGAGCTGCTGCCCTGAGACAAGCTGCCCGTAGGTGAGGCTCTTGCCGCCTCCGGTGACGACACCGTTCGTGACGGTGAGGGAAGCGACGGGCACTCCGAGCTGGGTCGAAGCGACGTTGAGCAGCGCCTGATAGACGTAGGCCGCCACGAGCTTCACGTTCGGATTGCCGCCGCTCATGAAACCTGCGGAGAAGCCACCGTCCGGGGTTCGATCGGTGTCGCCCATGATGACCTGCGTGATCGCCGTGTAGGGGACGTTCAGCTCCTCGGCGGTGATCTGCGCAAACGCCGTGCTGGCCGAGCCTTGCCCGAACTCGACCTTTCCGGTCCGCATCACGATCGTGTTGTCCGCGTTGATCTCGAGCCAGGAGCTCGGCTGTGTCGGATCGAGCGAGCTTGTGCCGCCGTCGTCCGGGGCCGCACTCGCACGTCCAGCCCCGAGGCCGCCGACCAGGCTGAGACCTGCGATCAGTGCACCTCCGCCCTTGACGAACTTCCCTCGCGTCAGCGTTGCGCCGAAGACGTCGATCGTGTGACCGGCGGCGCCGTCAGCGATTCGTGCCTGCCCGGCGGAAAAGACGCTCATGAGGCCCCCTTGGTCGAAGCGATCGTCTTGGCGGCGAGTTGGATTGCGTCGATGATCGCCGTGTAGGTGCCGCAGCGGCAGAGATGGCCGTTCATCGCCACCTGAATCTCTTCTCGGGTCGGAGTCGCGCTCGTCCCGAGGAGGTCTGTCGCCTGGATGATCATCCCGCTCTGGCAGTAACCGCACTGCGGAACCTGGAGATCGATCCAGGCCTGCTGAATCGGATGAAGCTCGGGAATCGCAGCGCTGGTCGATGGATGCTGGGCCGCCCAGAGCGCCGGCAGACCCTCGAGGGTCGTGATCTGCTGGCCAGTGCCGGAGACAGCTCCGACCGGTGTCACGCACGAGCGGATTTCCTTGCCGTTGAGCAGCACCGAACATGCCCCGCACTGCGCCAGCCCGCATCCGAAGCGAGGGCCGTGCAGATGCAGTTCGTTGCGAAGAACGTAGAGCAGCGGTGTGTCGAGGGTCGCACTAACACTGTGTGCGAGCCCGTTCACACTGATCCTCAGAGAACTCGCCATACCTGACCTCCTCGTAGATGTGCGCCTGAACCAGCAGGACGCGAAAGCCGCCAACGATCCCTGCACGTATCGACCAACATGCGCTGCCGTTCTGGGCCGCTAGCACGCCGCGGCTACAAAAGCCGGAGATCGTTGCGAATTGGAGAGGCTACAAAGATGACCAACTCCAGCGACCTGGCGCGAAGCTAGCAGAGTTGTTCGCCGATTGCAACTACCCCGGCGTTCGCGCCTCTGCCGCCGAGCGCCAACCCGGTCGTGGGCGCACCCCGCGCGATCGTCCGAGTGACAGCGACGCCGTGTGAGGGGACCCGACGGGTGGGCGAGCGTCGTGAGGGCTGAGCGCGGGCCCCGACGCGCCTGCCTATTTGCGGCAGGCGGCAGCTCGGCGAGCTGTGTCGCTTGGTCGCCTGTGCCTCAGAGGCCCGGCGAGATCAGGCCCGTCGCGCGAGGCAGGCGCCGCTTCCGTCAAGCAAATGCCAGGCCGCCTCGCCGCTTCGGTGGATCGTGCCGCCGCCGCCGGCCGACGTCTAACCATCGACGCGCTCGCGCTTTGGTGCCGAGGTCGAGGAGCGGACGACGAGGTCGGGGGAGAGGCGGCGTACGAGCGCACGGGTGCGCTCGCCTTCGATCCGCTCGATCAGTGCCTGCATCGCGAGCTCGCCCATCAGGGCGCGGGGCTGGTTGATGGTCGTCAGCGCGACGCGGTGGAGGGCGGCGAGAAAGGTGTTGTCGTAGCCGACGAGCGAGAGGTCGCGAGGGATGACGAGCCCGGCATCCTCGAGCCGGTCGCGTACGCCGACCGCTACGAAGTCGTTGGCGGCGAAGATCGCTGTCGGTAGGGGCCCCGTCGCGAGCAGCCTCTCGGCGGCGGCGACGCCGGCGATGTCGGTGTAGTCGCCACGAATGACCTGCACGTAATCGTCCAGTCCGCGCGTCCGCATCGCCGTTTCGTAGCCTGTGCGCCTGGCGGCCGCGCTTGCGCCGCTGCCGCCGTCAATGTGCGCGATCCGCGTATGGCCGAGGTCTGCGAGGTGATCGACCGCCAGGCGTGCGCCCACGTGGTCGTCGTTCACGACCGCGTCCACGTGCGGCGAGTCGATCGCGCGTGCGATCAGCACGACGGGCACGAGTGCTGCGACCCGGTCGATGGTGTGTGCCCCGAGCCGTGGCCCGACGAGGATCAAGCCGTCGGCGCGGTGCTCGAGCAGGACGTCGAGCGACAGGCGCTCGCCCTCCGGCCGTCTCCCGCCGGTGCCGATGAGTACGTCGTAGTCGGACGCCGCCGCAACGGCCTCGATGCCGTCCATGATCTCGGCGTAGAACGGGTTTCGCAGCTCGTTGAGCAGCACGCCGATCGTCCGCGTGCGCTGGCGCGCCAGGTTGCGGGCAAGGGCGTTCGGCCGGTAGCCGAGCGCTTCGGTCGCCGCGAGCACCTTGCCTCGCGAGAGGTCGCTCACCTTCGGGCTCTGGCGCACGACCAGCGAGACGAGCGCCCGCGAGACGCCGGCGAGTGCCGCCACGTCTTCCATCGTCGGAGGTCGTGAACGTGAGGCCACGCCACCATGCTAAAGCGGCATTCCACCCGCCGCGCAAGGCCCGAGCGCATCCGGAGCGTCGGTCCGAGGCTTGTCCGGGCTCGGCCAGATCGCCGAAGCCGGAGCAGATCCTGCAAAACGCCTAGACCTCGGCAACCATCTCGGCGTAGTCAAGTCGCGGCAGGCGCTCGAACCACGGGTCGACACCCGGGTGGCCGATGTTGACGACGAGGAGCGAATGCCAACTCCGCTCCGAGAAAAACTCGGCGTCGATCCCGCCCGCGTCGAATCCCCCCATCGGCCCGGCGGCTAGCCCGACTGCGCGGACCGCGAGGACGAAGTACCCGGCCTGCAGCGTGGCGTTGAAGCTTGCCTGGCGCTCGCGCAGCGTCCCATCCGCCGCGTAGTAGTCCCTGAGCTCGGGACGAAACGGCAGCAGTCGTGGCACGTACTCGTGGAACTCGTAGTCGGCGGCGAGCACTGCGACCATCGGCGCGCCGAGCGTCTTTTGCTTGTTGCCGTCGCTCATGTGTGTAACCAGGCGCGTGCGGGCTTCGGCGCTGCGGACGAAGAGGATGCGCAGGGGATTCGTGTTCGCGGCGCTCGGCGGCCACTTCGCGAGCTCGACGATCTCGTGCAGTTGCGCGTCGCTGACGGGCTCGTCGGTGAATGTGTTGGCGGTGCGCGCCTCGGTGAAAAGCAGCGCGCGTGCGCTCGCATCGAGGGAATCCGGCGCCCCGATCGATTCTCTGCGCTCAGGCAGTTGGGCCATCGAACCTCCGTGATCGAGAAACTTGATCCAGCAACTATAACGCCAGGGGATGTTGTCCGGCGGATAGGCTCGGGCTCGTCGAGCGCCCCGCGCCTGTTTCGAACCGGGCGTGAGGGCAGCGGGCCTCGTGGACGCGAGCGGCGAGCAGTCGTCTACGACTCACCTCATCATCTGCGGGGGTCACGGTCCCTGCGCCGAGCTCGCGAGCCGATCACGGCAGCTGCGCGCCGCTGTCGGAATACCGAGAGGCGGCGAACCCCGAAGCGGGCGCCTGGCCGGAGCGAGGCGCCCGCGTCAGATCGGAGGTTCGGGGTCGTACTGGATGTAGCGGCGTACCTCACGGGCGCGCTCGAGCGAGTGCAGGCGCCGGACCAGGTGGAGCGCCATATCGATCCCGGCCGAGACGCCCGCTGCCGTGACGATCTCGCCGGTATCGACGAAGCGATCGTTCGGTCTCAGCTCGATCGTCGAATCGAGCTCGGCGAGCAGCTCGAGCGCCCCCCAGTGGGTCGTCGCGGGTCGGTTGGCGAGCAGCCCGGAGTCCGCATAGACGAGTGACCCCGTACAGACGCTTGTCATCAGCGTGCCGCGAGCGTGTTGTGCCCTTACCCAGCTGCGTACCTGCTCGTCTCCGAGCTGCGCGCGCGTCCCGTCTCCGCCCGGGTAGATGACGACGTCGAGGCCTGGTGCCGTCGCCCAGCTGTAGTCGGCGAGCACATGCAAGCCTTTTGCGCATACGACCTGGCGCTCGTCCGGGGCGAGGGTGAGGACTTGGACACCGTCCTGCGGCCAACGCTGGGCCCAGGCCGCGAGTACTTCCCAGGGCCCGATCGCATCGAGCTCCTCCGCCCCGTCGAAGAGAACGACGCCGATGACCATACGAGCCAGGCTAGCGGAGCCAACTCGCTTCGGTCGACGCGCGGTGAGCCGGGGACGCGCCTCGATCGCACGCGTGCGCGACGGGCATGTCGGTCAGGGTCGGGCGACGCAGAAGAGGATCCCGTAGCGTCGGGAGAGCAGACCGCTCAGAAACGGTGTCTGTTCGAGCGTGCGGATCGCGGGATGCAGGGCGGAGGGCACGCGCGTGCGCTGCGGCAGGAAGAACGGCCGGAGCTCAACCTCCGAGAACCCTGCCCGATACGCCTCGGCGACGACGTCCCGGGGGTTGTCGGCCTCGAAGTCGATGTCGAAGACGAACTTCCTGCGGACATAGGAGCGGACATGGCTGAAGAACGCGACGTGGTCGTCGGCGTACTTGATCGAGCGCAGGCAAGTGACGCAGTCGACGTCCTGCGGCGGGCGGTATTCCTGGAAGTGCCCTAGGACGAACGGCACCTCCGGGTTGCGCGCGCGCGCGACGGCGAGCATGCGGGGGCTCGAGTCGAGCCCGCCGTAGTGCAAGCCGTGGGCGAGTAGCGGCGACGCCATGAGGCCGTCCCCGCAGGCGAGGTCGAGGAGGGTCTCCCCGGCGCGCGAGCGAGGTGCGAGCTCGACGATCACCTGGGCGCGGCGAGCGGCGTAGAGCTTCGGGGCAGCGTAGTCGCGTTCGGAAAACGTCTCTGCGAGCCGGTCCCACTTCTCGGTGTCGTTCACGTGCGCGGAGTCTCGCAGCACGGACGGCGGAGCGAGGCCCACGCCGATCTGCGAGGGCGCGGAAGAGTGCATCAGGGGCGGAGGATGCTGTCGCCCGTCACATCCGCGCGCTTCCCGGCGGGTCCACGGCCCGGCCTCGGTGCTGGGCCGGCAACGATCTCGAGCTTCTCGGCGTCGCGGAGCCTCGGGCGCGCGAGCAACTCCTCGACGAGACGGTGTCGAAGCAGACGCATGTTCTGCCGCGGGTCGACGTGCAGCGAGGCGACCGCCGTGCCTTTCGTAAGGTCGACGCTTGCGAGCGCGAGCCCGGCGAGGCGATTCGTCCCGAAGTCGTACAAGCCCACCGCGACCGTCGACGGGCTCTCGAGCAGCTCGCCGAGCACTACAGGGTGCTCGCCGCGGAGCAGCGGGATCCGCGCGAACAGGTCGAGCACCAGGCCGAGAAACGCGTCGGTCTCGATGTCGAGGGCGAGGAACTGCTGCTCGGCGTGCATCCGCCCATCTTCGAAGCCGCTGCCTCGGACGTCGATCCTCGAGAGGGAGGGGATGCGAAACGGTGCGGAAAACCCGCAACGCCCTCGGCGGGCCGGTTGCCGGTCGGGCTCCAAGGTCTTGCTCGGCGGCTAGGGAGCGAAGACCTGGCGGGTCGTGATCAGCCGACGCCAGGGGCCCGCCGGCACCGAGGTGGCCGCAACGAACTGCCACGAGACGTGATCGTGGTCGCCGTTCAGCGCGGCGAAGCCGAGGCAGCCGTTGAGCGCGGGCGAGACGTCGATGCCGGTGTCGTTGTAGCCGCCCTGCAGCGGACGGGCGTCGATTGCGCCGAAGACGTACAGCGCGTCGTGGTAGAGGTGCCCGTGCGAGGGCCCCGCGTCCTCGATCTGCCCGTAGCACGTGCGTCCGTCGGGGCCGACGATGCGGAGCCAGTGGTTCTTCATGTACGAGAACTGCCGGTCGGTGCAGTGACCTGCGAACCCGGGCGCGTACGCCCAGGGAATCACCTGGCAACGCTCGGCGAAGGCGACCGGATCGTTGACGTCGTCGAACGGCAGATCGGCATAAAACGGGTTCTCGCGCGGGTGCGCACGGGTTGGGAAGTAGCCGTTTGCGGCGGTACGAGCCTGCGTCGAGCAGACCCCGTTCGCTTCTGTCACACCGTCACAACCGCCGATGATCGAGCCGCTGCAGGCGCGGGTCGTCGCCGACACGGTGCCGTCGTCCACCCCGGACCAGTGATAGGCCCAGTCGCGGTCGTAGGCCGAGCACACCTGGCTTCCGTCCGAGAGGGCCCCGTCGACGACCTCGCCGACCCAGAAGGTCGTCGCCACGATCGCTCGGTGCCAGGGCAAGGTCCGACTGGAGTGGCAGAGCCAGCTGGTAGCCCCCAGACGCACCTCGATCGTGTCGATCCCGGCGTAGGCATGCGGCACCGTCGCGCAGATCAGCCCGTGCCAGACGTACTGGTGCGCGGTGGCGGGGCAGGCTCCAGCCGTCCCGCAGCCGGCGGGGGCAGTTTCGGCGGCTGCTCGCGAGCTCGCCGCCGCTCCTCCGCCGACGACGGTGAACACCGCGACAAGCACGAGCAGGCGGCTAGTCACCCGCTACGGCAGGGTCCTGAACAAATCGTCGCGGCGAGTCCCAGCGGCCGCCAGTGACGGTCGGCTGGCGCAGCGTCTTGACGAGTGCGTGTAGGAGAGCGATCCGGTAGACGAGGTCAAGCAGAATCAGGGCCGGCGCAAGGGCGAGAAGACGCGGGCGCCGGAGCGCGTAGGCCGCGACCCCGATCCAGCAGAGACTCTCGGCCAGGAAGAAGACGGCGAACCAGAACGGGTTGACCCAGCCACTGACCGCGAGTACGAGGAGCGGCAACGCTAAGGGCGCGAGCATGTACGCGGCAAGGTCGACCAACAGCGAGAGGTAGGCGAGATCGAACCAGGACACCCGCAGGCCGCGCCGGCGGCCCGTGGTGCGGCGCAACGGTACGCCCAGGCCATGTCCGCGGACGGATTGGAGCTGGCCCCAGCTCCAACGCACCGTTTGCCGGTACCAGTCGCCGAAGCGGTGCGGGTCGATCGTCCAGGAGCGCGCGGTGTGGACATAGGCAACCCGGCCGAGACGGCGGCGGACGATCTCGGCAAGCCAGTACATGTCATCAATCGCGTAAGGCGGATCGGCGGCGATCAGGTCGGCGAAGATCTCGGCGCGAAAGACGCTGTTGGCGCCGCAGACAACGTTGACGACGTGTAAGGCGTTCTGGCTTCGCTTGATCGTCACCTGGTACGACCAGTACATGAACGCACGAAACGCGATCAGCACGTTCCAGCGGCAACGCTCGTCCCAGAGCGAGTCGATCCGCCCGGAGCTCGCGGCCACACCCGAGTCGGCATCCATCAGCTGCGTCGTCTGTGCCACGTACGTCGGCGCGATCGTCGTGTCGTCGTCGAGGACCGCGATGTAGGCGTAGCGCGTCGCGAGCGAGAATGCCTCGACGCCTGCGCGCAACGCTGCTGCCTTTCCGGCACTCAACGGGCGCTCGAGCACCTGCGCGCCGGCAGCGCGCGCGAGCTCCACCGTCTGGTCCGTCGAGCCGTCGGAGATGACGTAGACGTCAGCCTGATGTACGGCTGAACCAACCGCGCTCGCAATCGTCGCGGCGCCGTTCCTGCAGGCGATGACGACGGCCGTGCCCCGAGACACGTGCGCGGCCGGGGCTGGAGCGTCGGGCGAGCAGGCTGCGGTCGACGCGGCCCTTACCGTGCCCACAAGCGCTTTACGCAGCTGACGACGAACCCGCCGACGAGCAACGGCAGCGTCGCGAACCCGCTCGTCAGGATTCCCCTCGGGCCGCCCATGTGTCCGCTCATGCACCCTCCTTCGAACGCGTTGAGGCAGATCCGTCCACGCACCGTCCGTCGGCCGCGTCGCGGGATCAGCTCGCTCACTATCAGGCTCCTCTGCATTGCCCGCGCAGGCCGTCCGGGTAGTCGACACCCCCCCGAAGCGTGGTTTGAGGTGCGCTCGCAGCGAGCTAGGTTGCGAGCATCCGGGTACCTGCGCACAGTCACCTGGACGCGCGTAGGGGTGCGCCGCGATGCAGGAGGTAGCGGAGATGAGGAGCGGGGGAGTTCGAAGCCAGCATGAACGCTCGTACCTGCGCCATGCGCTGGCCGGATGCCGCGCGGGGAGCCGTTTCGGACAGCTTTCGGTGGGCGTGCTCGCTCTCGCGCTGGCGGCGTTCGTTCTCGCGCCCTCCGGGTCGGGGGCTTCGACGACTCCGGCAGCACCGGCGACGGTCGCCGTGACGAAGGCGGTGATCATGCTGCCGAGGCCGCTTACGGGCTATCCCTACGCCCGCGTCGAGGGTGAGACGACCTTCGAGCTCGAGGCCAGCTCGACGGTCGGTGTCAAGTCCGTCCAGTTCACCATCGACGGCGCCCCGGTCGGGACGCTCTTCACCACCCCGAACGCCGGTCGGTACCGGTACGAGCTCAGCTTCGACACTTCGACGCTCAGCCCCGGGATTCACTCCGTTTCGGCGACCGTGAGCGACAACTTCGGCAACGTCAGTGACGCGCCGCCGCTCTCGATCAGGTCCGGCCCCATCGTCTATCTGCCAGTGCTCAACTACCACGGGATCGAGGGCCCGCTCGACACGAAACCGACGATTTACGACGAGACGCACGCCGAAGCCCTGGCACAGCTCTCGTACCTCAAGGATCACGGGTATCGAACGGTGACGATCGGGCAGTACGACACCTGGCTGACGACGGGGAGCCTCCCACGCGGGATCAGCAAGCCGGTGTTGATCACCGTTGACGACGGGCTCACCGACGAACAAGCTTGGGATCCACTGCTCAGGGAGTTCGGCTTCACCGCGGTTCTCTACGTCGTCACCGGCTTTGCCGACAACAAGACGCCGGGAGCCGATCATCCGGCTGGCAACCTCTCCTGGCCGCAGATCCGCGCGCTCGCCGCCGACGGACGATGGCAGGTCGGGTTCCACGCTGGCGAGTACGGACACGGCGACTACAAGGTGACGAAGAACACGGTGAGCTTGAGCGGGGGACGGGTGCTCCGCTTCTCGCCGACGTGCTTCTACTTCTACACGTGTCTGGGAAAGGTCAGCGGCCCGGTCGGGACTCCGGCCGCGGTCAGGACGGTGCCCGAGACAACCGCTCAGTTCGAGGCGCGGGTGCGGGCCGAAGTTGAGGCGGGAATCGACGAGCTCAAGGCCGAGGTGCCGTCCGCGAACATGCTCGCCTGGGTCTGCCCCTGGAATGCGTGCGGCCAGTGGGTGACCGACTACAACGATCCGTCCGGGGCCGCGGAGCGATGGTTGCCCGGCTTCTTTGCCTCGCTCTTCCCAATCGTCTTTACGGAGACGAACCCGATCCGCTACGGCGCGTCGCGCGGCAGGGTCGGCGCGCTCAACGGCGATGATCGCCGTTTCCGCTTCGAAGTGCTGACACGCACGACCCAGACGCAGTTCGTCGCGGCGTTGACCGCGCCGGCGTTCGCGAACAACTAGCGGCCCGTCAGCCGGCGAAGTGGAGCCCGGAGAAGAGCTCCTCGGGGTTGAGCAGGATCACGAGCCGGTCGTCGACCTTCGCGACCGCCTCGATCAGCTCACTTCCGGTTCCCGGCACCGGCTCGATCTGCGAGTCGCTCACCGTCAGCACCTCGACGACCTCGTCGACGATCACCCCCGCGGTACCGCGCGACGTCTCGACGATCACGATCTTCGGCTCGGCCGCGAGCCCGGCGCAGACCCCAAGCCGCGCCTTCAGGTCGCAGACGGGGACGATCTTGCCGCGCAAACTGATGACGCCGCGGATCCAGTCGGCTTCGGCGGCAATTCGGCGAGGCTCGGCGTAGCGGATGATCTCCTGCACCTGCGTGATCGGAAGCGCGTACTCCTCTTCTCCGAGCGCGAAGACGACGCGCTGCTGCGTGCTTTCGCTGCCCGCGGCGGAGATCGCCACTCCAGGTTCGGTCGTTGAGTTCGGCACGGGCGGGGGAGCGACGTCAGACGGTGGCGGCGAGCTTGAATGAGCTCACGATGTCCTCGAGGTCCTGGGCGGTGCCCTCGAGCTGCCGGGCCGAGTCGGCTACCTCGATCGTCGAGGCACTCGTCTGCTCGGTCGAGGCCGAGACTTGCTCTGCCGACGCCGACGATTGCTCGGCGACGGCGGCGACCTCGGCGGTCGAAGCGGCCATCTGCTCGATCCGGACGCTGATGTCCTCGACGCTTGCACCGATCGTCCGGAACGCCGTGCGCGCCTGCTCGACAACCGACGAGCCTTCGACGGTCAGGCTGACGCTCTCCTGAACGACCGAGACCGCCTTCTGCGTCTCGGTCTGGATGTCGGCGATCAGCGAGGAGATCTGCTGCGCGGCGCGCTGCGACTCCTCCGCCAGCTTTCTGACCTCCTCGGCGACCACCGCGAAGCCGCGACCCTGGTCGCCGGCGCGTGCGGCCTCGATCGCAGCATTGAGGGCGAGCAGGTTTGTCTGCGAGGCGATGCTCGTGATCGTCTCGACGATCCCGCCGATCTGCTCGGACTTGGTCGCGAGGCCGTCCATCGTCGCGCTGACCTGTGTCGAGGAGTCGCGCACAGCCTCCATCGCGTGTGTGGCTTTCTCGGCGGCCTGCAGGCCATCGTTCGACAGCGCGCGCGCGTCGAGTGCCGCCTGCGCGGCGCTCTCGGCCACGGTCTTGGCCTCGTCGATCATCCGCACCTGACGCTCGGCGCCCTGCGCAACGTCGCCGACCGCGTTCGCGATCTCGGTGATCGCCCTGCTTGTCTCCTCGGAAGAGGTGCTCATCTGGCCCGTGGCGCTGCGCAGCGTCTCGAGGGCGCGTGCGATCCCGCGGAGCGGGACCTGCACGAGCCCCTTCAGCTCGGCGCTCCGATCGGAGAGGTCGTGCTCGGGGTTCTCGACCCTCACCTGGGTCAGGTCGACGCCCATGGCCTGGAAGGTGTCGAAGTAGAAGGCTTCGACGATCGCCTGCGCGTCGGCGTTCATGACGACGACGATCGCGCGCTCCGCCTGGGCGCGCAGACGCGGCCGGCCCGGGAAGCTTCGCTTCAGGTACTTCCGCACGAGATCGAAGTACGTCGCGTAGCTGCCCAGATACCACTTGAAAGGGAGGTTGATCTCGTTGTGGATCCTGCCGACGCGCAACCGGCGTTCGAAGTAGGAGACGCCGAAGGTGCCGCCGCCGGCGGCCTCCTCGAAGATCTGGCGGAAGTACGCGGCCTGCGCCTGCTCGAGCCCCTGACGGAGTTGCTCCAGCGACCGGCCGGACTCGGCCGCGTAGCTCGTGAAGAAGGTGCGGGTGGGCGAGAACGCGAACTGAAAGTCGTAGAAGTCCTTGGCGAGCGGCGCCGCGACCTTCGCTGACCAGGGGCCGAGCCGCTTGAGCACCCGTAGGTCCCGCGCGCTGAGCTGCAGAAACTGCCGGCGGAGAGCGAGATTCGTCTCGTTGATCCGATAGAGCTCCGCGAGCGTTGTCATCGGCACGCCGCCTCCTCGACCACGGGGGTCCCTGAGAGTTCCGGCGTTAGCGACCGGTTCACTCGGGTGTATCGACAGCGAAGATGCGCGGTCGATGCGTAGTTAGCCGCGCGCGGAGTTTCGAGCGTTGCCGGTGGGCGCACGGGGTATGCGCGTGGGCATTGTCAGGCCGGGATGCTGATCAGCTCGCCGCCGTGGCCCGATGCCGAGCCGGGGGAGGTGCCGTCGTTGGCGATGTAGATCGAACCGTTCGCGACCGCGAGCCCCGTCGGGGCCACGAGCCCGGTTCCGAGCAGCAGCGTCCGCGCCCCGTTCGGCGCAACCCGGATCAAGGCGCCGGGGGAGTGCGAGTCGCGTAGCCCCCGACTGGCGATCTCGAGCACGAGCAGGTTCTTGCCGTCGAAGGCGAGATCGGAGATGTTCGTGAACCCGGAGGCGTAGACGGTGGGCTTGCGGCCGGGGCTTACGCGCCAGACGCGAGCCTTCCCGACCTCGAAGGGGAACCCCGTGAGCTCGCCGACGTACAGGGCGCCGTCGGGCCCAACGGTCACGCTTGTGGGCACGGATTGGACGGTCAGCGTCTCGGCGCTCTTGCCGAGAACACCTGCGGCGACACGTTCCCGCTGGGTGGGGAAGACGGCGAGCACCGAGACGACCCCACGCGGGCTCAGCCAGAGCAGGTCATTACCGGCGGCATCGACGACCGCGTAGCCGCCGTCGTAGCGCGTCAGCGCGTACGGGTTGCTGTCGAGCGCCGGATCGCCTGCGGTGGCGCCCGGTCCCGCACCGTGGTCCGGGTCGTGCGCCGCCTCGAAGGCGCCGAAATTCGCGAGCACGCGCGCCGCGACGGCACCACCCCCGGTCGAGATCAGGTCGCCGCTAAGGGCGCCGTCGCGGCCGAGCTGGCGGGCGCTCGTGGCATCGACGCGGCCATCTCCGACCAGGATCGTGTAGGTCTTACCGGTGACGACAACCGCCGCCGGTCCCTCCGCGTCCGTGCCGTCAGCTGAGGCGGCGGAGGGCAGGCCGCTGACGACGCGCTGCTGCCTGCCGTCGAAGACCCGGGTCACCGCCCCGGTCAGCCCGACGCAGGTCTTCGCGCCCGCGTCGGTGAAGCAGCGGTCGTGGCCGCCGGAGCCGGCCTCGACGACATAGACGGCGCCGTCCGCCGCGACAAAGAGCTTGCGGGGGTTGTCGAGGTGCGTGGCGAGCACACGAGGGTGCGCTGCCGCCGCAACCTCGGCCGCACTCAGTGCGGCGAGCGCGATCGCGAGGGCGGCGCGGCGTCGGCGAGCCAGCGGCGGCGCCCCGGTGCGGGAGCCGCCACCAGCGATGCTGCTCACATGTTCGGGCACGCGGTGCTGCTACCCGTCGCGCCGCTCGGGGCCGTTGTCGGGACGGTGCCGGTCGAACTCGTGGGTGTCGTGGTCGTCGCTGTCGTTGGGACTGTCGCCGTCGAGGAGCCGGTCGCCGCGTTCGCGAGTACAGCACCACCTCCGGCAAGCGCGCCGGTGACGACGAGGGTAGCGAGCGCCATCTGCAAACGGCTGTGCTTGTTCATGTTCGGTGACTCCTTTGGTCTGGGTGAAAACAACCTGTCGTAGAGCAGTAGAGCGGTCGCGGCTGTGGATTCCATGGGGACGGGGGAGGAGATCGCTGAGTGCGCCTGCGGGCCCGCCCGGCGCGCGCCGATGTCTCGTGCGGGCAAGCCGGCGGGATCGCAGTCAGGGCGCCGCGCGGCGCGGAGCTCGCCCTGTTTGGGGCCCCGCCCCGGCTCTGTTATCGTCCCGCCGGTCGATGAGCGAAACCGGTTTCCAGGCAGGGCCCGGTTCGGGAGAACCGGGGCGCGGTGCGCAGCTGGGCGCCTGGGCGGCCGTGCTTGCGGAGCTGCCACTCTTCGCGGGCGTCTCGACACGGCACCTTCGCGGCGTCGCGCGGCTCGCGACGATCCAGCGCTTCGCTCCAGGCACGGAGATCATGCGGATGGGTGAGTCCGGCGCGACCGCCTATGTCCTGCTCCACGGGAGCTGTGAGATCCTGCGAGGGCCGGGACGCCGCCGAATCGAGGTCGGCCAGGGGGCGATGATCGGTGAGATGTGCCTGCTCGACGGGCAGCCGCGCTCGGCGACGGTGGTTGCGCGCTCCGAAGTGACGATGCTCTGTCTCGGCAGGATCGCGTTCCAGTCGCTGCTCCGACGCGAACCGGTGCTGATGGTGCGCCTCCTGCAGACGCTGGCACAGCGCTTGCGGGACGCCGAAGGCGATCGCGCCGCACCCTGAGGCCCCTCATCTGCTGCGCCCGCTTACCTCGCGACTCCCCGCTCTCAGGGATCGTTTGGCGGTGGGCGATGTTCGATGAGGGAGAAGGGAGCTGCCAGCGAGTCGGGAAGAGAGTGAGCGGTGGACGTGTACCAGGGCGTGTTCGGGAGCGCACAAGCAGAACGCCTGCTCTGGCGGGCGGGCTTCGGGCCGCGTCCGGGCGAGGCCGAACAGCTTGCGAGCAAGGGACTTGCGGCTGCGGTCGACTCGCTTGTTGCGCCGGGCGCGGAGGTGCTCGTCGGCCCGCTCCCTCACGGCGCCGGCGGCGCGCCGCTCGAGCCGTACGACGTCTGGGGTGACGACCACTGCTGGTGGCTCGACCGGATGGTGCGCAGCTCTCGGCCGCTGATCGAGCGGATGACGCTGATCTGGCACTCCTGGTTTGCCACCTCCAACGAGGGGGTGGGCTCACAGCGTCTGATGCTTGGCCAGAACGAGCTCTTCCGTCAGAACGCGCTCGGCTCGTTCGAGCAGTTGCTGCTCGACGTGACGCACGATCCGGCGATGCTGCTCTGGCTCAGCGGTTCCGAGAACATCAAGCAGGCGCCGAACGAGAACTACGGCCGCGAGATGATGGAGATCTTCACGCTTGGGGCGCAGAGCGGCGCCTACACCGAGATGGACGTCCGCGAGCAGGCACGCGCGCTCACCGGCTGGCAGAACGGCTGGAGCAAGACGCTCGGACCGGTCGACTTTCACTTCGATCCCGCCGAGCACGACGACGGGCTCAAGACGATCTTCGCCCAGAGCGGCGCCTTCGACTGGCACGACTCGTGCCGGCTCTGCCTTCAGAACCCGAAGCACGCGCCGTTCTTCGTCAACAAGCTCTGGTCGTACTTCATCCCGACGCCGCCCGACGCCGTGACCTTCGCGGGCCTGCAGGAGCTCTACGAGCAGGGGTACGAGACCCAGCCTGTCGTCCAGGCGATCCTGATGCACCCGGATCTGTATGAGGGCGAGGCGATGGTGACGCCACCGATCGTCTACACCGCCGGGCTTCTGCGACGGATCGGGGCCGGGATCACCTCGACGAACTGGGCCTGGATCGGTCAGCTCGCAGGCCAACAGCTCTTCTACCCGCCGAACGTCGCCGGCTGGGACTACACCCGCTGGCTGAACACGGCGACCTTTCTGGGCCGTTGGATCACTGTGGGTCAGGTGCTGCAGGGGCGGCAGCTCGACCCCAACCATCCGCCTGCCGGGGTTCCCTCGGACCCCGAGCTGCTCGTCGAGCGCGCGCTTGCGTTCTGGCACAACCCGCTGCTCTCGGACGCGACGCTCGAGCTGCTTCACGACTTCGCGGCGCGGGCGCTCGCCGATGCCACCGCCCAGTGGGAGCAGCAGGTGTATCCGGTTCTCGTCGAGAACGCGCTGCGCCAACTCGTCGCCGTCTCACCCGACCTCCAGACCGCATGACGCGCTGTAGCTGCGACGAGTTTTCGCGCCGCGTTGTCGCGGGCGCAGGCCTGCGCGCGATCGAGCCGGGAATGCCCACCCCCGCCGGCACCGGGATGAGCCGGCGGGGCTTCGTCGCACGCTCGCTCGGTGTCGCGCTCTCGGTGTACGGCGTCGGCAATCTCGCCGCGTTTGACGCCGGGATCGCCGCGGCGGCAGAGGCCGATCCCGGCCGGATCCTGGTCTCGGTGTTTATGCCGGGCGGCACCGACGGTCTCTCGGTGCTCTACCCGGAAGGCGATCCGCTCTACCGCAAGCTCCGCCCGAACCTCGCGCTCAGCGGTGGCCAGGTGCTCACCGAGGACGACCGTCTCTCCTGGCACCCCGCGCTGGCGCCGCTCGCGCAGCTCCACGCCGAGGGGAAGGTGTCGGTGATGCCGGCGATTGGCTACAGCCATCCGGACCAGTCGCACTTCACCTCGCGCCACTACTGGGAGGTCGGTGCGACCGAGGTCGACCTGCAGACAGGCTGGATGGGGCGCTACCTCGATGCCGTCGGCACGCAGGACAACCCGCTTCAGGGGCTGTCGCTGACCGGCGAGCTCGAGCCGACGCTCGCGACCGCGAGCGTCCCGGTCGCCGCGATCAGCGCCCCGAACCAGTACGTGTTCTCGGTGCCGAACCTCTGGGGCAGCCCTTCGGTACGCATGCTCGAAACACTCGGCGAGTTCGGGCGACTTGCGACGACCGACGCGGCCGTCCAGACGGCTGCCTCGGTCGCGGTCGAGTCCGAGCTGCTGCGCCGGCAGTTGCTGCCCTTCGCCGGCGCGACGAAGCTCGTCTCGCCCGTCGTCTACCCCCAGAGCAGCGACCCCTTCCCGCAGCAGCTGGCGGGGCTTGCGGCGATGATCAGCGCGAAGCTGCCGATCCGTTGCGTCGCGCTCGAGGCGAGCGGCGAGTTCGACACGCACGCCGACGAACCGGCGACGCTCGCCTCGGCACTGTCGCTCACGGCGAGCTCGCTGCTCGCTTTCCAGCGCGATCTCGAGGCGCGCGGCGTCGCCGACCGCGTCGTCACGCTGCTGTGGTCCGAATTCGGGCGCCGGGCGCAGGAGAACGCCTCGAACGGAACCGACCACGGTGCCGCAGGGACAGCCTTTCTGATCGGAACGAACGCCGCAGGCACGATGGTCGGCGAGTTTCCCGGGCTCGCGCACGGGCTCGACGTGCTCGGGAACGTCAAGGCCACCGTCGACTTTCGCGGGGTCTACGCCGCTCTGCTCGAGCAGTGGCTCGCCTTCGACGCGGCCTCGATCGTGCCCGACGCCGATAACTTCGTGCGCCCGCGCCTGCTTCGGGTCTGAGCCTCAGCCGCGCGCTGCGGTCGTCCGGCCAGGCTTGGCCGCCGGGGCAGCATGCGGTGTGAGGCGATGGCCGGGGCGTACAGGTTCCTCGACGGCGGGCGGGCGGGCCGGAAGCGAGACGAGTGCGACGAGTGCGCCCAGGAGTGCGACCCCGGCGCCGACCACGAGCGAGACGCCGACGCCGCTCATG
This sequence comes from uncultured Actinomycetota bacterium, assembly GCA_963828105.1. Classification (GTDB taxonomy): domain Bacteria; phylum Actinomycetota; class Thermoleophilia; order Gaiellales; family Gaiellaceae; genus PALSA-600. Next base: position 14,817 of record CAWHDF010000011.1, on the reverse strand, counting down.
AAGGCGGCGCTTGCGGCGTGCACGAGTGCGATTGACGCGGTCCCGGGGAGCCGTTGCGCGACCTCGAGCGCGCCACCGATCGAGCCGAGCGCCGTCTGGAGCGCCGCGTGGGGTAGCGGCTGCAGGTGCAGCGCAGTGGCGAGGTGGCGCTGGTAGCGCGTCGAAAGGAGGCTGCCGATCACCGCTACTCCGAGCGCCCCGCCGACCTGGATCGAGACGCCGTTGGTCGCCGAACCGACACCAGCCTCTCCCGGCGGCAGCGAGCCGACGACCGCGTCGGTGGCCGTCGGCATCACGAGCCCCGCCCCGAGCCCGATCAGCAGCATCCCGGGGACGACCTCGGCGTAGGTCGTTGCGGGCGCTGCGACGAGGGCGGTCTCGAGCAGACCTCCGGCGATCGCGAGCAATCCGGCGGTCGCTGTCAGCTTGCTGCCGATTGCGCGGACGACGAACGACGAGAGCGGCGCGGCGACGGCGACGACGGCGGCTATCGGCAGGATGCGCACCCCCGCCTCGATCGCCGTCAGGTGCAGGTCGAACTGCAGAAACTGGGTTTGCACGAACAGGGCGCCGAAGAGCCCGAAGACACCGAGGGAGAGCGACGCGGTCGCGGCGGAGAATCGATGCGCGTGAAAGAACGCCAGGTTGAGCATCGGGTGCGTGCTGCGCGCCTCCCAGGCGATGAACAGCGCAACGACGGCGAGACCCGCGATCCCCGTCGCAATCACGGTCGCCGACGACCAGCCCGCGGTCGGCGCCTCGATGATCGCCCAGAGAATGAGCCCGAGCCCGACCATCGAGAGCAGCCCGCCGCCTGGGTCGGGACGAGCCGCCGCCGGGTTGCGGGAGTTCGGGACGAGAAAGAACGCGGCGATCGCACCGGCGACCGCGATCGGAACGTTGACGAAGAACACCGAGCCCCACCAGAAGTGCGCGAGCAGCAGGCCGCCGGCGATCGGGCCGATCGCGATCCCGATGCCGCTCGTTCCGGCCCAGAGCCCGATCGCCCGCGCGCGCTCGCCCGGGTCGCTGAAGATGCTGTTGATGATCGAGAGCGTCGCCGGCATCGTCAGCGCGGCGCCGCCGCCCATTACCGCGCGCCAGGTGATCAGCTGGACGACCGAGCCCGAGAATGCAGCGCCGATCGAGCCGCAGGCGAAGATCGTGAGCCCGACCAGGAAGAGCTGCTTGCGTCCGAAGCGGTCGCCGAGGCTGCCCCCGACGAGCAGCAGCCCGGCAAAGACCATCGCGTAGGAGTCGACGATCCACTGCAGGTCGCTCGAGCTCGCGTCGAGCTTGCGCACGAGTGTCGGCAGCGCGACATTGAGAATCGTGTTGTCGAGATTGACGATAAGGATCGAGACGCAGAGCACCGCGAGTGCCGCGAAACGGCGATCCGGGCGCGCGCCCGGATTGGCGGCGACCGAGATCTCGGCGGGCGTCCCGCCCACACGTCCGAGCCCACGTGGCGACTGTCTTCCCGCCATCTCGACCCCAAGCTAGACCGGTGCGCGCTGGGCGCGCATCCCAGGAATTGCTTCCCTCGGGACCGTAATTCCCCGAAGCGCGTCGGCGCTCGTCAGGACGCCGTGGCGCGCCGCTCGAGTCGTGCCTTCCACGACTCACGCGTCAGCCCCGAAAGCATCGCGCGCGTCCGTGGCCGTCCGTCCCGGCTCCGCCCGAGGATGTTGACGCGGAAGACGCGTTCGCCCACCGGCACCTCGACGCTCGTCTGCTCGGGCGGCAGCACGCGTGTCTCGAGCACCACATAGTCCGCGCCCGGGCGCGGACGCTCGCTGAACCTCACCTCCCATTCGGCGACCCCGACGCTTGCGTCCCAGCTGAGCACGAGCGTGCCTTCACGCTCGCTTCGTCGTACGTCGAGCGTGCCCGTGATCGTCGGCCGCGTCTTCAGCGCCGAACGCAGCTGTGGTCGAGGCGGCGCCGGTGGGGGTGGCGCCTCGGGCGGAGCAGCAACGCGTTGACGCGCGCGGTAGACGGCGAGCACGCCCTCGAGCCGTGTCAGCGCGCCACGCTCGAGCGCGTCGACCGCCTCCTCGGAGGCGGCATCGACCCCGGCGCGCGCGCGCGAGGCCGCGCCGCGCAGGCGCGCCTCGAGCTCGGCACGTCGAGGTGCCTCCCCTGCCGCGATCGTCGTGCGCGCCTCCTGGAGGAGTGCCGCGAGCGCGAGCGCAAGCTCGTCGAGGGCAGATCCCGGCATCGGCGTTACCGCGGCGGCCGCCGGCCGCGCTCGCTGGGCAGGGCCTCGCGGCGACATTCGCGCGCCGCGCGCGCCCAGCTTCGACGAGCCTTTACCCACGCCGTCCAGCGTATCGAGCGGTACCGGCTCGCCCCGGCCGAGGGTCCCAGGGAATGCGGCTGTTTGACGTGGGGCGGCGCGTCACGGAGCATTCGTCGGATGTCAAGCAAGGAAACAGCGGCGCGCGGCACCGTCTCCTCGGAGGAGCTTGTCGCGCGCCTCGCCGGCGAGTTCTCTCAGCTTGTTCGCGCCGAGCTCGAACTCGCGGTCGCCGAGCGCGGCTCCGAGCTGCGGCGGCTCGCGCTCGAGGCGGCCGCCACGCTTGCGGCGGCCGCCGCCGGGCTGCTCGCCTGCCTCGGGCTTAGCCTCGCCGCCGCGGAGGCCCTCGCCCATGTGCTCCCGGACTGGGCGGCGGCGCTCTGCGTCGCCGCCTTCTGGGCACTCGCTGCGCTCGCCGCGGCGCGCCTCGACCATCCGCGCGCGCTGCTGCGGCGCCTCGCGGTAGAGACGGGCACCGACGGCGAGTCGCGTACGCGAACCCGGCGCCGTGAGGCCGAGGATGCGCTCACGCAGACAGCAGAACGCCTCGGCGGTGCACTTGCCCGTGAGGCGGCTGAGCGTGAGTTGCACGCTCCGCTCGACGGCGCCGAGCGGCTCGTGCGCGTGAGCGAGACAGAAGCAGACGCATTGCTGAAGGAGCTGCTCGTCGCGTTTCTCGCGCCCGGCAAGGCCGGGCTCAGCCTGCTCGAACTGCTCGCGGGGCGGCGCGGGCGTGAGCAGCGCTAGCGCCCACGCCGCGCGGTTCCGCCCGGGTGAGCCCTGTTACCGCTCTGCTCGTCGGCCGCGGCCGTAGCAGTTTGGGGTCGGCTCGGCGGTGACGCCACTTCTCGCCGTTCCGCTCTTCGTGTTGTCGCTCGTTGCGGCGCTCGCCGCTGCGGGCCTCTTCGCGAAGACGCTCGACCGGCTCGGTGTTCGCGTCGGGCTGCCCGAGGCGCTGCTCGGGCTGCTCACGGCGCTTGCCGCCGACGGGCCGGAGATCGCCTCGGTGATCGTTGCGCTCGTCAAGGGCGCCACCGCGGTCAGCCTCGGTGTCGTCGTCGGGTCGAACGTCTTCAACCTCGCAGCGATGCTCGGTTTCAGCGCGCTTCTGGCCGGCAGCGTCATGCTGCCGCGCCAGGTGCTCGCGATCGAAGCGGCCGCGGCGCTACTCGCCGCCACGATCGCCGCCGCGGTCGTTTTTGCCGGGCTGCCGGCGTCCGTGGCCGCCGCGCTCGTGGTCGTCGCGCTCGTCCCGTACCTGCTCGTGCTCTCACGTGGCTCGCGGTTTGCACGGCGCCTGCCCTTCTCCGAGCAGGTCGACCGTCGCCTCGCACGTGCGCTCGCCGAGCGGGAGCACTGGGGGCACCATCACGCGCTCGACGACACCGCCGTCTGGAGGCTTGTCGGGATGATGGTGCCGGCAGCCGCGCTGATCGTGCTCGGCGCGATCGGCATGGTCGAGAGCGCGATCACGCTCGCCGGCCACTGGGGCGTGCCGCGCACCATCGTCGGCGTCCTGATCCTGGCGCCACTCACGAGCCTGCCGAACGCCTACACGGCAGTGCGGCTCGGGCAGGCCCGGCGGGGAGCGGCGCTCGTAAGTGAGACGCTCAACTCGAACACGATCAACCTCGTCGCCGGGCTCGTGTTGCCGGCGCTGTTTGTCAGTGTCGCGGCGCGCGGAGCGCTCTCCGGCTTCGCCTTCGGCTGGCTCGCCCTGATGACGGTGACGGCGCTCGGGCTGCTCGGCCGGCGAGGGGGGCTCGGACGCCTCGGCGGCGCACTCCTGGTCGTGCTCTACCTCGTCTTCTGCGCGGTGGAGCTCGCCTACAGCTGAGCGCGTCGCCGCCGCGGAGCGCTCACGCGATCCCGTAGGTGACCGTGATGTCCTCCTCGGTCTGCACCGTGCCCGCCTCGACAGGCGTCGAGGCCGTCGCCGCATGTGCCGCCAGCTCCGGAACAATCGGCGTCGTGCTCGACTGCTCGGTCACGCGTCTCGACCGGGCCGAGCTTGACGCCTGCCGCGGTCGCGATTGCCGTGGCACGCGCATGTGCATCGGCGACCGCGGCGGCGAGCGCACGACGGGAAAGCACGAGCTGATCGGACGGGGTCAACGACGGCCCCGAGACGAGGTTCGCGCCCGCCGCGACCGCGGCGTCGACGACGGCGCCGACCGTCCCGATGCTGTTGCTCGTCGCGGTCACCGAGTTCGAGGCGCTGAAGTTGATGATCGTCGTGCCGGTCTGGTTCGTGTTCGGCGTCAGCGAGATCTCCGAGGTCTGAATCTCGGCCGAGGTCAGACCCGAGCCGCTTGAGTGCGGCGATCAGACGGTTCATCTGCACCGAGTTCGCGCTCAGCGCCGCCTGAGCGGTATGCCCGTTCGTGGTCACGCCGAAGGTGAAGCTGGCCTGGTTCGGGACGGTCGTGACAATCCCGGTGCCCGAGACGGTGATGCTGCGCGGCACGGCGGCGCCGGCGCCGGTCGGGCCGGCGGCAAGCGTGGCCAGGGCTGCGAGCGTTGCGATGATCGAGATGCGGTTTCTCATGTGGTCTCCCCTCTGGTTCCGTATGGCAGCTACGCCGCCGAGCGGCGTTCCGTCACACGGCTCTGCGCGAGGCCCCGGGGCGTGCCGCCGAGGTGCGGACGCTCGCCGACCTCACCAGGGACTTCGGCAGCTCCGTGCCGATCCTTAACACCCTCATGAAGACGTTCGGTTACGGTGCGGTCTCCTTTTCCCGTTACCGAGGAGGTTGTCGTGCCGCGGAAGCTTCGCCTAGTCCTGATGGTCGTGATCGTGCTGCTGGCTGTTCCCGCCGCAACTCTGCGCGCGCAGTCAGCGATGCCGATCGGTTTCTACGATGATCCGAGCTTCCGTTGGTCGCCGCAGGCCGCAGCGAACCTGGCGGCCGCCGCCTCGGCGCACGCCTCGGTCGTGCATGCGCTCGTCAACTGGGCTGCCGCCGCGCCGACGCGTCCTGCAAACCCGCTCAACGGCAACGATCCCGCCTACCACATCTCCGATATCGACGCGCTCGTCAACAACGCCGAAAAGGCCGATCTCCAGGTATTTCTCACGATCACCGGGACGCCTTCGTGGGCGAATGGGGGTCAGACGCCGAATCATCCGCCGTCGAATCTGAATGATTTGACGGAGTTTGCGCAGATGTTGGCGAGTCGGTATGACGGGAAGCATGCGGGGTTGGGGGTGGTGACGCGGTTTTCGATCTGGAACGAGCCGAATTTGGGGTTGTTTCTGACGCCGCAGTATGAGGGTTCGACGATTGTGAGTCCGTCGATTTACGCGAAGTTGTTCATGGCGGGGTATAAGGGGATCAAGGCTGGTGATCCGAATGCGGTTGTGGCGGCGGGGGAGACGTCGAATCGTGGGCGGAGTACGCCGACGGGTGATCCGGGGACGGATTCGGTGGCGCCGGGGCTTTTTGCTGAGGATGTTGCGAAGGTGGCGCCGACGCTGCCGTTTGTCGCGTGGGCGACGCATCCGTATCCGAGTAACTTCGTGTTCGGGCCGACGCAGAAGGTTGCGTTCCCGAATGTGGCGTTCTCGACGATGACCGAGTTCGGCCAGTCGCTCCAGACCTGGTTCCATCGTTTCGTGCCGATCTGGATCACCGAGTACGCGGAGGAGACGAAGCCGGAGGTTGCCTACGGCGTCAGCTACGCGCAGCAGGCGAGCGATGCGCGTAAGGCGTTGCAGCTTGCCGCGGCGAACCCGTACGTGCAGATGTTCATCTGGTTCATCTTCCGCGACAGCACCTCGCAGACCTGGTTCAGCGGGCTCGAGCAGGCGAGCGGCCAGAAGAGGCCCTCCTTCGCGACCTTCTCGGCGGCTGCTGCCTCGATCGTCGGCCAGTCTCAGCTCGTGCGTGCGAATGCGCGCTTCAGCTCGACCGTCGCCGTGCCGTTGCTCGCCTCGCGAAACGCGGTCGGTTCGTCGCTCGGGGTCAGCTACTCGGTGCTCGCAGGGACGAAGAAGCTCGCCGGCGGCGAGGCCGCGGTGCCGTTGCAGGCGGACGAGAGTGTGACCTTCCCGGTCGCGTTCGACCCCGTCGCACCGTTGAGCTACACACTGGTCGTGACGGTCAACGACATCCACGGCGACTCCGAACATCACATCGTCCAGCTCGTGACGACGACGCCATAGCGGCTGGACCGCCCCGGCACGGGCGGGTCCCGTGTCGCGGGCGCTGCTTCGGCACGCGCTCTAGGCTCCGACGCTCCGCTCTGCCCGCTTGTCGAGGTAGCGGCGCAGCCCCTGCCACGACTGGTCGAAGGGGGCAATCGCGTCATAGAGTGCCGGGTCGACGCACCGTGCGGGTCGTGCAGCAGCGGCGAATGCCTCGACGTCGGCGCCCGCGGCGACCAGCGCCGCCCAGCGGTCGAGCTCGGATCCGAGCAGCGCGAGATGTCGGTCGACGTCGCTGACGAGTCCGAAGTGTGTCAGCGCGAGCAGCTTCGGCTGGCGCGCCGCGACCGCGTCGATCGTCGCGTGCCAGAGCTCGACGTCGATGTCGGGCGGCGGCGAGACGGGCAGCACACAGTCGTCGGCAGGGTTGCGGACGCCGCAGGCGTCGCCGGCGAACAGGACCTCGTCGGCCTGGTAGCAAACATGGTGCGAGGCATGACCCGGGCTCGCGAACGCCTCGAGCCCGAGCAGCTCGCCGTCGGCGAGCTCGACGTTCCCGGCCGGGACAGGGGCGAGCTCGCCGAAGAGCTGGTCGAACCGGTCGCCGTAGAGCCGGCGTGCCGAGGATTCGAGCCGGGAGGGGTCGATCAGATGCCGCATGCCTCGTTCGGAAACCCAGACTCGAAGCTTCGGATGCGCGCGCACGATCGTGCCCGCCGCGCCAGCATGGTCGAGGTGGATGTGCGAGAGCAGCAGATGATCGAACTCGGCGAGCTCGAGGCCGCGCTCGGAGAGCCCTTCGCGGAGCCGCGGAAGCGTTGTCGTCGGCCCGCAGTCGACAAGCGCGAGCCCGTCCGCGGTCTCGAGCACGTAGACGCCGATCGCGTGGCGGAGACCTCGGAAGTGCAGGTCGATCGGTTCGAGCAGCTCGGCGTTCACGCACCGATCGTCGCCGTGGAGGCGACGAGTGCCGACTCGAGATCGGCGAGCAGGTCACCGACGGCCTCGATCCCGACCGAGAGGCGCACGAGGTTCCGTGGCGCCGCGAACGGCGCATCGGCGGTCGAGGCGTGTGTCATCCGGGCCGGATGCTCGATCAGGCTCTCGACCCCGCCGAGGGATTCGGCGAGCTGGAAGAGATGCGTACGGGAGGAGATCGCGAGCGCTTCCTCCTCCGAGCCGACGAGGAAGGAGACCATGCCGCCGAAGTCCCGCATCTGGCGCAGCGCGATCTCGTGTCCGGGGTGGTCGGGCAGCCCTGGGTAAAGCACGCGCTCGACGGCCGGGTGCTCGGCCAGGAAGCCGGCGACGGCGCGGGCGTTCTCGCAGTGTTGGCGCATGCGGAGCGCCAGCGTCTTGATCCCTCGCAGCACGAGCCAGGAGTCGAACGGGCCGGGTACCGCGCCAAGTGAGTTCTGCAGGAAACGAAGCCGCTGGGCGAGCTCCTCGTCGGAGGTGCCGACGAATCCACCGACGACGTCCGAATGGCCGCCAAGGTACTTCGTCGTCGAATGGAGCACCAGGTCGGCGCCGAGCTCGAGCGGTTGTTGCAGGTAGGGGGAGGCGAAGGTGTTGTCAACGAGGAGCTGCGCGCCCGCCCTGTGGCAAACCTCGGCGGCGCGGCGGATGTCGACGACGTTGAGCATCGGGTTGGAAGGCGTCTCGAGCCAGACCAGGCGCACGTCGTCGTCCAGGTAGGCGGCAAGGTTGCGCTCGAACTCGTCCGCGGGGACGTAGGTGAAGCGGTAGCCCTTCGGCTCGTAAACGCGCGAGGTCATGCGGTAGACGCCGCCGTAGACATCTCCGATCAGCACGACGCGCTCGCCGGGGTCGACGAGATGAAGCACGCTCGTCGTCGCCCCGAGTCCCGAGGAGAACGCGATGCCGTGCGTCGCGCCCTCGAGGCTCGCGAGTGCAGCCTCGAGCGCGGCGCGCGTCGGGTTCGCGGTGCGCGAGTAGTCGTAGCCCTTGTGCTGCCCGACAGCCTCCTGCACGTAGGTCGAGGTCTGGTAGATCGGGGTGATCACCGCCCCCGTCGTCGGATCCGGCTCCTGGCCGACGTGGATCGCGCGTGTCTCGAACTCCATTTGGTCGAAGCCTAGCGTTCGATGCGCTCGAGTCCGAGACAGCGGGCGAGGCGGCGCGCAGCCTGCTCGAGCGGTTGCTCGAGCGAGCGACGAACCCCGGGCTCGGCCGTGAACGAGCTGATGCGCAGCACCCCCCGCGCCCGTTCGCTCTTCAGGCTCGCCCGTCCGAGCAGGCGATCGCCGACCAGCAGCGGCAGCACGTAGTAGCCGTAGACGCGCTCGGGTGGACGTTTGTAGACCTCGATCACGTGGGTGAAGCCGAAGAGCCGCCGGAGGAAGGCCCGGTCCCAGACCAGGTTGTCGAAGGGGCAGACGCAGTACCGCGCCGCTCGGCTCACCGTCGAGCTCCGCGTCGGCCGCGACGACGACGGGGGCGCCCCCGTCGTCGACGGCGACCCTGCGGACGAGCCCGGCTGCGACGAGCTCGTCGACCGCCGGGCGGATCGCCGCGTGCGCCGCCGCCGAGTCGGCCATGTTCGGCGATTCCGGCCTCGGTCAGTGCCCCTCGTCCGCGCACCGCGCGCAGCGCGTAGCCGCGCCTGAACTCGGCCTCGTCGGGGACGGGCGCGTCGAGCGCCGCGCGAGGGAGCACGCGTTCGGGCAGGTCGTAGAGCCGTTGGAAGCCGGTGCGCCCGGCGCTCACGATCTCCCCGGCCGCGAAGAGGTGCTCGAGCGCACGTTTCGCGGGCTTCCAGCCCCACATCCCCTCGCCGCGGCCCTCGAAGGCGCGCGCCGGCAGCGCGCCCTCGGCGGCGATGCGCGCCCGCACCTCCCGCTCGAGCGCTCGTCCCTCGGGTGTGCGCTCCCGCCCCCACCAGTGGTGATTGGCGAGCTGCCCCATCCGGTACTTGAAGAGCCCGTAGTCTGCGACCGGCAGCAGACAGGCCTCGTGGCCCCAGTACTCGAAGATGCGGCCGCTACCGAGCAGCTCGGAAACGACGCGTTCGTCGAAGCCGCCGATGCGACTTGAGAGCGTGAGCCGGTGGGCGCGATCGACGGTCGAGATCGAGTCGAGCTGGACCGCGCCGAGCCGCGTGATCGCCTCCTCGACCTGCTCACTGCGCGCACGGTGAAAGCGGGTCGCGTAGCGCTGGTGCGAGACGACGTAGCGCCGCAGCGCCGCGAGCGAGACGGACTCCACGCGGCCGGACGCTCCCTGGCTCGCGCTCAGCGGTGGTGAGCCAGGTATTCGAGCAGGTCGGAGCGCGTGACCACACCGACGGGGCGGCCGTCGGTCACGACGAGCACCGCGTTCGTGCCGGTCGTCAGCGCGGCGACGATCTGGTCGACCGACGCCGACGATTCGATCGTCGCGAGCGGCGGCTGCATCGCGGCGGCGACGCTCTCGTGGAGCGCGTCGCCCTGCCGGAAGACGCGTTCGAGCAGGTCGCGGTCCTGCAGGCAGCCGATCACGTCGGCGAGCGTCCGCAGCTCCCCGTTGCGCACCACGGGCAGCTGTGAGATCGAGTAGCGCTGCATCACGTCGATCGCCTCGCCGACCTTCTGGTGCGCCGAGATCGTGACGAGTGCGGGCACCGCCTCCTCCTCGCTGTTCTTCGAGCGCAACAGCTCGGCGACGGTCGGCGCGGGGGCAGCACGCTCGAGGAAGCCATGCTCGAGCATCCACTTGTCGTCGAGGAACTTCGAGAGGTACGAGCGGCCCGAGTCGGGCAGGAGCGCGAGCACCTGCGCGGAGCTGCCGAGCCGGCGGGCAACCTCGAGCGCCGCCCAGACGGTGGTGCCCGACGATCCGCCCGCCAGGATCCCCTCCTCGCGCGCGAGCCTGCGCGCGACACCGAACGAGTCCCGGTCGGAGACCGCGATCCACTCGTCGACGACGCTCGGGTCCATCGTGTCCGGCCAGCTGTCCTTGCCGATCCCCTCGACGAAATACGGGTGGAGCTCGTCGCGCGAGGCCGCCGTGTAGACCGAACCCTCCGGGTCGGCGCCGACGATCAACGTCTTCGCGCCGCGCTCCTTGAAGTAGCGTCCGACGCCGCTGATCGTGCCGCCGGTCCCGACCGAGATCACGAGCGCGTCGAGTTCGCCGCCGGTCTGTTCCCAGATCTCGGGCCCGGTCGTGCGATAGTGCGCCTCGGGGTTGGCCATGTTCGAGTACTGGTCGGGCTTGAACCCGCCCGGGATCTCCTCGGCGAGCCGTGAGGAGACCGAGTAGTACGACTCCGGAGAATCGTGCTCGACCGCGGTCGGAGTGATCACGACCTCGGCGCCGTAGCCACGCAGGATCGAGATCTTCTCCTGGCTCATCTTGTCGGGCATCACGAAGATGCAGCGGTACCCCTTGAGCGCCGCTGCGATCGCGAGCCCGGCACCGGTGTTCCCGGAGGTCGGCTCGACGATCGTGCCGCCGGGCTTCAGCCGCCCGTCGCGTTCGGCCGCCTCGATCATCGCCAGCCCGATTCGATCCTTCACCGAGCCGCCGGGGTTCATGTACTCGAGCTTCGCGAGCAGTGTTCCCGGCACGTCGCGTGACAGCCGCTCGAGTCGAACGATCGGCGTCGAGCCGACCAGGTCGAGCACGCTCGGGTACTCGCGCGCCATCGCGGAAGGCTAGCGGCGCCGTGGCCGGCGCGAGCGTGGTGGCGCCCCGCCCGCGAGATCGAGCCTGTCGGGGCGGCTCAGAGGGACAACACGCTCTCAGTGGCGGAAGTGGCGGCGCCCGGTGAAGACCATCGCGGCACCGCTGCCCTCGAGCGCGGCGAGCACGAGCTCGTCGCGGACGGAGCCGCCCGGCTGGATCAGCGCGATCACTCCCGCGTCGAGCGCGAGCTGGGGCCCGTCGGCGAACGGAAAGAAGGCGTCACTCGCGAGCACTGCGCCGCTCAGGTCGTGGCCGAACCGCGCCGCCTTGTCGAGGGCGATCTGCACCGCATCGACGCGGCTCGTCTGTCCGGCGCCGATGCCGAGCGTCTGGCGACCCTTCGAGAGCACGATCGCGTTCGAGCTCGCGTGCTTGCAGACACTCCAGGCAAAGAGCAGCTCGTCCCAGAGCAGCTCCGTGACGCTGCCGACGACGACCTCCATCGACTCGCGACCGTCGACCTCACCGTCGCGTTCCTGCACGAGCAGCCCGCCGAGCACGCGCCGGAAGTCACGCTCACCTCCTCCACCGACGCTCGCTCCCTGCAGGATGCGCAGTGCAGGCTTGGCACGCAGCGCCTCGAGCGCGCCGGAACTGAAGGCCGGCGCCATGACCACTTCGACGAAGTGCTCCGCGATCCGCGCCCCGAACGCATCGTCGACGGGCCGGTTGACGATCAGCACGCATCCGAAGGCCGAGAGCGGGTCGGCGGCGAGCGCGCGTTCGTAGGCGAGCGCGACGGATTCGGCGACGGCGACACCGGAGGGGTTTCCGTGCTTGATGATCACCGCTGCCGGCGCGGCGAACTCATCGGCGAGCCTGCGCGCCGCCTCGAGGTCGGCGAGATTGTTGTAGGAGAGCTCGCGGCCGCCCAGCTGTTCGACGTTGCCGAGCAGATGCACGCGTGCGCCGTTCTCCGCGTAGTAGGCGGCAGCCTGGTGCGGGTTCTCGCCGTAGGCGAGCCGGGAGACCTTGGTGAACGCGAGCGCGAGCCGATCGGGAAACGGCTCTGCTGCCGCGAACCAGGCCGCGATCGCGGCGTCGTAGGCCGCAGTGAGCGCGAAGGCCGCGCTCGCGAGTGACCGCCGCGTCTCGAGCGAGACGCCACCGTCGCGCAGTTGGCCGAGCACGTCCTCGTACTGGCTCGAGTCGCTGACCACGGCGACGTGCGCGTAGTTCTTGGCGGCGGCGCGCAGCAGCGAAGGGCCCCCGACGTCGATCATTTCGATCACCTGTGCCGGCGTCGCGTCGGCGCGCGCGGCTGCCGCGCTGAACGGGTAGAGGTTGACGCAGACGAGCTCGAAGGGTTCGATCCCCTGCTCGGCAAGCGTCGCGCGGTCCTCCTCGAGCTCGAGCCGGGCGAGCACGCCCGCGTGGATGCGAGGGTGAAGCGTCTTGACGCGCCCGCCGAGCACCTCCGGTGCGCCCGTCACCTGCTCGACGGTCGTCACGCTCAGCCCGCAGCTCCGAGGAAGGTCGCCGTGCCACCCGAGGAGACCAGCTCGAAGCCGAGCGCGGCGAGCCCGACGGCGAACGCCTCGAGCCCGCTCTTGTCATAGACCGAGAGCAGCGCCCTCACCGCGGCACCACCCTCGCCTCGAGCAGGTCGGCGACGACGGCGGGGAGCAGACGGTGCTCGAGCGCGTGCAGACGTGCCTCGAGTGTCTCGGAGGCGCGACAGGCAGCGCCTCCTGGCGGATGACCGGCCCGGTGTCGAGCCCTGCATCGACCCAGTGCACCGTCACTCCCGTCTCCTCGACGCCTGCGGCGAGCGCGTCGGCGAGCGCGTGAGCACCCGGAAAGGACGGGAGCAGCGAGGGGTGCACGTTGACGATGCTGCCCTCGAAGCGGTCGAGGAACGGCTTGGTGAGCAGGTGCATGTACCCGGCGCAGACGACAAGCTCCACGCCCCGGCTCTCGAGCCAGGTTGCCATGAGCAGGTCGCGTTCGCCGCGCTCGGGGTGGCAGTCAAGGCTGAACGTCGCGGTCGGGATGCGAGCGTCGCGGGCACGGACAAGAGCGTAGGCGTCGCTGCGGTTGGAGGCGACGGCGACCACCGGGAGGCCGGCGTCGAGCAGCGCCTGCAGATTCGAACCGGCGCCGGAGACGAGCACGCCGATCACGCAGGTAGCTCGCTCACACGATCCGCCCGATCACCGTCTCGCCCGGCGCCGCCGCGGCGACGACGGCGCAGAAGCCGATCCCCAGATTGAAGACGCGCCGCAGCTCCTCCTCGGCGACGTGGCGCCCCAGCCAGCCGAACACCGGCGGACGCTCCCACGCTGCCCAGTCGAGCTCTGCCTCGAGCCCCAGTGGCAGCACGCGGGAAAGGTTGCCGAGGATGCCGCCGCCGGTGACGTGCGCGAGCGCCTTCGCGCGGCCGCGGAGCGCCGTGGCCTCGGCGAGGTAGAGCACCGTGGGCGCGAGCAGGTCGGGGCCGCTGTAGTCCTCGCGTTCGAGGATGCGGCGGACGAGCGTGAACCCGTTTGCATGCACGCCTGCGGACGCGAACCCGATCACGACGTCGCCGGAGGCGACGGTGCTGCCGTCGATCAGCTGTGAGCGCTCGACGATGCCGACACAGGTGCCGGCCGCGTCGAGCTCGCCGTCTCGGTAGATCCCGGGAAGCTCGGCAGTCTCACCGCCGACGAGCGCCACTCCCGCCGCCCGGCAGACCTCCGCGGCGCCCTCGACGAGCTCGGCGACCTCCTCGAGCTTGATCTTCGCGGCGGCCACGTAGTCGAGCAGCAGCAACGGGGTCGCACCGTCGTCACGACGTCGTTGATGCAGTGCGCCGCCAGGTCGACGCCGCAGTCGCGCAACCTTCCGCGCACGCGGGCGAGGCTCAGCTTCGTGCCGACACCGTCGGTCGAGGCGGCGAGGAAGCGGTGCGCGTCGAGCGGGTAGAGGCCCGCAAACGCCCCGAAGCCCTGTGTCCCTGTCGACTCGACCGCCGCCCGCAAGCGCCCGACGACGCTTTCTGCGACCGAGAGCGAGACGCCTGCGGCCTCATAGCTTTCCGTGCCCGTATCCAACCGAACGAGTCTACGAGCTCGGGCTCCCGACCGGCGCGGCGAGCTGGCGCGAATGTGCGCCGAACGGTGCTCAAGTCCCCGGCGCCGCCGTCCGATGCTCTTGTCGGTGTTCGGAACCTCGGTCTATCGTGATTACCGCCGCAAGCGGCGCTGGCTCGCCCACCGACGACGGGCGCTCGGGCGTGCGAGCCGGTTCGCCATGCTGATCGGATCGATGAGCGATGCCTTCACTCGCTCCGGCAAGCGCCGGCACGCGAACCTGCGCATGATCTCGACCGGTGGCATCGTCGTGCGCAGGGACGGTTCGCGTCCTGTTGCGGCTCAGGTTGCGCGCCCCGACGTGCGTCCGCGTAACGCTCCGCCTACAGGGCCCGGCCCGCTGTCGTGCGCCCGCACGGCCCGCGCCGCACGCGCGCGCTGCGCGCGTTGAGCAGGCTCGGGCTCGTGCTGATGGTGGGCGGCGCCCTCACGCTCGTCTGGGCGGTCGTCGTCTGGCAGTGGGAGGACCCGTTCACCGCCCTCTACACGCTCTACGAGCAGCACCAGCTCGACGGTGCCTACGCGCAGCGTGCGAAGGAGTTCCAGGTTGCGCTCCCCACCATCCCTGCACAGGCCCGCCCACATGGCGCGCATCACGCGGCGACCGT
>CAWHDF010000010.1:0-38369 GCA_963828105.1 uncultured Actinomycetota bacterium | reverse complement strand
ATCCGGAGTTTTTTGCTCCCCAACCGGTCGCGAAGGAGACGGACGTCTTCTCTACGGCTATGGCGACAAGTTCCGGCGCGACTGGATCAGCGCGCTCGTCGGCGAGCCCTCGCGGGCGCTCGTGAGTCGACTTCGCGCTCGGCGGCCTCGACTTTCTCGGTGACACCGGTGAGGCTCGGCTCTCGGCGACGTGCCGTTCCCCGTGTTTCCGCGTGCGATCTCGGCGGCCGATCAACGTGTGTCTGACCCGTCGGCCGCACGCGACCGTTACGGCTCGTCATCCTGCCGGCCCTTCGAGCTCGCCTCGGCAGCCGCCGAATCGTCGCGAGCCCTGCGAGGGGATCGAGCGCTGGTTCGAGCCGGGCGGCGAGCTGCTCGTCGTCGGGGACGCTGCTGAGGCGGTCGAGGTCTACCGGGCGCTGCTCGACGACCCCGGCGCAGCGGAGCGATGGGCGGCCTGCGCGCGAGCGCGTGCTCGACGGGCACGCCTACCGGCATCGCGCCCGTCGGCTGCTCGAGCTCGTCGGGCTCCGGGACGAGCGGCGTGTCGGCTGAGCGTGGACGCCGGCGTGCCGCCCTGCCGGCGGATCGCGATCGTGCCGGCGTTGAACGAGGAGCGCAGCATCGGGCGACTGCTCGAGGAGCTGCGGGATATGGACCCCGGGCTCGAGGTGGTGGTCGTCTCGGACGGCTCGACCGACCGGACCGCCGAGGTGGCGGCGCGCGGGCGCGCGCGTCCTGCGGCTGGCCTTCAACCTCGGTATCCGCGGCGCTGTCCAGGCGGGGTTCCTGTACGCACATGAGAGGGGTACGAGCTCGCGGTCCGGCTCGACGGCGACGGGCAGCACGACCCTCGCAGCTGCCGCTGTGATCGCGCCGGTTCGCAGGGGAGGCCGACATCGCGGTTGGCTCGCGCTTCATCGGCTCGGGCGGCTATCGCTCCTCGGCGGCCGGCGCTCGGTATTCGCGTGCTCGCCCGCGTCGTCTCGATCATTGCCGGGCAGACCTCGCCGACACCACCTCTGGTTTCCAGGCCCTGAACCGCCGCGCGATCGCGCTGTACGCCGCCGAACTGCCGCACGACTACCCGGAGGTCGAGGGGCTCGTGATGGCGGTCAGGCGCGGGTTGCGGGTGAGGAAGTGTCGGTCACGATGCGGGAGCGGGCCCACGGCAACTCGTCGATCGGGGCGCTCGCCTCCGTCTACTACATGGTCAAGGTGCTGCTCGCGATCTTCATCGACGCTTTCCGGCGCGATCCCGTGACGTCGGGCGAGCTATGAGGGTTTCGCATTGCTCGTGGCCCCCGGCCCCCGCTTGCGATCTCGATCGCGGCGACTGCCGTCTCGGTCATGCTGCTGCTCGTTGTTTTCGAGTTGATTCGCAGCCGGCGCTGCGTGAGCGCTACGCGCTGCTCTGGCTCGCGACCGGTGTCGTACTCGTCGCGCTCTCCGCCTGGCGGGGCGGCCTCAACACGATCGCGCGCTGGGTGGGCCTGCGCAGCTACCGCCGGCCGTGCTGTTCGCCGTCGGGCTGCTCTTCGTGATCCTCGTGCTGCTGCACTACTCGACCGTGCTCTCAAAGCTCTCCGACCAGAACACGCGCTCGCCCAGCGGCTGGCGCTGCTCGAGTCTCGGCTCGACGAGCGGAGTGAGACACCTGCTGAGGCGGGCTCGTTCGCGCGGTACCAGCCGACCGTCCGCTCGAGCCCGTTGCGCAACGGCGTCGCGGCCCGGAAGCCGAGCAGCTCGGCGGCGCGTGAGGCGTCGAGCGAGCGTCGCGGCTGACCGTTCGGCATCGACGTATCCCAGACGATCTCCCCGCGAAGCCGGTGAGCTCGGCGATCGTCTCGGCGAGCTCCGGATCGAGATCTCGACGCCGGTGCCGATGTTGATCGGCTCGAGCCGTCTCCCGGTCGGCCGCGAGCACGAACGCCTCGGCCGCGTCCTCGACATAGAGGAACTCGCGCGTCGGGGAACCGTCGCCCCAGAGCACGACCTGTGGCTCACCGCGAGCATCTTGCGGATCGAGCGCGGGAACGACGTGCGAGCTCTCGAGATCGAAGTTGTCGCGCGGACCGTAGAGGTTCGCCGGCAGCAGATAGACCGTGTCGAGCCCGTACTGGTCGCGGTAGGCCTGGGCGCCGACCAGCAGTGCCTTCTTTGCGACCCCGTAGGGAGCATTCGTCTCCTCGGGATAGCCGTTCCAGAGCTCGTCCTCGGCAAACGGGGTCGGCGTGAACTTCGGGTAGGCGCAGACGGTGCCGGCGAGAACCAGCTTGGCGACTTCGTGACGTCGTGCGAGCTCGAGCACGTGTGTGCCCATGATCAGATTCGCGAACCAGTAGCGACCAGGGTTCGCGCGGTTCGCGCCGATCCCTCCGACCTCGGCCGCGAGGTGGTAGACGACCTCGGGACGCGTCTCCGCAAAGAGCCGTTCTGCGTCACTCCATTCGGTGAGGTCGTAGTCTTTCCGGCGAGCGACGACGACCTCGTCTCCGCGCGCTGTCAGCCGCTCGACGAGGAACGACCCCAGGAAGCCGCCGCCGCCGGTGACAAGCGCTTTCACCGTGCCGTCTGCGCGCCGTCGGGCAGAGCCCAGTCGACGCGGCCGTACCAGCGCTCACGGTTCGCGGCGTACCAGCCGATCGTTCGTCGCACGCCTTCCTCCCACGAGAGCTTCGGCTTCCAGCCGGTCTCGGCGAAGAGCTTGCCGTAGCCGACCCGGAGTGCCATCACCTCGCTTGCGCCCGGCCTGAACCGGGCCGATGTCGTGACGATCTCGCGGTCGCTCCCCCAGTGGCCGTCCTCCTCGCCGATGCGGAGGATCATCGCGGCCCATTCGGCCATCGAGATGTTCTCCCCCTGCCCGTAGACGTAGACGTCTCCGGGTACGCCGTGGGCGGCCACAGTCAGATGCCCGCGCACACCGTCGGTGCAGAAACAGAAGTCGCGCAGCGGCTCGAGCTGCCCGAGTTCGATCGTCGGGCGCATGAGCGCTTGCGTGATGATCGTGCCGGTGATGTAGCGCGGGTTTTGTCGCGGACCGTAGTTGTTGAACATCCGGGTGACGACGCTCGGGATCCCGTAGGCGTCGTAGTAGTTCATCGTCAGAAAGTCGGCGGCGACCTTCGACGTGGCGTAGATCGACTTCGGGTTGATCGGTGAGCGCTCGTGCAGGATCAGCCCGCCCTCGGCATCGAAATCGTGATGGTGGGAGACCGACTCGCGCACGTTGCCGTACTCCTCCGAGGTGCCGGCCGTATCGAACTTCTCGAGCTCGAGCTCGTGGTCGACGATCGACTGGAGCAGGTTGAGCGTTCCGACCGTGTTCGCCATCACCGTCTCGTAGGGCCGGTGCCAGGACTCACCGACGTGCGCCTGGGCGCCGAGATGGAACACGTAGGGCCGGTCGGCGGTCTTCTTCAGGTCGCGGATCAGGTAGTCGATCGAGGTCTTGTCGGTGAGATCTGCGAAGACGACGCGCGCGAGGCGGTTGCGCAGGTGGCCGATGTTGTTGAGCGCGCCCGAGGAGGTGGCGCGCACGAATGCGACCACCTCGGCGCCGAGCTCGACGAGCGCGTCCGTGAGATGCGAGCCCATGAAGCCGTCTGCGCCCGTGACAAGGCACGTCCGCCCGGCGAACGCTTCGCCGAGTTCGGCACGGAGCGAATCGAGTTCGCTCTCGCTCCAGATCACGCTATCGTCGCGCGGCATCCGTGCAGCGTAAACGTTCAGGCCGTCGGGGCGCGGTACAAAGCGGTGCGCTCACGGGGCTCTCGACTGCCGCGGTCAGCGGTTCGGCCGCCGTGGCAGGAGCGCTGCTCTCGCGGAAATTTGGTCACGGTGCGAATACCGACGGGTTCTTTGCTGCCTACTCGGTCTACGTCGTCGTCGTGCTCGTCGCGAGTGCGCTGCGCGTCGTTGTGCTGCCCCAGTTCGCACGTGCGCGGGTTGCGGGCGCACTCGGAAGCGACGTCGGTTCCTGGTTTGCGGCCCTCGGTCTGCCGATTGTGCCGGCGGTCGTCGTCGCGCTCCTCGCACCGCACTGGCTCGCGGGGCTGCTCGCGGGAAGCTCCGAGGCGAAGCGAAGCGCCGCCGAGCTCGTGCCCTGGCTGATCCCGGCCGCCGCCGCCCAGGTCTTCGCCGGGGTTTGCGCGAGCGCACTCGCGGCGCTCGACGACTATGTCACGGCCGCGGTCGGATTCAGCGCCGGCGCCATCGTCGGGCTGATCGTGATCGTGGCCCTGGTCGGGCACGGCGTCGCCGCCTTCGGCTGGGGCCTCGCCGCTAACGGCGCGGTGTCGCTTGCGGTGCCTCTGGCGGTGCTCCTCGCGCGCGGTGCGCTCGCCCGCCCCTCCGGCGGCGTACGCGGTCGCCTGCGCGCACTTGCCGAAGGCGTCGCGCTTCCCTTCGCGCTCCAGGGCCTCTACTTGATCGCAAACCGGTTCGCGCTCGGGCTCGGGACGGGTCGCTCGACGACGTTCTCCTACGCCTACTTGATCGCCTCGCTGCTCGTTGCCGTGACGGCGACGTCGGTCGCGCTCGTCTCGTCGGTTCCGCTCGCGCGCGGCGAGCTCACGCCCGAACGCGCAGCGAAGCACATCGTCTCGGCAAGCTGGGTCTCGCTCGCCCTTGTCGCCGGTGCGGCCGGCGTGTTCGCGCTCGCCGGTGCCCGGGTCGCGCAGCTCGTGCTCGGGCCGAAGTACGGCGGGCAGACCGGAGCTGAGCTCGGCAGGCTCGTCGTCTACCTCGCCCCCTGGACGATCGTCTCGATTGCCCTCTCCGTTGCCTTCCCGCTGCTCTTCGTGCGCGGTCTGACCCGCTGGCTACCGCTGCTCGCCGCCGCTGCGCTCGGGCTCCACGTGCTCGTCGAGTGGGGCGCCCGCGCGCTGTTTGGGCTCGCCGGGATCGCCGCCGGCATGGCAGTCACGACGGCGGCGGTGCTCGTCGCACTGCTCGCCGGGCTCGGCGCGCTCCAGGTCGGCGTGCGCGGACTGCTCCTCGCCGGCGCCGCCGTCAGCGCGAGCGCGTTCGTCTGCTTCGGAGCCTCCCGGATCCTGTTCGGCCCCGTCGTCGCCGCCGTGGTCGGACTCGCGCTCTACCTGGCGCTCGGTGCGCTCTGGCGTCCCACACAGCTCCGCCACGCCTGGAGCTACCTGCGTCAGCTCGCCTGACACCTTGCCTCCGAGCCGGCCGCGGGGCTTGGGCTAGCGTGCGCAGTGATGCGTGTACTCGTCACCGGTGGTGCTGGCTTCATCGGTTCGCACCTAGTCGACCGGCTGCTGGCCGACGGCCACCAGGTACGGATCCTCGATTCGCTCGACCCGCAAGTGCACGACGGCATACCCGCGTACCTGTCTCGCGAGGCCGAGCTCGTCGTCGGCGACGTCCGTGACCGCGACGCCGTCGCGGGCGCGCTCAAGGACGTCGACGCGCTCGTCCATCTGGCTGCTGCCGTCGGCATCGGCCAGTCGATGTACGAGCTCGAGCGGTTCAGCTCGGTCAACACCGTCGGTGCCGCCGTCGTCCTCGAACAGGCGATCGAGGTGCGGGACCGATTGACGAAGATCGTCGTTTCGTCGTCGAACACGATCTACGGTGAGGGTCTCTACTTCTGCCCAAACGAGCAGCGCGAGGTTGCTCCCTCCGAGCGTCCCGAAGCGCAGCTCGCCGAGCGGATCTGGGAGGTGCTCTGTCCCGACTGCGGTGCTCGGCTCGAGCCGCGTGGCACGCCGGAATCCAAGCCGCTCCATCCAACATCGATCTATGCGATCGGCAAGCGCGACCACGAAGAGATGTTCCTGGCCGTCGGTCGCGCCTATGCGCTACCGGCGACCGCGCTTCGCTTCTTCAACGTCTACGGGCCGCGCCAGGCGCTTTCCAATCCCTACACGGGCGTGGCCGCGATCTTCGCCTCGCGGCTGCTCAACGGCCACCGTCCGGTCATCTACGAGGACGGCCGTCAGAGCCGTGACTTCGTGCACGTCTCGGATATCGCGGCAGCGATCACGGTTGCGCTCGACCCCCTTCGCGCGGACGGGTATGCGCTCAACCTCGGCACCGGGCGGGCGGTCAGTGTGCTTGAGGTAGCCGCGGTGCTCGGCGCCGGGTTGGGCATCGAGCTCGAGCCGGAGGTCGCCGGCGTCTACCGCACGGGGGACATCAGACACTGCGTCGCGTCGATAGAGCGAGCGCGTGAGCTCCTCGGTTTGGAGCCGGCCGTCAGCTTCGAGGCGGGGATGGGGGAGCTCGTCGGCTGGCTCGCCGAGCAGTCGCCCGTTGATCGCGGCGACGAGGCCAACGCGGCTCTGCGTGCCCGCGGGCTCACGCGCTAGCGCCGTGGCTGACGGTCTCGTCGGCGTCGTGATCCTCTCCTGGAACGGTCTGTCGGACACGCTCGGCTGCCTTGCGTCTCTGAGCGCCGTCAGCTACCCCGAGCTCGCGACGATCGTCGTCGACAACGGCTCGAGCGACCACGTGGCCGAGGTGCTCGCTGAGGCGTACCCGTCGGTCGAGGTGATCCGCTCCGAGTCGAACCTCGGCTTCGCCGGCGGCTCGAACCTCGGGATCGTCCGGGCGCTCGAGCGCGGCTGCAGCTACGTGTTGCTGCTCAACAATGACATCGAGGTCGAAGCCGACTTTGTCGCGGCGCTCGTCGAGGCTGCCGCCAGCCGGCCCCGCGCCGGCGCTCTCTGTTCCAAGGTGCTCTTTCTGGACCCGCCCGATCGAATCTGGTTCGCGGGCGCCGACTACGACCCCGGCGCCGGGTACAACGGACGCCAGCGGGGCTACGGCGAGCTCGATGACGGGCGCTTCGACGCGGTCGTCGAGAGCGACCGGGCCTGTGGCGCCTCGATGCTGATCCCGCGCGCGGTGCTGGAGGAGGTCGGAGACTTCGATGCGGCGCTCTTTGCCTACTGCGAGGACAGCGACTGGTCCGTGCGCGCGCGGCGCGCCGGGTACGTGCTCTACGTGGTCCCCGCGAGCCGGGTCTGGCACAAGGTTTCGGGCTCGACCGGCGGCGAAAGCTCCCCGTCGACGCTCTATTACGGTCTTCGCAATGCGCTCGAGCTGGCGGAACGTTACGCCCCGCTCGAACCGGCCCGCGATCGGCGCCGCCGCGCGGTGCTCGTCACCGTGCACGTCCTGCAGGCGCTGCGTTCGAGGCGTCGGCTTGCGGGACTCCGCGCCGTTGCCGACGGCTACCGCGATCAGCGCGCCGGACGCTTCGGTCAGCGAAGCGCGCGGTAGACAGCCTCGTAGTCCTGCGCGGTGCGCTCCCAGGTGTAGGCGCCCGCGCGGAGCAGTCCGCGCTCGCCCCAGGGTGCCGGGTCCGCGAGCACCTCGCGGACGGCGTCGGCGATCGCCGCGGGGTCGTGCGGGTCGAAGAGTCGCGCCGCCTCGCCACAGACCTCTGGGAGCGAAGCGGCGTTGGAGCACGCGACCGGACAGCCGCATGCCATCGCCTCCAGCGGCGGCTGCCCGAAGCCTTCGTAGAGTGACGGGAAGACGAGTGCCGCGGCATGTTGGTAGAGCGAGACGAGCTCCTCCTTCGAGACGAGCCCGCGAGCCTCGACGCCGTCGGGAAGCGCCGTGTACTCACCGCCGCCTGTGAGCACGAGCCGCAGCCCCGGATGTTCGAGGCGCAGGCTGGCAAACGCTTCGAAGAGGCGGGGATGGTTCTTGTGGGGCCAGTTACGTGCCGGGTAGAGCAGGAACGGCTCGCGCGCGACCGCGGCCGGGTGAAACCGCGTGTGGTCGACGCCGTGGGGGATGACGTGGAGTACGTCCTCGGGGAGTTCCAGCAGCACGGTGGCGCGTTCGGCGACAAACGTGCTCGGACACACGACGACTGCCGCCGAGCGTGCCGAGCGATGGTAGGCGAGTGCGCGAAACAGTCGCTCTCCGCGCGAGAAGAGCTGGGGCAGGTCGAGATGCTGAAGGTCATGGAGCGTGATGACACTCGGTGCGTCGAGAGGAGGGATCCGGATCGTGAGCGGATAGTGGATGACCTCGACCCCGGCGAGCGCGCGCCGGAGCGGGGCGGGCCGGACGGCGGCAAGGCTCATGGCGGCGAGCCGTGCCGGCATGCTGCGAGCGGCCAGGTACCGCTCGACGACCGTCGCCGGGAGACCTTCGCCGGCGTCCGGTGCGACGGGTGGCAGGAAGACACGGTACGGGAGTGTGCCCCCGCGTGCGAGCGCCTCAAGCAGCTGTCGTGTCGACGATTCGCTCCCTCCGATCGCCCCCGGCACGAGCGTAAGCAGAGCGATGCCGATCACGGCGCGATCCTATGCGGAGACGAGATGCACGAATGGCGCTGACCTCTCGCACCTCTCGCCCCGGCCACATCGAAGCCTGCGCTGGCGCGGGTTCTTGCCGCGTCAAGCGGCCGTACTACCCCGAACGAGGTAACTGACCCGATTTGCACCCATTTTACATTTGCGGAACGCGTGCCGAACAGAGGGGAACGAGGGTACGCAGGTCATGTTCGTTCACTCTCAGCTCTGGAGGCACCCTGTGCGCAAGCTCATTTCATACTCAGCAGTATTCGCGCTGATGGCAGCGTTCGCGTTGCCGGCCCTCGCGGATTCTCCGCAGACGACCACCACGACTTCGACCACGACCACGACGACGCCGGTCACGACGACGACGCCGGTCACGACGACGACCAGCACGACCCCGACCGAGACTCCGCGGGTGCACTCGCACTGGTTTGCGGGTTCGGTCAGCAGCGTCGGAAGTGACTCGATCTCGGTCGGCGTGCTTTGGACAGGCGCGCACGACGGTTCGCTCAACGGCCAGACGGTCAACGCGACCGTGAGCCCGACCGCGACGATCGTCAGCGGCGCCAGCAAGACGCCTGTCGCGCTCAGCTCGATCAATCCCGGCGATCTCGTCGGCGTCGTTGCGACCGGTCTCGGCCAGGATCTCTCGACACTGACCGTGACGCAGATCCACGTCTTCTGTGACTGCCACTTCGTCGGCGGCACGATCTCGAACGTCACCGCCGACAGCATCACCCTCTCGGTCTCCAAGACCGGTCCAGTACGACACCGTCCTCAACGGGCAGTCCGTGACGATCGGCGTCAACTCGAGCACCGTCTACATCCAGGGCAAGGCCAAGACGCCCATCGGGCTCGGTGACCTCAAGGAGAACATGGCGGTCGGGATCGTCTTCTCCGCCAACGGTTTCTTCAAGGCTCCCGGATTTAATCCCGCGACGGCCACTTTCACCGCGACGCAGGTGCACGTGTGGGGTGGCAAGCACCAGGTTCCGCTCGTGTCCTCGGCCGGCTCGCCGGCAGCAGGAACCGGCCTTTGAGCGACGTGAACCCGCGTGTTCGCGTCCTCCGGCCTCCGCGCCGCGCACGTCCCCTTCGGGAGTGCGCGGCGCACGCGCGTCCGGACGCGCGCCCGGGTGATCGCGGCGCAGGCGGGTACGCTGAGCCGGTTCCCGCAGCGTTTGGCCGAAGGGAGAGCGATGTCGCTGGTCGTAATCAACGCCGTGACGGTGACGGAGGAGGGCAAGGCCGACTTCGAGGCGCGCTTCGGCGCCCGTGCAGGCACGGTCTCGAGCGCGCCGGGGTTCGAGGCATTCGAGTTGATGCGTCCGCTCGAAGGCGGGCGGTATCTCGTCTACACGCGCTGGGCCTCCCAGGAGGCCTTCGAGCGATGGATGGGCTCGGGTCAGTTCTCGGCTGCGCATCAGCGTCATGCCGAGCGCGGGCCGGTCTCGGCCGAGAGCGAGGTTTGGCGCTTCGAGGTGCTCGAGTCCGAGTATCGCGAGGAGTAGCCGCCGTTGGCGCGAAGAGGGCGAGCGGCGTGGCTCACAAACTCAGCCAAGAGAATTTACGTTCGCCTTACACGCCTGTTACCTTCGTAAAAGGCGTGTCTGGGACGATCGCGCCTACAGCAAAACCCGTACATGAGCCAGGGGGGCGAAAGTGACAGGGTGGGTAGTAAAGAGCATGGCGACGTTTGCCGTCGGCGTGCTCGGCGGCTACTACGTTTCGAAGATCTGGGCCGAGCCCATCTGAGGCGGGTGCGCCGACGCTGCGCGCTGTGGGCGTCGTGTGTCTGAGGATGGGGGTAGAGACCCGGTGGCCGTTACGGCGACAGGCCGGCACGGAGGTTGGGAGGCCCGAGGCGGGTCCGGTGGGTGGTGCGCGCCGGCAGAGTGTTCTGCCCGCGGTGTTCTGCTCGCGCCAGGTCAGCGGTGCTCGAACGCCAGCCTGATCCCGAATCCGATCAGAACGACACCGGTGAAGCGGTCGAGGAGCTTGCGTACCCTGGGCCGGCGCATCAGCGCGGAAGCGTGGCCGATAGCGAGCGCGTAGGCCGCAAGCCACGCCAACGTCAGCGCGGCGAAGATCGCGCCGAGCAGGAGCAGCGAGGGAAAGGCAGAGCCGCTCCCGTGCACGAACTGCGGCAGGAAGCTCGTGAAGAACACCGCGATCTTCGGATTGCCGAGATCGCTCAGCAGCCCCTGCCTCAGTGAGCGGACAGCACGCAGCGGCGTGCGTTTGCTCGCCCCTGCGCCCAGCAGGTCGGGCGCGCGCAGCATCTGGATCCCAATCCAGATCAGGTAGACGGCCCCTGCGAGTTTGAGCACGAGGAAGGCCACGGCGGAGGCCCGCAGGAGCGCCGCAATGCCGAGCGCGGCCGCGAGCGTCCAGATCGTGAGGCCAAGCGCGACGCCGAGCGCGGCGAGCACACCTGAGCGGCGACCTCCGAGCAGCGCGTTCTTCGTCACGACGGCCGTGTCGGGGCCGGGAATCAGGATCAGCAGGATCGACAGCGCGAGGAACGGCACCAGGTCGACGTGCACGGTCGCAGCCCCGCCGTACTCAGGGAGTCGCGCCGTTGCTGGCGGCGCCGCCGCTGCCAGCGCTCCGCGCAGGCTCGAGGATCACGACCGGGATCTGTCGTGTCGTCTTCTGCTGATACTTCGCGTAGGCCGGAAACCTGCCCGTCACCTCGTTCCAAAGGCGGGTGTGCTCATCGCCGAGGGCGCGACGGGCGGTTACCGCCTGACGCTCGCGTCCGATCTCGATCGACGCGGTCGGCGTGTGCTTGAGGTTGAGCCACCAGGCCGGAGAACGCTGCTGCCCGCCGTTGGACGCGATCACGACGATGTTGTCGCCGTCGCGGACGTACGCGAGCGGATTCGTGCGCGGCTGCCCGGTCTTGCGGCCCGTCGTCGTCAGCAGCAAGATCGACATACCCTGGAAGTGACCGCCGATGCGCCCGCCGGTCGCGCGATAGACGCTCCGGTGAAGACCGCCGATGCTCTTGCCGACGACCCGGAACAACCGATCGCGCGTCGAGGGGGTTGCCACGGCCCGGATGCTACCCGTGCGGGTGCGAGCCAGCGTCCGCGCCTCCGGCCGCCGCCGCATCTGTCTTGACGCGACAGGACACCGTGGCGAGACTCATGGTGTGGCTCGGCTTCCCCTGGCGCTCGCGGTTGCAAGTCTGCTGCTCGTGCCGGTGTCGCTCGCGGGTGGGATGCGGCTCGCTCCGCGTACCAGCCTTCACCTCTTCAGCCCCTTCGCGCACGGGGCGCCGGCGGCGGGCGTCGCGATCGCGAAGACCGTCAACGGCTCCTGCTGGACGGGTTCGTCAGAGACGGCACGTGCGACGGCGTTCCGCTGCCTCGTCGGGAACGAGATCCTCGACCCCTGCTTCGCGAGCGCAGCGACCGATCCCCTGGGCTACGTGCTTTGCCCGCAACCGCGGCCGGGTTCTCCGCTCGTGCGGATCACCTTGACCGGCGCGTTGCCCGCGAACCCCGTCACCGGCAGCCCGACGCGGTATGCGCCGTGGGCGGTCGAGACGGCGCGCGGCAATTGGTGCGAGCTGGCGACCGGAGCAAACGGGACGATCGACGGCTTACCCGTGAGCTACTCCTGTGGCGCCGCCGGCTTCCTCCTCGGTGAGCCCGAGCGTGCCCACGCGCTCTGGACGATCCAGTCCGCGGCCGACGCAAATTCGCAACGGATGCTGCGCATCCCGCTGCGCTCGGCGTGGTGGTGAGCTCGTCGCAACGCATGTCCGCCGCTCCGGTCGAGCCGAAATCGCGCGGACTGGCGCTCCGGGGAGCCCACACGGGCCTCATGCTGCCCGTCGTGCTCACGCTCGCGGCCTGCACCCTGGTCGCCGCGGCTGTGGCCGCACCCACGCCTCACAGTGAGCGTGCCCGGCTGGGCGTCTTCGGCCTCACCCTCTCGTACCTCGAGACGACGCAGCATCAGAGCTCCGTCTTCGAGGGCAAACGCACCACCTTCACGACGACGTTCGACAACGACTTCCGGGTGACGCTGCTCCGGGCCGGCAAGACCCTGCTCAGTCGTGCGCTCGGCTGCGCATACTGCGTGCCGGCGGGGCTCGAGGCCGATCGTCCGCAACCCTCGCTGCACTTCGTGCGGCTCGAGCCGCAGAGTCAGCCGACTGCGCTCGTCGATCTCTTCACGGGAGGAGCACACTGCTGCTTCGTCAGCTACCTGCTGACGCCTAACGGCGGGCACGTCGAGCTCGTGCGCGAGCTCTGGGGTGATCCCGGCTACCGGCTCGCCGATCTCGGTGACAACGGACGACTCGAGTTCGTGACCGCCGACGACCGCTTCGCCTACGCCTTTACCGCGTATGCCGCCTCGCTGCTACCGCTGCGGATCCTCAGCCTCGAGGGCACCCGTCTCGTCGACGTCACGCGCTCCTACCCTGCCGAGCTCGAAAGCGACGCGCGCGCTGCCTGGAGGCTCTACCTCCAGGTGCGGCGCGGCCCGACTCCCGACGTACGCGGTGTGCTCGCGGCGTGGGCCGCCGACGAGGCGCGACTCGGCGACTGGAAGAGCGCCACGGCTGCGCTTGCGGTCGCGCTCCGTGAGGGGGAGCTCGCGCACGGGCCCGCCATCGCCGGCTGGCCGATCGGGCGCGCATACCTCACCGCGCTGCAGCGGTTCCTGACCCGACTCGGCTACCTCTGAGCAGACAACGGCGCGCCCTCGGCCGCCGCGCAAGCGCCACGCCGGCTCGTTCGCCGCGCGGCTCCGGGGCAGCCCCGCCTGGGCACAGCCTAGACTTGCCCCATGGCCGAGGAACGGACGGACGTTGCGGCGCTTTTCGAGCGGTTGAAGGAGGAAGTCCGTGCCGCGGGACCCCGCGCTGCGGACGTTACGCCCGCCCAGGTGCGGCTCTCGACTCGCGACCAGGCCGAGCGTCTCTGGGCGGTCTCGGCGGAGCGTCCGATTGTTGGCAAGGGCGGCCCTCTCAAGCAGGTGCTTCGGCGCTTCATGCGCTGGTACGTCGAGCCCGCGATCGCCGATCAGCGGGCCTTCAACGATGCAGTGCTGAAGCTGATCGACGACATCGACGAGCGGATCTCGCGGCTCGAGCAGCGGTGAGGATCGCGGTTTGTCGGCCGCAGGTTCCGTTCGTTTACGGCGGAGCCGAGGTCGTCGCGGACCAGCTCGTCGATGAGCTCCGCCTCCGCGGGCACGAAGCGGAGCTGATCGCGATCCCGTTCAAGTGGTACCCCGGTACGCGCGTGCTCGACCAGGCGTTGCTCTGGCGGCTCGTCGATCTCGCCGCCGGCGATCTACGCCCGATCGAGCTCGTGATCGCCACAAAATTCCCCTCCTACGGGATCCGCCACCCCAACAAGGTCGTATGGCTTGTCCACCAGTTTCGCCAGGCCTACGACTACGACTCGACCGAGTACCGGCAGTTCTCCGACTCCCCGGAGGATCGCGCCACGCGGCTTGCCGTCGCCCGCTTCGACCAGGTCGCCCTCGGTGAAGCGCGACGGATCTTCACGATCTCGGGCAACGTCGCTGCGCGCCTCGAGCGTTTCTCGGGATTCGCCGCGGAGGTGCTGCCGCCCCCACCGCAACGCCTCCCCTATCGCACCGAGGGCTACGGCGAGTTCGTGCTTTCCGTGAACCGCCTAGACAGCGCCAAGCGGATCGACCTCCTGATCGAGGCGGCGCTCGCCGAGCCCGGGCTCCGCCTCGTGATCACGGGCGAGGGGCCCGACCGCGCCCGGCTCGAGCAGCTCGCGGTGCCGCTCGACGGTCGCGTCGAGTTCACCGGCCGCGTCGACACGGAGACCTTGGCCGAGCTCTACGGCCGCTGCCTCGGCGTCTACTACGCCCCACTCGACGAGGACTACGGGATGGTTCCCTACGAGGCCTTCCTTTCTGCCAAGCCGGTCATCACCACGTTCGACGCCGGCGGCCCGCTCGAGGTCGTGTGCGACGGAGTTAGCGGGATCGTTGTCCAGCCGCGCGCCGACGAGGTGGCCGCCGCCTGCGTCCGGCTTGCGACGACGCCGGGCCTCGCGCAGGCCTACGGCGAGGCCGGCAAACTCATCGCCGAGCGCATCACCTGGGATGCATGTATCGACGCGCTGCTTTCCTGAGCGGATGAAGGTCGCTTACTTCTCGCCGATGCCCCCGAGCCGCTCGGGAATCGCCGACTATTCCGCGCTGCTCGTGCCGGCGCTGCGCGAGCGCGTCGGCGGGCTCGTCGTCGCCGAGCCAGGCAAGCGCGTGCCGCCCGTTGACATCTGCCTCTACCACGTCGGCAACGATCCCGAGTCGCACGGCTGGATCGTCGACGCACTCGCGCAGCGTCCCGGCGTCGTCGTCCTCCATGAGCTTGTCCTGCACCACCTGATCGCCGGAATCACGATCGGCCGCGGCAACGGGCGCGGCTACCTCGACGCGATGGAGCGCGACTTCGGTGTCGCCGGTCGGTTGCTCGGGTTGGGAGTGCTCGACAACCTGCTGCCGCTGCTGTGGGAGACTCAGCCGGACAGGTTCCCTCTCACCGGTACGGTGCTCGATCTTGCGGGGCCGGGCCTGATCGTCCACTCCCGGTTCGTCGAGCGCCAGGTGCGTGCAGCCCATTACGCCGGCCCCATCTGGCGGATCCCCCATCCCGCCTGGCCGCAACCGGCCCCCGAACCGGCGGCGCTCGCCGGCGATCCGCTGATCGGCTGCTTCGGGCACCAGAACATGAACAAACGGATTCCGCAGCTGCTCGAAGCGTTCAGCCTCCTGCGGCGTCACCGCCCGGGTGCCCGGCTGCTGCTCGTCGGCGCGCCCGCCGAGCGTTTCGACCTCGACCGCCGTCTCGAACGGCTCGGGCTCGGCGGCGAGGCGTTGATCAGGGAAAGCTACGTCTCCGAGGAGCGGCTGATGGCGCTGATGGCCGCCTGCGACGTGCTCGTCAACCTGCGCTCGCCGACGATGGGCGAGACGTCGGGCTCGGTAATCCGCGCGCTTTCGCTCGGGAAGGCGGTTCTCGTCTCCGATGTCGGCTGGTTCTCGGAGCTCCCGGACGGGGTCGCGCTCAGAGTCCCCGTCGACACCTTCGAGGTGGCGACTCTCGCGGCCGCGCTCGAGCTGGCGGCAGAGCGCGCCGGCGAGCTCGGTGCCGCCGCCCGGGCGTACGTGAGCGCCGAGCACGCTCTCGATCGTGTGGCGGACGCGTATGTCGCAGCGCTCGAGGAGGCTGCGGGCGGCGCCGCCGTCGGCGATGCCGTGCTGCTACGGCTCGCCGAGGCCGCCGTCGATGCGGGCATCGACGACCCCGCCGGGCTCGTGCGGCTCGCGCGCGACGCCGGGTTGCTGTGAGCGTGTTCGCCGCGCTGAGGCGGCGTGGGGCGACGCTCCCCGCGGGCGTCTGGCTCAGCGCGCTCGTGGTCGCGTCGGTGGTCGTGCGGGTCGTACTCGCCCGTCGCATTGTCGCCCCCTGGATCATGGTCGATGAGATCGTCTACTCGGAGCTCGCCAAGTCGTTTGCCGCGCATGGGCAGTTTCTCGTCCGCGGCATCCCCTCGACCGGGTACGGCGTCGTCTACCCGATCCTGATCGCCCCCGCCTGGCGCCTGTTCTCGTCGATACCGACGGCGTACGCTGCGGCGAAGGACATCAACAGCGTTGTGATGTCACTTGCGGCGGTGCCGGCGTACTTCCTCGCTCGCCGTCTACTGCCCGTCGGGCTCGCGCTCGCGGTCGCCACGCTCACGGTGCTCGTCCCCGAGATGCTCTACACGGGGATGATCATGACCGAGAACGTCTTCTATCCGGTCTTCATCGTCTTCGCGTTGCTCCTCGTCGTCACGCTCGAACGGCCGAGCGCGCGCCGGCAGCTCGGGCTGCTGGCGCTGCTCGCGCTCGCCTACGAGACCCGTGCTCAGGCTGTTGCCCTCATCCCGGCGCTCCTGACCGCGCCGGTGCTCTTTTCGCTCATGCGCCTTGGCGGGGTACGCGAGGGGGTCAGGCGTTTCGCGCTCGTCTATGGCGTCATCCTCGGGGGTGCGCTCGCCGCGGTTGCCGAGACGACGGCACGCGGGCGTTCGCCGCTGACGTTGCTCGGCGCCTACGACGCCGCGACGTCGAGTACCTACACCGTGAGCGGGGTCGCCCACTATCTCCTCTACCACGTCGCAGGGCTCGATCTCTACCTCGGCATCGTCCCGTTCGCCGCGTTGCTTGCGATCTGGTTTTCACCGCGCCTCGGCAGCCCCGCACGCGCCGCTTTCGCGTCCGCCTCGCTCTCGATCTCCGTCTTCCTCGTCGCGGAGGTCGCTGCCTTCGCGTCTCAACCGTCGGTGCTGAGAATCGAGGAGCGGAACATGTTCTACCTCGCGCCCTTCGGTCTGATCGCAGTCCTCGCACTCGCGAGCGAAGGGATCGTGCCGCGCCGCGGCCGCGCGATGCTCGCCGCGGCCGTGCTCGCCGCGGTGCTGCCCGTGCTGATCCCGTTCAATCAATTCATCACGACGAGCTCGGTCTCGGACACCTTCGCGATGCTCCCGTGGTGGTGGGTCCAGGACCACTTCATCTCGCTCGGGCAGGTGCGCTACGCCGCGCTCGCCGCCGGCATCCTCGGCGCGGCGCTCTTCGTGCTCGTCCCGCGGCGGCTCGCGTACGTGCCGGTGCTGCTCATTGCGCTCTACTTCGTCGCGACCACCGCAGTAGTCGACAACGGGCGCCACGGCATCCACGTCACCGCCGTCGGCTCGCTCTGGGCCGGCACGCACATGGCCGAGCCCGATTGGATCGACCGTGCCGTCGGTGCCAACGCGTCCGTCGACGTGCTCTGGAACGGCGCGACGACGCCCTACCCCGTTTGGGAGAACGAGTTCTTCAACCGCAGCGTGCGCCACGTCTACGACCTCGACGGCGCGCCCGAGCCGGACCCGCTTCCGGAGCTTTCCGCGATGCGCTCCTCGAGCGGCATGCTCACAAGCGCCGGCCGTCCGATCCGGGCACAGTACGTGCTTGCGCCGAGCGCGCTGCGGCTGAGCGGCAGCACCGTGTCGGTCGACAAGGTCGGCTACACACTGACGCGGGTCGAGGGGCCGATCATCGTGCTGCCGCTGCCCACGATCTCCGGCCTCTACCCCGACACCTGGTCGGGGTCCGCGGTCAGCTACAGCCTCGCCGACTGCCCGGGCGGCAGCCTTGCCGTGCAGCTCGAGAGCGACGCCTCACTCTTCAAAGCAGCCCAGACGCTCGTCGCAAGGGAAGCAGGTCGGGTCGTCGCGCGGATCGCCGTCGGACCCACGCAGCAGCCGACGCTCACGCTCCCGCTCATGCCGGGAGCCGCCCACCGTTGCACCGTCGCGTTCAGCGTCGGCCGGACGGTGGTACCGGCGCAGGTGGAGCGCGGCTCGACCGATCCCCGGCACCTCGGGCTTCACTTCCTCTCGTTCATTTTCACTCCCGCCCCGTGAGGATCGCCTTCGACGTGTCGCCGCTTTCCCATGAGCGAACGGGTGTGAACAACTACATCCGCGGCTCGCTGCTCGGCCTGGCCGTAGCCGCGACGGCTGCTGGAGACGAGATCGTCGCCTTTGCGCCGACCTCCCCCGCCGGACGCCGCGTGATCCCGGAGGCACTGCACGGGATCCCGGTGGAGCTGCGGCTCGTCACGCTTCCGGGCGCCCACGGCTGGCGCACCGCCTGGTCGCGTCTCGGCTGGCCCCCGGCCGAACGCTGGCTCGGACGGTTCGACGTGCTCCACTTCAGCGACTGGATGTATCCACCGCAGCGGGCCGGGTTGCGCGCGACGACGATCCATGACCTGGTGCCTCTCCACTTCCCTGCCTGGGTCACGCCGCGCACGCGGGCGATGCACACGCGCAAGTACGCGCACACGGCAGCGCGCTGCGGCCTGATCGTCGCCAACTCGGCGTTCACCGCCGATGACGTCACCGCGACACTCGGTTTCGCGCGCGAGCGCATCGTCGTCGCCTATCCGGGCGTCGACGCCGAGTTCCACAGCGAGGGGGAGCCGGCGGCGCGAGCCCGGCCCTATCTGCTGACGGTCGCCACACTCGAGCCGCGTAAAAACCTCGAGACGCTTGTCGCCGCCTACGCGCTGCTCGACGACCTCGGGCTGGAGCTCCTCGTCGTCGGCGGTCGCGGCTGGGGCAACCGGCCCGAGCTCGACCGACCGGGGATCAGCGCGCTCGGGCGCGTTACCGACGCGGAGCTCGCGCGGCTCTACCGCGGGACGGCAGCCGTCGTCTACCCCTCGCGGTTCGAGGGCTTCGGCATGCCGATCATCGAGGCGATGGCGTCGGGAGCTCCCGTGGTCGCATCCGCGCACGCTTCGCTCGACGAGGCGGCGGGGGCTGCAGCGGTCCGCGCCGACCCCGAGAGCCCCGAGGCGTTGGCCGCAGCAATCCGCGAGGCGCTCGGCCGCCGCGACGAGCTCGTCGCGCTCGGGCTCGCGCACGCACGAGGCTTCACCTGGCAGGCGACCGGACAACGCATCCTGGACGGGTACCGGCAATTCTCGTAGGGATCGACACGACGCCGCTCGCCCAGACGCGGGCCGGCACCGCGCGCTACCTGCGCGGCCTGCTCGCGAACCTCGACGTCCCGGTGCGGGAGACCTCGTTTCCCGCGGGCACCAGGCCCGGCGCCGTCGCCGCCGATCTGCTCTGGTACCCGCGACTCCGTGTCGAGGGCGCCGACCTGCTTCACTGCCCGACGTTTCGCGGCCCGTTCTCCTCGCGGAC
Organism: uncultured Actinomycetota bacterium; assembly: GCA_963828105.1. Classification (GTDB taxonomy): domain Bacteria; phylum Actinomycetota; class Thermoleophilia; order Gaiellales; family Gaiellaceae; genus PALSA-600. The sequence goes on along the minus strand of CAWHDF010000010.1, from coordinate 19,327 downwards.
GCCGCTCGTCGTCACCGTCCACGACCTTGCCGTGCTACGGGAGCCTTCCTGGTTCAACCGCTGGACGCGCAGCTACTCGCGCTTCGCCGTGCCGCGCGTCCTGCAGGCGGCGCGGCGCGTGATCGCCGTCTCCGAGTTCACGCGCACCGAGCTCGTCGAGTTGCTTGGCCTACCCGCAGCGAAGATCGCCGTTGTGCCGAACGCGGTCGAGGAGATCTTCGTCCCGGAGGGACGGCGAGCCGAGGGCGACTACGCGCTCGCGGTCGGCACGCTCGAGCCGCGCAAGAACCTCGCCCGGATCGCCGCTGCCGTCGAGGGTGAGCTGCGCGTCGTCGGGGCGCGTGGTTGGGGTGGCGTCGAGCCGCCCGCGAACGTCGTCTGGCTCGGCGAGGTCGACGACGACGAGCTTGCGCGGCTCTACCGCGGCGCCCGCTGCCTCGTCTACGCCTCACTCTACGAAGGCTTCGGGATTCCGGTCGCCGAGGCGCTCGCGTGCGGCTGCCCGGTTGTCACGAGCGCCGCGAGCGCGATGAGCGAGCTCGCGGGAGCCGACGCGACCTACGTCGATCCGTACGACGTCGCCTCGATCCGGGCCGGTGTCGAGGCCGCCTTCGCCCCGACCCCGCGCCGGGGAGCCTCCTGGGCCGACGTGGCTGAGGCGACGCGCGCCGTCTACGAGGAGGCGCTGTGATCGTGATCGACGCTGACGTGCTCGGTCGCGAGCGCACCGGCGACGAAACCTACGTCACGAACCTGCTCCGCGAGCTGCCGCGGGTCGCGCCAGACCTCCGCTTCGTCGCCGTGACGAGGCACCCCGAGCTCGTTCCGGAGGGCATCGAGCCGGTCGAGCTCGCCGCACGCTTCCAGGAGGCTGCGGATGGCGCTCGCACTACCCCGGCTGCTGCGACGGCTGCGGCCCGCGCTCGCCCATTTCCAGCACGCGCTGCCGCTCGGCTACCGGGGCCGGAGCGTCGCTCACGCTGCATGACCTCTCCTTCGAGCAGTCCGACTCGACGATGGGCTGGCTCGACCGCCGGATCTTTCGTGTCGTCGTGCCGCGCGCGGTCCGTCGCGCCGACCGCATCGTCGTTGTCTCGGAGCGGACACGTGCCGACGTCCTCGCTCACTACGGCGCCGACGCCTCACGCATCAGCGTTACCCCGAACGGGGTCGACCCGAGCTTCAGCCCCGGTGCCGAAGCCGCCGGCGACTACGTCCTGATGGTCGGGGCTGTGCAGGCGCGCAAGCGGCCGCTCGTCGCGCTCGCGGCCGCGCAAGCGGTTGGGTTGCCCCTGATCGTCGCGGGCCCCGAGAAGGATGCCGGGCTTGCCCGGCCAGCTGCGCGCGGGAGGCGCCGAGCTGCGCGGCTACGTGTCGAAGCCGGAGCTCGTCGAGCTCTATCGCGGGGCCGCGGTGCTCGTGATGCCCTCTCAGTTCGAAGGCTTCGGCCTGCCGGTGCTCGAGGCGATGGCGTGTGGCACGCCGGTTGTTGCGGCCGCCGACCCGGCGCTGCGCGAGGTCGCCGGGGACGCTGCGGTCTACGCGACCGATGGCGACTTCGCCGCTGCGCCCGCGACTGCGCTCCGCGAGCGCCAGCGGCTTCGCCTCGCCGGGCTCGAGCGCGCAGCGGTGTTCAGCTGGACGGAGACCGCCCGCCTGACTGCCGAGGTTTATCGCCGGGTGCTCGCGTGAGGGTCTCGGCGGTCGTCGTCTCGCACGGAAGCGCCGCCGAGGTCGCGGCGCTCCTGCCGGCACTCTCGCCCCAGGTCGACGAGCTCGTCGTGATCGCGAATGTTCCCGGATCGGCGCCGCCCGGGGTCGAGGCCCTCGAGAACGCGCGTCCGCTCGGCTACGCCGCCAACCTCAACCTGGGAACCGCGCGGACGCAGGGGGAGGCGGTGCTCGCGGTCAACCCGGATGCCGTGCCCGAGCCGGGCGCGGTCGAGGCACTCCGCGAGTTCATGGCCGCGCATCCGCGCTGCGGCGTCGCCGGCCCGCGCATGGTCTATCCCGACGGACGCCCGCAGCCCTCGCGTCGGCGGTTCCCGACAGTCACGGGCACGATCGTGCGGCGGACGCCGCTCCGGCGCGTCGTCAGCCAACGCCGCCACTTGCACCTTGACGAGCAGACACCGAACGAGCCATGCCCGAGCGACTGGATGCTCGGCGGCTTCTTGCTGCTGCGGCGCGCGATGCTCGAGCAACTCGGCGGCTTCGACGAGGGCTTCCGGCTCTATGGTGAGGACATCGATCTGCAGTACCGCGCGATGCGGGCCGGCTGGGAGCGTTGGTATGTGCCCGCCGCACTCGTGCGCCACGTCCATCAGGCCGAGACCGACAAGCGGCTGCTGACACGCCGTACGCTCTGGCACTGGGCCGGGATCCTGCGCTTCGTGCGTAAGCATCCCGAGCGCCTGCGGGCGTTCTGAGCAGGCGTCGCGGCCCTCGGCTCAGCCGCTCCGGGCGTCAGGGGCGACGGAGAACCCGACGAGCGCGCCGAGGTTGCGCGGGTCGGAAGCCGACGGCGGGATCGTGTGGGTGATCGTCAGGACGACGCGCACCGGCGTCTCGACCGCGAAGCTGAGCGTCTTCTGCTGCAGGTCACCGATCAGCACGTGTTCGCTGTAGACGACCTTGCGGATGTACGGCACGCCCTTGTTGGTCACGCCGACCGTGCCGATGCTGACGGTGACGTCGCCGGGGGGAGCCGTGCCGTTGTAGGCGCTGCGCGAAAGCGACACAATCAGGTGGGCGCGCTCGTGCGGCCGGAAGTAGGTGTAGGCACAGAAGTTCGGGCACCAGCCGTCGCTGTAGACCTGCTCGAGGTTGTCGAGCAGGTGCCAGCGGCCGCTCGGGCTGTAGTAGAGCACCATCGGCTTCTCGGACGCGACTGGGGTCGCCGCGAGCCGGACGCCGTCGTCGGCGAGCACGTAGTGGCCGCCGATCCCGGAGAGCAGACCCGTCGGGTCGACGACGAGCGGGCGGGTCGCCGGCCCGGGGCCGGGCGCGCTCCCGTCGAGGCTCTCGACATGCTCGATCGAGCGGTTCCAGAACTCGGTCAGCCATTCACCGCTCGGGTCGAGGATCTCCTGGCCGAGGTAGGTCGCCGACTGTCCGCGGTCGGCGACGTCGACCCAGTCGAGCTGTGCGGGCAGGTTCGCGCGGTACGCGTTCGCGAGCTTGTCGATTCCGGCCGTATTCGCGATCTCACCGGCCAGCAACCAGCTCAGCCCGACGACGAGCGCGACGCCCGCGACGGCACGTCGGCGCCGGAGCCCGAGCACGGCCAGCGAGACGGCAAGCATGCCGAGCAGTGCGATGCGCTCGGCGTGCACGGACCAGTGCTCGTAGATCGAGAGCACCGCCGGGATCGCGAAGCCCGGGGCCTCGAAGTACGGCCACTCGAGCTGGAAGGGCTTGAGGACGACGATCACCGCGACGAACAGCGCCGCGGCGGCGATGAGCCGCCAGTCGAGCCTGCGCGACTCGAAGACCATCACCGTCGCGATCAGCAGCAGCGGCGAGAGATAGATGAGGTTGCGCTCCTCCCAGAGCGTCGCGAAGTTCGTCGACAGGAACGCCGCCTTATCGGCGGTGTAGAGCGAGATGCAGACGAGAGTCGCGCCGAACCACGCAGCGAAGGCGCGATAGGTCGGGTCGCCGCGCCGCTCGGGGAGGCGCAGTGAGGCGAGGCCCGCGACGACCGGCAGCACCCCGAGCCCGATCGTCAGGGAGAGCGCTGCACGCAGCCCGAGATCGACCATGCGGTTCTTGAAGTACTGCGTCGGTAGCTGCCAGGAGTTGACGTGCTGGAGGACGACGCGGTTGAAGAGGAAGAGCGCCCCGAGCGTGAGCGTGAGCGCGCCGAGCATGTCGCCGCGAGTCCAGTTGCGGCGCAGCCGGCGGCCGCGTGGACCGGTGATGAAAAGGCCGACGCCGCCGAGGGCGAAAGCGGCGGGGAGGGTGACGAACTGCGGGGAGCGGACGAGCAGGCCGCAGAGGCAGGCGACGCCTGCGAGCGCGATGTCACGACGCCGGCAGGAGCGGTAGGCGCGTACGGCGAGCCAGGAGCAGAGCGCGTAGTAGGGGTAGGCGATGACCTCGACGATGATCGTCGTGACGTACGCCATCGCCGGGACGCTCACGGAGAGCACCGCCGCTGCCAGGGCCCCGCGCCGGCTGACGAGCATGCGCGCGAGCAGGTAGGTGGGGACCGCAGCCAGCGTCATGATCACGACGTTCGCGTACTTGATCGCCGCGTAGGCGGTTGCGGTCGAGTGGATCCACCAGAACGGCGCGATCACGAACGAGTAGACGCTCTTGAACGAGATCGCCTCGCCGCGCCGTGCCGCGTGCCCGGTCGCCGCGATCGAGCGGGAGAGCTGCGACCACTCGAGCTCGTCGGTGAAGATCCACGGCGTCTTCCGCGTCCAGGCCTCGACCCCATAGAAGACGAGCACCCCGAACGCGATCACGACGACCGGAAAGACCCCGAGGGCACGGTCGAGCAGCGTACGGCCGCGCAGACCGGTGGTGGCAACCGATGCCGGGGCCGTCGCCATGCGCGGTCAGTCCGCGGCGGCGCCGAGGATGACGCGTGGATCGAGGTCGAGCTCGCGGCGCACGAAGCGGCAGGGCACCTCGAGAGCGTCGCAGGCGGCGACGACGGGGTCGAGCGCCTCCCGGGGCGCATTGGGGATCGTGACGAGCACGATGTCGGGCTCGAGTCGTTTGAGCAGGCGTTCGAGCTCGCCGGAGCCGCCGACGACTTTGACGCCCTGAACGCTCCGCCGGCGGAGACGCGGATTGTCGTCGACGAAGCCGACGACCCGTTCGCCGTCGGTCTCGCGCAGCTCACGAGCGACGCTGCGGCCCGTGCGGCCTGCGCCGACGATCAGCACCCGCCGCGCCGTCCGATTACGCATCGAGCGCGTCCCGGTGACGATCGTGCGCTCCGCGAGCCGCGAGCCGCCGATCGCGACGGCACAGATCAGGGCATCGAGAATGAAGAACGAGCGGTCGAAGTCGTAGAGGTTCTGCGTCAGCACCGTGTAGCTGAGCGCGAGAAACTCCGAGACGAGCACGGCCAGCGCGATCACGACCGCGTCACGGGCCCCCGCATAGCGCCACACGGGCCGGTAGAGGCCGAAGGGGATGAAGACGAGGTAGCGCGCCGCGAGGACGATCGGCAGTGTCTCGTTGCGCACGAGGATCTGGGTGTTGCTGCCGGGCCAGCCGAACCTGATCGCGTAGGCGAGCAGGAACGCGCCCGTGATCAGCCCGAAGTCGACGAGCACCTCGACGAGGCGACGCCAGTGAACGGCAAAAACCTGCGAGAGACCCCGCTGGGCGGCCTCGGGGAGTGGACGTCGGTCGATATCGGCGAGAAAGCTCGCGAACTGGACGAGCAGTGCGAAGGTCAGCACGACGCCGACGATCGTGTAGGTGTTGTTGTCGAGCGTCGTATAGGCGAAGCTCGAGCCGCCGATGCAGAGCGAGATCAGCGCGAGGAGGGTCACGACGTGCCACTCCGAGAGTCCAAGGCGGGCGAGCCTGTGGGACGAGTGGTCACGGCCGCCCTGGTAGATGGGACGGCCGTCGAGCAACCGCACGAAGGTCACGAGGGTGGTGTCCAGAATTGGCACCGCGAGGATCAGCACCGGCAGTGCGAGGGTCGCGACGGTCGTGCCGGCGACCAGGTGGCTCGAGCGTAGGCCGAGCGCCGCGAGCGCAAAGCCGAGCATCTGGCTGCCCGAGTCCCCCATGAAGACGAGCGCCGGACGCCGCCCGCGCAGGTTGAAAGGCAGAAACCCGAGGCAGGCGAGCGCTCCCCCGAGCGCGAAGGCGAGCGAGGCGTCGTTCGGATGGACGCTGACGGCGTCGATTGCGAAGAAGCCGAACGCGATTGCGGCAAGGCTGGCGGCGAGCCCGTCCATGTTGTCGAGCAGGTTGAAGGCGTTTGCGACGCCGATCAGCCACACGACCGCGATCGCGTCGCCCGGCAACGCGCCGTGGATGATCCGCACGTGCGTGCCCGTTGCGATCACGAGCGCGGCAGCGCCGCCCTGCGCGGCGAGCTTCGCAAACGGGCCGAGGTTGAAGAGGTCGTCGGCGAGCCCGGCGGCGAACACGAGCGCGACTGCACCGTAGATGCCGACCAGTGCCTCGTCGGGGTGGAACGCGCCCGCGGCGGCCGCGGCCCAGAAGCCGAGGCTGAAGCCGACGAAGATCCCGATCCCGCCGAAGCTCGGGGTCGCGGCTGCGTGCCAGCGGTCGGGAGACGGCTGAGCGGTAAGGCGTTTGCTGACCGGCGACCGCAGGAGCGCCCAGATGACGACCGAAGCCGCCGGCAGCGCGATCATCGCGAGCGCGGTGCCCACGCCGTGAGCCTAACCGAATGCCGTTATCGCATTGTGAAGAGATGCAGGGAGTTGTTGTCTCGCGAGGCGTGCGCGACGCGGCCCGTGCCGCGCCGGAGTCCTCGTTCGTGACCGGGATCGGGCCGCACAAGAGTACGGCCCGGAGTCCCTAGACTCCGGCCATGGCGGTCTACGGCGACCTCGTGCGCTACCGCGACCTGTTCGCGAACCTCTTCCGGCGCGACTTCCAGGCCAAATACCGGGGCTCGGTGCTCGGCGTTGCCTGGTCGCTTCTGAACCCGCTCGTGCTGATGGCCGTCTACCTGGTCGTCTTCGGCGTGCTCGAGCTGCAGAGCAAGAAGGTGCCCCACTACCCGCTGTACCTGCTGACGGGAATCGCCTGCTGGAGTTTCTTCGCGATCTCGTTGCAGAGCGCGTCGCGCTCGATGGTCGACAGCTCACAGCTGATCCGCAAGGTTCGCTTTCCGCGTCAGCTCGTCGCGTTCTCGGTCGTCGCAACCCAGGCGGTCACCTTCGCCGTCATGCTCGTGATCCTCATCGTCAGCTCGCTCGTATTCGTCCCCGCCGCGCGCACGACGGTGTGGCTGGCGCTTCCGCTGGCGGTTCTCTTCGTTGGCCTGGTCGCGGGCTGCGCACTGATCCTCGCCTGTCTCAACGTGCTCTTCCGGGATGTCGAGCACATCCTGACCGCGGCCCTGCTCCCCTGGTTCTTCCTGACGCCGATCCTCTGGGGCACCGGCGTGCTCAGCCCCACGAGCCTAGCGAGCCATCATCTGCTCGTCGAGTTGCTTCTCTGGGCGAACTTCGTCGCGCCGCCAATCGAGGCGATCCGGGACGCGATCTGGCTCGGTCACGTACCGCGACTCTCCGACGTGCTCTACCTCGCCGTCGCGAGCCTGGCCGCGCTCTCGCTCGGCGCTTTCGTCTTCAGTCGGATCGACGAACGGCTCGCCGTCGAGCTCTAGGCGAGCGAGCCGGGCCTGACCCGCAGCACGATGCGTCCGTCGTAGCTCCAGGCCTCGTCGGGCGGCGCCGCGAAGGCGGGCAATCCCGCGAGATCCGGCAGGCGCTCGAGCACGATCCCGTCGAGCACAGAGGGGCAGAGGAGGGGTCGGGCGAAGCTCGGGTTGCGGCCCGTACCGGGCCGGTAAGGGTCGAGCGCGTGGGGACGTCGACGGCCGAGCCGCCGCTCCCACGCGATCGCCCCCGCGACAACGGCGAACCCTTCGGCGTGCGCCGCCGCGATCAGCTCGGCGGCACCCGTGTCTGCCTCCACACCGGGCGGCAACTCGAGTCGCGCGCTCCCGCGCCGGGCGCCCACCTCGACGTCGCTCCAGGCCGGCTCACCGCCGAGCTGCGAGAACCAGGCGCGGTGCTCGGCGAGCAGGTCGAGGGCGAACCGGTACCGCCCCGGCGGGATCGGTGCCCGCACGGTTGCCTCGACCTGCGCCCGCTCGCCGGGAGCAAGCGGCGGCAGCGCAGTGCGCTCACCGTCCCAGACGATCGCGTTCCCGCGGTCGTCGAGCCAGTGGTAGGAGAGCCAGATCCCGTCGGTCCAGCTGATCGTGCCGGTGTTCTCGAGCTGCACGTGGGCGCGCCCCCGTGCTCCCGCCTGTTGCGGCTCGAGCGACCAGTCGTGAATACGCGCCGAGAGCGGGCCTTTCGCCATGGGCGGCTAGTCTAGGTGGCGTGGAACCGCTGCTCGTGCGCGCTGCCCGGCGCGAGGCGCTCGAGGCAACACCGGTCTGGTTCATGCGGCAGGCGGGACGCTCGCTGCCGGAGTACCGCACGTTGCGCGAGCGCTACGGGCTCTTCGAGATCAACGAGTCGGCCGAACTCACCGCCGAAGTGACGCTTCAGCCCGTGCGGCGTCACGGCGTCGACGCTGCTGTGATCTTCGCCGACATCATGACCCCGGCGCTCGCGATGGGTGCCGAGGTCGAGCTCGTCGAGGGCGTCGGTCCCGTCGTCTCGGCGCCGATCCGCACCGCGGCCGCGGTCGAACGGCTTCACCTTTCGGATCCGCGCGAGACGGTCGCACCGGTGCTCGACGCGATCACGCTGGTCCGTGGCGAGCTGGGTGCAGCGCAGGCCGTCGTCGGCTTCTGCGGGGGCCCGTTCACCGTGGCCGGCTACCTGATCGAGGGTCGGCCCTCGCGCGACTTCGCGCTGACCAAGGGGCTGATGTACCGGGAGCCGGCGCTCTGGCACGCGTTGCTCGAGAAGCTCGCGGACGGCTTTGCTTCCTACGCGCTTGCCCAGGCTGCCGCCGGCGCTGATCTGATCCAGCTCTTCGACTCCTGGGTGGGGGCGCTTTCGCCCGCCGATTACGTCGAGTTCGTCGCGCCCTGGTCGGAACGCGTGCTCAGCCGGCTGCGTGAGGCGGGCGTACCCACGATCCACTTCGGGACCGGGAATGCGACCTTGCTGCCCGTGATGGCCGAGGCCGGCGGCGACGTGATCGGACTCGACTGGCGTGTGCCGCTCGACACGGGCTGGGCCTCGGTCGGGGAGGAGCGGGGTGTCCAAGGCAACCTCGACCCGATCCTTCTGCTCGGCCCGTGGCCGCGCGTCGAGGCGGTCGCGCGCGACGTGCTCGCGCGCGCCGGCGGTCGGCCCGGTCACATCTTCAACCTTGGCCACGGTGTGCTCCCCGCGACCGATCCGGACGTGCTCGGGCGGCTCGTCGAGCTCGTCCACAGTGAGAGCACCGCACTCGTGCCCGACCCCGGGCGGGTCGGCTGAGCGTGAGAGGCGCCTGCTGACCCCCGGCCAGATCGTCGTCGAAGGCGTCTCGCAGCGCTTCCGGGTCTCCGAGCGCCCGTACCGGACCGTCAAGGACATCGTCGTGCGTGCGGGACGCGGCTCGACGAGCGAGGTCTGGGCGCTCCGCGACGTCTCGCTGCGCGTCGAGCCCGGCGAGGCCCTCGGTCTGGTCGGCCGTAACGGCTCGGGTAAGACGACGTTGCTCAAACTCGTCTCCGGCCTGTTCACGCCGACTTCGGGCCGCATCTCGGCCGGCGGTCGGATTGGCTCCTTGCTTGAACTCGGGGCCGGCTTCCACCCCGATTTCACCGGCCGCGAGAACGTGTTTCTGAACGGCTCGATCCACGGGCTCTCGCGCGCCCGTGTGCGTGAGCTGATGGACGAGATCGTCGCCTTCGCCGAACTCGAGCACGCGATCGACCTACCGGTACGCACCTACTCGTCGGGGATGTACATGCGGCTCGGTTTCTCGGTTGCGGCACATATCGAGGCCGACGTGCTCCTCCTCGATGAGGTCTTCGCGGTCGGCGACGAGGACTTCCAGCGCAAGTGCTTCGGCAAGATTCGGGAGTTCAAGAGCCGCGGCGGCACGATTGTGTTCGTCTCCCACGACGCGCAGGCGGTCGAGCGGCTCTGTGACCGCTCTGTGTTGTTGCGCCAGGGAAAGGTCGTCTTCAACGGGCCGACACCGACAGGCAATCGCCGCCTACCGGCGTCTGCTCGCCGACGAACGCAGCCCGGCGGAGCTCGCCTCGGGGTTGCGCGAGTGGGGTAGCGGCGAGGCGCGGATCCTCTCCGCGCGCCTCCTCGACGCCGACGGCGACGTGCGCGTCCAGTTCGGGAGTGGCGAGGCGGCCGTCGTCGAGCTCGTCGTCAGCTCCGAAGCGGGCGTCGCCGCACCCGCCGTTTCGCTCGAGCTGCGCGACAACGACGGGGTCGTGCTCGCAGGGGTCACACAGGCCACAGCTCCGCTCGGCTGGACCGCCCAGGCCGGGGAGCGCGTGTTGCGGTTCGAACTCCCGAGCCTGCCGCTCGCCGAGGGCCACTTTCATCTCCGTTGTGCCTTGATCGAAGAGCCGGGAGGCCGTCTCCTCCACTCGCTCGACGACCTCCTCGCCTTCTTCGTCTTCCCGCTTGGGTCGGAAACGGGGGCGGTCCGGCTCGAAGGTCGCTGGCGCTTGCAGGAGAACGCGCTCACCGCGCAAATCGGAAAGACATGACTTCACGTACCTGCCCCGATTGGCCTCGTCTCATGGAGCTCGCACCTCACCTCCAGTTCAAGCACTACACGCTGCGCCAGGTGCAGCTGCCTGCCGATGCGCTCGTCGCCCTCGAGGACATCGATTTCGACACCGTCGAGATCTGCTGCGACCTGGAGAAGCATGTGCTGAACCCCGAGCACACAGAGCCCCGCGTGGCCGAGGCGTTGCGTGCCTCGCACTGGTTCGGCCTGCACGAGTGGGCGAACCGCCACCACGGCGCCGACGCGGCCTGAGCTCGGAGGCGCTTTTCGCGCTTGGCCTCGGCTCCCAGCCCGACGCTGGGCGCTAGTCTGCCCGGCGAGATGCCGTCGCTAGTGGTTCCGTTCCGCGGGGCGAAGGGCAAGAGCAGGCTCGAACCGGTGGAGGGCCGGGCGCGGGCGCTGCTCGCCCGCGCGATGCTTGCCGACGTGATCGAGGCCTGCCGGGCCGTCGGGCGCACGTTTGTCGTCTGTCCCGAAGCGCTCGAGCTCGAGGGCGTCACGCTCGTCGCCGACCCCGGTGGTGGCCAGGGCGCCGCGGTACGCGCGGGGCTTGCGGCGGCGGCGCTCTCGAGCGGAGGGGCAGGGCCGTTCCTGGTCGTCAACGCCGATCTTCCCTGCGTGACCGCGCGTGACCTGCTCGCACTCGCTGGGGCCGCACCGGCGGTCGGGCTTGCGCTCGTCGCGGCGCCCGACGGCACGACCAACGCGCTCGCGCTCTCCTCGCCCGAGGAGTTCGTGCCTCTCTACGGGGTAGGGAGCGCTGCGCGCTACGCAGCACTCCCCGGCGCGCGCAGCTTCGATGCGCCGAACCTCAAGGACGACGTCGACACCCTTGCAGACCTCGAGCGGGTGCGCAGCCGGCTCGGTCCGCACACCACCGCCGCGTTCGACGCGCCCCTGCCCGGGGTAGCGGCGTGAACGTCGTCGCCCTCTCCGGAGGGGTCGGAGGTGCCAGGTTCCTGCGGGGGCTCGTCGAGCTCGTCGGCGCGGACGAGCTCACCGTGATCGGCAACGTCGGCGACGACGTCGAGGTGCTCGGCCTCCACGTCTCACCCGATCTCGACAGCGTGCTCTACGCGCTCGCCGGTGTCGCGGACGAGGAACGGGGCTGGGGCCGCGCCGCGGAGAGCTGGAACGCCCTGGCGACGGTCGCCGATCTCGGCGGTGAGAGCTGGTTCCGCCTCGGCGACCGTGACATCGGCTTGCATCTCGTCCGCAGCGCGCTGCTGCGTGCCGGCGAGCCGCTCTCGGCCGTGACGGCCAGGCTCGCAGGCGCGCTCGGCGTCGGCGTACGGCTGCTGCCGGCGACAGACGATCCCTTGCGCACCTTCGTCCAGACCCCCGTCGGCACGTTCGCCTTTCAGGAGTGGTTTGTCGCGCGCGGTCACCGTGACCCCGTCGACGCGCTCCACTACACGGGCGCTCCCGACGCGGCCGCGGCACCGGGTGTCGTGGCGAGCCTGGAGCGGGCCGAACTGATCGTGATCGCGCCGAGCAACCCCTACGTCTCGATCCTGCCGATTCTCGCGGTCGACGAGATCAGGCGCGCGCTCGCGCGGCGCAGCGTCCGCTGTGTCGCCGTGAGTCCGCTGATCGGCGGCCGTGCCGTCAAGGGGCCGGCGGATGCAATGCTCGCACGGCTCGCCGGAACGACGAGCCCCGCCGCGGTCGCGGAATGCTACGCGGGCCTGATCGACGCGCTCGTGATCGACGAGGCCGACGCGCCCGCGACGCTCCCCGCGGGGGTTACGTCGATCGCCACGCGCACGCTGATGCACGACGAGGCGGCGCGGCGCCGGCTCGCCGCCGTCGTGCTCGAGGCCGCCGGGACACTCGCGTGAGGGTTGCGATTCTCGGCGGTACCGGAAGCTTCGGAGGCGCGCTCGCCAAGCGGCTTGTCGCGCTTGGCGAGGATCGAGGTCGTGATCGGCTCGCGCGACGGGGAGCGCGCGCGTGCGAGCGCGGCCGCACTCGGCGCGAACGTCGAGGGTGCAGTCAACGCGGAGGCGGTGCTGGGCGCCGACCTCGCGGTGCTCGCCGTTGCCGCGGACGCCGCGCTCGCTACGGCGGCCGAGCTTGCGGGCGCGCTCGGGCTGGTACCGCTGCTTTCGGTCGCCAGCGCGCTCAGCTTCGGCGCGGGCGGCGTCCGGCCCGATCCCGACCGGCTCTCGCTCGCCGAACGCGTCCAGGAGCTCGTCCAGGCGCCGGTCGTCGCCGGGCTCCACTCGATCGCGGCCCGGAATCTCGATGAGGCCCCACCCGCGGAGGATGCCCTCGTGTGCGGGGACGACCCGATCGCAAAGGAGCTCGCCCTGGCGTTCGCCGCACGGCTCGTGAGCGGTCGCGCACTCGATGCGGGTCCCCTTGCGAGCGCGCGGACGCTCGAGGGGCTCACGGCCGTGATCGTGAACCTGAACCGGCGCTACAAGGCGCACGCCGGGCTTGCCGTTACCGGCCTACCGCCAGCGTGATTTCGGTTTTCCCCGTCGAGGGCCTGCCGGAGATCCGGGCCGGCGACGACCTCGGCGCGATGATCGCCGCCGCGGCGGCGCTCGAGCAAGGCGACGTCGTCGTCGTCGCCCAGAAGGCGGTCTCCAAGGCTGAGGGGCGGGTCGTGTGGCTCGAGGAGGTCGAGCCCTCGGCGCAGGCGCGCGAGCTCGGCGGGCCTGACACGGACCTGCGCCAGCTCGAGGTGATCCTGCGCGAGACTGCACGCATCGTGCGTTCGCGGGGCGGTCTCGTGATCGCCGAGACGGTGCACGGCTTCGTGTGCGCCTCCGCCGGGGTCGACCATTCGAATGCGGACGCCGGCACGGTGATCCTGCTGCCGCTCGACTCGGACGCGAGTGCGCGCGGGATCCGGGCGACGATCGTGGAGCGGTGCGGGCTCGAGGTGGCGGTGATCGTGACCGACTCGTTCGGCCGTCCCTTTCGCAAGGGGACGACCGACGTCGCGATCGGCGTTGCCGGGCTCGAACCGCTGCGCGACCTGCGTGGCACCGGTGATCGCTCGGGGCGGCCGCTGCGCTCGACCCAGATCGCGGTTGCCGACGAGCTCGCAGCGGCGGCGGATCTCGTCCGTCTGAGCAAGGCCGACGGGCTTCCGGTCGTCGTCGTGCGGGGCGTTTTCGTCTCCGGCGACGGCAGCTCCGCCGAGCTCGTGATCCCTGCCGAGCGCGACCTCTTTCGCTAGCGCGGACGAGCTCTCGCCGGCACCCGCATGGCGTGGCGCGCCGGTAGGCTTGAGGCTCCCACACACAGGGTGAGGAGGATCGATGGCCGGACTGATGAGTCGCACTTCGGCGATAGCGCAGGCGAAGTTTTCGAAGCTGCTCGACCGTACCGAGGACCCGGGCGAGACGCTCGACTACTCCTACGAGCAGCAGCTCCAGCAGCTCCAAAACGTCAAGCGAGGGATCGCCGACGTCACCACCGCCAAGAAGCGGCTCGAGCTCGAGGAGTCCTCGACCCAGCAGCAGCTTGCAAAGCTCGACGACCAAGCGAAGCAGGCGCTGCAGGCCGGACGTGAGGATCTTGCGCGTGAGGCATTGACGCGCAAGGCGACGCTTCAGGGCCAGATCGACGGTCTCCACCAGCAGGAGCAGCAGCTCGGCGACCAGGAGCAGAAGCTGATCACGGGCGAACAGACCCTGCAGACGAAGATCGAGGCGTTCCGCTCACAGAAAGAGGTCATCAAGGCCCAGTATTCGGCAGCCCAGGCGCAGGTCAAGATCGGCGAGGCGGCATCGGGCATCGGGGAGCACATGGCTGACCTCGGCCTCGCGATCCAGCGTGCGCAGGACAAGACGCAGCAGATGCAGGCGCGTGCGAGCGCGATCGACGAACTCACGACGGCCGGTGCGCTCGAAGACTTCACCTCCCAGGGCGACGACCTCGACCGCCAACTCTCCCAGATCTCGCAGGGAAGCCAGGTTGACGACGAGCTCGCCAAGCTCAAGGCATCCCTGGGGCAGGGCACGCAGACGCCGGCGCTCGGGGCGGGACAGTGATCGTCCGGGTGATGGGCGAGGGCCAGTGGCGCCTCGACGACGCCCTCGCCGAGCAGCTCGAGCAGCTCGACGAGGCGACCGAGCGAGCGGTCGAGGCGGAGGACCAGGAGGAGTTGACCCGGGCGCTCGACGCGCTCGCTGCGCTCGTGCGCACCGGCGAGCCAGTTGCCGACGACCACCTCGGTGTGTCCGACGCGATCGTGCCGCCGCCCGACATCACGCTCGCCGAGGCGCATCAGCTGATCCACCACGACAACCTGATTCCCGACCTGCCCTGACTGAGGCTTCGCCCGCCGCCGGGCCGTGCCGCGGCCCCCGGCGGGCGACGCGTCCCCTCGGGATGCCCCGGCAGCCGCGGCCAACCTATCCTGCGCCTCGATGCACGCCGGCGCCAGTCTGAATCCCGCGCTCGCAGCCTGGCTCGCCGCCGGCGAAGGCTCCGACGCCGAGTTCGTCGAGCGGCTCTGGCGGCTCGTGCTGCGCCGGGAGCCCGACGACGAAGGCCGCAAACGGGCGCTCGCCAAGCTCGCCGACGGCACGCTCTCGCGTTCCCGCCTGCTTGCCGAGCTCGTGTCCGAGGACGAGTTTCTGCGGGTGACGCGCTTCGACGATGTGCTCGCATTCGCGGCGGGTGCGCGTGCCCGTGGCGAACGGCCCCGAAACCTGCTCGCCCCGGCCGAGACCGACGAGCGGCTGATCGAGATCCCCTGGTGCCTTGCGCGCTACGGTGGCGAAGCGCGCGTACTCGACGTCGGCTACGCCTTCGCCGAACCCTCGTATCTGGCGGGACTCGTCGGGCTCGGCGCACCGGAGCTCGTCGGCGCCGACCTTGTGCTCGCTGAGGTGCCCGGGCTGCGGCCCGTCGTCGCCGATGTTCGGGAGCTGCCCTTTGCTGCGGCCGCGTTCGACCTCGCGATCTGCATCTCGACCCTCGAGCATGTCGGTGCCGACAACGAGGTCTACGGACTCGCCGGCGATCGCGATGCGGAGGGAATCGCCCGCGCGTTGCACTCGCTCCACCGGGTACTCGGAAGCGGCGGCCGCTTGCTCGCGAGCGTCCCTTGCGGCGAGGAGCAGGAGCTCGGCTGGCAGATCCAGCTACCGCCACGGGTCTGGGCCGCACGCTTCGAGGAGGCGGGCTTCAGTGTCTACGAGGACGAGATCTACGAGCTCGGCTCCGCAGGTTGGCGCTCGAACGCGCAGTTCGAGCCCGCAGGCGTGCGCTACGGTGAACGCGGGCCCGGCGCCTCCGCCGTGCTCTGCGCCGAGCTTCGCCCCCGCCACCTCGCCGGGCTCGTGCGGCTCGCGCTTCGTGACCTCCGCCACCGTGACGAGCCGCGCCGGGCGACTCGCGGCAACTAGCCTGGGCCGCCGTCGGCGCCCGCCGGCTCTGCGATCATGTCGGGAGGGAAGCGACCTGCGGCTGGCCTCGATGGCTGCCGCTCGACGTCGTCACAGCGAAGGGAGTGGAGCGTGGAGCGGCCTGAGTGGATGACCGAGGCGTACCCCGAGCTGCGTTCGGGGGCCCCCTGGGTGATGAGCGACATGGTCACGGCGCAGCAGGAGCTGCCCGCGGCGATCCTGGCCGAGACAGCCGCCGTCGCTGCCGTCGCGAGCTCGGTCTCGGAGGGGCTTGCGCAGGGTCGCGCGGTCGTCGTCACCGGCTGCGGAACGAGCGAGCACGCAGCGCGTGCGATCGTCGCGCTGTTGGCCGAGCCGCTCGCGGACACGCCTGGCGCGAGCGGGATCGTCGCGCGTCAGGCGTTCGACGTAACGCTTGTGCCACAGTCGGGCGGCGTCTGCATCGCGGTCACGCACAACGGCTCGAGCGGCGCTACCGTCGCTGCGCTCGAGGCGGCGCGTGCAGCCGGTGCGCGGACATGCGTGATCACCGCAACCACGGTCAGCCCTGCACGAGCCGCCGCGGACGTCGTCGTGCCAACACCGTTCGAGGACGCGTCGTGGTGCCACACCGTCGGCTACCTCTCACCCGTGCTCGCGGGAGCGGCCGTTGCGGCCGCGCTCGGTGGCCCAACACTCTCCGCAGCCCGGCTCCGTGATCACCTCGCGGCCTGCGATGTGGCGCTCGCTGCGCTCGAGCCCGCGGCGGAGCTGCTCGCGGAGCGGACGCGGCTGCTCTCGGTCGGAAGCGGTCTCGACGCGATCACCGCCTCCGAGCAGGCGCTCAAGATCGAGGAGGGAGCTTGGATTCCGACGAGCTCGCTCGAGCTCGAGACGCTGCTCCACGGTCACCTGCCAGCGCACGACGCCGCCAGCGGAATGATCGTCTTCCTGCTCGACCCACGCAGGCGCAGCGCGCGTGCGCAGCGCACGCGGCAGGCGCTTGAAGCCGCCGGTGCGGTGGGGATCGCGTCGCTACTCGTGACAACGGCTCGCGGCGCGGCCGCGCTCGACAACGACACGCTGGCGGGAGTGACGCTGCTCTTGCCGGAGGCGGAGGAGCTGGGCAGTCTCGGCGCGCTCCTCGCCGGGGCCGTTGCGCTGCAGCGGCTGACCCTCGCGCTGGCAGCTCGGCGCGGCACCAACCCCGACCTACTGCGCCGCGACGACGTCCGCTATCGCACCGCGGCGCTGCTCGGCGCGCACAAGCTGACGATGTTCGCTCCGCCCGACTGACCGCGCCGCCCGCGACCCGGTACGCCTTCCCGGGCGAGGTGCCGTCAGTCGACGAACTGGTCTGCGACCGTGAGCGCGTCGTCGAGCACCGCGAGCCCTTCGTCGAGCTCCTCCCGGGTGATCGTGAGCGGCGGGCAGACCATCGCGACGTTCCAGTGCGTCATCAGGTAAAGGCCCTGCGCGAGCGCATGGCTCGCCATCGAGGCCACCGGCTTCATCGCCGGCCCCGTCGCGTTGAACGGCACGAGCGGCTCGCGCGTCTCGCGGTTCTTGACGAGTTCGAGCCCGAAGAAGCAACCGAGCCCCCGCACCTCGCCGATCGACGGATGCCTCTCGGCAAGCCGGGCGAGCTCGACGGCCGAGCACCTTGCCGATCGCGGCAGCGTTCTCGACGATGCCTTCCTCGTGGAAGGCCTCGATCGAGGCGACCGCCGAGGCACAGGCAAGCGGATGGCCGGAGTAGGTGAGACCGCCGGCGAAGTAGCGCGGGCGCACCCAGTCGGCGATCTGCTCGCGAGACGACCATCGCACCGAGCGGCACGTAGCCGGAGTTGATGCCCTTGGCGAGCGTGATGATGTCAGGGACGACGTCCCAGTTGTCGACGGCGAACCACTTGCCGGTGCGGCCGAAGCCGGCCATCACCTCGTCGGCGATCAGCAGGATCCCGTGGCGGTCGCAGACCTCGCGGATCGACTGCAGGTAGCCGTCGGGCGGGACGATGATCCCGTTGGTACCGGTGACCGTCTCGAGGATCACGGCGGCGACGGTGTGCGGCCCCTCGTACATGAGGATCTCCTCGAGGTGCGGGCGCGCCGGTGCAGACGGGGCAGGGGTCGGGGTGGCCGGCCGGGCAGCGATAGGTGTACGGGTCGAGCATCCGCACGACGCCGGGGATCGCCGGCTCGGCCGGCCAGCGGCGCGGGTCGCCGGTGAGCGCGATCGAGCCGGCGGTGGCGCCGTGGTAGCTGCGGTAGCGCGCGACGATCTTCTGGCGGCCCGTGTACCAGCGCGCGAGCTTGATCGCGTTCTCGTTCGCCTCGGTCGCCGCCGTTTGTGAAGAACGAGAAGTTGAGGTCGCCCGGGGTCACCTCGGCGAGCAGCTTGCCGAGCCGCGAGCGCGACTCGGTCGCCATCGGCGGACCGATCGTCGCCAGCGTCTCAGCTTGCTCCTTGATTGCCTCGACGACCTTCGGGTGGCCGTAGCCGATCGAGACGTTGACGAGCTGCGAGGCGAAATCGAGGTAGCGCTTACCGTCGTAGTCCCAGAAGTAGCGTCCCTCGGCCCCGGCGACGGCGATCGGGTTGAGAGCGTCCTGGACCGACCACGAGTAAAGGACGTACCGCTTCGCGTCCGCGACGATCTGCTCGCCGAGCGCGGAATGCTCTTCGATGCTTGCCATCGCCCTGATTCTACAAGTAGGCCGGGGACCTGACCGTAGTTACCCGCACGCGGTCGCCGGCACACGAGGAGCGGCTACGGTGAACCGGCGATGAAGGTGGTGATCGGTGGTGCCTCGGGTCTCGTCGGGCGGGCGCTCGCGGCGTCGCTTCGCGGCGACGGCCATCAGGTCGTCGCGGTCGCTCGTGACCCGGGCGGCGAGCCGCAGGCGGTGAGCTGGGCTGAGCTGCCCGAAGCGCTCGCCGACGCCGACGCGGTCGTCAACCTGGCCGGCGCGTCGATCGGCGCACCGCTCTGGACTGCCGCGCGCAAACAAGCGATTCGCGCAAGCAGGATCGAGACCACCGAGGCGGTCGTCGCCGCGCTCGAGCAGCTCGAACAACGCCCCCGCGTCTTCGTCTGCGCCTCGGGGATCGACTACTACGGTGATACCGGCGACGAGCCCGTCGACGAGTCGGCGCCTGCGGGTCACTCGTTCCTCGCCGAGGTCTGTGCCGAGTGGGAGCGTGCTGCCGCGGCCGCCCCGATCCGCCAGGTCTAGGTCCGCACAGCCTTCGTCGTCGCACGGGGAGCGCCTTCGCTGCGGCTCATGGCACTTCCCTTTAGGTTCTTCGTCGGTGGGCCGCTCGGCAACGGGCGGCAGTTCTTCCCCTGGATCCACCGCGACGACCTCGTCGCTCTTTACCGGCGGGCGATCGACGACCCCGAGCTCGAAGGCCCCGTCAACGCGGTCGCGCCGGAACAGTTGCGTCAGCGTGAGGCGGCACGCGAGCTCGGTGTCGCTCTCAACCGCCCCTATGTGCTCCCGACACCCGCCTTCGTCCTCCGGCTCGCGCTCGGCGAGCAGGCGGATCTGCTGCTGCACGGCCAGCGGGCGACATCTCAGCGGCT
>CAWHDF010000009.1:0-59065 GCA_963828105.1 uncultured Actinomycetota bacterium | reverse complement strand
CTTCGCTGCAGGTGCGCTCGGTGCTCTTGGCGTTCACCTTTACGCCGAGTCTCAACCGCTCCCCGAGCAGAACGAGCCGCAGCCTTCCGAGGCGGAAGAGGGCGGCGAGACGAGCGAGGAGACCGAACTGCCGCTCGGCGAAGAGTCGACGGTGGACGGCGGATGAAGGTCACGCTTTACACGGATCCAGGGTGCCCTTGGGCGTACTCCGAGATCCCTGCACTGCGCGTACTCGACTGGCGCTACGGCGACCAGCTCGACTGGCGGCTCGTCCTGATCGGGCTGACCGACGACGTGTCTCAGTACGTCGAACGCGGCTATACGCCCGTGCGCAGCGCGCTCGGCCAGTTGCGCTACCGTCGCTACGGGATGCCGTTCGCGCCGCAGCCCAAGGAGCGCGTCTCGGCGACGGGCCGCGCGTGCCGTGCAGTGATCGCTGCGAGGCTGCAGCGGCCGCATGACGGCTGGCGCGCACTACGCGCGCTGCAGTTCGCGAACTTCACCACGGCACTGCTGCTCGATGACGACGGTCATCTCCTGACCGCGCTTCGAACCGTCAACGGTCTCGACGCCGACGCGATCGTCTCGCAGATCGATTCGGCGGCGGTCAACGAGGCCTACCAGACCGACCGCGCGGAGGCTCGCCTGGCATCAGGGTCGCCGGCCGAGCTACAGGAAAAGACCGCCAACACCGACGGCGTCGTTCGCTACACCGCACCCTCGCTTGTTTTCGAGTACGAGGGGCGGCGTCTCGTGGCCGGAGGCTTCCAGCCGCTCGAGGCCTACGACGTCTGTGTCGTCAACCTCGACCCGACGCTCAGACGGGAGTCGCCACCTGAAACGCCGTTGCCGCTGCTCGAGCGTTACCTCGACGGGCTCACGACGCAGGAGGTTGCCGCCTTGATGGCGGTCGGGAACGACGCGCCCGACCGCTACGCGGCCGAGGAGGCATTGCTTCGCCTCGTCGGCGACGGAGTCGCCGCCAGGCATCCGCTGGGTGACGACGCGCTCTGGTATCTCGCGCAGCACTGAGGCTGGCCGCTCGCTCCACCACCCGGACTTGTCCGGGGCTCGGCCCGCCGCCGAAGCCGGAGTCAGTGGTGACTGGGGTCGTCGTCTGGCAGCAGCCTCTCAGGATCGTTGCCGCCGAGTCGAGCGCGCGTCACGAGGTCTGCCTGGCGGTCCTCGAACGATTCGTCGTCGAGCCGCCGCTCGGCGTCGGTCATATGCTCCCGCTGCTCCTCGTGCAGCTGGGCCGCCTCGACCCGCCGCCCCCGTAGCCGTGCGATCAACTGCTGGAACATGACTCGCAGTCTACGCCTTGACCTCGCCGTGGGGAAGGTGCTCGCCGGGCTGACGCGATCGTGTCTAGCTGGAGATCGGGCCGACGCTCAGGAACGGTTGGGGCGTCGAGCAGGCCGGCAATGGAAACGGGATCGAGTTCACCATGTCCCCGTGCGGAAGCATGACGCGCAGGCCGGCAGCTGTGCGCGGCCCACACCGCGCCTGGAATGTGCCCGGTTCCCGGACGAAGAGCAGCGCGTACGCGCTCGACCGCGGCTTGAGCTCCACGGTCTTCACCCTGAGCCGGTAGCGGGAGGCAGGTGTCCCGACCCGTTTACCGGAGAGCTCGAAGGCCGAGACGGACAGGTACCCGGTGAGCGAGCAACGCGTCCCGGTCAGGTTTGTGAGCTCAATCCGGTAGACCGTGGTCCCGAGCGCACCCTGCGCTTGGGTGTTGAGCCAGACGACAAGTCCAGCGTTGGTGCAGACCGCCATAACGTCCGTCCCAGCCGCCCCGAGCACCCCGATGCCGGCTGCGGCCGGCCCGGGGACGAGGAGGAGCGCAGCCACCGCGCCTCGCAGGCGGGCTGATCGGTGCGACGGCATCATCCCCAATGCTTCGCCCGGCGAGGGCAGGACTCCTTCGGGTGAAGCTCGCACGGCTGCGGCGGCGCGCGCGTCGCGGTGCCTCATCGTCCTCGGTACGGTGAGCCGATGGTTGTCGCCGTGATCGCGGACACGCACCTGCCGCGGGGGAGGCGTCGGCTTCCGGATGCGTGTGTCGATCGCCTGTGCGCCTCCGATCTCATCGTGCACGCCGGCGACTTCTCAGGGCTCGCGTTTTTCGACGAGCTCGCGGCGCTCGGACCTCCGCTGGAGGCCGTCTACGGCAATGCGGACGAACCTGCGCTGCGCGAGCGACTTCCGCGCGAACGTGTGCTCGAACTCCCTGGTGCGCGCCTGGGTTTGGTGCACGTGCCTGGATCGGCGCCTGGGCGCGAAGCACGGCTCGCTGAGCACTTCCCCGGCTGTGACGCCGTCGTGTACGGGCACACGCACCGTCCTCAGATCGACCGCGTCGGCGGCTGCTGGATCCTCAACCCTGGTTCGCCGACCGAGCGCCGACGCGCTCCCGAGCGATCGATGCTGATGCTTGCGATCACCCCGGGGGGAATGATCGTTCCCGAGCTGATTACGTTTGTCTGAGCCGCCGCCGCTGCATTGAGCGCGTCTTAGCGGCGTGGTACCGAGCACGCGGTGGCCGCGAGGATTTCCGCTGCGGGTACCCTATGTGGATGAAGCTGCTGACCGGTGATCTCGTCGTGTATGGCAGCCATGGTGTCGGCCGCGTTGCGCCGGGGCCCGAGGAGGGCGAATCGGCGCGGACGCAGGTCGTTGTCGCGTTCGCTTCGGGTCTTTCGGTGACGCTGCCGCTGGCGCGTGCGCTTGAGTCGCTGCGCCCGCTCGCCGGCACGAGCGAACTCGCCTCGGTGCAGGCGACGCTGCGATCGCAGGGGTCTCCGAGCGAGGAGAGCTGGCTCAAGCGGTGCAAGGAAGCGCAGGCGAAAGTCGTGGCCGGGGAGCTGATCGGACTGGCGGAGGTCGTACGCGATGGCGACCGGCGCGAGAGCATGCTGACCGCGAGCGGCAAGCGCCTCTCGGCGAACGAGCAGCAGATCTACCAACGGGCGCAGCGGCTTCTCGCCGATGAGATTGGATTGGCGCAGGGGCTCGAGCCCGATCAGGCGAACGACTGGATCAGGCTTCAGCTCGCGCACGAGTCGAGTTAGCCGCCCCGCGCGAGCCCCCGAGCAGGGCGCCCAAGATCGCGAACGCAGCGATTGTCTGCAGTCTCGCCGAGAGGCCGTGTGCACTCCCGTGGGCGGTGTTGTTGGGCAGATGGAACAGGTCACGTTGGGGACGCGCCCAGGCCGGCACGACGTGCTCGAGGTCGGGGAGCACTGCCGTCGCGGCGCCGAGGGTCGCCGGATCGAGCACGCCACGCTGGCGGGCGAGCAGCAGCAGGGCGGTCGTCCCGCCGACGTACTCCCAGACGACGTGTTGCGGGTGGCGGTGCGGGAGAAAATCTCCGGCGACGTGCACAGCGGGGCCAAGGATGACCGCCGCGACACGCGAGCGCGTCAGCGCGCCGACCGCAGCGCCCGTTGCAGCGTGGAGGGCAACGATCACGGGGTGACTCGCGTCCTCAGAGCGTGAGTTCGCGGATTTCGGGCGGCTGGCGAAACGCGCCGTGGAGCGGCTCCCGAACAGTGGCAGTCGACGCGGTCACCGGAGGAATTCTGGGTCACGATGTGCGCCGCCGCTCAGACGTCTGGGCTGACGTAGGTGCTGTCGGCGGGTCGAACCTCGCCGGGTAGGGAAGGGCCTGCGTCGTGCAAGGCGCGCCCGTCAGCTCGACGGTGTCGCTCACCGCGCTCGTGGTCCCGATCTTGCCGGCGAGCGTGACGCTGACCGACGAAAGCGCCTTCGAGACAGCGGCCGCTCCTGGCGAGGTCGGGGCGAGGAGGTTGTGCAGGGTGTAGGTCGTTGAGACCGAATACACACCCGCATGGTCGTTCAACGGGAGCTCGGGCGGTCCAGCGGCGATGGTGTCCGTCGGGGCGAGGGCCGCGCAGATGATCGTGAGATTGCAGAGCTCGTACCGGAATCCGCCGATGCGGCGGGAAGGTCCTCCCTCCACGACGGTTCCGCGGCGCGTTACGAAGGAGACCACGAGCGCACTGGACCGGTAGGCGTAGAAGCTGCGCGGCGTGAGCAGCGCGTCTGCCTCGACCCGGGAGGCCGTCGCGACCGATCCGCTCGCGATCAGCAGAGAGCCAGCGAAGGCCGCCGACGTGGTGGCGAACAGGCGGCGCATCAGCAACTCTCTGACCTCCTCGAGCGAACAAGACGGGCGCCGACGAGGACAAGAACGGGCGGCGAGTACCGCCAAACTAGCCGGTATCATCAGCTCCGGGCGAGGTCTCCTGCACAGGCGATAGTCCCGAGCCAACCCTCCCTTACGCGCGCGCGGCGGGAGCGGCAAGAGGGCATGCGCACGGCTTTTGTCGTGCGCTGAGGCTATCCTTGAACCGGTCTCGCAGTCGAGTGGCTGGAGGAGGCCGGAGGAATGCGTGCTTGAGGGCTTGTAGCCACCATCCATCCATCCGGTCCATGGCGACGCGTTTGCCGGCCCCCTGGAAGATCCTCGTTGCGGGCGTGCTCACGGTGGCGTGCGTTCAGGCAGCGAGTGCCACGCCTCCGACGATCATCGCAAAACGCGCACAGGCCGCGCGTGTGCTCACCGAGATCACCGCGATCGACGAGCAGTTGAACACGGTCTCCGAGCAGTACGACGGTGCGCGCGTCAAGCTCGGGGCGCTTCGCAGTCAGCTGCGGAGCACCGACGCCGCACTCGCGAGCGCCAAGATCCAGTACAGCAGCGCAGAGCAGCGCGCGGCGCGCTTTCTCGTGTATCTCTACACCTCGAGCCACTCCTCGTCACTCGACGTGATTCTCGGCGCGACGAGCGTCTCGCAACTGCTCAAGCTTTCCGACGAGGAGAATACCCTCAGCCGCGAGGCCGTCCAGATCGCCGTCGCGACCGACCAGGCGCGCGAAGCGGTGCGCGCTCACGTCGTCGCGCTCGAGCGCGAGCGGGCCGCCGCCGCTTCGACCGTCGCCGACTTGGCTGCGAGCCGTACGCGAATCGAACAAGGCCTCGCGGTGCGTCGTAAGCTGCTCGTCCACGTCGAAGCCCAGGTCGCTCGGCTCGAGGCGCAGGAGCGCATCCGGCAGGAGCGTCTCGCAGCAGAGGCGCGCGCGCGCCTTGCCGCCGAGGCGGCGGCGCGTGCGAGGGCCGCGGCCGCTGCCGCAGCGGAGGCAGCCCGCGCCCAGGCTGCAGAGCGACGCGCCGCCGAGCTTGCCGCGAGCCAGGCCGCTGCGGCCGCAAAGGCGCGTGCGGCGCAGAGTGCAGCGGCACAGCAGCGCGCGAGCGTCACCTCGGCGTCGGCTTCCGTGCAGCCCACGAGCACGACGAGCGCGCAGGATGTGACGACGACGAACCCGGCGTCGGCCTCGACGGGAGCGGGCCCGAGTGACGCCGCCACCGCGTCGAACTCAGCGACGACGGCGGCGACGATTACGAGTCCGGCGACGACGACTGCGACGATTACGAGTCCGGCGACCACAGACACGAGCGCGACGCTGACGCCTACCGAACCGCTTCCGCCCGGCTACCCGCAGGCGGCGACTCTCGCACTTCAGTATCTCGGCGTTCCGTACGTCTGGGGAGGGGAGAGTCCGAGTGGCTTCGACTGCTCGGGGCTCGTCGCCTATGTGTACGGACAACTCGGAGTTTCGCTGCCCCACTACGCAGCGGCCCAGTACACCTACGGTGTCGCAGTGACGAGAGCGGAGCTACAGCCCGGGGACCTCGTCTTCTTCAACAATCTCGATCACGTGGGGATCTATATCGGCGACAACGAGTTCGTCGACGCCCCCTATACCGGCGCATTTGTCGAGATCGACAACCTGAACGCGCCATGGTTCGCGTCGAAGTACGTCGGCGCGCGGCGAATCTAGCGGCAAGCCGAGGGTCGCCCCTCGGCCGGAGGCGAGGGACGCCCGGCGCCTCTGATCGCGCCCAGCCTCGTTCCGCAGGACAGCGTGCGGGTACCCTTGACCGGATGGCGAAGAAGTCTGCGCCCGCGGAGGTCTGGAAGGATGACCCTGACGAACACGACTATCCTGCCGCACTCGACTACCTGACTCTGCTGATGCCCGAACCGGCCGCGGCAGCGATCGTCTCCGAGCTGCGTGCCGCGCCGATCGCACATCGCAAGGCGAAGGATCTCGTGCGCTCGAGCCGCTTGCCGCTGCTCACCGCCGAGGACGTCGAGGTGGCGAAGGATCTCAAACGCGTAGCGCGGGGGGAACGGCTTTCGCCCGTGCTGCTCGTGCGCGGACGCGCTGACAGCGGCGTTCCGCTCATTGTCGCCGATGGCTACCACCGTGTTTGCGCCAGCTACGAGCTGAGTGAGGACGCCGACATTCCCTGCCGCATCGCCGATCTTCCGTGAGGCGAATGGACGGCGCGGCGCCGAGGGCGCGGCGCTGACTCCGCCGGGGTCGAGTCAGCCATCGACGCTCGGCTGACTCCAGGCACAACTGCCCGGAGCGCCGCACAGGCCCGCGGCTCGTCTCCGGCAGGTCGTGAGCTCGAGAACACTGAGCTGCGGGCTCCCGCGCTCTCGGGATCGGGAGGAACGGTGGTCCGCTACACCGTCGTTACTCCCCCAGACGACGGCGGCGACGGGTACGGGGTCCTTGGAATCTCGATGTTCGGTAGCGCCGGGAACAGTGTCGACGGCAGTTGGGGGAAGGGAATCGGCTCGGCCGCGGTCGCGTCCTTGCTCCGACCCTTCAGCGCGACGGTGACGCTGCCCGACGGGAAACGGACCTCGATCTGTGTCTCGGTCGCGCAGCCCGCGCAGGTTGTCGTAGATGCAATGTCCAAGCCCTGGGCCCCTGCCACCGAGAGCGGCTGTCCCAAGGCGAGCGCATGCGCAAGCGAGCGCGCAATGCTCTCGGCGCGTGAGCAGACGATGCCCTGCGTCGACAGGCGTGTGATCTCGATAGCCCCCGAGACCCGCGTCGCGTGGCCGGCGTTCGTGAGGCCCGTCGTCTTGCAAGCGCCGATGCTCGGTTGCGAACTCGCCGAGGCCACTTCCGGCATGAGCGAAGCGATGATGCCGAGCAGCACGGCAGCGAACAAACCGACTGTGATTCGGTGGGCGACGGGTGACCGCCGTCCGGTTTTCGCTCGATCGTGGCAAGTGGGCGATGAGCTGAGTGAGGTCATGACCTACCTCCTGTCGTCAGTACGGGATCTCGATCGTGTCGCCGCCGTCGCAGGCGAACTCCACCACGAATTATCGTAGGCGCCGTGATCTGTTTTTCAAGAGGTGAGTCTGTTCATTTGCGGAGAAGCCTTTCTGAAGAGCCTCAGCGTCGAGGAGCGGCCGGTGCTCCACCCGGGTGCGCCGCCCGGCTGGTCGTCTCGTGTTCACGCTCGCGTCGCGTCGGGTGCGGAGGCTCGGAGGCGGGCTGCGGGTTGGGCTTGAGTCCGAGCAAGCATGAGGGCTCTCGTTACCGGTAGTGGCTCCGGCGCACGGACTCGCACAAGTAGCGATCATGGGGGCGACATGGGCAACGAGGCGCCAAAGATCAGCCGGACGACGCAGTTCGTACTGCTCGCCGTCAAGCACGACGCCAGCTACTGGGCGCCGCCGACCCTGGCAAGCGAGCTCGCGCAGCTGGGTGTCCTGCCAGAGGCCTCGATCGAATCGCTCGATGCTTTTCGTGACGAGGTGCTAAGGAGCCTTGTTGGCCGGGCGGCCGAGCGCTTCTGGGCGAGCGACGCCGTGACCGCGACGAATGCGGCCGCCATCCGTGCGGCGTGCCAGGCGCTCCACACCCTCACCGTCGAGGTCTACGCGGAGGCGCTCGCCGAGGCGAAACGGCCGACTGCCGCCGGGTAGTTCGCACCACTTCGCGCGTTGCCGGCGCTGCGGTCGGCGCTCCTGATGATCAAAGCCTTCGGCGGTCAGCTCTCGACCGCGTCGGACAGGCCCCGGCTAACCGCGCTCGTAGGCCTCTTGCTCGGCAACGGTTCGCTCCGCGGTCGGCAGTGCCTCGAGACGGTCGTCGGGAATCGGGTCGCCGCTTTCGACTGACAAGCCGTACGTTCCCGCTGAGAGTCGTGCTTCTGCGCGAGCGAGCGCCTCGAGTTGCTCGTCCAGCTCAGCGGCGAGACCATCGTCGAACGCCTCCTGATAGATCGTTTCGGCACCGTCGTCTCCGGACTCGTCGAGCCCAGAGTGGGACTCTGCCGCCCCTTCGCTGACTGCCGAGCGGGCCTGCTCGAGTCGCCGTCGTTCTTGGGCGAGAAGTTCGCGGGCGCGTTCCGGATCCATGCCAACACGGTACAGGGACCCCGGCTCCAGCAGCCGAGAATGCGGCCTCGCGGGCCCGCCCGTCTCGGGCGTGGCGCCCGGCTTGCCTCGCATGCACGCCGGGCATCCGCATCTCCAGGCAGGGCTCGTCGGCTCCGCGCCGTAACCAGAACACGTCGAGGGGTGTTTGGACTGACGGCGACCCCGCGACGGGTTGGGCGGAGGGGCGCACGTGCGCCCCTTCCGTTCGTCAACGCAGCTCGGCTCGCCGTCGCCCACCGACTTTCTGCCGAGCAATGGAGTTAGGCAGGCGCCTCGCTCGGTCGCAACCGCTGCGTGACGGCGACAATGGGAGGGCGGCATGCGCCGCCCTCCCACCGTTGCGCCTAGCCGACGATCACGAGCCCGCTTGTGCTCGCGGGCAGCGTGTCGGCGGAGGAGCCGAGCACGCTCGGCGTCCCGCCGTTCAGCGCCAGCACCGTGAGCTGGCGTGGAGCGTTGCTCGCCGTGAGTGCGGGGTTGCTCGAGTTGTTCGAGTTGAGGTTGACCAGGAAGCGGTCGTCGCCGCTGATCGCCTCGTCGAGCGGATGGAACGCGCCGGCAGGCAACGCTGTGGGCGCGCCGATGAGGCTCAGCGTGCCGTACGCGCTGAGCGAGAGCCCTGAAATCGTCGCCGATCCTGCATTCGCGGTGTAGGCGTAGCGGCCGTCGTTTGTCACGACGAGCCAGCAGGGCGCCGCACCGTCGACCGAGACCGACGAACTCACCGGGAACAGACCGCCGTCGAAGAGCGAGTAAGACGAAGCCGACCCACCCGCGGCCTCGGAGATGACAAGGTGGCCGAAGTTGTCGAAGCCGAAGCCGTAAGGCCCTGCCCCGATCGAGATCGTCGCGCTCGCCAATGACGGAAGCCCGTGTGGGCCGACAGCGAGGACGTCGATCGTGTTCGAGCCCTTCTCCGAGACGATCAGCGTGCGACCGTCGGGCGAGATCCCGATCTGCTCGCCGCTTGCCGATGTCACACCGAGTGTGCGCGTCGAACCGGGGATCGGCGTGAGCTGTCCGCCGAAGGTCGTGAAGCCCGTGATGTTCGGCGTTCCGCCCTCGTTGAGCACGTAGAGGTACTGGCCGTTGACGGTGAGGCTAACAGGGTCGGTGCCGCCCGAGGCGACCGGCTGCCCGATCAGTCGCGGGCCGCTCGGCCCGCCGAGGGTGAACGCTGAGATCGTGTCGCTCCCGGCGTTGACGGCATAGAGGACATTGTCAGAGGCCGCAATGGCGCCTTGCGACCCGAGGCCGCTGTCGGTGCCCGTGCCGCCGGTCGGATACGAGCCCTGAGGGACGAGTGTCCCGTTCTGCTCGAGATTGAAGGCGACGATCTGGTTACCTGCAGCAGCATTTGTCTCTGTGTAGACAGATGGCGTGCTGCTCTGACCCGGGCCGCCGTGATCGCGCGTCGCAGCACCGGCGACCGCACTGAGGCACAGCGCGAAGGCGCTGATCGTCAACATAATGCTGGATCGGAACAGTTTCACTAGAAATCTCCCCTTGTTTGTCATACGTTTGTCAAAGAACATCAAGCAACTTCTTTTGACGAAAACGAGGAGAGAATATGGCTTGACCCTTTCGCCGTCCTTGTGCAGTTATTACAAGTCTCTTATTCCTGGTGCTCGACGTTGGTCGTCTGCTCTGAGTGCACCGGTGGCACTGCGCGGAGCCGCTTCCGCCCAGATGTGAAAACGCGCGTCCCCCGTCGGGCGCCGTGCACCTCCGTGTCGGTACGGCTCACGTCAGGACTCGGGGCCGGCCAGATCTACTTCTTGGGCCGTCGCTATGACACGGGCGCGTCGAGCCCGAGAGTTACGTCGCGGTCCTCTTCCAAAACGAAAATCTCGGCAGAGATGTCCGGATCGATGTGCACCTGCGAGAGGAATGCGACCACTTTTCGTTTCATAACCACCTCCACCGCTGCGACAAAACGCTCCCGCATCACCAGCTGAAAGGCATTGCGCGTGTCGATCACGACGTCACCTCGACCCGCGGCGATCAGTGTCCGTTCGACCGGGGTGTAGATGTCCTCGAGGAAGGTGATCACGTAGTTGTGCTGGATCACGGTGCGGGTGGTACGCGCCCCTCGGCCGTGGTACTCCGAATGCAGGCGTGTGATGGCGTTCGAGATCGCGGTGCCACGCTGCCCCTGGCTGCCCATTCGTTCTGCCGTCATGAGTGCCTCCACGGCCCAAGGCGAGGTCAGCGCCCGGAGCGAGGAAAGGGCCTTACGCCCCGGCCGGAGGTCGATCGCTGAGAATCAGTATCCGCAGAGGCTCGTAACCGCCATCCACGGCGGCATCGCGCGACGACGGCTCACACGATGCCGGGCCCGAAAGACCGGCGCCGCTTCGAGACCCAAGTGTAGCTCTGCCTCGTCAAGTGAGGCGCTCGGGATCGCCGATGCAAGCGTCCCTGAGGACAAGAGCCCGCCTTGCCTCCGGGAAAGCCGCGATCTCTTCACCTCAGGTTGCCTTTCGCGAGGCTGTCCGGTAGCCTCAAAGGCGGCTGAGGATCGCTGTGATTCTCGCCAGGGCGTTGACGCCCGAACGCGCACCGGTCGTGCTCTTCTGCGCGGTCTCCCGGCTCTGCTGCCACGACGAGCGACGAAGCTCACGGGGTCGAGTCCCGACTCCACACCTCTGTTGGCTTTTCGTCTGTGCGGGTTTTTCGTCTCGGCGAACCAGAACCGAAGGAGCGATACCTATGGGAACCGACGTCATGTCCGAAGCCATGCCTCGTGCCGCTACCGGCAGAGAGACGCCCCGACTGCGACCACACGCGCTGGGCTTTCCACCGCTGCTCGCGCAGTCGGTGGCGCTTATCTCACCCGACGATGACGGCAGTCCTGATCATTCCGCTCGCTTTTCTCGACGCGGGGCAGGGCACCTGGGCCGCCTACCTATTCGCGACGATCATGCTGCTCTTCGTCGTTCTGTGTCTCAACCAGTTCGCACGTCGATCCGCAAGTGCCGGCTCGATGTACGCCTACACCGCTCGCGGCCTCGGGCCCATCGCCGGGCGTGCTGTCCGGCTGGACCTTGTTGTGGTCCTACCTGTTCATCGCGATCGCCGGCCTCGCCGGCTTCACGATCTTCTCGGCTCAACTGCTGACGAGCCTCGGGGTGCACTCGAGCGTCACGCCGTTCGTGTTCTTCCTGCTCAGCGGAATCGCCTGCATGACGATCGCGTGGAAGGACATCCGGGTCTCATCGCTCCTCACGCTCGTCTTCGAGGGGCTCTCGGTCGCGTGCATTCTGGCGTTGGCCGCCGTCGTGCTGTTCCGTCACGGCATCTCGATCGACACCTCGCAGGTGAAGCTCAAAGGCGTGAGCCTCCGGGGAATGGACTTCGCGATCGTGATCTGTATTTTCAGCCTTGTCGGCTTCGAAAGCGCCACGACGCTCGGAAGCGAGGCGAAGCAGCCACTACGCAACGTCCCCCGAGCGGTGATCTGCAGCCTGCTGATTACCGGAGCTTTCATGGTGCTGATGAGCTACGTCGAGGTGTTCGCGGCCCACCGGGCAGGCCTCTCGCTCGGCTCACTCGCGACCCCGCTGAGCACGATCTCGTCGGCCTACAAGGTCAGCTTCTTCAAGATCCCCGTCTGCCTCGGCGCGATGGTCAGCTTCTTCTCGTTGACGCTCTCGTGTCTCAACGCCGGTACGCGGATCATGTTCCCGATGGGTCAGCACGGGTTCCTGCACCGGAAGATGCACAGCGTGCACCAGACGAACATGACCCCTCACGTCGCGATCGCGACGTACGGGAGCGTCATTCTCGCGGTCGCAATCGTCCTGCACGCCTTCGGCGCACGGCCGTTGACAATCTTCGGTGACGCGGGCACGTTGGCTGCTTTCGGCTTCCTGCTCGCGTACTTCATGATCACCATCGCAGCCCCCGTATACCTGCGCAAGCTCGGCGAGCTCGCACATCGACACACGCTCGTGGCCGTCGCGGCGTTCGCATGCCTGCTGGTGCCGACGGTCGGCAGCTTCTATCCGGCGCCGCCCTGGCCGGTCAATCTCTTTCCTTACCTCTTCCTCGCCTACATGGTGATCGGGGGCGGGTGGCTCTTCGTGATCAACCGGCGTGAGCCGGGTACGCTGCTCGCGATCCAGAGCGGGTTGGAAAGCTCGCTCGAAGCTTCCGCCCACGCGACGGCGCTCAATGAGGAGCTCCATCATCACCACGGCAGCTCGCTCGGACACCATCCGACTCCCGCGACGGCGAGCTCCTAGCGCGTGCCTTCGTCAAGCGCGTGAGTAGCGGGAACGCTGCGAGTCTCGAGACGGCGGCGGGCGCAGCCACGGTGCTGCGTCCGCCGCCGGTCGTCGTCACCGCGTTGACGACGACGGCGGTCAAGGGGCTGCGCATCGCTGCTCGGGACGAGGTGATGCTCACCCGCGCGGGCGTTGTCGACGACCGCCGCTTTTACCTCATCGACGAGCGCGCCGGGATGATCAACGGCAAACGCATCGGACCCCTGAGTGCTATCCGTGCGGACTACGACCACGCGGCCCGCTGGCTGAGGCTCGTGTTCCCTGACGGGTCCGCGGTGTGCGAGACGGTGCGTCTCGGCGCCGAGATCGAGACGCAATTCTTCTCGCGTCGCCCGCGCGCCCGCCTGGTTGAAGGGCCCTGGGCCGACGCGCTTTCGCGCTACGCGGGGCTCGAGCTGCGGCTCGTCGAAGCCGACCCCGAGCTCGGCGGCGTTGATCGCGGCCCGCGCGGCGCGGTGTCACTGATCTCACAGCAGTCGATTGCCAAGCTGGAGACGCTGATCCCCGGCCGGCCGGTCGACGCGCGTCGCTTCCGGATGCTCGTCGAGGTAAGCGGTATCGAAGCGCACGGAGAGGACGACTGGGTGGGTGAGACGGTCACGATCGGCGGTGCCCGCGTCTGCGTACGGGGTCACATCGGGCGTTGCCTGGTGACCTCGCAAAGCCCCGACACGGGCCTGATCGACATGCCCACGCTCAAACTGCTCTCCTACCGTCGCGGGGTCGCGACGACCGAGCCGCTCGCCTTCGGTGTGTTCGGCGAAGTGGTCGAGCCGGGTGTCGTTCGCGTCGGGGATCAGGTCAGCGTCGACTGAGGGCGGACGCTCAACCCGTAGGCGCCGGGGGGCGCTGGGAGCGATAGCGCGCAACCGCGATGATCGACCAGAGGGCCTCAACAGCTCCGAAGGGCCATGTGCCGGCGAGAAATCCATAAGCGCTCGAGAGCACACAGCCGCAGGCGAATGCCAGCACGAAGGAGCGGCGCCGGTGTTCGAGCGCGTACATGACCATCATGAAGGTGACGGCACAGGCGCCAAAGACGGTGAGCATCGAACGTGCTTCCAGCTTCGAGGGTCGCGTTACTCGACGCGGACGACGTCGCCGCGGCGCACCGAGCCGCCGGCAATGACCTCGGCATAGACGCCGACGTGCGCTGAGTTGTGCCGGGCGGCCGTCCGCAGAATGCCGGGGTCGGCGGGCAGATCGGACTGCGGCAACGTTGTCATCACGCAGCGCCCACAGGGCTTTGTGACCTTGAGTCGCACCTCCTCACCGATGCAGAGCGTACGATCGACCCAGGTGCTCTCGACGAACGACGGCTCCGCGGCCGCCGTTCCCACGACGATATTCGGTCGGAAGCGCCTGACCTCGAAGCGGCCTTCGGGGTAGAGCTGTCCGAACCTGGCGAGCGTGGCTGTCGTCAGCAGGTGGACGGTCGCGCAATCGAAGAAAGTTCCAGCCGGGAGCGTCTCGTCGGTCACTGTTTCGCGCAAGGACAGACCCTCGATGTCCGGCCAATACTCCTCCAGCATCGGCTCGTCCGGAACGGCCATCTGAAGAGCACCCGGACGCCCCAGCATCTCGGAGATGGCGCCGTCGAACCCGGGTTCGTCGGTGCGCGTGATCCGTCCGTCGGGCAGCGCGATCCGCACCGGCGGGAGCTCGGCCGCGGTGTCCGGCGGGTCGATGAACGACGCGCGGCAATCGAAGAGATGAGGCCATTTCTTCGGATTCTTCGCGCTCGCCACCTTCCCGGTCTCGAGATCGACGATCGCGTATGAACGATCGCCGAGAAGGCCGTTGGGACCGAGCGTCGTCGCGTTGAGTTCTTCCCCGAGCATCGATTTGACCGGATATCGCCACAGGGCGACAACTGCGCCCGACTCGCTCTCCGAAAGGGTTGACATTCAGAATCACCTCGCTATTGCTGATGACAGAATACCGAGACATTACCGAAAAATTGAGCTACCAAACAGTATGTAATGCCGTTTACGCAGTTTTCGAGCTTAAAGGAGCGGATGCGTCCGTTCACGCGATGCGGTTTTGACTTGTCGCGGGCTCCGCGTTGCGTCCCCGTGCTGGTTTGCGCTCGTGTCAAGATCATCTCGACGTGTGTACCAGCGGGAGGAGCGAGGGCGAGGATGACCTGCTCGCGAGACGGCGGAGGGCAAGAAGCCGGCCACGCGCTGCGCGCGGAAGCATCGTCGTCACGGGCGTGATCGTCGTGCTCGTTTTGATTGCGGCCGGCGTCGTGCTCGACGCTGGGTTCGCGCCGTCGGGGCTGCCGGCGGGCACGTCGCTGGCGTCGTTCGAAGCCTCCGTCAGGCGCGAGCTTGTCTCGTCGAAGACCCGCGGTGGACTTGGCGTGCAAGGGGTTGCGTCGGTGACCTGCGTGTTGCCTGCGCGCTGGAAGCCGGGAGCGAGCTTCAGCTGTCTCGCGTTTCGGGCCGACGACGTCGAGCTCGGCTCGGTCGCCGGTGTTGTGCGCGTTGCCAACGCCGGTCAACCCTGGCGCGCCCGGCTCGAGTGGAACGCCGGCGCCTGAGCGCGACGCGGCAGCAGGCGCGTTAGTCTTGCGCCGTGATCTGTGCGTGAGTCTGACCGGAGCGACAGGCGCGCAAGGGTGCGGCGTGCGCGCGTGCGGTCGGGGCAGGGGCCTCCGTCCGCCCGGCTGCTGAGCGGGTTCGAAGGAGCTGAAGTCGGTGAGTGTCGAGCTCGTATCGTGCGCACGCCCATGAGCTCGTCGCCCCGAGTGGACGCGCGCGCTATCTCCGTGCACCGCCGCCGCGTGTTCCGCGGCCTCGAACTGGTCAGTTTCATCCACTCGCTCGTCTACCTCGGGCTGCTCCTCTGCGCGTTCGCGCTCGGCGGGCCTCAGCCGGAGACGCTCGTTCTCGGGCTCACGCATGGGCTGATGTGGATCGGGATGTCGATCGCCTGCCTCATC
The DNA here is from genome assembly GCA_963828105.1 of uncultured Actinomycetota bacterium. Classification (GTDB taxonomy): domain Bacteria; phylum Actinomycetota; class Thermoleophilia; order Gaiellales; family Gaiellaceae; genus PALSA-600. Next base: position 43,547 of record CAWHDF010000009.1, on the reverse strand, counting down.
GCGGTGCGGTTACGCATCGTGCCGCTGCGACTCGCAGTCGCCGTCGCGGTGCTGGGCGGCATCGGCCCCTTCTTTGGCAGTGCCGAGTTCATCCGCGAGTCGCGGCGGCGCGCGCCGTGACCGCTGTGCTCGCGCTCAACGCGGCGCTGATCGCTGCGAATGTGCTCTTGCTTGCGCTCGCGCTCGGCCACCGTTTTGGGCTTGCCGCTGGCGATCGTTTCTGGATCACGTTGCGGGTCGCGCAGACGATCGCGGTCGCAGGCGTTGTTGCCGTTGGTGTGCTGTACGAGCTCGGCCATCACGCCGAACACAGGCTCTTCTACCTCTACAGCGTGCTGCCAGTGGTCATCAACCTGCTTGGTGAGGAGCTGCGCTCGCAATCGCTGCGCGCCGTCCTCGACGAGTTTCGCGTCAACGGTTCTGAGGGGCTGCGCTCGCTGCCGAACGAGCGGCGAACGGCCGTCCAGGCGGCTGCAATGCGCCGACAGGCGGACATCACGGCCGTCGTTGCCCTCGTGATCGTCTTCCTTGCGCTCCGCGCGATCACGACGTCGGCCGGCGTTTGAACCGCCGAGTCGGGTCGTTCGAGCCTGCTGGGAGACGACCCAAGGTCTTCCGGCGGGCGCCGCGCCGGTTCTCGGCGAGCGACCGCGCATAAGCCGTACGGTATATCGGTGGCCTACCGCCCTTCTCAGGAGATCCTCGAGCGCTATGCCGACGTGCTCGTCAACTTCGCGCTCGGCGATGGACACGGCATCGCCAAGGGTGACGTGGTCCGGATCACGGTCGGCGAGGAGGCGAAACCGCTCTACGTTGCGCTTCGCAACACGGTGTTGCGAGCAGGTGGCACGTACATTGGCAACTACGTGCCCAACGGTGTCGCGCGGGAGGCGCTCGAGCTCGCCTCGGCCGAGCAGCTGGCGACGTTCCATCGCGCGTACCTGCGCGGACTCGCGGCGACGATCGACCACCATGTGTCGATCAGCTCGACCGTCGACATGCATGAGCTCGAGGGCGTCGATGCCGAGAAGCTGATGGTCGCCGGACGGGCCAACGAGCCCTACCGCCAATGGCTCAACACCAAGGAGCTCGAGGGCCGCTACACCTGGACGCTCGCCCTCTACGGCACGAGCGCGATGGCGAAGGAGGCGAAGATGAGCCTCGAGGCCTACTGGGAGCAGATCATCCATGCCTGCTACCTCGATGATTCGAGACCAATCGCCCGATGGTTGGAGACGACGCGTGAGCTTGAGCGCGTCAAGCGTCGCCTCGACAAGTTGGAGATCGAGCGCTTGCACGTCGAGGCAGACGACGTCGACCTCTGGATTACTCTCGGGCAGGGCCGCGCCTGGCTCGGCGGCAGGGGCCGAAACATTCCCAGCTTCGAGATCTTCAGCTCGCCGGACTGGCGCGGGACGGAAGGCAGCGTTCTGTTCAGCGAGCCTCTCTACCGGTACGGGAGCCTGATCGAGAACGTGCGGCTGCGATTCGCCCAGGGCGAGGTCGTGGAGGCCAGCGCCAGCCGCAACGAGAACCTGCTGCTCGAGATGATCGCGAGCGACCCGGGTGCGCGACGTGTCGGGGAGTTCTCGCTCACCGACGGGCGCCTGAGCCGTATCACCCGCTTCATGGCGAATACGCTCTACGACGAGAATCGCGGCGGGCCCGAGGGGAATTTCCACCTTGCGCTCGGCCGTGCCTACCGGGACGCCTACGCGGGCGATGCCGCGGCGTTGACCAAGCGCGAGTGGAATGCGCTTGGGTACAACGACTCGTCAGTGCACACCGACATCGTCTCGACGACACGCCGCGAGGTCCGAGCGCAGCTCCCCGGGGGCAAGCGCAAACTCATCTATCGCGACGGTCGCTTCACGGTCTGATCACCGCCCGACGCGGTACGCGTCTCGTCTACAGGTCCGAGCGATCGTGGTTGCGCGGGCTCGACGCCTCGGCGAGCAGCGCGAGCGCTGCGTCGAGTGTCTCGACGATGACGATGAACTCGACGAGCCCAACGAGCTCCAGCACCCGCAGTACGCTCGGCGTCGGCCCCGCGAGCACGATGCAGCCGCCGTGACGCTCCAGTTCCTTCGCCGCCCTAATGAGCTCGCTGATCCCACTCGAATCCATGAACGTGAGCAGCGAGAGCTCGACGATGACGGCTAAGCGCTGACCGCCGTTGAGACGCCGCGCGAGCACACGGCTCACCTCCGCGGCGTTGTTCATGTCCATTTCGCCGGCCAAGGCGAGCACGCAGAGGGTCTCTCGGGGCATCCAGACGCCGACCACGAGATCTTCGGACATCTCGAGTGCGCTCACCTCAGCGAGACGGCGCCGTACCTCTTCCGGAAGCCCGGCGTCTCCTCGCGGCGCGGCATGCTCGTCGGGCGGCGTCGCTCGCTGCTTGCTCACGGTCACCTCGCGTGTGTGAGCGTGGACGCCCTCGGACCCGGCGCGTACGAAAGCTGACGCGAGCCGCTACCTCGCTGTAGGTTCCCAGTCCGGTAAGGGAGATCTCGGTAGCCGCGGAGCGTCATACGTAGAAATTACCTAGTGTGCAAACGGTGCGCGAACGGGGCCACCGTGAATGCTGGGTCGCCGCCGGCGTGCAGCCGGGCTCGCCTCGCCGGGACCCGCTCGGGTTAGGAGCGGCGCGCTCGGGGGAAGAACGTTCTCGGTCGGCGGGCGAGGCGTCCGGAGCGAGGCGCATTTCCCTCCAGCGTTCTCGCTTCTGCCCGGCCGACCGGAAAGGAGGGAGCGACGATTGACCGGGTCGCTCCCTCGTTCTGAGCTTGACTCGACGCAGGCGCGGGCGGGTCGTTTCCAACTTCGAGCCTAGGGCATAACCCGAGCCGGGAGGGGTCGCCGTGGTGCCAGGCCGGTCAGGGGGATTGCAGGAGGTGCTGACGCTGGCGCTGCGCTGCGACGCGTCGGCACCGAGCAACGCGCGTCGCGCGGTCGACGTCACGCTGACGGACGAGCCGGCAGGGAGCGACGTGCGGCTTGTCGTGAGCGAGCTTGTTTCCAACGCTGTACGGCACTCGGGCGCCGGCCGCGGTGATGTGCTCCGTCTTTGCATCCGGCTGAGCGACGAGCTCGTCGAGATCTTGGTGCGAGACACGGGTCAGTCGGGGGATGCGCCACATATTCGACCGCGTGAGGGGACGAGTCCGGGTGGGCTCGGTCTTCGCATCGTGGAGCGGCTCGCGCTCCGTTGGGGTAGCGAAACGCCCCCGCGAGCGGGGCGGGTCGTCTGGGCCCGGATACCGCGTGGGCCGACCTCGCTCCCGCGTCGCCCGGCCGTGGCGTCCGCCCCTACCGACTCGGGTTCCTAGACCAGCGACGGGACCATTCGCCCGCGCCTCGCACGGGCGAGCCCTGCGATATGCCGGCAGATGTACGATCGTTGGGTCCAGCCTTCAGACGGTGAGCCGTGTGCGAACAGGCGGAAGACGAGTGGGTGGCAAGGGTGGTCCCGTATGAGGCCGTTCCTGCCTCTTCGAGTTCGCAAGGTCCATCCGCCAGGCTTCTGTCGACCGCGCTCCTCAAACCTGGCAGGCGCAGCCCAGTGGGGAGCGGGAAGCCGGAGAGCGAGCAGATGGACCATGGGTCGAGTGCAGGGTCCGAGCCGGGCGTGCGCGTCAGCGCGAGTGCCGCGATCTCGAACGGGCTCAGCAAGCTGCATCGTGAGTACTACGGTCGCGGACCCAACAGCGTTCGCACGATCGTCGGCCACGACCACGTCGTGACCTTTCTCGAGGATCTGTACACCCCCGTCGAGCGGACGCTCCTCGAGGCGGGCGAGATGGACGCGGTCATCGAAACACGTCGCGCCTTCCAGCGAGCGATGCGCACCCGGTTCGTCGAGGACGTCGAGCGCGCGACCGGGCGGAAGGTGCGTGCCTTCCTTTCAGAGGCTAGCGTCGATCCTGATATCTCGGCCGAGATCTTCATGCTCGAGCGCGACGAGCGCGATCCTGCACCCGAAGGCGTCGGGTAGAACCGCAGCCGGCCAGTCGTGCTGATCGCGCGCCGGAGGCCGCGCGCGTCCTGCCGGATCGTCGCGCCCTCAGCCCGGCGTGTCGGCGGACTCGAGCCGGCGTTCGGCCCAGGCCGTCGTGATCGCCTCGAGCAAGAGCTCGCTGCTCTGCGCGCCGGAAATGCCGTAGCGATTGTCCACAACGAAAAACGGGACGCCGCGGACTCCAAGTTCTCGCGCACGCTCGTCGTCGCTTCGAACCTCGGCCGTGTAACGGTCACCCGCGAGCACGTCGGCCGTTTCGTCCTGGGGCAGGCCGCTCTGCGCGGCGATCCCGGCAAGCACCTCCGGCTCGCCGAGCGCTGCACCCTCGGTGAAGTAGGCATGCATGAGCCGTTCCTTCAGCTCGTTCTGGAGTCCGTGCTCCGCGGCGAGGTGGAGCAGGCGATGGGCATCGAAGCTCGACCCTCCCTGCGTACGCTCGAGATGGTAGGTGAGCCCCTCGGCCGCAGCGAGCTCGGTTAGTCGCGCCCAGGCGGCGCCGACCTGTTCCTGACTCATGCCGTACTTCCGGGCGAGATGCTCGGCGGCCGAATCCTTACGGCGGCGGGGCGCATCGGGATCGAGCTCGAAGCTGCGCCAGAACACCTCGACGCGGTCTGCGGACGGGAACCGGGCTAGGGCTTGTTCGAGGCGCCGTTTCCCCAGGAAGCACCATGGACAGACGACATCCGACCAGACTTCGATGCGCATTCGAACACGGTAGTCGACGCGCTCCCCGCCAGGACTAACCGTCGTCCCGCTCGGCCTCGGGAGCGCGAGCACCTACCATGACTCCGGGCGAGTGAGCGCAGAGGAGGGCTGTGATGCGCGGGACGACGAGCGCCGGCACGAGCACGGCTGTGGTTGCGGTAGCGGTGCTGGTCGCGCTGTGCTTTGCCTCGAGCCGAGCAGAGGCGGGAAGCCTCGTCGCCGGTGCGCCCAATCCGGCTTCGAACATTCTCGTGCACGCCGTGCTTCCTGACTCATGCGTTCCTCGGCCCGACGGGGCCGCCTGCGAGCAGGCCTCGGTCGCGGCGCTCGACAAGGCACGAGCGGTGATGGGGCTGAAGCCGTACGTGTTGCCTCGAGGCTTCTACGGGCTCGAGCCGATCGAGCAGGTCTTCGTGCTCATCGACCTCGACCGCATCGCCTACGGCGAACGCCCGATCGTGGGGCTGAACACGATCCTCGACCAGGCGGCACAGACGGGAATGCGCGCCGACGCCGACCCCGGCCCTCCCGGCAACCTCCCCGGTGGCGGATACTGGGCCGCCGACTTCGCCGGTGGCCCGCTCAACGCTCTCCTCGCGTACTACGCGTGGATGTTCGACGACGGCTACGGCAGCGAAAACGTCGACTGCACGAGTCCGACGAGCCCGGGATGCTGGGTGCACCGGCAAGTCATCCTGGCCTTCGGGGCCTCGGCGTCGGTTGCGATGGGTGCTGCCTTCGGGCGGGACGCTGCGCGCCGCAGTGCCTATGCGCTCGGAATCGTCGATGCGGCAAGGCCACTCGCGTGCTTCTACACGTGGGCGGACGCTGTTCGGGCAGGCGCGGGCGCGCACGCCGGTCCCGGCGCTTGACGCGAGCGGCGCCACCGGCGCTCACCCTCAGGCGTCGGGCGGGACCGAAGGGCCGCTCTTGCGTGACGCGCCCGCACTCGCGACCATCACGAGGACGAGCGCGAGCCAGGCGCGGTCACGGAGGTGCTCGCCGAGCAGAACGAAGCCGGAGAGCGCCGCGACGGCGGGCTCGAGACTCATCAGCACGCCAAAGACGTGGGTCGGCAGGCGTCGCATCGCCTCGATCTCGAGCGACCAGGGCAATGCCGAGCAAAGGAGCCCGACGCCGACGCCGGCACCGACCAGGCGAGGGTCGCGAAGGTGCGAGCCGGCACTGTAGACACCCCACGGGAGTGCGATCAACGCCCCGATCGCCATCGCCGGCGCGAGCCCTGTCGTGCCGGGGAAGACCCGTCCCATACGGGTTCCGAAGACGATGTAGCCGCCCCAGCAGATGCCCGCCAGCACCGCGAGAACGAGCCCGAGCGGGTGCACGCCTCTGCCTCCTCCGTCAGCGAGCAACGCGATGCCCGCGGCGGCCAGCGCGATCCACACGCCGTCGACGAGGTGGCGCGAGCCGATCACGGCGACCGCAAGCGGACCCACGAACTCAACGGTCACGGCGATTCCCAGCGGTAGTCGTTCGAGCGACTCGTAGAACAGGAGATTCATGCTGACGAGGGTGACGCCGAGCGCGCCGAGCAGCCCGTACTCCCGGCGGGTGTGGCCGCCCAGGCGCGGACGCCCGATTACCCAGAGCGAGAGCGAACCGAAGGCCAGCCGCAGGAATACGACGCCCGGCGGTCCGAGCGTGGGGAAGAGCGATTTAGCGATCGCGGCCCCGGCTTGAACCGAGAAGGCGGCTCCAAGCACGAGCACCTGGGGCGGCATACCGCGGCGCTGCGCCGCTGCCGGATCGGCGCGAGCCCCACTCACCGGTCCTGGCGCCCCTGACCGCGCTGAAGCGTGTCGGTCATCGCCGAGAGACGATACGTCCGGTGGGTGGGAGCGCGCGCTGGCAGCGGTGACCGTGCCTGTCGAGGCACCGTCACGGGCCGAGGTGGGCGGGCACGAGATCGGCCGTCGCGGCGGAGGATTCGCCGAGCGCGCGGCTGCCCGTCCGTCGTGACCGCAGCCGGTGCCCGCGGCAAAGGTCCAGGGTTCGACGCTCTTGGTCCAGGGTATGCGCGCTGCGTTGCTGCGCCGATACTCGGTGCGTGAGATCACCGCTCACGCAAGCATCGGGCTGGGGGCCCCGCGCCGCGACCTCCGCTTCAGTTCGACCCCTGGAGGGCGTCATGTCTGGGCGCGGGGCCCGTACCAGCTCGTGTGAGCCGGGTGCGTCGCGGCGAGGGTCAGCTCTCCGTGTGAACGTCTGACCGAGGCCACAGAAGCGGCACGCGCGCTCGCTCTTGCAGACGGGACGTCCTGGCCTCTGTGGCGGCGCACAGAACGAACGCCATTCCGCGCCCGGCGGTCGCGCCGCACGACGTTGGTGACGGCCCCCTCGTCGTCCGACGCTGCGCGCAGCGTGGGCGGCTTGCCTTGCGTACCCACGGGATCCAACGCCGAGCGGAAAAGGGCAGATCCAGTTGGACACAAGCACGAACACACCTCCGGCCTGGTCAAGGGCCGAACATTCGTCGCCGTCTTCTTGGTTGGAAAATATCGATCTTTTACAGGTATTTTCTCAATGTGGTGAACAATGAATATGGGAATTTACATTCGGATCCCGGTGCAAGGGGTTTCAGAGCGACCCAAACGGATGTATGTTTGCGCAGATGAACCGTCGTTCATCGCACCGACTATTTACTAGATATAGCGTTCTTATTGCAAGTATTTCTCTTGCTTGTGCGGGCTTTGCACTTGCCTATGGCTCTGGTTCGGCCGCGCAGGGCGCCCTGGCCGTTGAGAATCCGACCGCGAACATCGCGATTCCGAGCAACGGCGACCCCGGCGTCTGTACGAGCGCGCCGACCGGAAGCGCCTGTGAGGACGCCGCTGTCGCGGACCTGAACAACGCCCACCAGCAGGAGGGACTCGCCGCCTACGCGCTCCCCGGCGACTTCACCTCGCTGCCCTCGAACGAACAACTCTTCGTCCTCGTCGATCTCGACCGGGTCGCCTACGGGCTTACGCCCGTCGCTGGCCTGAACAGCACCCTCGACGAGGACGCACAGGCGGCGATGGAGAGCGACAGCGACCCCGACTTTGCCCAGGCGCAAAGCCTTGGGATCTCCGCCGGTGCCTCGAATTGGGCGGGAGGGCCACAGAACGTGCTCTTCGCCTACTACCTGTGGATGTACGACGATGGCTACGGCGGCGACAACGGCGACTGCACCACGCCGAGTTCGAGCGGCTGCTGGGGGCACCGCGACAACGTGCTCGCCTTTTCCGGCGCGAGCAACCTCGCGATGGGAGACGCGATCGGTACCGACACGGGTGGGCGTAACTCCTACGCACTCGAGCTCGTCGTGACCGCCGCGAGCGTTCCCTACGAATACACGTGGACGCAGGCGCTCGCCGACGGGGCGGACGGGGGCGCTCCGCCGACGCAGACGGCGCCCCTGACGACCCAGGCCGTGACGACGACGACGGTTGCGACCGTGCCGCAGACAACGATCGAGACCACGCCGACGCCGACGCCGCTTGTGACGACCGGATCGACCGTGACAACCGTGGCGACGACCACCCCGGTGGTGCCGAAGAAGCTCGCGAAGAAGCCTCGCAGGAAGGCACCCAAGCGGCTGCCTCGGAAGCCTCCCCGCAAGGACTTGCCGAGCAGCAAGGGAGGCAAGCAGCGGAGCTGCAAGCTGCGCGCCCGCAAGGATTGTCGGCGCACGTAGCGACGCACCGCACTGGCTCGGCGAGGCTGGGGTACATCCAGCCCGGCCAGGCCGCAGACGTGCAGGTCTCGCGGCCTGAGCTGGCGCCGTGACAGCGTACGGGGGCGGCCGGCGCCGCCGAGAGGGTACGTCGTTACGCCGTGCTGCTCGGTTTCGGGCGCCTGTGCAAGAGACGGGTGCCCGCACACGGGCGCCGCGTCAACGGGACGTCGGAGGGCGGCCCGAGGCGGCTCCTCCGCGTCACCCACGAGGGCTCACCGGAGGCCCGGAAAGTCGCTTCACGCCACGAAATCGCTTGCAATTGTCGCTGGTCGCGCGTGTCCGGAGTTGGGTGAGTCGGTTGTCTGGGCTGCGTAAGCGGGAGCTTGACTTCGCCGCCAGGGATGCTTTATGCTCGCCCGCCAAGGGGTATGGGAACGATTCCAAACCGGGCTTCGGCTCGGCCGAGGAGGAGGAGCTAATGATCGAAGTTCAGCGAAGTCGCTGGCGGACCCGGAGGGTTGCCGGCCTCGGTATTGCGCTTGCACTGGCGGCGGTCACGACAACCGCCCTCGTGTCTGGTGCGAGTGCGAGCAAGTCATCGCGGGCGACCGCGCGCAGCGGGACGTACACGTTCGTTCTGAGCAATAACTTCCTTGGTAACGACTGGCGTCCACAGGTCGAACGGCTTGCCCAGTTGACGGCGAACATTCCGCCGTTCAAGGGCAAGGTCACGATGAAGATCGTGAACTCGGCGGACACCAACGAGGCTCAGATCTCCGACCTGAGCAACATCATCCAGACGAAGCCCAACGCGATCTTCCTGATTCCGGGCTCGACGACGGCGCTCAATCCGACGATTCAGCGCGCCTGCAACGCAGGCATTCTCGTCTTCACGCTGTCGGCTCCGGTGGCCCTCCCGTGCGTCTACAACCTCAACGAGAGCTTCTCCGCGGGCAACGTTGCGATGGGGCAGTGGATGGCCAAGGCGCTCGGCGGTAAGGGCTCGATCTTCATCGACCAGGGCGTCGCCGGGCTCAGTATCTCCGAGCAGATCGAGAATGGTTTTCTGACCGGGCTCAAGAAGTACGGGCCCGCGATCACGGTGGCCGGCAAGTACACCGGCAACTATGCGGCAGGCCCCGAGCAGGCGGGGATCACGAGCCTGCTCGCGGCACACCCGAACGTCAGCGGGGTCATGACCCAGGGGTACTGCACGCCGGTGTTCAACGCGCTGAAGGCCGCGGGGAAGCCCGCGGTTCCCGCCGTCTGCTACGGCTACAACGGTGAGATGGAGGCGTGTGGAACGGGTGGCCACGAGTGTGCGGTGCTGACCAACACACCCGGTGAGGTGCAGCTCGCGATGCAGATCGCGCTCAACATCCTCCAGGGCGGCAAGCCTCCCGCGCACGGCAACACGATCATCCCGTATCCGATGTACCTGTACGTCTCGCCGACACCGAAGGTGACGCTCTCGACGCCGCTGCCGGTGCAGGTACTGAAGGAGAACGTGAACTTCTTCCCGAAGCTCGCAGCGGGTCTCTCGCTTCCCTACGCGCTGCCGGCTTACATCAAGTACATCACCCCCCAGCAGGCCGCCGGTTAGAGACCCCCTTCCCAGGCGTGCAGTTCGGTTGAAAGCGCAGAGCGGCCGTCGGCGGACCTCCGGAGGGAGGTCCGCCGACGGAGGCGCGTCAGGTGGGCACGAGTGCCTCGCGTCTCCCTCGCCAGCGTCTGCGGCAGCCCTGATCGGCCCTACGTGGTAGGAACGACGCATGAGATCTACGACGAATCGAAAGGGAGAGACGATGCCGTCGCTGTCGGTGCTGGCGCTACCCGGAGGCCTGGAGTGAGCGCCCGCACGCTCGTCATCTCCGACTTGAAGAAGGCCTACGGCGGTGTTCAGGCGCTCCGTGGTGCGAATCTGAGCTGCACCGGCGGAGAGACCCATGCACTGATCGGGGAGAACGGTGCTGGCAAGAGCACCCTCGTCAAGGTGCTCTCGGGCAGCGTTCACGCCGATGGCGGCACGATCAAGCTCGACGGCGAGCCACTCGAGTTCTCGTCGCCGAAGGAGGCTCGCGCGGGCGGGATCGCGACGGTGTTTCAGGAGCTCAGCCTGATCCCGGACCTACCGGTGGCCAACAACCTTTTCTACGGCATCGAGCCGAAGGTGCGTTTCGGGCGTATCGATCGCCGCTCGCTCCGACGTGCGGCCGCGAATGCGCTCGAGCAGCTCGGCGTCGGGAACATCCCCGTCGATCGCAACATCCGCGAGCTGAGTCTCGGAGAGCGCCAGGTGATCGAGATCTGCAAGGCGCTCGTCCACGCCCCGTCGATCCTGATTCTCGACGAGCCCACCTCCGCGCTTCTGCCCGAACAGGTCGAGTGGCTGTTCGCGAAGGTGCGCGCCTTCGCCGAGCAGGGCGGGATCGCACTCTTCATCTCCCACCGGCTCGAGGAGATCGAGGCGCTCAGCGATCAGGTCACGGTGCTCCGAGGCGGCGTCGATGTTGGCCGCGGACCGATCGGCGAGATGTCCGAGGCGCGGCTCGTCGAGCTGATGCTCGGGCGACCGGTCGACCGCGTGTTCCCCGAGGCGCCGGCCGAAGGGCTTTCGGACGAGGTCGTCTGCGAGGTCAGCGAGCTTGCCGCGCCGCCGCGCCTCCGCGGCGTCTCGATGGCGATCCATCGGGGGGAGATCGTCGGCGTCGGCGGTCTACAGGGACAGGGTCAACTGGCGCTCTTCCTCTCGCTTTTCGGCGTGATCAAGTCGAGCGGGCGGGTCAGCGTCAAGGGGAGAGAGGTGCGGCTGCGCCATCCCCGGGCCGCGCTCGACGCAGGCATTGCGCTCGTGCCCGAGGACCGCGCCACCGAGGGCCTCTGCATGACGCTTAGTGTTCGCGACAACATCTCACTCGGGAGCCTCCCGGAGATCTCGAGCGCCGGGTTCGTCAAGCCCGCGCGTGAACGCGGCGTCATCAGCCACGCCGCCAGCCAGCTGCAGATCGTGATGAAGAACATGCGGCAGGAGGTCACCTCGCTCTCAGGCGGGAACCAGCAAAAGGTGCTGCTCGGGCGCGTCTTGGCCCAGCATCCGGCCGTGCTGCTGATGTACGACGCGACGCGTGGTGTCGACGTCGGCACGAAGGCCGAGATCTACCGCCTCATGCGGGAACAGTGTGCCGCCGGAACCGCGATCCTCTTCTATTCGAGCGACGTCCAAGAGCTCGTCAACCTCTCAGACCGCGTCCTCGTGCTCCATGACGGCAAGATCCGCGCCGATCTGACGGGCCCGGAGATCACCGAAAGCCGCATCATCGCCGAGTCGGTCGGCGGCGGGTTGCGCCGGCAGGTCGGATGAGCGTCACGCCGCGCGCGCTCGGTCCCGACAAGCGGATCGGGCCCTTCTCTCGCCCGCGGGTGGGCATCGCCGATCTGCCGCTCGCGATGGCCTACGTCTACGTGGCGGTCATGGCCGGCGCCGTGCTGATCCTCGAACCCGCGCTGCTCGACGGCTCCGGTGCGATGGGCGCGAACTTCGCACTGGTCGTACCGCTCGCGCTCGTTGCGTTCGGACAGACGCTCGCGATGCTGACACGCGGCATCGATCTCTCCGTCGGCGGTGTGATCAGTCTCAGCTCGGCGTTGCTCGCGACGCACCTCAACGCCAAGGGTTGGCTCTTGCTGCCTGAGCTGCTGGCGATCGTCGTGCTCGGCGTTCTGATCGGATGCCTCAACGGACTGCTCATCGCTTTCACCCCGATCCAGCCGTTCATCGTTACGCTCGCGGCCTGGTCGATCTGGGACGGCGCCGCCTTCGGCGTCCTGCCGATCGAAGGCGGGACGGTCTCGCCGACTTTGATCAACGCGTCCTCGGGCAGCGTCCTCGGCGTCCCCAAGTCGATCTGGATTGTCGTCGTGCTCTTCTTGCTGTGGCGCTGGTTGCGCGTGACGCGCTTCGTCGAAGACCTCGTTGCGATCGGGAGCGACCAGGGCCGCGCACGGCTCCTCGGCGTTCCGATCGCAAAGCGCAAGATCCAGGCCTACGCGACGATCGGGCTGCTCGCGGCGCTCGCTTCGATTTGGGTCACCGCACAGACGCAGGCGGGGTCACCCGATGGCGGCGACCAGTTCATCCTCAACTCGGTCGCAGCCGTCGTCATCGGTGGCACGAGCATCTTCGGTGGCAAAGGATCGGCGACGAGCTCGATCATGGGATCGATCGCTTTCCTGCTCATCCCGATCCTCGTCTTCGCGCTCAACCTGACCTCGTTCTGGAGCATCTTCTTCGAGGGGCTCGTGCTGATCGTCGCCGTCACCTTCAACTCGATCATTCAGACGCGGAGCCGCACATGATCGCAGGCGCGACCGAGACGCTTCGCCGCAACAGCTCGATCGTGCTTGCATTCGTCCTCGCCGGGGTGCTCTTCGTCGCGGGCACGATCCAGGCGACGGGGTTCGCGAGCTACGACCACACGCGCACCGTGCTGATCACTGCCTCGTTCGTGGGCTTGGTTGGTTTCGGCCAGACGCTCTGCATGCTGACAGGGGGTATCGATCTCTCGATTCCGTCGAATCTGGCCGGTGCCGCGGTCCTGACCGCCTTTCTCGCCAACGGGAGTTCGGCGCACCTGATCTGGATCATCCCGCTCGTGATCGGGCTCGGCATGTTCATCGGCCTGATCAACGGTCTCGGCGTCGCCTACGCCGGTGTGCCGCCGATCATCATGACGCTCGGAATGAACAGCGCCGTCCAGGGGCTGCTGCTGATCTACACGAACGGCGGGCTCGCCTCTGCGGCGCCGCCGGGACTCGTCGATTTCGTCGACGGCAACACGATCGGAGTCTCGACGATGCTGCTGATCTGGCTCGCCTTGACCGTCGCCGCGACTGTCCTGCTCAGCATCAGTTCCTTCGGGCGCAAGCTCTACGCGATCGGGACGAACGCACGCGCGGCGCTGCTCGCCGGGATCCGCGTCAAGCGGGTGCTCGTCGTTCCCTACGTCGTTTCCGGGGCGGGCGCGGCGCTGACGGGGGTGCTGCTGCTCGGCTTCCTCGGTCAGGCGTTCGTCAACATGGGTGACGACTACCTTTTTTCGTCCGCGGTCGCGGTCGCCGTCGGCGGCGCCTCGATCCTCGGCGGGAAAGGGCACTACATCGGGACGGTCGCGGGCGCGATCATCCTCACCCTGATCGTCGCGAACCTGAACCTGCTTTCGCTCGGCGAGTCCGCGATCGACATCTCCTACGGGTTGATCTTGTTGGCGACGGTGTCGTTGGCGACGATCCGGCTTGGGAGGCGCTGAGGGTGGTCGGCGGGGCCTATGGGGTGTCGCCGCCGCTCTCGGGCGTCGGGGCCGGATGAGCTCGCTCGCCGAAAAGGTGTGCGTGCTCGTCGGCGGAGGCGGCGGGATCGGCGCCGCAAGCGCCCGCGCCTACGCGGCGGCGGGCGCCGCCATGGTCGTCGTCGCCGATATCAATCGCGAGCTCGCGGAGGCTGCAGTCACCGCCGTCCGGGAGGAGGGCGGTGAGGGCTGGAGCACCTGGCTGGACGCGCTCGAGGACGGCGCGCTCGATGCGTTCGTCGCCGAGGTCGTCGCACGCCACGGCCGCCTCGACGTGATGCACAACCTTACGAGCACCACCGTTCTCGCCCCCTCGGTCGAGCTGTCGCTGGCCGACTTCTCGAAGGTGTTCCAGGCGACGGTGCTCGCCCAGTTCGCCGGCGCGCAGGCCGCGGCGCGTCAGATGATCGCGGCGGGCGGCGGCGGCTCGATCATCAACATGAGCTCGATCGGCGGTCACGGCGGACTTCCGCGCCGGGCCGCGTACACCGCGAGCGCTGCGGCGATTGTGAATCTCACCAAGACGCTCGCTGTCGAGTGGGCCCCCCACGGGATCCGCGTCAACGCGATCGCGCCAGCCTGGATCATGACCGACGCGCTGCGCGGGTACAACGAGTCGTTCCCCGGCGTGCTCGACTTCGACGCGCTCGAGGCGCGGATCCCGCTCGGCCGTTTCGGCACCGTTGAGGAGATCGCAGCGGTCGCCGTTTTTCTCGCCTCGTCGGCGAGCAGCTTTGTGACTGGCACGACGCTTCTGGCCGATGGCGGGGTCACCGCATACGTCGGCCCGGGCGGGAAACCGAGCGAGCAATGACCTTGGCAGCCGAAAGGAGAAGACGTCGATGAGGGTGTTCAAGACAGAGATTCCGAGAAGCGAGCTCTTGCGGCGCGTCGGCAACCTCGCGCAGGTCGGCGGCGTCGAGCTTTTCTCGCACGAGCAAGGCTACGCCCGCGGGAGCCGTTTCCTCGACTTCCGGACCGGGAGCGGGTTGCGCTTCTCGGTCAACGTCGACCGGGGCATGGACCCCGGCTTCGCCGAGTTCAACGGTGCCTCGCTCGCCTGGCTGCCGCCGAAGCTCTTTCCTGCGCCGTCGTTCTGGGAGAACGACGATCACGCGTGGGTGCGCCTCGTGCTCGGAGGGCTCTGCAACACGGCGGGGTTGGTCACGATCGGTAACCCGCAGACCGTCGATGTCTCTCACTTCAAGTTCCACTCCCGCCACGAGGACCGCTACGGGACGCACGACCGCTTCGCGATCGTGCCGGCAAGCCGCTTCAACTACGGCGAGCGCTGGGATGGCGAACGCTGCTTCCTCTGGGCGGAGGGCACGGTGCGCCAAGAGATCGTCTACGGCGAAAACCTGCTGCTGACGCGGCGCTACGAGGCCGAACTCGGCACGAGCACGTTCAGCATTCGCGACGTCGTTCGCAACGATGGCTTCTATCCGACCCCCCACCAGTTGCTCTACCACTTCAACGTCGGTTACCCGGTCCTCGACGACGGCGCGGAGTTGCTCGCGTCGGTCACCGGCGAGGTGGGTGGCTCGATCTTCGATACGGAGCGCGGCCCTGACGAGCGCTACCGCATGTTCACCGGCCCGGAGCAGGCGTTCTTCGCTGAGGCCTACGAGCTGCCAATGGCGAGCGGGCGCGATGGTTGGGTCTCGGCTGCGGTCGTCAACCGCGGCTTCAAGGGCATAGACGGGGGCCTCGGGGTCGCGCTCCGCTACAACCCCACGACGCTGCCCGTCTACCTCGAGTGGCGGATGATGGGCGAGGGGCTCTACGCCGTCGGAATGGAGCCGTCGACAAACGGCTTTCAGACGATCCCCGAGCTGATCGAGGCCGGGTACCCGATCATGATGGAGCCCGGAGAGGAGCGGGTCTACGAGCTCGAGTTCAGCGTGCTCGCCGGAGGCGCCGAGATCGACGCGTTCGCCGCTGCGCTTCCGCAGGTTGAGGGGCGCTGATGACGGAGATCACGATTCCATCGGTCGGTATCGCGATGGAGGAGGCGCTCGTGCTGCGCTGGCTCAAGGAGCCCGGCGACGCGGTCGCCGTCGACGATCCGATCGCCGAGATCGAGACGGACAAGGCGACGATGGAGATCGTGAGCCCGGTGGCCGGCACGCTCGGCGCCCACCTCGTCGAGCCGGGTGCGATCGTCGCCGTGGGTGTGGCGATCGTGCACGTGATCGACGGAAGGTCACAGCCCGACGCTGAGGCGTCGGTGGACGCGCGGGCGCCGGTGGCGGCGCCCCCTGCCGACTCCGCCCCCGAAACGGTCGAGGGGGAACGGGCCGCCCACCGCCTGAGTCCGCGCGCCCGCCGGCTGGCCCGTGAGCGCGGCGTCGAGACCGCGGCGCCCATCCCTGGGGCGCCCGCGGCCGCGGATGGTCGCTTTCGCGAGTTGATCGCCGCCAAGGTCAGCGAATCATGGCGTGAGATCCCGCATTTCACGGTCTCGCGCGACGTCGACGCCGAGGCACTGCAGGCAACACTTGCATCGCTTCGAGCCGAAGCGTTCGAGCCCCAGCCGACGCTTACGGACCTGCTTCTGCGGGCACTCGCGCGGGCGCTGCAGGAGACCGGCGCCGGCGACGGCAGCGACGTCGGGCTCGCGGTCGCAACTCCGCACGGCGTCGTGATCCCGGTCGTGCGCAACGTGCTCGGCCGAGGTCCCGCAGCGCTCGCGCGGGCGCGCTCGGAGGCGGTCGAGCGTGCGCGGCAAGGCAAGCTCGGCTCCGGGGATCTGAGCGCGGCGCCTCGCACGACGCTCTCGAACCTTGGTGCCTTCGGGGTCGACCGCTTCACGGGGATCATCGCGCATGGGCAGACGAGCCTGCTCACCGTTGGCCGTGCGCTCCCTCGCGTTGTCGCCGACGAGCGGCGCGCGATCACGGTTCGCACACTGTTCAGCGCAACACTCAACGCCGATCACCGGACAGTCGACGGGGCGGAGGCCGCGCGCCTCCTCGTTGCCTTCGCCGTCGCGGCCGAGAGCATGAGCCCAGACGGCTGGGAAGGGAGCATATGAACGACGATGGAACGATCACGGTCGTGCCCGGAACACCGCTCGAGCCGCGGCTCGAAGGCGTCCCCGGCGACGACCTGCGCGAGTGGCTCTCGACGATGCTCGTGATCCGAGAGTTCGAGGAGTCGCTCGAGGCGCTCACGGCGGCCGGCAAGATTCCGGGCTCGGTCCATCAGGCCTCCGGTCAGGAGGCGGTTGCCGTCGGGGCGATCCGCGCCCTCGCTCCCGGGGATATCGTCGCGAGTCCGCACCGGCCGCACCATCACGCGCTTGCCAAGGGAATGACGCCGAACGTCGTGATGGCCGAGCTTTGGGGCCGCTCCGACGGCTGCGCCGGCGGGCGCGGCGGCACGATGCACCTGAACGATTTCGAGCTCGGCTACTTCGGCTCGAACGGGATCGTGGGTGCGTCCCTCGGGATCGCGATGGGCGCTGCACTCGCCGCGAAGCTCAAGCACTCCGACCAGGTCTGCATCGGCTTCTTCGGTGAGGGTGGCGCGAACACCGGTCGCACCTGGGAGGCGGTGAATTTCGCCGCGACCCAGCAGCTTCCGCTGGTCGCCTTTTGCGAGAACAACCAGTACGCCGTCGAGACCTACATCGGCCGTGCCATCGTGGGGCCGTCGATCGCCGAGCGCGGCGCCGGCTTCGGCCTGCCGTCGCTCCAGGTCGACGGGCAGGACGTCTGCGCCGTTTATCGCGCGACACTCGAGGCCTGCGAGCGGGCACGTAGCGGCGGCGGGCCGACGTTCATCGAGGCGATCACCTACCGCTACCACGGGCACAACACCGGCGAGGTCGCCGAGTACCGCACCGACGAGGAGGTCGAGCGCTGGCGACTGACCCACGACCCGATCGACGGGCTCCGGCGAGCGCTCGAGAAGGCCGGGCGCCTCGAGCCCGACGAATACGTCCAACTCCTCGAGGCTGCGCAGGCCGTTGTGGCGGAGTCGATCGCCTTCGCCGAGGCCTCGCCGCTCCCCGACCCGGCGACCGCGACAAGCGGTGTGCTCGGGCTTCCCTTCGACGCGAAAGGACCGTCATGAGCACGCTCCTGACCGTGGGTCAGGCCTTCCAGCAGGGGCTGCGCGAGGAGATGACCCGAGACGAGACGGTGTTCGTGCTCGGCACTGATCTGTTCATCCGCGGAGGGCATTTCGCTCAGGTCAAAGGGATCGGGCCGGAGTTCGGGCACGAGCGCGTGATCGACGCGCCGATCTCCGAGGCGGCGATGGTCGCGGCTGGCGTGGGCGCGGCGATGAACGGAATGCGACCCGTCGTCGACCTGAACTTCATCGATTTTGCCTTTGGGGCGATGGACGAGATCGCCAATCAGGCGGCCAAGGCCCGCTACCTGTGGGGCAAGCCCGTGCCGTTACTGATTCGAGCCTCCTCGGGCATCTCGCTTTTCGCCGCCCAGCACAACAACAGCCTGGAGGCCTGGTTCATGCACACTCCGGGGCTCATCGTCGTGATGCCCTCGAATGCCCGGGATACGAAGGGTCTGCTCAAGTCGGCGCTCCGCGGTGACGACCCGGTCGTGTTCTTCATGCACAAGCGCCTCACCGGCGCGCGAGGCGAGGTCGGGGACGCGGACGAGCTAGTGCCGATTGGGCAGGCCGCGATCGCACGACCCGGGCATGCTGCGACGATCATTTCGAGTGGGATCGTTGTCGGGAAGGCGTTGCGCGCCGCCGAGACGCTCGCTTCCGAAGGAATCGAGGTCGAGGTGATCGACCTGCGGACGATCTTCCCGCTCGACCTGGAGACGATCACCGCCTCGGTGCGGAAGACCGGACGCGCCATCGTCGTGACCGAGGAGCCGCCGTACGCGAGCGTTGCCTCGGAGATCGCTGCCGCGGTGCAGGAGAGCGTCTTCGAGTACCTCGACGCCCCGGTGGTAAGGCTCACGGCGGCGCATGCGCCGGTCCCGCACGCGCCGAACCTGATGGAGGCGTTGCTACCTCAGATCGACGGGATCGTCGGTGCCGTGCGGCGCTCGCTCGAGCGCTGGCCGCGTAGCGAGGAGTAGGAGCGCGTTGGCGCTCAGATCGTGGGTAGACCAAGCGCCGCGAGCGCGCTGTTTTCGCGTGCGTAGGAGCGGAGCGCCGGTGGCTGCTGCTCCCGCTCCCACCAGGCCGCGTACTCCTCGATCATGCGACGGTTTCCGGTCGTCATTGCCACACCGAGCTCTCGGGTCAACTTCGCGCCGTCGAGAACGTAGTGCTCCGCGGGGTAGGGAAAGACCAGATTCGTGAGGTCGACGGTCTCGGCGGCGACACCGAGCGCCTGCTCGTCGATCGGCACGATCGTCGGCGTGATCGCGAGCACCTGCGCGCAGAGCTCGACCCAGCCGCGATTCGTGATCGCGCTGGGGTGCGTGCAGTTATAGGCTTCGCCGCCCGCGGTCTCGGGTCGATCGAGCGCGGCGACGAGCGCGCGCGCGACATCGGCGGCGTAGACGAACTGGTTGAGTGCGCTGCCGTCAGCGGGGAGCAGGATCGGGCGTCCGGCGAGAAGGCGGCCGATCACAAATGACTCGCGATCGGCGAAGTTGCCGGGGCCGAGGATGAAGGGGAAGCGAAAGGCAGTGACGACGAAGCGTCCGGCTGCGTGCGCGTCCCAGAGCACCTGTTCCGAGGCGACCTTTTCTCGGCCGTAGGCTCCCCAAATCGGATTCGGGCCGAACGGGGTCGACTCTGGCCACGGGAGCTCGGCTACGGGGCGATAGACGGCGCCGCTTGAGACGAAGACGTAATGCGCGGCTCTCCCGGCGAGCGCTTCGATCGCCGCCTGTGTCCACGCCGAGAAGTACGCGGACATGTCGAGCACCGCGTCGAAGCGACGGTTCTCGAGCACTGCCAGGCCCTCGGGTACTGAACGGTCGCCGATAAGCGTCGTTGTGCCGTCGATCGCAGCACCGGTGACGCCACGGTGCAGCAGTGTGACCTCGTCGCCGCGCTCGACGAGCAGTTGGGCGACGTGACGGCCGACGAAGCGGGTGCCGCCCAGGATCAGCACTTTCATCGCGCCCTCCCTCGGGTTGTGTCGGTGCGGGCAGAGAGGGTGCCCGGCGCGGTCACGGGGTGCCAGCGGTCGTCCATCAGCTCTTCGTACCGCCGGCGTTGAGCGCCAGGTTGCCACCGTCGACAGGCAGGAGCACGCCGGTCACCATCGCCGCGGCGTCCGAGACGAGGAACACAACCGGGCCGACCATCTCGTGTGGCTCGCCGAGTCTGTCGAGCGGAATGCCCGAGAGGAACTTCTCCTTGATGTGACCGAGCTCGGGGTTATCAAGACGATGCCGCAGGCCTGGGGTGAGGAACTGACACGGCTGGATCGCGTTGACGCGGATCCCGTAGCGCGCCCACTCGATCGCGAGCTCCTTGGTCATCATCACGATCCCGCCCTTCGCGATGCTGTAGGGGTAGTTGCCGCGCCCGATCGCCGAGGTGCCGCCGATCGAGCACATGTTGACGATTGCGCCGCCGCGGGCGCCCGCGATCATGCGCGTGCCGGCCTCCCTACAGGTGAGGAAGTAGCTCGTGACGTTGATGCGGAACGCTTCCTCCCAGGTCGAGAGAGGCAGCTCCTCGGGCTTGCCGAACAGCGGCGTGTAGGTGAGGTTGACGAGGATGTCGACCCTGCCGAAGGTTTCGTCGATGCGGGCGAAGGCCGTCGCGACGCTCGCCTCGTCGGCCGCGTCAGCCTCGAGCGCGAGGGCGCGACGGCCCTGCTCCTCGACGCCGCGTGCCGATGCCGTCAGCGTCGCGGGTTCGATGTCGATCAGCGCGACATCCGCACCGAAGCTCGCGAGCCCTGCCGAGATCGCGGTGCCAAGCCCGCCACCGGCGCCACTCACGACGGCGACGCGCTCGGAGAGGTCGAAGATACCGCTCATCGCGGTGCCGCCGCGAGCAGCGCGCCGTTGACGACGCTCGGCACGTGCTCGCCGTTGAGGTAGGCGCTGCAGCGCTGCGCGAGCAGCTGTCGGAGCGTCACGAGCGCCTGCTCGGAATACCAGGCGGTGTGGTTGGTGAGCAGCAGGTTGGGTGCGCCGAGCAGCGGGTCGTCAGCGGCGGGGGGCTCGGTCGGAAGCACGTCGAGCGCTGCCGCCGCGATCCTGCCGCCGCGGAGTGCCGCGTCGAGGGCCGCGGTATCGACGAGGCCGCCCCGCGAGACGTTGACGAGCACCGCCTGCGGCTTCATCGTCACGAGCCTTGTTGCGTCGACCAGATTGCGCGTCTCGGGCGTCAGCGGGCAGTGCAGCGAGACGACATCGGCCTCGGCAAAAAGCTCGTCGAGGCCGACCGCATCGACCCCTGGCGGCGGTGCCTGAGCCGGGTCGGACGCGATCACGCGCCCGAAGAAGGGCGAGAGCAGACGGATGACCTCGGCACCGATCCTGCCGACACCGACGAGCCCGAGCGTGCAGGCCGAGAGTGGCGCGACCGGTCGTAGCGCCGGCCAGTCACCCCAGCGGCCGTCGTCGATCAGCGCCCGCGAGCGGGCAAGCTTGCGCCAGGCGGCGAGCACGAGCGCCGCGGTGTGGGTGGCGACCTCCTCGACGCAGTAGTCGGGCACGTTGATGACGGCGATGCCGTGACTGGAGGCCGCCTCGAGGTCGACGTTGTCGACACCGACCCCGTAACGTCCGATCACGCGCCAGCCGGGACAGTGTGCGATCGTTTCGGCGTCGATCAGTCCGTACTGGACGAGGACGCCGTCGGCGTCGTGTGCGGCGGCGACGATGGCGGCCCCGCTGACGCCGCCAGCGTCCTCGACGCTGACGCCATACGGGGCTGCTGCGGCGATTTCGACCTCGACATCGCCGAAGCTGGCGTCGAGGACGACGAGCCGGCTGCTCATGTGCTCTCCTCCTTCAAGTAGTCGTGCAGGACGCGGCCCGCGACGAGCGTGAAATCGGCGCGCCAGAAGAAGCCCTCGAGCGGCTCGAGCACCGGCAGGCGCCAGACCGGCGCTTGCGCATTGGGTCGCAGCTCGACGGTGCAGGGCCCGGCCCAGCATTCGTGAACCTGAACGTCGGCGAGTCGACGCGCCGTCAGTTGCCTGATCGCCGGGGTGCCGTCGATGTGCGGGATCAGCTTGAAGTTGATGTTCTCGGTGAAGTCGAAGTACCGGCGCAGCGCAGAGGGGTCGGCGCGCCGCTGCTTGTAAGGAAGCGTGGCCGTGAGGATCGTGATGCCGTTCCGTTCGACCTCGCCCACGATCAGGTCGCCACGGGTCTCGAGGCCGAGCGAGGCGAGCTTCTTCGGCTGGCCGTGTACCTCGCGTCCGTGCGCGACACCGACGTCAGAGTCGAGGTAAAGCGCGGTCGAGTAGCCCCCTTCGACGCGCGTGCCGGCGCCTGTGTACCGCGCACCGACCATGACGTTGCACTCGTGGGCCTGCCCGACGAAGTCGGTGTCGGGCATCAGGTAGATGTGCGCGAGCACGGTGTCTCCGAGCGGCTCCAGCGGCGGGGGGAGGAGTCGGGCGATCGCTTCGGGATCGGTGCGCCAGGCGGCCGTGAGGATCGACATGTTCCTGAAGCCGAACGGGAACGGCGGGACAAGGGGTGCGTCCCACGGCGAGGAGAAAGGACCGCCAACCGTTGCGCCCGAGAGCGATTCGGTGTGGGGAGGGACGCCGCGCCAGCTATCCACGGGCGCTCCGTTCGACCGCGTCCCAGTTCCACGCGAGCCCGAGCCCGGGGCGGTCGGGGACGAGCGCGCAGCCGTCGGTGATGGTGAGCGGTTCGTCGAGCAGCTGCTCCAGCCCGTCGAGCCCCGAATCGGGCGGCATGTACTCGAGCCCCGCCGGATGAAGCGCGACAGCGGCACCGAAGTGGACGTGAATGTTCGCGTGCACATGCGCCGAGAGCTCGAGCCCGTGCGCGGCACTGAGCGCGGCGACGGACATGAACTCTCGCACTCCGCCGACGACGGTCGCGTCGCAGCGCACGACGTCGACTGCCCCGGAGGCGAGCAGTTCGCGGAACGCGCGTGCGCCCGAGAGGTTTTCGCCGAGCCCGATCAGCAGCCCGGTGCGCCGACGCAGGTCGGCGACGAGCGGAGCGAGACTCTCGCTGAACGGGTCCTCCAGGTATCCGAGGTCGAAGCGCTCGAGCCTGCGCAGGCGGCGGAGAGCGTCGTCGAGGCTCGTGAAGGAACGAAACGCGTCCGCGACGAGCAGCATCTCCGGCCCGATCACTTCGCGTACGGCGGCGAGCCGGGTCACGTCGAGCTCGGGCTCGTCGGCGCCGATCGTTACCTTCACCGCCTTGCAGCCGAGCCGCAGAAAGCCAGCCATTTCCTCTTGCAGAGCGCCGATGCCCGTCGTCCCCTGCCTCTTGTAGCCCCCAACCGGACAGATCGGCACCGCCGTGCGGCGCCTGCCGAGCAGGTCGGCGAGCGGGAGTCCTGCACGCTTGCCGAGCAGGTCCCAGAGCGCCAGATCGACGGCGCTTGCGGCGACCGGAAAGAGCCCGCGCTCGGCATAGGGCCAGTAGGCACCTGCCAGGCGTGCGCGGATCAGCTCGGGCTGCGCCGCATCGGCGCCAATCAGCAGCGGTGCGAGCGCGCGCTCGACGATCGCCGCGACCGGTAGCCCGCGCCCGAACGCGTACGCATTACCCTCCGCGCCCGCACGCGTGCGGATGCGGACAACGGCGTAGGTGCGGTGAGTGACGAGCGCGGGACCGACGACGAGTGGGTGGGGCAGCTCGACCGAGCAGTCGTAGCACGTCACCGCCGCGATCGGATCGGGCTCCGACTGTGCCGCTTCGGTGCCGGCCGCGTTCACGCGCCGCTCCGCGAGAGCACCGCCGGCGGCGCAGTCGAGCTGCGAACCCGCAGCGCAGTACGGACGACCTCGATGCGCGGCGGTAGCGTCGGGTCGGCGAGCCGCGAGGTCACCATGCGGCTCGCGTAGCGGGCGAGATCGTCGATCGGCCGGTAGATGACGGTCAGGTGCGGCTTCTTGACCGAGGCCAGCTCGCTCTCGTCGAAGGCGATGATCGAGACGTCCTCGGGGATCGAGAGGCCCTCGCGATCGAGATGTTCGAGTACGCCGGCAGTGACGGTGTTGGGGACACAGCACATCATCGCGGTCGCACCGGCCTCGAGCATCCGCTCGGCGATCTCCCATCCCGAGCGGCGGTCGATCCGCCCGTAGGGGACGACGATCTTCGAGACCTGCTCGATGCCAAGGCGCGCCGCGGTCAACTCGAACTCTGCTCGAACCTCGCGGCCGGGAAGCACCTCGAGGCTGATATTTGCGATGCCGATCGCCCGGTGGCCGAGCCCCGCCAGATGCTCGACCGCCTCGCGCGTGCCGCTCCGTAGATCGGTCAGCGCCGTGTCACGGAGGTTGCCGGGAAGCTCGCGATCGATCAGCACAACCGGGCGGCTGATCGTCGCGAGCAACTCGGAGAGACGCGGGTCGCGATCGTTGACGATCGACAGCACCAGCGCGTCGACACGGCGGGCGCGGAGCGACTCGAGTGCGAGCCGCTCTCCCTCCTCGTTCCAGCCGGAGCTGACGATGACGAGCCCGACACCGACCCGGCGCAAGTCCTCCTCGATCACCTCGGCGACGCGGCTGAAGACGTCGTTGTCGATCGCCGGGAGCAGCAGGCCGACAAGCGAGCTTTTCGTCGTGCGCAGGCCTCGTGCCGCGGCGTTGGCGCGGAAGTCGAGCTGGGCGACGATCTCGAGGACACGCGTGCGCGTCTCGCGTGCGACGTGCGGGGAGCCGTTGAGCACGCGCGAGACCGTGGACTTCGAGACGCCCGCCTCGCGCGCGACATCGAGAATCGTCGTTTCACGAAGGTCAGTGTTGACGGTGCCGCTCACGGGTCTCTTCGCCACTCGCTCCAACTCCTCTGCTCCGCTCTCTCGGGCAGTCTATGGGAACGTTCCCTAGCATACGACTTTCCGCCTCTTGCGACCAAGCTCCGAAACGACGATGACCGATACCGACGAGCCGCTCCACGCGCAGCCTGAGCAGGTCGATCTGCTCACCCCTGCGAGCGTCAGAGCCTACCTCGTGGCGCGGAGAATGATCCCCAGCACGGCCGTCGAGGTCGAGGCGTGCGAGCTTTCGGGCGGCGTCTCGAACGTTGTCCTCGCAGTCCGATCCCCGCAGCTGCGGCTCGTCGTCAAACAGGCGCTCCCGCGCCTGCGCGTCGCCGACGAATGGCTTGCCAAGCGCGAGCGCGCGGTCACCGAGGCAGAGGCGCTCGAGTGGGCGGGGGAGATCACGCCCGGGTTCGTCCCGGCGCTCGTCGATCTTGATCGGGAGAGCTGCACGCTGACGCTCGAGGCGGCGCCCGAGAGCTGGGTGAGCTGGAAGAGCCGACTGTTGGCGTGCACCGCCGAGCCGGAGGTGGCAGCACGGCTCGGGGAACTGCTCGCCGCCTGGCATCGTGCAAGCTACGGCGACCCTGTGATCGCGGCGAGGTTCGACGACCAGGAGGCGTTCGCTCAGCTGCGGGTCGACCCGTTCTATCTCACCGTCGCCCGGCGTCAGCCCGAGCTTGCCGAGCGAATCGACGGCTTTGTCACCCGCATGGCGGCGACGCATCTCTGCCTCGTGCACGGCGACTACTCGCCGAAGAATGTGCTCGTCGGTGACGGCATCTGGGTGATCGATTTCGAGGTTGCGCACTACGGCGATCCAGCCTTCGATCTTGCCTTCATGCTCAACCACCTAATGCTCAAGCGGATCCACGTGCCGGCTGCGGCCGGACCGCTCGCCCGCTGCATGCATGCTTTTTGGGAGCACTATGCGGCGGCGGCTCCGCCGGCGCTGCTACCGCAACCGGCGTACCTGTTCGGGCATCTCGGCTGCCTGATGGTCGCGCGTGTCGACGGGAAGTCTCCGGCCGAGTACCTCACGGCATCCGAGCAGACGGTCGTGCGGAAGCTTGGCACGGAGCTCGTTCTCGACCCACCCGGTTCGCTCGAGGCGGTCCTCGAACGCGTCGGGAACGCCGTCGCGTGAGCGCAACGATCAGCAATCTTCGTGCGCGCGAGATCCTCGACTCGGGAGGCCGGCCGACGGTCGAGGTCGAGCTCGAGCTCTCCGACGGCACGCAGGCGCGAGCGAGCGTGCCCTCGGGGACCTCCACCGGCCGACACGAGGCGCACGAGTTGCGTGACCGCGACGTCAAGCACTTCGGCGGCCAGGGCGTGCTTACCGCCGTCGAGAACGTTCGCGGCACGCTCGCGCCGGCCCTGCGCGGCCGCGATCCGAGCGATCAGAGCGGGCTCGACGCGCTCCTGATCGAGCTCGACGGAACGCCGGACAAGTCGAGACTCGGAGCCAACGCGCTCCTACCGGTCTCGATAGCGGCGGCCCGCGCCGCCGCTATCTCGGAGCGCATTCCGCTCTTCCGTCGACTCGGTGGGGGCACGGAGCTGCCGCTGCCGATGGTCAACATCATCAGCGGCGGTCTTCACGCCGATTCGGGGCTCGCCTACCAGGACTTCCTGATTCTGCCGGTGGGGGCCAGGTCGTTTCGGGAGGCGCTCGAGATCGCCTCGGACGTGCGAAGCGCGACGGGACGGTTGCTCACTGCGCGCGGGTTTTCGACGCTCAAGGCAGCGGAGGGTGGTTTCGGGCCACCGCTCGAAAACGCCGAGCACGCGCTTGACCTGCTCGTCGAGGCGGTCGGCCGCTCGGGGCACAGGCTGGGCGACGAGGTCGTCTTCGGGCTCGACATCGCGGCGACACACTTTTTCAGCGGCGGCAGCTACCACCCGGCGGGCGTCGAGCCCGGCCTCGAGGCGGCGCAACTCGTCGAGAGCCTCGCCGGGCTCGCGGCTGCCTATCCGATCGTTTCGCTCGAGGATGGTCTCGCAGAGGACGACTGGGAAGGCTGGTCGGCGTTGACGGCGCGGCTCGGGGACAGCCTCCAGCTCCTCGGTGACGATCTCTTTACGACGAACGCCGTCCGGCTCGGACGCGGGATAGCCCAGGGGGTCGCGAACGCGGTGCTCGTAAAGATGAACCAGATCGGGACGCTGACGGAGACGCTCAACGTGGTCGAGCAGGCCCGGCGGGCTGGCTATGCGCCGGTGATCTCGGCACGCTCGGGTGAGACAGGCGACGACTTCATCAGCGATCTCGCTGTGGGCAGTGGGGCCGGGCAGATCAAGATTGGCTCGCTGGCACAATCCGAGCGACTCGCGAAGTACAACCAGTTGCTCCGTATCGAGGAACAGCTCGGGTCGGAAGCGACCTTTGCGGGCCGAGCCGCGCTCACCCCCCGCACATGAACTCTCCCCTTAGCCGTCCCTCGATCAAAAGGTGGCCGCATGAACGAGCGTTCGTTTCGCAGTGACTGGCAGCAACGATTCGGTAATGCCCAGCCGAAGGTGGTGTGCGTTGGCCTCAACTACAGCGATCACACTGACGAGTCGGGGTTCGAGCGGCCCAAGGCGCCGCTGCTGTTCGGGAAGTTCGCGAACGCGATCTGCTCTGACGGTGACGCGATCGTGCTCCCGACCGGCATCGGTCACGTCGACGCGGAGGCGGAGCTGGCGGTCGTGATCGGAGAAACCGCGCACGGCGTCACTCGCGAGCGGGCCTTCAGCGTCGTCGCCGGCTACCTCTGCGCGAACGATGTGAGCGCGCGCGAGGCACAGTTCGGGGACGGCCAATGGTTTCGCGGCAAAGGCTACGACACGTTCTGCCCGTTAGGACCGCGCTTTGTCAGTGCCGAGGAGATGGGTGACCCGAGCGACCTGCGTATTCAGCAGCGTGTGAACGGCGAGGTGCTTCAGGACTCGCGCACGAGCAAGCTGATCTTCGACATCCCGCAGCTGATCTCGTACGCGTCGAGTGTGATGACGCTCGACCCCGGGGATCTGATCCTCACGGGCACGCCGGAGGGTGTGGGCTACTTTCGCGAGCCGAAGCTCTCGCTTCGTGCCGGGGACATCGTCGAGGTCGAGATCGAGCGAATCGGCGTGTTGAGGAACGTCGTGAGGGAGGCGGCGGAGGCGCCGGGTCCGAGCTGAGGGCGCCCCGGGGTTCTGGCGCAGGCTGACCAGGCCTCGTGAGTGTTGGGCGCGACCACCTCGAACGCGAAGGCATCGCCGCCCGCCGCGCTGAGCGCTCAGCTCTTGCTCGCCTCGGCTGGGCGGAGCTCGACAGCGCCGATCCGGTCGCTGGCAGCCGCGGTTCGCGGCCGCGGCAGGAGCAGGCTGGCGACGAACGAAGCGAGCAGTAGGCCCGCATCGAGCAGGATCACGTACTGGATCGCGTCGATGTAGGAGTGTTCGGTCGGTCGATGCCCGAGCGCCGCAAAGAAGATCTCGCTCAGGATCGCGATCCCGGTTGCAGTAGCGAACTGCTGACCGGTCGCGAGCGTTCCGGAGGCGGCGCCCGCCTTTTGCGGGGGAACGTCGGTGAGAGAGGCGCCGATCAACGCGGGGATGACGAGACCGTTGCCGACGCCGATCGCCAAGAAGAGGGGCGCCAGTCGCACGGGGTCGGTTGCGGTTCCGGAGAAGTGAATGTCGAGGAGCTGGCCCACGAGTGCGGCGAATGCGACGAGCACGCCGCCCGTGACGACGCGCGCACCGTACCGGGCGATCAACGGACGGGCGAGCAGCGACGTCACCGCGAAGCCGACCCCGAGTGGTGCAAAGCTCAACCCTGCATCGAGAGGTGAGAGTCCGAGCCCGAGCTGGAGGAACAGCGTGAGCCCGAGCAAGATGCTTCCGAAGTAGAGGAAGACCGCGATGTTGACGACGATCCCGGCGCTGAACGAGCGCGCACTGAACAGCGAGAGGTCGAGCAGCGGCTGCCCACCGCGGCGCGCGAGCCGGCGTTCGTAGGCAAGGGCGAGTGTGAACGCGAACGGTGCGAGGCAGAGCGGGAGGATGAGCCACCAGGGCCAACCCTGGCTGCGGCCGAGCGTCAGCGGCACCAGAGCAAGCCCGAGCGAGCTGCTCACCGCGATCACGCCTCCGGGATCGAGTTGCGGACGCGCTGACGAGCGGTTGCCTGGCAGCAAGCGGGCCGCAAGCGCAATCGTCACGAGCCCGATCGGAACGTTGACGAAGAAGATCGTGCGCCAGCCCCAACCGAAGAGGTTGAGTTGAATCAGCGCGCCGCCGAGCACCTGACCGGCGATAGCACCGAGGCCGACGGTGACGCCGAACCAGGCGAGTGCGCGATGGCGCTCTGCGGGTGGGAAGAGAGCGGTGATCAATGCGAACACCTGGGGCACCATCAACGCCGCACCGAGTCCTTGGGCGACTCGCGCGGCGATCAGCTCGCTCGCTGTGCCGGCGAGCCCGCACCCGGCAGACGCCATCGTGAACAGCGCCATGCCGGCGAGAAAGCCGCGCCGGTAGCTGTATCGGTCGCCGAGACGACCGCCGGTGACAAGGAACGCCGCATAGGCGAAGGCGTATCCGCCGACGACGAGTTGGAGGTCGGAGGCGGACGCGTGAATGTCGTGCTGGAGCGCGGGCGCCGCGACGTTGACGACGAACACGTCGAAGAGCCCCATGAACGTCGCCACCAGGATGACGGGGAGTGCTTCCCAGCGGCGGGGATCCGCGTCGCTCATCCCGCCGCCTGCGGGGGCCGCGACGTCATGGTGGCCTCGAGCGCGCGGGCGTTACGTGCGCGAGGCCCCGGGTATACTTTCAACGGTAGTTCCAAAAACATGGAAATAAAGTACACGAAGGGTCGGCCCTGACGCATGTCGAGCGCAATCCATCATCCGAGCACCGCCGATCTTGACCTGGCGACCGTTCTGCGCGCACTCGGCGACCCGGCCCGACTCGCGATCGTCCGGCTGCTGATTGATCAGGGTGAACGCAACTGTGCGTCGTTACAGACGCAGCTCGAAATGCCCAACTCGACGTGCTCCTACCACCTGAAGTTGTTGCGGGAAGCAGGGGTGACGCGTACGCGTTCGAGCGGCACGCTCCGTTACGTGTCGGTGCGCGCGGACGATCTCGAACACCGCTTTCCAGGGCTCGTGCGGGCGCTCGAGGTGGCGACGGCTTCCACCGACGCCACCCCGAAGCTCGTCCCGGCGACATCCTGACGCGCTCCCCGACGGTTCTGAGGCTGCGCACGACCGGCGCGGCTGCTCGGCGTCGAGTGCGCGCTTAACCGCGCCCCGGAGCCGTCTGCGCGCGCACCATCCACAACTGCTCCTCGAGGGCGCGCACGACCTCGATCAGCACGTCCTGAGAGGCCAGATCAAGCTCTCCGAGGCGATCCATGCGGGCGCGTGCGCGTTCGTCGAGCTCGGCCAGCCGCGCGGTCAGCGTGCGGACGACGTCGTGATCGGCCACGGCGCCGCGCTCGACGGGTTCAACGTCGCTGTTCCCGATCGCCGCGGACTGGCCGTCGGGCCAGTAGCCGATCGCGACCGCACGCTCTGCGACGACGTCCGAGAGCCCGTGCCAGGAGGCGACGAGCTCGTCGAGCTGGAGGTGCAGGGAGCGAAAATGCGGTCCGACGACGGACCAGTGGAGCTGCTTTCCGATCAGGGCCAGGTCGAGCAGTTCGACGAGCGTCGCCTGGAGCTCGCCACCGACCTCGGCACGCACGTGCTCGCCGAGAGCAGGGACGTGTGCGGGTGCATCTGTTCCGGGCATGAGTTCCTCCTGTTGTCGCGCCGGGCGAGGCGACTCGGCGGGCACGTTGACTCGCTCCGAGCCGTGAACACTCGTCGTTCTACCCGAAAGGAGACGGGTGAGGTGATCAATTCTTGCTCGGGCTGGGCGGCGCGGAGTGGGCGACGCGGACGTGCGCCCAGCGGTTCGCCGGCGTACCGTTGGCCGGCGCCGGCTCGCGTCCCCTCCCGCTCACCGGGAAGGAACGCGAGTCGCGCCGGCTCAGTGCGAGACGAAGGGATCGATGTAGACGTCGTCGATCTGGACCGGCCCGGAAGAGCTGAAGGCGATCTGGATCGATTTCGTACCAACGGGCACGTCGAGCTGACTCAGGGTCGTCGAGAAGGTGGGCGTCGGTGCCCACTCCGGGCCGACGGTAGCGGTGCCACCGTCGAGCACTGCAAGCGCGCCAAGCAGACCCCAGGCGATGAGTCGGACGTGCAGCGTCGCCGGGGCGCCCGAGGTGCTTCGTGCGAAGAGACGCACCCCGGGTGTCAGTAGCCCGAAGCACGTCGCCGGTGAGACGGCGGTCGCGCCGGCGGGCAGGAGCAGCGAGGCGTCGTCGCTGCTGCTGTGGACGTAGAAGGTTTCGTTGCCTGGAACGACGGCTGCCCCATCGCTCAGTGTCCAGCCCTTGTTACCCGATTCGAAGTCACCGTTGGTGGCTAGGTAGTAGGCGTTCGTATCGCCCCACCGACTGAACGGCGTCTGTGTGGCGCCGCAGTTGCCGCCGATCACGCTTCCGACAACCGAACTCACCGGGTCGGTGGCTCCGGCGACAGTGGCCACGAATCCGCTGAGAACGAGTGCGAGTGCGATCGGAAGCAGGCGTCCGAGCAGGTGGCCTCTGGCCGCTGGATGCAAGTGGTTGGTCATGCCTCGGAGCATGAGTGGAGTTGCGGCTTTGTCCCTCACCCGCAAGGGGTAGATCGCGGGGCACCCAGACGAGGGACAAGGGCAGCCGTTTGGCTTGAAATCGGGTGTTGGCCTGCCGATGACGCTCCAGGTGGAAACTACTGCCAGCCGTTCCGCCACGACCCAGGCTGTGGCACCGGACGTTTCCCTCGACGTGCTCGCCCGCGAGGCACGCGACCGCGTGCACAGAGGGAGGCTCAAGCATCAGCCCCGCCTGTTCTTCGGGTTGATGGCTGCGCTCGTCCTCGGCGGGTCGATCGGCTCCGGCCTCGGCTGGCGTCAGGGTGCCGCGTTCGACTGGCGGACGACGGTGTTGTTCGTCGTCCTCTACGCGGTCGTGACGAGGATCGAGTTCGAAATCGGCACGGGCGCCGCCGTACCGACCGAGCTGCTGCTCGTGCCGATGCTCTTCGAGCTTCCACTCGGGCTCGTGCCTGCCGTCGTCGTGCTCGGGCTCGTGCTCGGCTCGTTCGTAACGCGCTCGAAGGCATTCACCGTCGACCGGCTGCTCGTCGTCATCGCGAGCGCCGCGATGAGCTTCGGGCCGGTGACAGTGCTCGCTCTCGCCGGTGGCCTCCCGCTTCGCTGGGGCAGCTGGCCGCTCTATCTCGCCGCACTCGGTGCGCAGTTTGCGTTCGACTACACCGCCGCGGCGGTGACGAGCGGTCTCGGTCACCGCGTGCCGCTCCGGCGCCTCACGGGTCATCTCGGCTGGGTCTTCGTCGTCGACGCCTGCCTTGCCCCGGTCGGGTTCGTCTTCGCTCTCGCGACACGTCCACACGTCGCCCTGGTTGTGCTGATCCTTCCGCTGGTGCTACTGCTGAGGCATTTCTCTCACGAGCGCAGGAGGCGCATCGATCACGCGCTCGAGCTTTCCGATGCCTATCGTGGCACCGCATTTCTGCTCGGAGACGTCGTTGAGGCAGACGATTCGTACACCGGTGCGCACAGCCGGCACGTCGTCGACCTGGTGATGGCTGTCTGCGACGAGCTCGGACTCGATGCCAACGAACGTCGCGACGCCGAGTTCGTTGCGTTGCTCCACGACGTGGGCAAGATCCGGATTCCGGCGGAGATCATCAACAAGCCCGGGCCGCTTACCCCGGCCGAACGCGTCGTGATCGAGACGCACACGATCGAGGGCGAACGCTTGCTCGAGCGGGTCGGTGGACTCCTCGGGCACATCGGACGGATCGTGCGCTCCTGCCACGAGCACTGGGACGGCGGGGGCTACCCGGATGGGTTGCGGGGCGAGCAGATCCCGCTCGTCGCCCGCATCGTGATGACCTGCGACGCGTACAGCGCGATGACGACCACCCGCTCGTATCGGGCAGCGAGGACGGCGGCCGAAGCCTGTGCCGAACTCGAGCGCTGCGCCGGCACCCAGTTCGATCCCCGCGTCGTCACCGCGATTCTGGCTCAGGAGGGTGAAGGAGTCGGCTGAGCGACCTTCGGGTTTCGAAGCCGCGGGTTCGCGCCGGCTGTGGTCAAGCCTTCGCGGGCAACTGCCGATATCGACTCCATGTGCGTGATTGGGATTAGCGCAGAGCGTTACTGTGAAGGTCGAGCTCGCGGTCGGTCGAGAGGTCGGGCGGGCGCAGGCTCACATTGACGAGGTAACGCGTCGTGTGCGAGGGTGATTCGCGCACACGCGCCGACGCTTGGATGAGGACGGGGGGTCCTTTGGACAGGCTGGACGAGAACGACATCGTCGGGATCACGATCCCCGAACGAGTAGGCAACGGGACACGGACGACGCTCGAGTGTCACGTCCTTGCCGTCGCGCGACGGTCGGTCGCACTCGAGGCGATCGACAAGATCGCGACGCTGCGACTTGCCGAGGCGGTGGAGGGGGTATTCCTCACCTTCCCCCACCGGGGCATGCTCGTTGCGCTCAAAGGGATCCTGGCGACCGATGGGATCCCCGGAGACCTGAGGTTCGTCGCCTACGCGGGAGAGGGTCAGGCGCGCAGCCGCCCGACCGAGGCCGCCGCCGCCGTACCCGTTCAAGTGCGCGTAGCGGACTCGAAGCTTGCCGTCGACGCGATCACGCGCAGGCTGAGCCTGGAAACGGTCGAGCTTGAGTGCACGGTCGAGGCCGCCGTGGGCGAGCGGGTCGAGCTCGTGCTCACCTGCGAGCAAGAGGGCACAGACGGGAGCGTGGCCGCACCGGGCCTCGTCGTCGCAACGCCGGACACCGGCCTCGTCGTGCGACTCGACCTCGCGGCCTCCCTCGCGTTCCGTGCGGAGTTGATGCGGCTCGTGATCGAGGAGCGGCGCGCGATCCGCATGCGCCAGGACGCGGCGCCCGAGCGCGTCGCGCTGAGCCGAGAGTTTTAGCGGCGCGCGCCGACGACCTCGCGTCGAGGGTCGGGCCGGGTAGGCGACCTAGGGTCGGTGACAGTTTGTCCAGGAGCCCGAGATGTGCACTTTCGACGCTGCCTTGCCCCGCTCAGGGCTGCCCGCGGTCCCGACCGGCGCGAGCAGGACATTGATCGAGCCACTCCGCGCGTTCGCGGCTGTGTGGACAGTCCCGGCGACAGACGCCCACTGGTACGTCCATCCGCCAGCGTCGAGTGAGAGACCGACCCGGACAAGCGCGTTCGGGACCAGCGACTGCGTGGTGCCCTTCTTGACCACCTGAACCGTCATCTCGGGCCAGCGCAGCGTGGTCATGTGGCCGGTCAGCCGCAGCTTGACGCGGAAGAGGTTGATCAGGAGCTCGGTCGTCCCCGACTCAGCCGAGATCTGGCAGCCGAAGATCGGGTTGCCGTAGGCACCCTGGCCCGAGGCCGGGACATGCGCGGCCCCGGCGAGTTGGCCGGTAAAACGGAAGGAACCCACAGTGCGGGCGGACGCGAGCGACGCGCTGCCACAGGCGAGGGCGACGATCGCGACGAACGCCGCGAAGCGCAGGAGCGGCAAGTCGCGCAGGCGGAGCGAGGCGCGCGGATGGGGCAGCGGGGAACGAGGGCTGTCAGAAGCGGGAGCACACCGCATGGGGGGAATGTCCTCCAGAAGTTCGCTGACGGGACGAGGTCCAGTACTGCTGGGCACCGGGAGGCCCCAATGTATCGCGTCGACGCGGCGGTTTGCCGTTCGAGCAGGCGCTTCGAGGCGCGGCAGCGGCTGGTGGGCGCCCGAAACGGATGCCTGGGTGTGCGCTGCGCTCCGTTTCGCTGCGCGCGAAGCGGAGTCGGCCCTCGGGTGCCTGACTCGAGCGTCGCACGCAGTCCTCCACGGGGGTGAGATAGTGGCTCGGGTGAGCGGTGGGGGTGAGATCGTTTCGGCACTCGCCGCGGTCTTCCGTAACGCGGGGCTCCGGCGCGTCGAACTCGCGTGGGCGGCGAGTCACCTCGCTCAGGTCTCGCTTGCGGTCGCCTCGGCGGTCTACGCCTACAGGCTGGGCGGCGCCTCCGCGGTCGGGCTCCTGTACGTGCTCCGCCTGGTTCCCTCCGCGGTCATGACGCCGTTCGCGGCGGTGCTCGGCGACCGCTTCCCCCGCGCACGGGTACTGCTCGTCGCCAACGCGAGCCGCTGCCTCTGCGCAGCGGCGATCGTACCCGTCGTCGTCGGCGGCGGTGGCCACGTCCCCGTCTATGGACTTTGCATCGCGGTCACGCTGCTCGGCACGCCGTTCCGTTCGGCCCAGGTGGCGCTGCTGCCGTCGCTCGTCGAGACCCCTGAGGAACTGACGGCGGCAAATGTCGTCGCTTCGACGATCGAGGGGCTGGGCTTCTTCGCCGGGCCTGCGCTCGCCGGCGTCTTGCTCGTCGAGACCGGAACGACCGCCGTGTTCGTGTTCGTCGCAGCCGCGTTTGCCGTCTCGGCGTTTCTGCTCGTGCGTCCGTTGCCGAGTCGCGTGCTGCCTCACGCAAGCGAGCGGCGAATCGACGAGACGTTCGCCGAAGCGGTATTGATCGGTGCGCGCACGATCGCCCGGGATGGTGACCTGCGCGTGCTCGTCGGCCTCTTCACGGCACAGACCTTCGTCGCAGGCGCGCTCGCGGTCCTGCTCGTCGTGACTGCGATCAAGCTGCTCCACACGGGAGCTCCCGGCGTCGGTTGGCTCGACGCCGCCGTCGGCGTCGGAGGGATGCTCGGCTCGGTGCTGGCGGTGAGAATCGCGGGGCGCGCCCGGCTTACCCCTCCGTTCCTCGTCGGCATCGTGTTCTGGGGCGCCCCCTTTCTCGTGATCGCGTTCTGGCCTGATCTGCCGGCAGCCCTTGGCGCCTTCGCGGTGATCGGTGTCGGCAACATTCTCGTCGACGTCGCCGGTTTCACGCTCTTGCAACGGGCGGTGGACGACGCGGTGCTCGCCCGCGTCTTCGGCGCCTTCGAAGCGCTCGCCTACGCGAGCACCGGCGTGGGCGCTCTGCTGATACCCCCGCTCGTGATCGCTGTCGGCGCGCGCTGGACGCTCGCGCTCACCGGGCTCTTCCTGCCCGTGCTAGGGCTGCTCTGCGGGCCGCGCCTGCTCCGCGTTGACGCTGCCACGCCCGCTCCCTCGCGCGCCGTTGCGTTGCTTCGCGCGCTGCCTCTCTTCGCGCCGCTGCCGCCGCCGTCGCTCGAGCGGATCGCGTTGCACCTCGAGAAACGCACCTACGGTGCGGGGGTTGCGGTGATCAGTGAGGGTGAGCGCGGCGACCGTTACTACCTCCTGGTGCGGGGCGCGGCGGAGGTGGTCGTCGCCGGGGCGGTGATCAATCAGCTCACGCCCGGCGACGGTTTCGGGGAGATTGCGCTGCTGCGCGACGTGCCGCGAACCGCGACGGTGACGACGACGGAGCCGAGTGAGCTGCTTGCGTTGGACCGCGAAACGTTCCTCGAGGCTGTCAACTCGGACACACGCTCGTTCAGCGCCGCCGAGGAGCTCGTCAAGAGACGTCTGGGGACCGTGTCGGGCACCGTCTGAGACCCGCGTGAGGCGGGCTCACAGCTCGCTCAGGCGGCGATCTGTCGGACATCGGCGCCGGTGAGGCGGACGAGGTCGCGCGGGTCGAGCTCGAGCTCGAGCCCGCGACGTCCGGCGCTGACGAAGATCGTCTCGTACCCGAGCGCTGAGGAATCGAGCGTTGTTGGCAGCGCGCGCCGAAGGCCGAGCGGCGAGATCCCACCGAGCACATACCCCGTCGTGCGTTCCGCTGCGGCCTTCTGCGCCAGAGCCACGCGCTTCCCGAACGCCTTCAAGTCGAGCTGTCGCGCGACCGGCACGAGCGCGACCGCGACCGTGCCGTCGATGTCGATCACGAGCGTTTTGAATACGCGCCCGGGTTCGAGCTCGAGCATCCGCGCAGCTTCGAGCCCGTAGGAGTCGGCGTTCGGATCGTGGCTGTAGGAGCGGATCTCGAAGGCGATTCCGGCCTGCTCAGCAGCGGCGATCGCCTGGGTCTGGGCCATGCGCGGTAGCGTAGTCCCCTCGCCTGCGGCCGCGCCGTCGTTCGCCAGGTACCGCGAGGGAACGCGTGCCTCTCGGGCATCGACGTGCGCGAGCCCGGCGACGCGCAGCCGGGCTCGCGCGCGGAGGCAATTAGAGCGTGCTGAGTGCGAGTTCGTCGCTGGTTCCCTGCTCGAGCGCTAGTTCGGCGGGGTTCGATTCGATCATCACCGCTGCCAGGATTGCCGCGAGCGTCGCGACCGCCGCAAGCACGTAGAAAGTGACCTGGAAGCCGTGAGTGAGCGCCGAGCCGTCGAGCGCGGTCGTGCCGGCGTGGGCGTGGACGTAATGGAGCGTGAAGGTTGTCGCGATCGTCGTTGCGGCGGCGACACCGATCGCACCGCCAACCTGCTGACTGGTGTTGATCAGGCCCGAGGCGACACCTGCATCTGCTTGCTTGACACCTGTTAGCGCGCCGATCGTCATCGGCACGAAAGCGAGTCCGAGTCCGACGCCACTGAGCAGGAAGGCCGGGAACAGGTTCCAGAAGTAGTGACCGTGCTCGGGGACCTGCGCGTAGAGGATGAGCCCGGCCGCGGCCAGCAAAAGCCCAACGGGCAGCACGCGTCTGACGCCGAGTCGGAGTGCGAGCCCCTGCGAGACGGTCGCGAACACGATCACAGCGAGGGTCAGTGCGATGTAGGCGACGCCGGTCTTGATCGCCGAGTAGTGGAGCACTTCCTGCATGTACAGCGTGAGCAAGAAGAACTGTGAGAAGAGCGCGCCGCCGAGCAGGATGCCGGAGACGTTCGAGCCGGCGAGCGTCCGCAGGCGGAACATCCGCATCGGCAGCAGCGGCGCCTTCGTGCGCAATTCGATCACGACGAAGCCGACGATCAGCGCAACGGCGAGCGCGAGCAGGACGATCGTCTCTCCCGTAAGCCAGCCGTGCTGGGCCGCCCGGGTCATTGCGTAGACGAGCACCATCAGCCCACTGGTAATCGAGGCGGCGCCCGGGAGGTCGAAGCTGCGATGGCCGAGTTCGGCGCGGCTCTCCTGGAGCAGCCACGGGGTCACAGCGAGCACGGCTACGCCGACGGGGACGTTGACGAAGAAGATCCACGACCAGTTGAAGGCACTGGTCAGCGCGCCTCCGAGCAGAACGCCCGCGGCAGCACCGCTTCCGGAGATCGCGCCCCAGACGCCGAGTGCGAGGTTCCGCTCGCGTCCTTCAGCGAAGGTCGTCGTCAGGATCGAGAGTGCCGCTGGCGAGACGAGTGCCGCCCCGAGGCCCTGGAACGATCGAAAGACGATCAGTGAACCCTCGGACCAGGCAAGTCCGTCGAGGAGCGAGCTGACCGTAAAGAGCGCAAGCCCGATGACGAACAGACGGCGCCGGCCGAGGAGGTCGGCGAGGCGACCTCCGAGCAACAGGGCGCCGCCGAACAGGATCGAGTACGCGGTGATGACCCACTGGAGGCTCTCCTGCGTGAAGTGGAGGTCGTTCTTGATCGAGGGCAGGGCAACGTTGACGATCGCGACGTCGAGCACGACCATGAACTGTGCGGTCACGATCACCCCGAGGGCGATCCACCGCTTTCGATCGGGTGCAACTGCTGTGTTCACGAGTTTCCTCCCCGAGAATCTGTTGGTGAAACGAACCGTATGTCGCGTCAACGATTCAAGCGGATACGATTATTCCCATGATCAGCGCAAGGTTGTCTGCGTCTGAGCCGGCCGCAGGCGCACCGATGAACTGCATGCCTGCAGAACTCCTGGCAGACCCCGCCTTTCTCCTGGTGCGGCTCGGTCTCGCGATCAAGGCGCGCGCCGTCGAGGAGTTCGAGCGAACAGGTTTCAGCCCCTACCACCATTCGGTGCTGGCGCTGCTCGACGAGGGCGCGCGCGACACGCAGGCGGCGATCGCCGATGCGCTTCAGCTCGACCGCGGCACGCTCGTCGGGCTGCTCGACAGCCTCGAGGAGCACGGGCTCGTGGAGCGAACGCGTGATGTCGCCGACCGCCGCCGCCATGTCGTCACGCTCACCGCCGCGGGCAGGCGCCAGCTCGCCAAGTTCCGCATGATCGTCTCGGGGCTCGACGACGAGTTCCTGGCACCGCTGAGCGGAGCCGATCGTGCGATGCTGGTCGGGCTGCTTGCGCGCATCGCCGGCCATCACGACCCGCGCTTTGTGCGCGAGCCTCGGTGAACTCCTCGACCGCGGCGCAGCCGTCGCCGTGGCCGGCGCTTCCCCCCTACGGGGCCTGGTCCGCGACCTGTGACACGCTGCACGCCCACACCCAGGTACTGGGCAAGCTCGCGCTCGCGCTCGCGCCGCCGCAGCCGCAGTTGCAGCACGCCGCGCTTCGCCTGAGCGCCAGAGGCTTCGAGACGGCGGCGCTGCCCGCGCCCGATCACTCGGGCACGTTCGTTGTCGTCCTCGATCTCCGCCGCGACCAGGCACTGGTCGAGCACAGCAGCGGGCGCGGGGCTGAGGTGGCGCTGACGCCGAATCGCAGCGTCGGCACCGTCACCCGTGAGCTGCTGCAGGCTGTAAGGCATCTCGCCGGAGCGGTCGAGATC
The DNA here is from genome assembly GCA_963828105.1 of uncultured Actinomycetota bacterium. GTDB lineage: Bacteria > Actinomycetota > Thermoleophilia > Gaiellales > Gaiellaceae > PALSA-600. The sequence continues at coordinate 4,232 of CAWHDF010000009.1, read as the reverse complement.
AACCCGGTGCCGCAGGAGACTTCCTGGACGACCCCGCTCGACGAGGACGAGCAGCACGCAACCTATGACCCCGAGCAGGTGCGCACCTACTTCGCTGCGGCCAGCGAGGCCGCGCAGGTGTTGGCTGCCCTCCGCGCTCCGTACCGCGGCCGCTCGACGCCCGTCAACGCCTGGTGGGGCTCATTCGACCTCGCCGTCAGTCTCTTCTCCGGGCGCCCCGCCGAGCCTCCCGCGCGTGACTTCATCATGCGCAACTCGATGGACGCCGAGGAGATTGCGATCGGTTGGTGGCCGGGCGACCCCGTGCATCCGAGCGCCGCGTTCTATGCCTACGCCTACCCGTCACCGGAGGGGTTTCCGGGCGCCTCGCTGGAGCCGGCTGCGGCCCGTTGGGATGCCGAGCTCGGCGAGTACCTGCTCCCTTGGGACGCCGTGCGCGCGGAGGCGGATCCGGGCGGCTCGGCGCTCGCCTTCGCACGTTCAGTGATCGCCCACGCCTGTGCTGTGGGCGCCTGGGACCCGCTGCTCGCCGGAAGCGTGAGCGGCAACCCGCCGCCGCTCGTCTAGCGCCTTCGGGTGCCGCCAGACTCCTGCGAGCGGGCCCGGCGATCGCGTGAGCTCGTCCTGGCCGGAGGTCTGCGGGACGCGGACAGGGGCACGTCGTCGTCACTATGATCGAGCGGTCGCGCGGCGAGTGGCTGCCGGGCTGTGGTGAGGGGGCGAGCCCGACGCATTCGGGAGGGGGTGAAAGTTGGCGAGCGGGGCGATCGCGTGGTTGCGCGGACGAGACGCCGGACTGGCGGCGCTGCGTCGTGCTGGTCGTGCCGCGATCGTGATGCCCGGGCTGTTTGCGTTCGGAACCGAGGTCGTCGGCAACCCGGCGATCGCGACGTTCGGCGCCTTCGGCTCGTTCGCCCTGCTGCTCCTCGTCGACTTCGGTGGCCGGATGGCCGACCGCGTGCGAGCGCAACTCGCGCTCAGCCTGCTCGGCGCTGTCCTGATCTGCCTCGGTACGCTCGCATCCCGGTCGCCCTGGCTGGCCGCAGTCTCGATGGCCGCCGTCGGGTTCGTCGTGCTTTTCGCGGGCGTTGTCAGCTCGGTGTTTGCCTCGGCGACGGTCGCGCTGCTGCTCGCATTCATCCTGCCCGTCTCGCTGGCCGCACCCGCAAGTGAGATCCCCGATCGCCTCGCCGGCTGGGGACTCGCCTCGGCCGCGGCGCTGATCGCTATTGTCGCCGCCTGGCCTGCGCCCGCCGGCGACCCGCTGCGCCGTGCGGCCGCTGACGCTTGCCGGCAGCTGGCGCTGCGGCTGCGGAGCGAGGTCGCCTACGCGCTCCGGGGTGCGGCCCCGCCGGATGCACGCGAAACCGAAGAGGTCTCGGCGCGCGCTGAGGCGGCCGTCTCGGCGCTCCAACGGATCTTCTACGCGACTCCGTATCGACCGACCGGGCTGAGCACGTCGGCGCGAGCGGTCGTACGGCTCGTCGACGAGATCGGCTGGCTGAACGCGATCGTCAAGGAGACGCCGCTGAGCTTGGGTCCGACGCCCTCCAACCGCGCCGCCTGCATCGTCAAGCAGCGGGCGGCCTCGGTGCTCGAACATGGAGCCGAACTCCTCGGCGAAGGCACCGAGGCGCTCGAGGGGCTCGAGGCCTCGCTCACCGAGTTGCGCGTCGCGCTTGCGGCGCTCGAGCGCGGCACACGGATCGACTTTCCCTCCGGTGTCCGCGCCGCGGATGCGCTCGAGGCCGAGGCACCAGCCGAGGCGCTGATCAGCTCGCTCGATCCGAGCTTCCGCGCACAGGAGCTCACCTTCGCGGTGACGCAGATCGCCGACAACATCGGCGTCGTCACGGTGGCGGAGCGGCGGAGCTGGCTCGAGCGCGCGCTCGGCCGTAAGCCGCCGGGGCTTCCGGGCACGTTCTCGGCGGCGCAGGCTCGGGCCGCGGCGCATCTCGAGCTGCACTCGGTCTGGCTCCACAACAGCATTCGGGGTGGGATCGGGCTCGGCGCGGCGGTCTTCATCGCCGATCGTACGGGCGTCCAGCACTCCTTCTGGGTCGTGCTGGGCGCTCTCTCGGTGCTGCGTTCCAATGCTCTCAGCACAGGTCAAAATGTCGCCCGCAGCCTGGCAGGAACCGTCGCGGGCTTCATCATCGGCGCCGTGCTGCTCGCCCTGATCGGCTCCGGTGCGACGCTCCTGTGGTTCTTGCTCCCCTTCGCAGTGCTCTTCGCGGGCGCTGCCCCCGCCATGATCTCGTTCGCGGCCGGGCAGGCGGCGTTCACGCTGACACTCGTGATCCTGTTCAACGTCGTGCACCCGGCAGGCTGGCGTGTCGGCCTGCTGCGGGTGGAGGACATCGCGCTCGGTTGCGCGGTCAGCGCCGGCGTTGGCATCCTCTTCTGGCCACGCGGAGCCGCCGGCGCGCTGGGCCAGGCTCTCGCCGAGGCGTACGCCGAGAGCGCCCGCTACCTCGCAGCGGCCGTCGAGTTCGGCGTTGCGCGTTGCGACCACGGCACTCCCTCGCGCTCCGCGCCCGGGCGCGAGCAGCTCCGTGCCGCCGCCGCGGCGCGCCGTCTCGACGACGCCTTCCGCGGCTTCCTCGCCGAGCGTGGGGCCAAGCCCGTCGCGCTCGCCGACGTCGCGAGCCTCCTCACGGGCGTTGCCGGTCTGCGCCTGGCGGCGGACGCCGTCCTCGACCTCTGGCAGCGCGACGACGGCCGGGCGGAGGGTGACCGCGCCGCCGCCCGCAATGAGCTGCTCGCGGTGAGTTCCGCGGTCGACGGCTGGTACGAGAGCTTTGCCCACAGCCTAGGCACCCGGGCGAGCGCCGTACCCGACGCGCTCCCGAGAGATCCGGGGCTGGACGCCCGCCTGATCGCTGCCGTGCGGCGCGATCTGCTCGACGTCGACGGAGAGGCGAGCACGATCGCGGTGAGGATCATCTGGACCGGCGACCACCTCGACGCGGCTCGGCGTTTGCAACGCACGCTGGTACCCCCGGCGCGGGCGGCGACGGCCGCCCGCAGCTCGCTTGCCGGGACATTGCGCTCGCGGATGCCGTCACCGGCCTGAGCGACGGGCTTCGGGGTGACCGGCGGACGTCCGCGCCTGACGGCGGGCGAGAGTTGGCGGCCGCGCAGGAGTGCTCGGCGTGTCAGGAGCGAGCAGATGAACGCGAGCGACCCGGAAGGTCAGCAAACCCGGCCCGTTCGTCAGTTGGGGGCTCAGGCGCGCGGTGGCTGCGCGCGCGCGTCGCTGTCGAGATCGTCGTAGAGCGCCCTCAGCCGGCTGATCACCGCAGCCGCGGCGGTGAGCTCGGGCGTCGTGAACTCGGCGAGCGCCTCCTGCCAGCGCTGTTCGAAGTGCGCGCGGCGTTCGATCATGACCGCCCGTCCCTGCTCGGTGAGCGTGCACGTCACGACGCGGCGGTCGCGTTCGGAGCGGACACGGCCGACGAGCCCCATTTCGCTGAGGCTGTCGAGCAGTTGCGTGACGGTCGCGGGGGAGAGGTCGGCGGCGAGCGCGAGCTCGCCGGCGGGAAGCTCGTCGTGGGCGGCGAGGCAGGCGAGCAGCTGGTACTGGGCGAAGCTGAGCTCACCGTGACGATGGGTGTCGCGTCCACGTAGCCGCCGGATCGCCGCGACGGTGCTCTTGAACGCGGCCGCGAGCTCGGTGAGCGCTTCCTCGCGCGTGCGCGCCTGCCGTGCAGTCGCAGAGGCAGTGGTCATGCGATCGCCTCGGCGAGTGACTGCCGTTCGGCGGTCTGGCCGAGCGACGCGCTGCGAGCCGCGGCGCGGGCGGTGCGCTCGACCCGAACGAGCACCACACACGGCATGATCGCGAGCGCCGTGAGCCCGAGCGACCACCAGAACGCGGTGCCGTAGGCGGAGGCGGCGGCTACGGTTCCGTGCCCGCCGGCGAGTGCGCGCTGGAGCACGACCGCAAGCACGGCTGTGCCGATCGAACCGCCGACGCGCTGCAGGACGTTGAGCTGAGGCGTCGCATCGGCGAGCTCGGAGGGGCGCAGCGCGGCGAAGGCGGCGGACATCGCCGGCATGAACGCGAGGCCGACACCCATCCCGCGCACGAACATCGCGAGCGAGAGTCCGAGGACGGAGGTGTGTGCCCCGATCAGTCCGAAAGGAATCGTTGCCAACGTGGTCACGATCACGCCCGCGAGCGCCAAGGGTCCCCCGCCCAGACGATCGGCGAACCGGCCTGCGAACGT
>CAWHDF010000008.1:0-18983 GCA_963828105.1 uncultured Actinomycetota bacterium | reverse complement strand
TTCCTCGGGTTGCCGCCGACGCCGATCGCGAACCCGGGCCTCGCCTCGATCGAAGCGGCCGCGCATCCCGCCTCCGTCAACTACCTCTACTACGTCCGAATCCCCGGTACCGACCGGCATTTCTTCACCGCCAGCGCAACCGCATTCGACCAGTACCTCGCGACCCACGGGTACCCGTGACGACACACGTCGCGCTGCTCGGCCACCCCGTCTCGCACTCGCGTTCGCCGCTGATGCAGAACGCCGCCTTCGCCGCTGCGCGGCTCGACTGGCACTACTCGGCCTTCGACACCTCCGATCCGGTCGCCGCTGTCGAGGCGCTGCGCACGCTCGGCTTCGTCGGCACGAACGTGACGATCCCGCACAAGCGTGCCGCGGCCGCGCTCTGTGACGAGGCCGACGGCGACGCCGTGAACACGCTCGTCTTCGACGCCGCGGGCGTACGCGGCTACAACACCGACCGCGAGATTCTCGCCGGGATCGAGGCGCGGCAGGCGTGCCTGATCGGCGCCGGGGGCGCCGCGGACGCACTCGCGCCGGCGCTGCCGACGCAGACGCGTCGCTACAGCCGCCGCGGGCTCTGGCCGCCGCAGGCCGACGACTGCGACCTGATCATCAACGCGACCCCGATCACCGAGGAGCTGCTCGTCACCCCGGCGTCGTGGCAGACCGTCGTCGACCTCGCCTACCGCGCCGACGGCGCCGAGACCGCGCTCGTCGCCGCGGCGCGTAATGCCGGCTGCGTCGTCGTCGACGGGCTCGAGGCGCTCGTGCGCCAGGGCGCGAAGAGCTTCGAACTGTGGACCGGGCTCGCTGCCCCCGCGAGCGTGATGCGCGACGCGATCGGCGCGAGCGCGCCGCTCCGGTCGGCCGACGCCGGCGGGTGATGCCGCGCTTTCCAGGGCAAAGTAGTCTCTAGTCTCGTGAGTATCCGTCTTGCCACCGCCGGCGAGTCGCACGGGCCTGCGCTCGTCGCGATCCTGACCGGGCTCCCCGCCGGGCTCGAGCTCGACCAGGAAGCGATCGACGCCGACCTCGCGCGCCGCCAGGAGGGCTACGGGCGTTCGCCGCGCCAGCAGATCGAACGCGACCGTGTCGAAGTGCTCGCCGGGCTCCGGCACGGACGCACGCTCGGGACGCCGCTGGCGCTGATGGTGCGCAACCTCGACCACCGCAACTGGACCTGGGGCATGAACCCCTGGCCGCCCGAGGGTGAGCCAGAGGGCAAGGGCACCAAACCCGTGACGCTGCCTCGCCCCGGACACGCCGACCTCGCCGGCGTGCTCAAGTACGAGCTCGACGACGTCCGCAACGCGCTCGAGCGGGCCTCCGCACGCCACACCGCCGTGCACGTTGCCGCCGGAGCAGTCGCCAAGGCGCTGCTCGCGACGATCGGGATCGAGGTGCAGGGCTCGACGCTCGACCCCGAGGCGATGCGCGCCCGCGTCGACGCCGCCCGCGCGATTCGCGACACCGCGGGCGGCACCGTCGAGGTCCGCGCGCAGGGCGTGCCGCCCGGGCTCGGCAGCTACGCCGACAAGGCCGACCGGCTCGACGCCCGCCTCGCGGCGGCCGTGATGGGCATCCAGGCGGTCAAGGGCGTCGAGATCGGCGACGGCTTCGCGCTCGCGACGCGGCTCGGCTCGGAGGCGCACGACGAGATCGGCGTCGACCGCCGCCGCACCACGAACCACGCCGGCGGGCTCGAGGCCGGTGTCTCCAACGGCGAGGAGATCGTCGTCCGCGCCGCGATGAAGCCCTTGCCGACGCTGATGAAGCCGCTCGCGTCGGTCGACCTCGTCACCGGTGAGGCGGCACAGGCGCTCGTCGAGCGCTCCGACGTCGCCGCCGTCGAGGCGCTCGCCGTCGTCGCCGAGGCGGCGGTCGCCTGGGAGCTCGCGCTCGTCGCGCGCGACAAGTTCGGCGGCGACAGCATCGGCGACTTCGTCGCCGCCAACGACGCCTACCGTGAGCGGATCGGCTGGGAGCAGCGATGAGCACGAACGCGCTCGGCCGCCACGTCGTCGTCGTCGGCTTCATGGGCGCCGGCAAGACCCGCCTCGGCCGGGAGGGGGCAGCGCTGCTGCGGCGGCCGTTTCTCGACCTCGACGCGGCGATCGAGGAGCGCGCCGGCGCGACGATCCCCGAGCTCTTCGCGCGGCGCGGCGAGCAGGGCTTCCGCGCGCTCGAGGCGCAGGCCGCCGCGGCCGCGCTCGCCTCCGAGACGCCGATGGTGATCTCGTTCGGCGGCGGCGCCGTCGAGAGCGAGCAGACCCGGGAACTTCTCGCCGACGCGTTCGTCGTCTGGGTCAAGGTCGACGTCGATCTCGCCTGGGCGCGCGTGCGCCGCTCGCGCCGGCCGCTCGCCCGCGACGAGCAGCGCTTCCGTGCGCTCTACCGCGCGCGCGAACCCCTCTACCCGGCAGTCGCTGACGCGACCGCCAGCGACGCGACGGGCCTCGCGCTCGCCGCGGGCGGTGTCTACCACGCCCCGGGCGCACTCGAGGCGCTCGGCACGCTCGTCCCCGGCAGCGGGCCGCTCGCGCTCGTCGCCGACACGACGGTGCTCGGGCTCTACGGCGCGCGGGCGCAAGGTGCCCTCGGCGACCGGCTCGCGAGCGTCCACGAGCTTCCCGTCGGCGAGCGGGCCAAAACGATCGACGTCGCCGCCTCGCTCTGGGACCGGCTCTCGCTCGACCGCAGCGGCACGATCGTCGCGCTCGGCGGCGGCTGCACCACCGATCTCGCCGGCTTCGTCGCCGCCACCTACCTGCGCGGCATCCCATGGGTGGCGGTGCCGACGACGCTCGTCGGTCAGGTAGACGCGGCGATCGGCGGCAAGACCGGGATCGACATCGAAGCCGGCAAGAACCTCGTCGGCGCATTCCACTGGCCGCTGCGGGTCGTGCTCGACCCGGAGCTGCTCGGGAGCCTGCCCGAGCGCGAACGCCGCCAGGGGATGGCCGAGCTCGTCAAGACGCGCCTGCTCGCCGGCAAGGAGCTCGACGCACGCGCGGCGGCCGCCTACAAGACGGCGCTCTGCCTCGAGGATCCCCACGACCGCGGCGCACGCCGCCTGCTCAACCTCGGTCACACCTTTGCGCACGGGCTCGAGGCCGCCGCAGACTTCGAGCTGCCCCACGGCGAGGCGGTGGCGCTCGGCCTGCTCGCCGCGCTACGGCTCTCCGGGCGCGACACGCGCGCGGTCGAACGTGAGCTCGAACCCGTGCTCGCCGCCGTCGACCCCGAGCGCGCCTGGGCGGCGCTGCTCCGCGACAAGAAGCGCAGCGGCGAGGCGATCAATCTCGTGCTGCTCGGCGAGGAGGGCCCCTACGTCGCCGAGCGCCCCGCCGACGAGGTGCGCGCCGCGCTCGAGGCCCTGATCGCGACTCCAAGCCTGCAGCGGGCCGTCTGATGGCGCAGATCCTCGTGCTCAACGGTGTCAACCTCGACATGCTCCATGCCCGTGACCCGAACGTCTACGGTGGTCTCTCGCTCAACGAGCTCGAGACGCAGATCTACGGCTGGGCCCACGAGCTCGGGCTCAGCGTCCGCTGCCGCCAGACCAACAGCGAAGGCGAGTACGTCGGCTGGATCCACGACGCTTACGGGGACGCCGACGGCGTGATCGTCAATCCGGGCGCCTGGTCGCACTACAGTTATGCGATCCGCGACGCGCTCGACATCCTCGAAGTTCCGATCGTCGAGGTTCACCTCTCGGACATCGATGCGCGGGAGGACTGGCGGCGCCACTCGGTCGTCAGCGATCTTGCCGCGCACCGCGTGATCGGCAAGGGCCCGGGCGGCTATCGCGACGCGCTCGTCTTCCTCGCGGAGCCGCCGGCATGAGCCGGCTCGAACGTCTCGCCGCGCTGCTCGAGCAGCCGCTCCTCGTCACGAACGGTGTCAACGTCCGCTACCTCACGGGCTTCGAGAGCTCGAACGCGGCGCTGCTCGTCGACCCCTCGGGGACGACACAGCTCTACACCGACTTCCGCTACGTCGAGGCCGCCGAGGCGATTACCGGGGTCGAGCTCGTGCTCGCCGAGCGCTCGCTCGTCGGCTTCATCGCCAAGCAGCTGCACGACCGGGTCGGCTTCGAGGCCGAGCACGTCACGGTCGCCGCCGCCGCCGGGCTCGCCGCGGGTGGCGCCGAGCTCGTCGAGACGAGCGGTCTCGTCGAGGGTCTGCGCAGCATCAAGGACGACGCCGAGCTCGCCGCGATCACGCGCGCCTCGCGCGCTGCCGAGCGCGCGTTCGAGGCGCTGACCGCCGAGACCTGGGTCGGCCACAGCGAGCGTGAGCTCGCCTGGCGGCTACGGCAGCTCTTCCACGCCCACGGCGCCGACCGGGTTTCGTTCGAGACGCTGATCGCCTCCGGTGCGAACGGCTCGCGCCCGCACGCCCAGCCGGGCGACGGGCTCGTCGAGGCCCGCACGCTCGTGATCGTCGACTTCGGCGTGGAGATCGACGGCTACTGCTCCGACTGCACACGCACGCTTGCGAGCGGTGAGCTGCCCGAGCAGCTGCGGACGATCTACGAGGTCTGCCTCGAGGCCCAGCAGGCCGCGCTCGCCGGCATCAAGCCCGGGATGAGCGGCGCCGAGGCCGACGCCATCGCCCGCGAGGCGATCACGGCGGCCGGCTACGGGGAGCAGTTCGGCCACGGGCTCGGCCACGGCGTCGGGCTGCAGGTTCACGAGGCGCCGACACTGACGCGCGCCTCGAGCGACGTGCTGGAGCCGGGACAGGTCGTCACGGTCGAGCCGGGCATCTACCTCCCGGGCCTCGGCGGCGTGCGGATCGAGGACCTCGCCGTCGTTACCGAGACGGGGCTCGAATCGCTCACGACGTTCCCGAAAGAGCTCGTCAGCGTCGGCTGAGCCCGGCGGCAGCCTGCGAGCAGCGACTAGACTCCCGCGCCGATGGCGGAAGTTGTCTCGACCAACCAGTTTCGCAACGGCATGCACATCGAGCTCGACGGCCAGACCTGGCGAATCGTCGAGTTCCAGCATGTCAAACCGGGCAAGGGCGGCGCGTTCGTGCGCACCAAGCTCAAGGCCTACGGGAGCGGGGCGGTCGTCGACCGCACCTTCCGGGCGGGCGAGAAGTTTCCGCGCATCCGCACCGAGACGAAGAACATGCAGTACCTCTACGACGCGGGTGACGAGGTCATCTTCATGGACGAGGAGACCTTCGATCAGCTGACCTTGCCGCGCAGCGCCGTCGCGGAGGCGCTGCCCTTCATGCAGGCCTCCTCGACGGTACAGGTGCTGTTCCTCGGTGAGGAGGCCTCCGGCGTCGAGCTGCCCTCCTCGGTCGTGCTCGAGGTCACCGAGACCGAGCCGGGCGTCAAGGGCGACACGGTCTCGAACGTGAGCAAGCCGGCGACCGTCGAGACCGGAGGGGTCGTGCAGGTGCCGCTCTTCGTCAACGTCGGCGACAAGATCAAGATCGACCCGCGCGAGCGGCGCTACATCAGCCGCGCCTGAGCCGGACGCTCAGGGCGCGAAGCGCCAGCGAGCCGCGCCACACCGCGAAGTCGCGTTCACGCGAGCTTTGCGCGCCCTTCGGGAGCAGCCGGCAGACGGCGCTCGCTCGACCGCCCACGCTTCGGGGCAGCAGCCCCGCGTTCGAGCCCGAGCCGTCCTGCGGTACCCCGTAGACGGCGGGCAGCCTGGGTGCGAGCGGCCGGCGCGAGCCATTGCAGCTGCACGATATGCCGGCGCCGGGGATTTCAACGACGCGGCTCGACCGCCCAGAGGGTCGCCCAGCCGTAGAGCAGCAACCGGCCTCGGTTTCCCGAGACGGCGACGTACTCGCCGTGAGGGAAGCGGAACAGCACCTTGCCGGTGCGGGCGCTCGCACCGACGATCTCGTGCGAGAAGTTCCCGACGTAGACGACACCGTCGACGACGGTCGGGGAGCCCGAGATGCGGCCGCCCGTGTCGAGCTCCCAGAGCACGTGTCCGCTGGCCTGCGAGACGCTGTAGAGCTCGCCCGAGTAGGAGCCGAAGAAGACGCGGCCGTCCCACACCGCCGGCGCCGAGTAGACGGTGTCACCCGTCGAGACGTCCCAGAGGTAACGGCCGCTTGCCGTGAACGCGTAGAGCGCGCCCGCGTCGCGGGAGGGTGTGAAAACACGGCCGGCCGCATAGGCGGAGGCGCCATAGACGGGGCTGCCCGCCGAGACGCTGAAGCGCAGCCGGCCGCTCGCGAGCCCGAGCCCGAGCAGGCGCCCACAGTAGTCACCGACGTAGAGCGTGCCCGCATGGATCGTCACGCTCGCCGTGATCTTGCAGCCGTCGTGGTAGACCCAGCGGAAGCGGCGGGTGCGCAGGTCGAGCGCGTAGATGTTGCCGCTCCAGTCGGCGAGATAGTCGACGCCGCCGGCGACGACGGGAGAGGACTCGATCTCGCTTGCCGTCTGCGCGCTCCACTCGAGCCGGCCGCTCGCACGGTCGAGAACGAGGATCTCGCCGCTCTTGGAGTGGGCGACGAGCCTGTTGCCGACGACGGCCGGGGAGGAGGCCTCCTGCGAGGTGTGCATGTCGTAGCGCCAGAGCACGTGGCCGTTCCGCATCGAAAGCGCGAAGAGCTCCCCGACCGCGTTCGAGAGGTAGGCGACACCGTCGTCGACGACCGCGGGAAACTCGAGCAGCGCGCCCAGGCTGCGGCCCCAGGCGATCCGGAACGGCGGCCGCAGCGGGATCGCCCCCTGGTCCTGCGTCCGTGCCGGGGTGACGCCGTACATCAGCCACTGCGCCGCCGGCTGGTAGAGCCGTACCGTCACGCTGGGTGCCGCGCCGAGCAGGACGCGGCTCGTCGCGTACTGCGGCGCGGAAACCGTCGCAAGGAGGCTCGCCGGCCGTCGCCAGCCGAAGCTGTCGCGCCCTGAGCGTCGGGCGCCGGGAACGCGGACGACGGCGTCGGCGAGCGTGAGGCCCGTGTCGCCGTCGACGACGCGCACCGTGACGAGATGCGTCGGCCGCGGCAGCGACGCGCCCGCCGGGTGCTGCCCGGTCGTTGTCGGCGTCGTCGTCGAGGAGACGACGCCGCGATGCGAACTCCCACCGCAGCCAGCGAGCCCGGCGAGCAGCAGGAGCACCGGCAGGGGCCCGAGCCGCCGCCACCACTTGCTCGACGGCACCCCCACGACGACCAGCCTAGCCGCGCCGGCGGCCGGCGCCGGGCCCCGAGGCGGTCTTCGCCGACCCCGACGTACGGCTGTGAGCGGTCGGTGCCGGAGGGGTCAGCGGCGGGTCCTGCGCACGCTAAGGTCCGCGTGATGCCGCGCCTCGTCGACACCTCGATCCGCGTGCTCTCCCAGGAGCCACTCGCCGGGGCGGTACCGACCGCGGAGCTGCTCGAGCTCGCCGCGATCCTCGACCAGGCGGGCTACGCGATGCTCGAGGTCTCCGGCGGCGGCGCCTTCGACAGCGCGGTGCGCTTCGGGATCGAGAGCCCTTGGGAACGGATTCGCGCGCTCAAGGCGCGCACGCGCACCCCGCTCGGCATCGCGGTGCGCGGCCGCTTCCTCGTCGGCTCGCGCCCGGTCAGCGACGACCTCGTGCGGCGCTTCATCTCGAGCGCGGCGGAAAGCGGCATCGACGTCTTCCGGCTCCACGACCCGCTCAACGACGCCGCCAACCTGCGTGTCGCCGCCGAGGCGGTGCGCGCCGCGGGCCGTGAGCTCGACGCGGGCCTGCTCTACGGGACGAGCGGCCACGACGCGCTGATCGAGACGGCGCGCGAACTGCGAGAGATCGGCACCTCCCGGATCGTGCTCGCGGACCCCGCAGGGCTGCTCGAACCTCACCGTGCCGGCGAGCTCGTCGCCGAGCTGCGCGAGGTCTCGGGGCTGCCGGTCGGGCTCCACTGCCAGGGCGCCGCGCGCAGCGGGATCGCACTCGCACTCGAGGCCGCGCGCGCCGGAGCCGACACGATCGCCTGCGCTGTCTACCCGATCGCGCTCACGACCCACCGCGTCTCGGCCGAGTCGCTCGCGACCGCGCTCGCCGGGATCGGCCACGACCCCGGCATCGAACTCGATCGGCTCTGGGAGGCTTCCGACCTCGTCGACGAGCACATCGGCGACCTCGCGATCACGCCGCTCGTGCCGCGCGTCTCGGTCAAGGCGGCGCGGCGCAAGCTTCCCTTCGGCCTCGTCGCCGTGATCGACGCGCAGCTCGGCAAGCGCGGCCAGCGGGACCGCCTCGACGAGGTGCTCGACGAGGTGCAGCGTGTCCGCAAGGAGGTGGGGCTGCCGCCACTCGCCGCGCCGACTCGGGCAGATCGTCGGTTCGCAGGCGCTCGTCAACGTGCTCAGCGCCTCGCGCTACGCGACGATCCTCGACGAGCTCCGCGAGCTCGTGCTCGGTCATTTCGGACGCACCCCCGGCAACGTCGACCCGGCGCTCCGGCGCGCCGCCGAGCTGCTGCCCGACCCGCCGGCCGTCAGCCCCGTCGACCTCGAGACGCTGCGCGCGAACGCCAAGGGGCTCGCCTCGAGCGAGGAGGACCTGCTGCTGCTCGCGCTCTTCGGCGACGAAGCCGAGCCGCTGCTGCGCTCGATCCGGGGCCGCAGCGGCGCCGAAGCAGGTGGTAGCGCCGCCAGTGGCGACGCCGAGCGCGACCGCCAGATCCGCTCGGTCGTGCGCATCCTCCAGGAGACCGGTGTCGGCGAGATCACGATCGAGGAGGACGGCGTCCGCATCAGCGTCCGCGGCCTCAGCGAGCCGCAGGCGGCGCCCGCAGCAGCGGAGTCGTTGACGGGCGAGATCGAGCTGCCGGCGGTGCCGGCGCCCGATCGCGGCCTGCACCGAATCGAAAGCCCGATGGTCGGCACCTTCTACCGGCGCCCGCGCCCCGACGCGCCCGCCTTCGTCGAGGAGGGCGACCCGGTTTCTCCCGGCCAGATCCTGTGCATCCTCGAGGCGATGAAGCTGATGAACGAGGTCAAGGCCGAGGTCGAGGGGATCGTGCGCGCGATCCACGTCGGCGACGCCGAGCCGGTCGAGTACGGCCAGCTCCTCTTCGAGCTGGAGCCGGTCGGTGGCCGGCCGGTCGGGCTCTAGTGTTCAGCCGCGTGCTCGTCGCGAACCGGGGGGAGATCGCGCTGCGCGTGATCCGTGCCCTCCACGAGCTCGGGATCGAGGCGGTCGCCGTCTACTCGACCGCCGAGCCCGACGCGGCGCACGTGCGGTTCGCCGACGACGCCGTCTGCGTGGGGCCGCCGTCGGCGTCGGAGAGCTACCTGCGGATCGACTCGATGGTCGCGGCCGCGGTTACGACGGGCTGTGAAGCCGTCCATCCCGGCTACGGCTTTCTCTCCGAGAACCCCGCCTTCGTCGAGGCCTGCGCCGACAACGACCTCGTCTTCATCGGGCCTCCCGCGGGGGTGATGCGCGCGATGGGCGACAAGGTCGCGGCGCGGCGGGCGATGCGCAGCGCCGGCGTGCCGACGTTGCCGGGCACCGACGAGCCGACAAGCCTCGCGGAGGCGCGCGCCGTCGCGGCCGAGATCGGCTTCCCGGTCATGCTCAAGGCGGCCGCGGGCGGCGGCGGGCGCGGGATGCGCTACGTCGCGAGCGCCGAGGAACTCGACGACGCCTACAACTCGGCCTCCGCCGAGGCGGCGGCCGCGTTCGGGGAGGCGAGCATGTACGTCGAGAAGGTGCTCGAGCCCGCCCGCCATGTCGAGGTGCAGGTGCTCTGCGACGGTGAAGGCAACGTGCTGACGCTCGGTGAGCGCGAGTGCTCGCTCCAGCGCCGCCACCAGAAGCTCATCGAGGAGACGCCCTCGCCGGCGCTCGACGCGACGCTGCGCGAGGAGATGGAGGTCGCCGCCGAGCGCGCCTGCCGCTTCGTCGGCTACCGCAGCGCCGGCACCTTCGAGTTCCTGCTCGGCCCCGACGGGCGCTTCTCCTTCATCGAGCTGAACGCGCGCCTCCAGGTCGAGCATCCGATCAGCGAGGCCTGCACCGGCCTCGACCTCGTCCGCGCGCAGATCGAGATCGCCGCCGGCGGGCGGCTGCCGCTCACCGGCCGCGCCCCACGCCGCGGCCATGCGATCGAGATCCGTCTCAACGCGGAGGATCCGACGCGTGACTTCCTGCCCGTGCCGGGCCGGATCGTCCGCTTCCGGCCCCCGCTCGGGCCCGGCGTCCGCGTCGACACGTTCGTCGAGGACGGCACGACGATCACGCCGTTCTACGATTCGCTGATCGCGAAGATCATCGTCTGGGACGAGGACCGGGACGCAGCGATCGCGCGCGCCGATCGGGCGCTCGCCGAAACCGTCGTCGAGGGCGTGCCGACGACGCTCGAGTTCGCGCGTGCGCTGCTCGCGAGCGAGGCGTTCCGCTCGGGTCACTACTCGACCTCGACACTCGCCGAGCTGAACGCGGTCGCGGCATGAGCCTCGTGATCCAGACCGAGGGCGGCGAGATCTCGGTGCCCGACTCGACGCTGCTTGCGATCGCCGTCGCCGCCGCAGAGCGCGTCGACGGCGTCCACGTGCTGACGCCGCCGTAGCCTCGACCTCGACGAGCCGGTCGTACGGCTCGCTGTCGCCGCGCGCCGCGGGGAGTCGCTGCGTCGCGCTCGGCGAGGCCGCCCAGGCGGATGTCGCCTCGGCGCTGCAAGAGATGTGCGGCCTCGACGCCCGCGTCGAGATCGACGATCGCGGAGTTCGCATGACACCGCCGCCAGGCCCGCCGCCAGGCGCTCTTCCTCGTCTACCAGTGGGACCTCTCCGGTAGCGCGCTCGGCTCCCAGTACGCGGGCGAGCTCGACCCCTGGGGGTTCGAGCTCGCGGAGGAGACGGTCGCGCACGCCGCCTCACTCGACCAGCGGATCACGAACGCGTCGCAGGGCTGGACAGCCGACCGCCTCGGCGCCGTCGAGCGGAGCGCGCTGCGGGTCGCGATCTGCGAGCTCGACCGCGGCGAGGTGCCACCCGAGGTCGTGATCAACGAGGCGGTCGCCTACGCCAAACGCTACGCCTCCGAGGACGGCGCCCGCCTCGTCAACGGCATCCTCGGCGGGATCCAGCGCACCGAGGCGGTCGGCCGGTGAGCGCCGAAGAGTCGCTCGACGCAGCCGAGCAGCTGCTCGTCCGGCTCGAGGCCGCACGCGCCCGGCTCGAGCAGACCGACGACCCCGCGCAGGCGATCGAGGTCCTGCAGGAGCTCGCCGCGCTCGCGCGCGAGATCGAGGCGGAGCTGCAGCGGGCACGGCTCGCCGCCGAGGCGGATGCTGCAGACGCCTGAGCAGCTGCGGGAGCTGATCGAGGGCTACCTCGACGAGCTTCCGCTCCACCCGGCGCTCGGCACGCTCGCAGCGCCGGTGCGCTACGCGCTCGGCGGCAAGCGGGTGCGACCGGTGCTCTGCCTCGCCGCCGGCGAGGCCGCGGGCGGCACGCCCGCCGAGCTGCTTCCCGCTGCCGCGGCGGTCGAGCTCGTCCACTCCTTCTCGCTCGTCCACGACGACCTGCCCGCGCTCGACGACGACGCCGAGCGGCGCGGTCAACCGAGCGTCTGGGCCGCCTACGGTGAGGCGACGGCGGTGCTCGGCGGGCGATGCGCTGCTCGGCGAAGCGCTCAGGCTCGCGCTCAGCAGCGGCGCCGAGGTTGCGGCCGAGCTGCTCGACGCGACCCTCGCGATGATCGGTGGCCAGCAGCAGGACCTCGAGGGCGGCCACGAGCTCGCCTCGCTGCACGCGCTCAAGACCGGCGCGCTCTTCACCGCCTCGGTGATGTGCGGACTCTGGGCCGCCAGGCTGCCGGTCGCCAGCCATCAGCCCTGGCGTGCCTTCGCTGCGGAGCTGGGGCTGCTCTTCCAGGTCGTCGACGACATCCTCGACGGCGACGGGTACGTGAGCGAGGTGGGGGAGGCGCGCGCTCGCGCGCTCGCGGACGCCGCCGCCGCCCGCGCCCAGGCACGGCTCGACGAGCTCGACGCCGACACCTCGGTGCTGTCCGGGATCGTCGCCGGGCTCGCCGCGCGTAGCTCGTGAGCCGCAAGCGGCTCGACATCCTGCTCGTCGAGCGCGGCCTCGCCGACAGCCGCGCGCAGGCGCAGGCACTCGTGATGGCCGGCCGCGTGCGTGGCCACTCCAAGGCGGGTGAGCAGATCGACGAGGCGGCCGCGCTCGAGCTCGTCGAGACGTTCCCCTACGTTTCGCGCGCCGCGCTCAAGCTCGCCCATGCGCTCGACCGCTTCGGCGTCGACCCCGCCGGACGCAACTGCCTCGACATCGGCGCCTCGACCGGTGGCTTCACCGACGTGCTCCTCAGCCGCGGCGCCGCGCAGGTGCTCGCGCTCGACGTCGGCCATGGCCAGCTCCACTCGCGCGTCCGTGACGACCCGCGCGTGATCGTCTGGGAGCGCGTCAACGCGCGCACGCTGACCGAGCTGCCGTTCGCGCCCACGCTGATCACCTGTGACGTCTCGTTCATCTCGGTGCGGCTCGCGCTTCCGCCCGCGCTCGCGCTCGCCGCCCCCGGCTGGCAGGCGCTCGTGCTCGTCAAGCCCCAGTTCGAGGCCCGGCGCGGGGAGCCACGCAAGGGGATCGTGCGCGACCGGGAGGTGCAGCGGCGTGTGCTCGTCGAGGTCGCGACCGCCGCCCAGGGCTGGGACGCACGAGTCGCCGGGGTCGTAGACTCTGGTCTACCGGGGGCCAAGGGAAACCGTGAGTTCGTCATCCAGCTCGTCCACGCCGTCCGTCCCGGGCTTCCCGCTGAACTCGACCGCTGGCTCGACGATGCCCTCGGTTAGGCGCGCCACCGTCGTCACGCACGGTGCCACGCGCAACCTCGACGCTGCGGTCGAACGTCTGCGGGTGCTGGCAGCGAGCACGGGGGTCGAGCTGGCGCTCGACGAGCAGGGCGAGGCCGACGCGCATGCCGACATCGCCGTCGCGCTCGGCGGGGACGGGACGATGCTGCGGGCACTCACCCGCTTTCTCGGCCGCGGGGCGGCGGTGATCGGCGTCAACTTCGGTCGTGTCGGCTTCCTCGCCTCGATCCCGGGGCCCGAGCTCGAGCAGGGGCTCGCGCGCGTGTTCGCCGGCGACTACAGCGTCGTGCTGCTACCGACGCTCGAGGTCGCCGTCGCGGGCGGGCGACGCAGCGCCCTCAACGACGTCGTCGTCGTCAGCGGAGTCCCCGGACGGATCGTCGAGCTCGCCTACTCGCTCGACGGCGCCGAGCTCGGCACTCAGCCCTGCGACGGCCTGATCTGCGCGACGCCGTCGGGTTCGACCGCCTACAACCTCTCCAACGGCGGCCCCGTGCTCGTCTGGGGGCTCGAGGCGGCGGTGATCACCTTCATCGCCCCGCACACACTCCACGCCCGTCCGCTCGTCGTCGGCCCCGGCTTCCAGCTCGCCGCGCGCAACATGACGCCCGACGTCGAGGCGGTCGTGCTGGTCGACGGCCACCAGGTCGGCGCGCTCGCCCCCGGCGAGGAGGTGGCCGTGCACTTCGGCAGCGCCCGCAGCCAGCTCGCGACGCTGCCCGAGCAGGCGTTCTTCGAGCGTTACCGGCGCGTCTTCGGCGCCGGCGGCGGCTAGACCGAGCCGCCGGGGCGCCCGTGCGGGCGCGGCGCGGACGTACGCCTGCGCGCGTCGTAGCATTGCCCGCATGCTGCGCCGGCTCCAGATCGAGAACCTCGTCCTGATCCGGGAGGCGCAGCTCGAGTTCGACCCCGGTCTGAACGCGATCACGGGCGAGACCGGCGCCGGCAAGACGATCCTCGCAGGCGCCGTCGGCCTGCTCCTCGGCGCGCGCGGTGAGGCGGCCATGATCGGCAGTGCCGGCGCCGAGGCCTACGTCGAAGCCGAATTCGACCTGCCTGAGCCCGCGCGGCTCGGCGAGCTCGCAGAGCTCCGGCCCGAGGACGAGCAGACACTCGTCGTCGCACGCCGCATCTTCGCCGACGGCCGCACCCGTGCCTACGCCTGGGGTCGCGCCGCGGCGCGTGAGGACGTCGCCGCCGTGGTCGAGCAGCTGCTCGCGATGAGCGGCCAGTTCGAGCAGCGCCGGCTCGCGAGGCCGAGCTACCAGCTCGCGGTGCTCGACGCGTTCGCGGGCTCCGAGCCGCTCGTTGCCGCCGCCCGCGAACGCTGGCGTGAGCTGACCGCGGCCCGCCGCGCCCACGCGGCGGCTCACGCAGAGGGCGCCGCCGGCGAGGCGCGACTCGCGGAGCTCCGCGCGCTCGCGAGCGACACCGCGGCGCTCGTGCCGGGGCGCGACGAAGAGCTCGCGGCACTACGGACGCGGCTGCGCAACGTCAACGAGCTCGCCCAGGGCGTGAGCGGCGCGCTCGCAGCGCTCGACCCCGACGATGCCGACGCCGCCGGGGCCGCGCATCTGACTGCCGCCGCCGGCCGCGCGCTCGCCCCGCTCGCCGGGCTTGCACCCGAGCTCGAAACGGCGGTCGGCGGGCTCGGCTCGGCCGAGCTGACGCTGCGCGAGCTCGTCTCTGAGCTCCGCGGCTTCCTCGCCACGCTCGAGGACGACCCCGGTCTGCTCGAGCAGGTCGAAGCCGAGCTCGAGCAGCTCGCCGATCTGCGGCGCCGCTACCGCGCCGCGAGCTACGCGGAGCTGTACGAGCGCGGCACCGCCGCCCGCGACGAGCTCGACGCGCTCGAGCAGGGCGCGGACCCCGCCGCCGTTGCGAACGCTGCGCTCAGCGCTGCCGAGCAGGCGCTCAGCGCCACCCACGCCGCGCTGCGCGAGGGGCGCACCCGCGCGGCGCCGCTGCTCGAGCGCGAGCTCGCGGGCGAGCTCGACGCGGTTGGGCTGCGTGGGGGAGCGCTCAACGTCGAGCTGCGCCCCGCCGAGCCCGGGCCGTCGGGCAGCGACGAGGTCGTCTTCACGGTGGCGCTCAACGCTGGGCTTCCGTTCCGACCGCTCTCGGAGACCGCTTCGGGCGGCGAGCTCTCACGGATCGCGCTGGCACTCGCCGTCGTCGCCGGTGGCGAGACGATGGTCTTCGACGAGATCGACGCCGGTATCGGCGGCACCGCCGCGCACGCGGTGGGCGAGAGCCTGCGGCGGCTCGCGGCGCGCGCCCAGGTGCTCACGATCACCCACCTGCCGCAGATCGCGAGCCTCGCCGATGCGCACTTCCGGGTGCGCAAGGTGCCCGGTGAGCCCACGCACACGATGATCGAGCGGCTCGACACGGAGGAACGCCGCGACGAGCTCGAGCGGATGCTCGGCGGCGCGGAGTTTCTCGCCCGCCTCGCCGCGGCCGAGGATGGCTAGCGCGGCGCGGGAGCTGCTCGCGACCCCGGAAGCGGTCTGGGGCTTCCTCGCCGAACCGCACCATCTCGGGGACTGGTGGCCGGGCGTCGTCGCGGTCGAGCCCGACCGTCGCGGCTTCACGACCGGTGCGCGCTGGCGGATCGTGCGGCGCAGCCGCCGCGGGCTGCTGCCGCTCGCGAGCGGTAGCTGGCAGGGGCGCGCACGCAGCGAGACGCTCGTGCTCGGAGCGGTCGCCCCGGGCCGGCGCGTCGACTTCACCCTCGTCGGGCAACGCCCGCGCCTCGGCCCCGCGACGAACGTCGAGGTCAGCGTCGAGCTCGAGGCCGTGGCGGATGGACACGCCCGCGTCACCGTCGAGGTGCGCACGCGCCCGTTCGGCGGTGCCGACACTGCGACCGCGCGTGTCGCAGTCGCGCGCCTCTACGCGCTCGTCCAAACCGCGGCGACCCTCTGAACGCGCCATCCTCCGGTGGGCGTAGGATCCCCCGGTGAGCGCGAAGACCCTACCCGCTCTCCGGTGCTAACGTGGAGGTCCGTGAAGGGGGCCACGGGGAGGCGGTGCTACAGCCAGGGAGACCGGGGCTGACCGCCACCAAGTTCATCTTCGTCACGGGCGGCGTCGTCTCGTCGCTCGGCAAGGGCATCACGGCCGCGTCGCTCGGACGTCTGCTCAAGGCCCGGGGCCTCAAGGTGCAGGTGCAGAAGTTCGATCCGTACCTGAACGTCGACCCGGGCACGATGAGCCCGTTCCAGCACGGCGAGGTCTTCGTGACCGAGGACGGCGCCGAGACCGACCTCGACATCGGCCACTACGAGCGCTTCGTCGACGAGAACCTCTCGCGCGCCGCCAACCACACCGCCGGTGCGGTCTGGGACCGGGTGCTGCGTAAGGAACGCAAGGGCGAGTATCTCGGCTCGACGGTACAGGTGATCCCGCACATCACCGACGAGATCAAGACCCGGATCCGTTCGGTTGCGAGCGCGAGCGACACCGACGTGGTCATCTCCGAGATCGGCGGCACCGTCGGCGACATCGAGTCGCAGCCGTTCCTCGAGGCGATCCGCCAGTTCCGGCGCGAGGCCGGCCCCGAGAACGTGCTCTACCTCCACGTCACGCTCGTGCCGTACATCGCGACCGCGGGAGAGCTGAAAACGAAGCCGACCCAGCACTCGGTCAACGAGCTGCGTCGCATCGGTATCCACCCCGACGTGCTCGTCTGCCGCTCCAGCGAGACCCTCGGCCAGGACATTCGCGACAAGATCGCGCTCTTCGCCGACGTCGACCCGGAGGCGGTGATCTCGGCGATCGACGCACCCGACGTCTACCTCGTCCCCAAGGCACTCCAGGCGCAGGGGCTCGACAGGCTCGTCTGCGCGAAGCTCGGGCTCGAAACGCCCGCAGCCGAGCTCGGCGAGTGGGACGAGCTCGTCGAGCGGCTCTCGCGCCGACGCGAAAGCGTCGAGATCGCACTCGTCGGCAAGTACGTCAAGCTCCACGACGCCTACCTTTCGGTGCACGAGGCGCTCAAGCATGCAGGCATCCACAACGGCTGCCAGGTGCGCGTGCGTTGGGTCGACGCCGAGCAGATGACGCTCGAGGAGGCGCGGGCCGAGCTCGCGAGCGTCGACGGCGTGCTCGTGCCGGGCGGCTTCGGCTCCCGCGGCTTCGAGGGCAAGATCCTCGCCTGCCGCGTCGCGCGCGAGGACGCGATCCCCTATCTCGGCATCTGCCTCGGCATGCACGTCGCGGTCTGCGGAGTTCGCGCGCAACGCCTGCGGACTCGACGGTGCCAACTCGACCGAGATGGACCCCGAGACGCCGCACCCGGTGATCGACCTGCTGCCCGAGCAGAAGGAGGTCGAGGATCTCGGCGGGACGATGCGGCTCGGCGCCCAGGCCGTCGAGCTGCTTCCCGGCACCCGCGCCGAGCGGATCTACGGCAAGCCGGTCATCTCCGAACGTCACCGCCACCGTTACGAGGTCAACAACGCCTACCGTCAACTGCTCGCCGACGCCGGACTCGTGATCAGCGGCACCTTCGAGGAGGGGCGGCTCGTCGAGGTCGTCGAGCTCGCCGACCACCCCTGGTTCGTCGCCTCCCAGTTCCATCCCGAGTTCAAGTCTCGCCCGACCCGGCCGGCGCCGCTCTTCCGGGCCTTCGTCGCCGCGGCGCTCGAACGTGCCCGCACACGCCAGGGACTCGAGCCGGGGATCGCCCGGGTCGCGCAGCCGGGACAGGCAGCCGCCGCCTCCTGAGCCGCCCGTCGGCCTCTCGCCGACGGCCGCGCCGATTAGCATGAGCTCCCGGTGGCCTCCGAGGTGCTCGACCTGTTCTTTGAGCTTGCCCGCCTCCCGAGCCCCTCGGGCGAGGAGCGCGCGGTCGCCGACCGGGTACTCGCCTACCTCATGGCGCTCGGGCTCAACGCGACGGAGGACGCGACCGGGCCGAGCATCGGCTCGACGATGGGTTCGCTCCACGTCACGCTCGAGCCGACCTGTGCGGGGGAGCCGCTCTTCTTCTGCGCCCACCTCGACACCGTTCCGCCGGTCGCGGCGGTCGATCCGGTCGTCGTCGACGGCGTCGTGCGCAACGCCAACGCGGCGATCCTCGGCGCCGACAACAAGGCGGCGGTCGTCGCGATGCTCGAAGCGGTGCGACGCCTGGTGGTCGAGCGTCGCGCACACGCCGGCGTCGAGCTCGTCTTCACCGCCAAGGAGGAGGTGGGGCTCCTCGGCGCCTACGCCTTCGACCAGAGCGCGCTCCGCGCCCGCGTCGGCTACGTCTTCGACGCCGCCTCGCCGATCGGTGAGATCGTGCTCGGCGCCCCGGCCGCCGCGCAGCTCGGGATCACGGTGCACGGCCGCGCCGCGCACGCCGGGATGGTGCCCGAGGAGGGCCGCTCGGCGATCGCGGCCGCCGCGCGCGCGATCGCCGAGATGCCGCTCGGACGGATCGACGAGGAGACGACCGCCAACGTCGGCCTGATCACCGGCGGCAGCGCGCCGAACATCGTCCCCGAGTGGTGCACGCTCGTCGCCGAGGCGCGCTCCCACGACGAGCGCAAGCTCGCCGAGCAGGTTCAGGCGATGCAGGACGCGCTCAGCTTCGCCGCCGGGCTCGCGGACTGCACCGTCGAGACGACCGTCAGCCGCAGCTACAGCGCCTACCGTTTCCGCCGCGACGACCCCGCCGTCGCCTTCGCCGCCGAGGCGCTCGAGCGCACCGGCTTCGTGCCGAGCTACGCACTCTCCGGCGGCGCCGCCGACGCGAACGTCTTCAACGAGCGCGGCCTCCAGTGCCTCAACCTCGCCAACGGCATGGCCGAGATCCACACACCCGACGAACACATCGCCGTCGCCGACCTCGAAGCGATGGTCGAGGTCACGCTCGCGCTCGTCGACGTGGCGAGGGCCTAGCCCCGTGGAGCAGGAGG
Source organism: uncultured Actinomycetota bacterium (assembly GCA_963828105.1). GTDB lineage: Bacteria > Actinomycetota > Thermoleophilia > Gaiellales > Gaiellaceae > PALSA-600. Next base: position 273 of record CAWHDF010000008.1, on the reverse strand, counting down.
CGCGGCCGAGCGCCGAGCTGGTCGAGATCCTGCGCTGCCCGTTCTGCGGCGGACGGCTACGCGCCGCCGCCGACTCACTCGACTGTCCCGCCTGTAACCGCGTCTTCGCGTTCGAGGGCGAGATCCCGCTGATGCTGCACCCCGAGCTTCCCGGGGCGCCTGCGAAGCTCGCGGAGGCCTCCGGCTGGGTCGAAAAGGCACGCAGCGACGGCTGGTACGAGCCCGACGACGCGCTCGACGCGCTGCTGCCGTTCGTCGCCCGCGACGTCCCCG
>CAWHDF010000007.1:0-6206 GCA_963828105.1 uncultured Actinomycetota bacterium | reverse complement strand
CGTCGGTATCAGGCGGGCTGGTTCGACGTGGGCTCGAGCGGCTCGCGGACAGGCTCCGGCTGAGCCTCACCGAGGCCGAGACCGTCGGCACCGCTCACCGACGTCTTGAACTCGCGCATGCCGCTCCCGAGCGAGCGACCGATCTCCGGCAATCGCTTGGCGCCAAAGAGCAGCAGACAGACGACGGCGAGGATGAGCAGATGCGTTGGACTGGCAAGACTTGCGCCCATGGTTTCAGTCTCCTTGACTCGTGGTGGGAAGGCGGCGGTGGCGGCTGCGCCCGCGCGTGCCGCGACGAGCCCCGAACCGGGAGCCGTGCTGCTCGCCTTCCTGCAGGATCGCCGCCATCTACGACTGATTCGCCCTACCGCCGCCTCCGGTTCGGGTGCCGCCGCGCCCTAGCGGTGCAGAGGAGCGCGGTGGTACCCTCGAGAGGGGGAAACGTGCGTAGACTGGCCGTCATTTTCGGAGCGCTACTTGCCTGTTTTGGCGTGCTCGCTGCCACGGCGCAAGCTGGTTCGGCCGGGCCTCTCTCACTCCTCGTCAACTTCGACTACAACGGCCAGATCACGGTGACGCTCCCCGACGGCACGCCCGTCGGTACGACGAGCGGCGCGCCGACGGTGATCCCCGCCGGCTACTACGTGCTCACGCTGACGCAGCCTGGTTGCATCGTGATCCCCGCCTTTGTGCTGCAGGGGCCCGGTGTCAACATTCAGGACGACCTGCAGTCGGGCGAGATCGTCAGTGACGCCGACGAGGCGGATTTCCAGCCGAACTCGACCTACCAGTGGCGCAACGGCAGCATCAACCCGCCGCTCAACTTCACCTTCCAAACCTCCGGGAGCGTCGTGGGTACGCCCCCGGTCCCGGCCGCCGCCGCAGCGGTCTCGACCGGGTCGAACAAGGCGGAGACGAACAGCGACCCGCTCGCCAGCACGAAGCCCTCGACGCCGAGCGTCGTCTCGAGAGGCGCGCTCAACGCATTCGTGAGTTCAACGGGAAAGGTCTCTTTGGACGCACACGCGGCTCGCGTGACGAAGCTCGCCGCGGGCCGGTACACGATCTCCGTCAACGACGAGAGCCATAGCTTGGGGCTCGTGCTCGGGAGCACCGTCTCGGGTGCGACGCGGGCGCTGACGTCGGCGGCGTTCACCGGTCATCGGTCGATCGTGGTCGTACTCGCCGCGGGACGCTGGTTTGTCGCCCCGGCGGCGGGCGGGGCAAAGTCGTACTTCGTCGTCACCGGCGCCACCTGAGCTACGAGTCAGCAGCGCAGGCACGGGAGAGGCCGCTTGAGCGGAAGCTCTCTGCGGTTGACGGCGACTGACTGGCTCGGCGGGGTTCCGCGCTGCCCGGCTGCGTTGCTCACCTGACCGGAAACCGTCCCGCCTTGAGCTGCCGCTGCCTGCCTTAGCCGCTGACCTTGAACTCGAGCCTGTGCGCGCCGGGCGCACTCTCGACGAACCAGCTCCCGACGGTCAAAGCAAGCTTGTGAGTGCTCTTGCCAAGCGCACTCTTGCCGCTCAACGTCAGCACATGGCCGGAGACCTTGCCGAGTAGAAGGCCCGCCCGTCGCGAATCGTCGACGGCGAGCAGTGTGTAGTCACCTGGTTTGAGCTCCTTGACGGGCTTGCCCGACGCGACCAGCGCCACCTTTCCGGCGGCGGTCACAGTCGCGGTGAGAGGCGGCAGCTTGGCGGGAGCAGGCGGGCTCGCCTTCGCCGTCGTCGTCGCAGGGGCGCCGCCCGAGCTCGACGTCGTCGTGACGCCGCCGCCTCCGTTGCCGGTGCCTGAAGGCGTGCTCGTTGTCGTGCCCCCGGAGTTCGTGCTCGTGCCGGAGACGCTGAAGGTGACAAGTGTCGACGGGCCCAGGTTCGAGTCTTCGATGCTGTAGCTGGCACCGGCCTGGAGCGTGAAGGGACCGAGCACTGTCAACCCGTCGATCCCCATCCCCGAGCTGTTCAGGTTGTTCGAGACCGAGACACCGGGGCCGTTGAACGTGAAGTCGGGGTTCTGGTCGCCGGTGTTCGGGTCGTCGTTGACGTTGACCGAGTAGCTGCCGGCAGCAATCGTCGCCGACTTGAGCGGACTGCCATTCAGCGTCACCTGGAGCGAGGTCGCCGTGTAGGTGGCGACGATCGTGTTGGCATCAACCGCTGCGCCGCGGGCCGTCGCGGCAAAAACGGCCGCCACGCCCAGCATCGACAGCGCGGGCCCAGCCCGAGCCGCAGAGAGTCGCCGCGCAGAACCGATCCCAGACTCAGCGAGCATACTGCCCTACTAACTGCCGCCACGAGACCCCCCTCGCTCAGACTCCCCGGATTCTAGAGCATCGTGGTCGGGCCAGAAGAGACGCCCGGGGCGGGAGCCGTACGGCTCCCGCCCCGTTGCTCGTCTCAACGAATCGCTACTAGGCGACGCCGGCTGCCTTGAGCGTTGCCCGCACACGCGCGGGCGTCATCGGCGCTTCACGCAGTCGCACGCCGGTTGCGTCAAAGAACGCGTTGGCGATTGCTGCACCAATGCACGAGCTCGGCGGCTCACCCGAGCCTGCCGAGTAGACGCCGCTCACCGCGGTCGTCGTCGGTACAACGCTGACGCCGTTGGTGACGACGCCGGCGGCGGCTCCCGAACCGGGCACGCCGTTCGTGGCAGGCGCGTTCGGGATGTCGGTGCGCTGGTTCATCTGGAAGACGATCTTGGGCGCATCCTGGAAGCGCATGATCGGGTAGCTCACCCAGTCGAGGCTCGTCACGTTGCTCTTGTTGAAGGTGACCTCCTCGAAGAGCGCACGGCTCGCACCCTGGACGATGCTGCCGACTCCCTGGTTCTCGACTCCACCCGGGTACTGGATGAAACCGGTGTCCTGGGCGCAGTAGACGGTGTTGCAGACAATCTTGCCCGTCTGCTTGTTGACCGTCACGTCGACAACCTCGGCGATCATCGAGCTGGCGTAGCTGCCCATCGCGACACCGCGACCGGTGACGATGTTGCCGCTCTGGAGGTTCGAGGCCGCCACCTTCGGCTGCCAGTTCGCCATCTGGCCGACCATCGCCAGGACGTCCTTCCAGCGGTCGTAGGTGAGCGCGGTGAGCCCCAGCGCCATGTCGCTTGCGAGCGAGGCGACGTTCTGGGTGCGGAACGCGAACGGATCCATGTTCGCCGCGTGTGCGAGCTCGTCGATCGCCTGCTCGAATGCGAAGCAGGTCTGCGGCGCCTGCGGTGCCCTCAAGAACGAGATCTTGAAGTAGTTGTTCTGGAGCGGCACGGACTTGCCCGTCACCTGAACGTTCGGGACGTTGTACGCCGTACCGATGTTCGTCGTGTCCGCCGACATCGCCGCGCCGAAGACCTGAGCCGTTGTTCCGGTCAGCGCCATCGTCGGGGTCGTCGAGTAGTACGGCGGTGCGAACTCGGTCGTGTTGGCCGCGATCAGGTTGCCGTTGCCATCAGCGCCGAGCTGGATGTCGTACATCATCGCTGGGCCGTAGTTGTCATACCCGTGCTCATCCCAGCGCATGAACTGGAGCCGCACCGGTGCGCCGGCGAGCTGCGACATGACTGCTGCAGCCTGGGCCGCGTCGTCATAGGCGGACGAGCCGTACACGCTCGACCCTTCGTAATAGCTGACGCGGACCTGGTTGAACGACGGGAAGCCGAGAATCGTCGCGACGCCGGTACGCGTCGAGTACGAGTTCTGGGTGTTCGAGTAGATCCGAGCACCGTTCGCGGTCACGTCGGCGACGCAGCAGAGCGGCCCGATCGGCATGTGACCGTTGTAGTTGTACATGTAGGTCTCGCTGATCGTGTGCGCCGCACCGGCGAGCACCGAGGCGATGTTGGTGCTACCCCGCTGCAGCTTGATCGCCGCAGGCGCGAGTCCCGCCGAGTCCTGCTGGCGCATCTGGCCCCAGAGGTTCGGCGTTCCGGGAAGCGCTGGCATCGGAGCCCAGGTGACCTTGAGCTGCGCTGCCGCCTGGATCGCGTCGTACTCCTGCGGAGCGACGACGCCGACGAAGTTGCCCTTCTGCACGACGCGGGCGCCCGGGATGTTGCTGATCGTCGACGCGTCGATCGAGAGCACCTGCGGGTTCGTGCCGTTGCCGTACGCGCCCTGCCCGCGCGGCCGCACGATCCGTCCGTGGAGCATGTTCGGCACGTAGATGTTCTGCACGTAGGTGTAGGTCGCGTCGACCTTGGCCGGAATGTCAAGCCGCGGCGGGCCAGGGTTGATGCCGAGGATCGTGTACTGGCTCACCGGCTTGACCGTCCCCGGGTAGCCAGGCGGCATACCTGAGCCGGCCGCCGGCGGGCTCGCGGTCGTCGCGGTGAGGTTGTAAGTGGACGCGGCATGGACGTTGAAGAGCCCGCCGTTGATCAGCTGTCCGTAGGTGACGGTCTTGCCACCGCCGGAGACGACGCCGTTGGTCACGGAGAGGCTCGCGACCGGGACGCCGAGGTTTGTCGATGCCAAACCGAGCAGCGCCTGATACGCGGCCGCGGAAGCAGCACGAACGGCTTTGCCGGCCGTCTGCACCGACGAGCTGCCCGACGTGGAGCCCTGGTTCGGGGTCAGGTCCGTGTCCTCGGGGATGAGCCGCATCAGGCTCATGTCGTGATTGAGCTCCTCGGCCGCGATCATCGCGAACGCCGTCGGCGAGCCCTGTCCGAGGTCGACACGGCCGAGCTTGACCGAGATCGAGTTATCGGGATGGACGACGAGCCACGAGTCGAGCGACGTCGGATCGGACGGACCGTACGAGGCGTACTGGTTCGCGTCGATCGTCTCGCCCGGATCGGCATACGGGTTTGCCTCGATCGTGCCTGTTGAGTACGAATCGGACGCGAGCGCGCTGCTCGCAACTGCACCCGCCGCGCTGAAACCGACGATGAGCGCTCCGCCGCCCTTCAAGAACGAGGTACGCGAGAACTCCTTCTGCTGCGAAAGACCGCTCATGCTGCTGCACCTGCCTTTGAGATGACCGCAGCGGCCTGCTGGATGGCGATCAGGATGCGCGGATAGGTTCCACAGCGGCAGAGATGACCGTTCATTGCGGTCTTGATCTCCGACTCGCTCGGATTTTTCGTCGTCGAGAGAAGATCCGCTGCCTGGATCAACATCCCGTTTTGGCAATAGCCACAATGCGGCACCTGGACATCGATCCACGCCTGCTGGAGCGGATGAAGCTGTGGTGCGGCAGAAGCCGTGGACGGATGCTGCGCGGCCCAAAGCGCCGGCAGCCCCTCCAGGGTGGTGATCGACGCGCCGGCAACTGCGCCGACCGGCGTCACGCACGACCGGATCTCCTTGCCGTTCAGTAGCACCGAACAAGCGCCACACTGGGCAAGACCGCAGCCGAAGCGCGGCCCGTGCAGATGAAGCTCGTTGTGCAGAACGTAGAGAAGCGGTGTATCAAGGCTCGCACTCACGTTATGCGTGAGGCCGTTGACCTTGATCCTCAAGGTGCTCGACATTCATTCCCCCTTCGACAAGGTTTCGGGCCGGCCGCATCTGGCAACCAACCGAATCGGCAGGACATCTATCATCAGTGTCTGCGAACGAGAGTACCGCGATTGTGCCCTTCTTGCAATAGCAGTAGGCATCACTCGTGCAAGCGTAGACGTTTCGTGCCTGCGACGGGGCCGCTCGCATGGGTACGCTGGTTGAGATGACGCGGCTAGCCTCCTACGTCGTCAGGTTGGCAAGCGGCGACCGGCGTACCCTTCAGCGCCTCGCGCCTGCCCTGATCCTCTTGGCCGCGCTTGTCGGAAGCTCGGGCGCACATGCAACGAGCGCACCTACGATCGTGATCAGCTACAACGGCGGTCTGCCGACCGTGACGCTGCTGAGCGGTGCACCACTGGGAGGCCCGACTCCGCCCGGCAGCATCATCGCCTCGGGGACGTACACGATCGAGGTTCAGGTGACCGCTGGCCCGGCCGACTTCCAGATCGTCGGCCCCGGCGTGAACTTCATCGACAACGAGCCCTCGACCGAGACGTACACCCTCACCTTCGAGCCGAACTCGACCTACAGTTACGAGGACGTCACGGATCCAAGCGGCACACTCGGCTACTTCACCACGAACGCGACCGTGGCGCCGCAACCGGTCGCACCCGCCCCGGTGCTCTCGACCACACCCGAGACGAACTCCGACGTCGTCGGCTCCGAGGCGGCCGGCACAAAGGCAACGCTCGCAACG
>CAWHDF010000006.1:0-240454 GCA_963828105.1 uncultured Actinomycetota bacterium | reverse complement strand
GCCGCCGCCGCCTCTCTTCTTCTTCTTCTTCTTCTTCCGTTGTCGTCTCTCTCTGTCTTCTTCTTGTTCTTCTTCTTCTTCTTCTTCTTCTTCTTCTTCTTCTTCTTCTTCTTCTTCTTCTTTCTTCTTTCTTCTTCTTCTTCTTCTTCTTTCTTCTCTCTTTCTTCTTCTCTCTCTCTCTTTCTCTCTTCTTTCTCTCTCTCTCTCTCTAACGATTCCGCTCGCTATTGTCGTTGGTTATAGTTTTGTCACTAAAGGAGTCTACGGCGGCGTCGTTCTTCATTTTACTTTCGAAAACTACACTCGCGCGACCGATTGGATTTACCTCCATATTTTTTGGAGTAGTTTAAAGCTGGCGACGCTAACTGCTCTCTCTTGCTTGGCGATTGGTTATCCTATGGCCTATGTCATGGCGACGGCATCGATTGCGATCAGACCAGTTCTTCTGGTTCTGATCGTTTTGCCATTTTGGACAAACTTTGTGGTTCGCGCCTATGCGATTAAATTCTTGTTCGGAGAGCTAGGCCCGATCAATCAGTTGGGAATGGCGTTTGGGTTTATCCGCGATCCGATCATTTTTTCCAATACGAGCTTTTCAATTTGGCTCGGCATGGTGACGAACTATTTACCGTTCATGGTTCTCCCGCTTTACGTGACTCTAGAAAAACTCGACTTTTCGTTGTTAGAGGCAGGAAAAGATTTAGGTGTTTCGTCCTGGAATCTTTTTTGGAAGTTTCTCTTTCCGCTCACTTGAGCAGGGTTGATTACGGGAGTGATCTTTGTTTTTACGCCGGCTTTGGGTGAGTTCGTGATTCCTGATCTTTTGGGTGGAGCGAAATCCATGTTGATCGGAAATCTTGTGACCGAGCAGTTTTTGAAAACACGTGACTGGCCTTTTGGCTCGGCACTCTCCCTGATTTTAATTTTACTTGTGATGATGAGTCTCGCGGTTTATTTGAGAGTCAGTGGTCCCACCGAAACGAAGGTCGTGAAATAATGTCGGGAATACGGCCACGTCCCCCAATGGCGTCAAAAATCATGAGTGGATTTGCGTTTTTCCTTCTCTATGCACCGTTGATTTCTCTGGTGACCTATTCCTTTTTAGGGCCGAGCAATGGGCCCGGCAGTCCCTTGCAATGGACCTTGTTTTGGTACACGAAGGTTCTCGCGAACCAGCAAGTTCTCGAAGCATTCAGAGTCAGTGTCTGGGTTGGGATTTGGAGCACCCTGGTTTCCACATTGCTTGGCACTTCGGCGGCGCTCGCGATCGAAAGGCATCGTTTTCCGGGGCGCAAATTATTTGATGCTCTTGATTCATCTCCCTTTGATCATGCCGGAGATCGTTCTCGGACTTTCGCTGTTGATTTGGTTTGTTCTTCTCGGAATTACGCTCGGCACTTTTTCGATCATTTTGGCGCATATTACCTTCAGCGTTTCCTACGTCATTATTACGGTGAAGGCCCGGCTTGACGGATTTGATTACTCGCTGGAAGAAGCGGCGATGGATTTGGGCGCAACCAGGCGGCAGACCTTTTGGAAGGTGACGTTCCCACTGATTTGGCCAGGGGTCCTCTCCGGCGCGTTAATGGCATTTACACTCTCATTTGATGACTTTTTGATCACCTTCTTCACAGCAGGTGCGGGATCGGATACGCTGCCTTTGAAGATTTACGCGATGATCAAGTTTGGAGTGAGTCCTGAGATCACGCATTGTCGACTTTGATGCTTGCGATCACGCTAGTGCTGGTTCTCATATTTTTTAGGCCCGGAAAAAGCCGCGCCTTTTGAAAGAGGTCTTTTTATGGCAAATGATTCGGACCACTTTCAAGTCACTCTCAGAGAAGACAGGAAATTCGAACCGCCGGCGGAGTTCGTTTCCGGCGCTCAAATTCAAAAAGCCGAATATGAGAAGCTCCTCTGCCTCGGTTTCAGGGAGCTCGGGCGGCCGGCCGAGGCGATGCAGCTGCCCGGTGGCCGCCCGGCCGCCGGATCCGGCGCTACTGCGTGCTCTGGGCCCGAAGTACGGGCTCGAGTTCGCGCCTCCCGGAACCTCGGCACAGGACACCGGCAAGCTCGCCCCGTAACAGCGCGACGGCCCTCCGTGGTCGGCCTCGCCGGGCCCGGCGAAGGGCTCTCATGCACGCTCGCCGGCGCGTGTCGGGCGCCCGCCCGAGGCGCGGGCCGCCGCTAAACCGCGCCCTCGATAAGGGCACGGGCTTTCGTGCCCACTCCGACGAAGCTGGAGCCGACGATGAGTGAGATGAACGACTGGAACAGGCAAGTAATCGCCGAGTTCAGGGCAAACGGCGGTCAGGGTAGGCGGACAGATGGCGGGCTGGCCGATCCTGCTGCTCCACCATGTGGGGGCCCGTACCGGGGAGGAGCGCGTCAACCCGCTCGTCTACCAGCAGGTCGGGGACGCCGTCGCGATCTTCGCCTCCAAGGGCGGGGCGCCCACAAATCCGGACTGGTACCACAACCTGCGCGCACATCCCGAGGTGACGATCGAGGTGGGCACCGACGAGCGCTCGGTGGGTGCACGCGTCGCGGAGGGTGAGGAGCGCGAGCAGATCTGGAGCGCACAGAAGGCGATCTTCCCGAACTTCGCCGAATACGAGCAGTCGGCCGGCAAGCGCAAGATCCCGGTCGTGGTGCTCGAACCCGTCTGAGCGTCGTGCCTGCCCGGTCGTGGGGCGGGGCCGTCGGGCGGGCCGAGGTTTCGGGCTGACTCGAGGCGACGCCCTGCGCGGGCGCGCCGGCCGGCGCGCTCCGGCTCCACGGCCCGCGCGGGCGCGCGCACCTCGCACGGTGCCTCGACGGCGCCGGGCGGAGTTGCGGGAGACAGGCACGGCGGCAAGGCGGCCCGAACGGGCGACCGGGCTGGCAGCGGCGTTGGTCGCGGAGGAGGTCGGAGTGCCCCGACCGCGCCGGCTCACCGCGCCCGTGTGAACCTGGCAAGCCAGGTGGGTGCCGCGCGGGCGACGGACGCAGTGGATGCCCTCCGTTCCCGACACGAGCTCCCTTTCACGTAGCGTTGGTTCTACATGGTGCGCGGCGTTGCGCACGCGATCGGGCACTCCGCCGACCACTGTACCCACTCGGTTTGTCCGTGGCGCGGCCGAGCCGTTCCGGTCCCCAGGGAGGATCGCGACGGCACCGCTCGCACGGCCGCCGCAGCCGAGCGCACGCCGCGTCCGCGAGGCTCAGCGCAACGCCGTCGCCGAGCCGTCCTTGAGCCAAAGCGAGGCGTGGGCGGGCGCGACCGTCTGTTCGACCGCACGCAGCAGCTCGCCCCGGATCGACTCGAGCTCAAGCGCATGGCGGAGTTCGACGCTGAAGGCGGAGACGATCACCTGGGCGTCGTAGCGGGCGCGGTTGAAGCGCCGGTCGAGGAGCTGTTGGGTGCGAAGCCGCAGGGGCGTGAAGAGGGCGGCTGCCGCGAGCGTCGAGGCGGCGACCGCGACGGGCGAGGAGACCGGCAGCACATCTGTCAGCAGCACGACCAGACCGACGAAGACGCCCGCGAGCAGCGCGGTCAGGAGCGCGTAGGCGAGCGTACGGCTGATGACCCGGTCGATCTCGAACAGCCGGTATCTGAGGATGCCGACGCCCATTCCGAACGGCAGCGCTGTGAGCGCGAAGAAGCCGACGCCGCCGATGATCGCGAGCGCAGCGTTCGCGTCCTCGCCGAAGCCGAGCGTGAGGACGAGACCGGTGAGCGCGATCGCGCCGCCGCCGAACAGACATTTGAGCTGCTGGCGGTACTCACCGCGCGCCCGCCGGTAGGCAACAAGTTGGCGTCCGATGAAGGCGAGGCAGAAGCCGACCAGTGCGAGCGCGAAGACGGTGCCGCCGCTCGTGTGATCGGTCGTTGTGAGCGCGCCCTGCGCGTCGATGCGGATGTGCGCCGCGGTCACGCCGTCCAAGTTCCGCCAGGTGAGCTCGCCGATCATCAGCAGGCTGAGCGCGACGTAGAGTCCCACCACCACCTGCCAGCGCCGGGAGAGCCGACCGTCAGGGAAGAGCGCAACCGTCAGCGGTGCGAGCACGACCAGCCAGGCCCAGAAAGCGCCGAGGAACGCGGCGAGGCGCGGCCAGGGCAACCGGTAGCCGTCCTCGTAGACCATGAGCGCGTAGAGGCCGCCGTCGGTCGCGAGCGTGAACACGAACGCAAGCGCGAGCAGCAGCCAGCCGAGCGGGTTACCGGGCTGGCGCCGGGCGACGAGGTAGCCGACGAGGCCGAAGGGGATGAGCGGAAGCCCCTGAAGGACCCTGCCGCTCGCGACTCCGAGCGCGCCGCCGCCTGCGAGCAACGCGAGCGTCGCGAGCGCGAGCGCGCGGGCCGCCCAGGTCGCGAGCGGGGTCGCGCCCGAGACGCGTCGCCTGCCTGCCACCGCCAGGTTCAGATCCGCATCGATGCGCGGACTCTAGAGGCTTCGGCGTCCCGGGATCGTTACGGCCGGGGTGGGCTCAGGCGGGCTGCGCGGCCGGTGCGAGCGCGGCGAGGGCGGCGCCCAGCCGATCGACCTCCGCGCCGGTGTTGTAATGGATCATCCCGATCCGCACCGAGCGCGGCGGCAGGAACGGAGCGAGCCCCACGCAGTACCAGTTGTCGGCCCACCAGACACCGATCCCGGCGCCGGCGAGCGTCGTCGCGACCGTCTCGGCGTCGACGCCCTCGAGGTTGAGCAGAAAGGTGGGCACGCGGCCCTCCATGCCCGGTGGCCCGTAGAGCTCGCAACCGGCGGGCAGCGCGGCAAGGAAACGTTCGCCGAGCTGGCGCTCGTAGTCGCGCAGGACCGACATTCCGCCGAGCGAGTCGAGGTAGGCGATCGTCGCCCGGAAGCCCGCGAGCAGCTCGTAGGGAAGCGTTCCGGTCTCGAAGCGGCGCCCGAGTGGGTTCGCCGAAGAGGGGCGCGCCTTGTAGGGGCGCCAGCGCTCGGCGGCCTCGCTGCGCAGGTAGGCCAGGCCGAGGTGCGGCCCGCAGAACTTGTAGGGCGAGCAGAGCAGCACGTCGCAGCCGAGCGCGGCGACGTCGAGCGGCTCGTGTGCGGCGTAATGAACCGCGTCGATCCAGCTGAGCGCCCCGACCGAGCGTGCGAGGCTGCAGATCCGCTTCGCGTCGGCGACCGAGCCGGTCGCGTTCGAGGCGAGCGCGAAGGCGACGACGCGCGTCCGCTCCGAGAGCGTCCGCTCCAGTTCGTCGTAGTCGATCGTCAGCTCGTCGGTGACCCCCACGACGCGCACCTCGAGGCCGCGGTCGGCGGCAAGCTCAACCCACGGTGCGACGCCGCCGTCGTGGTCGAGCGCGGTCACGACGATCTCGTCGCCGGGCGTGAAGTCGCGGCCCGCAGCGCGTGTGAGCGCAAAGTTGAGCGTCGTCATGTTCATCCCGAACACGACCTCGGCGGGAACGCAGCCGAGGAAGCGGGCCGCATCCTCCTTGGCGCCGGCGAGTATCGCCTCGACGGCACGCCCGGTCGCGTAGGGCGCACCGAGGTTGCCGGAGGCGTCACGCAGCGCGCCGGCGATCGCGGCGCCGACCTCGTCGGGCACCTGCGTGCCGCCCGGCGCGTCGAAGAAAGCGAAACCGGAGGCAAGCGAACTGAAGCGTACGCGCGCCGCGTCGACGTCGAAGGGAGCGTCCATCACCGCACCCTAGCGCCTGCGGCGACGGTGCGCCGCGCCGCTCAGGGGGTCTCGCCGGCGAGGATGCGGGCGAACACGGCCGGGTCGATGTTGCCGCCCGAAACGATGCAGACGATGCGGCCGCTACCGGCGTCGCCGGCGAGCGCCGCAGCGAGCGCGAGCGCGCCGGCACCCTCGGAGATGACGCGGAGACGCTCGGCGACCAGGCGGATCGCGGCGGCGGCCGCGTCGAGCGGCACCGCCACCGCCTCGTCGATCAGGCTTCGCGCTTGCTCCCAGACCGCAGGGATCACGCTGCGGCTGCCGGCCCCGTCGACGAACGAGCGTACGTAGTCGACCTCTGTCGCTGCCCCGGCCGCGTGGCTCGCGGCCGCGACCGCGCCTGTCGCGGGCTCGACCGAGACGATCCGCACGCCGGGCCGGTGTGCCTTGACCGCGCTCGCGATCCCGGTCAGCAAGCCGCCCCCGCCGAAGGGGATGACGACGGCGTCGAGCTGTGGCAGCTCCTCGAGCAGTTCGAGCCCGATCGTGCCGTTCCCGGCCATCACGTCGGGGTCGTCGACGGGATGGACGAAGAGCCCGGGCGCGCCGTCGTAGCGGCCCTCGACGAGCACCGACCACCACTCGTCGTAGGGAAGCGCGATCACCCTGCCGCCGAAACGCTCGACGGCGGCGATCTTCGTCTGCGGTGCCCCCTCCGGGACGACGATCGTGGCCGGGACGCCACGCAGCCGTGCCGCGTAGGCGACCCCCTGCGCCATGTTGCCGGCGCTCGCGGTCACGACGCCGTCGGCGAGCTCGGCAGCGGTCGCCTTGAGGATCGCATTGCCGGCCCCGCGAATCTTGAACGAGTTGACGGGCTGGAGCGTCTCGAGCTTCAGGTAGAGCTCCGCCTCACCGTCGTGCTCGAGGCGCACGAGCGGCGTGCGCACCGCGAGCCCCGCGATGCGCTGCTGCGCCTCCTCGATCTCGGCGAGCGGGATCAGAGCTCGACCTCGACGCCGACGCCGTCGCCGAGCGCCCGCGCGAGCACGGTCTCGGCAGCCGCGAGGTCCTCGACCGCCAGCCCGAGCGATTTGAACACGGTCAGCTGTTCGTCGTCGCTGCGGCCGGCGGCGGTGCCGAGCAGCAGCTCCCCGAGTTCGCCCCGGATCGAGGCGGGGGTGACGGCCCCCTCGGCGGCGGCGAAGAGGTAGTCGCCCGATTCCGAGAGCGTCGACTCGCGCCGGTCGACGTAGAGCGCGGCGGCGGCCATCGTGGCCGTGTCGAGCTCGCGCGTCGTCGGGATGCTCGAGCCGACGGCGTTGACGTGGGCGCCAACCGCGAGCCAGCTGCGCTCGATGATCGGTTCGCGCGCCGAGGTGACGGTGACGACGACATCGGCGTCCGCGACCGCCTCGCGTGCCGAGCCGACCTCCTCGACCTCTGCACCGAGCGACGCGGCGTGTCCCGGCGTGCGCGACCAGGCGCGGACACGCTCGAGCGGCATGACGGCGCGCATCGCCTCAAGGTGTGAACGGGCCTGGGTGCCCGCGCCGAGGATCGCAAGCCGGCTCGCGCCCGGGCGCGCGAGCAGGCGGGTCGCGAGCGCGGAGACGGCCGCGGTGCGGATCGCGGTGATCGCACCCGCGTTGACGAGCGCCCGGGTCTGCCCGGTCTCACCGTCGAAAAGCGCGACGAAACCTTGGTGGCTGTCGAGGCCGCGCGCTGCGTTCCCCGGGGCGATGCACACCGTCTTGAGCGCGTAGAGCGGCGCGCTCCCGCCCCGGTAGGCGGGCATCAGGCCCATCAGTGTTGCCGCGCCCGGAGGGCGGACGACGAAGCGCAGCGGGTTCGCGAGCTCCTCGCGGGCGAGAGCTGCGAGCGCCGCTTCGACGGGTGCGATGCAGTCGGCGACGGGCAGGAGCCGGTACACGTCAGCCTCGGCGATCACGCGGACGCTCATGCGAAGAATGAGCCTATGCGTTCGTGCTCGGCGGTGTCGAGGACGAGCGTGGTCGCGGCGAGTACCGGGGCGAGCTGGGAGGGGCGTGAGGGGCCGCAGACGGCGCCGCTGACGCCGGGCGCGTTCAGGACCCAGGCGAAGGCGAGCGTCGCGAGCTCGACGCCGCGGCGGTGCGCCTCGGCGGCGAGCGACTCGAGTCCGTCGAAGACGCCGTCGGCGTCGAGGTGGCGGTAGGGCTCGGGGCGCATCGTCATCCGCGACCCGGCCGGGTAAGGCTCACCGCGACGGTACTTGCCCGTCAGCCACCCGCCCGCGAGCGGCCCGAACGGGACGTAGGCAATCCCCTCGGCGGCACAGAGCGGGAGCAGCTCGCGCTCGTCGTCGCGCTCGAGCAGCGAGTAGGAGTTCTGTACCAGCGCCGGACGCCCGTGGGCGAGTGCCTCCCGCAGCTCCTGCGCGTCCACGTTCGAGAGCCCCCAGGCGCCGATCAAGTCGCGTTCGCGCAGTCGCTCGAACGCCTCGATCGTCGCGCCGACGGGCGTGTGCGGGTCGGGCTCGTGCGCCAGCAGCAGCTCGACCCGTTCGACGCGCAGGCGGCTGAGGCTGGCCTCGAGGGCGCGGGGAATCCGGCTCGGCGAGAGCCCGGCGTCGTCAGGATCCTCGCCGACCGGGTGGAAGAGCTTCGTCGTGAGCAGCAGCCGTTCGGGCCGCCGCTCCGCCCGCCAGTTGCCGATGAAGCGTTCGCTGGCGCCACCCCCGTACGCGTCGGCGGTGTCGAACCAGTCGATGCCGGCGGCGACGGCGGCATCCATCAGCGCGAACGCCTGCTCCTCGTTGGCGCCCTGCCCGAAGAAGGCGGGTGCGGAGCCGATCCCGCCGAAGTTGCCGCAGCCGAGACTCAGCCGCGGCCAGCTTGTCGCGGTGCTCACTGCGACGACTGCGAGAGCGCGGTCAGCTCGTTGCGGACCTGCCACAGCTCGGGGAAGAAGCGCTTGTGGATCAGCCTGCCGAGCACCTCGACCGGGGTGCCCTGGGTGCCGACGACGGCGCCGCCGATGATCCGTTCGACGACGACGAAGTGGCGGCTGCGCCAGACGACGATCCGCTCGTCCCACTCGATCAGCGCCTCCGCGAGCTGGTACAGCTGCTCGTGACTGCGACCTTCGGTGTAGACGTCGCGGAGCGAGAGCCCGGCCGCCTCGTGCGCCTGACGGAACGCGTCGCCGAGAGGCGGGGTCAGCCGTGCGATCTGGCGGAAGCCGGGAGAGTCGAAGCCGCTGCCGTGACCGAGCACCTTGCGCACCTCCTGGTACTCCCAAGGGGAGAGATGCTCGAGCACGTCGAGTGCCGCGGTCACGAGCTTGACGCAGTCGGTGCTACGGCGCAGCAGCCGCAACGCGCCGCCGAGTTCGCCGCAGGCGACGAGCGACGTCGCCTCCGCGAGCTCGGTGGTCGCGAGCTTGAGCCAGAGCTCCGAGCTCTGGTGGACGGTCTGGAAGAGCAGCTCGTCGCGGTGCACCCACTCCAGCGGGCCCTTCTGAAGGGCGAGCAGCGCGTCGGTGCGGAGGTAGCGCTCGTAGTCGGAGCCGCCCTCGCCGGGCAGCACCGGGCCCGAGAGCGACTGCGTCTCGTCGCTCACGTGCGTGTCCCCACCGTGCGCTCATCGAGCTTGCTCCGTGGCTGCACCATGCCCGCTACCGCTCCGCAGCGGCGGGCGCGCTTGTTGCCTCGACCTGCCGTTCGACCGTCGTCAGCACCTTGTCGACCTGTTGGCGGAAGAGCGGTTGGAGCACGCGCTGGCCGACGGCACCGAGCGGGCCTGCGATCGTGATCTCCGCACACCAGACCATGCGCGTGCCCTCGCCCAGCTCCTCGAGCGTGAACGAGGTCTCCAGCTGCAGCATCGCGCCCATGCCACGGCCGGCACCCTTGAGGCTCGAGAACTCGGGCTCGCGCTCCTCGGTGCGTTCGACGTCGATTGCCATCGCGAGCGCGCCGAGCCCGAGTGGGATCTCGACGTTTGCGCGGAAGTGGCTCGGATCGGTGACGGTGAACGACTGCACGCCGGGGATCAGGCCGGCGAGCTGCGCCGGGTCGGAGATCACCTTCCAGACCTCGGGCCGCGGCGCCTCGAAGTGGTGCTCGCCCTCGAGTCTCACGACGCCGCCCCGCGGTGCGCGTCGCGGGTCCGCGCCGGGATCCTCGGCGGCGCCTCGATTTGGTCGAGCAGGGTGGGGGACATCCTCAGGGGTGGCATGCGCTCGCCGTCTCCGATGCGTGTCGCAGCGCTGCTCGCGCGTGCGCGCAAACCCCTCGACCGGCCCGCGGCGACCGCCCGCTGAACGAAGTTGCCGGCGCCATCGACGGGAGCGTAGTCGATGCGCCTGCCGTGCCCGTCTCCGCCCCGGCCGTGACGGAGCCTGTGGGGGCAGGCCGCTCGGGCTCGACCATCGAGCTGCGTGGTGTTCTGCACGGCGACCGCTCGCAACGCGCCCCGACTAGCTTCTCGGCACGAGCGCGAGCACGCGCGCGGGGCTGCCCGTTCCGCCAACGAGTTTCATCGGCGCGACGATCACGACGGCTCCGGTCGGGGGCAGCTTCGCGAGGTTGGCCAGCTGCGTGAGGCCGTACTTGTTCGCGCCGAGCAGGAAGTGGTGGAGCGGGAAGGGCGGGTCGAAGCCGCCCGCGCCGCCGGCGTCGATGCCCACCGTCTCGACGCCCACGCCGGTGATCGGCGTGTCCTCCGCGATCATGCGGGAGCAGGCAGCGTCGAAGCCGGGCGTGCGCGGCTGCCCCGACGACGCGTTCAGAAACGCTTCCTGGTCGTGAGCCCGGGTGTCCCAGCCCGTGCGCAGGAAGAGCCAGCTGCGCTCGGGGAACGGCCCGTGATCTGCCTGCCAGGCCTCGAGGTCGGCAACGGTAAGCACGTAGTCGGGATCGGCTTCGGTCTCCGCGACGCGGTCGAACACGATCGCGGGGCCGATCAGGTTCGCGGCGGGAAGCGTCGCCAGGTCGTCCTTGTCGCGCCCGGTGATCCAGTGCACCGGCGCGTCGAAGTGCGTGCCGACGTGCTCGCCGATCTCGAGCCAGCGCCAGGCCCAGGCCGGGCCGGCGTCGTCGTAGTTCGAGATCTGATGCACCTTCAGCCCGGGCGTGTTCGCGAACGGCTCGGGCAAATGAATGACCGGCGTTGTCTCGCTCAGCGGCTGCGAGAGATCGACCACCTCGACCGAACTCGATCCGAGGGCGGTGAGGAGCGATGAGAGCGCTTCGGACACGGAAGTCTCCTTTCTAGTGGGTGCGGCACGATCCGGCGGCGAAGGTCAGGGCCGATCTCTATCGGATTCGAGCACGCTGCGCACTACCTCCGGCAGCGACGCGCTCCGCCCCTCCTCGACGTAGACACAGGTCACGTTGCCGACCGCCGCCTCCTCCCCGTCGGTGGTCACGGTGAAACGGTAGGTCACCGACGAGCGGCCGACCTCGACGACGCGAACATCGATCGTGAGCTCGTTGTCGAAGCGCAGCGGCCGGCTGTAGCTGGAGTTGGCGGCCACACGCGGCATCACTTCGAAGACCCATTCGATGCCGCGTTCCCGCAGGAACTCGAGCTCGGCATCGACGAACCAGTCGAAGGCCGCCTGGAAGCGGATCAGCCCCGAGGGGTCGCAGTCGTTCCACGAGACACGGCGAAAGTAGCTCACCGCCGCGAGCCTAGCTTGACGCCCCAATCTCTTTCAAGTATGAAGCATTTCGGTGAAGATCGCCTGCATCGGAGGTGGACCGGCCGGGCTCTATTTCGGAATCTCGGCGAAGCTCCGCAACCCCGGCCACGAGATCGTCGTGTTCGAGCGCAATCGCCCCGACGACACCTTCGGCTGGGGCGTCGTGCTCAGTGATCTGATCCTCGCGACGCTCCGCGACAACGACCCGGTTTCGGCCGACGAGATCCATGCCCGCTTCGCCTACTGGGATGACATCGACGTGATTCGTGGCGGGCGCTCGATTCGCTCGGGAGGACATGGTTTTTCGGGGATCGGACGCAAGCGGTTGCTCGAGATCCTCCAGGCGCGCGCATCCGAGCTCGGCGTCGAGCAGCGTTTCGAGACCGAGGTCGACGGTGACGAGCTGCTCTCCGAGCACGACCTCGTTGTCGTCGCCGACGGCTTGAACTCGCGCTTCCGCGAACGCCACGCCGAGCACTTCCGGCCCGACGTCGACGTGCGCCCGAACCGGTTTGTGTGGCTCGGCTCCGACCGCAAGCTCGACGCGTTCACCTTCGTTTTCGAGGAGACTGACCACGGGCCGATCTGGATTCACGCCTACCAGTTCGAGCCGGAGACCTCGACCGTGATCGTCGAATGTGCCGCGGCCACGTGGGAGCGGCTCGGGTTCGAGCGGCTCGACGCCGACGCGACGATCGCGCGCTGCGAGGAGATCTTCGCGGGCTTCCTCGCGGGGGCGAGACTCCGCTCGAACGCGACACACCTGCGCGGCTCGGCTATCTGGCTGCGCTTTCCACGCGTGCACTGCGAGCGCTGGCACCTGGGCAACGCGGTGCTCCTCGGAGACGCCGCGCACACCGCACACTTCTCGATCGGCTCGGGCACGAGGCTCGCGATGGAGGACGCGATCGATCTCGCCAATCGGCTCGAGTCGGGTCTCACCCTGCCGGACGCTCTCGACGGGTACGAGGCGGCCCGCAAGCTCGAAGTGATGCGGCTCCAGTCGGCGGCGCGCAACTCGATGGAATGGTTCGAGCACCTCGGCCGTTACGAGCACCTGCCACCCGAGCAGTTCGCCTACGCGCTACTCACACGTAGCCAGCGTGTGAGCCACGAGAGCCTGCGCCTCCGCGACGCGCAGTACCTGACCGGGCTCGAGACCTGGTTTGCGCGGCGTGCGACCGGTACGAGCGTCGAGGCGAGGCCGCCGATGTTCACGCCGTTCCGGCTGCGAGGGCTCGAGCTCGAGAATCGTGTCGTCGTCTCGCCGATGTCGATGTACAGCGCCGTTGACGGCACACCCAACGACTTCCATCTCGTCCACTACGGCGCACGCGCGCACGGGGGAGCCGGGCTCGTCGTCACCGAGATGACGGACGTGACGCCGGAGGGTCGCATCACGCCCGGATGTGCGGGGATCTGGAACGACGAGCAGGCGGAGGCCTGGAAACGGATCGTCGACTACGTCCATGAGCGCACTCCGGCGAGGTTCGCGCTCCAGCTCGGCCACGCCGGCCCGAAGGGCGCGACGAAGCTCGAATGGGAGGGCGCGAACGAGCCGCTGCCCGCAGACGGCTGGCCGCTGCTCGCGGCCTCGGCGGTTCCGTGGTCGAGCGCGAACCAGGTGCCGAAGGCGATGACCCGCGAGGACATGGACGAGGTTCGCGACGCCTACCGCGCGGCGGCGCAGCGCGGCATCCAGGCGGGCTTCGACATGATCGAGCTGCACTTCGCGCACGGGTACCTGCTCTCGAGCTTCATCACCCCGATCAGCAACCGGCGCGCCGACGAGTACGGCGGCAGCCTCGAGAACCGCTTGCGCTACCCGCTCGAGGTGTTCCACGCGGTTCGCGCGGTGGTTCCGGACGAGACGCCGATCTCGGTGCGCATTTCGGCGACCGACTGGCTCGGCTCGCAAGGGATCAGCGGCAGCGACGCGGTCGCGATCGCCGACGCGTTCGCCGCCGCCGGCGTCGACGTGATCGACGTCTCGGCCGGGCAGACCTCGCTCGACGCGCGCCCCATCTACGGCCGCATGTTCCAGACACCGCTCTCTGACCAGATTCGCAACGAGGCGCGCATCGCGACGATGGCGGTCGGCAACATCACCGAGCCCGATCACGTCAACTCGATCGTCATGGCCGGCCGTGCTGATCTCTGCTGCCTGGCGCGCCCGCATCTCAGCGACCCGAACTGGACGCTGCGGGCGGCCGCCCAGCTCGGCTACGACGGGATCGCTTGGCCTGACCAATATCTCTCCGGAGGGGAGCAGTGTCGTCGCCTCGCGCGTCGTGCCGCGGAGATGGCGGTGAGCGTATGACCCGCGTGCTCGTCACGGGCGGCGGCTCGGGGATCGGGGCGGCAATCGCAGCAGCGTTCGCCGCGGAAGGTGCAGAGCTTGTGCTCGTCGGGCGCGACGCGGCGAAGCTCGACCGCACCGCCTCCGAGCTCGGGGCCGCAACCAGGATCTGCGACGTCACCGACGAGGACGCCGTCGCGCGTCTCGCGGCCGAGCTCGGCGAGATCGACGTGCTCGTCAACAACGCCGGCGCGGCCGAGTCGGCGCCGCTCGCGCGCACCGAGCTCGAGCTCTGGCGTCGCATGATCGACGCCAACGCCACGAGCGCCTTTCTTCTCTGCCGTGCGTTCGCGCCGGCGATGGTCGAACGCCGCGCGGGACGGATCGTGAACGTCGCCTCGACCGCCGGGGAGCGCGGCTACCCGTACGTCGCCGCCTACTGCGCCGGCAAGCACGCGGTCGTCGGCTTGACGCGTGCGCTCGCGTTGGAGCTGGCGCCGAGCGGCGTCACGGTCAACGCGGTCTGCCCCGGCTGGACCGAGACGCCGCTGCTCGAGCGCGCCGTCGCGGGCATCGTCGCGGCCACCGGTCGCGACGAGGACGCCGCGCGCCGAGCGTTGCTCGGCGGGAACGCCCAGGATCGTTTTGTGCAGCCCGACGAGGTCGCCTCGGCGGTGGTGTGGCTCTGCGCGCCCGCGCAGGGAGCGGTGACGGGGCGCACGGTTACGGTGGCGGGGGCGGAGGTCGTCTGATGGCAGGCTCGTCGGCGACGTCAGCGCCGACGCGGGCGCGCCTGCGCCTGTGGCTCCGGCTTCTCGGGACGACGAACGAGCTCGAGCGCGAGCTGCGCCGCCGGCTGCGGCAGGAGTTCGGCGTCACACTGCCGCGCTTCGACGTGCTTGCGGCGCTCGATCGCGCGCCGGAGGGACTCTCGATGACGGAGCTGTCGCGGCGGCTGATGGTCACGAACGGCAACACGACCGTCCTCGTGGGCGCGCTTGAACAGGCGGGTCTCGTCCGCCGGGCGGTCTCGGCGTGTGACCGCCGGCGCGTCACCGTCAAGCTGACCGCGCGTGGCCGCGCGCGGTTCGCGCTGATGGCGACGGCGCACGCCCGTTGGGTCTCCGAGCTGCTCGCGGGGCTCGACGAGCGAGCCGCCGATCGTCTCTCGGAGGGCCTTCACGACGCGCGGCTCGCGGTACGCGCCAACACGCGCACACGGAACGCAGCGTGACCGCCGGGCTCCGGCTCGAGGTCGAGGATCGCGTCGCGACGCTGACGCTCGACCGGCCGGAACGGAAGAATCCGCTGACCTTCGAGCTGTACGCGACGCTGCGGGACTGGTTTCGCGGCGTTGGCGACAACCCGGACGTCCGCGCCGTCGTGCTTTCGGGTGCGGGCGGAAACTTCTGCTCGGGCGGTGACGTGCACGAGATCATCGGCCCCCTCGTCGAGAGCACGCCGGAGCAGCTCCTCGACTTCACGCGGCTGACGGGGTCACTCGTCGAAGCGATGCTCGGGTGCCCGGCGCCGATCGTCGCGGCAGTCGAGGGCGTCTGCGCGGGTGCCGGCGCGATCCTCGCGATGAGCTCCGACATTCGCCTCGCGACGGCGGAGACGAAGACCTCCTTCTTGTTCACCCGGGTCGGGCTCGCCGGCTGCGACATGGGCGCATGCGCGATCCTTCCGCGGATCATCGGGCATGGGCGTGCTGCAGAGCTGCTTCTCACGGGTCGCACGATGGGCGCAGAGGAAGGTGAGCGCTGCGGCTTCTTCAGCCGGCTCGTCGAGCCCGGCTCGCTCCACGCCGAGGCCGCAGCGCTCGCCTCGACGCTTGCGCACGGGCCGACCTTCGCGCATGCGCTGACGAAGCGGCAGCTCCGTGCCGAGTGGGCGATGGGGATCGACGAGGCGCTCGCCGCGGAGGCGGAGGCGCAGGCGCTCTGCATGCAGACAAACGACTTCGCCCGCGCCTACCGTGCGTTCCTGGCGCGGGAGCGGCCGGTCTTCGAGGGCGACTGATGGCGGACCGGAGCTTCCTCTTCTGGCCGTTCTTCGATGAGCGCCATCGTGCTCTCAAGGACGAGCTCGACGCGTTCTGCGCCAGTCTCGGTGGGCTCTCTCACGGCGACGGCGACCTCGATGCGACCTGCCGCGCCCTCGTTCGCCGCCTCGGAGAGGCCGGCCTGCTGCGCCTCGTGGGCGAGCTCGACGTACGCTCGCTCTGTCTCGCGCGCGAAACGCTCGCCTACCACGGCGGCCTGCCGGACTTCGCGTTCGCGATGCAGGGCCTCGGCTCCGGGGCGGTCTCGCTCTTCGGCACACCCGAGCAACGCGAGGCGCTCCTGCCGCGGGTGATGGCGGGCGAGGCGATCATGGCCTTCGCCCTGTCGGAGCCGGAGGCCGGCTCCGACGTGGCCGCGATCGCCCTGCGCGCCGACCGCGATCCCGACGGCTACGTGCTGAACGGTCGCAAAGCGTGGATCTCGAACGGCGGCCTCGCCGACGTCTACCTCGTCTTCGCACGGACGGGTGAGGCCCCCGGCGCACGAGGCCTCTCGGCGTTCCTGGTCGAGGGCGGCACGCCCGGTCTTACCGTCGTCGAACGGATCGACGTGATCGCGCCGCATCCCCTTGCGACGCTCGCCTTCGACGGCGTCAGGGTGCCCGCGAACCGGATCGTCGGCGAGACGGGCGGCGGCTTCAAGGTCGCGATGGCGACACTCGACCTCTTCCGCACGACGGTGGGTGCGGCCGCGCTCGGGTTCGCCCGACGCGCACTCGACGAGGCGCTCGCCCGTGTCAGCGAGCGGGAGGTGTTCGGTGCGCCGCTCGCCGAGCTGCAGCTCGTCCAGGGCAAGCTTGCCGAGATGGCGCTCGAGGTCGATGCCGCCGCGTTGCTCGTTTATCGCGCCGCCTGGACGAAGGACCAGGGCGCGGAGCGTGTCACGCGCGAGGCGGCGATGGCCAAGCTCTACGCGACCGAGGCGGCGCAGCGGGTCGTCGACGCGGCCGTCCAGCTGCACGGGGCGGAGGGCGTTCGCAGCGGCCATCCGGTCGAGCGGCTCTACCGGGAGGTGCGGGCGCTGCGTATCTACGAAGGCGCGAGCGAGGTGCAGCAGGTGATCATCGCGCGTCAGGCGCTCGCGGCCGCCAGGGCGACCGCGGAGGGGCCGCGGTGACCGCGTTTCTGTCGCGTCTGCCGCTTCGAGGGGGCGGCTGGTGATGCGCTTTCTGAACCCTCCCGGCTGGCCGCGCCCGCGGGGCTACTCGAACGGTGTCGTCGCCGAAGGCCGTCAGGTGTTCGTCTCCGGGCAGATCGGTTGGGACGAAGCGGGCGTGCTCGTCGACGGCGGCCTCGTCGCCCAAATCGACCGCGCGCTCGCAAACTGCCTCGCGGTCCTCGCCGAAGCGGGAGCGGCTGCCGAGCACATCGCGCGCATGACATGGCTCGTCACCGACCGGGCTGAGTACAACGCGAACACCGTCGCGATCGGGGAGGTGTACCGGCGACACATGGGGCGGCACTATCCGGCGATGAGTCTGTACGTCGTCGGCCTGCTCGAGCCCGGGGCGCTCGTCGAGATCGAGGCGACCGCGGTGATCCCACCCGCGCCCGGCTGAGCGCCTACCGGCCGCGCCAGCGCGGAGTGCGTTTGGCCGCGAAGGCAGCGGCGCCTTCCCGCGCATCCTCCGAGGCGAACACGGGGTCGGTGAGAGCGGCCTGCTCGGCCCACGCCTCGCCTGCTGCCCACGTCGGGGCTTGAAGCAGCACCGCCTTCGTCGTCCGCACCGAGAGGGGCGCGTTGGCCGCGATCGTGGCGGCGAGCCGAATCGCGGCCTCTCTCGCCGCGCCCGGCTCGCAGAGGGCGTTGACAAGGCCGAACTCGAGGGCTCGTTCGGCGAGCAGCGGCTCCCCTGTGAGCGCGAGCTCCATCGCGATCGGACGCGGAAGAAACTGTTGCAGTCGCAGCAGACCCCCTCCCGAGGCCACGAGCCCCCGCCTGACCTCCGGCAGTCCGAGACGTGCTCCCCTGGCGGCGACGATCAGATCGCAGGCGAGCGCCAGCTCGAAGCCGCCGCCAAGGGCGAAGCCCTCGATCGCGGCGATCAGCGGCTTCTGCGGCGGTCGCTCGACGAGCCCGGCGAAGCCCCGCCCCGGGACGCGGGGGCTCTTGCCCGTCTCCGCGAATGCCTTCAGATCCATCCCGGCCGAGAAGTAGCCGCCGGCGCCGGTGAGCACACACGCGCCGAGCGACTCCTCCGCGTCGAGTCGATCCATGGCAGCCGCGATGCCGACGGCCGTCTCGAGATCGATCGCGTTCCGTGCCTGCGGCCGGTTGATGGTCACGATCAGGACGTCGCCCGCGTGCTCGACGAGAAGTCCGGGACTGTCGCTCATGCTGCGCCTTCTTGCCAGGCAAATCGCTGCAGGAGCGGGGCGGGGCGATAACGCGCCTCCCGGCGTTCCTGCCAGAGCCCGTCGAGAATTTCGAGGACGTGGGTCCAGCCGAGCTCGCGAGCCCACTCGAGCGGGCCTCGCGGGAAGTTCAGCCCGAGCCGAACGGCTTCGTCGACAACCGCCGTCTCGCACACGCCTTCGCCGAGCGCGAAGCACGCCTCGTTGACGAGCTGCGCGGCGATCCGTGTCAGGACGAGGCCGGGCGCATCGCCAACCCATTCGACGTGGAGACCGCGCGAGCCGAGGAGCTCCGCGGCGACCTCGGCGTCACGGTCGAGGCTGCTGCCACGGGTGAGCTCGATCACGGCCCCCGCGCCCGCGGCGGGGGTGAGATTGAAGCCGATCGCGCGAGGGCTCCTCCAGGCGGCGAGACTCCGTGTGGCGCAACAGACGAGCTCGATCGCGCCGTCGCGCTCCTGTCGGGAGGGAGCAGGTGCATCACAGTGGAGCACGAGGCCATCCTCTCCCGGCGCCTCCGCGTCCTCGGGCTCGCCGACGAGTTCACGGACGAGCGCAGCGAACCGTGAGGCACCGACGACCGAGACGCGCCCGGTTGAGGCCGATGCGGGGGCGTGGTGCGCCGGATCCGGCTCGTGATGGGGCTCGCTGCCGTAGACGTACCAGCCGACGCCGGTCTTGCGTCCGAGCCTGCCGCTCGCGACGAGCTGCTGCTGAAGCGCGTTAGGACGCCAGCGCGGCTCGCCGAACGACTGCTCGAAGAGCGTGCGCGTCGCGGTGAGGTTGACGTCGTTGCCGATCAGGTCCATGAGCTCGAACGGCCCCATCCGAAAGCCGCCGGCCAGACGACAGATCCGGTCGATCTGCGGCGGCTCCGCGACCCCCTCCTGAAGCAGCCGCAGCGCTTCCCCGTAGAAGGGGCGCGCACAGCGGTTGACGAGGAACCCCGGGGTGTCGCGCACGAGCAGCGGCTGCTTTCCGAGCGTCGTGCAGAGAGCAACGGCTGCTGCGACCGTCTGCTGCGAGGTCTCGAGCCCGGGGATCACCTCGACGAGCTTCATCACGGCGGCAGGATTGAAGAAGTGCGTTCCGACCACCCGTGCGGGACACGCCAGCCCTCGCGCGAGCACCGTCACCGAGAGCGAGGAGGTGTTCGTCGCGATCAGCGCGC
This sequence comes from uncultured Actinomycetota bacterium, assembly GCA_963828105.1. Lineage (GTDB taxonomy): Bacteria > Actinomycetota > Thermoleophilia > Gaiellales > Gaiellaceae > PALSA-600. The sequence goes on along the minus strand of CAWHDF010000006.1, from coordinate 221,245 downwards.
GCTCGTCACAGGTTTGCGCAACCTCGCGCAGGACCGTCTGCTTCAGGGCAAGGTCCTCGGGGACGGCCTCGACGACGAAGCCGCAGGCGGCGACAGCGTCGATCGACTGGCTGAAGCGGACGCGTTGGAGTCGCTCGGCGACGAGCTCGGAGTCGGCTTCGGCAAGACCATCGCCTTTCAGCGACCTGCGCAGGCCCTTTTCGATGCGCTCCCGCGCGTTTGTGAGCGCATCCTCGCTCGCATCGACGACGACCGTCTCGAGCCCCGCTTGGGCCGCGAGCTGGGCGATGCCCGAGCCCATGGTTCCGCCACCGACGACCCCGATCTCGACGGCGGTCACGTCTGCGAATCCGGTCGCGTCGGCGAGGTGCGGGCGGGAGCGCTCGTCGACGCCGAGGCACGGCCGAGTTCAGCCGCGTATGGGCTTCGCTTGCCTGTCCAGGCGGCTCTCATCGGGGCATAGTAGGCGTTCATTCGAGTACCCTCCAGGGGTCAGCCGAGAAGGAGAACGGCGATCGCTGAGCGGTCCTTTGCCACCGAGGTACAGCAGCTGCGCCACGGCGCCGGCACGACGTTGCACGTCGAGGGGATCCTCGCCGTCACCAAGGCGCTGCTGCAGTCGGGCGTCGCCTACGTCGGCGGCTACCAGGGCGCGCCGATCTCTCACCTGATCGACGTCCTCGGCGACGCGCGCGAGATCCTCGAGGAGCTTGGCGTCTACTTCGAGAACAGTGCCTCGGAGGCGACCGCGGCTGCGATGCTCGGTGCCTCGGTGCACTACCCGTTACGTGGAGCCGTGACCTTCAAGTCGACGGTGGGGCTCAACGTCGCCTCCGACGCGCTCGCCAACCTTGCCAGCGGCGGCGTCAAGGGCGGAGCCTTGATCATCCTCGGCGAGGACTACGGCGAGGGCTCGAGCATCATGCAGGAGCGCTCACATGCCTTCGCGATGAAGTCGCAGATGTGGCTGCTCGATCCCCGCCCGAACCTGACGGCGATCGTCGACTCGGTCGAGGCCGGGTTCGAGCTCTCGGAGGCGAGCAGCACTCCGGTGATGCTCGATCTGCGGCTCCGCTCCTGCCACCTGCGCGGAACCTTCGTGGCCAAGGACAACCGGCCGCCGGCGATGAGTGTCAAGCAGGCGATCGAGCATCCGGTTCGCGACGTCAACCGGATCGTGCTCCCGCCCGCCAGTTTCCTCCACGAGCAGGAGAAGGTCGCTGAGCGCTGGCCGGCGGCAGTGCGGTTCATCAAGGAGCGCCGTCTGAACGAATTCATCGCCGACGGCAGCGCTGATGTCGGGATCCTCCTGCAGGGCGGTCTCTACAACACGGTGAACCGCTCACTCGAGCTGCTCGGCTGCTCCGATCCGTTCGGTTGCTCCGAGATCCCGCTCTACGTCATGAACGTGACGTATCCGGTGATCGACGACGAGATCGTCGAGTTCTGTCGGGACAAGCGCGCAGTGCTGCTTGTCGAGGAAGGGCAGCCCGACTACCTCGAGCAGAACATCAACGCGGTCCTGAGGCGCGCGAGCGTGCCCACCGCCCTCCACGGCAAAGACATGTTGCCCGTCGCCGGCGAGTACACCTCGGTCGCGGTCACGCGTGGTGTCGCCCAGTTTCTCGGCCGCTACCTCCCCGAGGCGGTCCGCCACGAGCCGGCCCTGCTCCGCGATGAGAGGGATCCCGCGAGCCCCTTCGCGGTGCGACCTGCGGCGGGCGCAGTTCGGGGGCGGCCGCCCGGCCTCTGCACCGGCTGTCCCGAGCGTCCGATCTTCAGCGGGCTCAAGCTCGCCGAGCGGGAGACGGGCCAACATCACGTCAGTGGCGATATCGGCTGCCACATCTTCGCGATCAACGCGCCGTTCCACATCGGCGCGACGACGATGGGCTACGGGCTCGGCTCGGCCGGCGCCGCGGCGCTCAACGCCAAGGACGCCGATCGCCGGACGATCGCGATCATGGGCGACGGTGGCTTCTGGCACAACGGCCTGACCAGCGGCGTCGGCAACGCGGTCTTCAACAAGAACGACCAGCTGCTCGTCGTCGTCGACAACGCCTACAGCGCGGCGACCGGGGGGCAGGATCTGCTCTCCTCGGAGGCGGCGAGCGCGACGCGCTCGACGCAGCATCCGATCGAGAAGGCGGCGCGCGGGGTCGGGATCGAGTGGGCGCGAACGATCGACAACACCTACGACGTCGCCAAGGTGCGCGACTCGTTCATCGAGGCGCTGACGACCGAGGAGTCCGGCCCCAAGCTGCTCGTCATGCAGAGCGAGTGTCAGCTGAACCGGCAGCGTCGAGTCCGACCTGAGACACGCAAGGCGCTCAAGGCGGGCAAGCGGGTCGTGCGCGAGCGCTACGGGGTCGATCCGGAGACATGCACGGGTGACCATGCCTGCATCCGGATCTCCGGCTGCCCCTCATTGACGATCACGTCCAACCCGGACCCGATGCGCACCGATCCGGTCGCGACGGTTCTTGACAGCTGCGTGGGCTGCGGCGTTTGCGGCACGAACGCGCACGCGGCCGTCCTCTGCCCCTCCTTCTACCGCACCGATCTCATCCACAACCCGAGCTGGCGCGACCGGATGCTCGTCAAGCTCCGGGCGCGCTGGATCGCGTGGGCCTCACGCGGCCTCGAACGTCGCGCGGCACGCTTCGAGCCCGCCTGATGTCGAGCTGGTCCGAGGGTCGACGCCCGCTGACGGTGGCGATCTTCGCGCTGGGCGGCGAGGGAGGTGGTGTCCTCTCGGACTGGATCCTGTCGCTGGCCGAACGCGCCGGCTACGTCGCCCAGAACACCTCGGTCGCGGGCGTCGCTCAGCGCACCGGCGCGACGGTGTACTACGTCGAGATCTTTCCGCCCGCGGCGCAGGCGGCCGCGACCGCCGCTCGCGTGCGCAACGAGCCCGTGCTGAGCATTTTCGCGACACCCGGTGAGGTCGACGTCGTGATCGCCTCCGAGCTGATGGAGTGCGGGCGCGCGATCCAGCGCGGCTTCTCGACCGCCGACCGCACGACCCTGATCACCTCCACCAACCGGGTCTACTCGATCGACGAGAAGGTCGCGATGGGAGACGGCCGTGTCGACGACGCCGAGCTGCTCGCCGCCGCGCGGCAGGCGGCCAGGCGACTCGTCGCCGCCGACTTCATGGACCTGGCCGAGCAGGCGGGGAGCGTGATCAGCGCCTCGCTCTTCGGGGCGTTGGCCGGCTCGGAAGCCTTGCCCTTCGCGCGCGAGGAGTTCGAGGAGGCGATCCGAGCCGCCGGCACAGGTGTCGAGGCGTCGCTGGCGGCGTTCGCTGCCGGCTACGACGCGGCGACCGCGCGACCCGACGCCGGCAGCGGCGGGGCGGGCGCTGCGCCTTCGATGACAAAGCTGCTGCCGATGGTGAGCCGCTCGGGGTCCGGAGCCGCCACCGAGGACCGCAAAGCAGCGAGGGAGGAGGAGCGAGCGGCGATCGCCGCGACCGACCCGGGCGCGCTCGTCGGGCCGGAGCTCCGCCCGCTCGCCGAGCGGGTGCGCGAGCTCCCGCCGGCGGCACGTTCGATGATTCTTCACGGCCTGGTGCGCACTGCGGTCTACCAGGATCGTGCCTACGCCGAACGCTACCTCGCGCGTGTCGCGCGCTTCGCAGCGGTCGATCCGGCCGCCGAGCGTGACGCCACCCTCACGCGCGAAGCCGCCCGGCATATCGGCCTGTGGATGTGTTACCAGGACACGATCCATGTGGCGCTGCAGAAGACGCGCCGGGCGCGCATGGAGCGGATCCGCATCGAGGCCCACGCCCAGCCTGGCCAGCTCCTCGAGGTCCGCGAGTTCCTGCATCCCCAGATCGACGAGATCACCGACACGATGCCCTCGCGGCTCGGCGCGCGCCTGGCGCGCTCGGGTGTCTTCGGGCGTCTGGTGCGTAGGGTCACCCACAAGGGGATGATCCTCAACACGAGCTCGGTCTACGGGTACACGTTGCTGACGGTGATGGCGCGCCTGCGCCCTCTGCGGCCACGGTCGCTGCGGTTTGTTCGCGAGCAGGCTGCGATCGACCAGTGGCTCGAGCGGGCCTACGGGGCGGCGGGAGCTGACAGCGAGCTAGCGCGTGAGATCATCGAGTGTCAGGCGGTGCTCAAGGGGTATGGCGCCACCTATGCGCACGGGAGCGAAAGCTTCGAAAAGCTGATGGCGGCAGCCGGCTCACTCGAGGGTTCGGGCGGAGCGGCGGCGCGGCTCGCCGAGCTGCGAGCCGCCGCGCTCGCAGACGAGGACGGGGTCGAGCTGCAAGCGCGACTCGAGCGGCTGGAGCTGGCCGCCGCGGCAGGCGCGGAACGGGGCTGAGCACCGCCCGCCGCGCTCCTGGCGTGAGCATCAGGTGCTGCGGCCCGCGGATCGACCCGGGCGCTTGCAGCGGCTAGGCTGGCGCCGCGGTGGATCTCTCGTCGGAGCCCACGCCTGCCGAGCGGCTCGCGCTGCTCGACTGGAAGCGCCGCGTCTTCTCGCTCTACGCGCAGGTGCGCGCCGAATCCGATCCCCGTAGCGGCTGGGAACGGTGGCGCGCGGGACGCGACGTGCTGTTCGCGAGCCATTCGCAGTCGCCCCTCCCGGCGGCCGAGCGCGCGCGTTTCGCCGGCCTGAGCTACTTCGCCTACGATCCGGCACTGCGGGTCAGCGCGGAGCTCGTCGCCGCCACGCCGAGACCGGTCGCGCTTCCGAGTAGCGGCAGCGGGCCGATCGGGGCTGGCCGTTTCGCACGCGCGCTCTTCGTCGTCGACGAGCTCGAGCAGGCGCTCGAGCTCTACTGGACCGACGGCTACGGCGGCGGGCTGTTGCTCGTGTGCGCCGACTCGACGAGCGGGAGCGAGAGCTACGGCGGCGGCCGTTACGTGCTCGACACCGTCAAGGGGGCCGACCTCGGGAGCACCGAGGGCACGCTGGTCGTCGACTTCAACTTCGCCTACAACCCGTCGTGCTGTTACGACCCGCGCTGGCTCTGCCCGCTCGCACCGCCCGCGAATCGGCTCACCGTCCCGCTCAGAGGGGGTGAGCGCGCCTACGAGCCGCTCGGTTAGCGCCCGAGGTAGGCCTTGCGCAACTCGTCGTGGACGATCAGCTCGCTCGCGCGGCCGTCGAGTACGACCCGACCGGTCGAGAGCACGTAGCCGCGGTCGGCGATCGAGAGCGAGACGTTCGCGTTTTGCTCGACGACGAGCACCGAGACGCCGTCGTCGTTGACCTGCTTGATGATCTCGAAGCTGCGCTCGACGAGGAGCGGTGCAAGCCCCATCGAGGGCTCGTCCATCAGCAGCAGCTTCGGTCGCGCCATCAGCGCTCGCCCCATCGCCACCATCTGCTGTTCGCCGCCCGAGAGCGTCCCGGCGAGCTGGTCGCGGCGCTCATAGACACGGGGGAAGAGCGTGTAGACGCGCTCGTAGTCAGCCGGCTCGCCTCCCGAGCGCAGGTAGGCCCCCATCTTCAGGTTCTCGAGCACCGTCATCGGCGCGAAGAGGCGCCGGTTCTCCGGCACGATCGCCATCCCCTTACGAATCCGGTAGCTGGTCGAGCGGCGGGTCACGTCCTCGCCCGCGAAGGCGACGCTGCCGCTGCGGGGCTGCACGAGCCCGAGGATCGTCTTGAGTGTCGTCGACTTGCCCGAGGCGTTGCCGCCGAGCAGGCAGACGAGCTCGCCCGAACCGACGACGAGGTCGACGCCCTGGAGGATGTGGATCTGTCCGTAGAAGGTGTTGACGCCGCTGAGGGAGAGCAGCGGCTCGGCGCCCGCCTCCGTCGTGCTCACTTCGTCGCCGTCGCCTTCACGCCCAGGTACGCCTCGACGACGCGCTCGTTCGTCGCGACCTCGGTCAAAGGTGCCCTCCGCGATCTTGACGCCGTGGTCGAGCGCGACGACGCGGTCGGAGATGCCCTCGACGACGTGCATGTCGTGCTCGATCACGAGGATCGTGTAGCCGCCCTCGTACGCAGCCGCGCGATCAGCTCGGTGATCTCGTGCGTCTCGACGGGGTTCATACCGGCAGCGGGCTCGTCAAGCAGCAGCAGCGACGGCTTCGTCGCGGTCGCGCGGGCGATCTCGAGCCGGCGCCGGTTCGCGTAGGAGAGGCTGTACGCCGGCTGGTCCCAGCGGTAGCCCATCAGCCGCTGGCCGAAGAACGCCAGCCGCTCCTCGGCGAGCTGGGCGATCTCACGCTCCTCGCGGCGCATCCCGGGTGTGCGCAGGATCGAGCGCAGGATGCCCGCGTGGGTATGGCGAGTAGGCGGCCGCCATCACGTTCTCCTTGACGCTCAGGTTGAGGAAGAGCCGCAGTGTCTGGAAGGTGCGCGCGACGCCGCGCGCGACGATCTCGTGCGGCTCGAGCCCGAGCAGGCTGCGTCCCTCGAACGTGATCGTGCCGGCGTCGGGCGCGTAGACGCCGGTGACGAGGTTGAAGAGCGTCGTCTTGCCGGCACCGTTGGGCCCGATCACGCTCAGGATCTCGCCGGGGTCGACGTGCAGGTCGAGCCCGTCGATCGACGTCAGCCCGCCGAAGGTCTTCGTGATCCCGCGCAGCTCGAGCAGCGGCTCGGCCATCAGGCGATCTCGACCCGGTTGACGCCGATCAGCCCCTGCGGGCGCGCGTTCATCAGCACGATCAGGATCACGCCGATGAAGATCAGCCGGGTGATCGAGGGCTCGAACGCGAGCCGGCTCTCCCAGTCGAAGCTTGCAAGCGCGAGCGTCGGGGGCAGCAGCACGAGCCGCCAGAGCCGGCGCACCGAGGTCAGCACGAGCACGCACGCGACGAGCAGCAGGAACGCGTAGTTGCCGACCTTGTAGTTGACCGCGACGGGCAGCCAGTCGGCCAGCGCCCGCCCGAACGAGCCGGGCACCGCGCCCGAGGCGTGCAGCGTGAAGGGCCAGATCGCACCCACGACCTCGCGCAGCACGAAGCCGGCGACCGCAGTGCCCACGAGTACCGCGGCGAGTACGCGCCAGGGCCGCAGCTTCACGACGAGCGTGGCGAGGATCAGCGCGAAGAACATGATGGTCGCGTGGCTCGGCAGACGCAGCACCTCGAGCGAGATGTTGACGATCAGCGCGCCCAGGATCACACCCGCGAGCGAACCGGCGCCGCCGAGGATCAGGATCGCGTAGACCATGATCAGCAGCGGTGAGTCGAAGTCGCTCGAGAACACGGCGGTGTGCTCGGAGGCAAACACGGTGCCCGTCAGCCCGGCGACCGCGGCGCCGAAAGCGAACGCCTGCAGCTTGAGCCGGTTGACGGGCATCCCCATCAGCTCGGCTGCGAGCGGGTCCTCGCGTACCGAGCGCCAGGCTCGGCCGGTGCGCGACGTGCTCACCAGGTAGACGATGCCGAGCACGATCAGGAAGAACGCGAGCGCGATCCAGAAGTAGCTGCGCAGCGTCCCGAACGTGTAGCCGAAGGCGTGGAAGGGGTCGAGGTTGGCGATCCCGTTCGGCCCGTTCGTGACGTTGTAATCCTTCGTCAGCCCGAGCAGCGACATCGATTCGCCGTTGTTCGTGACGGTCACGAACAGCTGGCCGAAGAAGAGGGTGACGATCGCGAGGTAGTCACCGACCAGCCGGCGGGAGGGCAGCGCGACGATGAAGCCCGAGCAGCGCGGTCGCCGCGGTCACAAAGGGGATGATCGCGAGCGTCGGCCAGTGGCCGTGGAAGGGCCAGTGCCGGTGGAACTGGGAGGAGGCGAGCATCGCGTAGCCGTAGGCGCCGAAGCCGAAGAAGGCGACATAGCCGAGGTCGAGCAGCCCCGTGAAGCCGACGACGACGTTGAGCCCGAGTGCGAGCAGCATGTACGTGATCGTGTCGAACCCGACCTGCAGGTAGTACCCGTTCGACGTGAACACCGGCACGAGCGCCGCGGCGAGGCCGAAGAGTGCGAAGCCGACCGGGTTCGGGATCGCCTCGAGCCGTGTACGCAGGATCTGGGTGAGGTTGCCTTGCTCACGGCGGTCAGCGACCGAGGCGACCCACTCGTCGGCGCCGATACGCGGATCGCGCGGTTCGGGCGGGTCGGGGACGTCCGTGCCCGACATCAGACCTTCGCCACCGCCGCGCGGCCGAGCAGGCCGCTCGGTCGCAGAATCATCACTCCGATCAGGATCACGAACACGATCGCGTCCGAGAAGGTGGAGGAGACGTAGCCGACGGTGAACGCCTCGGCGAGCCCGATCGCGAGCCCGCCGACGACGGCCCCGGGCATGTTCCCGATCCCGCCGACGACCGCGGCGGTGAACGCCTTGAGTCCCTGTTCGAAGCCCATGTAGGGCCACACCTGCTGGTAGACGAGCCCGTTGAAGATGCCGGCGGCGCCAGCGAGCGCCGAGCCGATGAAGAAGGTGACGGCGATCACACGGTTGACGTCGATGCCCATCATCTCTGCCGCCTGGCGGTCGAAGGAGACCGCGCGCATCGCCCGCCCGAGCTGGGTGCGGTTGACGAAGACGGTGAGCGCGATCATCAGCACGATCGCGCCGACGACGACGATCATCTGCGGCAACGCCACGCGCACGCCGGAGGGCAGCATGAAGCCGACCGACCAGAGCGAGCCGTTCTTCCAGTCGAAGGTGTCGTAGCTTTCGTAGTTGGCGCCGAGCACGAGCAGCGCGGTGTTCTCAAGGAAGAACGAGACGCCGAGCGCCGTGATCAGCGGCGCGATTCGGGGCGCGTCACGCAGCCGTCGGTAGGCGAAGCGCTCGATCAGGACACCGAGCAGCCCGCCGCCGAGCATCGAGCCGAGGAACATCAGGATCAGAAGGAGAAAGATCGGGATCGAGAGCGACTCGGCGCCGCCGAAGGCGGTGAGCACGCCGTAGCCGATGAACGAGCCGACCATGAAGATGTCGCCGTGGGCGAAGTTGAGCAGCTTCAGGATGCCGTAGACCATCGAGTAGCCGAGCGCGATCAGTGCGTACACGCACCCGTGCACCGTGCCGTCGACGAGCTCGCTGACAAACAGGTTCCAGTTCATGGCGGAGAGGCGGTCGGGGCACGGCTCACGCCGTGCCCCGACACCAGAGGCCTCGTTAGGCGACCGTCACGTACTTGCCGTTTTCGATCTTGAAGATGTGGAACTTGGCCCCGGCGACGTCCCCGTTCGCGGTGAACGCGAGCGGCTGGCCGAGGATCGTGCTGGAGAGCTTCACCTTGGCGAACGCCGCCCGCAGTGAGGCCCGGGTCAGCGTCCCCTTGCCTGCGGCACAGGCGGCCGTGGCTGCCTGGGCATAGGCCTGAGCGAGCACGTAGTTCGGTGCTCCGAACGGGCTCGTGCCGCCCGGGTAGGCCTTGTTGAACGCGGAGGCGATCATCGCGTCGGCCGGGAGCGTCGTCACGTCAGGCGCGAAGAACGACACGTAGGCACCGCTTGACGTGAAGTTCTTGTTGTCGTAGGTGCCGTCGCTTCCGAACACGACCGCCGACTTGCCCTGCTCCTTGAGCTGCTGGGCGAAGAGCTGCGCCTCCGAGGCGACCTGGAAGGGCAGGTAGACGACCTTCGTCGAGCTCGTGACCTTCGCGATCAGCGAGGAGAAGTCGGTGTCCTTCTGGCTGACCGACTCGTTGTCGACACTGACGCCGGCCTTCGTGAGCGCGGCCGAGACGATCGTCGCGAGGCCGGTCGAGTACGACTCCTGATCGTTGACGATCATGACGCTCGAGCCCTTCGTGACGCCGAGCTTGCTCATCATGTACGCCGCATCCGTCGGGCCCTGCACGCCGTCGTTGGGGACGTCGCGGAAGAAGTACCCGCGCAGGCTGCCGTTGGTGAGCGCCGTGTTCGTCGCCGAGCCGGAAGCGAACACGAGGCCGGCCTTCTTGAGGATCGGGGCGACGGCGGTGACTTCCTGGCTACCGGCCGGCCCGATCACTCCGACGATGCTCGAGTTCGACGCGAACGACTGCGCCACCGTCGTTGCGATCGCCGGGTTGAGCTGGGTGTCACCCTGGACGATGTTCAGCTTGAGCTTGTGGGTCGCATTCCACGTGCTCGCGTAGAACTCGGCCCAGTGCAGCTGATCGTCGCCGATCGAGGCGACCGGGCCGGTGAACGGGCCCATCATGCCGATCTGGATCGGGTTGGAACACGAGACAGACGACGGTGCGGCAGCGGCAGCGGCGGTCGACGCCGCCCGGGACGCACCCGCCGCGGCGACGAGTGCCGCCGACACACACACGGCTCCGATCGAGATCAATAGTGCCCTCTTAACCATCAAGCCTCCTTCGAACATGCTGGCCGATGGGTCTACGGGGAGTTCCGCAAACCCTCAAGAACAATGCGAGTCGTTCAACCTGATGAGTCGGTGCCACGTCCGTGGCCCCGTGCACGCCGGGGGATCCTACGCTGTTCGGGGACGCAAACACAACCGTCCCCGGGCTCGGGCCCGTGTGGTGCCGGTCTGCCGACGCTGCTCGGGTAGATTCGGCTCATGCGGTACGCGCTCAGCGCCGACGAGTCCCCGGCCATCAAGCAGCCGGGCGAGACGGTCACGCTGGTCACGCTCTTTGATGACTCCCGCGGCTGCGAGAAGTTTGCGCAGCGTTTGCTCAGGGTCTCTGCCGGGAGCTCCGGTCCACGTGTCGAGGCCGGCGCCGACGAGGTGCTGTACGTGCTCGCCGGCGAAGGCCGCCTGTGCCTCGACGAGGTGACGCTTCCGCTCGCGCCGGGCATCGGCGTCTCGATCCGGCGAGGTAGCAGCTGGGTGCTCGAGACCGAGACGGCTCTCGAGCTGCTCTCGGTGCTGCTGCTCGACCCGCCGCCGGCGCCGGCGGCATACGCGCACCTCGATCTCGCCGCCGAGGGCCGCCGCAGCGCGACCGCGGCGCGGCAGTTCACGCTCGGAGTCCGCCCCGAGCTCGGCGGCGCGGCGCTCACCCAGTTCATCGGCTACGTCCCGCCGGGGCGGGCGCCCGACCACTACCACCACTACGACGAGGTGATCTACATCCTGAGCGGCGAGGGCGTGCTCCACATCGGCGGCGAGCAGGCAGCGCTCGCGCCGGGCAGCTGCGTCCACCTACCGGCCCGGCTCGTCCACTGCCTCGAAAACAGCGGCGAGCGTGAGCTCGAGCTGCTCGGTGTTTTCACCCCTGCCGGCTCCCCCGCGGAGGCGTACTACCCCGACGGCACCCCCGCCACCTACCCGAAGGAGAGCTGACGTCATGCCCCACATCGAGCGCACCGCCGAGTCCGTCTGGGAGGGCAACCTGGCCCGCGGCGAGGGCCGGATCAACGCCGTCTCCTCGGGCGCCTTCGGCGAGCTGCCCTTCTCGCTGCCGACCCGGATCGGGAAGCCAGAGGGTAAGACGAGCCCGGAGGAACTGCTCGCGGGGGCGCACGCAGGCTGCCTCGCGATGGCGCTCGCCGGCGAGCTGACCGGCGCCGAGCTGCCGCCTGAACGGATCGTGGTGCGCTGCACGATCGTGATGGACGAGGTCGAGGGCCAGGGCCACCAGGTGACCGGCTCCGAGCTTACCGCCTCGGTTCGTGCCCCGGGCCTCGCCGCCGAGACGCTCGCGCGGCTCGCGCTCGCAGCCGAGCTCGGCTGCCCGTTCACTTCGCTGCTGCGCCGCGCCGGTGCGAGCGTGAGTGTCGCGGCGCAGCTGCTTGACAGCGACGACTGACCGCCGCGCCGCGCTCCGGGCGGTCGTTAGCATCGCCCCGGTGGTACCGCTCAGGCGCACACCCCTTTACGACCGTCACCGCGAGGCGGGCGCCAAGCTCGTCCCCTTCGCGGGGTTCGAGATGCCGGTGCAGTACCAGGGGGTGCTCGCCGAGCATCGCGCGGTCCGCAGCGACGCCGGGGTGTTCGACGTCTCCCACATGGGCGAGTTCGACGTCGAGGGTCCAAGCGCCGAGGGCTTTCTGCAGCGCCAGCTCTCGAACGACATCAGCCGGCTCGAGCAGGGACAGGCGCAGTACACGCTGCTCACCAACGAGCAGGGCGGCATCGTCGACGACCTGATCGTCTACCGCACCGGCACCCACCGCTACCTGCTCGTCGTCAACGCCGCCAATCGCGAGCTCGACTACGAGTGGCTCTCGTCGCGGGCGCCGCGCGGGAGCGACGTCCGCGACGTTTCCGACGAGTACGCGTTGCTCGCCGTGCAGGGCCCCAACGCGCTCGCCCGGCTCGGGCTCGAGCCGCGGCCCGCATTCAGTTTCGAATCCGGCCGTATCGACGCGATCGAGGTGATGATCAACTACACCGGCTATACGGGCGAGCAGGGCGTCGAGCTCGCCTGCATGCCCGAGGACTCGGTCGCGCTCTGGGACGCGATCCTCGCCCGCGGCGTTGTTCCCTGCGGGCTCGGCGCGCGCGACACGCTGCGGCTCGAGGTCTGCTACCCGCTCCACGGGAACGACATCGGCCCGCAGTGGGACGCGATCTCGAGCGGGCTTCGCTTCGCCTGCGCGCTCGAGACGGAGTTCACCGGTGCCGAGGAGCTGCGCCGCGTTGCGAGCGACGGCCCGAGCGAGCGGCTTGTCGCCTTCACGATGAGCGAGCAGGCGATTCCGCGCCAGGGGATGGCGATCGAGGGTGGAGGGGAGGTAACGTCCGGCTCGCTCTCCCCGATGCTCGAGATCGGCATCGGGCTCGGCTACGTTCCGGCGGCACGCGCGGCACCAGGCAGCACCTTGACGCTCGACGTGCGCGGCCGCCCCCGCCAGGCAACGGTGACGAGTAAACCGATCTACAAGCCGACGACGAAGGAGTGAACGTGGCCGCGAGCGAGTCCTACCCGGAGGATCTGCGTTACCACCCCGAACACGACTGGGCGCGTGTCGAGGGCGACGAGGCCGTGATCGGCGTGACCTGGTTCGCGCTTGACGCGCTCGGTGAGCTCGTCCACTTCGAGCCGCCCGCCGTCGGGCAGGCGGTGCGCAAGGACTCCTCCTACGGCGAGGTCGAGTCGGTCAAGGCCGTCTCCGATCTGATCGCGCCGCTTTCGGGCACCGTCCTCGAGGTCAACAGCGGCGCGGTTGCGGACCCGGCGACGGTCAACGACGACCCTTACGGCGCCGGCTGGCTCGTCCGTCTCAGCCTCACCGACCCCGCCGAGCTCGAGACGCTGCTCGACGTCTCCGCCTACCGTGAGCTGCTCGCGGCGCAGTGAGCTACCTCTCGATCACGCCCGCCGACCGCGACGCGATGCTCGCCGCGATCGGCGTCTCGAGCATTGAGGAGCTGTTCGCCGAGATTCCCGCCGGCGTTCGCTTCCGCGGCGAGCTCGACGTACCGCCGGCGCTCAACGAGGCTGACCTCAGCGCGCACCTCGGCGCACTCGCGGCTCGTAACGTGCTCGACGAGGTCTCGTTCCTCGGGGCCGGTATCTACGACCACTACGTGCCCGCCGTCGTCGACGCCGTGCTGTCGCGCGGCGAGTTCCTGACCGCCTACACGCCCTACCAGCCCGAGCTCTCCCAGGGGATCCTGCAGGCCGTTTTCGAGTACCAGACGGCGATCTGCGAGCTGACGGGCATGGACGTCGCCAACGCCTCCGGTTACGACGGCACGAGCGTCGCCGCTGACGTCTGCTTCCTCGCCAAGAACGTCACCGGCCGCTCGCGGATCGTGATCACCGAGGCGACCAACCCGCAGGTGCGCGCAGTTGTCAAGACGTTCGCGCGCGGCTTCCGGCTCGAGGTTGTGGAGGTGCCCCATACCGGCGGCACGACCGACCCCGAGCGGCTTGCCGAAGCGGCCCGGGACGCAGCCGCGGTCATCTTCCAGCAGCCGAACTTCTTCGGGTGCTTCGAGCCTGCGCCCGAGCTCGCCGCCGCGGCGAACGCGGCCGGGGCGCTCGCCGTCGCCCACGTCGACCCGCTCAGCCTCGGGCTGCTCGAGGCGCCGGGCAACTACGGGTGCGCGCTCGCGATCGGCGAGGGGCAAGGGGCCGGCAACTTCATGAGCTATGGCGGGCCGCACTACGGCTTCCTCGCGGCCAAGGAGCAGTTCATCCGGCGGCTCCCCGGGCGGATCGTGGGCGAGACGGTCGACACCGAGGGCAAGCGCGGCTTCGTGCTCACGCTGCAGACGCGCGAGCAGCACATCCGCCGCGAGAAGGCCACCTCGAACATCACGACGAACCAGACGCTGCTCGCGCTCGCGGGGCTCGTGCACCTCTCGCTGCTCGGCCCGGCAGGGCTCGTTGAGACAGGGGAGACGTGCATGGCGCTCGCCGCCTACGCGCGCGAGCAGCTCGCCGCGAAGGGGCTCGAGCCGCTCTTCCCCGACAAGCCCGGCTTCAAGGAGTTCGCGGTGGCGAGCGGGCAGGCCGACGCGGCAGCCGTCGTGGCCCGCGCACGCGCCCGCGGCGTCAATCCCGGCTACCCACTCGGGCGCGCCTACCCGGCCCTCGCCGGCGGGCTGCTCGTCGCGGTCACCGAGCGGCGCACCGTCGCGGAAATCGACCGGCTCGCCGAGGTGCTCGCATCGTGAAGCTGATCTACGAGCGCTCGCGCCCGGGTCGGCGTGGGCTCGAGGTGCCCGACCGTGATCTCCCGGTGCCGGCGCTTCCGGCCGGTCTCGCCCGCAGCGTCCCGCCGCGGCTGCCCGAACTCGCCGAGCCCGAGGTGATGCGTCACTTCACCGAGCTCTCGACGCGCAACTTCGGCGTCGACACCGGCTTCTACCCACTCGGCTCGTGCACGATGAAGTACAACCCTCGCGTCAACGAACGGCTGGTCTCGCTGCCCGGGTTCCGGGACCTGCACCCGCTCGTCCCCGACGAGGCGGCCCAGGGCGCACTCGAGCTCGAGTGGCGGCTCACGCAGATCCTCGCCGAGGTCACTGGTCTGCCGGCGGTGAGCCTCCAGCCGGCCGCCGGTTCGCAGGGCGAGCTGACGGGGCTGCTGCTGATGCGCGCCTACTTCGAGGCGCGAGGCGAGGACGAGACGCGCACGCACATCGTCGTGCCCGACACCGCGCACGGGACGAACCCCGCCAGCGTCGCGATGACGGGATACGAGCTCACGAACGTCTCGACCGATGCGCGCGGCAACATCGATCTCGACGATCTCGCCGCCAAGGTCGGAGCACACACGGCCGGACTGATGCTCACGAACCCCTCGACGCTCGGTCTCTTCGACGAGAACATCGAACAGATCCGCGACATCTTCCACGCCGCCGGTGCACTCATGTACTACGACGGCGCCAACCTCAATGCGGTCTGTGGGATCTCGCGCCCCGGCGACATGGGCTTCGATATCTGCCACATCAACCTGCACAAGACGTTCTCGCAGCCCCACGGCGGCGGCGGCCCCGGCGGCGGCCCGGTCGCCGTCGCGGAGCGGCTCGCTCCGTACCTGCCGGTGCCCGTCGTCGTGCGCGAGGGTGAGCACTACCGCCTCGACGAGGACCGGCCCCAGTCGATCGGCAAGGTGCGGGGCTACTCGGGGCCGTTCGGCGTCTTCGTCCGCTCCTACGCTTTCATGCGCGCCTGGGGCCCGGCGCTCCGCGAGATGAGCGAGACCGCCGTGCTCAATGCGAACTACCTGCGGGTCAAGCTCCAGGACGCCTACGAGTTGCCCTTCGAGCGGCTCTGCATGCACGAGTTCGTGCTGAGCGCCCAGCGGCTCAAGCGCGAGCACGGCATCGCCGCCGTCGACGTCGCCAAGCGGCTGATGGATTACGGCTACCACCCGCCGACCGTCTACTTCCCCCTGATCGTCCCCGAGGCGCTGATGATCGAGCCGACCGAGACCGAGGCGGTCGAGACGCTCGACGCATTCGTCGAGGCGATGCTCGCGATCGTCCACGAGGCCGCCTCTGAACCCGAGACGCTGCGCAGCGCGCCGCACGGGCGTCCGGTCACACGACTCGACGAGGTGCGAGCTGCGCGCACCCCGGTCGTCAAGTACGGCTTCGGCGATCCACCCGCCTGAAGAGCTCGCCAACCGTGCTCCGAGCAGCGGTCTGGGATGTTTGCCCGAGGTCGGTTCCGGGAAGCATTTTGGGTTGGCTTTGTTACCGGATCGAAATCCGACTGGGCGCGGGCGCCACAATCTGTAAGAATCAGTGGCGCGCAGCACGCGCAGTCCGGTCGCCAGACCGGGCGGTGTCAAGGAATGAGGAGGACGATGCGTCAGACCAGAATCGGCCGTCGCACAGGCCTCGGGCTTGTGATCGTCGCTTGTGCGGTCGCGCTCGGAACGCCTGTCGCGCTGGCAAACCACACGACCGACGCGAAAGCAGTCGCAACGAACCCCGGGGATCCTGTCGCCGGGTACGCCGTGTTCAATGACTACTTCTGCGTTGCCTGCCACACGCTGAAGGCGGGGGGTCCGGCGGCCTACGGGAAGCTTGGGATGGACTTTGACAAGATCCACGCGCCGTATGTCGTCGCCGTCGCGACGGTGGAGGATGGCCTTCCCGCGGCGCTGCCGCTCTATCCGACGCAGATGGTCGGGTTCGGGAAGGTGCTAACGATGACACAGATCCAGAACGTGGCGGCGTTCGTGTCCAAGTACTCGGGCGGGTACGCCACCTGCGCACCCTGTGCGGCCACAACTCCGACGGGGTTCCCGTCGAACTAGTGACTGTTCGCAGTAGCACCGTTGCCGCAAGGGCATAAAGCTGCCAGAAGGGCATGATGCCCGGAGGCGGTAAAGCCCTCGAGTGACGGCGAGATAGGAGATGGAGCCCCGGCCGGCAGTGCCGGGGCTCCATCTCGGCTCTCTTCGTGGAGACAGGCGGCGCACGTGGCGTCGTGCGTGCGTCAGAATGGGTGGAAGGTGGAAGGTTGAGAGGCAACAAGGCGGTTCGGCGGGGGGCAGTCACGTTTGCGGCCGTGGTCGGGCTTGCCCTGGCCTACGGTGGAACGGCCTTTCCGGCGAGCACGGCGCGTGCGGAGGTGAGCGGTCAGACCGCCGTGCTGGCGAACCGGGCCGCGACGAAGTCGGTCGTGATCACGGTGCGGCTGATCCAGGAAGCGACCTATCAGCACCCGCATCCGCCTCCGATCGGGCTCGTGCTCTCGACGACGCTTCGCCTTTACGCCGTCGGCACGGTGCTCGGCCTCCCGAACAACACGTTTCTCGGCACGATGAGCTTTACCTACCAGCTCCACGGCTCCTGTAGTTCGAGCGCTGCCGGCTGCACCGGCACGACCAACCTGCAGACCGTGACGAGCTTCCCCGGCGGCACGATCACCGCCGACGGGGACCACATCTCGCTCTCGAGCGGGCTTGTCGTGCCTGTCCAGAGCGGCACAGGCATCTTCAAGGGCGTGAGCGGCTCGATCGAGATCGCTCCCGGTGGCGCCGCCTCGAGCGTCTACCGGCTCAAGCTGCCGACGAGCTGAGCCAGCCCCACGAGCTGCCGGCACAGAGCCGGACACGCCATCAGAAGCGGGAACGCGCGAAGCCCTTCACTCGTTTGAGATCCTGGATGCACGAGATGTCGTGCAGGAACGAACGATAAGGAGATCGACGTGACGAAGGTCGTCAGAAGCGAGGCCGAGTGGCGCGCCCAGCTTGACCCCGACCAGTATCGGGTGCTGCGCCAGAAGGGCACCGAGGCACCGTTCTCGGGAGAGTACGACCATGTGTTCGAGCCGGGTAGCTATCACTGCGCCGGCTGCGGTGCCGAGCTCTTCAGCTCGGACGCGAAGTACGACTCCGGCTGCGGCTGGCCCGCATTCTTCGCCCCGCGCGAGCGAGGAGGCGATCATCGAGGAGAGCGACTCGAGCCACGGCATGCGCCGCACCGAGGTCCTCTGTGCCGACTGCGGCGGCCACCTGGGGCACCTCTTCCCGGACGGGCCGGCCCCGACCGGAATCCGCTACTGCATCAACTCGGCCGCGCTCAAGCTCGAGGAGCGCTAGTGCGCGAGGGCGGCAGCCGGGAGCGGGCGACGTTCGCGGCCGGCTGCTTCTGGGGGGTCGAGGCGGCGTTCCGGGCGCTACCCGGCGTGGTCGCGACGCGCGTCGGGTACACCGGCGGGCATACAGAGGCGCCCACTTACGAGCAGGTGTGTGGGCACGGCACCGGGCATGCCGAGGCGGTCGAGCTCGTCTACGACCCTGCGCTCGTCACCTACGAGCAGTTGCTGGCGACGTTCTGGGGTGAGCACGATCCGAGCCGTGACCGCAGTGGGCTCGCGCTCGGCGACCAGTACCGCTCGGCGATCTTCGTCCACAGTCCCAGCCAGCGGGCCGTCGCCGAGGCTTCTCGCACGAGTCTCGAGCAGCAGCTCGGACGCCCGCTCGCGACGCAGATCGAGGACGCACAGGTCTTCTGGGAGGCCGAGGAGCGCCATCAGCGCTACTTCGAGCGGCACGGCCGTGGCCGCCCGGCACGTGCTCTCGTGCGCTGAGCGGGACAAGTGAGCGCATCCGGGCCGCCCCACGGGCGGCCCGGATGCTTCGTGCGTAGGTGCGAGAGGGGTCGCCGCCTAGCCGTGACAGTTGGTCGCGGCCCAGGTCCCGATCTGTGTCAGAGCGTTCGTCAAAGCGGTGCTGTGGATCTGCGCGAGCTTCGCGAGCACGGCCGGGTTGACCGAGCCGCCTGAGGTCAGACTCGTGCCCTTGAGCGCCGCGCTGATCTGCGCAAGCGCGTTCGCGACCTCCTCAAAGGCTGGCCGGATCGAGGCCGGCGTCTGGCTCGCGAACTGCTTGAGCACCGCGATGCGGCCCTGCAGGTTGTTCGTGCCGACCCCGGAGAGCGCCTGCGAGAACGCCGTCTCGAGGCTCGAGAGCTGACTGCAGTTCGGAAGGCCGGCAACCGCACTCGCGCTCGTCGTCGTCCCGGCCGCTGTGGTCGTTGGGGCTGTTGCTGCCGCTGCCGTTGTTGTGGGCGCGGCCGTTGTTGTGGGCGCGGCCGTTGTTGTAGACGCCGCTGTCGTCGTGGACGTGCTCGCCTTGCCGCCTCCGCCGCAGCCCGCAAGCAGGAGCGCGAGGAGCGCGAGCAGGGAGAACGTGATGACCCGGTTAGGGCGCGAACGCATGGCAGACACTCCTTTTCGCTGATGTCCGTACGCCGGACACTATGCCTGCGGGCACGGCCGGCGAGCCCCCACGAGCCCGAGCGGGTTTAGCTGCAGCGTTGTCGAGGCAGGCAGTGCGACGGCGGCGGCAAAGCTGGATGGGGGCGGCCGTCGGCGTGCTGCGCGAGCGCGAGCAGCGAGGCGGCTGCGGCGGTCGCGACGAGCACCGCGGCGCGGGCGCGCTGACGGCGACGCAGCCGCGTACAGCGCCGGGCCCAGGCGTGAGCTACCGCCTCGGGGGCGCCAAGTCGCGCGAGCGCCTCGCTTGCCGCCTGCTGCTCGGAAACCCCTTGGGCGCGGTGCGCGCGGATCGCGTCGTCGAGATGGTCGCGGAGTTCGTCGAGCAGACGCGTCCGCGTGCGTTGCGAGCCGCCGAGCAGCGCGGCGACTTTGACGAGGTAGGCGTCGACGCCTGCGTCTTCAGCCATGCTCGAGCACCGCCTGCACGCTGCGTGCGTATCGTTCCCAGTCGTGGCGCCGCCCCGCGAGCGCCTTCTCTCCCTGCGCGCTCAGCTCGTAGGTGCGTCGCCGGCGTCCCTCGCTCTCACTCCAACGGCTCCGCACGAGCCCGTCGTCCTCAAGCTGGCGCAGAGCGGGGTACACCGTCCCCTCCGGGTAATCGAACTGCCCGCCGCTGGCGTCGCGCACGTACTCGATCAGCGCGTAGCCGTGCATCGGCCGCGACTGCAACGCTGCGAGCAACAGCAGGTCCAAATGCCCCGAGAACGCGTCTCGCCGCACCCGAGCGATTGTATGGCATAGATCACCTATGCTTCGGGGATGAGCGTCCCGAGCCGAGTCGGCAGCTGGTGCGAAACCCGGTAGACCGCCTGACCGCCGGCCTCCCGTCCGGGCTGCGGATCGCAATCGACTGGCTCGTCACGATTCTCGGGGCGATCCTGATCGTGCTCGCGGTCAAGCAGTGGGTCGTCAACCCGTATCGGATCCCGTCGAGTTCGATGGAGCCGACGCTGAACTGTGCGCAGCCGGCGATCGGCTGCCTCGCCTCGGGCGGTCTCTTGAACGGCTCGGACCGGGTGCTTGCCTGTCGCATCTGTTACGACTTCTCGTCGCCTCAGCGGGGCGACATCGTCGTTTTCACCGCGCCACCGCTCGCCGTCGTCAAGTGTGGCGAGGGCGGAACCTTCGTCAAACGCCTGATCGGAATGCCTGGCGACACCGTCTACGAGGACAAGCACGGTTTCATCTGGATCAACGGCAAGAAGCTCAACGAGCCCTACGTCCAGCCTGCGCGGCGGGAGGCCGACGTCGAGAACGACCCCGACTATCTCGGCAAGACGTGGCACGTCCCCAAGGGTGAGTACTTCTTCATGGGCGACAACCGCGGCGGTTCCTGCGACTCACGTGCTTGGGGGTCCGTGCCGCGAGGCAACCTGATCGGCAAGGTGGTCGCGACCTACTGGCCCCCGGGCCGCCTCTCGCTCCACTAGGGGAAAACGACACGGCGACGGGCGCCGCTGCCGCTGAGCAAGGCGGCCGCGAGCAGGATCAGACCGGCGGCGACGACGCCGCCGCGCGCGGGCGTGAGTGGGGCACCGAGGACGACGCCGACGCTGCCTGCAGAGAGCAGCGAGCGTCGAGAGGCGAAGCAGAGTGCCGAGCCCGCCGATCCCGCGGAGCCGATCGAGAGGATCGAGCAGGCCGAACCGACCGACCCGATCGAGAGCACCGAGCCGACCGAGCCGAGCGAGAGCACCGAGCCCTCGCTCGCGATCGAAAGCAGCGATCTGCTCGACCAGAGAGACAAGCGGGAGCTCTCGAGGGACGTGCGCATCCCGCTCACTCTAGGTGCAGCGCGTGTCTACCGCGCCGACTCGAACGCGCGCCCGCGCCCGCAGTTGGCGGCTGGCTACGCTCACAGCGTGGAGGAGGACTGGGTCGTCGCGCTCGGCTCGCTGCTCGAGGCCCCGAGTGCTGCTGTGCTGACGACCTATCGGCGGGACGGCAGTGCGCTCGTCTCCCCGGTCTGGTTTCGCTGGCACGAGGGTGCGTTCGAGGTCGTGATCGCCCAGGGTGACGTCAAGCTGCGTCAGCTTGCACGCGATCCGCGCTGCGCACTCGTCGTCTTCGAGACGGTGCCGCCGTTTCGTGGGATCGAGGTGCGCGGCCGCCCCACGCTCGATGCTGGCGACGCGACCTCGGCGCGGAGTGCGATCGCCGCACGTTACCTCGGTGCCGGTGACGGCGCCCGCTTCGTCGCGGCACGGGCGCAACCGGGGGTACTGCTGCGGCTCCTTCCGGAGGCGCGGCGCGTCTTGGGGACCTCGCAGCCATCCTTCCGACCTGAGCGGACGGAACCAGCTCGGCCGCGGGGGCTCGCGCCGGGCTCAGCCGGCCTCAAGCCCCGAGCCGGAGGCACGTTGCGCGAGCGCTCGCTCGGCTGCGGGCAGAGCGGGGCGGTCGCGTGCGTCCGCGATCGTCGGACGTTGCCAGGCGGCGAGGAAGGTCGCGGTCGCGAGGGCGAGGCCGACTACCGTGTCGACGCCCGGGCGCTCGTGGATCGTCCAGCCTGCCGGGACCAGAATGAAGAGCAAGGGCAGCAGCCACGCGAGCGACAGTGTCTTCCGCCACACGGCAACCACCGCGAAAAGCAGGGCGAAGTACTGCAGCCAGACAACCGGGCTGCAGAGCAGGGCCGCCGCCACCGCCAGGGAGAAGCCCTTCCGGTCGCCGTCGCTGCCACGTGCCGCCACGCCGACGGCAATGATCAGCACCGCGCCGACGAGCCAGGGGAGCGCATCGGCGAACGTGCTACCGAGCCCGAGCAGTGAGCCGAACGCCACGAGTGAGTAGCCATGCGGCGCGTCGACCGCGGCCAGCCGCCGCAGCAGGAGGGGATAACTGCTGAACCCGGCGAAGCCGATCACTGCCCAGGCGATTAATGTCCAGACGAGCGCGACGAGCGTGGCGATTGCCGCTGCGCTGAAGCGTCGCGTCGCCAGAAACCACGCGAGGAGCGGCCAGGGGAACAGCTTGAGGCAGATGGCCGCGGCGATCGCCCCCCCGCTCACGACGCGCCTGTCCCGGTAGCGCCAAGCGAGCGCGAACAACAGCATCAGCAGCGGTGTAAGCGACCCGAGTCGCACAGCGCTGATCACGCTCAGCGAGCCGAACATCACGCCGTAACAACGCCAGTCGCGGACGTCAAAGAGCCAGAGCGCAAGTGGGAGGGCGACAGTTGAGCCGACGACGATGACGAGCGCGGCCGCCGTGAAGGGCAACGCAGCAAGCGGCACGATCAGCAGTGCCGAGCCGGCCGGGTATGGAAAGCGGAAGAGTCTTGGAATCGAGAGCGGCCCGATATTGGTGCCGAGCGCGTGCAGCGTCGCCGCTGGCGGGTACGGTGAGACGCCGTCGAGGATGGCTCGTCCGCCCTGCCAGATCTGGCGGAAGTCAAAAGCGAAGTTCGTCCGCGCGCTGACGAGCCCGATGAACACGGCGAGCGGCAGTGCGCCAAAGAGCGTCAGCTCCGAGAGTCGAGCCAGCCGGGGTACGAACGCGCGCTTCACGACGCGCGCTTCACGACGTCCCCAAGGCCATTCTCACAGTATGCGAGCTTTTCGCTTCGAAACGGTGGCGCCGGCGCCACCCGTTAGCGCGTGCGGGTGACCGGTTCGGGTGCGGCGCCCGCCGCAAGCTGTCCGCAGGCAGCGGCGATGTCCCGGCCGCGGGTGAGCCGCACCGTCGTCGGCACGCGCGCCCGGTCGAGCACCGACTTGAAGATCGCGATCGCATCACGGGAGGAGCCGGCGTAGATTCCGGTCGGGTTGTACGGAATCAGGTTGACCTTGAAGTGCTCGCGACCGAGCAGCGAGGCGAGCTCGGTGGCCTGGTTCGGCGAGTCATTGACCCCGGCGAGCATCACGTACTCGACATACACGCGTCGTCCGCGCAGCTCGACGTAGCGGACGCACTCGGCGAGCACCGCGGCGAGGCCATAGCGGTCGGTCACGGGCATCAGCTTGCGCCGTAGTGCTTCGTTCGGCGCGTGCAGTGAGAGCGCGAGCCGGATCGGCTCGGAAACCTCGTCGATGAAGCGAGTGAGCCCCGGCAACCAGCCGACCGTGGAGATCGTCGTGCGTCGAGGGGTAACGCCGACGTCGGGCAGCCGCCGCGCTGCCTCGAGGACGGCATCGAGGTTCATCATCGGCTCGCCCATGCCCATGAAGACGACATGATCGATCGGTTCGAGGCGGCGGAAGTGGAGTGCCTGGTCGAGGATCTCACCACTCGTGAGGTTGCGCCCGAAGCGCATCTGTCCGGTCGCGCAGAAGCTGCAGGTGAGCGGACAGCCCGACTGGGAGGAGAGGCAGACCGAACGGCGCCCGTCGCGGTACCGCATCAGCACCGACTCGAGCGGGTGTCGGTCGCGCGTCTCAAACAGCACCTTGAGCGTTCCGTCGCGAGCGAGCGTCTCGGCTGCGATTGAGAGCGAGGAGAACGGCACGAGCTCCTGCAGCCGCTCACGCAGCCCGGCCGGAACGTTCGTCATCTCGGCGTAGGAGCCGACGCCGCGCGCCGCCCACTCCCACACCTGGGTGCGGCGGTAGCCGGGTTGGTCGGCGAGCGTCCGTTCGAGCAGCTCGAGATCCACGCGCGACACGGTAGCCGCGCGGGCCGCCCGCGCGTCCACAGCGGAGGCGGAGGCGACTAGGCTGCGATCGTGATCGACCTTCGTTCGGACACTCAGACGCTCCCCTCACGCCGGGATGCGGGAGGCGATGGCGAACGCGGAGGTAGGCGACGAGCAGCGCCGCGAGGACCCGACCGTGCTCGCGCTCGAGCGCCGCAGCGCCGAGCTACTCGGACAGGAGGAGGCGGTCTACCTGCCGACCGCGACGATGGCCAACCAGATTGCGCTCTCGCTGCTCGGCGAGCCCGGAAGCGAGCTGCTCGTCGAGGAGAGCGCGCACATCATGATCTCCGAGCTGGGCAGGCGCCGCGGTGCACTCGGGCCTGCAGACGCGCGGCCTCGTCGGCGACCGGGGGCGGATCTGGCGCCGCGCGCTGCGGGCGGCGATCCACCCGCCGGACCCGCTGCACCGGCCGCGTCCGCGAGTGCTCGCGCTCGAGAACACCCACAACAGCGGCGGCGGCGCCGTCTGGCCGCCCGCAGAGCTCGCGCAGACGGTCGCTGCCGCACGCGAGCTCGGGCTGGCGCTCCATCTCGACGGCGCGCGGATCGCCAACGCCGCCGTCGCCTGCGCCGTCGAACCTGCGGCGATCGCAGGCCGGTTCGACACCGTCACGCTCTGCCTCTCGAAGGGGCTCGGCTGCCCGCTCGGTGCGCTGCTCGCCGGCTCGGCCGAGCTGATGGCGCGCGCCCGGGTCGCCAAGCACCGCTTCGGCGGCGCGATGCGGCAGGCCGGGATCGTCGCCGCCGCAGGTGCTCTACGCGCTCGATCACAACCTCTCCCGACTCGCCGACGACCACGCGCGCGCACGCCGGCTCGCCGAAGGCTGGGTCGCAGGCGGCCTGCCCGTCGAGCTCGACACCGTCGAGACGAACTTCGTCCAGCTCGATGTCGGCGCGCTGGGGCTCGGCTCCGGCGAGGCGCATCGCGCTGCTCGCCGAGCGCGGCGTTCGGCTGAGCGGAACCGTTCGCCCGGGCTGCTGCGCGGCGGTCACCCACCTCGATATCGACGACGCGGACATCGACGCGGCGATCGAGCTCGGAAAGGCGGCCCTCGATGGCTACCAGGCCTCCTGAGCAGCTACTCGAGACGCTCAGGCGTAGCGTCGCCGCGCGTCAGGCGCAGCGGCTGCCGTCGGTCGCGGCTGCCGTCGTGCGTGAAGGCGAGGTGATCTGGTCGGGGGGCGTCGGGGCTTGCCGACTGCGAAGGAGGGATCGAGGCGCACCCCGACAGCCAGTACCGTGTCGGCTCGATCACGAAGCTCTTCACGACGGTCGCGGTGATGCTGTTGCGAGACGAAGGGAAGCTCGCGCTCGACGATCCGCTCGAGCGTCACCTGCCTGGACTCGAGGCGGGCGGGGTTACGCTCAGAAGGATGCTCGCCCACCGCTCCGGGCTCCAGCGGGAGACGGGCGAGATGTTCGTGAGTGGAACGGCGCCGACGAGCGACGACCTGCTTCGCGCGCTCGCGAGCTACGAACAGGTGCTGCCGGCTGCGCGCGCCCACCACTACTCGAACCTCGCCTTCGCGCTCCTCGGGGAGGTCGTGCGCGCGCCGCAGCGGCACGCCCTACACAAGCTTCGTCGACGAGCGGATCCTCGCGCCGCTCGGGCTCGCGCGCACGACCTGGTTCGAGCAGCCGCCGCGAGCGCAGGGCTACCTCGTCGACGAGTACGCCGGGACGGTCGGGCGCGAGCCGCACTCCGACATGCGCGCCGTCGCTTCGATGGGCCAACTCTGGTCGACGGTCGGCGATCTCTGCCGCTTCGCAAGCTTCCTCGCCGGCAGCGGTGACGGGATCCTCCCCGCTGCGACGCTCGAGGAGATGTGGACGCCTCAGGTGCTCGTCGACCCCGAGCACTGGAGCGTGGGCTGGGGGCTCGGGCTCGAGCTCGCCTCCTTCGGTGAACGCGTCTACGGCGGCCACGGCGGGGCAATGCCCGGCTTCCTCGCCGGGCTCCACATCCATCGCGGCTCGCGTGTCGGCGCCGCCGTGCTCACGAACTCGGGCACCCGTCTCGCGACGCGTGAGCTCTGCCTCGAGCTGGCAGCGGCAACGATCGACGCCTGGCCGTCCGAGATCAGGCCCTGGCAGCCCGAGCACGAGCCGCCTGCGGAGGTGCGCGCGCTGCTCGGCCGCTGGTGGTCGGAGGGTGCCGAGTTCGTTCTCTGCTGGCGTGAAGGCAAGCTGACTGCCGAGCTACCCGGAGCCCCGAGCTGGGTGCACCCCTCGGTGTTCGAACCGCTCGAGGACGGGAGCTACCGCGTCGTCTCCGGTCGCGAACGGGGCGAGCGGCTGCGCGTCGAGGGCGAACGGCTCGTCTTCGCCGGCTACAGCTGCAGCCGCAATCAGGCGCTTTCGGCCGGCTGAGCCTTGCTCAGCCGGGGCCGATGAGCGCGAATGCGACGACCGCGAGCCCGTAGCAAGCGATCAGCCCGAGCCCGGCACGGCGGCTCGAGCGGCCGCTCGTGACCGCAGCGACGACCGCGAGCGCTCCACCGCCCATCGCTGCGAGCTCGACCGGTGCGAAGCTCAGTGGCAGCGCGTGACCGACGAGCCCGGAGAGCAGCGCGACCGCTGGACAGACGAACACGGCGATCTGCGTCGCGGAGGAGATCGCGATCTCCGCACCGAGTCCCGGATTGCCTCGCCGCGCGATCACGACGGCACCGCCCTGCTCGGCGGCGTTGCCGACCAGCGCGACGATCACGACCGCGACGAGGAACTGCGAGAGCCCGATCGCACGCCCGAAGCTCTGCAGCGAGCCGACGAGCAGCTCGGAGACGAGCGCCGTCGCCGTCGCGGCTGCCGCGAGAGTGACGAGCGCGCGGCGCAGGCTCCAGGCTCCCGCCGGCAACGGCCGGGTATGTGCGCGACCAGCGCGCAGGTTGACGACGGTGATGACGATGTACGAGCACAGCAGGACCGCTGCGACCGGAAGGGTGAGCAGGTAGAGGCTGTGCCGCTCCGGGTTGCCGTGAAAGCCGGGGACCGCGGGGATACAGAAGAGCGCGACGGCCGCGAGCACCGCCGAGGTTTGCAGGAGCAACGAGCGGCGGTTGAGCGCACCCGAGCCACCGGCGAACAGCGCGCCACCGCAGACGAGCAGCGTCGTGGAGACAACTGAGCCGGTGATCGAGCCGCGCACGACAGCGGGCAGCCCGTCGGAGACCGCGAAGAGCGCGATGATCAACTCGGGCGCGTTGCCGAGACTCGCGTTCGCGAACGCGCCGATCGCCGGCCCGGTGTGGAAGGAGACGTTCTCGGTTGCCTCACCGATCAGGAACGCGAGCGGGGCGAGCGCCGCCGCTGCGAGTACGAAGACGACGGTGTCACCAGCGCCGAACGCGTACTTTGCGAGCAGCGCGACCGGGGTGAGCGCAAGCGAGACCTGCATGAGTCTGCGCCCCACCGCGCAAGCCTAACGTCCCGCCAGCGACGGGCACTACCGGGCAGAAGCCAGAAAGTCAAGCCTTGAACATGGCCGGATTCGTGCCGACAATGAAGGGGTGCCCACCGAAAAGCTCGCTGCGCGGTCACTGCCGCTGCGTCCCCAGGACGAGCTCGAGTGCCGGCGCTGTGAGGTGCACTGCGACAAGGTGATCTACCCCGCGGCCTGTCTCGAGAAGAGCTGCCCGTTCGTCTATTCCTACGACGCTTTCGGGGCAACCTACGTCGGCTGCATGCAGAAGATCTACGAGGTCGAGATCGATCTCGACCTGCTGCGCGCCGCCGAGGAGCGACGTCCCGGCTTCGGCGCGATCCGTGCGATGCGCCAGCCGCTGCCGATGTGCAAGACGGAGGTGGAGAGCACCTACGCCTCCCGTTCGGACGAAACGGGCTGCGTCAACCCGGAGTTCGGTGAGCTGCCCGTCGGCGAGCCCACCTTCCGTGTCTTTGCGCAACTCAGGAGCGGCTGAGCAGCCGCTCGTCTCGCCGGCGCCGCAGCCGGCGCGCGACGAAGACGCAGAGCGTGCCGAGCAGGACGAGCGGTAGCCCGAGCGCGAGCGCGTAGACGGCGCCGATCCCCGCGTCCCGGAAGGCGGTGACGAGCGCATGGAAGGGGCCGCCGTGGGGCTTTGGGTGGTGGACCGGACGGGCCCGCACCGGCAGCGGTGTCGTCAGCGCCAGCGTCACGCTCGCATCACTCGCGGCCCGCAATGTCGCGGCCCGGCTTCGCTGCAAGCCGAGGATCTGCGTCTCGAGCGCCTGGACGAGCTTCTGCGACTGGAGCGTCGAGGGTGCGTGCAGCGCCGCCGCGAGCTCCCGCTCGAGCCGCACGATGCGAATGCCGATCGTGTCGACGCCCTCCTGCAGATCCTGGATCGAGACGTGCTCTCCGATGACCGCGCCGAGCGCGGAGAGCTCGTTGATCGCCTCGCTGACCCGGGCGCGTGGGACGCGGAGGATGAGCGTCGCCGAGCCCTTGGTCGCCGTCACCGTCACCTCGACCGTCTGTGGGTAGCCCCCAAGTGCCTTCGTGATCGCAACTGCACGCCGCGCCGCCGTGGCGACCGCGGCACCGTTGGCGAGTCGAAGCCGCAGCGAGGCCTGATAGCGCTGTGCCCGGCTCGTGCTCGGCTGCGGCAACGCCGCGTTGATCTGGGCGGGGGCGGCGGCCGAGGTCGCCGTCTGCGACGTGCCGACTCGCGCGAGCGACCCCGGGAGAGCGGGTCTGGCAACCGCTCCGGATGCCGCGCCGAATGCGCTCTCGGCGGGGTGATGTGAGCCCGGTAGTAGCACGATCCCAGCGGCTGCCGCCGCGGCGAGCCCGGCCAGCGCGAAGCCCGCGAAGGCGAGCCTCCGCCGCGCACGCCGGCTCGGGCGCAGCTCGGGCGTCGCTTCGGCGGCAAGCGCGCGGACCTGGCGGCGCAGCCGCTCGGGCGCGGCCGGCGTCGCGCTCCGGAGCGTCGCGTAGAGCTCAGGCCGCGACACGGAGCGCCTCCTCGAGCTTGTCGAGCGCACGCCCGAGCCGGGTCGTGCAGTTTGTCGTCGAGATGCCCAGCATCGCCGCGGCGCTCGCCGCGTCGAGGTCGAGGATCACGCGGAGCGCGAGCACCTCGCGCTCGCCGGCGCTGAGGCGTCGCAATGCCGCCTCGAGCTCGGGCGAAAAGCCCTCGCCGGGCGCATCGCCGAGCCGCTCAGGTTCTGCGGCAAGCTCCTCGCGCCGTCGTCGCCGCCGCTCCGAGCGAAAGTGGTCGAGCGCCACGGTTCGCGCCACCTGGCAGAGCCAGGTGCGTTCCGAGCCGCGGCGGGGATCGAAGCGGTGCCAGAGCCTTAGGGCCCGCTCGAACGTCTCGGCGGTGAGGTCTTCCGCGAGCGCCCGGTCGCCCGTGAACCAGGCGAGGTAGCCGTAGACGTCGTCGAGGTGGCGTTCGGCGGCCTGGGCGAAACCGTTCATACGAGCACTACGCCGCCGGCCGCGCCCTGGTCACAGGACCTGGCGTGGCGCCCCTGACTGCAGAGGGCAGCTCAGCCTTCCTTCGGCCGGGCACGGCGCTTACGTCGCGGCGTGCCCGCAAGGGCGCGCCGGTGGAGCTCACGCACCTTCGCGAGCTCATTGAGGTCAGGCCCGTCGCCCGCGCCAGGCACCTCCAGGTACGCGTCGAGCGTCTGGAAGGCCGGCTCGGCGAGGAAGACGCCTAGCCCTTCGCCGAGCTCGCCCTCGAGGATGTTCGCGTGGCGGTCGCGGTTCGAGCCCAGCGCGGTCGTACTGTCGTTGACGTGCAGTGCGCGGAGGCGTTCGAGACCGATCGTCTCGTCGAGCTCGGCGACGAGCGCCGCGAGCGCGGCCGCGTCGGTCACGTCGTAGCCGGAGGCGTACAGGTGGCAGGAGTCGAGACAGACCCCGAGGCGCGGGTGGCGGTCGAGCGCCTCGAGGATCGCCGCGAGTTCAGCGAGCGAGCGTCCGATCGTGCCACCCGCGCCGGCGCTATTTTCCATCGCGAGCCAGGTGTCGCCGGTCAGCTGCGCGAGCACCGGTTGGAGTGCCGCGACGACCCGCTCGAGTCCCTGCTCGAAGCCGGCGCCGAGATGCGAGCCGACATGGAAGATCACAGCGTCCGCCTCGATCCGCTGTGCCGTCTCAACGGTCGCGCTGAGCGCCGTGATCGAACGGGTGTAAACGAGCTCGTCGGGCGCGGCGAGGTTGCACAGGTAGAGCGCGTGGCAGACGAGGCCGCCGAGGCCCTCCTCTGCCCGCCGGCTCTTCAGCCGCGCGACCGCCTCGTCGCTGTGCACCGTCGGCCGCCACATGCGCGGGCTCTGCGTGAAGAGCTGGACGCAGTCGCCGCCGATAGCGGCGATGCGGTCGACCGCGGTGTCGATCCCGCCAGCCGCCGAGACGTGACCGCCGAACTTCACCCGGCGCCCTCGCCCGACGAGTCGAATGCGGGGCGGCAGCGTCTCCGTGCAACCGTCGTCGCCTGCGACCGGCGCCGGGTCGGGCCGCCGGCGCCTACGATGGGCGCGTGAGCGTTCGCGTCCGCATGGCTCCGAGCCCGACCGGCTTCCTCCACGTCGGCGGAGTTCGTACCTTCCTCTTCAACTGGTTGTTCGCGCGCCAGCAGGGGGGAGAGTGCCGGCTGCGGATCGAGAACACCGACACGGGCCGGGAGGTGAGCGACGCGGTCGAGCAGATCCAGCGCTCGCTCCGCTGGCTCGGGATCGACTGGGACGGACCGGTGACCTTCCAGCTTGACCGTCAGGAGGAGGTGCGCGCCTTCGCCGAACAGCTGCTTGCCGCGGATCGCGCGTACCTCGACGAGGGTGCGATTCGCTTTCGGATGCCAGCGGAGGGCATCGTCGCCTGGGACGACGCGGTGCGCGGGCGGATCGAGTTTCAGAACACGAACCTCGTCGACCTGGTGCTCGTTCGCTCCGATGGGCGTCCCACCTACAACTTCGCCTCGCCGGTCGAGGACATGCTCGACGGGATCACGCACGTGATCCGGGGTAACGACCACGTCTCGAATACCCCGACCCAGATCAACATCCTCCAGGCGCTCGGCGCCGAGCTGCCCGTCTACGCGCACGTCCCCGACGTGCTCGGCGACGACAGCAAGAAGCTCTCGAAGCGTCACGGCGCCGTCTCGATCGACGCGTTTCGGGAAGGCGGCTATCTCCCCGCCGCGCTGATGAACTTCCTTGCGCTGCTCGGCTGGAGCTACGACGACAAAACGACGGTGATGCAGCCGCACGAGCTGATCGAACGCTTCTCGCTCGAGCGAGTCGGTCCGAGTCCGGCCACCTTCGACTACGAGAAGCTCGACTGGCTGAACGGCGTGCACCTGCGCGCGCTGACGCCCGACGCCTACGGCGAGGCGCTGCTGGCCTGGCTCGATGAGGAGGGAATCGACTGGCCCGCGGAGCGGGTGCGGGCGACCGTGCCGCTCGTCCAGGAGAAGATCGAGCGTTTCGCGCAGTACCCCGACTTCGTGCGCTTCCTGTTCGAGCCGGTCAGCCCCGACGGCGCCGACCCGGAGATCTGCGCCGCCGCCGCGGGCGAGCTGGCAGCTCTCGAGCGTTGGGAGGCGGAGCCGATCGAGGCGGCGCTGCGGACAGTCGCCGAACGGCTCGACCAGAAACCACGCCAGGCGTTCGCTCCGATCCGGCTCGCGATTACCGGCGCAAAGATCTCGCCGGGGCTGTTCGAGAGCCTCGAGCTGCTCGGCCGGGAGGAGTCGCTTGCCCGTCTCGCCGCCGTTTACGGCCGGTAGACAAACAGCGAGCAGCACAGTGCGACCGCGCCGCCGGTCCAAAGCGGCCAGACGCCGTCCGCGGCGCCGAGGATGAAGGCGATGACGCCGACCAGCGTGAGCAGCAGCGCCGTCAGCGGTGCAACCATCGATCCCTGCTCGAAGGGCTCCTCTCCGGCAGCGTCCTCGCTGAGCGGTGCACTCGCCTGGCCGCTCAGGCGCAGCCGGGCGAGTCGCACGCGGAAGAGCTCGCCACGCCACTCGTAGATCCGCTCCTCGACCGCGTCGACGCCGTCGCTCTCGGCTGCCGCGATCAGTTCACCCGTCGCATCGCGGGCTTCCGCGAGCGCCCTGGCAAGCTCGTCGTGCGCGGATTCCGCCGCCGCGGGAGGCGTCAAGCCGACGGCGTCCTCGCTCGCGGCGTGAAGCCGGTACTGGAGCCGGCGCAGCTCGTCAAGGGCTGGAGTCTCCGCGAGCAGCTCCGGGGTCCGTCCCAGTGTTTCGAGCCGGGTGAGCGTCCCCGCAAGGCTGCTCCACAACTCCCCGACCTGGGAGGCGTAGTGCTCCTGCGCGTGCGCTCCCGTCGCCACGGTCGCCATCCTAGCGGGGCCGATGAGTTAGGATCGGCGGCGGTGACGGGACCGGCCGGCTCGATTCTGCTCGTCGAGGATGATCCCGCACTTCGCCTCGTCTGCCGGGTCACGCTTGAGCTCGAAGGGTTTCAGGTGCGCGAGGCCGACACGCTCGCGAGCGCGCGCGAGGCGGTCGGCGCGGAGCGGCCGGGGCTCGTCATGCTCGACCTGCAGCTCCGCGACGGCACGGCGGACGGGCTGCTCGACGAACTGCGCTCGAGCGGTATCGCCGTCGTGCTCGTCACGGGTAACGCCGAGCCGGCCGCGTTCGTGACCCGCGCCGATGGCCTGCTCGGCAAGCCCTTCGAGCTCGCCGAACTCATCGCTGTGGCCCGCGTCCATTGTCTTGGCTAGCGTTGAGGCGATGAGCAGCGCCACCACTGTCCGCAGCCCCGCGGAGTTCGAGCAGGTGCTCTCTCGCTACCTCTTCGAGCGGGCGGAGGAGGGCAGAGCTGTGCGAGTGGGCGAGAAGGAGACCTCGGATCAGGCCGAGATCGTGCGTCGCTACAGCGATCTCTTCACCCCGGCCCAGCTTGAGGTGCTCGCCGACGCCGAGAGCGCCGCAACCGGCGACGAGCGCGAGCTTCTCTACCGGCTGCGCAAGACGTGCGAGTCGGGGCTCGTGTCGTCGGCGCTCGTCGAGCGGCAGGATGCGCTCGAGAACCGCCTGCTCGCAGCGCGTGTTCATTACCAGGGGGCCGAGCTGCCGCTGCGCACGGCCCAGGCCCAGCTCGCGGTGCGCGACTCCTACCGCGAGCGCGAGGAGCTCGGCGCGCTGCAAGCCGACTGCAGCGCCGGCTTCAATGACGAGCGGCTCGACGTCCTCCGCGCCGGCGAAGAGCTCGAGGCCGAGTTCTCGGGGATCGCCGATCCGGTCGCGCGTAACGAGGAGGAGAAGGCGGTCTCGCTCCGTGAACTCTCGCTTGTGCTCGAGCGGACGAGCGATGCGCTCGCGACCCGCTACGGGGAGCTGCGTGAGCGCTGGTTCGCGAAGCTGCTCGGCCCCGAACGCGACGAGCTGCCCTCGAGCTTTCACACCCAGTACATGCGCCGACTCTCCCCACTCGAAGCGACCTATACGAAGGAGCGCGCGACCGAGGTCTGTCTGCAGACGCTCATGGAGCTCGGCTTCGATCTTTCGGCTGCGACGAACATCAAGCTCGATCTCGACGATCGGCCGCAGAAGTCGCCTCGTGCCTGTGTGATCCCGAGCGACCCGCCGAGCATCGTGCACCTGATCACGCGCGCCCAGGGCGGTCTCCATGATTACCAGGCGTTCTTGCACGAGGCTGGGCACGCGCTCCACTACGGCGGTGTCGACTCAGGCTTGCCGATGCCGTTTCGGCGCATCTCCCGCGACCACGCGTTGACCGAGATCTACTCCTACATCGTCGAGGCGATCTCCCGCGAGCCGGGCTGGCACGCGCGCCACTTCGCTCTCTCCGATAGTCAGGCGCTCGAGAACGCGGAGGCAACTATTTTTCTCGAGGCGTTGCTCTTCCGTCGGTATGAGGCGAAGCTGCGTTTCGAGCTCGACTTCTGGTCGCGTTTCGCCGAGGTCGGCGGAACTCCCGACGGGTACGAGGAGTACCTCACGGCCGCGACGGGGATCCGCTACGCCGCTCCTGGTTATCTGGCCGACATGGATGCCGGTTTCTATTCGGCCGACTATCTCCGCGCCTGGATCCGTTCGGCGCAACTCCGTCGGAGCCTGATCGCGACGGTCGGTGAGAACTGGTGGGAAAGCCCCGCGACCGGCACGCTGCTTCGGGAGCTCTTCCGGGAGGGAACGAGGCCGTCGAGCGAGGAGATCGCAGCGCGGATCGGCTTCGCACCTCTCGACAACGCGCCGCTCCTGCAGGAGCTCGGCGTCTGACCGGGTAAACTCTTTGAGTCGAGCGCGGCCCATTCGTCTAGTGGCCTAGGACACCGCCCTCTCACGGCGGCGGCACGGGTTCGAATCCCGTATGGGCCTTGCCTTAAAATGTCCTGCAAATAGTCAGTTTTTTCGGGTTCGATTGCTCCGTGTGGGATTCGAACCTTTTAGGATTTGGCTTGAACGCATGGTTTCTGTCGCCGCGTGGGTGCTCGTGCGGTTGGGTGGTGATCACTCGGTGCTCACTCTCGGCACGGTGGCCTCTACCATCGTCTCTCGTCCCTTCCCGGGTCAGCCGTCGCCAACCCTAGGCCTCGAAGCCGATGTCATGCGAGCGGTCCGGCCTGACTACAGCGGTGATCTCGGTGGCGATGTCCTCGATGGTGTAGTCGGATGTTCGCAACGCCACACGGTCCGCCAGCGACGGGCTGTGGCCGATGACCTCGTCTTTGGAGACGCCGTGCCAGAGTGGGAGCAGCACCTGCTTGCCGGATACGGCCATAGTCACAAGACCGTCCAATTCGTATTGCGGCCAGCCTTTGGCGAAGAACGCGGACGAGAGTACGACTACGCCGAAGTTGCTGCGAGCAATGCCGGCGTCGATCTTGCGCCGCAAACTATCGCCGATGCGCATCTCGAACTCGTCGTACCAGACGCTGAGGCCCTTCTCTCGCAGTGCGTGGGCAAGGGGCCGGACGACACTTCCTTTGTCCTCGGTGGCGTGTGAGATAAAGACGTCGAACTCCTTGCCGTCGTCGCCCGGATCGGCTCCCGTCACCGCGGCTACATTCTCGGCGATATCCCGGAGCATTGGCCGGGTCTCCTGAATTGGCGGCAGAGGTTCGAGTCTCAGCCTCATGGCGTTAGAGCTCTACAACCACGCGTGCGAGGATGCCGTCTACAAGATCTGTCAGAACGAGACATGCCGTCGCTTGTTCGTCAGACAAGAAGGCCGATCGCTCCACGGCCAGCATCGAAGGACGGGCGTGAAGTACTGCACAAGCGAATGCGCCCGCGCTCAGGCGCAGCGTTCCTATCGGCAGCGCATCCGAGCTACCAAAGCACCTAGCCCGTAGCAAGGACGGGTACCGCGGACCGCGACGTGCGACACACTGACGCGGCGGACCAGCGCAGCAGGCGATATCTCGCGTGTCGACACGCATCAAGACGCAGCTGCCGATACGTGCCTAGGCGCCAGACGCTGTTTAGCCCAGAAGCCGGTAGACGATCTCCGCGCGCCCCTGGGCATCGGGTCGTAAGCCTACGCATAGCTGACGCATACGAAGGTTTAGGCGCTAAGCTTTCGCATGATATGAGGAGAGGAAGGGATCGTCGGTGAGAGGCCGCTTCGTTGATGGCCGCTGGCAGTACGACCCCGCGCTGTACGCACCGCCACGGTATCGGCGCGGTTGCAGCTACAAGGCGTTCGTACCGGACCGTCTTGTCGAGTTCGCACCGATCGAAGCGACGGTCGCGGGCGCGGTCTCTGCGGCCGAGGAGGCGATCCGGGCTTTGAACAGCGTCGCCCAGCCGGGGCTGCGGCCTCTCGCACGCCTGCTCCTTCGCACCGAGTCGATCGCTTCATCGAAGGTCGAGGGGATGCAGATCGATGCGCGCTCGCTTGCCCGCGCGGAAGCACGTTCCGACCTTGGTCAGGCGATCGGGTCGGAGGCTGTGGAGATCCTCGCCAACGTCGATGCGATGCAGCTTGCCGTCACAGATGCGACGGAGGCAGACGTGCTCACGCTCGATCATATTCTCGGCACGCACGCGGCTCTGCTCGCACGTGCTCCGAACGCCGAGCGGGTCGCGGGGGTGATTCGCGACGGGCAGAACTGGATTGGCGGCAACGACTACAACCCCTGCGGCGCGACGTTCGTACCGCCGCCACCTGGTGATGTCTCGTTGTTGCTTGACGATCTGATCCGTTTCTGCAATGAGGACTTGCTTCCGCCGCTTGTACAGGCTGCATTCGCGCACGCTCAATTTGAGACGATTCACCCGTTCGCCGATGGCAACGGACGGACTGGACGGGCGCTCGTACAGGTCATTCTGAGGCGGCGCGGGCTTGCCCCGGACTACGTGCCCCCAATCAGCATCGTTCTTGCTGCCGACAGGGACGCGTACCTGGCTGGCTTGACCGATTTCCGCGAGGGCCGGGAGAACAGATGGCTGGAGAGCTTCGCACGGGCAGCAGCCCGTGCGGCCGAGTTGGCGACGCGGTACCTGTTGCAGGTTCAGGAACTCCAAAGGAGTTGGCGTGAGAGCATCGAGCCGCTCGGGCTACGGGCTGACTCAGCTGCCTGGCTGTTGATCGATGTGCTCCCGGGACATCCGATCGTCTCGCAACCGGTAGCGGTTGAGGCAACTGGGCGCTCGCGTCCGGTGATCCAGAACGCGATCGACCAGCTCGTCGAGGTGGGTGTGCTGCTGCCGCTCAGTCGTGGCAGGCGCAACCGCCAGTGGGAGGCAGCAGGGCTTCTCGACCTCTCAGCCGATTTCGAGACGCCCGGCGCACGGTAGGGCGCCTCCGAACGGTTGCCGAGGTTCGACAAGCTGGGCTCACTGGCTCGAGCCCGGTACTGCCCCTGCGCTCGTCATCTGCGGTGTGGTCAGCGGTTGCGATGAGACTCACGGGAGTTACCGGGGGACTAGAGACGCGGACTTGTTCGTGTTAGACCTGCTCGGATGAACTCGTACGGTGACCACCCCGTGCTCACGCGTTGCTGAAAAGTCGCCATTTGCAGGGATGTTCAAGTCCCGTATGGGCCTTCGGGCACCGTGTGGCTGAGCCGAAATGGCTCAACCATGCGGTGTCGGCGCGTCACACGTGACGTCAATGAGCGTCGCGTCCGTAACCCCCCAGAGCCATGGTGGGCCTTCGGGCTCACGTGGGCGCAGAGACGGGAGCGATGACCGGTGCGGCCAACTTGAGGCCAAGCGGGGCCATATGACGTCGAAGCGCAGGGCCCATGGAGAGTCAACGCGTGCGCAGCGTCGGAGCATGCACGTCGGTCGTGCGGCCCTTGCTGGTGTAATTCTCGCGCTTTCCCGAATGGTGGCTCGCGTCAGTGCGACCCGGTGACGCCGCTAGACGTCGAAGCGGTACTCACACGCACGAAGAACATTTGTCATGGGCAACCCCTCACCGAGGCTCAGGCAATCCTTGCGCAGGGGACGAAGCGCACTATCCGCAACGAGATCGTAAACAGGTGGTCTGAGGCCCGAATCATCGACCGTTTCGTGCGGCTTCGGGCCACAAGTTCGGCTCAGCCACTGAACCAGCCCACTCGCGCCCGCCCGCGTCGCAGCGCGACGCTCGCGCGGCCGACGGCGGTTACGTCACGTCCCGCACACGTAACGGTTAGCGGCCACACGCTCGCAATACGTCGCCCGCGTAGAACAGGGAGGCCTTCACGCACTCTCGCGCAGTCGAGCGGCATGACGCCCAGTTAAGGTTCCAGCGTGGACTCTCGAGGATCGGCTATCCAGAGCTTGTTCGTGCCGTCATGGCTCTTGCTTGGAGCGTCGTTTACGGTTTGCGTGGTTTTGGTGGCCCCGGTCACGGCGAATGCTGCGCCGATGCCTCGTGCTCTCGCGAGCTGCGCCGGTCAGCCACAGGTCAGGCCGTCTACTGTCTTGATCGCCTGCGCGGACGGCAACTTCGGGGTTGGTCATCTCACCTGGGTTGGGTGGGGCGACGTTCGGGCCGTCGGTCTCGGATCTGCCTTCCTGAACGATTGCACTCCGGATTGCGCTGCCGGGCATTTTCGCAACTACCCGGCCGTCGTGATCGTGAGTGGATCTCAGCGCTGCCCGAATGGCGAGCTCGCGTACCGCACGATCACGTGGGCCTTCATTGGGCGCTCCCCGTTTCCCGCTTCCGCCCCTGGAACCATCGATCCTCGAGAGACGGCCCGTTGCGGGATGCCGTGAGCGTCTACAGGCGGCGCGCCGTCGGCCACGAGTCCACGTCCTTGACCGGCCGCGCTACATAGGCGACGTCGGAGCGATGGCGTGTGAGGATGCGGATGGCTTTGAGGCCGGCATCTCGACGTTCCCGGGACGCCGCATTCGCGTCGAAAGATGCGGGTGGCTTCGCCCGATAGGCGGGTTGTGCACGGCAAGTCGCCCCACGATACTCGGTGTGACGACCGCGAGCTGTCCTTGACGCTCAGGGCGTCGAACGCTTGATGAAGGGAACGGTGACGAGGATGTTCGCAAGCGACAAACGACTCCGCGATCGGCTCCTCAGAGATGGGCAGCAGGCGCAGGGTGTCGTGGTTGCGTCACGGCCGACCACGACGACCAAGTCGAACAGAGCCGGACGCTTTTATCTCTGGAAACTCACTCTTCGGGTGAGGCCTGCAGGCGCGGCAGAGTTCGACATCGATCTCAAGCACTACTTTCGTCAGTGGGCGCCTCCGAATCCCGGCAGCACGATGACCGTGCTCTTTGACCCCAACGATCACTCGAAGGTCAGCATTGACCTCGACTCTCTCGTGTCGGTGCCACCAGCAACTGAGGTCGTCGAGACCGCAGCCCTCGACGCGTCGCGCGCGAGAATCGCCGACGAGGCTGCTCGCGCGGCCGATGGATCGATCGGGCTGGGCTCGCTGCTCAAGGGATGGAGGCCTGGCGAGCAACGGGCGCTCCAAGACGCACAGGCGCGGCTGGGGCAAGGAGTGGTGGTGGCCGGTCAGGAGCAAG
Organism: uncultured Actinomycetota bacterium; assembly: GCA_963828105.1. Taxonomy (GTDB): domain Bacteria; phylum Actinomycetota; class Thermoleophilia; order Gaiellales; family Gaiellaceae; genus PALSA-600. The sequence goes on along the minus strand of CAWHDF010000006.1, from coordinate 182,653 downwards.
TGACGCTCTCAGCTCGGAGCGCCGCCACCAACGGGATCGGGAACTCCGGAGTCGATGACGTCACACCGTCGGTGGGCCCCGGATCGGTGGTCAGTGGCGACCAGAGCGAACTCCTCGCGGAGCTGACGGCGCTCCATCAACAGGGGCGGCTTGACGATGCGGAGTTCGAGCGAGCGAAGAGAGCGCTGTACGGCATGGCGTGACGACTCTCGGAGGAACGCCTCCTCCGAGAAGCCGCCGAAGTTCGAGGGATGCTGAAGCTCTACCGCATGGACCGTCGGCGTTTCCTCTACTGGCAGGCGTCGGAAACGGGTCGGGAAATCACGATCCGCTCGGGTGTCGTCGGGACGTTCGGTGAAATCCGGACCGTGACCGCCGTGCCAGGCGAGAGCTTGTCGCGGCTCATCTGGCGTGAGTCGGCGCCCCTCCGAGTCCAGGGCTTCGCGACCATGTCGGTTCAGGAGCACGAGCGGATCGTGGTTCGCGTTCCGCTCGATCCGCTCGACGAAGCCCCCGCCACCGATGCGCTTCGGGACTCCGGATGGGAGGCGATTTCTGATGCGCTCGAGTCGCGTGGCCTTGGTCACTGCGCGGCGGTAACGCAACGCTCGGGCGAGCTCGTCTTCTGTGTCTACGTGCTCGATCTCGCTCTGGCGCGCGCGGTCGTGCTCGAGGCGGTCGCCGCCGCCGCTCCTAGCCCGCGCCTCCCGGTACTTGAGTCGGTCCCAAGATGACCAAGTTCGGCCCGCCAGGGCAGCGCCAGACGATCCGCTTCGGTCGGGCTGGCAAAGGATTCGGGTGCGTGGGCGGAAGTGACGGGTAGCCACGACGACGAGCACCCCGGATACTCGACAGCGTGAGGGCAAGAACGGTTCAGTACCCGATTTTCGGTGAAAGGGATGAGTGCTGATGTGGAGCTTCAAGCGGGTGATGCCGTACACCGAGCAAGAGAAGACGCTGCTTGCGTCCGGGCGGCGCGGCCAGGCGGAGATCGTGACCGCACGGCCGACCGGGACCGTCTGGGACGTACACGTTTCGCCGGACGAATGGGGCACATTCAAAGTGGCACTACGCGTCACTCCGGACGGTGCTGAGGCGCCATTCGACGTGACGCTCCGTATGCGGCTTCCGCCCAATGTGAGTGGCGAGCGCAGCACCGTTTTTCCTGTGCTCTTCGATCCGGAGAACCACGAGTTCCTGATCGTCGATCCCGGCATCGTGCCGCGAACGAGAGAGGAGAGCGTCGCTGCCCGGATCTACGCTCCTGAACTCGATGCGTCTGGCAGTCCGGTGAGCGCCGAGACCCTGGGTGCCCTTGCCGCGCAGCGGCTGGCCGACCCACTCGCAGGCGCCGGACTCAGACAGAAGCTGATGGCCGCTGCGGTCGGTGTGTCGGCGACAGCCCCGCCTGATCTGGCCGAGAAGCTGAGCTATGCCCTGGACCGGGAACAGGCTGTTGACCTCGGGCGTCGAGGCTCCCGCCGTCGTCAACACGATCACGCCGGGCGGTGAGGTGGGGGCAAGCGGCGCACTCGAGGTCTCCGTGATCGAGGTAACGATCACTCCTGCCGAGGGTGATCCCTATCCCGCCACCATCAAGCAAGTCCTGAACCCAGCCGCGCTCGGTCTGCTCTCCCCGGGCGCTGCGATCTCTGTGCGCTACGACCCGCAGGATCCAACATCGGCGCTCATCTACCGCTTCCCGAGCTGACCGGGAGGTGACCCCGGGGCGACGCGCTGAGCGCTCGTCGCCCTTCGCATCGAGCGCCCGTGAGGGGGTGCAGACGCGCGAAGGTGCGAGGCTGGTCATACGTCGATCTCGAAGGCGCACCGGGAGGGGCTGCGAGTCCACCGCCGGCCTCAGGCGCAGACGACGAGAGGCTCCGGGTTCCAGCGTGGGGCGAGCCGACACAGCGTCGACCGGCCGAACGCGGCGGTGCGTCGCGGGGGTGGGGTATGCGCACTTCTCCTGCCCGAAGACGCGCCGGCCGGAGCGAATTCGTCGGGGGTGAAGCGGCCAAGAAGTCGGGTGTGTCGCACAAACGGGTGGGTAGCCCCCGTGACCGACGCTGCGAATACTCCTGCGTATGACACACAATGCGCCGTGCCACAGCCACGTCTCGCCCACCAGCAACGCCCGTCCGACCCGCCGAGGGCCACACCGGGTGGTCGTCATCGTTGCGGCCGCCCTTGCGGCCGTCATGGCGATCAGTGTCGCCGGCGCCTCGATCGCGCCGGGCTTCGGGGCGGGAAGCCAGATCACGCTCCCCACAAACGGTGCGACCGAGCAAGACGCCGAGCTGACCGGCGTGAGCTGCCCGAGCGCCGGCGACTGCGTCGCGGTGGGAACCTACGGGGACGCGGTCGGAAGCACGCAGGGTGTGATCGAAACGGAGAGTGGGGGGAACTCGGGCGCACCGATATCGCTCGTCCCGCCGGCAGATGCACTCGGCGGCGATCCCAACGTCGCGCTTAACGCGGTCAGTTGCGCGAGCGTCGGGAACTGCTCGGCGGTTGGAAGTTACGAAGACGCATCCCGCAACGATCAGGCGCTGGAGACGACCGAGAGTGGTGGGGTCTACGGGCCGAGCGGCGAGATCGCGCTTCCTGCAAACGCTGCCTTCGACCCGTACGCGTCGTTGAAAGCGATCAGCTGCCCGACGGCGGGGAACTGCATGGCGGTCGGCACCTACGTCACGAGCGGCAACGGCGACCAGGCGATGGTCGTCGCGGAGGCCGGGGGTGCTTTCGGCTCGGCGGTTCAGCTGCTCTTGCCCGGGAACGCAATCACGGGAAACGGTCAAAGGGCGTCGCTGAACGGCGTGAGCTGTCCCAGCCCGGGAACCTGCACCGCCGTCGGTGTCTACACCACGGCGACAGGGAACGAAGTCATGGTGTCGACGTCGGCCAACGGGGTGTTCGCGCCGGCGGTCGAACTCGCCCTGCCCGCGAACCAGGGTGGCGGCTCGGGCTGGAACAACCTCTACGGCGTCGCTTGCCCAGCCGTAGGAGACTGCACGGCGGTCGGGGCTTACGCGGACAACTCCGGGAACGTGGACGGCATGGTGGCGACCGAGAACAACGGCTCCTTCTCGGCTGCGACCGAGCTGGGCGCGCCCGCGAACGCCGCGGCGAACCCGAAGCTCGGTCTTACGGGGGTCTCCTGCACCTCGTCCGGCAACTGCACGATCGTCGGCGTCTACGACGACAGCGCAGGTGACGCTCAGCCGCTCGCGGCGCGGGAGGCCAGCGGGACGTTCGGTAGCGGCTTTGAACTGACGCTGCCAGCAAACGCGCTCGTACCGTCCAATGCGTACACCACGCTCGACGCGATCAGCTGCGCCGGCGTCGGAAGCTGCACCGCGGTCGGCGGCTACCCGGACGGCAACAATTACGACGAGGGGATGCAGGTCATCGAGAGCAGCGGCACCTTCGGCGCCGGCAGCGAGGTCGCGCTTCCGAGCGATGCTGGGGAACCGTCCCCCGGCTACTTGACGTCGGTGAGCTGCTCCGCATCAGGAAGCTGTGCCGCCGCTGGGACCTACTACGACAGCGCGGCCGGGTACGAGGCGATGGCCACCACCGAAAACGCTGGAACGTACGCCCCCGCGATCGAGATCCCCCCTCCGGTCAACGCGCTCGCCGATCCCGACGCTGTGCTTGATGGGATCAGCTGCCCGGCCTCCGGAAGCTGCGCGGTCGTCGGGACCTACTACGTCGGTTCGAACTACGTTCCCATGGCGGCCTTCGAAGCCGGGGGAGTCTTCGCTCCAGCCGCTCAGATCGCGCGCCCCGCGAACGCGGTTACTACGGCGTCAGCTGGGTTGGACGCCGTGAGTTGCGGAGCGGCGGGGAGTTGTACTGCGGTCGGCTACTACGACACGAGCAGCGGCGAAGAAGCCATGGTTGCGACGTCGAGCGGAGCCTCCTTCGGGACTTCCACCGAGGTGACGCCGCCGGCGAACGCCGGGGCCGACCCCGTCGCAGTGCTCTACGGGGTGAGTTGTGCGAGCGTCGGTAACTGCACAGCGGTCGGCGACTATACGGATAGCTCGGGCCGGATCGAAGGGATGATCGAAACCGAGACGGCCGGAGTGTTCGCGCCTGCGATCGAGCTCGTTGCTCCGAGCAACAGCGAGACCCCAAGCCCCGCCGCGCAGCTCACAGCCGTGAGCTGCGCGGATGCCCACAATTGCACCGCCGCTGGTACCTACCTCGACGCGACCGGGCACCGGCAGGGGATGTTGGCGCTCGAGAGTAACGGCGTCTTCGCGGCTGCGATCGAGGCTCCAGTGCCCGCGGATGCCGCTTCCGACCAGGCCGAGGATCTCGGCGGTGTCAGCTGCCTGGATGCTGCGGACTGCACCGCGGTCGGCTACTACACCGACAGTGCAGGGGACACTGATTCGATCGCGATCTCCGAGAGCGGCGGCGTGTTCGGCCCCGTGGTCGGTCTCACGCTCCCGATCGGGGTTGCCGCCAGCGCCGCCGCATACAGTCAGGGGGTGAGCTGTGTGACCGTTGCAGCGTGTACCGCGGTGGGGTCGTACATCGATGGCGCGAACGCTGCCCAGCCGGTCGTCTTCGGATCCGCAACGACGCTCGATTTCACCACCGCGACCCTCCCGCCAGCCAGCGTCGGGCAGCCGTACAGTGCGACCGTAGGCGCGAGCGGCGGAACCGGCGGATACGTCTACTCGCTCACGGCGGGGACGCTGCCGCCAGGCCTCTCGATCAATCTCGCGACGGCGACGATCAGCGGTATCCCGACGGCCGGCGGCACCGCTAACTTCACCCTGCAGGTTGCGGACGCCGGGAGCCCGCCGCAACAGGCAAGTCGGGCGTTCTCGATCAGCGTCGCCGGAGGCACGTCCGGGGGAGCTTCGTCCGCTTCGAGCTCGGGAGGATCGTCTCGCACCTCGCCGACTACGTCCGGCGGCTCACTTTCGCGCGGCTCGTCGACCCGTCGACCCGTCGTGAGCGACCTGCGTGAGAGCGCGGCCCGGTTCCGTGAGCCGTCGCAGACCCCGCTCGCCCCGCCGCTTTCCCAGCTGCAGGTCGGTACGACGATCTCCTATGCCCTGAACGAGCGCGCATCCGTCCGACTTCGGTTCCGGAGGCTCCTGCCAGGGAGAGCGGTCGGAGGTCGCTGCGTCGCGGTGACGAGCAAGAACCGCCTCGAGCCTGAGTGCGAGCGGGTCGTCGTGGCCGGAGCGGTTACCAGCGCTGAGCTGGCGGGGACAAGGCGCTACCACTTCACGGGAACTCTCCCGACGGGCCTTCGGCTCCTTCCCGGTCGCTACGTGGTGACCGCCGTTGCGACCAACGCGGCGGGGTTGAGCTCGAATCCGCACTCGCTCCCGTTCCGAATCGTCGGGTGATCAGGTTGGCGGGTACGCGCGAGCGGTCCGGTCAACCGATCGGGCTGTCACGACGCTCCGCACCCATCTGCCTAGTGCTCGCGGTTGTGGCAGCGGCGCTGATACCGACGCATTCCAGCTCTGCGACGGGGGTGGCCCTGCGACGCGGATCGTCCACCGACGCTCCAGTTGGAGCGGACGCGGCCTGCAGCGCGTCCGCCGTCCGCCGTCAGATTCCGGCCGGCTACCGCATCGCCCGCCTCCTCTGCGTTTCGGCGGCGGGCACGGCGGACGCGATCGTCGCCTCTTCTCGCCCCTCGGCAAACCCGGTCGCAGGCCGGCCGATGGATCTCCAGATCCTGCGTCGCCCGTCGGGTGCGAAGACGTGGACAACGATCTTCGACGCGCAGAAGGTCGATGAGCACGTTCGCTTCGGGCAGGACGACTCGAACGCCCCAATCGTCAAACGGCCGGCTTCCGGCAGCTCTCCCGTGTTGGGCATCCCCGACGAGTACGAGTCGATCCCGCAGATCGAGCTTGCGCGTTTCCCGACCGAACCTGGGCCAGCCGTCGCCTTCACAACCTACGAGAGCAGTGGTGCCGGCAGTGGCTACGGCGCGCTCGTGATCGTCCTACTCTCGAGGAGCGGGGCGACCGTTCTCTACGAGTGGACGGGCCAGGGGTCCGCACGGATCGTCTCGACCCCGTCGGAGCGGAACCCGCTGCTCTCGGTCGTCGCGCCCTTCTGGACGAGCGTGGACGGCGATTGCTGCCCGGTTCGTGATTACCACTTCGCGATCGGCGCGACCGCCCAAGGAGTCGTCACGACCTCGGACGACCGGCCGTTTCTCGGCGTCTATTTGAAGGCGGTGTCGCCGCTTCGGAACTCATCCGGTGCACGGATCGTGGCGATCGTTTCCGGCTCGCCCGCCTCCGGCATCCTCCATGTCGGAGACACGCTGCTCGGTGTCGTCGGCTCCGACTACTCGGCTCCGCTGCTCGGCCCCGCGGTCATCGACGAGCTCGAGGGAAAGAGCGCTGGCAGCGAGATCCTCCTGCGGATTCGCCGCGGCGGGAATGTTCGCACCGTGCGCGTTCGACTCAGCTCGATGGCGAGCCGATCGGCGCGCGGAGCGAGGCCATGGCCGGCGTACACAGTGGCCGCTCTCTGAGCGAGGCCCGAGTTACGCGGCGGCAGAGGCGCTGGGGCGGCCATCGATCCCGAAATACCCGTTGGCGATCTCCGCCTTGAGCCCGTGGCGACCGGAAACTTCGAGCTTGCGATAGGAGCGGCTCAGGTGCCGTTCCACCGTCTTCAGCGTCACGTAGAGCTGGTGTGCGATCTCACGGTTCGTGAGGCCGTTCGCAGCCAGCACCACGACCTGCCGCTCGGACGGGGTAAGACCGTTGATCCCGCTGAGGGCATTTCGGCGCGGTCGACCGCCTGCGGCGACAAGCTCGCGGCGAGCCCGAGCGGCAAGGCGGGCGGCACCGCAGCGATAGGCGAGATCGAGGCCGCTGCGAAGGTAGTCGCGAGCTTCCTCCGTTCGTCCGGAACGAGCGAGGGCACTCCCGTTCTCGACGAGCGCCGAGGCCCGGTCGAGGGCAGCAGAACTCTCTGCGAGCGTCCGGTTGGCCTCGCTGAGCAGCGCCTCAGAGTGCCGGGGATCGCCGACCTTCGCCAGGGTTACGAGGGCTCGTCCGATCGCGCTCGCGGCCTGCGACCGACGGCTGATCTCGACGTTCTCGGTGGCGAGTCGGTGGGCGAGAGGGCGGTCACCGACGACGTACGCGGCTTCGGCCGCGAGCTCCCGCCACGGTGCCAGGTTCGCGTGTCGGAGCTCGAGCGCGTCGAGGATCTCCCCGGCAGCGAGGAGTGACGCGAGTGCGGACTCTGCCCGGCCGGCTGCGAGGTCGACCCGCCCGTGCATGAGTGAGACCATCGCACGATGCTGCGGATGACCGTTGCTGTCGATCGTTGCGAGGAGAGCCTCCGCCTCCTCGAGCCGATCGCGCTCGATCAAGATGTCAAGGAGCGCGAAGGGGTACTTCTGGGTTTCGGTCGTGAGCTCGACGGCCGCGCGCGCGTGAGCCTCAGCCTCGGCGAGCCGGCCCAGCCGGTAGGAGGTGCGGGCCCTGTAGGCGAGGAGGTGAGAGGCGCGCGGGGTGTCACCCCGACCCAGGCAGTCGGTAACCGCGTCGTCGAGACGCCGGTCGACCTCGTCGAGCTGGTCGCTCCAGTCGAGTGCAACGAGTGCCCAATCGAGTGCGTAGGCGCTGTCGTGGCCGCTCCGGTTTGGTGAGCCGAGCTCCGGGGCGTTAAAGGCTGAGTCGAGAAGGGGGAGCCAATCGGACGCTCCGAGGCCTGCACCGATCGCCGAGGCGATCGCAAGGACGACAATGATCGGATCCTGCCCTCTTCCCGCGCGGGCCTCGGCCCGCCACCGTCCCAGATCGGCCACCGCACGGCGGCGCGCCTCGGGACAGAAGAGGGAGAGGCTGAAGAGGAGTCGCTCGAGGACGGGCGCCGCGTCTCCTGCTCCGACCAGCTCCCGCTCACGTCGCAGCACGAGTACCGCCCCGTCGTAGTCGCCCTGCTGCAAGAGCGCTGCGCTCAGGTCGGCGCTGAGCGAGGCTCGGAGCGATGGGTCTCCCTCGAGTTCGAGGCCCTTTCGCAAGTTCGCCGCGGCGCTCTGTGCGGCCCCGATCAACAGCTCGGCTCGCCCGAGATCGAGGAGCAAGCGGGGCCTGTCGCATGGCTCGGGCGGCTCGGCGAGCGCACGCCGAAGAAACGCTGCGGCTGTCTCGGGGGCTCCATGCGTCCGCGCTGCCGTCGCCGCCTTCGAGAGTGTCTCCACGCTCCAGGCATCGCCTCCCGGTTCGCTCTGCAGGAGGTGCACAGCGACCAGGTCGGACGATTCGCCGTCCGCGGCGAGGATCCGGGCGGCGCGCCCGTGGGAGTCGGCGAGGGTTCGCGCCGGGATGGTCGCGGTGACGGCTGCGGCGTAGATCGGATGCGTGAACCGGAGAGGGTGTCCTGCTGCGAGGATCGAGACACGTTCGAGCGTTTCGGCGGCCCGTCTGGCGGTTTCGACATCGATCTCGGCCAGCGCAGCCACGATCGGTAGTTCGGCCGGGCCGAAGATCGCGAGCGCCCGTGCAAGAGCCCGCGCCTCGGGCGTCAGCTTCGCGATGCGTGTCCCGATCTGTCGGCGCAGCGTGTCGGGGACAACCGTTGCGATCGCCGCCGCGGCCGCCGCGATCGGCTCGATCTTGTCGCTGCGGAGCGTCCGCAACAGCTCGTTTGCCAGAAACGCGTTCCCGTCGGACGCGAGCAAACATGCGCTGACGAACGCGGGGTCGGGGGGAGCGGCGAGCCACGCCCGGGCGAGGGTGGCGATTTCGGCCTCCGCCAGCGGTCCCGGCGCGAGTGGCTCGCCGGCGAGCTCGACGATCGAGGCCAGGAGCAGCGTCCGGTCGTCCTCATCGGGACCGGGTTGGAGCGCGATCGCGATCGCCGCGGGAAGCGTGTCGATCCGCCGAGCGAGATAGTGAAGGAACCGCAGCGAACCGATATCCGCCCACTGCGCGTCGTCGACGACGATCAGCGTCGGATGCTCGTTCGTAAGCCGCTCGGTGAGGCGGTAGAGAGCGTCGACCGCAGTGTGCAGGGTCTCGCCCTCGTCGCAATCGACCGGTCGATCCACCAGGCCGAGCACGGCGCGGGCCCGTGACTCCGATCTCGGCCGCGCAGTTACTGTTCGCTCGAAGAGCCCACGGGCAACACCGAAGGCAAGCTCCGACTCAAGCGCGGAGCCGGTCGCCCGCAGGACGACGAGTCCGGTCTCGCTCGCGTCCCTGCATGCCTCGTCGAGCAGTCTGGTCTTGCCGATCCCGGCTGGTCCCTCGATCGCCACGATCCCACCACGTCCGGCACGCGCGTCGGCGACGAGGTGGGAGATCGCTGCCAGCTCGCGGTCGCGCCCGAGAAGCGGCGGGACCGTGGCTCGCTCAGCGCGAGGACCGCTCATCGGTGGCTTTCCGTCCCGCAGCAAGGCCGTAGGGTCTTGTAGATTGCGGCCGCAAGCGTCTGCTTGGTCAGGTCGCCTGTCTCACGCATGGAAGGTCGCAATCCGCCGTCGCGTTCGTACACACCGCTGAACCCCCCGGTGTGGATCGCGACCGGGGCCGCACGGGAGCTGCTGGATGCCGGTCGGTGCCTCGTCACTCTTGGCACTGTGCGTGGCCGTTGCAAACCCGGCGCAAACCTGGGGCAAACAGCGGGCGGCGCGGGAGCATGAGCGGCAGGGATCCGCAGGCGCTCTATCGCTTCGGGGTGCTCGGCCCACTGCTGGTCGAGCACGACGGCAACGTGCTCGCGGTCGCGCGCGGCAGGCAACGGACACTCCTTGCAGCCCTGCTCGAGTCGGGCGGGACGGTTGGTCGTGAGCGCCTGATCGCGGAGATGTGGGGCGAGGGTTCACCTCCGAACGTCGCGTCCGCGTTCCACGTCCATCTCTCACGCCTGCGCGAACGACTCGGCGATCTGATCGTGGCCGATGGCGGCTCGTACTCGCTCGCCGCCGGGCGTTGGACGCTCGACGCGTCAGACCTCGAGCGGTTGGTCGCGGAGGCGCGCCTTCGGCCCGACGACGCCGGCGCGCTTCTCGACGAGGCGGCCGGACTCTTTCGTGGCGAGCCGCTGTGTGATGTGGATGGCGCCGCCCGGGTGCCGCAGTGGCGCCGCCTTCTCGAACGCAAACGTCTCGACACACTTGTCGCCCGCATCGAGGCCCGGCTCGCGGGCGGTGCCGGCGGCGAGCTCGTCCCGGAGATCGAGGGCCTCGTTGCTGAGCAGCCGTTCGATGAGCGTCTCTGGGAGCTACTCATGGTCGCACAGCAGCGTGCGGGGCGTCGCGCCGACGCGCTCGAGACCTACCAACGCGCCAGACGGCTGTTCGTGGAGGAGCTCGGACTCGATCTCGGTGAGCGGCTCTCCGGGCTTCAGCGGGCGGTAATCGCAGGCGACGGCGCTACGGTCGTCTCGGGTACCGCTCTCGAGGACGAGCAGGAGGCCTCTGCGAGCGCCGTCGGCTCGGCGGTACTCCCGGTTCCGACAACCAAGCTCGTCGGCCGCACCGAGGAACTCGCCGCACTCGAGACCGTCCTCGCCGATTCCGAGATACGCATCCTCACCCTGACCGGACCCGGTGGCGTGGGGAAGACCCGCCTGGCGATCGAGCTCGCGGCGCGCCTGCAGCGGAACTTCGCCGATGGTGCCGTCTTCGTGCCGCTCGAGGAGATCGACGACGATCAGCTTGTCGCCTCGGCGATCGCGACGGCACTCGCGCGGCGGAGCGGCGGCGAGGGCTTCGATCCGGACGATCTCCCCGCTCGTCTGCGCGACCGTGAGCTACTGCTGGTGCTCGACAACTTCGAGCATGTACTTGCGGCAGCCCCGACCGTTGCTGCACTCGTCGCCCAGGCAGCGGCAGTCCGTGTCGTCGTCGCAAGCCGCGCGCCGCTGCGCCTGAGAGGAGAGCAGCTCTTCGAGGTCCTGCCGCTCGAGCTTCCGAGCGACGACACCGACGCCCATGTGGGGGGTAGCCCCGCAGTACAGCTCTTCGTTCAGTCGGCTCTGGCAGTCGATCGGACGGTGCTGCTCGACGCGAAGGCGATGCGAGACGCGGCTCGTATCTGTCGCGCGCTCGACGGTCTTCCGCTTGCGATCGAGCTGGCGGCGTCGCAGATGCGGACGTTCCCCCTCGCCCAGATTGTCGCTCAGCTCGGGTCGCCGCTCGGCGTCGGTGAGCGCGCCCTGCGTGATCTCCCCGACCGACAGCAGAGCCTCACCTCGACGATCTCCTGGAGCTACCAACTTCTCGACGAAGATACGCAGGCTGTTTTCCGTCGCGCCGGGGTCTTTCGAGGTGAGTTCACGCTTGAGGCCCTCTCTGCCGTCTGTGACGGTGGCTGCGGCCAGGCGTTGACGGCCCTCGTCGAAGCGAGTCTTGTCGTTCGCCGACGCGGAAGCGGACGCTACGCGCTGCTCGAGGTGGTACGCGCGTTCGCGCTTGCGGCACTTGAGGAGTGCGGTGAAACAGCCGCAGCGTTCGAGCGGTACCGGAGCTACTTCGTGGCGCTGGCCGCGCCGGCCAGCGCGGCGTTCGATGCGGGGCTCCCGCCGGGGGAGGTTGCGGCCTCGATCGCTGCCGAGCACCCGAATCTGCGGGCGGCGCTCGAAGGGGCGATCGAGGTGGGAGACAGCGACAGCGCCCTACGCCTCGCGCTCGGGATGCGGCCGATTTGGTTCACGTGGGCTCTCCGTCAGGAGAGTCACGAGCTGGTCGACCGAATCTGCGCGGAGTTCTCGCTCCCCGCAGCTGGTGAGCTTTCGCTGCTCCGCGCGGCGAGCTTCCTTGACCGCGTCGATTCGAGCGCCGTCGCTCATTACGGCTTCACCCATCGCCTGGCCGCGCGCGCCGCAGAGCTCGAGGATCGTGACTCGCTCGCAGTAGCGACCTGCAACCTCGTCGCCCAGGCGATCAACACGCAGGATCGAGACGAGATTCACCGTCTGGCACGATCACTGCGTGAGCTGGTGAGTTCCGAGCTACCCGGCCGCCGTGTCGGCTGGCTTCATTACTACCTCGCCCTCGACGCCTACATCGATAACCGACTCGAGGTCGCCTGCGAACACTCCGCCCGGGCCGTCGAGGTTGCGGAAGCGATCGACCACGCCTACATGCTCGGAGCCGCCAGCGCGACCTCACTCCTCGCACGCTCCACGAGGGACGGCCGGATCGAGCAGCCGGGACCTGCTGCAGGCCCTCGAGCGGATGCGCAAACCGGCCGTGCGGCCGCTCTCGGTCGTCGCGCTCTGGTTCGTCGCTCGCTACGCCGCGAGTGTCAATCCCGCTGCGGCGCTTCTCTGGCTCGCCCGTGCGGAGCATCTCCTGGCCGATCTCGACACGCAACTCTGGCCGGAAAGCGACCTGAGAATGGAGACCGTCGCGGTGCTCGATCTCCCCGATCTGGCGGCCGCGTGCAACGCCGTCCCTCCCGTTGATCACGAGAGAGCGCTGGCGCTCGCCGTCGAATGGGTGGCCTCCCGGAGTGTCGGAGAGGTCGCAGCTCGCAGCTCCAACTGATCCGGCCGCGGCGAAAGAGGGTTGCGGCGGCAAACAAGTCGGGTGAATCACGAAATCCGAGGGTTGTGGAGGCGCTCCGCCGTGCTCGATACTCGACACGGTTGTGGTGCCGGAACCGGCGGGAAGGCCACGGAGGAGGAAACGATGGTGCGGAGTTCACTGACTCTCGAATCGATCGGCGGGTCGCACCGAAACGCGGGCGATCACGGGTACCGGCTACTGCCCGCATGGTTGGGATGCGCCATCGTTTTCGCCGTCGTTTTCGGACCGGTGCAGCGAGCAGCCGGTGGGGTTCGATCCTCGCCGTCGGGATTCACGACCTGCCGCTCAGATCCGGCGCAGCTCGCGTTCCACATCGAGCTCCGAGGGCTGCGGTGTTCCCAGTGGTCGAAGTTCGCGAAGGACCGGGCCAAGGCCTCGGCGGCAACGGTGATCGTGCCTCGCCAGGAGTGGGGCTATCGTCTCCCCGCGCTGCCCGGGGTCGCCTCGACCTGGACCTGCGTGTACCGCGTCGTGCCCGGCCCCGCGCAGGACAACGAGCTCACGAGCTCCGACTGCAGAAGCGGATCGACGTTCGAGGTGCGCTGGACGGACTCTCCGAGCGCGTAGCTGAGAAGGCGAATAGGCCGGTCGGCCTGCGCCGCCTCAGGCGCTCCCTGGTAACGATTTGTGGCCGCACGCCGGCGAGAGATACAGGCCGCCCGGGAGCGGGCCGCATAGGGAAGATGATGCGCTCCACGTGCGGAGCCCCGAGCTCGGGGCTCTCGTGAGGCAGCAAAGAGACCGCCGATCAGCAGCGGTGTTCGAGCCCCGTATCGGCCTTCAGGCACCGTGTGGCGGAGCCGATACGGCTCAGCCACACGGTGCCGGCTTCTCACGGCTGACGGGATGGGCATCCCTCGATACCGGGCAGGCGGGGCGCTGCGTCACGCCCGTCTCCCCGTCTCGAGCGTCTTCTGTTGCTCGGGAGGTGCTAGGTGGACGTGATGAAGCCTGTGGATTGGACGATTGCGAGGATCGCGCTCATGGTGAAGCCGTCCTCGAAGGGCGCGGGGGCCGGCGTCTGCTCGACTTGGGAGCCGCCTGCGAAGCGGATGTCTCGGATCCAGGCGGCGTGGCGTGCTTCGACGGGCAGGATGCGGCCGGCTCCGAGGAGGACGGTGGGGTTCTTGATGTTGGGGACCTGCCCGAGGTAGGCGTGGACGCCCGTGTTTTCGAGCGCGTCGGCGGTGGCCTGGAAGAGGGCTTGATTGGTGGTTGTCCCTTGGAAATTGAAGGTGGGGGTTGCGATGGCTTGGCTTCCGAGCACGCTCTTCAGGAAGGCGACATGGTCGGCCTCGTGTTGTGAGACGACGTTCGCGAATCGCACGGTGTCAGGGTCGGTGAGTGTGCCGCCAGCGACTGCTTGAGCGTAGAACGCTGCCTCCAGGTACTCGAGTGTGAGTGCGAAGTTGAGGATCTTGATGTCGCTCGCGGGGATCGTGGCTGCGGAAGCGAACGACGGCAGCGCACCCGCAAACGCCCCTCCCGCGACGAGCGCGGCACCGCCCATTCCGGTCCTGCGGAGGAAATCCGCTCGAGATGTCGAGGCCGCTTCACGGGCCGCACGGCTCGTTTCGCGCAGCGCACCATCGACATCAATCTGCGCGAGGAGATTATCGAAGGATGAGTCAGTCATCCGGGGTTCCTTTCGGTTCAGATGGAAGAACGGAAGAACACCGGTCGCCAACCGCTACCTGGTATTCCTCCCGTTGTGCCAAAAGTGAAACCCGGCGGCTTGCCTGAACCTCTTTCGCTCGGGCCGCGAATCACACCGGGGGCCAGATCCGGGTACGGCACGGTCGCCAACCTGCTGACGGCGGATCTGGCCCCCCTTTTTCCTCCATGAGGGCCGTCTTCGGGCTGGTTCACAATCCGTTTCCCACCCGAATCCTCGAAGCTACGGCTCGAGTGTGGTGGAGCGGTGCTCCGTTGAGCTGATGCCGGACGCACTCACGCGCGGAGCTGACGTTGCCCGGTCCGCCGGTGTCTGCCGAGTCAGGGTGCGAAGTGCTCACCCGGACCGGGCAACGGTGCACGATCGGTATGGCCTGACGTCCGACCCCACGGTCCGCGGGACGGCCGTTCCGGCCGCTCGAGGGCTCGGCAGCCTCCGAGGCTCGGTCGACGAAGCTCGAGAGGGTCTGTGGAAAGCTTTCGCGCCGGCGCGTCGATCTACCGCGAGGTGCGTTCGAGCCCGAGGCGGCGCAGGGTGAGCTCGAACTCCGGGATCTGTTCCCGGATGCGTTCGAAGTCCGGGCCCGAGAGCGCGAGAAGCTTCAGGGGCGTTCGGGCGACGACCGTCGCGGTGCGCTGGCCCGCTGTCAAGAGAAGCGCGATCTCGCCGAACGTGTCGCCCGGGCCGAGCACCACGGGCGACGGGCCACCGGCATCGACTTCGGCTTCGCCTTGTTCGATCAGATAGACGGTACTGCCGGATTCGTCGACGGTGACAACCTCGGTGCCCGCGTCGACCTCGGCCTCGCCCATCGCGGCCGCGAGCACCTCGAGCTCGGCAACAGGGAGGTCGGCGAACAGATGAGCGCTCGAAATCCGCGAGGTATCGACAACGACGGCCGGCGCGATCGGGTGGTTGGAGACGAACAGCTCGCCGGGATCGTGCATCGCTCTGATCTTGCGCAGTCGCTGGTAGGTGTAGGTCTTCAGCGGGTACAGTCGCGCGCCACCGATCGGCCGCTCGGAGAAGTTGAAATACGTTCGCGCCGACTCCCAGGGGGCGAGCCCGGCCTTGACCGCGTCGACCGCCTCACCGACTGCAGCGGCGATCGCCGGGGTCGGCGCCATCCCGACGGCGAACACCACGTAGCCGGCATCGAGTGTTCCGACCGCGCCGTGGTGCTGTGCCGTACCGGCCATCGCCCCGCCCAGCTGCCGGACCTCGAGCGCGACGAGCGGCGGGACGCCGTTCCGGACGAACGAGTCGATCGCCTCGTCGGGCAGTTGCTCGAGAAACAACCCGTCGCCGACGCCCGGCACGGGGTGGGGCGGATCCATATGCAGGTGTTGAAGAGCGGTCGGCGCGACGACCGCGAAGGTGTCCATGACCGGAGAGAGCTCGCGCAGCGGGGCGACCAGCGCCACGCCCTCGCTCATCGGCCCGACGAAGACTGCCTCGATGATCACGAAGCTCTTGCCGCGCATTGGCTCCGGAACATCCGGGAAGGGCGGGAAATGAAGGATCCGGCCGAGTGATGTGACCTCGTTCGGCACGGTCTCGGCCCAGTCCCGCCAGCTGACCAGGATTTCGGCCGCGCGCTCGACCGGCCAGAACATCGCGCCGGCGTACAGCTGAGGCGTGGGATACAGCTCGAGCTCGATCGCTGTGACGACACCGAAACTGCCGCCGCCACCCCGGACGGCCCAAAACAGATCGGGTTCGTGCTCGCTGTCCAGCCGCACGAACCTGCCCTCGGCGGTGACGAGCTCGACCGCGGTAACGCTGTTGGCCGCGAGCCCCCGGCTTCGCGCCAGCCAGCCCATGCCGCCTCCGAGCGTGTACCCGACGACACCGACATCGGGCGAGGAACCATGGAGGACGACGAACCCCTGCTCGGCAGCTGGCCCGACGACGTCCTCCCAGAGCGCTCCGGCCTCGATGCGGACGCGCTGGGCAGCGGCGTCGATCTCCACGCCGCGCAGACGCGACGTCTTCACGAGGATCGTGTCTTCCATGACCGCGAGCGCGGATGCTCCATGCCCGGTTCCCTGCGGCGCGATCCGGAGACCGTGCGCGCCCGCGAACTCGACGACCGCGACGACATCCTCGACGGACTCGACGAGCGCGACCGCAAATGGCCTCTGATCGACTGCGAGGTTCCATGCCCGGCGTGCCTCGTCCCACCCGGGGTCACCCGGAAGCACGAGCTGACCAGTGAGGCGGTCACCGAGGGTGCGGAGAGCGCCCGTGAGGTCTGAGGGACGAGCGCTGTCGGTCACGAGCGGCAGCCTACTTCCTCGGCGCTCGGGGTGCACGGGGGTCGCCGAGGCGGCGCACTGGCCGGCGGACAAGCGGGGATGGCTACTGGCGACGGCCCGCAACCCACGTTCCGGCGCCTAGCCGCCTCCGCGACCGCTTGTCGACATTTCGAGGCCGTATGACTCCAGCGAGCGCGGCGTTCAGGCGGCGACGGAGTCTGCTGCCAAGGCGCGCGACCGGTCGAGGTCGACGATCACGTGGGTGACCGGAAGCGCGAAGCGCTGGTGGACGCCGTAGATCAGGTCACGCTCGAGCCAGTTCGAGCGGCCTCTCGGATGGGTCGAGATTACGAGTTCGTCCGGGGCAAAGGTACGGAGGGCATCCTCGATCGCCTGCAGGGGGTCGGCGTCACCTATCTCGCCGCACGCGTTGATGCCCGCGTCGCGCATCACCTGGAGTGATGCCTCGAGGCGTTCGGTCGCGGCCGCGCGAGCGCCGTCTTCGTCCGAGGTCCAGTGCCGGAGCGGCGAGTTGAGCGCCGGGCTCACCACGAGCACGTCGGCGAGCTCGTCGCCCCGCCGACGCAGGGCAACAAGGAGTTCCTGGCCGCCCACTGTCTCATTGGCGACGACGAGGAGCTTCCGTGGCTGCCCGGGAGCAGGCACGACGGCTTCGTGCCGGACGGGCTTGCTCCGAGCCCCGCGCCGGAGAGACCAACCGATCAAGCCCAGCGTTTCGACGGAGAACACCGCAAGCCCGACCCACTTGTCAATGAAGGCGCCAGCGACGACCAGCGTCGCACAGCCGATCGTCAGCCAGACGAACCGAAACGCAGACTCCTCGCTCTGGAAGGGGTGCTGCACAGAACAGTTTGTAGCATAACGCACATGCAACTGGCAAGGCCTCAGGGCGACAAGCCATCGAGCAGGAGATCGGCAAGCGCGGGTCGGGACGATGCTCGGGCGACTCGCCCACCCGCGGAGGCATCGCGCAGTTGGACCGGTATTTCCGCTGATGCGACCATCCCGCTCCGGAGACGTCACACGACCTTGATCGAGTCGTCAGCTTCCTCAATATTGGATCAAGGACATCCAGGCCGCACACGGAATCGTCAAACCCGCTGACCGAAACCTCCGGCGAGATCCACGGATGTGCCCTGCCTCAAAGCGGCATGTCCACGTGTATGCTCGGCGCCCACCGGGGGCCGAGTGAGGGAGAGGGTGAGAACGTGACAGGACGCTGGGTTGTTATCTGCGGCACGCTCGTCTTGTGTGCCAGCGTATTGGTGGGGGGTGTGGCGACTACAGGCGCAGGTGCTGCGGCCGCCGGGTTTTCGAGAGAGAAGTGCGCTGTGCTCAAGAACGCGCCGGAGGTCGCGGCGTGCGAGCAGGGCGTGTCGATATGCGGTTCGGCGATCGTACCCAAATCACGCGATACCAGTTGTCTCGCATTTGTCGCTCAGTGCCGGGCCGAAGAAATCGCAGGTTCCTCGATCGTTGCGACCTGCATGGTGGAGGCAGACCTCGAGTATGGCGGCGCCGATAGCGTCGCGAGGAAAGATCACCTATTTCCGTAGGCTGGGTGTTCGCTCGAGAACATTCGATCCGCTCTTTTGCGTTGGCTTAGGTGTCTGATTGCCCAAACCGAGGTCGGCAGATTTCACTCAGGGCGCAATCGTTTCGGTGGTCTTGGGGCTCGATACGGGGACGCCCTTGAGGCTCAATCCCGGCCCGGCTGAGCGGCCGTCCGGCACGGGGCTTGATCGTGAAGAACGCGCCGCTCTGAAGCATCTTGCGGATCCGTCGGGTTGCGCGAACCTTGGGGCTGCGACCGCGGAGAAGCTCAATCGGCGGAGCGCCCGATCATCCATGGCTGGCAGATCGAGTAACGTGAGTTCTATGCGAGGCAGCGCACTCGCGGTCTTTGTCGTTGTCGCAACGGCGGCTTGTGTCTGCGCACTCTCACTCGTGCCTTCCGGCGCCTTCGCCTCAAGCGCTGCGGTCGGCTGCCGCGTTCTTGATGCGCCTCGCTCACTGGGCACGACGCTTCTCAGCCTGCACCGTGCGTACGAGCGCCACCAGCCGGACGTGCACAACCCCAGGATCACGGGGCCCGTTGGGCGGGTCGACCTCGGGACGTGTGGCGGCGAGCGCTATGCGCTCGCCTGGTTCGACGCGAAATACAACGGGTTCTCTTTCGGCACCGAAGACCAACCGGAGCGCTTCATCCAACCGCCCGATGAGGGCTGGCGGGACATCGGCAACACCGTGGTGACCCGTGCTGGTTCGGCGCCGACCAGGCTGCTCGAAGCTTGGAGGATCGTACGAAGCTGCACCTGATGTTGGAACAACCGGCCCGGGAGCCGCGAGTGGTTCGGGCGTCGGTGTGGGCGGCATCGCGTCGACGACTCGCATCGCCGCACGCTCTATGAGAGCATTCGCGTCGGTCAAGCCACGAAAGACGGGGGTTACATGTCTAGAACGTTCCTGGCGATGATCTCGGCGTCGGTGACGGCAGGCGCTGCGATCTTTGCGAGTGGCGCCGCCGCGATGGGCATGCCGATGGGCTGCGCCTCGGGCCAGATCGTGAAGACGACGTCGTATGTCTTCGCTCTGGATCTCAACGGTGTTCAGCAGATGTACACCGAGGCGCAGGTGAAGTCCGAGCATCCGAAGACGGGCGAAGTGATGCTGTTCGGCACGATGAGCGCGATGGGCGGTATGACGATGTCCTCGAGCGGCGTGCGTCACCTCGGAGTCCACTCTGTAGTCAGAGCGGAACGGTAGTCACCGGCGCTATCCGACGATCGTTGTCAATGATCCCGGCGCCGAAAACGATGACGATGAAGGTGCCGATCGTGACGATGGAAGGGATCGGTGAAGGCAAGGCCGACTACCACTACGGCGACAATGTCGCCCTCATGACGGGGCAACACATCACCGTCACGGTGACCCTGTCGGGCCAACAGGCGGTGTTCCACACGACCGTTCCCAAGCCATCGACGGCGATGTCGATGAGCGGCTAGAGCCGACGTATCCGGACGCGGGGGGCCGCGGGGGCGGCAACGATCTCCCGGGCCCCGTTCGCGTCGTAGCGACGACCTGGCACGGACGGCCGCAATCCGCGCTCGGGCGGTCAGCGGACCGCGAAGGCGCTCGGAAGCAGCGCGCTCCGGGCAATAAGCGACTCAACTGCCCACGAGACCCGGACGTCCGCTGTGCGAATGCGGGTCCTGGCACTGGGAAGTGGTGACGCCTCGCCAGACGGTCACGCTAACGTCATTCCGGCGGGGTGAGCGTGATGCACTGGATCCATCGACATGAGCAGGATGGGAACGCCGGGCCGTCGCTCGCAGGCGCGGCAGCGTTGGCTGCGTTCGACACGATGTGGTTCGGCGACGCGGCCTTTCCGCTGAGCGAGGACGTGTTCGCGGCGCTGCTTGCGGGCGGCGCGAACCACATGTTCGTGATGCCGACAACGAAACGCAGGGCACAGGTCGAGCCCGCCCACCCCTCCGGTCACTACGACCCAACCCGTTGGTCGCTCAAACCCACGCTGGCGCGAACTGGATGCGGCTGAGCTCGCTCGGCAGGTTATCGCCGCGCACGAATCGTGGAAGTTCGGTTCCCCCTGGGTCTTCTGCAACGAGATCTCCTACTCGCAGTGGCGCGCGATGGCGATCGAGGAATATCGGCAATGGATCAGTCAGCTTCGCGCAGACGCTTGCGGGCAGCGGACTCGTGCCGGCGGTGTACTCGCCGATCAAGAAGCCCAACAACGAACGCAACGAGTGGTCGGCGCTCGCTGCCGTCGGCTACATCGCGATCGAGGGCTACCTCGATGCTGCGAGCGTCGCCGCCGCGAACGACCCATCCGGGTACTGCGCCGCGCAGTATGGCGAGATGCGCTCCCATTTCGAGGCGCAAGGAGTTCCGGTGGAGCGGTGCGTCCTCGTCGAGCACTACGCGCAGACCCCGAGCGGCACCGGCTGGGGGCGCGGCGGCCTTCCGCTCGACGCCTGGCTGCTGCGTCATTCCCGCACGCATCGCGGGCGCGCGCATGGCCGGCTTCTCGCTGATCGGCAGCTACGGGTGGGGCCACAACCGGATGCAGGTCGCAGACGCGGAGATCGCGGCGACAGCGACGGCCTACATCGCGGCGAGTCCGGCGGGCTCTGAGCCGCGTCGAGACGGCTGCGCGTGCACTCGCCAGTCGCTCGGTCGCACCGAAGCGCAGTCGGGCAGGACTACCCTCGTCGAGCGGCGATCGAGAGCACGCCTGTCCTGGCGGAGCGCGCTCGGTCAGACGCGGACGATGCCTGACCGGCTGATCAGGAAGCCGTGCTGTGAGCGCATCACGGTGCAGCGGACACCCGTCGTCAGCGAGCTGCAGCGGAACGGCCCAAGAGCGACCGAGTCGCCGTAGGCGAGCTTGCGATCGCCATCCGGCGGGTTCCCTAGGCACGTCATCCCGAGGCACTCACGGAGATGGCCGTCGGCGGCGAGCGTGGCGCTCGCCGGAGGCGAGAGGGGTTGGCAGTACGCGAGTTCGTTCGTCGCGCTGAAGAGATCGAGCTCGCAGCTGATGTTCCCGCTCGGCGAGAGGAAGAACCGCTGCTGGACGGTGGCAGCGGCGGACGCCGGAAGCGCCGTTGCGATGACCGCGAGGGCGGTGACGAGTACGCCCGCGACTACCCAGGCGGTCCAAGCGGCCCCTCGCCTGCCCCCAGCTCGAGGCAGGCGCGCCTCGAGCGCGCGCTGCGAATCGACCCGAACGGCAAATGCGATCAACGTCACAACGTAGGCATCCTCGCAGAGTCCGCGGGGGCGACGAGTCCCCCTCGAGTACACCGCAAACGCCGTCGTTCCCGTCCGGGGTCGTTGGCGCCAGCCGCCGTCGTCGTCGCTCGGGTCACGCTGCGCCAGCGCAGTATCTTGAGCGCCGTGGAAGCGAAGGTGAACCTTGCCGAGAAGTTCGGGCTGCTCACCGAGCCGTACGCCCCCGGGATCGTCGGCTTCCTCAACGACTACAAGCTTCAGCTCGTCAAGGTCAAGGGCGAGTTCGTCTGGCACAAGCACGACGAGACCGACGACTTCTTCCTCGTCGTCAAGGGACGCCTCACGATCCAACTCCGCGACCGTGACATCGTGCTCGACGAGGGGGAGCTCTTCGTCGTACCGAAGGGCGTCGAACACTGTCCGAAGGCGGATGAGGAAGCGCTCGTGCTGTTGATCGAGCCGCGAGGTACCCGCAACACGGGCGACGCCGAGTCGCCACTGACGGCGACGGAGGTCGAGATCTAAGCGCGACCGGGGCACGGCTTCCAGCATGGGCGCGCGGGTACGCACGTCCGTGCGCTGAAGCCCGGGTGCCACGCGACCGGTACAACGGAGGCGTGCTTTTCGAAGACCGCTCCCGGGCGTGTTCGTTCGGCGCAGACGCCGAGGGGTACGACAGCGCACGACCGTCGTATCCGCAGGCGCTGATCGACTTCCTGCTCGCCGAGGCCCCGCGGCTGGTGCTCGATGTCGGCTGCGGAACCGGGAAGGCCGGGCGGCTCCTGGCTGCTCGGGGCTGTGCCGTGCTCGGTGTCGAGCCCGACCATGAAATGGCCGCCGTCGCGACCGGCCACGGGATTACGGTCGAGCACGGCACATTCGAGGAGTGGGGGCCTCGCGACCGCCGCTTCGAGCTCGTCATCAGTGGACAGGCCTGGCACTGGGTGAACCCCTTTGCAGGCACGGCGAAGCTGGCGGAGATCCTGATGCCGGGTGGGCGGTTCGCCGCATTCTGGAATGTCGAGCAGCTCCCGCCTGAGGCGCTCGCGTCCGTGGCCGACGCCTACGCACGCTTCGCCCCGAGCCTCGCGTCGTCGTCCGCGCGTCGCGCACGCTTTGACGACGGCAGCCCGGCGCTCCAGGCCCTCAGGTCCTCGGACGCGTTATGCGACGCTGCCACGCACGTCTTCTGTTGGCAGCAGACCTACACGACCGCGGAGTGGATCAGCCTGCTGCGCACGCACAGTGACCACCGCCTGCTCCCCGACGAGACGCGCGCGCCTCTGCTCGAAGCGATCAGACAGGCGCTCGACGAACGCGGGGGAACGATGCCGGTCAGCTACGAGACCGAAGTCGTCACTGCTCGCGCTCGCCGAGCCTGACGCCTAAGCTCGGCCGTCGCGCTGCGGTGTATCGTCGAGCCCGTGCAGCGTGTCAACATCGCCGCGCCGCCGTTCGCGTACGACGACGCCGATCCCAAGGGCTTCCGCTCAGGCCTCTTTCGGCCCGGACCGGGTCTAGGTGCCGTCCAGCTCGGCACGAGCGTCTACGAGCTCCCGCCGGGCCAGTCGATCTGCCCGTACCACTACGAGTACGCCGAGGAGGAGTGGCTGCTCGTGCTCAGCGGTCGCCCGACGCTCCGCCATCCGGAAGGCCTCGACGAGCTTGCTCCCTGGGATCTCGTCTGCTTCCCGCCGGGTCCGGAGGGAGCGCACCGAGTCCAAAACGGCACCGATGAGACCGTACGGGTCCTGATGTACTCGACCGTCGTGCATCCGGCGGCGACCGTGTATCCCGACAGCGACAAGATCGCGATCTGGACGGGAAACAAGGACGACGATGTGATCGTCAAGCGTTCGAGCGGCGTCGGCTACTGGGTCGACGAGCCGTCCGCATAAGGCGCGCTGTAGGCACACCCCGGCAGATGCCGGGCGCCGCCGTGTGCGGCGTCCGCTCGTTGCGCGCTGCCGTCGGCGACGCTCAGGCGTCAGCGACGACGTGATAATTCGCGATCAGCGTGCCAGGCGCACAGCTGCGGAGTTCGGGGTCGAGCGCATCGAGGCCGGCTGCTCCGAGGTTGATCGCGGCGACGAACGGGGCCGCCAGTGACTCGGCCCTCAGCTTCTTCGCGAACAGCTCGAGGTAGCGCCCCGCGAGCATGCCGAGACAGGCAGCGGTTCCGGCCCCGGGCGTGACGCTGACGCCGCACCAGGCCGCGCTTCTCGTGAAGAGCAGCTCAAGTCCGGTGTGTGTCCAGCGCCAGTGGTCGACGGGTGCGGGGTGGTAGACCATCACGCCGTGCGTGCTCGCGAGCACGCGCCCGCCGGGGCGGAGGACGCGGCGAAGCTCCGCGACGACGAGCTCGGGCTCGTCGCAGTGTTCGAGCACCTGGGTGCAGAGCACGACGTCGAAACTCTCGTCGTCGACCGGCAACGACTCGGCCCTCCCGTGGAGCTGCGCATACGGATTCTCGACGGAGTCGAAACCGACATGTTCGGCGACATAGGGCGCGAACGTGCGCGCGTAGGGGAGTGCGCCGCAGCCGACATCGAGCAGTCGGAGCGCCCGTCCAGACGCGCCGCCTCCGACGCCAGCCACCGTTCGAGCCCGTGGCGGACCGCATAGGTCGAGCTCATCAGCCGCGTGCGGGGCGCCTCCCGCAGTGCCGGACGTGAGCCCGAGAAGACGCCTGCCGTTGTCTGGCTCGACATCTCCGAACCGTATCGCCGGCCGTCAGGATTACCCCAGATCGTAATGCGTTCTCAACACGCGTCGATCGGCCCGGCGCCACGCAAGTCGTCGCGGCTGCCATGGTCGCCGTAACGGTTCCGGGACGTTCTCGAGCGTAGGATTGCTTCGCGTGATGAGCGAGCCGGCCGCAGCGGTCGAACTGCGCCGTGTCCCGGGGCCCGGCGCCGCGGCGGGCTGTCGCTCGTCCCGCTCGCGCTCGGGGGAGCGACGCTGGTGGCGCTGCTCGCCGTTGTCCCGCTCGCGGTCGTCGCGCATCAGTTCACGGCCTCCGATGTCCTGCCGGTGCTGATCACGCTGCCGTTTGCCGCGGTCGGCCTCGGGGTTGCCCAACGTCAGCAGCGAAACCCGATCGGCTGGATCCTGCTCGTGCTCGCGCTGATCGTCACGGTCGGCGGTGACGCCGGTTTCTACGCACTGCGGGCCTATCGCGTCGACCACCATCCGCTGCCGCTCTCCCGGCTCGCCGTCGCGCTCGCGCCCGGGTGGATTGCGCTGCTCGTGCTGCTGCCGCTGCCGATCCTGCTCTTTCCCGATGGTCGTCTTCCGACCCGGTTTTGGCGGGGAACGCTCTGGCTCTATCTGCTCGTCGCGGCGCTCTTCTGCTTCTGGGTGGGGGTGACGGACCTCGGTGCGTTCACGGACAGAACGATCCGGGTCGACGCAACAGGCGAACTCGCGAGCCTCGGGAACAGCTCCTCCCCGAGCCCGGTTGCCGCGGTCGCGGAGAAGGCGCTCTTTCTCGCGTATGCCGTGCTTGGGCTCGCGTGCGTCGCGCGACAGTTGCTTCGCTACCGGCGCGTGAGGGGTATCGAGCGGCAGCAGCTCAAGTGGCTGATCAGCGGTGGAGCGATCGGCATCATCGGCTTCAGCGAGGCACTTGCGCTCGACAACGCACACGCACTCGTTTGGCAGATCGTCTCGGCCGCGGGCTACATGGGCGTGGCCGCGCTCCCGCTCGGGATCGGGGTCGGGATCCTCAGATACCGGCTCTACGAGATCGATCGGCTGCTCAGCCGGACGATCTCCTACGCGCTCGTATCCGGGCTGCTCGGCGCGGTGTTCGGGGTCTCGATTTTGCTCACCACGCGGGCGCTGCCACTCTCCTCGACCGTCGGGGTTGCCGCCTCGACATTGGCGGTGGCCGCGCTTTTTACGCCGGTTCGGCGCGGTATGCAGCGTGTCGTCGACCGGCGGTTCAACCGCTCTCGCTACGACGCCGAGCAGGCCCTCGATGCGTTCAGCGCGCGGCTCCGCGACGCAGTCGAGGTCGAGACGGTGCGCAGCGAGCTGCTCGCCACGATCGATCGTGCGATCGCCCCGGCCCACGCGTCGCTCTGGCTGAGCAATAGCTCCCCACCCGGCGGGCGCGGCTAGCCCGTGCCGGCGCGGCCGGCGCCGCACGTGGGCGGCGGAGTCAGCTCGCCGTCGCCCGGGTGGCAGGCGAGGCTGCGTCCACGCTGCGCGTGGACCAGACTGAAGCCTGGTATTTCCCGGGCTGAGCGGCTGGTGCGGGCTGCGGGGACGGGGATAAGGTGTGGAGCGTGCACGGGCCGTCGTTCAGCTCGTCGGCAGGCCGGCCGCCGGCGGAGGGCCGTGTAACAAGCGGAGGTCTCAGGCTCGTCGCCGCACGCCTCGCGCCCCCGGCCTTTTTCGGCCTCGTGCCACTCGTCGTGCTCGGCTTTGCCGCCTACACGGCGTTCCACCAGCACACGCTCGGACTCGACTTCCAGCGCGAGCTCTACCCCGAGGCGAAATTGCTCCTGCACGGCCGCGACCCGCTTGCGTCGCCCGACGCGAACCTCTCCGGCGGCGCCAACCGCATCTGGCCGATCCCCGCGGCACTCCTGGTAGTCCCGCTGACGTTCCTGCCGGTGAAGGTTGCGGCAGGCGTCTTCTGCGGGCTCCTGCTCGTCGCGCTCGCAGCGGCGCTGCGGCTCCTCGGTATCACCGACTGGCGCATCTACGGGCTCGTCGCGCTCTGGCCGCCGACGACCTACGCGCTTCAGAGTGGAAACCTGACGATCCTGCTCGTGCTTCTGGCGGCGCTGATGTGGCGCTTCCGAGCGAGACGGCTCGTCCCCGGGCTCGCGCTCGGGTTCGCGGTCGCGCTCAAGCTCTACATGTGGCCGTTCGGGATCTGGCTGCTCGCACGGCGACGCTTCGCCGCCACGGCTCTTGCCACCGCGATCGCGGTAGCCGGCACGCTCCTCGTCCTGCCGTTCATGACGCTCGACGCGTACATACGGCTGATGCGAAATCTCGGCCGCACCTTCGGTCCGCAGAGCTACAACCTGATCGGGTTGCTGACGCAGGCCCACGTCGCGTCGTTCGCGACGGCGACGACCCTCGCGGACGTGAGCGGTGCGGCCGTGCTCGCGCTCGCCTACCGGCGCCGCTCCCTGTCCCTCGTGCTCGCCGCGACGCTACTGCTCTCCCCGATCGTGTGGATGCACTACTACGTCGCGCTGATCGTGCCGCTTGCGCTCGCCCGGCCTCGGCTCGCGGTTGCCTGGGCGCTGCCACTCGTCCTCTACCTCTGCCCGGCCGATGGAGGCTTGGTGAGAGCGGGGGACACCGTGATCGTGCTGGCCCTGCTCACGGTCGTCACCGTCCTCGGCGAGTTCCCCGTCACCGCCCCGTCCACCCAGGCGACCGCACTTCTTCCAGCATTTGCTGGCGAGCCGCTCGTGCAGGCCGGGGCCCCCGCGACCCGCACCTGAGCGACACGTCGCTCCCTACGTGCCGCGCAGCCGGTAAAGCAGCACCGATGTGCCGATGAACCGTCGCGCAGCTCCCATACGGGTGTAATCCCGGCTCACCCGCGCCTCGAGCGCGCGCGCCTGCGCCGGCTCCTCGAGCACTTCACTCTCCCGTAGGACGAGCCAGAGCCGCCCCGGTCGCGGGTGGTGCGACTCGAGCCCGCCGAGCGCGACGAGTGCTGGGCCCGAAGCGCCGTCGCGACGGAGGTAGTACTCGAGCGAGTCCGCCTCGGGCGCCGCCACGGTGTCCGGGAAGACGAGCAAGCCGTCCCCGGGGAGCGCGTGGGAGACGATGTAGCGTGTCGCGTCTCGGTTGTCCTCCTGGCCCGGCTGTGCGTACCACGCCGCGAGGCGCCAGCATGAGAGCGCGACGAGCAGCACGGCCGCAGACACCGCGGCGCCGCGACGTGGCAGCTGGATGACGCCGGCGGCGGCGAGGAGCAGGAGCGGCGGCAGGCACACGAGCAGGTAGTCAGGGGACAAAGTAGCAGCTGGTAAAACGAGATCACGAAGGTCAGCCCGACCGGAAGCAGCAGCCAGGCCGCGACGAAGCCCACCCGCCAAGCCCCGGACGCTCCGGAGCGGCGAGTGAGCAGCCCGAGGGTGAGCGCGAAACAACCGAAGGTAGAGGAACGACGAGCGCGAGCAGGCCGCTGCCGCCCGTGAGGGAGGCCGGCAACGAGACGAGCTGCCCGAAAGTCGGGCGGGAGATCCAGCTGATGTTCTGCGTCCCCGCGCGGCTCGCGAACACCGCCTCGGGGATCACGCCGACGAGGATGAGCCCGCCGAGCGTGAGCCAGCGCCGGGTGAAGGCGGCGCGTTTGCGTAGCACGAGCACCGTCGAGAGCTGGACAAGGAGTACGAAGACGGCGAAGTAGTGGGCGGTGACCGAGAGCACGCTCGCGAGCACGTAGCCGACGGCGCTCGCGCGCGTTGGCCGCTCGAGCTCCGTCACGAACCAGAGCGAGGAGAGTGTGACGAGCAGCACGACCAGCGTGTAGGCCCGGGCCGTCTGCGCGTACTCGACGAAGAACCCATCGAGGGCGAGCAGGAGGCCGGCGAGCACGCCCGCACGGCGGCCGAACAGCCGCGTCCCGAGAACGGTCGTCGCACCGACCGCAAGGCCCGCGCAGCAGGCGGAGAGGCTCCGCACCGCCGCCTCGCTTTCACCGAACAGACGGATCCAAACGTGGAGCAGCAGGTAGTAAAGGCCCATGTTGGGGTCGCTGCGGCTCGCGACCTGCCAGAGCTCCGCCATGCTTCCGCGCGCATAGGTGATGCTGACCGCCTCGTCGAGCCAAATGCTCTTCGTGCCGAGCTCGTAGAACGCGGTCGCAAAGCCGAGCAGCGAAAGCGCGGCCGGGGCTCCGACCCGCTCGCCGAGCCGCCGCCCACCCGCACACGGGGTCTCGGGCACCGTTCCGGCCCCGCGCCGCTGCCTCGCCGCTACCGGTCACAGGCGGTCGATCGGCAGTGGCCCGGCGGAATCGAGCGCCAAGATGAAGGCGAGGGCCCCCAACAGCGCGCCGCGAACTGCCGGCGCGCTCGCTCTTGCGTGCGCTTCGCGCCCGACAGTGACCTGGTGCGCAGAAACTGGGGTACCACTGGGGATGTGGGGGAGGCAATTGTGCGAGCTGCGAGCCAGGCCTGGCCACCGTTCGTGCTCGTCTCGGGGTTGCTGTTGATCGGTGCCGTTGTCCAGGCCGACGGACTGTTCGCGGCCGTCGGTACCCGGATCGAGCGTGTCGGTGGCTCACCCGTCTTCCTGCTCGCGCTGCTCCTCGGGCTCGACGCGCTCGTGACAGCGATGCTCAACCTCGACACGGCGGTCGTCTTCGTCACACCGATCATGTTGCACGCCGCCCGCCAACGAGGCTGTGACGAGCGTCCCTTCCTCTATGGGGCGCTGCTGATGGCGAACGGTGCCTCGCTGCTGCTCCCGGGCGCGAACCTGACGAACCTGATCGTGCTCGCACACGCGCCAAGCTCGGGCGCCGCCTTCGCCCGCGCGATGGCCGCCCCCTGGCTTGCGGTCGTCGCGCTCACGATCGTCTTCGTCGCGCTCGTCTATCGGCCCCGCACGCACGGCACGCCCTCGACGACGCTCGCGCCGCTGCGGCTCGGGCTCGGCGCGACACTCGCGCTCGCCGCGACCGTCCTGATCCTCGCGCTCGAGAACGCGGCACTACCGGTGCTTGCGCTCGGGCTCGCCGGGGTCGCGCTCCGCCGGCTGCGGCCACGTCTCTCGCTGCCCGTGCTCGGTGCCCTGTTCCTGCTCGCGGTCTCGTTCGGCACGCTCGCACGCCGCTGGAGCGGCCCCGCCAGCCTGCTGCATCGGCTCGGCGGTACGGGCGCGGCGGTGCTCGCGGCGGCTGCGAGCATCACGCTCAACAACCTGCCCGCGGCCTCGCTGCTCGCGGCGAAGCCGCCGTCGCATCCTCTCCCGCTGCTGATCGGGCTCAACCTCGGCCCGAACCTCGCGGTCACGGGCTCGCTCTCGGCGTACCTCTGGTACCAGGCCGCGCGGAGTCTCGGCGCGCGACCGTCGCTGCGCACGTTCTCGCTGCTCGGGCTGGTGCTCGTGCCGCTGACACTCGCGGCCGCGCTCGGCGCGCTCGCACTCACCGACCCAGGCGCGTACTGAACTGAGCCTGCCGCGGCGGAGGACGCTTCCGGGCCCTGCGAAACGCCACGCTAGTGTGGGGCACGGATGACCTCGGGTGCCTCACCCAGCAGGTCGTGGGTCGTTACGGGCTCGCGGTGGTGGGCGCCCCCGCTGGCGGTGGCACTCTCGGTCGCGACGCTGCTCCGGCACGGTCTCACGGCCGATGCGCTCGTGCTCGCACTCGTGCAGGTACTGCTCGTGTGGTTGGCCGCGATCGATCTCGCGAGCCACCGGCTGCCGAACGCGCTGACGATCCCGAGCTCGCTGGGTGCGATTGCGCTGCGGGCGCTCTTCGAGCGCGGCACGCTCGGTGACGCGCTGATCGCTGGGTGCGGTGCGCTCGCGCTCTTCGCGCTCCTGAGCGTGATCCTGCGCGGCGGGATCGGGATGGGTGACGTCAAGCTCGCCGGCATGCTCGGATTCGTGCTCGGCTCCGCCGTTGTGCCTGCGCTCGTGATCGGCGTCTTCGCGGGCGCCCTCGCGGCGGTGGTGCTCCTTGCGCTCCGTAGCGCGACGCTCGGTACGCGCATCGCCTACGGCCCCTACCTCGCACTCGGCGGGGCGATCGCCATCCTCACCGCCCACCCCTCACCGCTTGTCTAAGCCGCCTCCTTTCCGGCTTGTCGACGATCAGGGCCGTGTCGTCTGCGCACGCTGCGAGCTGGCCGGGAGCGCCTGGGCGCGAATGCGGGGGCTGCTCGGCCGCGACGGGCTCGACGAGGACGCCGGCATGCTGATCAAACGCACCTCCTCGATCCACACGCTCTTCATGCGCTTTCCGATCGACGTCGTGTTTCTCGACCGCACGCTGGAGGTGCGAAAGATCACGCGCTCACTCGCTCCCTTCCGCGTCACGGCCCGTCCGGGCTTCTTCGGCAGTGTGCTCGAGCTGCCCGCGGGCGCCGCCGCTCGCGCCGGCCTCGAGGTCGGAAGCCACCTCGCGATCGCCGGAGCGGCACCCGAGCCGGCGCCGGACGACCCGCCGAGGACCCAGGCTCCGTGAGCAGCGAGCCCCGGGGCCTCGGCGCGCCGGAGCGAGCCGATGGCCAGGGGAGCGGGCTCGCCGAACTGCGAGCGCAGGCTCACCGCGAGCTCGCCGGGCTGATCGTCGGCTACGACGAGCCGCTCGACCACACGTCACGAAGATCCTGATGCCGCGCGGTTTCTAGATGGGCACGACCGTTCTAGGTCGGTAGCGCGACCGTGCGACCGAGGACGACGAGTGCGGGGCCTGCGTAGAGCACGCGCGTACCCGGGCTTCGCTCGAGCAGCGCGATCGCTGCCTGCTCGCCCACGGGGTTGAGTACGAGGATGCCGTAGCCGGCGGCGGCACGCTGCCAGTCGGGGCCTGCAGCCGCGTAGAAGTCGGCGATCGAGTCGATCTCGGCTCCCGAAAGTAGCTCCAGGCGCACGTCGAGGGCGACGCGTCCGCTCAGCGCCGGCTGCTCGAAGAGCAGCCAATCTGCGGAGTTCACCTCGGCAAAGACGCGCGCACCGGGGTTCAGTCGGAGGGCCGTCGCGACCGCAGCCTCGGCCTCCGCCGGGTAGGACCGCTCGAAGAACGAGTCGCTGTGAACGAGGATCGACGCGGCCGCGATCGTCCCGACAAGCACGCCGAGGCCCGCGATCGCGAGGTTGGGCCCGCGCCGGCGTGGCGCGCCGGTCGGCGGCCAAAGCGCATCGAGCCCGGCCGGCAACACCGCCGCCGCGAGCAGCGCGCACCAGACAACATTGCGAGCCGCAAGGAGCCCACCCACCGCCATCGCGAGGAACGCGAGCCGCGCGAACGGTGACAGCCCGCTCGCGGCACGGAAAACGAGCCAGAGCCCGATGAAGAGCAGGATGAAAAAGAACGGCTGGTTGTGAACATCCGTCGGCGCCCACTCGGGGACGAACGAGGCGAAGGTGCTGTTTGCGGTGAACTCCCGGTAGTAGCCCGGGAGCTGGAAGGCGTAGGGGGACGCGAGCACGCAGAGCCAGGGCACGAGTAGCAACACGCCTGCACGTGCAGCCCAGGCCGACGGATTTTTGCTGCGGCGGAGTGACGCTGCGGCGAGCGTCAGGCCGCGGAGCGAGACGAGCCCTGCCCCGAGCAGCACCGAGCCGTGGACGTTTGCCCAGAGCACGAGCACCGGGAACACGAGCGCGACCCGCCAAGAAGGACGCCGCTCGTCCGCGAGCAGGAGCGCGAGCACCAAGGCGAACAGCAGATACCCGAGCGTCTGGGCGCGCAGCACGGTGTTTCCGAAACCGACGAGAAAGCAGACGGCGACCACGAGCGCGACGCTACGGTCGGACGCGCCCAGCCGGCGCGCGCTAGCGGCGAGCAGCGCGAACGCCGCGACGTAGAGGAGCTCGACACCGAGTAGGGTGAGCGCGAGGCCACCGAGGCGCCAGAGCCCGTAGAAGCCGAGCTGGGCGAGCCATTGCTGGTCGACCCAGCGATGTCCCGCGGCGACCACTGTCAGCGTGTTACGTGTCGGTAATCCCGATCGCACAATCAGTCTTCCGCTCAGGAGCGTGTACCACGAATCACCCGCAATACGCGAGCGGATCTGCTCGGCCAGCACAGCCGCGCCGCTGCCGAGAACGAGGACGACGAATGTGTTGCGCTCAAGCGTGTCCGTGACGCGACGTCGCGGATCGGTTGCCTTGTTCAGAACTGCTCCATGTGGCCAGGACTGAAAAAGATCAGCAGTAAGTGTCGAGTTTCGGCATGATGGTGCATCGGTTCGCCGAACCCTACAGCGCGGCCCGGCAGGCTCAGGTCTGCGCTGCCTGCGCCAAACGTACGGGTAAGGACTACCCGTCCAGTAGATGGCACGATCCCGGCTTCGCGGTTTGTTACGACTGTTGTGGAGTGATAGCTTCAAGCCCGCAAAGAAGGCAGGGGGACGCGGTTGCCAGAACGACTCAAATACGTAGGTCGCGCCCGGGACGTCACGGACAGAGCGACGACCGGGTCTGGCACGCGCCCCTCACCAGCTTGCCCGAATGTGTTGCTCATGAATTTCTGAAGCGAAGCACGTGAGATCGTCACCTAGCGAGGTGGCGCGATCGAAGTTCCGCGAATTGGCTCGACACCCGATGTCGTATTGACCCACTGGTCACCGGATCAGAAAAAGGAGAAATTAAATGGTGCGTTTCCGGAATATGTTCAACAACTGCGTCGCGCGGGTCATTACCGAGTTGCGGACGTCCGACCTGGCGAACGACGAGGGCCAGACCCTCGTCGAGTACGCGCTTATCATCGCGCTCGTCGCGATCGTCTGTGTCGGTGCGATTGGCTTCCTCACGGGCGGCATCGAGAACGAGTTCACGACGATCAAGGACAGTCTGTAGCGAGACCTGACGCGGCTGCAGTCGTGGCTGTTGGGACGTCCGGGAGGCGTCCAGGAAGCCATGCTGCAGCCGCAGATCAGCTGAGCGAGCCTCATTCTCGGCGGTGCGCCCTCTGAGCAATGAGGAGAGGATTGCCCGTAGCGATACCAACATCACCTAGGAGAGACTCAATGACACGCTTCAACCAGATGCTTGCCCTGTCCTTTTCGCGGTTTGTAAGCATGGGCGCGATGAGCGCCGAGAACGAAGACGGACAGACGCTTGTCGAGTACGCGCTTATCATCGCGCTCATCGCGATCGTCTGTGTCGGTGCGATTGGCTTCCTCACAGGCGGGATCGAGAGCGAGTTCACGACGATCGCGGACAGCCTCTAGCCGCGTCAGCGTCCGCGCATGTGGCCTGCTTGGAGCGGCGTGCTGTGCTCCCACGCACCGCCGCTGGCAGCCACACTCGCGTGTCGCGGTACGAGGCGGGCATGCCGAGATCGGATTCGGAGGGGGCTGTACCATGGCGCAAGCAGAGTCGCGCCAGTTCGGCACAGGAGGTAGTACGTCCGATTGAAGGGGTGGTAGGTGGCAAGAACAGGGACACGGCTGACGAACACGAGCACGCGAGGCCGTGCGGTTCTCGCGAGCGTGCTGGCAGCGCTGGTCGCCGCGGTACTCCTCGTGCTCTACCTGCGCTCCTACCGCTCGAGCATCAATTCGGGCACCCAGCCCGAGCGCGTGCTCGTGGCGACGCGAGAGATCCCGAACGGGACCTCGGCGGCGACGATCGCGAGCAACGGCTATTACCAGGTCACCTCGGTGCCCAAAAGCCAGCTTGCGGGCTCTGCGATCAGCGACCCCGCCGTGCTTAGCGGACGCGTGGCGGCAACGACGATCTACCCTGGCCAGCAGCTCACCCAGCAGGATTTCACGACCGAAAACGCGACCTCGGTTCCCTACCAGTTGACAGGAAACGAGCGCGCCCTCGCCGTCCCTGTTGATCCTGTGCATGGGTTTATCGGTCAAGTCGCACCGGGGGACTACGTGGACGTATATGTGAGCATCGGCGGTTCGACGGTGGAAGTGGGAGCGTGGCTGTACCTGCGCAGGTGCGTCTGCTCGCGAGCGACGTGCTCGTGCTCGCGGCGCCCGCATCCTCGACCGCGGGCGCCTCGACCGTCCTGCGGGTCACGGGCCTCGATGCCGCGAAGTTCGCGTACGCGGCCGACTACGACCGGATCTGGCTCGTACTTCGGCCCCAGGTCGGCGCGACCAAGACGCCTCCGAACGAGGCGACGATCGCGAGCCTGCTTCAGGGTGGTCGTTAGGCGTGGCTGAGCCGATCAAGACGTTCGTCGTGCTCGATCAAGGTGTTGATCGTCGTGAGGTCGAACGCCTGTTGCCGGCGAACGGCGAGATCGAGATCGCCGGCATGGTCGAGGGGATCGACGAGGCATGGGTACGGATGCACGAGAGCTCGAACGACCTGCTGCTGATCGTCACCGCCGGCCCTTCGGAGGCGCAGATCAAGCTGATCGAGAACGCCGTCAAGGAGCGCCCGCGGCGCCCTGTCGTCGTCCTCGGGTACGCGTCCTCGAACGGTTTCACCCGCCGCGTCTTCGCCTCCGGTGCCGACGACCTGATCGCCCTGCCCGTCTCCCCTGACGAGGTCCTGTTCGCGTTGCAGAAGGCCGTCGCGCGAAAGTCGGGCTCGAACGAGTCGCCGACCTCGACGCGCGCCCCGATCATCTGCGTGCTCGGCCCCAAGGGGGGTACCGGCAAGACGCTGACTTCGACCTCGCTCTCAGTCGCGCTCGCCGAGATCGGCAAGAGCGTCGCGCTGGTCGATCTCGACCTGCAGTTCGGGGATGTCGGTCTCTGCCTCGGTGTCTCGCCCGAGACGACGATTTTCGATCTCGTCCGCACCGGCGGCTCGCTCGACGAGGAGAAGCTGAACGGTTTCATGGTCAGCCATCGCAGCGGCGTGCGGCTACTACTCGCGCCGTCACGGCCCGACCACGCCGCGGTTGTGAGCGTCGACTTTCTGCGCGAGGTCTACGCGACGCTGCGTGGGATGTTCGACTACATCGTCGTCGACACGCCTCCCGGCTTCACGCCTGAGGTTATCGCGACGATTGACAATGCGACGTTCATCTGCATGGTCGGGATGCTCGATGCGCTGTCGCTCAAAAACACGAAGCTCGGGCTTGAGACGCTCGAGCTGATGGGCTTTCCGCGTGACCACATTCGGCTGATCCTCAACCGGGCGCGCAGCTCCGTCGGCATCTCCGACAGCGAGGTCTCGGCGATCATCGGCCGGGAGCCGGACGTGCTCGTTCCGAGCGATCGCGACATTCCGCGGGCGGTCAACGAGGGCAAATCGATCCTAAGCGCCAAGCCGCAGTCCGAGGCGTCGCAGGCCTACCGCCGCCTCGCCGACCTGATCGTCCGCGGCGATGACGCCGTCGCCACCGTCGCGCGGCGACCGCCGCGCCGCAGCCTCTTCCGCCGTGTCGGGAGCGGGACCTGATGGATCTCCACGAGCGCCTCGCGCCGACCCGAGAGAACGGCGTCGTCCAGGGAACGGTCGACCCGTTCGCCGAGCTCAAGAACACGATTCACCTGAGCGTGATCAGTGACCTCGGTGTACAGCTCTTCAACACCGAGATCGAGCCGGCGACGCTCCGCGAGCGGGTGATCGCCGAGGTGCGCCGCCACCTCGCCCAGGAGAGCGGTCTTTCCCGGATCGAGCGCGACCAGCTCACGAACGACCTTGCCGACGATATCCTCGGCCACGGCCCGCTCGAGCGGCTGCTCGCAGACGACTCGATCAGCGAGATCATGGTCAATGGTCCCTACGACGTCTGGGTTGAGCGCGAAGGCAAGCTTTCGCACACGACAGTGCGCTTCCAGGACGAGTCGCACCTGCGTCGGATCCTGAACAAGATCGTCGCCCAGGTCGGGCGCCGCGTCGACGAGTCCTCGGCGATGGTCGATGCGCGCCTGCCCGACGGGAGCCGCATCAACGCGATCATCCCGCCGCTCTCGCTGAGTGGGGCGCTTGTGACGATCCGCAAGTTTTCGCGCACCAAGCTCGACTTCAACGACCTCGTCCGGCTTGGCACGATAACGCTCGAGACGACCGAGTTCCTCGAACGCTGTGTCCAGGCACGGCTCAATATCCTCGTCTCGGGCGGGACCGGCGCAGGGAAGACGACTCTGCTCAATGTGCTTTCCGGAGCCGTTTCCGATAACGAGCGGATCGTCACGATCGAGGACTCGGCCGAGCTTCGGCTTGACCAGCGCCACACGCTTCGGCTCGAGTCGCGTCCGCCGAACATCGAGGGCGAGGGAGAGGTTCCGATCCGGGAGCTCCTCCGCAACAGCTTGCGCATGCGGCCCGACCGGATCATCGTCGGCGAGGTTCGCGGTGCCGAGGCACTCGACATGCTCCAGGCGATGAACACCGGTCACGAGGGCTCGCTCTCGACGGTGCATGCGAACGCGCCGCGCGATGCGCTCTCGCGCGTCGAGACGATGGTGCTGATGGGCGGCTTCGACCTGCCGCTCCGCGCGATCCGACAGCAGGTGTCCTCGGCGCTCGATCTCCTGATCCACATCGAACGCATGCAGGACGGCCGGCGCCGCGTCACCTCGATCACCGAGGTACAGCGGATGGAGGGCGAGATGATCACCCTCCAGGAGCTCTTCGCCTATCGCATCGAGCGGATCACCGAGGAAGGCGATGTGGTCGGCAGCCTCGTCTCGACGGGGCTTCGCCCCACCTTCCTCGACAAGTTCGAGAAGCACGGCGTGCCTCTGCCCGCCGGACTTTTTCGCGAGCACTCGTCAGCTCGCCACGGTCTGACCGTATGAACCGCGCCCGCTGGCTTACCGGGGTCGCGCTCGCGGGGGTGCTGCTCGCGCTCGCGGCAGGGACCGCAGCCGGGGCAGGGCGCCTGCGGATCGTGCAGGCGGGTGGGGCAGTAGCACCTGAACGCAGCTACATCTTGACCTTGCCCTCCGCACGGGCGCTCGACAGCTCTCAGGTGCATGTGACGGAGAACGGCCACTCGGTGGGTGGGCTCGGGCTCGTCCGAGACGGGCTCTCGAGCCAGGCGAGCTTCGGCGTCGTCATCGCGCTCGACAGCTCCTGGAGCATGGCCGGGAAGCCAACCACCGCTGCGCTCGCGGCGGCGCGTACCTTCGTCGCGACCCCCGCCCCGAACGAGCAGTTCGCGCTGGTCACCTTCAACCACGTCGTCGACGTCGTTTCGCCATTCACCTCGAACTCCTCGGCGATCGGCACCGCACTTTCGTCAGCCCCCAGGATCGCTCTCGGCACGAGAATCTACGACGCGCTCGAGCGGAGCCTGAAGCTGATCAGCGCCGACCACGTCGCGAGCGGCTCGATCGTGATCATGACCGACGGGAGCGATGTCGGCAGCCTCGCCAAGCCCGCCGTCGTGCTCGCGCAGCTCGCACGCGCGCACGTGCGCGTCTTCGCCATCGGCATCTCTTCACCGTCTTACGACACAGCCGTGCTCGAACGGCTCGCTTCGAGAACGGGCGGCTCCTACGTCAAGGCGACGAATCTCGGGCGGCTAAGTCCGATCCTGAGCGCGCTCGGCACGCAGCTCTCGAACGAGTACCTGCTGACCTACCGCTCGCGCGCAAACCCCGGCAGCCACGTGAAGGTTGTCGTCACGGTCAGTGGGTTGCCGGGGACCGCGACCGCCGCCTACGTCAGCCCCGCCATTCATCTAGCCCCACCCGCGCCCTACAGTCCGCCGGGCGCCAACTCGTTCATCACCTCGCCGATCACGATGGCGGTCGTGGTGCTGATCGTCTTCGCGCTTCTGCTCTACGCGATCGCGAAGCTGACCTGGACGCGTGAGAGCGCGCTCCTCAACCGCGTCGGCGGCTTCGTCTCGATCTCGGACCACGAGCTCGGGAAGACCCCACTTTCGCGGGCCGGATCGGCGGGGCTGCTGTTCGGCTCGTCCACCGGCCTCTTCGGCCTCGCCCAACAGTCGCTCTCGCGCAGATCCTGGAGCACCCGTCTCGGCGGCATGCTCGAGCTTGCCGGTGTCAACGTCACGGTTGTCGGCTTCCTCGTCTTTGCAAGCATCGCGACCCTGCTCGGGGCAATCGTGTTCGAGGTCGCCGCGGGATTCGTCGGCTTCCTGGTCGGCCTCGTCGCGATCCCTTATGCGGCCTACGCCATCGTTTCGCTCCGAGTGAAGCGCAAGCGGCACGCTTTCGCCGAGCAGTTGCCCGAGAGTCTCGACGTGCTGGCCTCCGCGCTGCGGGCAGGTCATAGTCTCGTGAGCGCGTTGACGGTCGTTGCCGACGACGCCCCAGAGCCCTCTCGCACCGAGTACCGCCGCGTGCTTGCCGAGGAGCAGCTCGGCATGCCTCTCGAGAATGCCCTTCAGGATCGCCTCGCAACGCATGGAGAGCACCGATCTCGAGCAAGTCTCGCTCGTCGCGAGGCTCCAGCGCGACATGGGCTCGAATGCAGCCGAGGTGCTCGATCGTGTGATTGCGACCGTCAGAGGACGGACGGAGCTGCAGACGCCTCGCCGCAACGCTCACCGCCCAGGGGCGACTCGCACGCTGGATCCTGACAGCGCTTCCGATCGCGCTCCTGATCGTGCTCGCCGTGATCAGCCCCTCGTACATGCGGCCGCTTTTCCACAAGAGCTCGGGCCATGTGTTGCTCGTGCTCGCGCTGGTCATGGTCACGCTCGGCTCCGTCATCATCGGCAAGATCGTCGAGCTCAAGGCGTGAACCGATGATCCTCGTTGCCGTGCTCGCGCTGGCGCTTTTCGCCTATGCCGCTGGGCGTGCCTACGCGGCCCTTGTTGCGCCGCGCCTGCGCCGCAGTGAGCATCTCGAGCAGATCGACTCCTACGGCTATGCGGAGCGGTCGCGGGGCCACGCCGCGAAGGGCTGGCAGGCGCGAGACGCATTCGACTCGCTGGCCGGACGGATTGGCGATACCGTTGCGCGCCGCCTGCGCAGCTTGCGCGAAGATGACCTGCAGCGCGACCTCGTCGCTGCCGGCTTCTTCGGCATCGGCGCGCGGCGGTTCCTTGGCTATCGGGTCGTGCTCACCCTTGCGCTCCCGCTCCTCCTCATCTGGATTTTCGGCCTGCTCGGCGCGTCGGGCGATGTGCTTGTACTGCTCGCGGCGGCCGGGCTCGGTGTCGGCTGGCTCGGGCCGAGCTTTGTCGTCCATCGTCGCGCGCGCTTGCGTTTGCAGGTGATCGACGACGCGTTGCCAGAGCTGATCGATCTCCTTGTCGTCACGCTCGAAGCCGGGATCAGCTTCACGGCCGCGCTACGGATGAGCGCGGAGCGACTGCAGGGGCCGCTCGGTGAGGAGATCCGGCTGACGATCCAGGAGCAAACGCTCGGGCTCTCCACGCTCGATGCGCTCGGGAACTGGAACGAGCGCTGTGACACGCCTGCCGTCCGCTCGTTCGTCCGCGCGATGGTGCAGGGTGAGTCGCTAGGCGTTTCGATCGGGCAGATCCTCCGCAACCAGGCGACGGAGATGCGGGCGCGACGCCGCTTCCTGATCGAGGAGAAGGCACAGAAGGCTCCGGTCAAGCTCCTTTTCCCGCTCGTGCTGCTGATCTTCCCGGCGATGTTCATCATCATTCTCGCGTCCGGCGCTGTACACGATCTCCGAGAAGCTCCACTACAGACAGGCTCAGCGACCCGTGATGCCGCCCCTGACGCGGTAGAGGATGGCCGTGCCGTGCATGTCGACCCGTTCGAGGCGAGGGTCGTGGACGGCCCGCTTGCCTGCCGGGGAGCTTGCTTCGACCAGCACGAGCCCCACATGTGAGACCGCGCCGGCGCCGCTCGGCTTGCCAGCAAGCCAGTCGAGGTAGAGCCGCTGGTCGCCCCGCCTGAACGCATCGATCGGGTTTTCGACCCAGACGGTGCCGCCGGCGAGCACGACCTGCTGACCGAGCACCGCGTCAGCGAGCACGGGTTCCTCGCTCTGGGCCGCGAGTGCGGCGAGCGGGCGTGAGCCGGGGTCGCCCGGGCCGGCAACGAGTGCGCTGACGAGAGCCACCGCGAGGGCAATTCCGGCCACGATCAGTACCCGCCGCCCTGGCTCCCGCAGCGCAAGCCCA
Organism: uncultured Actinomycetota bacterium; assembly: GCA_963828105.1. GTDB lineage: Bacteria > Actinomycetota > Thermoleophilia > Gaiellales > Gaiellaceae > PALSA-600. Next base: position 142,729 of record CAWHDF010000006.1, on the reverse strand, counting down.
CGCGCGGCCGGATAGGCGAGCAGGAAGAGCAGCCAGATGCCGGTGCGCGCGACGTGAACGGTCGCGGCGGCAAGCCCCAGTGCGGCCAATGCCTCCCAAAGCTTGAAGCGTCGGTCGCCACTCAGCGCTGCGAGCGCGAGGATTGCAGCGGCCACAATCAGCAGGATGTCGAGCAGTCCCGTCCCGAGCGGTGCCCACAAAGCCGACCCGCCCCGAGCGCGCGGCGCTGTCGAAGACCGAGCTGTAATAGTGCGGCGTCCGCCAGAGACCGGCGTTGAGAGCGAGGGCGACGATCGAGGCCGCGAGCACCGTGGTCGCGAGCCGGGGATCGGAGCGGGCGCGTCCGAGCACGAGGTAACAAGTGAGGAGGCCGAAGCCGACGAGTACCTCGCCATTGAGGTTGCCCCAGAGGGCGAGTAGCGGCACGCTCAGCCAGATGCGGCGGCTCGGTGCTTTGGTTTCGGCCTCGAGGAGCGCCAAAAGCAGCGGGAACAGGGCGAGCGTGAAGAGTGCGCTGCTGATCACGGCCACCGTGGAAAGCCCGCCGATCAGGACGAAGAGCGGTAGCAGCAGTTTCGCCCCGCCGGCGCGTTCGCGGCGGAGCCCGAACGCAAGTGCACCGAAGCCGAGCGCGGCCGCGCAGGCCTGCGCCACGGCGAGCCCACGGAGCCCGCCGAACGCGTGGAACAGCGCCCAGAACGCCGCCTCGCCCCCCGCCGGAACGTCGACCCAGCCCGAGCTTGGCGCGGCCGCGTAGGAGATCGAGTGGGGGAGGTGCCCGTGTACGACCTCGCCGCCGAGCGGGACGAGCCAGAGCGCATCGCTACCGACGAGACCGACCGCGCCGACGAGTCCTGCCAATAGCGCGACGACTGCGACGGCAAAATCGGGGTGCCTGAGCGTTGGCCCAGATCTTGATCGCCGAGTGCCGAAGGTAGTGGCAAGAAGGCGTTTGCGGGCGACGGAGGTCATTTGCGAGAGTCCAACAAGCGATAAAGCGGACGCGCTGTGTACTCAATCAGAGTGATGCCTGGCCAGCCGCGGCGTGATCCGGACAGCCGGGTGTCGGGACAGCGGTAGCCTTGCTGCTGATGGGAATCTATGGGAGACGGAGACGGCTCATCGAGGGTTGGTGGGTCGGCTTTGCGCGCGTCGGGTTCGTGGTCGACGTGTGGTTTCCAGGGTTGTTTGTCGGCACCGTCGCCGTGCTCCTCTCTGCTGCGCTTGTCGCTCTGATGCCACCATCAGCCGCCGCCGCCGGTATTCCTGACCCATGCACCGCGATCCCCGGAATCGAGGTGGCGAGCGCGCTTCATCTCAAGCAGCCTCCGGCCGCGGCACTCGCGACCGTGAACGCGACGCAAACGTGTTCGTTCGCGGGAGGCAAACTGACCGTCTCCGTTGGATATTCAGTGCTCGCCGACCCCGAGCCGCCCCTCCTCACCGTCAACGTTCCCGGGCTTCCCCATGGGCGATACATGACCTACGACGGTACGGCGCAGACCCAAATCGTGTTCTACCTCGGAAGCCCGGCGAGCGGCGTCTACGGCGTAATCCGCAACTATGCAACGATCACCAAGACGCCCCTCGAGCAGATCGCCAAGTCACTCGCGAGCGCAATCGCCTCGTCTTCGGGGAGCACAAGCTCGGTAGGTGACCAGCTCATGCCGACGACTGGCGGCTGATACCTCCGAAGGTTCGAGCACTCGCCATCGCTGACGAAGCACCCGGAGGGCATGGCTAAGGTCGCGACGCAGAGCGCGAGTCTCTGGGGTGGGAATCTCTTGGGCGTGGAGTCAGCCGCGCACTCGGCCTCGGGGCGTTCGTACGTCCGGCGACGATGCGTAAACGAACGCTATGGCGCAGTCCAGCCTCCGGCGTTGCATCGTGTGCTTACGACGGCGGGCTGGTACTGGGTGATCAGAAACCTAGGTCGCACTCGGTGGGAGAAGGCGCGATGAAGTCAGGCTGTTACCGACCTCCCGGAAGACCTTCTCCAAGTCGGTGTCAGACTGCTGACCAAAGTACCGGTTGGTGCCCGGAATGGTCGTCACGACGCTGCTGGAGCAGATCTGGTCTGCCACGTATGCGTCGGTATCCCCCACGAAGGCTGGGTTCGTCACCGGGTTGTCAACCATCAGCTCCAAGGCACACTGCGGGGTTAGACCCTCCTGATTGTCGTAGTTAATACCGGGGAAATTCGACGTGTCCAGTGTGCATCCGCTCGAGTTGGTTAGCGCGCCGTAGGCAATCACGAACACCCAGTCGTCGTATGGCGGCGATTCGGCGGCCTGTGCAGCGGCGATACCCTGTTGACACGGATCGCTTGCAGGCGTGAGGCCCGCCGTCGTGTTCGCGTCGCCGTCGCTAAGCAGGATAAGTGCGTTTTGGCCGGGGTGGGACATATCCTCGGTCTGGAGTTGGGCGACGGACGTGTTGATCGGCTGTGCGTAGCTCGTGTCGTAGGTGAGCGTCGGGGGTATTTCGAGGCCGTAGACGCACCCGTTGCAGCCACCGGACTCCGCGTTGAGCGCCACCGTCTGCTCGATCCAGTTGTTGCTTGTGATCGTCGCGTTGGCGGGGCTATCTGGTTTCCCCGCGGCGGGCGCGTTCGAGTCGGTGAAACCGGTTGCGCTTGCATCGCCCGAACTGGTTTGCGCAGCCGGAATGCCGGATGCGAAGCTGGTCGCGGCTGTCCCATACAGTCCGACAAGTTCGTCGTTAGCGTACGTGGGTGTCACCGAGGCCGTGGTTATTGAGGCGCCCGTACCGGACGTTGGCTTCGACTGGTCGATTGGGATGATCGGGTTGACGCCGGTGTAGCGAACTGCGAGTGCCGAGGCGTGCGCGCTAACAGGTGAGCCACCCGACGGGCACTGCCCGTTCAGGAACGTGAACGTGTATGTCTCACGGTCTGCGCTCGACCTGAAGCTGTAGAAGGTCGCCTGGCTGAGCGTTCCGCCCTGTGTGATCATCGAACCGATCTCCGTCCAGGTGCCATCATTTGGGGGGCAGATCGTGTCGGACGAAGAAAGGCCGTTTGCTGTCACCGTCACGAGTATGAAGTCGTTCGCAGCTGGCGTTGGTGGCCGGCTGATACTTACTCCCGTTGTCGCGAGCGCCTTGAGCGCGAGCGTGACCGTAGTCCAGCTCGCGCTGGCGGGTGTGCTCGTTGCGTCTCCGGGTGGCGTCGCGACGCCGGTTGTCGTCGCGCCTGCGGTCGGCTCGAGAGCGTTGGCGGCGCCGCTGTTTGACGTGGCGCCTCCCGTCGAAACGATTGACGGCGCGGGCACAGTGAGTGCGCTTGCGCTCGTTGCGAAGAGGCTCACCACTTCGTCCCCGGGGGAGTTCGTTGTCACGCCGCTTGGGGTGAGGGGTGAGGAAGTTCCGGAGCTCGAGGATGGCGCGACGTCAAACGGATCTACCGGGTTGACGCCCGTGTAGTTGACGGCAACGGCGCTCGCTTCCAGATCGACTGGCGTGCCGGAACAGGACGCTGACGGATAGAACGTGAACACATCCGATGGCGTCGAGCTCGTCGTTGTCCAAAACACCTCCTGGGTGAGCGTCCCGGAAGTCACCTTTGAAGCAGGAACCTCCGCCCAGGTTGAGTCGGGCGCGCAGATGCTGTTGGTGGCAAGATTCTGAACGGCCACAGAGATAACGAAGAGGTCGCCCGTTGCGTATCCGGACGGCGGCGTGATCGTGATCGACGAGCTCAGCAGGGGCGTTATGGCGACTGTCTCGGCAGTCCAGTTCGCCGCGGCGGCGGTCGTAGCGGTGGCCGGAGTTGTCTGATCGCCGATTGTCGGCTGCACGAGGTTGTCCTCGCCGCTGTTCGTCCAGTCACTGCTTGGCGCGTTGGTGACGCTCGGGGGCGTGCCGTTGAAGGCAGCGTTGGTTGCGAACATGCTCACGATCTCGTCGTCCGCGCTGGTCGTTGCGAGCTGCGGTGCCGTCAGAGTTGCGCCCTTGGGGTTTGTAGCCGGCGTGCTACTCACCTGTGGCGCAGTGGCCACGTCGACCCCGTTGTAGTTCGTGGCAATCTCGCTAGCCGCGGCATCGACGGTATTACCGGTGCAGGAGGAGCTCGCATAGAACGTAAATGTGTAGGCGGTCGCCATGGTGGTCCAAAACGTCTCCTGAGTCAGCTCGGTCGCTCCGCTCCCGGAGGTCGTGGTCGCAATCGCCTTCCAAGATGCCGGCGCGCAGATGCTTCCACTTCCGAGATTCTGAACGGCGAGTGACACGAGCAGGAAGTCTCCGGCCCCCGGGGAGTAGCCGGACGGAGGTGTGACCGTGATCGCAGAGGGCAGCGCTGGCCGGAGAGCGAGCGTTTGCGCACTCCAGCCTGCGCCTGTCGGCGAAACTCCGGCGCTGCCCGGGGTGACCGACTTTGGGACATTCTGGATTTGGGCGTTTTCGGCGATGCTCGTTGAACCACCGTTTTCGACCGTTCCGCCGCTGAGCGTGAGCTGGGCGGCGTTAGCGGCGAAGATGCTCACCACCTCGTCATCGGTTGACTCGGTGGTGACCGCGTTCGGTGTTGGCGCTGTGGGCGGTGGCCCGCTCGCCGACTGCGGGACGACGTTGTCGAGCGGCGTCGTTGCGTCGACGCCTGTGTAATTGATGGCGAGAAAGCTCCCGCCGGCTGGGAGCGGCGTCTTGTTGGCGCAGGTGGCGTAGAAGTTGAATGTGTAGCCGGGCGCGCCGCTCATCGTCCAGAAGGTCTGCTCTGTCAACTCGTTCGATCCCGAGCCGGTCGTGGTTGTTGCGACGGCGTTCCATGTGGGCGCACCTGCGGGCGTGCAGATGCTTCCGCTTCCAAGGTTCTGCGCGGCGACTGTGACGAGCAGGAAGTCGCCGGCTGCGTATCCCGGTGGCGGGGTGACTGTGATCGAGGACGCAGCGGCAGGTTCGAGCGCGACCGTCTGCGCAACCCAGTCAGCAGCGGCGCCACTCGTCACGGTTGCGGTGCCAGCTGGGCCGGGCGCTGCTTGACTCGTGTCGTTGGCACCGGTCGCGGTTGCTGTGCTCGCGACGGTCAGCGGTAAGCCGTTGGCGGTCGCGAACGATGTTGCGCCCGTACCGAAGAGACGGACGATTCGCTCGTTTCCGTAGTTGGTCGTCACCGATGGGGCGGTGAGAGTGAGCCCACCGGTAGTTTCGACGGCGGCGGTCACCGCGGACCCTATGTAGCTCGTGGTTCCGGCGGTCTGTGCCACCTCGAGCTCGATCGTGTCGGATGTCCCGTTGACCGCGACGTTGAGGCCGGTCATCGAGCACGTTTTCGTGCCGGTTGTGATCGTGCAGTTTGCGACCGAGTTGCCGTCTTCCAGCAGGTTCACCGCATAGGTTTGCCCTGCGCCCGTCGCGCTCGCGAAGGTCATGGTCGCGCTTGTGACGGTGCCTGCCACCGGTGTCGTTGTGCACGCTGTCGCGCTCGCGCTGACGCATTCGGTTGAGAGGGAGACGTACTCGTTGCTTGTGCCCCAGGTGGTCGTCGAGCTCGAACCGATGCCGGCGAAGTTGACGGTGTTCGTGACATTCTCCGTCCCTGCGCTGGTTGCCGTGAGGTTCTGGCTGCCGCCGCTGCGCACGATCTCGAGTTCGAGCTTGTCTGCCACGGCAACGGCGAGGTTCGGGTTGATCGGGCAGCTGTTCGCCCCGAATCCGATCTGACACGTCCCTTTCGCTACCCCGTTCTGGAGGAGCGTCACCGTGTAGTGATCCGGGTGGCTGTTCTCGTTCGCGCTCAGGGTGAGCGTCACACCTGTCAGCGTGCCGGCGGACGTCAGTGGGGCTGTGTCACAGGACCCCGTCAGGGTTGTGCTCGCGCAGGCGGGTGGGCCGAGCGAGACATACCAAGGCGTCGTCCCGAACGCCTCCGTCGGTGTTGGCCCCGCCCCGATGTTCGCGACCGACGTGGTGCTCTCGACTGCTGTCGTCGCGGCTGTGCCGGCGAGGCTTGTGGTGCCAGCTGTCTGGACAACCTCGAGCTCGATCGTGTCCGATGTTCCGTTGACCGCGACGTTGAGGCCTGTGAGCGGGCATGTTTTCGCGCCAGCCGCGATCGTGCAGTTCGCGACCGAGTTGCCATCCTCTAGCAAGTTCACTGCGTAGGTTTGACCGGCGGCCAGATTTGCGGAGAAGATCAACGACGCGCTCGTTATCGTTCCCGCCGCGCTCGGTGTTGTGGTGCAGGTGCTTGCCGTAACGCTTTGACACGCCGTTGAGACGGAGATGTACTCGGGTGTCGTGCCCCAGGTGGTACCCGGCGCAGATCCGGCAAGGTTCGTGCTCGAAGGCACGCCGGTCGCCCCGCCTGCAACGTCGACGCTACTGACGTTCGTGTATCGCAAGACATCTGCGGATGCCGCGAGTGTCAGGTTCCCAGTGCCTGTGTCGGCCGAGCACAACCCAGAAGTGAAGAAGTTGAAGGTGTACGTCTCGGCGGCAGCAGTCGGGCGCACGCTCGAATACGTCGCCTGAATGAGCGTGCCGGACACACGCTTGAGGTCAACGAGGCTCCAGCCAGTCGTCGCGCTGTTGGGGCAAATGTTGCTCGAACCGGTAACCGCAGCCCCACCACCGGTGACCGTGACCAGCAGAAAATCGTTGGCGGCAGCGTTGGCCGGACGGTTGATTGCGATTCCCGTCGCGGACGATGTCAGCGTCCAGGTTGCGGTCGGATTTGTGAACGGGACACCGCCAGTCGTTCGACTGAACTTGAGGTTGACGGTGTCGCTTCCGCTGAACGAAACGGGGCCTCCCGCACAGCTGAAGGTCGTGGATGGAGCCGTAACCGTGCAAACGAGGCTCGTCGGCTGGCCGTTCTTCATCACCGTCACGGTCAACGTTGCCGTGCTGCCGGCTGTCGAGCCACTCAACGTGACGTTCAGGGCCGTCACTGTTGTGGCCGCTGGAACCTCGTTCCCATTCGTCGAGTTTGTGGTCAGGTCGAGAGAGGCGCCAGCAGCGCCATAAAGAGGCGTATTGGAGGAGCTTGGGAAGACACCCGAGTTGTTGCTATCACCGGCGAGCCCCGTGCTTGTGGTGTTGCTGTTCGCGCTTCCGCTGTTGGGCCCGCCCCCGATTGTGAGTGTGTTGGTGACCCCGTTCGTCGAGCTTCCCTCTACGATCCCGGTACCGGTGCTCGTGTAGGTCGACTTTCCCTGGGTGATTCCCGCGTCCACCGTGCTTGTCGAGTCGCCAGCGGTCCCGATTCCTCCCGCGATCGCCGATGCTGTGTTATTCGCACCCCTGATGTCGCCTGATCCGCCACCCGAGATCGGCGGAGCCGAGCCGTCGATCGGGTATCCCCCGTTCGCGCCGCAACCGTCGCCCGGCCAGTAGACCGAGCGCACGAGATTCGAGGCAGGGTTGAGCGTCGCGAGTGGGCTGTTCGGATTCGAGGTGTCCGAATAGCGGAAATCGCTCGAAAACGGAACGATCTGATACGTCGCGTTGCTTCCGTACGTCCAGTCGGAGTAAGAGTTGTAGTCCTTGGTGCAGTTGAGATCGTCGGGGACGGGCGCGGTTGGCGAGGACGTGACTTCGCTCGGTGTGCGGCCGGGGAAGGCAACGAGACCGACCTCGTCGAGCGCATCGCCCGCCGGGACGTTGTCGGTGCCGTCGTCGGAGGGGCACGTGGCGAAGCTGAGTGTGCAGGGGTCGAGCGTGGCGAGCAGAGCCCTGATTCCTGCCTTCGCGCAGTCCTCTTGGTAGAGGTTGCTGGCTTGGCTCGCCGGGACGCCGGTCGGGACGCCGCCACACGAATCTGTTCCCCCGAGAGGCGGACCCCATCGAGCCGGTTGTGTCATCGATAACCTCGACATTGATCGGCTGTGGAATCCCACCCGATGAGCTGGCCACTGCGCTTGCACTCACCGTCTGCCCTCCGAAGCCGAATATGCCCATAAACCACGGCGTCACCGTCGTTTGTTCGGTGACGACGATCGCGTTGCAGCCCGGATTGGTTGCGCTCCCCGACGGGCCCCATATCGAACCGGGTGGGCATAAGTCCGAGGTGCTGCCCGTGCTACATGGGTCGTCGTCGTTCACCAAAGTGAGTAGACATTCAGGAGTGATCGTCGTCGTCACGCCGGGTGCGCTTGCGTCCGAGTTAAGGCCGCATTTCGGCGCTGTCGTTGGACACACCGCGGACATGAGGGGGACGCCGTTGCAGTCGTCACCAACTCGGCTTGCGCTGTAGGCACAGACGGTAGTCGCGGCATTCGCGGTGGGAAGGTATTTGCCGCCTGCAAGCGCGGCGGCATCGGCGGCGGACTGAAGCCTGCTCTGCACGATGTGCAGCTCCGCGACGTCGATGACGAGACCGGCCATTCCGAGCATCGCAACCATGAGGAGCAGGGTCATCACGATCACCTGCCCGTCCTCCCGGCGTGCCCGTCGGAGCACTACGGCACGGAGACGGAGGCGGCTCACCAAACGCACGTGTTCTCTCGGCTAGGCGGCGCTCCTCGCAGAGCTGGCACGAGCCGCCTACATCCGCAAGGAGTCGATCTGTGACGCAGTCGCGTCCCGCGGCTCATTGGATTGCCTCTGTGGAAGTCGCGGAGAGCGTGCAGCCCTGCCAAAACGTGATTCCGAGAATCGACAGATCGCACGGGTAGGTCGCCGTCACCGTGCCCGAAAGCCCCGATGTCAGCGTCGGGCATGCCCCGCCGTTCTCCTCGACCCCATCGACCCAGGTGTCACTCGTGCTCGCCGGAATGACCGACAAGGTGACGGTGAGGCTGCCGGTCGTGGAGTTGAGACCGCCCGCGGCGCCATCGACGTTCTGGTCAACGGCCTCGCAAACTCCCGACTGGCCGCTTTCGACAGCAAACTGCCGCGCACCCGCGTCGACGGCGTTCGTTAGTTGAATGTAGTTGTTGAAGGTCACACCGAACTTGAAGATGCCGACGATGAGCAGGAGTAGCATGGGCGCGACTAGCGCAAACTCGACCATTGCCTGACCGCTCTCGCCCGGACGCCGCCGACGACCAGTCGCCGCGGAGCGGCCCGATGTTGGAACGCGAGTACGCCTGACAAGTTGCCCGATTCTCCCCATCACCCGAGCATCCTTAGCGTTGCCGGAGTGAACCCGGCGAACGGACTTCGAAGCGAGCGACGATAATGCCAGAGGTAGCCACCCGGCCGCAACCGCTGAACGGCAGCAACTGCTTCGCTGATCGTGGCTTGATTGTGCGCGAGCACGGAACCCGTTCCCCTGTCAGTCAGGACGGCGCCTCCGCCGATCGCGGCAGGCAGGGGCGAGTTCGGGTCTCTGGGAGCCCGCCTCCTCCGTTTCGCGCTCTGGCTGGAGAGACACCACATCCCCGAGTGTAGGCGTCTTCCGCAGCGGCGGCGCACGACTTTCGGATGTCTCGGCCACGACAAAAGGTAAGACGCGTCCAGAAGGGGTCCGGGAGCGGGAGGTCCCGGCAGCGATCTCGCGGTCACTCTGATGCGAGGGATTCAACTCGGAGCGCGCGCATCCGATCAACGCCTCGATGCTGCTTACCGTATTCCCCCACGATTCTCGCGCGCGGCTGCGCGCCGTGTTGGCCCCGCGACGAACGGGTACACGGGGGTTTGCGATGAACGCTGGGGAGACCGCACTGCTCGCCGAAATCGGGATGAAGCCGGCGCGTGTGCTGACACGGTGGCCTCTGACACTCGCGCTCGCCCCACGCGCCTACCTGCCGGGGCTCCTGAGCAGCGGGATCGCCGCTGCACTCTCCCTTCGCGCCGGGTTACCCTCCGCCGCGCTCGCAGCGCTCGTGTCGGGCCTCGCGCTCAGCATCAGCCTTGTCGCCCACGAGGTCGGCCACCTGCTTGCGAGCCGTCATGCGAGGGGCGTGACACCCCGGATGCTGCTGATGCGCGCGACCGGTGGGGTCTCGATCCTTGAGGGGCGCTTCGAGGATGCGCGCGGAGCGGCTTTCTTCGCTGCAGGCGGCCCGCTGGCGAGCCTTGCCGCGACGGTCGCGCTCATCGCGGGTGCGTTCGCGGTGCCGCAGACGGCGGTCGTGACTGCACTGCTCGTCGCCGGCGGTCTCAACGTCTGCCTGCTTGTCGTCAACCTGCTTCCGCTTGCGCCGATGGACGGTTACCTGCTCTTCCGGGCCGCGCTCTGGTCGAGCCTCGACGATCGGGCCGCGGCGGAGCGGCGCGCAATCTGGTGGAGTCGCACGCTGCTTGTCTACTGCGCCGTGGTCGCGGTGCTCGTCGGCTGGCATCACCGCGAGCTCGGAGGCATGGCGCTCTTCCTGGTCGCGACCTTCGCGTTCCAGCACCGGCTCGCGACGCGTCCGCGTCCTGGCTCGACCAAGCGCTGAGCCGGACAACTCGCCCGAAGGTAACGCGCTCGCTGTTACCGCCGCGCGTGTGAGGCGGTCGGCGCGAACGCTTCAGCGGGCATCCGCCAGATCGTCCAGAGCGCGGCCGCCAGGAAGACGAGGCAGCCACCCCAGACCCCAAGGTCTGCGAGGTTGAAGTGGAGCGTGCCGCCGGCGACGCCGACGCTGAGCGGGTTCGGGACCCCGCGCCAGAGCGAGAGCGAGCCAAGATTCGACGTGGCCCCGGCGAAGATGGACACGAGCCCCGGCACGCACAGGCGCGGGAGCAGGAGCGCCCCGGCGAGCGCGGAGAGACCGACGAGCATGGTTCCGAGCGGCCGCAGCAGCGTCGTCGGCACATCGAGTGAGGCTCCTGTGCGGCCGCCCGCGAGCACATGTGCTTTCCAGCTCAGGTCGAACGCCGCGAACGCGAGAGCGCCGGCAACCGCGAACGGGAGACGCCACCAGTGGACTCGCTGCGAACGAATCGACGCTGACGTGTGCGCGTGGCTGTAGGCGACCATACTCCAGCTATCGGTTAGGCGGCCGCGCCCTTGATCCTGCGTGCCGTCTCCGAGCCACGGGGAGCGCAATCGTGGCCGAGAGCTCGCCCTTCGAGGCGGTGCGGCTCGGGTCGAGGCTGCTAGGCGGAAGTAGTGCCGAGTGCGGCGAGTGCCTGCTCGCGCCCGACGCAATCCTCGATCCGTACGATCCGCTCGCTCGTCGGGTCGAAGCGGAAGAGCTTCCAGAGGGTGACCTGCACGGGCCAGTTCGGGTCGGAGACCTCGAAACACGCGGCCACGTCGCCGCCATGCTCGAGGTACTCGACGAGCGCGAAGCTGCGGCCGCGGCGTGCAAGCTGGCGTAGACGGTCGACGACCATCTTGCGGTTCTCGCAGAGGCCCGTCTCCCCGTTTGCGCCGTTGCCCTCGATCCCGACCCAGACGGCGTCGGGCGCGAGCGCATCGCGCAGCGGTGCCGAATCGCCACTGCTCTGGGCGGCGTAGATACGCTCGATCAAGGCACCGCGCGCGCTCATCGAGGCAGTATCGCCCATCGACTGCCGCTGCGCGCACGGCCGCCTACGCACATGGCCGCCTGCGGCCGCAATCCGTCACGAATGCTTACGAAACGCTTACCGCGCCGGTGGCAAAATCGAGCGCGTGGAGCAGGGCTCGCTAGGGTGTGCAGACGCTACGCAAAGTGACGTTTCTCGCATGCACCCCCCTGGTATTGAGCTCCCGACGATGACGGGTGCCATTTCCATGCCGGACGTCGCGGTACCGGCTGCCGCTCGCGGCGGGAAGTCGGCTCACCGAGCGCGAGCTCGCGATCCTGAGGGCGGTCGTGCGTGGTTGCCCGAACGCGGCGATCGCGCGTGAGCTCTGGCTCGCTCCGCAGACCGTCAAGTTTCATCTCACGAACATCTATCGCAAGCTCGGCGTCGGCAGCCGCACCGAGGCTGCCTGCTACGTCTTCCGTCACGGGCTCGTCGTCGAGCCTGGCGGCGCAGCAGTCGAGCCGTCGCTGAGTGGCGGTAGCGCTCTGCCGGCGGCCCAGAGCTCGAGCACCGTGTCTTGTGTCGGGAACCCCATCTCGGTCGGGAGCTCGTCAGGCGCGAACCAGGTGAGCTCCTCGATGTCGTCGGCGGCTCTCGGCTCGCCGTCGCCACTGACGATCCAGGTCAGTCCGAGCACGAAGCTCGCGTCGTAACGGTCGACGAAGGCACCAAGCCAGGCGACCGGCTCGACAGCGATCCCTGTCTCTTCGAGGAACTCGCGGCGTAGTCCGTCGAGCGGCTCCTCGCCTTCTTCGAGGAAGCCACCCGGAATGTCCCAGTAGCCCTTGCGTGGCTCGAGCTTGCGGCGGCCGAGCAGCACGCGGCCGTTGCGCACGAGCAGGCCCTGCACTGCGGGCGCGGAGTTCGCCCAGTAGTTCGAACCGCAGCCAGGGCAGCCGAGGTGGCCTCCGGGGCGCGGCTCGAGCTCGTGCACGCAGCGCGGACAGACCTGCCAGCCGTCGAGTACACCCATCCCGTCAGCCTAGTCGCGGCGTCGCGCAGGTCCGGTCTGGAAATAGAGCCGCCGAGGCATCGCCTGCGTGATCCGCTGCCGCGGCGTTAGCGAGGCCCGAACGCCGCGGTCATGCCCGCCGGGAAGCGACGTTCCCCTCGCTACGGTGCGTTAGACGCGCTCGGCGGGGAGAGCGCTGATGTGCCCGAGACGCCGGTCGAAGCCGGGCAAGGGCGTTTCGCTCAGGGCCCGACCGCAATCAGAACCGGAGTGGCTGCAGCCTCGCGGCTGAGTTCGAATCGCTCTGCCCAGTTCGGGTCGCCCGCGCGAGCCCGGACGCAGCACTGAGCGCGGCGTGCACCTGCTTGGCTGTCGGCGTTCGTCAATCGTCGTCCCCCAGGTTGCATCATCTGCACGCAGGTTTCGAGTCGGGCTGACAGCGAACCGCGCCGCTCCCTGCGTTCATGCGCCACCCCGCCCCCAGACCGACCCCGAGCTACCTGCTAGCCCGCGGAGCTCGCGTCCGTCAAGACTCTGCGACGCCGAAAAGCGCTCCTAGGAGCGGGAGGAACGGCGTCAGTAGCGGCGGCGTTCCAGGTCGAGCGAGGAGGCGACGAAGAAGCTGAGCACGAACCAGGCCCAGAAGAGGAGGCTCCAGAACCCCCGGGCGACGATGAGTGCGATCAGCGCAAACACCGCCATGCCGGCCCAGTAGAGCTCGCGCAGCAGCAGACGACGGCGTGTGCTCGCCACGGCCGTCCGCAGCGACGGCCGTGGCGAGGCGTCCAGGAGCTTGAGCCGGCGGCCGAGGCTGGGTTTCACGGACGGCACCGCCGTCTGGAACGCCTCACGATGTCGAGCGCCCACACGGGCTCGAACTCGGGTTCACGGGCCGACCCCTCCCGGTTTGCGAGACCGCCGAGGACTCGGTACCGGCCTCACCTGACCGGCGCCGCACCCGCAACCAATGGTCAGCGCTCGCGCCCGGCGGCTGCCGATCGGGAACGCCAGGCTCGAGCATAGCTGCGCGGTCTCGCGAGCCCCTGAGCCCGCGGCCCGCTCGTGCGGCGGGGCGCCCAGGGGCGCCCCGCCGCATCGCGCGTTTCGAACCGTCGAGGATCAGAGCGCCCCACGATGACAAGACGTCTCTGACCAGTCGCTGCACGGGGAGGGCAGCTAGCAGAGCATCGGCTCGGTCCGAGCGCGGAGATATCCCCCAACACAGCGACCCGCCCTCGTTTGTTAGGAGGATCCGCCGCGGTCCGCTTATCTCTGCGGCGCGCTCGCCGATGACCAGAGCGGCGCAACCCTGTCGATCGCGCGCCACGTTGGGGGGAAGAACCACTGGTTTCGTACTGCCCACCGCAGAAACGGGTGCTCGCCGCGGCGACCGATCCCGGCACGCGACTGGAGGCCGGAAGTATCCCGCTCTGGCTTGGCAACCCCCGTCTTGGTCGTCCGGTTTTGCGCTGAGGCCCTCGATGTACAGCCACTTCGACGATGACGACCTGCTTGCCGACTACATGCAACTGCTGCGGATCGGCAGCGTCACCCGCATGCTCCACCGCGACGCGCACACGCGCTGGCGCTCCGCGTTGCACGCGCGCGCCCGGGAGGACAGCCTCCGCCTCCGCACCTCGTCGGTGCGGCTCGCACAGCCGAACTGGGTCTACGCAAAGCTCCCCGACCGCCCTTTCACGATCGACGAGCTTGCTGCGGTGATCGCCCGCCGGCTTGTCGACCTGCCCGAATGAAGATCGGTGCTTCATCCAAAGGGCCTTAAACGGCGTGTTTGGTTTGACCATGCGGAGGCGCCAGATGCCGTCCTCGCGGACCCTGCGTGATGCGCATCGGCGGGACTGAGCTCGACGGCATGGGCTCGCGATCCACTCGATCTTTGCGTCGCTGCGTCACTCCGCCAGCGGCACCTGGCGCAGCCTCTCGCACACACCTGCGCGCTACGGCTCATCCCTCCGCTATTAGCAGGCCGAGCCGTCGCTAACCCGAGCTCGAGCGGAAGGTGCTTCACGCGATCCCCGTGTGCAGCACAAACCGGATCCCCGGCAACGTATGTCTTCCTGATACCGCTACTCTCAGGATCGTGACGGTGCGGGTACGATGAGAAAGGCCATTTGGACGGCGGCGAGCGCAGTTGTTCTCTTTCTGCCGGCACAGGTAGCTATTGGCGCAGTCGGAGGGTTATCCGCGCCAGCGGCGGTGACGCCGACAACCGGGAAGCACGTCCAATGGCTTCCCCAGTTCGGCTGGACGCCGGTTCGCGGCGCTGTGAAATACGAGTTCGCACTCGCCGCGGACAAAGCGTTCACCTCACCTGTCCTGGGAAGTGCCGGTGACTTCACGACGCAGAACATCCGGACAACACTCGCCCAAACTGTCCCGAACGGCACGTACTGGTGGCACGTCCGCGCCATCTCTTCCAGCGGTTCCGTCGGCCGGTGGTCTGTGCCGCAACGGCTCGTCAAGTCCTGGACGTATTCGCCGCAGCTAACGGACCCCAAGAACACAAGCCGAGTCGCCTACCCGACGCCTCTCGTATTGACATGGCGCCCGGTCATCGGGGCAGTGACCTACAACGTCTCGATCGCAACCGACTCGCAGCTCGCTTCGCTCGTGAACGGCTCTCCGACCTCGACTTCCGCGTCATCGGTGACACCGGCGTTTCCGCTTCAGTCGGGTGTCACGTACTACTGGGCTGTGACACCTGTGGACGCGGCCGGCGATATCGGTGTGCGTTCGCCCATCTTCTCCTTTACGTGGGTCTGGCCGTCTGTGGCAACGAACCTCACCGTGTCCGATCTGATCGGCGCGAACGAGGTGAAGGACCGGGTATATGGCTCACCCTTCGCGACCGCGGCGTTCGTGCCGCAGTTCCACTGGAGCCCAGTTCCGGGCGCGACGAGTTACGAGATCGAGATCAACTCCGACAGGGACTGGGCGGCAAGTTCGAAGGTGTGCTGTGGCGACAAAATCCTTGGGCCCCCGTTTACGCCGGTCGTGACGCTGCCAAACAATCGCTACTACTGGCGCGTGCGCGCGTACGACGCTGCGGGCAACCCCGGCCATTGGGTCGAAGCGGCCGGTTCCTTCGTAAAGACGTTCGACAACGTCTGCTTCAGCGAACTGACCCAGAACTGTGTCGCCGCACCAGGGCCGAGCATCCGTGGTCTACACGTCCAGGACGGGAGCGGCGCGAACGTGACGCACGGAGCCACCTCGACGCCCATCGTGGTTTGGGATCCCGTCCCTGGGGCGTCGAGCTACGCATGGGCAGTGGCACCAGATAGCGGCGGAAAGTGCATGTGGGTAGACTCGTCGGCGGGAACGACCCCAGTAAATGCGTGGACCCCGATGTCGGAACTTATGTCTTTCGGTGGCAAGGTGATTCCGCCGGGTGGTTCCTATTGCTTCGCCCTTCGCGCGGTGACAGACAACGACGTCAACGGGAACCCTGTATACGGCGATCTGACCCAACTCGCCAACGCATTCACCTACACGGCACCATCCGGCGGAGTGACATCGCTCACAAACAGCGACTACCTGACCCCCACGCAAGGATCTGTGGTGCCAGAGATGCCCTTTTTCGTCTGGAGTCCCGTCGCGGGGGCTGCGGCGTACGAGATCGTCATTGCGAACGACCAATCCTTCACGGACATCGTCGATGCATGTTACACGCCTATCGCCGCCTATGCGCCCCGGAATACCTACCCAGACCAGACAACGACCTATTACTGGGTCGTCTTGCCGCTTAAGCTCGCTGATCTCACGAACGTAACGGTTGGTAGCTGCTCCACCCAATTTCTGGACTAGGTTTCAACCCTCTGGCGACGTCGCGCGGCCAGTTCCAGAAGGAGATCCCACCAGCGAATCTGCAGGTCACTCAGATATCCACGCAGCCGACCTTTTCCTGGGACCCAGTCGTCGGCGCGCGCGCTTACAACCTTCAGGTGTCGACCGACCCTGACTTCGGAACCATCATCGACAATACGACGACCAACTCAACCTCGTACACCTCTGAAGTCGCTTATCCGCCAGGGAAGACGCTGCACTGGCGAGTTCAAGCCGTAGACGCGGACGGCCTAGGGCTCTCCTGGAGCACGCAGAGCTTCCCCTACCGACTTCCAACGCCGAATCTCTCCGGGAACCCACTTGCGGGTGACGCCATCCCCACGTGGCGCTGGAGCCCGGTACCAGGAGCTGTCTCGTATGACGTCCAGGTCGACCTCCCTAGCGGTGGTCAGGCCGAGTTCAGCGGCTTGAGCACCGCGGCGCTCACGCAGACGACCTTTAGCGGCACCGGCATCTTCCGCTGGAGCGTGCGGGCCGAGTTCCCCGGGCCGTCCGGTCCGGTGCCGGGACCGTACTCGCACCCGCAGTCGTTCGACCGGACGATCAGCTCTCCGGCCGGCGCGCATTCAGTGGGCTCCGGAAGCTCCCTCGTCCTCGAGTGGCAGCCTAAACTCGGCGCCAAGCAATACACAGTCGAGATCGCCACTAACACGGACTTCAGCGATATCGTCGACGAAACCACGACCGACAACCCCGTATATGCGCCGAACGTCACATCGGGTGGATACGCGAACGGGGGCACGTTCTACTGGCGGATCTCGGCAGTGGACGCCGACGGCAACACCGGCAACTACACGAGCACCCGGGCGTTCTGGCTCCCCAAGAACCTGGGGTGAGCCTGCACCACAACTGAGCCATCCCTGTTTGACAGCGACCTGACTGCCGGGTGGTGTTCCGGCGGAACGAGATGCTCCGGTTATGGCGGGAACGTGGAAGTGTTCGCTGGAGTTGTCGGAGCGGGTGACCCGGCTGGTGTTCGAGTTGGGTCGGCCGATCACGCACGTGGCCGCTGATCTCGGCATGCCGAAGCTGAGGCTGTCGAAGTCCGTGCAGCAGGTCGAGGAGAACGAGACCCGCGGAGTGATCTGTGCACGAGTGAGCAGCGGAGATCCGGTGAACGCCCTCCAGCCCCCACCGCGTACCGAGCTATGCGACCGGCAGCTTCGGCGTTGTGGCGGTCGAGGGCGGCGTGACGAGCGCGCGCTTGACGAGGATCCCGGCGGCGGCGAGCTCGAGCCTGGAGACATCGGCCTCGCCCGTCGCCTCGTCAGTCGGCAGGTTGGCGATCACCGTCAGCGTGATCTCGGTGCGTCCGCCGCTCAGGAAGATGGTGTCGAACGCGAGATGCAGCTTCTTGCCTCCCGAGCTGAGCTCGTAGACGACCCGGTAGGCATCGACGTAGCGCGCGAGCATCGGAAACGGCAGCCGCGTGACCGAGAGGACGGTCACCTTCGAGTGTGTCAGCGACGCCCGCAGGCACGGAATCAACCCGGGAACGAAGCTGCGGCGCATATCGACCCCGACCATGCTCGAGCTCGCGAGCACGTCGACCTGCGTTCCGATCGCAAGCCCGGGCGCGCTGAAGCGGTCGGCGGCCTCACCCGTCTTGACGAGGCCGGTCGTGCTCGGGTGGTAGCCGGCGCAGCTGAGCGCCGAGTCGTCGGGCATGATCGCGCCTCCGGTCCAGCTGACGGCATTCGAAAGGTCGGCGCGCTGGAGCAGGTCGCGTTGCGCCGTCGCCTGCCCGCTCGCCGTGAGCTCCTTCTTGTAGGCGAACGCGCCACCGACGAAGCTGAGCGCGCCGGCGCACACGGCGAGCGCAAGACCGAGGCGGAGGAGCGGCCGCTGCGGGCCCGCCCGGCGCGGCGTACCGCTGCGAGCGTCCGCGGACACCCGCCTATCCCCGGCAGTGATCCGAGTAACCACGCTCCACACCGTAACGGTCAGGCTCGAGCTGGCGGCGAAACCACGGCTTCGCCGCGTGCGCGCGGGGCTTGCGGGGCGCGGAGCGCCCAACTAGACGCGACGAATCTGCGCATCTTGCGAAAAATCTCTTTACTTGCCCGGTTTGCGAGCACGTACGATGGGTAGGTGTTCTGCCCATGACTCCCGCGCAAAGCGTGCGTATGCCGTTCGCTCCGCTCGCGCTGATCATCGTCAGCGTCTGCGTCGGGGTGGGAGCGCTTGCCGTGACCGCATCGTGGAAGGTCTCGGTCGTCGTGCTTTCGGGCTGGGTCGCGCTCGTCGTCGCCTGTGCCGTCGTCGGCGGTGTGCGTCTGCGTGCGCCCGTGGCCGCCGGCTCGCGCGGCCTACGGCTGACCTACAGCTGGCCCGGGTGGGCGAATCGACTGATCGTGATGTACCTCGTTCTCGTCATTTTGAGCGCGGCGATCGCGACGGCCGCGCGCATCGTGATCACGCTCGCCGACGCGATTCACTGACGACGCCCCGCGGCCGCGCGTCGCCGGCTGCGGACCCCGGAGCCGGGTGCGGGCCGAAGCAGGAGCCGGGCGAGATGCTTCGAAGTCCTCTTGATGCGGGGTAGGACGTGCATCGGTCTGCTCTGTGCGCTCGCGATCCCGGTTGGGTCAGCGTCTGCCGACGCGCCGGCCTTCACGGCGCGCTACGTCGTGCACCCCGGAGACTCGCTCTCAGCTCTTGCGCAGCAGTTCGGCGTGTCGCTCGAGTCGCTCGCGGCCGCGAACAACCTGCACGCGAACCAGGGGCTGCTGATCGGCGCCGTACTCCACGTGCCGCGCCTGGCAAGCGCCGCCCCTTCGACCGCCGCGTTCGCGATCACGCCGGTCGCCAAGCCGGCGCGCGGAGCTTCCACCTGGCGCGGACGCTACCGCGTGCGCGCCGGCGATTCGCTCTCGGTGCTCGCGCGACGGTTTGGCGTCTCACTCGACGTGCTCACGGCCGCAAACGGGCTCAACCCGAACGATCCGCTCGCGGTTGGCGTCGTGCTGCGCGTGCCAGTTGCGAGAGCGCGCAGCCTCAGCCCGGCCACGCACGGCTCGACCGCCTGGACAGCGCACTACGTCATCCAGGCGGGAGACTCGCTCTCGGCCCTCGCGGCGCGATTCGGCGTCTCCCTCGCGGCGCTCGCGGCGGCAAACAGGTTGAGCGTGAGCGCGCCGCTGCTCGAGGGTGCTGTCCTGCGCGTGCCGGCGGCCTCGGTGGCCTCCTCAGGCGCTGCGGCGGCGGGCGTGCCCGGCCGAGCCGGCGGCTCCGTGTGGAAGGGACGTTACGTCGTCCAAGCGGGAGACTCGCTCTCGGCGCTCGCGGCACGCTTCGGTGTGTCGCTCGCGGCGCTCGCCGCGGCGAACGGGCTCGCGGCGAGTCAACCGCTGCTGATCGGTGTCGTGCTCCACGTGCCCGCTCGTGTGGCGAAGGGTTCGGCTCCCGCCGCCTGGAGCGGCAGCTACGTCGTTCGGGCCGGCGATACGCTGAGCGGCATCGCACTCCGCTACGGGGTCACGCTCGCCGCACTTGCGCAGGCCAACGGGCTTTCGCTCGGCAACGTGCTCTTTGCGGGCGCGCGGCTGCGGGTGCCGCTACGCGGCCCCATCCAGCCGAATCTCGACGACATCCTGGAGACCGACCCGTATTCAAGCTCGAGCACGGGCTACGACGTCAGCTATCCGAACTGCGCGACCGCACCGCCGCTCGCCGAGCAGTTCGCGGTGATCGGGCTCAACGGCGGCCGACCGTTCACGGCGAATCCCTGCTTCGCGAGCGAGTGGGCGGCTGCCGATACGCCACGCGCCGTCTACATCAACACCGGCTACGGCGCCCCGATGTTCAGCCGCATTACCTCAGGCTGTGCCGCGCTCGGCGAGGGTCAGCCGCTCGCGCCGGCGCTCCAGCGCGCCTACGCCGTCGGCTGCAGCGAAGCAGTGGCGGCCGAAAATCTGCTCGTCGGCAGCGCGCCTCAGATGATCTGGCTCGACGTCGAAGCAGCCAACACCTGGTCGAACGATCCGAGCCTCAACGTTGCGACGCTGAGCGGCATTCTCGACGAGTTCCTCGACGAGTCGCCCCAGACCGAGGTTGGCGTCTACTCGACGGTCTCGGCCTGGCGGCACATCGCGGGCGACTGGAGCTCGCTGAGCGTCCCCGAGTGGGTCGCTCCAAGCTCGCCCGACCCGTTCGGTTGCGAGGCGGGGTTCGCCGCGGGTCCCGTCTGGATCAGCCAGGCGACCGACGGCACGCTCGACACCGACACCGCCTGCTGACCGTCGACCACGGCCTTCGGGAAAGCCGTCTCGGCGCGGTTCGAGGCGTACCGGCCCGGCCGTGGGGCGAGTCCGGAGCGTTGCGGCGCCCGGAGCTCGGCATCTGACCCACCTGCGGCGACGGGTTTCTACGGACTCGGACGTGTCGGGCGCGGCGTAGCGTCGCAGGCGTACGGCTCGTTCCCGAACTTGGAGGCTGACCATGTCACCCTTGCGTTTGCGTCTACTGCTCGCGAGCGTGCTCGGCTTCGTGGCGCTCGCCGCGGTCGCACAGGCTGTCGCCGCGGGCGGCCCGCTGCGACTGACCTTCGTCGACAATCACCTCAACTACACGCCGGTCGGGTTCGCGAAAGGCTCGACGGCGCCGCCGCCGATCGGCGCGACCGCGCTCTTCTCCGGCAGGCTCTACAACGGCGGCGCACAGTTCGGCAAGCCGAGTGGGACTCCGGTCGGTCGCTTCGCGCTCGTGTGCACGGTGACCTCGAACCCGCTCGACGGCTTCTGTGTCGGGATCATTCACGTCCCTGACGGCTACGTGACGATCGCCGGTAACGGGCCCTTCACACCGCTCGCCGTTCGCCACTACGCGGTGACGGGCGGCATCGGGCGCTACGCGACGATGCGGGGTGAGTTCACCGTCACCAACCTTCCGAACGGAAGCGCCCGCTCGGTGCTTGAGCTCAGTTCCTGACGCTTCTCAGCCGAGCCAGGCAGCCGCCGTCAGCGCGACGACGGCTGCCGTCCGCGCGAGCGACTCGAGGTCGACCCACTCATCCTTGCTGTGGTACCCGCCGGCCTCGGGGCCGTAGCAAAGGCACGGCCCCTCGACCGAGCGCGCGTCCGTCGTCGCGGTGAACACCGTCGTCTTGGCGGCAGCGCCGACGACGGTCGCGTGCGCCGCTCGAAGGGCGTCCGGGAGCGGGCCCTCGGTGCTGTGGTTGTAGGCGGGCGCGCGGAACGCCTCGAACTCGAGCTCGACGTCGGGAGCGGCCCCAGCAAGAGCGGCGCGCACGTCACGCTGCACCTCGGCGGGCGTGCGATCGAGCCCGAAGCCGATCCGCGCGTGGAGTACGAGCTCGGCACGGAGCCGACGCGGTCCAGACGCCGCCGCTGATCTTGCCGATCGTGACCCCGTAGGGCCACTCCGAAACGGAGGCGAAGATCGATCCGGCCGCCTGTGCGTTGAACTCGCGCTCGAGTTGGCGCAACGCCGCGACCGCCAACGCGAGCCGGTCGAAGGGTCCCTCTCGGCCCGCGCCTGCGGCGTGGGCCGAGGCGCCGCGGGCGCTGAGCCGCGCCCAGACGACGCCCGTGCCGGCGTGGCAGAGCCGGAGCGCCGTCGGCTCGCCGATCAGCGTCGCGTCGGCGCGGTAGCCCGCCGCGAGCAGCGAGCGCATCCCGTTGCCGCCGCACTCCTCCTCGATCACCGAGCTGACGAGCAGGTCGCCGCGCAGCTCACCGCAGAGCTCGACGACGGTGCGTGCAGCGAGCAGGTAGGCGGCTAGACCGCCCTTCATGTCGCCCGCGCCGCGCCCGTAGAGCCGGCCCTCGGCGACGGTCGGCGTCCAGGGGTCGAAGCGCCAGGGCTCGGACGGGTCGACGGGGACGACGTCGATGTGCCCACTCAGGTGGAGGGAGCGTCCCTCGCCGCGACCGGCGTGAACGCCGACGACCGAGCTCCTGCCGGCGTACCCGGTGATCGGGTAGCCGCCGTGCGGGTCGGCGAGCGCGGCAGCGGCGTCCGGCTCGATCCGCTCGACCCGGAAGCCTGCCTCCCTCAGATAGTCGGCGACGAGTGCTTGGGCCGGCCCCTCGTCCCCGAGCAGGCTCGGAGCGCCGACGAGCGCGCTCGCGAGCTCGACAAGCTCGCCACGGCGCTCATGCAGACGCTCGAGCAACGCCTCGCCGAGGCCCGGCGAGAGCGGCCCACCGTTCACCGGGCGCGGCTCGCCGGTGCCGACAGCGTCTGGCGCGGCTCGTGTGCGAGACCTCTCGCGGGCAGCTTGGGGCGGGTGCGCGCCACGGTGCCAGGCTACTCCCCTGCCGCCGCCGCCGATTGACTTTACGGTCACGGATGAGTAGTTTCGGCCTCGCTGAAACGCTGAGGAGTCCGGCCTTGATGCACTCGATCCTGACGATCCCCGTTCGTCCCGGCGCCGAAGACGCGTTCGTCGAAGCGTTCAGTCGCCTCGATGTCTTCGGGCACGCCGCCGCGATCCCGAGCTTTCGCAGCGGGGTACTGCTGCGGCCGCTCGAGCCAGGGGCGCCGTTCGTCGTGCACGCCCGCTGGGATGGGGCGGACGGCTACCAGGCCTGGCTCGACGCCCCCGTGCGAGCCGAGCTGAACGCGCAGATCGGGGCGTTCGTCGACGGCATCGGCGCCGGCAGCCTCTACGAAGAGGCGAACGCGTGACGCCGGGAACCCTGTGAGCGAGCCGGCGCCGATGGAGCCGATCCGCGCCGCGACCGACGTCGGCGGCACCTTCACCGATCTCGTCTACTTCTCCACCGACCCCGAGAGCGGCCGCCAGGAGATCCTGACCGCGAAGGTCGAAACGACGCCGCCGGACTTCGAGCGCGGGGTGCTCAACGTGCTCGCCCGCAGCGGGGTGCGCATGGAACAGATCGTCTTTCTCGCGCACGGGACGACCGTGGTGATCAATGCCCTGACCGAGCGCAAGGGTGTCAAGACCGGGCTGATCACGACGACCGGCTTCCGCGACTCGCTCGAGATCGCGCGCGGCAACCGGCCCGACTACTTCAACCTCCACTACCGCAAGCCGGAGCCGTTCGTGCCGCGCTACCTGCGGCGCGAGGTGCCGGGCCGCATGACCCACGACGGGCGCGAGCGCGAGCCGCTCGACCTCAGCGGCGTGCCCGCGATCCTCGACGACTTCCGGAGGGACGGCGTCGAGGCGGTGGCGATCTGCCTGCTCCACTCCTACGCCGACCCGCGTCACGAGCAGGCGCTCCTCGCGCGCGTCGGCGAGCTTGCGCCCGATATGACCGCGGTCGCCTCGCACCAGATCAGCCGCATGTGGCGCGAGTACGAGCGGACGAGCACGACCGTGCTCTCGGCCTACATCCAACCGGTGGCCGAGCGCTACCTCAGCCGACTCGCAAGCGGCGTCAGGGAGGCCGGCTTCGACGGACAGCTCTACATCATGCAGTCGAATTGCGGAGTCGATTCGGTCGAAAAGACCCAGGAGATCCCGATCACGATGGTCGAGTCGGGCCCCGCGAGTGGCTTCTGGGGCGCCGCCGAGCTCGGCCGCCTGATCGGTGAGCCGAACGTGCTCGCGCTCGACATCGGCGGCACGACCGCCAAGTGCTCCCTCGTCGAGGGCGGCCACGTCAAGATCATCTCCGACTACTGGATCGAGCGCAGCCGCGCCAGCGCCGGCTACCCGATCATGGTGCCGGTCGTCGATCTGGTCGAGATCGGCAACGGCGGCGGCAGCATCGCCTGGGTGGACGAGTTCGGCAAGCTGCACGTCGGGCCGCGCTCGGCGGGCGCGGTGCCCGGGCCGGCCGGCTACGGGCGCGGCGGCACCGACGCGACCACGACCGACGCCAATCTCGCGCTCGGCAGGATCAACAAGGACTACTTCTGCGGCGGCGAGGTAGACGCCGACATGGCGGCGGTCGAACGTGCGCTCGACGACGTCGCCGGCCGGCTCGGGATCGACCGGGCCGAGGCGGCCCGCGGGGTGATCCGGATCGCGAACAACAACATGATCAACGCGCTCAAGCTGATCTCGCTCAACCGTGGCTACGACCCCCGGGACTTCACGCTGCTCGCCTTCGGCGGCGGCGGCGGCATGCACGCCGTCGCGCTTGCGGCCGAGCTCGGGATCGGCACCGTCGTGATCCCGCGTGCAGCCGACGTCTTCTCCGCATGGGGCATGCTGATGAGCGACCTGCGGCGCGACTACTTCCTGACCCGGCTCTTCGGCCTCTCCGCCGAGCACGCCGATGCGCTCGAGCGCGTGCTCTCCGAGCTGACCGAGGCGGCGCTCGACCAATTCGTGCTCGAGGGGATCGACCCGAGCCGCGTCCGCTTCCTGCGCTACGGCAACCTCCGCTACGCCAACCAGGAGCACACCGTCGAGGTGCGTCTGCCCGACGGTCCGATCGGCGCCGCCGAGGTCGCGGCGGTGGCCGAGTCGTTCCACAGCTCCTATGAGCGCGAGTACACCTACCGGCTCGACGCACCCGTCGAGTTCGTCGGCGCGCACCTGGTCGCGATCGCCGAGGTCGGCAAGCTCAGCCCCGAGCGGCTGCCGACGACGGGCCGCACGGTCGCGGAGGCCGTCAAGGGCCACCGCAGCGTCGACTACGCGACCGAGGGCATCCACGAGGCGACGATCTACGACGGGGCGCTGCTCGAGCCCGGCTTCGACTTCGCGGGCCCGGCCGTCGTCGAAAGCAAGGGCACGACGACCGTCGTCCACCCGGGAAACCGGCTGCACGTCGACGACTACGGCAACCTTGTGATCACGATTGCGGGGGTGGCGTAGCGATGGCGGCCAGCGTCTCCGACCGGATCACGCTCGAG
Source organism: uncultured Actinomycetota bacterium (assembly GCA_963828105.1). Taxonomy (GTDB): domain Bacteria; phylum Actinomycetota; class Thermoleophilia; order Gaiellales; family Gaiellaceae; genus PALSA-600. The sequence goes on along the minus strand of CAWHDF010000006.1, from coordinate 117,708 downwards.
ATCATCCAGAACTCGCTGCAGGCGATCAGCGACGAGATGTTTGCGGCGTTGCGGAAGACGGCGATGAGCGCGATTATTTACGAGGTGCTCGATGCGGGCACGGCGATCACCGATGGGGACGGCAACCTGGCCTCCTCGGGTGCGGGCATCCCGGCCTTCGTGGGAGTGCTCGATAAGGCGGTGAAGCGGATTATCGAGGTGAATGGGGCTCCGGGTGCGATCGGTCCGGGTGACATTTTTGCGACGAACGATCCGTTTTATGGGGGTGTGACGCATCTGAATGATGTGGTGTTGGCGATGCCGGTGTTTGTGGAGGGTCGGCGGGTGGCGTGGACGGCGAATATTGCGCATTGGAACGATGTGGGTGGGATGGTGCCGGGTTCGATTTCGACGGATGCGAAGGAGATTTTTCAGGAGGGGTTGCGTTTGCCGGCGGTGAAGTTGGTGGCGGCGGGGGAGCCGATCGGTTCGGTGATGGCGATCATGGAGGTGAATAGCCGTCTGCCGGATTATTTGAAGGGGGATATGTGGGCGGGGATCGCGGCTGCGCGGGTCGGGGAGCGGCGGCTGCTCGAGCTCGTCGAGCGCTACGGCCTCGACACCTTCGCGACCGCCCTCGAGCACTTCATGGACTACGGCGACGAAGTCGCACGACGCACGATCCAGGCGCTCCCCAAAGGCCGTTTCAGCCTCGAGGAGGAGCAGGATTCGGGTGCGGTGTACCGGGTCAGTGTCGAGATCAGCGACGAGGAGTTCGTCGTCGACCTGCGCGGCAACCCCGACCAGGACGCAGGCCCCAACAACGCCTCGCGCGACGGCTCGCTCGTCGCCGCCCAGATGGTGTTCATGAACCTGACCGAGGCGCACAGCTCAGCCAACGGCGGCCACTTCCGGCGCCTGCGGTTGCTCACGACGCCCGGCTCGGTCTTCGACCCGAACCCCCCGGCCGCCTTTGCCACCTACTACGAGGTCGAGATCCGGCTTTACGATTTGATTTGGCGGTGTTTGGCGCCGCATGTGGGTGGGCGGTTGCCGGCGGGGAGTTTTGGGTCGATTTGTGGGACGTTTATTGGGGGTCCGCATCCGGATACTGGTCGGCATTTCACGATTGTGGAGCCGCAGGTTGGTGGTTGGGGTGGGTCGGTTGGTGAGGATGGGAATAGTGCGATGTTTAGTGGGTTTCATGGGGATACGTTTAATTGTCCGGCGGAGGTGGCGGAGGCGCGGTATGGGTTGTTTGTGGATCGGTTGGCGTTGAACGAGGCTGGGGGTGGTGAGGGTCGGTTTCGGGGTGGGAAGGGGATCGTGGTTGAGTATCGGGTGCGGGCGGATGGGTGTTTCTTCACGTGTGCGTATACGCGGTATCGGCATTTGCCGTGGGCGCAGGCGGGTGGGGCGGAGGGGTCGCCGAACTTCGCGGAGGTTGTGCGTGTGGATGGAAGGGTGGAGCGGTTTGCGGTGGTGACGGCGTTGCCGGTGAACGAGGGGGATGTGATCCGGATCCATACCGGGAACGGGGGCGGGTACGGGGATCCGCGCGAGCGGGATCCCGGCCGGGTGCGGGAGGATCTCCGCAACGGGCTCGTCAGCCTCGAGACCGCGACGACGAGCTACGGACTCGACCCCACGAGCCTCGGAGCAGACTGACGCCGCAGACGCTCGACCCGTTTACGCTGGAGATCATCCAGAGCGCCTTCCAGGCTGCGAGCGACGAGATGTTTGCGGCGTTGCGGAAGACGGCGATGAGCGCGATTATTTACGAGGTGCTCGATGCGGGCACGGCGATCACCGATGGGGACGGCAACCTGGCCTCCTCGGGCGCGGGTATCCCCTCGTTTGTGGGGGTGCTGGACAAGGCGGTGAAGCGGATTATCGAGGTGAATGGGGCTCCGGGTGCGATCGGTCCGGGTGACATTTTTGCGACGAACGATCCGTTTTATGGGGGTGTGACGCATCTGAATGATGTGGTGTTGGCGATGCCGGTGTTTGTGGAGGGTCGGCGGGTGGCGTGGACGGCGAATATTGCGCATTGGAACGATGTGGGTGGGATGGTGCCGGGTTCGATTTCGACGGATGCGAAGGAGATTTTTCAGGAGGGGTTGCGTTTGCCGGCGGTGAAGTTGGTGGCGGCGGGGGAGCCGATCGGTTCGGTGATGGCGATCATGGAGGTGAATAGCCGTCTGCCGGATTATTTGAAGGGGGATATGTGGGCGGGGATCGCGGCTGCGCGGGTCGGGGAGCGGCGGCTGCTCGAGCTCGTCGAGCGCTACGGCCTCGAGGCGCTGCTCGCGAGCTTCGCGCAGCACTTCGCCCACGGCGAGCAGGTGACCCGGGCGCTGCTCACGACGCTTCCACACGGCCGTTTCAGCCTCGAGGAGGAGCAGGATTCGGGTGCGGTGTACCGGGTCAGTGTCGAGATCAGCGACGAGGAGTTCGTCGTCGACCTGCGCGGCAACCCCGACCAGGACGCAGGCCCCGCCAACGTCTCACGCGACGGTGCGACGATCGCGGCGCAGATGGCGCTGATGAACCTGCGCGGCCCCGGGGGCGCCGCGAACGCAGGCCACTTCCGCGCGCTGCGGGTGCTGACCCGTCCGGGCTCGGTGTTCGAGCCGAGCGAGCATGCGGCCTGCTCGCTCTACTACGAGGTGCGGATCCGGCTTTACGATTTGATTTGGCGGTGTTTGGCGCCGCATGTGGGTGGGCGGTTGCCGGCGGGGAGTTTTGGGTCGATTTGTGGGACGTTTATTGGGGGTCCGCATCCGGATACTGGTCGGCATTTCACGATTGTGGAGCCGCAGGTTGGTGGTTGGGGTGGGTCGGTTGGTGAGGATGGGAATAGTGCGATGTTTAGTGGGTTTCATGGGGATACGTTTAATTGTCCGGCGGAGGTGGCGGAGGCGCGGTATGGGTTGTTTGTGGATCGGTTGGCGTTGAACGAGGCTGGGGGTGGTGAGGGTCGGTTTCGGGGTGGGAAGGGGATCGTGGTTGAGTATCGGGTGCGGGCGGATGGGTGTTTCTTCACGTGTGCGTATACGCGGTATCGGCATTTGCCGTGGGCGCAGGCGGGTGGGGCGGAGGGGTCGCCGAACTTCGCGGAGGTTGTGCGTGTGGATGGAAGGGTGGAGCGGTTTGCGGTGGTGACGGCGTTGCCGGTGAACGAGGGGGATGTGATCCGGATCCATACCGGGAACGGGGGCGGGTACGGGGATCCGCGCGAGCGGGATCCCGGCCGGGTGCGGGAGGATCTCCGCAACGGGCTCGTCAGCCTCGAGACCGCGACGACGAGCTACGGACTCGACCCCACGAGCCCCCGCTGACGACACTCCCGATTGCTCAGCTGGCGCGGGCCGGGCCGTGGGCCCAGACGCTCCGGCAACGCGTCTCACCGACGACCTTCCAGGCGACGTGCCGCGGCAGATCGGCGTCGAGCGAGTCGCCCGCGCCGAGCAGCGTCACCGCCTCGTCGATCGTGACCTCGAGTGCGCCGGTGAGCACGAGCACGAAGATCCCGTAGGCCTCGGTCGCGAGCGGGCAGCCGCCCTGCTCACCCGGGCCGGCGCCGAGCGCGACGACCTGCAGCTGGAGCTCGGCGTCGGAGAGTCGCTGGAGTCCCGCTTCACGCTCGTCGAGCCGCCCGACCTGGATCGAGCCCCCACTGCCGCCGACCTCGCGCAGCACATCCTGCAACGCCAGCTCGAGCACCGCCGCGATCCGCGCCAGGATCGGGAGCGAGGGGAGGTTGGCGCCGGTCTCGATCGAGGACAGATGGGAGACCGAGACGTCCGCCGCGGCCGCGGTCTGCACGAGCGTCAGCCCGAGTGCGAGGCGCCGCTCGCGGATGCGGCCGCCGAGCCGCTCGGCGAGATGGCGCGAGCTGACGCTCAGACGATCGCTGGCAGCACGAGCCACAGGATCTCCGCCGGGACGTCCGAGCTGACGTCGACCGAATCCTCGGGGTGGGAGGTGTAGTGGACGCAATCGCCACGCGAGAGCACGCGCTCCTGCTCCCCGATCGAGAAGCGCGCCTCGCCCTCGAGCACGAGCGCGAACCGCTCGCCGAACTGGCTGTAGCGGCCGACCGAATGACCGGGGTCGTAGCGGGAGATCAGCGCCGTGAACGATGCGCTCTGGCCGCGGGCGCTGAGCACGACGTACTCCTCCTGCGCCGTCGAGGCGATCCGAAGCACGTCGGGGTTGTCGGCGCGCGAGACACGGATCCCGGAGGGCGCCTCGAGCGGGAAGAAGGCGGTGATCTCGACCCCGAGCGTCGCTGCGATCCCGGCGAGCGCGGTCAGCGACGGCGTCGCATCGCCCGTCTCGATCTGAGAGAGATAGCTCGCGGTGTAGCCGGTCTCCGCACCGATCTCCTCGAGCGTCTGCCCGCGAGCACGGCGGAGTGCTCTCAAGCGCTTGCCGACGTTGGCGAGAGCCGCGTCCACGCAGCGATCCTAAACACAAGCGGCAGGCCCTTGCCAGGTTCGGAGGGCTGGCGCCGCGGCCTGCGGCAGGCTCGCGGCCCGGCGCGCACGGCTCAGGTTGCATTCCACCGGGAGAACAAATATGTTGCTCACAGCGGAAGCTAGGTGACCAGGCGCAAGCCTCGCCGGGGCCGGAACGGGTCGGTCCGGCGGTGGAGCAGCGCTGCCGTGGAGTGACCGTACGGGAGGAGTGGGATGAGCCGGTACCGCGTGTCGATGGACATCGGAGGCACGTTCACGGACGTTGTCGCCTACGACGAGGAGCTGGGTACGTACACGGCCGGCAAGGCCTCGACGACGCCGCACGACCTGACCGAGGGGGTGTTCGCTGGCCTCGGCCAGGTGCTCGACTCGCCCGCCGAGATCAGCTTCACCGTGCACGGCACGACGGTCGGCCTGAACGCGTTCCTGCAGCGCAAGGGCGAGAAGGTGCTGCTGCTCGCGACCGAGGGCGCCGGCGACGTCTACCACATTGCGCGCGGAAACCGGATGCGTCTCTACGACCTCCACTACCGCAAACCGCGCCCGCTCGTGCCGCTCGGCGACATCGTCGAGCTGCCCGGCCGGCTCGACTACACCGGTGCCGAGCGCACGCCGCTCGACGAGGAGGCGGTGCGCGCCGTCGCCGCCCGCTTCCGGGGCGAGCAGTTCGGCGCGATCGCCGTCGCGCTCCTGTTCAGCTACTTGAACCCCGCGCACGAGCTGCGCGTCGAGCAGCTTCTGCGCGAGGAGCTCGGCGAGAACGTCACGATCTCGCTCTCCCACCGGGTCGCGCGCGAGTGGCGCGAGTACGAGCGCACCTCCTCCGCCGTGCTCGACGCGTACACCGCACCCGTGATCCGTAGCTACCTTGCCCGGCTGCAGTCGGAGATGGAGCGTCAGGGGCTCGCCGTGCCGCTGCACGTGATGCAGTCGAGCGGCGGCGTCGTCACCGCCGACTCGGCACGCGAGCGTCCGCTGCAGACGCTGCTCTCCGGTCCGGTCGGGGGCACGATGGGCCTGGTCGCGCTCGCCCGCGCGCTCGGGCGCCCGAACCTGATCGGCATCGACATGGGCGGCACGAGCTTCGACGTGAGCCTCGTCATCGCCGGCAAGCCCGACATCTCGACCGAGACCTCGCTCGAGGGCTTTCCGCTGCTGATGCCGATCGCGAACATCCATACGATCGGGGCCGGTGGCGGCTCGCTCGCCTATGCGGAAGCCGGGGGGCTGCGCGTCGGTCCCGAGAGCGCCGGCGCCGACCCCGGCCCGGCCTGCTACGGCCGCGGCGGCACCCGGCCGACCGTGACGGATGCCAACCTCGTGCTCGGGCGCATCGACCCGGAGACCTTCGCCGGCGGGCGGATGACGCTCGACGTCGCCGCCGCCCGCGACGCCGTGACGACGCTCGGCGGCGAGCTCGGGCTCGACACGGAGCAGCTGGCCGAGGGTGTCGTCGCCGTCATCAACGCGAAGATGGCGCAGGCGATCCGCACGCTCACCGTCGAGCAGGGGATCGAGCCGCGGGACTTTGCGCTCGTCGCCTTCGGCGGCGCCGGCCCGATGCACGCCGCCTTTCTCGCCCAGGAGCTCGGGATCGGCGAGGTCGTCGTGCCCCCACTCGCGGGTGCCTTCTCCGCCTGGGGCATGCTCGAGACCGAGCTGCGACGCGACTTCGCCCACCCCTTCTTCCGGCGCGCAGGTGACGCCGACCTGGCCGAGCTCAACCGGATCCTCGTCGCCGTCGAGGCGGAGGGCCGCGCCGCGGTCGAGGCGGAGGGTGTGCCTGCCGGCTCGAGCCGGGTCGAGCACAGCCTCGACATGCGCTACGAGGCGCAGGAGTACACGCTCGCGATCCCGATCGACGGCGCCGCGGCGCCGCTCGAGCCCGGCTTCGTCGAGGAGATGGAGCGCCGCTTCAACGAGGCACACGACTTCCGTTACGGTCACTCGAACCCGGGCGCACCCGTCGAGTTCGTCGCCGTCCGCGCCGCCGCACTCGGCGACCTCGGCCACGCGGCCCCCGCGGAGCTCACCGAGGTGCCCGCGGCAGCCGCGCCGCGCTCGCGCGAGGTCGTCTTCGACGGCCGCGCCTGGCCGACCACGGTGCTCACGCGCGACAACCTCCCCCCAGGCACGACGCTCGCGGGCCCGGCGGTGGTCGAGGAGGCGACGGCGACGACGGTCGTGCCGCCCGGCTGCAGCCTCAGTGTCGACCGCTACGGCTCGCTCCTGATCACCACCCGGAAGGACGACTGATGGAGACCACCAAGGTCGACCCGATCACCACCGAGGTCATCCGCAACGCGCTCAACTCGGCGGCCGACGAGATGAACGCGACGCTGATCCGTTCGGCGTACACATGGATCATCTACGAGCTCAAGGACTGCTCGGTCGCGCTGCTCGACAGCGAGCACCGTGTCCTCGGCCAGTCGGCCGGGCTGCCGATCTTCCTCGGCAACCTCGAGGTCTGCACGCGCGTCACCGAGGAGATGTACGGCCGCGAGGCCTGGCAGGCGGGCGACGTCTGGATCATGAACGACTCCTACCTCGCCGGCACGCACCTCAACGACATCACCGTCTACGGGCCGATCTTCCATGACGGCGAACTGGTCGGGTTCGCCGCCTCCCGGGCCCACTGGCTCGACGTCGGCGCCAAGGACGCCGGCGCGCCGATGGACTCGACCGAGATCTACCAGGAGGGCCTGCGGCTCGGCCCGACGAAGATCGTCGAGGGCGGGCGCGAGCGTCGCGACGTGATCGACCTCCTGGCGCGCAACTCGCGCTTCTCCTACCCGGCGGTCGGTGACCTGAACGCGCAGATCGCCTGTGCCCGCACCGGGGAGCGCCGCCTCTCCGCGCTCATCGAGCGCTTCGGCACCGACACGCTCGCCGCGGCCAGCGACGAGATCTTCGCCCAGACCGAACGGCTCGAGCGTGAGGCGATCGGGACGATCCCTGAAGGGGTCTACGAGGCCGAGGGCTCGCTCGACAATGACGGCCTCTCCGCCGACCCGGTGCCGGTGCGCGTGCGCATCGAGATCAAGGACGGCGACATGACGATCGACCTACGCGCGACCGCCGACGCGGCCGCCGGCCCCGTCAACTGCGGTGAGGCGCAGGCGGTCTCCGCCTGCCGCGTCGCCTACAAGCTGCTCGTCGCGCCCGATCTCCCGACCAACGGCGGCTCGTTCGCGCCGCTCAACGTGCTCGTCCGCAAGGGGTCGGTCGTCGGCGCCGTCGAGCCGTCGCCCTGCGCCTGGTACTTCAGCCCGCTCGGGCTGCTGATCGACCTCGTCGTCAAGGCGCTCGCACCCGTGCTGCCACAAAAGGCCGCCGCCGCAAGCTACGGCGACTCGATGATCGTCACCGTCGCCGGCCTCGACACCCGCAACGGCCAGGGCTTCTTCCACATCGAACCGACCGTCGGCGGCTGGGGCGCCTGGGAGGGCTCCGACGGCGAGAGCGGGCTGATCAACAGCGTCAACGCCGGCATGAAGGACTTCCCGATCGAGATCCTCGAGACCCGCATCCCGCTGCATGTCCGCCGCTACGGCTTCAGGCCCGACTCGGGCGGGCCTGGCAAGTGGCGGGGCGGCAACGGTGTCATCCGCGAGCTCGAGGTCGAGACCGAGCAGGCGTTCGTGTCGCTTTGGTGGGAGCGGGCGCACACGCCCGCCTGGGGCATCTTCGGAGGCAGCGACGCGACGCCGCCCGACCTCGTGATCAACCCCGGCCGCGACGACGAGCGGCACGTTCTCAAGGCGACGCGCATCGTGCTCAAGCGGGGCGACATCATCCGGGGCTGCAGCGGCGGGGGCGGCGGTTTCGGCGACCCCGCCGAGCGCGACCCGGCGCTCGTCGACGCCGACGTGCGCGACCGGCAGCTGAGCGAGGCGCGGGCGCGCAGCGCCTACGCGGGCCAGGACGAAGCGTGAGCTCGCCCGCCGCCGAACGCGTCGAGCGTCTGCGCGCCGCCACCGCCGCTGCGGGGCTCGACGCCTACCTCGCGACAAGCGACGAGTCGATCGCCTACCTTACGAGCTTCCGTCCGCTGCAGCTCGAGCGCTTCTTCGGTGTCGTCGTCCGCCCCGACGGCCGCGCCGGGGTGATCGTGCCGAGGCTCGACGAGGGGCAGATCGCGCCGGCGCCCGACACGCTCGAGCGGGTCTCGTACACCTCCGCCTCGGACGGGCTGGCCGAGCTCGGCGGGCTGCTCGCCGGTCGCAGCGGATCGGCGTCGAGGAGGACCACCTGGTGTTCGCGCGCAGCCGCGCACTCGCCGGGAGCGGGTTCGAGCTCGCCCCCGCGGGGGCGGTGCTCGCCGGCCTGCGGGCGCGCAAGGACGCGACCGAGGTCGAGCGTGTGCGCCAGGCCTGCGCGCTCGTCGAGGCAGCGCTCAACCACGCGTTCGAGACGCTCCGGACCGGCACGATCGAGCTCGATCTGAACACGCGCGTCGACGGGTTCCTGCGCGAGCACGGCGCGACCGACGCGCACTCGCTGATCCTCTTCGGCGAGGAGGCGGCGAACCCCCACGCACTGCCGACCGGACGCGAGCTCCGTCGCGGCGACATCGTCTGCGCCGATGTCTCCGCCTGCCTCGACGGCTACTGGGGTGACCTGACCCGCTGCGCGACCGCGGGCCCGGCGACCGACTGGGCGCAGGAGACCTGGCTGCTCGTCAAGGAGGCCCAGGCCGCTGCGATCGCCGCCTGCCGCGTCGGGGTACCCGCGCGTGAGGTCGAGCGCGTCCAGCGAATCATTCTCGAGACGCGGCCCGACCTGGGCGCCTGTCTGCACGGCGCCGGGCACGCGATCGGGCTCGCGATCCATGAGCCCCCGTTTCTCGTCTCGCGCACCGAGACTGCGCTCGAGACGGGGATGATCTTCACGGTGGAGCCTGGCCTCTACCAGGAAGGCCTCGGCGGTATCCGGCTCGAGGACGACGTCGTCGTGCGCGAAGCCGGGCCCGAGGTGCTCTCGACGCTCCCGCTCGAACTCGTGGAGCTCTCGCAGTGAGGAAGCTTGTCCCAAAAACAAGGAGGGTGTGGTGAAGGAAACTCGGTTCAACGGGGGAGGGATTCGTCGTCTCGTGCAGCTCGTCGTTGCGGTCGCGCTCGCTGCCGTGATCGTCTCGATGTCCGCCGAGGCGAAGACGACCCGCACGCAGGCGGCCCAGGGCAACGTCAAGGCCGTCGCGTTCTTCGGCTTCGCCGCGGCCAACTCGTTCGCACAGGCAACCTGGGCGGGAGTCAAGGAGGCAGCCGCGAAGTACCACGTCACGACGAAGTTCTTCGACCCCGACTTCAGTGCGCAGACGCAGGTGTCGCAGATCGAAGACGCGACGACCTCCGGCCAGTACCAGGCGTACGTGATCCAGGCCAACGACGGCAACGCCGTGATCCCCGCGATCGAGGCGGCCGTCAAGAAGCACATCGCCGTCGTCGCGGAGTTCACGCCGATCGGCAGCAACTACGCCTCGACGACACCGCCGATCCCGGGGGTCGAGTTCGTCGGCGAGGCGCCGGTGCACAACGGCACCGAGCTGGGCGTGCTCGGCATCGAGGCCTGCAAGGGTCTCAACCCGTGCAACGTCGCCTATCTGCAGGGCTTCAACACGCTGCCGCTCGACAACGCCCGCACCGCCGCGGTCGACAAGGAGCTCAAGACCGCCAAGAACGTCGTGCTGATCGACCAGCTCCAGGGCGGCTACACGCAGGCCTCCGGCCTCGCCGCCGCCCAGGATGTGCTCAGTGCACATCCGAACGTCAACGTGATGATCGGCTCCTCGCAGGCGATCGAGGGTGCGGAGCTCGCGCTCAAGAAGGCCGGCGACCTGGGCAAGATCAAGCTCGTCGGTAACGGTGGCTCCTGCCAGGCCGTTGCCGGGGTCGCATCGGGCGTGTGGTTTGCGACCTACGCGCTGCCCGAGACGACCAATGGCTACAAGGCGACGCAGATCGCGATCGAGGCCGGCAACGGGCAGAAGGTGCCCGTGAGCTTCAACGTCGACACGCTCACGAACCCGCTGCTGACGAAGGCGGTGCTCGACAAGACCCACTTCAAGGCGCAGTACTGCGATTGAGCGAAGCGCGCCACCAGGCTGACGACGAGGGGGTGCGCCCAGCAGCGCACCCCCTCGTCGAGACTCGCGGCGTCTCCAAGCGGTTCGGCGGCGTCCAGGCCCTCGACGACGTCTCGATCGCGATCCGGGTCGGAGGCGTCCACGGACTCGTCGGTGAGAACGGCGCCGGCAAGTCGACGCTCGCCAAGCTGATCGGAGGCGTCCACCGCCCCGACGAGGGCGTGCTGCTCGTCGACGGGGAGGAGGTCAGCTTCCACGCCCCGCGGGCAGCGCTCGCCGCCGGGATCGCGACGATCGCACAGGAGATCGCGCTCGTTCCCGCCGGCAGCGTCGTCGAGAACGTGCTGCTCGGAATCGAGTCGCACAGCGGCGGGGTGCTGCGCGGCCGTGAGCTCCGGCGTCGCTTCGACGAGCTCAACGAGCGCACCGGCTTCGGCCTCGATGGCCGCGCGATCGTGCGCACGCTGCGCGTCGCCGACCAGCAGAAGGTCGAGATCATGCGGGCGATCGCGCGTAACGCCCGACTCGTGCTCATGGACGAGCCGACGGCCGCGCTGACGCGAGACGAGACCGAACGGCTCCTCGAGATCATCCGCACGCTCGCCGCGGGCGGTACCGCGGTCGTGCTCGTCTCGCACTACCTCGAGGAGGTGCTGAGCGTGTGCGACACGGTCACGGTGATGCGTAACGGGCGGCTCGTACGCACCGGGCCGACCGCCGGCGAGACGGCCGCCTCGCTCGTCGCGAGCATGCTCGGCCGCGACCTGAGCCTGATCTTTCCCGCCAAGACGCCGCCTCCCGGCGAGTCGCCGGTCGTGCTCGAGGTACGTGACCTCTACGGTGGCCCGCTCGTCCAGGACGTGTCGCTCACGGTGCGCGCCGGAGAGATCGTCGGGCTCGCCGGCCTGCTCGGCAGCGGCCGCAGCGAGCTCGCGCGCTCGATCTTCGGCGCCGACCGTCGCGAGTCCGGCGAGGTGCTCGTCGACGGCCGCCCGGTCTCGATCCGCAGCCCACGCGCCGCAGCCGCGCTCGGGATTGCGATGCTGCCGGAAAGCCGCAAGGAGCAGGGTCTCTTCATGATGCGGCCCGTGCGCGAAAACATGTCCGTCGTCGGTCTCGAGGCGTTCTCGACGCTCGGCATCGTCCGTCGCCGCTCGGAGTCGCGGCGCACCGACGAGCTTGCGCGCGAGCTCGACGTCCGCACGCCCTCACAGGAGCTCGCGGTGACGAGGCTCTCGGGCGGGAACCAGCAAAAGGTCTTGTTCGCCAAGTGGCTGATGCGGACGCCCAAGCTGCTGATCGCCGACGAGCCGACCCGTGGCGTCGATGTCGGCGCGAAGCGGCAGATCCACGAGCTGATCGTGCGGCTCGCCCGCGAGGGGATGGCGGTGCTGCTGATCTCGTCCGAGGTCGAGGAGGTGCTCGGTCTCTCCCACCGCGTGCTCGTGATGCGCAGCGGCCGGCTCGTCGCCGAGTTCGAGGGCGAGGCCGCCACCGACGAGGCCGTGATGAACGCCGCCTTCGGCACGTCGGCGGCGGCCGCATGAGCCTCGTCGCGCGCCTGCGTCGCATCGATCCACGCGAATACGGGATCGTCTACGCCTTCAGCCTTCTCTTCATCCTGATCAGCCTCACCTCGAGCTCGTTCCTCGAGGGCCAGAACATCTCGAACATCCTCGACCAGTGGGCGGCGATCGGGCTGCTCGCCTGCGGCGAGACGATCTGCATCATCGCCGGCGTGTTCGACCTCTCGGTCGGGTCGACCGTCAGTGTCGCCGGCGTCGTCGCCTGCAAGGTCGCAAACGCCTCGACACCGACGCTCGGGCTGCTCGCGGGCGCGCTCAGCGGCGTCGGGCTCGGGATCGCGAACGGGATCGTGATCGACCGCACCCGGATCAACTCGTTCATCGCCACGCTCGCGACCAGCATCGTCTACCAGGGCCTCGCGATCCTGATCACGGGCGGCCTGATCGTGACCGTCCTCAACACCAACTTCGGGCTGCTCGGGCAGGACTCGCTCTGGGGCATCACCTACCCGGGCTGGTGCTTCATCCTCTTCGCGATCGTCACGGCCTTCGTGCTCGGCCGCACCACCTTCGGACGCTACGTCTACGCGGTCGGTGGCAATGCGGAGGCGGCGCGGCTCTCGGGGATCCGGGTCGGGCTGATCCGCACGAACTGCTTCGCGATCTCCGGGCTCGCCGCAGGAATCGCCGGCGACTTCCTGGCCTCACGCACCCAGTCTGCGGCCTCGGACCTCGGCTCGGGCATGGAGCTGACCGCGATCGCGGCCGCCGTGGTCGGCGGTACGAGCATCCTCGGCGGCGAGGGCGCGATCTGGCGGGGCGTGCTCGGCACGCTGCTGCTGGCGATCATCGGCAACGGCTTCGATCTGCTCAACATCAACACGACCTACCAGCAGATCGTCCAGGGCGGCCTGATCCTGCTCGCCGTCGCCGCCGACAATCTCGTCCGTCGCCGCTAGGCGCAACGCTCTCACCACGCACTCATCCCAGCCGGGAATGCTCCTGCGCAGACGGTCCTGAGCCCCCTGCGCTTTCGGCCGCCTGATGATCTGCGGTGCCTCGGGGAGCCGAGAATCCCTTCGCTTCGGCTACCCCCGTGGCGCCGCGGAGCAGCCCGCGTCGTCGCTCGAGCGTGCCCGCGAGGTAAATCGCCGCTCGAGGCGGTCGATTGCTCGGAGGCGAAGGGACAACGTCGAAGGAGGACGCATGTCCAGTATCAGCTCAGTGCCGAGTTCCGCCTATCCCGTGCCGCCGAACGCCGTTCCCGGTGCCGGCAATCCGACGCCGGCTCCGGCCACGCCGTCGACCCCGGCCGTCTCCGATCCCGATCACGACGGGGATCACGACACGCCGGGCACGGTCGACGTCAACGGCTAGCCGTCGACGCGTGCACCGAACGCTTCGCGGCCGGCTGAGCTGTGGTCGGCCGCGAAGCGTTCAGGCGCCGGGCGCGAGGGTTGAGCCTGCCTCAGGCCGGGCGTCAGACGTGCCCCCAGGGAGCGGCGGACATCGTGATGAAGTCACGTGACCAGGCAGGCTCGAAGAACGTGCCCGGCGTCTGCACGAGCGCCGGCAGCAGCGTCGAGCCGTTCTGCGGTGTCGCGGCGGCGGTGTTCGGCGTCGGAGCGTAGGTCGCGAGGATCGTCCAGTCGGGGTTGATGTCGAGCTCCATCGCCCGCACCGCGCCGGCGCGGATCAAGATCAGCGCGAGCTGCAGCGGATCGAGGTTCGGCCCCTCGACGTAGAGGAGGGCACCGGTCCTCGTGATTCCGAGCGCGGAGCGCCAGGTGTCGAGCACGCCGCCGACGGTGACGCCCCAGTCGCCGACGACGGCCGCGTCGGCTGCGGGTCGCCCCGCGGTGACGAGCAGGTGCAGGTTCTGGCGCACCTCACGCACCGCTGAGCTCATCCGCACGCCCTCGTCCCAGGCGCCGAGCGCTGCCGTGCCGTTCGCGTAGATCACGAGCGAGGCTGCGCCTCGTTGTGGCGCCACCGCCCAGGCTCCCTGCGTGTAGTAGCCGCCCTGCGCGACCGGCAGCTTGAAGCCGCCGTTGAAGGCCAGAACGAGCGTGCTCGCCTGGCCGGGCTCGATCGGAGCGGTCAGCTGCCAGCGACCGCTCCCGGGGCTCTCGTCGCTCCCGGAGTAGAGGTGCGCGCTCAGCAGCCGGGTGTCCATCCAGGCGATACCCGCGGGATCCTGCCCGCCCGGTGGTCGCAGCTCGGTCTCGTAGACGGCGGGATGCCCATCGACGAGCCGTCCGGCGCCGTGCCAGTGCCCCTCCGCGGGAAGCGGCGGAGCGCTGAAGGGACGGAGCGCCTTCGGGGCGGGGAGTGCCACGACAGCGCGCCCAACGGCAGGCGCCGCCGCGGCGGGCGTGTGCACCGTGCCGCTCGCGGCTGTCTTCGGGGACGCTGCGCCGCGCCCCGGGGCGGTCGCCGGGTGCGCGCGGGGCCGGGAGGTTCCGTCTACGTGGTCGACGACGACGGCGACGATCAGCCCGAGCCCGAGCAGCAGCACCCCGAGCCTTGCGCGCCGTTGGCGGCGCCGCCGGCGCCGCTGCTGCTTGGTCGGGCGTACCCGCGTGAGCTGCGGTGGGCTGTCGCCCGTTCGCGTCGGCGAGCGCCAGGACGGCAGCCATGTGCCCCTAGACGACATGTCTCCACAAGGGCGTTCCGGTGCCTGCACCCGCCGCTACCGGTCGGCGGGCGATGGTCAGAGGGCTCGCCCGCACGCCACCGGCTGGCCGCTCGCGTGGCGAGCAGGCCAGCCGGTCGGCGCGACGTCTTCTCGTCGTCACTTGACGATCAGGGTCCCGGACATACCCGTGTTCTCGTCGTTCCCGACGGAGGAATAGAAGTGATACGTGCCCTTCTTGAGCGTGAAGATCGAGGCGGTCGTGCCCTTCCCGATCGTGAGCGTCGCGCCGTACTCGAGCTCGCCCTGCTCGAGGCTCACGTTGTGCTGCTTGGAGGTGTGATTCGTGAAGACGAGCAGGAACTGCGTGCCGGCGGGCGCGCTCAGCGTCTTTGCCGTGTAGCCCATTCCGCTCGCCGAGGTCGCGACGGTCACCGTCGGGGGGCTGGCCGAGGTGCGTGCGGCGGCAAATGCGGACTGCGAAGCGACGACCATGACGACGCTCAATGCTGCGGCAACTGTGAGTGCTTTTCTCATTTCGATCCCTTCGTGTAGTCGCAGGGGTAACTGCGCTTTTCGAAATGCACTATCTCGACCGCAAATGAGTGCACAATGAATCGGACTTGAAGAGGGGATTAGTTTTGAGCGACGGGGAAGGGTTGGGGCGTCGCCGGGGTCCGCGGCGGCGGTGCGGGCCGCGGTGGCGCGGCGGCGCCGCCCGGGCGCGCGGGCGTCTCCGGCGTGCGGCGGCGTCGCGCGAGCGCGTGCAGGCGGGCGACGAGCTCGCGGCACTCGCAGGCAGGGGGCACGCAGTCGTCGGCGCCGGCATCGAGTCCCGCGACCCGGTTTTCCGTCGTGTCCTGGGCGAGGATCAGCAGGATCGGGATCGGGGCGCGTTGCGCGTACGCCCTGAGCGTCAGCAGCGTCGAGAGCTCGCTGTCGGCGGCCAGGATGACGATTGCGGCGAACTCGGCCTGCTCGAGCCGTGCGACTGCTTGCGCGGCAGCGGCGACGACGGCAACGTCGTGCCCCTCAGCTGCGAGGCAGCGCGCCAGCTCAGCGTGGACGCCGACTACGAGGACGCGCATCGTGTCCACACCGGTGCGTGAGGGTTGCTGGCGGGATCGCGGCTCGGAGGCCGACGGCTCGGACCACGGGATCGGATCCCCGGCGAGCTCGCCCTGCCCTGCGGCGGCCATCTCAGAAGATGGCAAGGACACAGATGGCGGTGAGCCCGAAGCAGGCGACCGAGCCGAGAATCAGGCGGTCGGTCAGCAGCACCTGCTCGGGTTCTTCGCCGAGGTCGCGGGAGCGGACGAGGAAGAGGTAACGGCCGACGCCGAACCACGCGAACGGGATCGTCGCGATCATCTCGGGCGAGTCGGGACCGACGCAGGCGTAGATCGCGTAGACGATCGCCGCGGCGGCGGCGCTCAGGAGCGCGAGCGGCTCGAGCACCCGCTGGGAGTAGCGTTCGAGCACGGGACGGCCCGGCGTCAGCTTTCGTGCGACGAGCGCGAGCTCGGCGCGACGCTTCGAAAGCGCCAGAAAGAGGGCGAGCAGCGCGGTACAGGCGAGCAGCCAGGGGGAGATGCGCACCCCGATCGCCGAGGCGCCGGCGGCGGCGCGAACGACGAACAGCACCGCGATCGTGAGCACATCGGCGACCGGGAGACGCTTGAGCCCGAGCGAGTAGAGCGCCTGGAGCGCCGCGAAGGCGGCGAGCAGGTACAACGAGCTGCGTCCGAGCAGGCCGGCGACGACGAACCCTCCGCAAAGGAGTCCGGCCGCGCCGAAAAGCGCCGCCGAAGCCGGCAGCTCGCCGCGGGCGATCGGCCGGAAGCGCTTGGTGGGATGGAGCCGATCATGCTCGAAGTCGCGCACGTCATTGAGCAGGTAGGAGGCGCTCGAGACAGCGCAGTAGGCGCCGACGATCGCGACCGCCCGCGCCCAGTCGGTCACCGAACCGAGCTGGTCAGCGAAGATCACACCCGCGAAGAGGAGCAGGTTCTTCGTCCACTGGCGCGGTCGCAGCGCGACGAGTGCCGCCAGCGCCGCCCGGCGGTCTGCAGGCAGGACGGCGGAACCGGCGGACTCGGGTCTGAGCACGCTCACTGGAGCGGCACCAGGCCGTTACGGCCCTTGATGCGCCGGTAGACGGTGAAGAAGTCGCGGTCGTCGGGCACCAGGTAGCGGGACGCCGTCTGCAGCGGATTGGGCACCAGCTTCGCGGGAGCGTGGCCGCCCCAGTGCGCGTAGGTGATGAAACTCGGCCACTCGGTGTTGATGTCGAGCTGCATCGCCCTGACCGCGCCGGCGCGGATCAGGATCGCCGCCAGTGAGCCGACCGTCTGGAAGTCGGCCGCCGCGTAGATCAGGTTGCCGTGCTTGTCGATGCCGATCCCGGAGCGCCAGACCTGGATCGCGTTGCCGAGCGTCGCCCCCCAGGCGGGACCGTCGTTGAGGTTCGGGTTCGGCTTACCGTGGTCGACGATCAGCGGCAGGTTCTGGCGTGCGAACGCGACGTTCGCCGGCGGCGTCGTCCCGCCCGTCCAACTGATCACGTTGACGGTGCCGTTGCGGTAGCCGACGAGCGTGGCCGCACCACGCTCGAGCGGCTCGTAGGAGTGGCCATCCACGGCAAAGCCTCCGTGCCCGTCGCTGTAAGTAAAACCGCTGTTGAACGTCGCGAGCAGGCGCCAGCGCTCCCCGAAGGGCACCTGCATCGGGCCCCGCGGTGAGCCTGCAGGCGGCTCGTAGCGTCCGGGGTAGAGCGCGATGTTCGTGCGTGTGTGATCGATCCAGGCGACGTAGGCGACGATCCGGGGGTAGGTCGGGTCGGGTCGGAAGTCGGTGACGAGCACCGGCGCGGCGCCGTTGACCGTCGGCCCGACCGGTGACCAGACGCCCTCGCGCGGGAGAGCGGGCAGGATCGCCGGGCGCACCCTCGGCGGGCGGTAGCCGACGAGCTGCGCCCGTGTCAACCCGTGGTTCGCGGCGGGCGCAGGCTTCGAGGCGGGGATCGTCGGCAGCGCCGTCAGCGTCGGTCCGCCCGGCTTCGGCGCGGTCCACTCGTAGTACCAGCGCTCGATCTGATCGACGACCGGTGCGCCGCCGTTTGCGCGCAGCCACTCAACCGAGCGCACGCTCAGCGGCAGGCTCGAAGGGCTCAGCATCGTCGAGACGTACGAGTAGAGGACGGGGGAGAGGGCGAGTACGAGCACCACGAGCGACAGCCGTCGACGGCGGCGCCGAACGAGCGCGCGGCGGACGGCGCGCCGCCGTTCGACACGCCACTCCTCGGTTGTCACAGCCTGCTCCCCGGGAGGCTGCACGATGCTTTCAGACTGTGTGGACATGGTGGCCCTCTGACGACGCCGACCGGGAGCTAACCGCGTGTGTCTGAGAGCACGGTGAGTGAGCGTGCGGTGCTCGCTACAGCGAGCGCACGACGCGTGCGGGGGCGGCCCGGAGCACGAGTGCGAGGAGGCGCATCAGCGGCGGTGCCCACACGACCCCGCTCCCGTCACGGAGACCCTTCACGATCGCCGCCGCGACGCTGTCGGCGTCCGTTGCAAGCGGCTGGACCGGAAGCCCTGCCGTCATCTTGGTGCGTACGAACCCCGGACGCACGATCACGAGCCTCACCGCGCTGCCCTGCAACCGTTGCTGCAAGCCCTGGCAGAACGCGTCCAGCCCGGCCTTACTGGCGCCGTAGACGTAGTTCGAGCGTCGCGCCCGCACCGCGGCGACCGACGACAGCACGACGACGGTGCCGTGTCCCTGGGCGAGCAGCCGCTCGACGAGTGGGGTGAGCAGCGAGACGGCAGCGGTGAGGTTCGTCTCCATGACAAGACGCGCCGCAGCCGCGTCCTGCTCGCATGCCTGTTGGTCGCCGAGGACGCCGAAGCTGACGAGCGCCAGGTCGAGGTCGCGTTCCTCGCTCGTGAGCGCCTCGACAAGGGCGGCGTGGGTGTCGAAGGCAAGTGCGTCGAAGGCGTGCCGCTCGATCGTGGCCCCGCCCGCTTCGAACCTGCTCGCGTCGAGCGTCTCGGGCACGCGCGCACAGAGGAGCGCGGTCAGCGGCCCGTCGCGGAGCAGCTCGAGCAGCGTTGCCGACGCGATCTCCGAGCCGGCGCCGAAGATCGCGACCGTCTGATACCTGCCGAGCGCGTCCCTCATCGTCGCGCCTCCGCGCGCTCGCTCAGCTGGAGCCGGCGCGCGAGGTCACTTTGCATCAGCTCACCGGGATCGAGCCTTGCCCGCAGCTCCCGCCAGCGCTCGAGCTCGGGATACATCTCCCGGAAGCGTTCGGGCCGCAGGCGAGAGTCCTTCGCGAGGTAGACGCGGCCGCCCGCCCGCGCGACGAGTTCGTCGGCGCGGTCGAGCAAGGCGGCAAGGCCGGGCGCGGGAAGTGGCAGGTCGCTTGCGAGCGTCCAGCCGGGGATCGGAAACGAGAGCCCACCCCCTTCGCCCCCGAAGCGCTTGAGCACGACGAGCGTCGGGCGGCGGCGTCCGCTCGCGAGCAGCTCCATCACCTGCACAAGCGTCTCCTCCGCCCCGAAAGGCACGACGAACTGGTATTGGAGGAAGCCGGCGCGTCCGTACAGCCGGTTCCAGGATCCGACCGCGTCGAGCGGGAAGAAGAAGCTGTCGCAGTCCTGCAACGCGCCCGAGCCGGTATGAGCGCGCCTGAAGTAAAGCTCGTTGAACGCCGCCAGGCTGGTGTTGCCGATCAGCGGTGAGATCGAGGCGCCTCGCGGGATCTTGAGCCGCGGCTTGCCCGCGTTGCCACGAGTGTGAGCCGGCGCCGGCTGAGCGGCGGCGGGTGCGTGGTCGCCTCGCATCAAGACACCGCGACCGAGCCGTCGGCCCTGCGCCGCGCCGTCGATCCAGGCAACCGAGTAGCGGTAGAGATGGTCGGTTGCCGTCAGCCGTGCGAGTGTCTCGTCGATCCCCGTCGTCTGCTCGGTCGTGACCTGCAGCATCGGCCCGGCGACGCGCAGCAGCTGCAATGTCACCGAGACGATCACCCCGGTGAGTCCGATCCCGCCGACGGTGGCGCGAAACTCCCCCGGTGTGGCGTCGCGGTCGAGCTCGCGCAGCTCGCCCGCGGGGGTGAGCAGGCGCAGCGAGCGGACGTGGTCGGCGAACGAGCCGTCGACGTGGTGGTTCTTGCCGTGCACGTCACAGGCGACCGCACCGCCGAGCGTGATCGAGCGCGTGCCCGGCACGACCGGCAGGAACCAGCCCCGCGGCAGCACCTCGGTGATGATGCGCGCGAGCGAGCACCCGGCTGCGCCGGTGAGGAGCCCGGTCTGCGGGTCGAACGACTCGAGCTTGTCGAGTCCGCTCAGATCGAGCACGAGCCCGCCCGCGTTCTGCGCAAGGTCGCCGTAGCTTCTGCCGAGCCCACGCGCGATCGCGCCCCGCCGCGCGACCGTCGGGAACTGTGCGGCGAGCTCGTCGAGCGAACGTGGCCGACGCACGCGGGCGCAGCTCGGCGAGGTGTTGCCCCAGCCGGAAAGGAGCTCGAAGGGCGTCTCCGGCTCGCTTGCCGTGGCCGCCGCCCGGGCCTGCGTGTCGGCGTCGACCGCCACTGCCGCGCTCCTAGTTTATTCCACCATCCTTTCATTTTTCAAACCAATCCTTAATCACCTCACCAACCACATACCACTCACATTCATCCCTTTATCACCACATTCTCCAACCCCAAACCCCTCTATTCACAACGCGAGTCGTCACGCTCTGTGTCGCCCAGGCGATCATGGGGATCCACAGCGATCGTCGCTTCCTCAAAGTCGCCCGCAAGCGTCTTGCGCACCTGTTCCCCGAGATGCCTGCGCAGCCCGGCTACTTCAAACGCCGGCGCCGCTTGGCGGACGCGATCGAGTGGTTGATGAGCGTGTTCGCGAGCCAGAGCCCTGGCTACCAGGACGACTTGCTGCTGATCGACTCGACCCTAGTCGAGTGTGCTCGCAGCCGTGAGACCGTGAAGCGCTCCGCGCTCGCTGATGCGGCGGACTACGGCTACTGCGCCTCCCACTCGCGCTACTTCTGGGGCTTCCATCATCCGCTCTCAGAGCAGGCTGTGCGGAACCGGGACGAACGCGCACGGAAGCGAGCTTGCCGTCGACACGGTCTTCGGCGCGACGCCGGTCGATGCTCGCTCGCGCCCACCCTGGGCGGACGGCGGTCACCGCCCCTGTGGCCGTTGTGCTCGTTCACGGATGCGTGACGCTAGGTGGTGCCCGTGATACGCAGATGAGAGCGCCGTTCGGGCTGGCGGTGAGGCGCGAGTCAGGCGCGATTCCCGGTCAGTCTGCCGGGCCAGGTGCGTTGGCGTGCTCGGCGGCGTTCGCACCCCCTGAGCCGCTTTCGTGGGGCTTCATCGCATACGCTGCGATCCGCTCCTCCAGGTCGGAGTGCTGGCCGCGTCGCTCCTCGAGCTGATGCCAGAGGAAGCCGCGGGCTCCTCCCTGTGCGCGGCGCGCGCTGACGGCGCTCCAGAGCGGGCTGCCGTCGTCTGCCGGGGGACGCCAGAGGGGCGTTCGCTTCCGGCTCGGAGGCGTGCCTTCGGCCGGGATTGCGGGGCGCGGCCCGTGTCTGAACGCTGCACCACGGGCCTTGAGGACGAGTGAGAGCGGCTTGAGGGTCATCGCGGCTCCTGGGTCGGCGAAGAGGAGATGGCGGTTGCGCCGGGAGCGGCGCCCGTCTCGAACGGATCGATTCGTAGAGACCGGTTCTCCACCGGGTTCGAGTCCCCTGCCTCGAGAAGCTGCTCACGGCCGACCTCCGGCGCGCCCGGTATCTTCCAGCGCAGCTCGAGTCGGGTCACTCGGTGTCGTGTCAGCCCTACTCGCGTGCCGTCCCAACCGTGCGGCAGTTGCCTCGGTGTCGAGCGCTCGGTGAAAGGGGGTCGCGATGGAAGTTCGGGTTCGACTGACGGTCGCGGGGCTCGTCGCCGTCTCGTGTGCCGCCCTGGCGGGAGTACCGGCGGGTGCGCTCCCGGCGACGGGCACACAGACCTTCGCGAGCACCGGTGAAAACGCCTTCACGGTGCCGGCGGGGGTCACCAGCGTGCAGGTGCAACTCGTCGGCGGCTCGGGCACGCGGGCCGTCGGGAGCGGCGCGCTCGGCGGCGCCGGGGCGAGCGTCACCGCGACGCTCGCCGTCTCGGCGGGCGAGACGCTCTTTGCGGAGGTCGGGGGAGACAGCTTGGTCACCGACGTCGGCCCGGGGATCAGCGCCAGCAACGGTGGCGGCGCCGGCGGCGGCGACTACGGAAGCAGTGGCGGCGGCGCCTCTGATGTGCGCGCCTGCTCGGTCACCCCCGCGAACACCCTCGACCCGTCCGCGTGTGGCTCGGAGAGCAGCCTCAGCTCGCGGCTCGTCGTCGCCGGCGGCGGCGGCGGGGGCGGCGGAGCAGACGACACCGAATCTCCGGGTGGCCCCGGTGGTGGCGCCGACGGGGGTACAGGCGCTATCGGGGTCACCGACGGTGTGGGCGCCCCGCCAGGTACCGGCGGGCAGCCGGCCACCCAGACCGGCGGCGGCGCCGCCGGCACGAGTTCGCAGGCGGGCGCCTCGGCGTCTGCCGGAGCGCTCGGCATCGGCGGCGGTGGCGGCGACACGGTTTTCGGGGGACGGCAGGTTCGGGTGGTGGCGGTGGCGGTGGCGGTCTCTACGGCGGGGGCGGTGGCGGTGGTGGCATCGACACCGCCGGCAGCCCGCCCTACCCCGGCGGTGGTGGTGGCGGCGGCGGCTCCTCGGGCATTCCCGCCGGAGTCACGGCCGCGACGGGCCTCTCCGTCTCGCTCGCCACGCGCGCCACGCCTGCATCGGTGACCTTCACGTGGGCCTTGCCTGCCGCGAGTGCAGCCACGGCCGCGCCGGCTGCCGTGACGGCGAACGGCGCGACGCTCAACGGGAGTGTCAACCCGAACGGCTCGGCGGTGAGCGACTGCCATTTCGACCTCTCGCCCGGCAATCTGCAGTTCCCGTGTGCCCAGCAGGTCGGCGCCGGGAGCAGCGCCGTCAACGTCACGGCCGTCGCCTCCGGGCTCAGCCCCGGCACGGACTACAGCTACGACCTCTCGGTCGCCGACCCGCAAGGAACGTCCGTCGCGACGACGACCTCGTTCATGACCGCGGCAGCAGCGACGACGACCGCGACGACGGGCGGGACGACGACGGTCATCGCGCCCGCAAACCCGTCCGTCTTGCGACTCAGCGGCGTCCGGCAGAGCGCTTCGCGCTGGCGTGAACACGCCGGCCCCGTCGCCGGGGGCGAGCGCGTTCCCGTCGGCACGAGCTTCAGCTTCACCCTCAACGAGTCCGCGAGTGTGCAGCTCGGGTTCAGCTCGCATGCGAGCGGCCGACGGGTCGGTGCCGCCTGTCTGGCACCAACCCCTCGGACCGCGCACGCGCGCAGCTGCACACGCACGCTCGGCGACGGGTCGTTGACCGTCGCCGCGCACGGGGGGCTCGACCGAATCGCCTTCCGGGGCTTGCTTGCGGGCGGACGGACGCTCGCGCCCGGGCGTTACGGGCTCGAGCTCCGGGCCCGCGCGTCGAGCACGCACGCGACCGCCTCGCTCGCCTTCACGATCGTCAAGGGGTAGCGGCCGCCCGGGCTCGGAGCGGGTGGTGTTAGACGCTCTCCTTCCGGAGGTAGCGAAAGTGCGCGACAGCGGGCGAGCTGACGACACGGACGCACTCGAAGCCGCTCGGGCCCCCGTCGAGGTCCTCGAAGAGCCGCGACCCGGCACCGAGGAGCAACGGCACGACGTGAAGCTCGAACTCATCGATGAGGCCCGCGCGTAGATACTGCTGGACCGTGCTCGCGCCGCCTCCGACCGCGACGTCCCGGCCCTGCGCCGCCGCGAACGCCTGCTCGAGCGCGGCCTCGATACCGGCGGTGATGAAGAAGAAGGTTGTACCGCCCTCCATCACGAGCGGGTCCCGGTCCTGATGGGTCAACACGAAGACGGGCGTGTGGAACGGCGGGTTCGCACCCCACCAGCCGTCCCAGGAGGGCTCGCCCCACGGGCCACGCACCGGCCCGAACATGTTGCGGCCCATAATCGTCGCCCCGACGCCGGCGATCGTCTCGGCGACGCGATCGTCGTCAGCCCCCGTCTCTCCACCCTCGAGGCCATGCATCGCGCGGAAGCTGCGCGTCGCGAACGCCCACTCGTGGAGCGCGAGGCCTCCCTCGCCGAGCGGCTGCTCGAGGCTCTGGCGGGGGCCCGCCACGTAGCCGTCGAGCGACATCGTCATCGTCAATCTGAGTCTCGGCATCAGCACCTCCGGTCGGGGCCGTAACGGTAACCAACCGGGGTCGGGTCGAAGTCCGATGCCAGCCGCGGCGTTCGAGTGTGCGCCCCGTGGTGTCTATCCTCCCCTCCATGGCGAGGGAGGGAGTGCCGAGCCTTGACCGGGATGCGTCCGAGCGAACGGGTGCGTGATCAGTAGGCCACTCGTTCACGTCTCCGGGAGCGTGCCGGCCGCGGTACGCGACGCCCTCGCTGCCCACTTCGAGCTCGTCGACGAGCCCGACGGCGTCGACGGTGTGCTCTCGCTGATGGACACGATCGTCGACCGTGCCTACCTCGAGCGCGCGGGGCCGCGGCTACGCGTCGTCGCCAACTACGCCGTCGGCTTCAACAACATCGATCTGGACGCTGCCGAGGCGCTCGGCGTCGTCGTCGCGAACACGCCCGACGTGCTCACGCGTGCCACCGGCGAGCTTGCGGTGGGCCTGATGCTTGCGCTGCTGCGACGGATCGCCGAGGGCGACCGTCTGATCCGCAGCGGTGCCACGTGGTCCTTCGGGCTCGAGTTCATGCTCGGCGAGAGCCTCGAGGGCAAGGTGCTCGGCATCCTCGGCGCCGGACGGATCGGACGCGAGACCGCGCGCCTGGCAGAAGCGTTCGGCGCCAGCGCTCGCCTCGCCGGCCGCGGCGACTCCGTGCACGAGCTGCTGGCGCTCTCCGACATCGTCAGCCTCCACTGCCCGCTTACCGCGCAGACGCGACACCTGATCGACGAACAGGCGCTCGCCGCGATGAAACCGACGGCCGTACTCGTCAACACCTCCCGCGGCGCCGTCGTCGACGAGCACGCGCTCGTCGTGGCGCTCCGGGAGCGGAGGATCGCCGGCGCAGCACTCGACGTCTACGAGTTCGAGCCGAGCGTCAGCGACGAGCTGCGCCGGCTCGAGAACGTCGTGCTCACACCGCACCTGGGCAGCGCGACGCGAGCGACCCGTGAGGCGATGGGGATGCTCGCGGTCGGGGCGCTACGTGCGGTGCTGCTCGAGGGACGGCAGCCGGCGAACGCCGTGGCGCGCGCGTCCGCAACGGGCGCCTAACGACGCGCTCGCCGAGGCTGCGCTCCCACCCAGGGAACCGGCGCCGAGCGACGGGCATGCGACGCTCAATAAGGGGAGCGAAAATCTCAGGAGTTCTTCACGTTTGACCGATAGTCATACGGCGCATGCGTGCGACCGTCTGCCTCCCGACGTACGACGAGATCGAGAATCTCGAGGCGATGATCGATGCGCTTGCGCTCGTGCTGCGCGAGGGCGACCGCGTGCTCGTGATCGACGACGCCTCGCCCGACGGCACGGGTCTGCTCGCCGAACGGCTTGCCGAGCGTCACGGGTTCCTCGATGTCTTGCACCGGCCCGGCAAGCAGGGTCTCGGTCCCGCGTACCTCGCTGGCTTTCAGCGTGCGCTCGCGGACGGTGCGGAGCTCGTGCTCGAGATGGACTGCGACTTCTCGCACGATCCCGCCGACGTACCCCGGCTGATCGCTGCGGCCGAGGCGGGTGCCGACCTGGTGCTCGGCTCCCGGTACGTACGCGGCGGGGCGATCCCCAACTGGGGTGTGGCGCGCCGGGCGATTTCGCTCGGCGGCAACCTCTACGCGCAGTTTCTGCTCGGGAGCCGGCTCCGTGACCTGACGGGTGGGTTCAAGTGCTTCCGGCGGGTCGTGCTCGAGACGATCGATCTCGACGCGAACGACTCGCGCGGCTACGCCTTCCAGATCGAGACGACCTACCGGGTACTGAGAGCGGGCTTCCGCGTCTGTGAGGTGCCGATCTCGTTCTCTGACCGCGAGCACGGGCACTCGAAGATGAGCAAGGCGATCGTGGCGGAGGCGGCCTGGAAGGTGCCGTTGCTGCGGCTGCGCGCGCTGCAGGGACGGCTCCCGGCTCGGGCTGACAGCCTGACTGACACCGTGACTGACACCGTGCCCGGCATCCCCGCTGAGGCAGTTGCGGGACGCGGCGTCGAATGGGCGCAGCGGCTCCCGCTCGCCGTCGGCCGAAGCGACGTGCCGGAGGCAGAACACACCGTCTGAGGCCCCGGCCGGCGGCCGGGGCCCGGCGCGCCCGGCCGCGAACGTCTTCGCGCCGTCGGCTGCACTCCTGCCGCCGTGTCAGCGGAGCTTCTGCCGAGTACCCTCGCCGGAGCTCGACTCCAGGACGGGCGCTTTGCTGCCGACCTACCTCTGGGCGAACACGCTCAGTGACATCGTCGCTGCCGTCGACTTGCTCGCGGTGACGAGGAGGTTGCAGTACGGGGTGCGAGTCGTCCCGAGGAGCACGAGGATCGGGGTACGTTGGAGCGGGATCGTCGTCATCCTGCTGATCTGCTCGCCGCCGTTCTGGTAGCAGCTGAGCGAGTAGTTGATCTGGGACCAGACCGGGCGGGAGGCGGTGATCTTGACGGCGAAGAAGCGGGGTTTTTCGACACGCCCACCGATCGCGGCCGGTTTCGGCCCCGACTCAGACTTGCTCGCGACGGCGATCCAGCCGCCACCCGGAAGTGTGGTCGGCTGCCTGAGACAGAACCCGCCCAGGTGCGCGAGCGGGCTCGTGGCCGGGCACGCGTTGCTCAGCGAGGGGGTGGCCGTCGTCGTCGTTGTTGTTCGTCGTCGTCGTCCCCGCCACGGGTGTGGTCGTTGTCGTCGGCGCCGTCGTCAGCGTCGCCGGTGTGCTCGCGAGGCTGGTGGAGATCGAGTTCGCGAGCGCGGTCAACGATGCCGACGCGACCGCCACCGAGCCGCCAAGGCCGTTGATGACGACAAAATCGCTCCCGGAGGTGAAGAGCACGAGGTCATCCGGCGTCGGCTTACCGCTGTGGAGATACACCGCGCCACTGCCGAGACCGCTCAGCGCCTGCTTATCGACGCCGCTCGTCTCGTAGCTCGCGAGAATCATCGATGCCTGCGTCGAGGGGTAGACCTCGACGCTTACGCCCGCCGTCGCGGAGACGGTGATTGCGCAGTACGACTGGGTGCCGCGGATCTCGAGGAGCGCCTGCGCGCCGGCGCCGAAGACGCCCTGCACCGCCTCGGTGCTCACCCCGAGGCTGCTGCAGTCAACGACGAGGTCACCCGCGCTTGCGCTCCCCACGATCCCCAAGAGCGCGACCGCGACGGCGACGGCGAGACCAAACCCGATCGACCGTGCTTGATGCTTCACAGGTGCTCCTTTCGGTGAGCTCCCCCTGCTCATCACCGTCGGCTGACAAGAGAATGTGGCTTGCGTATGCGTCCCGCTGACGAGCTGTGCGGCCGGCTTCGGCCACCGAGTGCGAGCCCAACATCCGAGCCCTCGCCGCGGAGCATACGAACTGGGCGCGGCCGGCGTGAGGAGAGCCGAGCGGCGCGGCGAGGCTGCGCGCCCACCGGGCTTGAATCTCGGGCGGATTCTCAGCACTCTCTCAGATCGATGGTGTAAAGGGATGTCACGTAACAACACCAATTCGAGTCGTCGAGGATCGGGTGGCGGAGGTCGAGGGTAGGGAGATGGATGAGTTCGCCGCGGTTCCCCGGGCCGGGCCGAGAACCATCGCCGCTACGGCGAGCGCGTCTCGTGTTCGAGGGCGCGCTCATGGCTGACCGGCGCGAGCTGCTCGCGCTCGAGATCGCCTCTCGCGACCTCCTCGGGCTGGTCGTCGAGCTGCTCGCCCGCGTGCCGCAGGCGGAAGCGTGGGAGCCGCACGCCTTCGCCGAGGTGCTCGTGCAGCCCGGCACGGTCGCCGTCGGCCTCTTTGAGCCCTGTGCCGGCCGGCTCGCCGGACTCGTCGTCGCCTTCACCGACGAGTCCTCGCTCGCGATCGTCGTCGGACTCGTGGCCGAGCCCGGCCCCCGACGCTTCGAGATCGAGGAGCGACTCATGATTGAACTGCTTGCCCGACCCGAGCTCGCGGCGCTCGACCGTGTCGAGCTCTCCGCCGATCCCGATCTGACGACCTTCTACCGCCAGTTCGGCTTCTGGCCGAGCACGGGCGGCTGGGTTCTGTTGCGGCGCGCAGCCAACGACGCGGCGGCCGCTCCGACAACGCCTGCCGCGATCGGCCTCGGTGAAGGCTGAGCTGTGAACGAGCGGCGCGCGCTTGAGCTCCGGAGGACGCGTCAGCGCGGCGACTTCAGCAGCCCCTGGGGAGCAGCCTGGGTCGCGGCGGCGGGCCGATCGCAAGCCCGTAGGTACGCGCAAGACGGAGAAGGTCGGCGCGGTACACCGTCATGTCGGCCCGGTTCCAGTCGAGATGGGTCTGGCAGCGCCACGCCGGGTCGAGCTCGCGATGGTAGGGGCTCGTGAGGCTCTCGTTGTGCCCGATCACGTTCGCGAGCCTGATGTGGTAGCGCTGCATCAGCCAGAGAGTGAGCCACAGCGAGGCGTGGAGCTGCCGCGGGTCGGCGAGGATCTGCGCGTCGCTCGTGCCGACGTGTTCGATCCCGAACGCGGTGTAGTTGAGTCCGACCGTGTGACGGCACATCGTGCCGAGCGAAACGAGCTGGTAGATGGTGCCGTCGGTGTCGATCACGAAGTGCGCGCAGTCCCCGGGCAAGCCACCGAGCCCCGGATCGGGGCTGTCGTTGGCGAACGTGTTCCAGGTCGCCGAGAACGACTCGTTCGCCGTGTAATGCTCGACGATCACCTTCGGGTCGATCAGGCGCCAGCTGTCGATCCCGTAGTGACGCTCGGCGTAGGCCGCCATCTCGGTTTTCCGGCGCTGCGGAAAGGGGATAAGACGCTCGACGATCGGCGGACGAGGGACGAGCGTGGCCCGGCCGGCAGCCGGCGTCGCCGCCCGCGCGTGGGGGAGCGCGAGCAGGCTTGCGGCGAGCATTGCAGCGACGCCGAGCGCAAGGAGAGACAATCGGCCTGGGGTGGGCAGCGAGAATGGCCTCACTGAGTCAGCTTAGAACGGGGTACGAGATGCCCGTGGCCGTGACCACGGCCGCCCGCGGCGCCGGGGCGCTCGCGTGAGCCTGAGGGGCGGCGGCTGGTCTCCGCTTGACGAGCCGGCGCCGCTCGCGCCGCTGCTGCCGACGCCTCCCTCCGCGGCCGCGCAAGCGCCGTCGGTGGCGCAGACACCGGCGGCTTCCGCGCCGCGGGCGCCGGTCCAGCCCTCCCGCCGCCCCGACGGACTGATCGTCGCCCTGCTCGTAATGCTCGCGCTCGGGCTCGGGGTGTACGGACTCGGCCACTTCCCCACCGGCCACCCGCTCGTGCCCGCACTCACGCTCGGGTTGCCGGGCTTCGGCCCCGAGGTCGTGCAGCTCGCGCGCAGCGAGGTCAAGTTCGGCTCGACCTACATCGTGCGCGGCACGACCCCGCACGACGAGAACGGCACCGTCGTCGCGCGTGGCAGCTGGAACGGTCGGCCCTCGCAGCTGCTAGCGACGACGACGAGCGCCGCCGGCCGCTACCGGGTGCGGTTCCGGATCCGTGCGCACGGCACGCTGGAGCTGAGCATCACCTATCCCGGAGGCGAGGCCGAAGGCGTCGTCGTCGTGCGGCCGCCTCAGTCGAGTTCTCGGGGCCACGTGTCGCACAGCGCACCTATTCGATAACTCTATGAATTCGCGCTATAATCCGAAGTACGGTACGCAGAAGAGGAGGTCGTCATTGGAGCTGAGTCCACCTGACCACGCGAAGGGGCGGGAGTTTGATTTCCGCCACCCGGACGACCGAGCCACTCGAGACCTCGATCCTCTGGGCTGAACACAGCTAAACGCGCTCGCCTGGTCTCCGCTGCTCGTGGCGCAGTATGAGTTACGGCGCACAACACGAGGTCGGCTTGAGCGCGGTGCAGGGAACATGGGAGGGGCACGTCCACTGAGAGGTGGGCGTGCGCCTCCGTACCTTCGCTCGTAGGTCTTGCAGAGAAGCTCCGTGCCCACCGGTGTCGGCCTCCATCGGCACGCCGTGCACGGCGCCGATGCGGGCGTTTCGCCCGCCGAGGCGTTTCAGCAGCGGAAGGAAGGCCTCCGGGCGTGCCTCGGCGTACCCTGGATGCCTGATGGCACGCTTCCCGCGTCACGACCCGAAGGCTCCCCGGCCGGGAGTGCAACTGTCCGAGCTCGAACAGGGTTCCGTTGTGGTCGACCTCCGCTCCGGCGAGAAGCTCGCCGAGCATCAGCTCGCCAGGCGTGTCGTGATGGAGGTGATCAGGGGCCGTGTGCTCGTCGAGTGCGGCGGCGCGGGGAGCGAGCTTGTTGCGGGCACGCTCGTCGCCTTCGAGCCCGGAGAGCGGCACAGCGAGCAGGCACTCACTCCGGCACGGCTGAGCTTCGAGCTGCGCGAAGCCGGTTTCGAGACGACCACCACGCGCGCTGCGAGCACCACCGGACGAACGTGGCTTGCGACCGCTCCCGACTGGGTGCTGTGTCTCGCCGCGATCGGCGCGGTGTTGCTCGTCGCGCTGCTCATCTTGCTGAGCGGCGCGCTCTGAACGCGACTCGGTTCGAGCGACGGGCCTCTGCCGAGGATCAGCCGAGGCGAGCGACGAGTGATTCGAGGACGTCGAGCGCGAACGCGGCCGCGCCCGGACGCGACCGGTCAGGCTCCGGGCCCAGAAGAAGCAGCGAGGCCGGAGCGCCGCGAGGACGTAGGGCGGATTCATCGGCATACGCGTCAGACGCACGCCGGTCGCGTCGAAGAAGGCGTTGCCGATCGCGGCAGGCACTGCCGCCTCGTCGGGTTCTCCAGCCCCGTTGGCGGGCTGGTCGAGCCGCTGGAGCACGATCGTCGTCACCGAGGGACTGTCGGCGAACCGCAGGATCGGGTAGGTCACCCAGTCGACGCTCGTTTGTCGCACCCTGGTGCAGACTCCGCGAGCAGCTCGAGCGAGCGCAACCGGGTCTCGGCACTCGGCGCGGCGTGAACCGTGATCAGCTCGTCGGCGTCGGCGTGTACCGCGAAGCTCGCGAGGTACTCACCAACCTCAGCCGGGGTCCCGACCGCCGAGTAGCTCGCCATCTGCTGAACCTGCTGGCCGGCCGGCGAGGCGAGAATCTCGTCGGCCTCCTCGTCGCTGAAGCTCCGCCCGCGGCCGAGCAGCGTGCGCACGCGGCCGCGCTTCGCGGCCTGGAGCTGCGCTTGCGCCTCCTCGCTCGTCTCCGCGGCGATGACGTTGACCCCGGCGATGACGTAGGCGCGCTCGAGCTGCGCAGAGGGCTCGAACTCGCGCCGATAGGCCTCGACCGCGGGCACGAGCAGGTCCGGGGCGAAGTGCGACGCGAATGCGTAGGGGAGCCCGAACGCTGCTGCGAGCCGGGCGCCGAACATCGACGAGCCGAGGATGTAGAGGGGGACGTTCGTGCCCTTTCCGGGCGTCGCCTCGACGCCCGGAATCCGTGTCTCGGCGCCGAGGTAGCCCTGCAGCTCGAGCACATCCTCGGGGAAGCGCTCGGCGGAGGCGCCGCTGCGGCGGAGCGCGCGCATCGTCGTCTGGTCCGAGCCCGGCGCACGCCCGAGCCCGAGGTCGATCCGCCCCGGATGGAGCGACTCGAGTGTTCCGAACTGCTCGGCGATCAGGAGCGGCGCATGGTTCGGCAGCATGATCCCGCCGGCACCGAGTCGGATCTCCCGCGTGTGGGCGGCGACATGCGCGATCAGCACGCTCGTCGCCGACGAGGCGATCGTCGCAATATTGTGGTGCTCGGCGTACCAGACGCGCAGATACCCGAGCTCCTCGGCGCGCCGGGCGAGCGCGACGCTCGCCGCAAAGCTGTCGCCCGCGTTCTCGCCAGAACGGATCGGGGCCAGGTCGAGGATCGAAAGGGGCATGCCCGAGGGCTGAGCGCCGTTCGGCTCGCGCTCCCGCGCGCCCCGCTGCCGCTCGGGCGCCGCCCCCTGGAAGAGCGGCGCGTCGCTCGACTGTGCCTCGTTCCCTCGCATCGCCACTCCTTCGCCGGACACATCGACCTCTCGCTACGAGAACGTCGCGGCTGCGTCCGCGATTCCGGCGAGCGAGCGCCGCGCCGGCCCTCGACCGGTTCGCGTCGACGGGCTCGCGTCGCAGGCGCGAGCAGTTCGCGTCAGGTGTCGGTCGCCGCGATCTTCAAGGCGGGCAGCGAGTTCATCGGCCAGACGCTCGGTGTCGCCGCCAAGCACCTGACCGGCGCGGAGATGGCCACGGCGCTCTCGCGCGCCTACGGTGAGCCCGTCCGCTACAACGATGTTCCCGCCGACGTGTACCGCGGCTTCGGCTTCCCGGGAGCCGACGATGTCGGAAACATGTTCCAGTTCAAGCGATTTCGATGACGTCTACACCGGCAACCGTGACCTCGCGCTCTCCCACCGACTCAACCCGGAAATGCAAACGTTCGATGGCTGGCTCGCAGCGAACGTCGGCCGGATTCCGGCGGCCTGAGCCGTTGCGGGGGACGCGCAGCCGCTGCGCGTCCCCGGCGACGAGCGGCAGATCGGTGCGTGGCGGGTGAAGGTCGCCGTGATCGGCCTCGGGGCGATGGGCGCCGCGATCGCGGCCCGGCTCGAGCGCGCCGGTCACGAACTGCTTGTCTGGAACCGCAGCGAGTCCCGCAGTGAGCCGTTCATTGCGCGCGGTGCCGAACTGCTCGACGGTCCGGCTCAGGCGCTTGTACGCACCGATCTCTGTGTGCTCTCGCTCGCCGAT
Organism: uncultured Actinomycetota bacterium; assembly: GCA_963828105.1. Lineage (GTDB taxonomy): Bacteria > Actinomycetota > Thermoleophilia > Gaiellales > Gaiellaceae > PALSA-600. The sequence goes on along the minus strand of CAWHDF010000006.1, from coordinate 85,054 downwards.
GACGCGGCGGTCGAGGCGCTCACGCTCGCGCCCGGAGGGGTGCTCGCCGGTGCCGCGGGCGGGACCCTCGTCGACATGAGCACCATCTCCGCGCAGAGCTCGGCCCGCGTCGCGGCGGCCGCCGCCGACCACGGCGTCTCCTTCTTGCGTGCGCCGGTCAGCGGCAACCCCGCGGCCGCCGCCGCCGGGAACCTGGCGATCATCGTCTCCGGGTCGCACGAGCGCTTCGAGGCGCTCTCCTCGCTGCTCGCCGAGATCGGCCCGAACCTCTTCTACGTCGGCGCCGCCGAGGAGGCCCGGATCGTCAAGCTCGCCCTCAACCTGATGATCGGCGGCACGGCGGAGCTGCTTGCCGAGGCGATCGTGCTCGGCGAGCGTCACGGGATCGCGCGCGCCGACTTCCTCGACGTCGCGATCGGCTCCGCGATCGGCAGCCCCTTCCTCCGCTACAAACGCGATCCACTCGTCGCCGGCGACTACCGCGCGAGCTTCGCCGCCAGGCTGCTCGCCAAGGACCTCGGGCTTGCGCTCGCCGCGGCGGAGGAGGTCGGGGTGCCGTTGCCGTTGACGAGCGCAACGCTCGCGCTCGTCCGCGGCTGCATCGCCGCCGGGATGGGCGACGACGATCTGATGGCGCTGCTGCCGCGGCTCGAGCAGGAGGCGGGGAGCGAGTGAGGGACGGCCTGGCCGTCGTCGTCGGCGGCACCTCTGGACTCGCGCGTTGCTGCCGGCACTCAGGCCCGACGCGGCGATCCTGTACTTCGGCGGCCTCGCGAAGGACCGACCCTACGCGGGGTCGACGACGGTGACGACCGTCAACGGCGGCATCAGCGGCCTCGTGCGCACGCTGGCGGTCGAGCTGGCGCCGTTTCGCGTCAACGCGCCATCCTCGAGGGGAACGTCGTCGCCCGCGTCGAGGAGCACGTGCTCGTGCTCGACCCCGGCACGTGCTCTGGACGGGCGTCGACTGCGTTCACGGCTTCGAGAACCCGGGCCCCGGCCGGGTGCGTTGGCTCGAGACGCAGTCGCCACAGCCGCCGCAGCGTCACTCCTACAAGTTCAACCGCGACTGGGAGTACCTCGCCGCGCGGCTTCCGGGAGCGGCGTGAGCGAGCCCCGCGGCGTCTCGAGCGACACTGACCGCGGGCTGCCGCGTGGCTAGACCGCCCCGGCTGGTCGCGCTCGACGTCTCCGACGAGCTCGGCGGGCTCGTCGTCGAGCTCCTGCTCCGCGTCAGAGGTCCTGCGGCCGCCGACCTCGACGCGTTCGCCGACTCGCTGCTCGGGCCGGGCACCGTCGCCGTCGGTCTCTTCGACCTGGAGACGAGCCGGCTCGCGGGCCTCGTCGCCGCGCTCACCGACGAGCGGTCGCTCGCGCTCGTCGTCGAACTCGTCGCCGAGCGCGGCCCGAACCGCTTGGCGATCGAGCAGCGGCTCATGCATGAGCTCCTCGCGCGACCCGAGCTCGCGAACATCTCCGACATCGAGCTCCTCACCGATCCCGATCTGACGACGCTCTTCAGGCAGTTCGGCTTCCGGCCGAGCAGCGGCGGCTACGTGCTGCTGCGGCGGTCGCGGCCCCTGCCCGTCGGCGCGATTCTCGGCGTCGACTAGGCCACACGCGGCCTGCCTTGACGAACGGGCGGTCGCGAGGCGAGGGAGGCCCGGGAGGCCGCGGCCTGCTTACGAGAGTTATTGGATGCGGTGACCTGTATTTCCGGAGGCCCGCGGCAAGGCTCTTCGCTCTTCTGTGACCGCGTGTCCGGCGGCGCGATAGCGTGCGCAGCGGCATGCCCGACGCGGTTCCGACGCACGCCGCGCTTTCGCAGTTGCTGGTCGCGCTGACGATCGAGATCGACAACGAGGCCGAGCAGCGCTTCCCGCCCCGCACGACGGACCACGGCTCGTCAGCGTCTCCGCGTGCGCCCTGGCTCGTCTCGTTTCCGCTCTGGGTTCACTGTCTGCGCTACGTGCCTGACTCGGGCGTTGCCGGCGCGGAACTCGTCGAGCGCTCGCGGCTGACGTCGAGGAGCATGGCGACGATCGTCAAGCGCATGAGCCGCTGGTGGGGGTACCTCCGCGTCGACGGGAACCGCGTCGTGCATCTCACCGACGGCGGACTGCTGGCGCGGCGAGCCTGGACCCCGCTTCCGGAGGAGATCGAGCGGCGCTGGGGTGGACGCTTCGGCGCAGCACCCGTCAAGGCGCTGCGAGACTCGCTTGCCCTCATCGTCGAACAGTTCGAGCTCGACATGCCCGACTACCTGCCTCTTGGCGAGGCACGGCTCACGCGGCGCCCGCATACGGCCGTGCACGACGATGCCCCGCTCTCCACGCTGCTCTCGAAGCTGCTCCTCGCCTTCGCGCTCGATTTCGACGAGGTCTCGAGGCTCGAGCTGAGCCAGTACACCGCCGCTCAGGGCGCGCGGCTCGGGATCGCGGCCAACCTGCTGCGCGTGCTCGAGCGGCCGACACCGCTGGCCACGCTTCCCGAACTGACGGGGGTTGCGCCCGTGACGCTCGAAAACTGGGTCGGCGCACTCGCAAAGCACGGCTTCGCCACCGTGGCGCCCGGGCCGAACCGCCGTCGCATCGTGGATCCGAGCGAGCGCGGCGACGCGGCCCGCGTGGAATACGAGGTCTGGGTGGAGCGTGTCGAGGACAGGTTCGCGACCCGCTTCGGTGCCGCGACCTGGTCGGCACTTCGCGACGCCCTCTCGCCCTTCAGCGAGGCGCGCCTGCTTGACGGGATCGAGCCGCATCCGGACGGTTGGCGCGCGCAGTTGCGCCGAGCGACCGCGCTGCCGCACCAGCCTCTCGTGACGGCCCGTGGCGGCTTTCCCGACGGCAGCTAGACCGTTCGCCGCGCTCTGCTCGGCTTCGGCCGAGCAGAGCGACCCGAAGCGCCGAGCCTCTCAACCATGGCGTTTGGCGGCGCCGTTTGCGTCGAGCGGTCACACGGACGGTCAGACGGGCGATGATGCGGCGATGCCGCACGCTGCACGAAAGCCCACTGCCAACGACGAGCGTCGAGGTTTCCCGTGCGGCAGCCAACGCTGAGCGTTCAGCACTGCGACGTCTTTGCCCGCGGCCCCGGCGGCGGGAACCCGTGCCCGATCGTGCTCGACGCGGGCGCCCTCAGCACGGAGACGATGCAGGCGCTCGCCGCCCACTACGGGCAGGAGACGGGGTTCGCGATGTGGGACGCCGACGGCACGCCGCGATTGCGGTACTTCGTGCCGCGCCACGAGATGACGATGTGCGTGCACGCGACGGTGGCGGCGATCACGACACTCCTCCTGGAAGGTGCACTCGGCGGTGAGGCGGTGACGGTGCGCACCGCCTCGGGCGACTGTCTCGTGAGCTGGGACGACGCTCGGCCGCGACGGGTCACCGTCGAGCAGCAGCCTCCCGAGTTCGGCCCGTCGGTCGCAGTTCACCGCGAACTCGAGGAAGCAGCCGGCTTGTCCGCCGGGGCTCTCGACCCCTCGGCACCGATACGCGCAGTGAGCGTCTCGCGGGCCAAGCTGATCGTGCCCGTGCGCGACGCGCGCGCGGTCCACGCCGCACGACCGCGCTTCGAGCAGCTTGCAGCCCTGTGCCGGCGCCTGGAAACGACCGGTGCCTATCTCTTCGCGCCTCATCCCGATGCTCGACCCGGTCATCTTGTCGCACGCCAGTTCCCTGTCGGTGCCGGCTACCCCGAGGACGCGGCGACCGGCGTCGCCGCCGCCGCTCTCGCCGCCTACCTTGCTGCCGAGGCGGGTTTCCGCGAGCCGGGCTGGCTCGAGCTCACGATCGAGCAGGGCGACACGATGGGTCGCCCGAGCACGCTACAGGCGAGCGCCTACGCCGACCTTGCCGGCGTCCACCGCACCGCGGTCAGTGGCCAGGCGACGCTACGTCGCCGTGAGGCGCTCGCGCTGCCGCTCGAGCGACCGTTCGCGAGCGGAGACGGGGTGGCGTAGTCGGGCGCTGAAGCGCGATCGCCCGCGGAGCGGGTGAGGGAGAGCTGCCGGCACGAAGAGCCGCGGTTGCGGACGGGCGACGCGCGCCCTCCCCGGCTGCGGGGCGGTGCTCCGGCCGACTAGAATTTCAGCGATGGGGGGAAGGGTCGGTGCGCCTTGCGCGTGCTCCGTCTCGCGCCGGCCCTTGAGCCGCCGGACGCGGCGAGCGACTGCGGCTGCGCGACTGCTCCGGGCCGGCCATCGTCCGCCCGATGCGGAGTGCGGCCGCGAAATCGTGGGTGCCGAGCCGTGACGACCGACTGGCACGCGATCTGGGAACGAAAAGGAACGCCCGAGCTTCTGGACACCTACGACCAGGACACGTTGCTGCGCCTCGACGGCTACGACCAGGGGGCGGGACGGCTCGATTCGGCGACGTTCTCTGCGGTCGCGGAGGAGGTCAAGCGCCTGCTCGAGCTCCGACCCGGAAGCTCGCTGCTCGAGGTGGGCTGCGGAGCGGGTGCCTTCCTCTGGGGGGTGAGAGGTGCGGGCCTTGCACTGCACGGGATCGACTTTTCGCCGACGCTGATCGCCCACGCCCGTGCGGCGATTCCGGAAGGGACCTTCACCGTGGCCGAGGCGTTCGAGCTCCCGGAGGCGGTTGACGCGATCGTCTCGTTCTCGGTCTTTCAATACTTTCCGGACTTCGACTATGCCCGGCGGGTGGTTGCGGCGTGTCGGCGGGCGGCGCCGGTCACGCTCGTGCTCGACGTGCCTGACCTCGCGACCCGCGCGGAGTGCGACGACATCCGTCGACGCGCCGGCTCGAAGCCCGGTGACCATCTTTACTATCCCCGCTCCTTTTTCGAGGGGGCGCGAACGTGGACGAACGACATTCCCGGCTACGAGAACGGCCCCTTCCGCTTCAACGCGCTGCTGGAGGGCGAGACGCGCGCCCCGAAACGACGAGCAGCGCCGACCACCGGCGGGCCGACGCCGAACCCGTAGCCGAGGGCGGAGCTCGGCGCGGTTCGCCTCGCCGACATCCCAGGCCTGCAAGCGACCGCAGACCGGGTGTCAATCGACGAGACTGTACCCCCGAAGCCGAGCGCAGACCCTCCGCAAACCGCCTTTCGACTGGTAGGCGACCAGCGGAAATGCCTCCACCTGTGCTCTTCCGGGCCGCTCACGACGCGCTCGGAGCCACTGCGACGCCGTCGGGGTGGACGGACGGCGCCACTTCCGGCGCGAGGATCCGCCTCGAGCCCTCGAGCTGCCTCGAACCTGTGAGCCAGGGCGTGCTTAGAGTGCTCCCCGATCTCGACGTCCAGCCCGCAAAGGCCTGCGTCGCGACGCAGCGTTGCGTGGCACTGAGCGCTAGCGCCACCACTTCCGTTCGCGGGCGCTTCCGGTGCCGCCGCTGCGGTCGAGCCCGTCGAGCTCCGCGAGCTCCTCGGGCGTAAGCGCAAAGTCGAAGAGCTGAGCGTTCTCGGCGATCCGTTCTCGCCGGCTCGACTTCGGGATCACCGGGAGCTCCCGCTCGAGGCACCAGCGGAGCAGCACCTGGGCGGGCGTCCGCCCGAGACGCTGCGCGACTCGGGCAACGCCCTCGCTGTCGAGGTGGCTGCCGTGCCCGAGCGGGCTGTAGGCCTCGAGCACGATCTCGTGCGCCTCGCACGCCTCGAGCAGTGCCTTGCGGTACTCGTACGGACTGAACTGCACCTGGTCGACGGCGGGCCGAACCGTGGCCGTCGGCAGCAGCTGCTGAAGCTCTCCGACATCGAAGTTCGAGACTCCGATCGAGCGCGCGTACCCGAGCTCGTGTGTGCGCTCCATCCCCGGCCACGCCCAGGTCGGATCACGCTCCGGCCAATGGACGATGTAGAGGTCGACACGGTCCAGGCCGAGCCGTTCGAGGCTTTGCTCGGCGGCAGCCACGGGATCTCCCGAGCCCGGGTGGAACTTGGTCGTGATGAACACCTCGTCGCGCGGGACGCCGCTTTCGCGCAGCCCCTGGCCGACGCTCTCCTCATTGCCGTAGGCCTGGGCGGTGTCGATGTGCCGATATCCGAGCTCGAGCGCCCAGCGAACGGCGTTCACGCACTCGGGTCCATTCGGGATCTGCCAGACGCCGAGCCCGAGGAGCGGGATCGAGTTGCCGTCCGCCATCACGCGTGCCCTTCCGTCTGCCGTCAACACACCGGTCGTCCTTCCTTGTCCGCAGCCAGCGAACCATGCACGATAGTCGCGCTCAAGCTCGTCTCCGGGCCTCGCACTCGTCGAGCGTCTGTCCTCGTCTCGGACCCGGTGCGTTCGTGCGACGCCGACACGACCACGCCGGGCCGGGCCGGACGTGGTGACGCCTCAGACACCATGTACCCCGGAGGCCAGCGCGAGCACGTGCTTCAGGGTCGCCGGGCTGATCGTCGCGGCTGTTGCGTCGGGTGACGCCGAATAGAAGGCCGGCCCGATCACGCGTTCGACGCCAAACATATCCTCGGCGGAGGCGCCTCTGAACGTCTGTCGGCAGCGTGGGATCGCGTCGCAGCGAGCGATACCGCTCTTGCGTTCCGCGTTCGAGTCGTTGAGGTAGCGAACCGCCTCGGCGTGCGTCTGGAAAACGGCGATGTAGAGATGGAAGCTGTTTGGCGAGGTGAAATCGACCTCGATGTCGAACGTCGCCACCTGTCCGGCGGGTTTCGCAGGGTGCAGGGTCGGTCCGATCGGTGCCGGAGGCGGGGAAAGGTCATAGCCGGCCCGCTCGAGCCGCTTCTTGATCTGGGCGGCCGCCTGTGCTCCGGGAGAGAGAGGTGTTGCGGCCGGTCGTGCCGGCGCCTTGGTTGCCGCCCCGCAGCCGGCCAGGAGTGCAAGCGCGAAGCCGGCGGCGAGGGCGCCGAGCCACAGCCGAGTCGCGCGCGCAGACCGCCGAGCGACGCTTCGACGCGCCCCCAAGGCGGTTGGTCGCATCCGCTCCCCGTGTCCCTCCATGACGTGTCTGACCGCTAACGCTACTTCAGGTGGCGAGAACAGACTCCGCGACCCCGACGGCTGTCAGAGCGGCGCCCGCTGCCGGGTGAGACCGTCCCTCGCTGGGGTTCGCGATGCCCGTCCTGCGTCGTCGTCGGCCGTTTCGATCACTGGGCGCGGGGAGCGAGGTCAGCTCTGCGTGGTCGCTCCGCCTTCGGCCGTGCCTGCGGCCGCGCGTGGGGTGGATGGTGCGTCGCTCCAGAGCCGGAACCCGCCCGTGAACGCGTCGCTGTTTCGCCCCAGGCGCGCCCCCGGGGGAAGCGTCGTCAGCCTCGTCGCATTGCCGCCGCCGATGACGATCACGTCGGGTTCGAGCGCGGCGCCGAGGTTGGTCACCGCCTCGGTGACATGCTGCTGCCAGCGACGGAGTCCACGACGCTTGCGGCCCCGATCGCCGAGATAGTCCTCGTAGGTTCGCTTCTTGAACGGAAGGTGGCCCAGTTCCATGGGTTCCAGCTGCCCGTCGACGATGAGCGCGGAGCCGAGCCCGGTGCCGAGGCCGAGGAAAAGCATCGTTCCCTGCTCGTAGCTCCCGAGAGCCTGCATCGCGGCGTCGTTGATGACCTTGGTGGGTACGCCGAAGGCGGCCTCGAAGTCGAAGCCCACCCAGCCCTTCCCGAGATTCCATGGTTCCGCGAGGACGCGCCCGCCGTGCACGGGCGCGGGCACACCGACGGCGACTGCGTCCCAGCGCCAGCCGGCCGCGGCGGCATGCACCGCCGTGACCATCTCCTCCGGCGTGAGCGTCGGCCCGGACGGCATCCGCCGGCTCTCCTTCTCGCCGCTCAGCAGCGCCTTGACGTGTGTTCCGCCGACATCGACGGCGAGAACGGCTCGTTCGGAGACCACCGAACCCTTCCTCTCGACGGGAGCTCTCTGCAGCCTACGGGAGTGAGCAGGTCTCGCAGGCGAGGCGCGGCGGCGTCAGCGCGGGCGAACGCGTGTGGCAGAGTGAGACGATGCGGGGGGCCAAGGTCGAGGTGTTTGTCGTCTTCGGGATCACCGGCGACCTCGCCAAGAAGATGACCTTCCGCTCGCTCTACCGGCTCGAACGTCGCGGCCTGCTCGACTGCCCCATCGTCGGGGTGGCGGTCGATCAGTGGAGCGAGGCGCAACTCCGCCAGCATCTGCGTGCGGCGCTCAGGGCCAGCGGCGAGCGCTTCGAGACCCGCCTCTTCGAACGCCTCGCAGCCCGCTTCTCCTACGTCTCCGGTGACTTTGGCGACGCGGCGCTCTACGAGCGGCTCAAGCGCGAGATCGGCGACGCGCAGCAGCCGCTCTTCTACCTCGAGACGCCGCCCGCCCTGTTCTCCGTCGTCGTCGCCGGGCTAGGCCGCGCCGGACTGACCCGCTCGGCCCGGGTCGTGATCGAGAAGCCGTTCGGCCACGATCTGATCTCGGCGCGCGCGCTCGCGAAGGAGCTCCACCGCTGGCTGAAGGAGGAGCAGATCCTGCGCGTCGACCACTTTCTCGGCAAGCTCGGGCTCGAGGAGCTCCTCTACCTCCGCTACGCGAACACGGTGCTCGAGCCGGTCTGGAACCGTGAGCACGTCGCCAGCGTGCAGATCACGATGGCCGAGCGGTTCGGGGTCGAGGATCGCGGACGGTTCTACGATGCCGTGGGCGCACTCCGGGACGTCGTCGTCAACCACCTGCTCCAGCTCACGGCCGCGATCACGATGGATGCCCCGTCCGGGAAGCAGACGCTCGAAGCGTCTCGCCACAGGCTGCTCAAGGCGGTCGCCGCCGCGAGGCCCGGACGCTACGTCCGCGGCCAGTACGCCGGGTACCGTGAGATTCCCGGTGTGCGCGCGCGCTCGACGACCGAGACCTTCGTCGCGCTCGAGCTGCGGATCGAGAACGAGCGCTGGCGCGGCGTTCCGGTGCACATTCGCACCGGGAAGATGCTGCCGGTGACGCAGACCGAGGTGCGCCTGATCTTCCGCGACGCCTCGCCGCTGCCGTTCCTGACGAGCGACCGACAGCCGAGCGCGAACGAGCTCGTCGTGCGGCTCGACCCCGCCACCGGCATCCGGATGATCCTCGAGGCGCACCGGGCAGACGCCTCCGGACCGGGGCCGGTCACGCTCGACATGGAGTTCGCCGCCCAGGGCGGCGAAGGCCCGACGCCCTACGAGCACCTCTTCGAGGCGGCACTAAGCGGTGACCGGACGCTCTTTGTCGGTCAGCGCAGCGTCGAGGAGGCCTGGCGGATCGTCCAACCCCTCCTCGAGTCACCCGGGCCGGCGCACCGCTACCAGCCAGGGAGCTGGGGCCCCGCCGCTGCCGGCAAGCTGCTCGAACGCGGCGAGGTCTGGCGGGAGCCGTGGTCTCCCGAGCCCGGGCTCGTTTCCGGCGGCGACTAGCGTGGGCGGAGCGCCGGCGATCGAGGACTACGCGCTGCTCGGCAATCTGCAGACCGCCGCGCTCGTCAGCCGCGCCGGCTCGATCGACTGGTGCTGCTTCCCGCGCTTCGACTCGAACGCCTGCTTCGCGGCGATGCTCGGGAGCGACGAACACGGCCGCTGGCTGCTCGCACCAGCCGCCGAGCCGACCCGGGTCTCGCGCCGCTACCGCCAGGACACGCTGATCCTCGAATCGGTGTTCGAGACCGCGAGCGGCAGCGTGCGCATGATCGAGTTCATGCCGCCGCGGGCGCAGGCCTCCGAGCTCGTCCGGATCGTCGAGGGTCTGACCGGGAAGGTCGAGATCCGCTCCGAGCTCGTCATCCGCTTCGATTTCGGCTGGATCGTGCCGTGGATGCAGACCTTCGGCGACGACCACGTCGCGATCGCCGGGCCCGACGGGCTCTGCTACCGCACCCCGGTCGAGGCGCGCGGGGAGGAGCTGAAGACCGTCTCGACGTTCACGGTCTCCTCCGGCGAACGCGTGCCGTTCGTGCTCTCCTGGTTTCCGTCCCACGAGCCGCGTTCCGCGCCGACCGATCCCGAGGGGGCGCTCGCGGCGACCCAGGAGTTCTGGCAGTCCTGGGCGGAACGGTGCCGGCACCACGGCCCTTATCACGAGGAGGTGCACCAGTCGCTCCTCGTCTTGAAAGCCCTCACCTACGCCCCCACCGGCGGCATGGTCGCGGCGCCGACGACGTCGCTCCCGGAACTGATCGGCGGCCCCCGGAACTGGGACTACCGCTTCTGCTGGCTGCGCGACGCGACGCTGGCGCTCGCGGCGATGATGCGCTCCGGCTACTCCGAAGAGGCGTCTGCGTGGCGCCAGTGGCTGCTCAGAGCGGTCGCGGGCGACCCGGCGGATGTCCAGATCATGTACGGGATCGCGGGCGAGCGACGTCTCGACGAGCGCGAACTCCCCTGGCTGCCAGGCTACGAGCAGTCGCAGCCCGTCCGTGTCGGCAACGCCGCCTCGTCCCAGCTTCAGCTCGACGTCTACGGCGAGGTGCTCGACGCCTTCTACCAGGCCCGGCTGCACGGTGCACCCGCCGACAGCAACGTCTCGTCGCTGACCCGCAAGCTGCTCGACTGGCTCGAAGAGGGGTGGCGTCAGCCCGACGCCGGCATCTGGGAGGTCAGAGGCCCCAAACGCCACTTCACGCACTCGAAGGTGATGGCCTGGGTCGCGTTCGACCGCGCGATCCGGATCTGCGACGAGTTCGGCGAGGAGGACCCGTCGAGCACTGGCGCGCCGTTCGTGACGAGATCCACGCCGAGGTGCTCGACCGCTCCTGGAACGAGGAGCTCCAGTCCTTCGCGCAGTCCTACGACTCCGCAGCGCTCGACGCGAGCGTCCTGCTGATGCCGCTCGTCGGGTTCCTGCCCGCACACGACGAGCGGATCCGCGCGACCGTCACGGCGATCGCGAAGGGCTTGACCGTCGACGGCCTCGTGCTCCGCTACAGGACAGAGGGCGCGGCGGACGGGCTTCCGGCCGGGGAGGGTGTCTTTCTGCCCTGCTCGTTCTGGCTCGCGGGCGTCCTTGCGCTTCAGGGCAAGCACGACGAGGCACAAGAACTCTTCGAACGGCTGCTCGACCTGCGCAACGACGTCGGCCTGCTCTCGGAGGAGTACGACCCGGTTGCGCTGCGCCAGCTCGGAAACATGCCGCAGGCCTTCACCCACCTCGCCCTCGTCGAGACCGCCCTCCTGCTCGCCACCGAGGACGGCCTCCGGCAGCGCACTCCCGCGAGTGGAGAGGAGGACCCTGACGGGTAGCCGCGAGCCAGCGAGATTGAACTACTCCGCCGCGGCCGCGCCCTCGCTGTCGTCGACCTGGGCGATCATCAGCACGTAGCCGTCCGGGTCGACGACGCGCATCTCCTCGCGCGGGCCGGGGCTCCCATCCTCGATCTCGCCTGCCGCGATGCCCGCGGCGAGTAGCTGGCTGCGCAGAGCAGCGAGGTCGTCGGCATAGAGGTAGAAGAGAACGGATTCTCGGTCCGGGGCGGCGGGATCGCTGCCGCCCTCGAACATGATCTCGGCACCGTCGCTCACAAGCGCAGCCCACGCCAGGCGCTCGCGGTACTTGTAGACGCTCTCGGGCGTGAAGCCGAGGTGGTGGTAGAAGGCGACCGAACGCTCGACATCCTTGACTCTGACGAAGGGAACGAGTCGATTGACGCGCTGAGCGGGCGGGCTCGCCGAGTCCTCGGGGGGCATTGGCCCTTCGGTGAGCGGTGCGTCGCTGATGCGCGAGAGGCTAGCTCGGTCGCCCTCTTTTGGTAGGCCGGCCGACACCGGCGTGGTTGGGCGTCGGCCGCAACCGCGGCTGAGTGTCGGCTCTCGGTATTTGGTCTTGTCGCGAATCCGTGTCGAACTTCGACTTCGCTGTTGCGCAGGAGGTCGTGGCTTCGAGCAAGTCGGTGACCGTTCCGGCACGTCTGGAGGGTTCGCCCGGCGGGGTTCTGGGTAGGCGGGGGACAAGGCTGAAAGGAGGGGTCGTGAGGATCGACGATGTGATGACTCGTAAGGTCTGGACGGTCAGACCCGGATGGCGCCTGAAGGAGGTGGCGGCGCTGCTGACAGAGCACGGGATTGGCGGAGTGCCGGTTGTTGATGACGAAGGGCACCCGCTCGGGGTGGTGTCAAGGACCGACATCGTGATCAAAGAGACCGCGGAAATCCCGAGGAGCGGGGGGTTGCGGAGCCTCTTCGGCCGAGATGAGACGAGCGCGGTCGCGATGAAGGTGAATGCGCGCACGGCAGGGGAAGCGATGAGCGCACCGGCAGTCACCATCGATCCGGACCTGCCGTTATCGCTCGCGGCCGCAAAGATGCTCAAAGAAAGCGTGAACCGGCTGCTCGTCGTGAGACGGGAGATGCTGGTCGGCATCATCACTCGACACGACCTCGTACGTGCTTTTGCACGCAGCGACGCGGAAGTCGAGCAGGAGATACGTAGCGATGTGATCACCGACCTCTCCTGGCCAGACGCGCTGGAACTGAGCATCCACGACGGTGAAGTCATGCTCCGCGGCCATGTGGACTCTGTTTCGGACGCGCGGGCGCTGCCGCGGATGGTGCGGCATGTCCTCGGCGTCGTGTCGGTCGATTCCGAGCTGCGCGGCTGGGACGCGGCGACGAAGCAGCAAGTAGAGGTCGATACCCGTCTCTGAGGCGGGACCGAGCCTGCACCCGCAGTTTTCGGCGGTTGGCGACGCGCCGTTGAGCGAAGCCTGGGCGACGCCGAGCTCATACGGGCGTTGTCGGCCCCGTTTCCTCGGCGTCGGGGCCGCGGCACAGGTGGAGCGGTGCGGACTTCCCGCAGACTCCGGTCAGCCCTCTCACGTTGCGAGGAGCGGCTGCCGATACGCCGAGCGTGAGCATCCCCGAGGTGAAAGACGCCGGAGCGGAAATCGCTCGGGTCACCGAGCCCGCTGCCCCTCTGGACGCAGGCGACGTGTCCTCGCTCGAAAGCGACAAGGCGACGCTGGCGCAGATCGTCTATGCGAGCGCTGCAGGTGAGGGCTTCCGCCCATCGGATCTCCCAGCGATCTTGACGAGCGCCCGCGCTCGTAACGCCGAGCTCTCGGTGACCGGGATGTTGCTCTTCGAGGGCACGTCGTTTCTCCAGGTGCTCGAGGGAGAGCCCGAGGTGATTGATGCCCTCTTTGAACGGATCCGCGCCGACCGGAGGCATACGCGCGTCGTGCTCTTGCTCCGCGAGCCGCTCGCATGCCGCTCATTTAGCGAGTGGACGATGGGCGCGTCGAAGGTGACCTTGCGCGAGCTCGAACATGCTGTTGGCGCGCAAGACGGGTTCTTCCAGCCGATCGACTCGTTCTCGGGACTCGGCGACGAGAAGGTCAGGCGCGTACTCGAGCTGTTCCGTTCGGGGTCGTTCCGCCAGCGGCTCACCTAGTCGCGTCAGTTCGGAGGCTCCGAGCCGGTGTCGTGGGATCCCGCGGGCAACGCCGCGCACTTGGGCACGGACCAACCCGAAACGTTCAGCATTCTCGGAGCCACACGTCCGAACGCGTCGCGAGGCTGTGCTCTGCGGACAAGGGGTCGCTCGACGAACCGGGGAGGGGCGAGCGAGGCTGCCCCTCCCCGATTGCTGCAAGAGTGCTAGCTGGCCAGGAAGGTCAGGCCCACCGTTGCACCTGCGCACGCGTTCTGCGAGACGTTCGGGTCAGTCATCGTGATTGTCGGCGTTGATCCCGACGGGTTGATGATCGTCGTGCCCGGGGGGACATCTCCGATCGAGCCGTTGTTCGGGTTCCCGATCACGTACCAGCCCGCATCGCAGCCACCTGGGAGAGAGCTCGTATCGAGGATCGTTGTCAACGTCGTTACGTGAACGCTTGTCGAGCCCGGGTTCGTGATCGCGTAGGAGATCGGCTGGGTGTCTCCGGGATAGAGGCCTGGGACGATGCCGCCGACGACGTTGATCTCGACCGCCGGGATATCGTCGCTTCCTGCGCTGACCTGCGCTTCTGTCCCGTAGGCACCCGGATTCCCTGATGCATACGTGCCGCAGTCGGTCGAAACAACTCCGAACGATGTTCCGCTCGGGGCAGTGCAGGTTCGGGAAGTCACCGGCGATGCCAGTTCCGGCTGCCTGTGGCGACCCAGAGCGTGCCCGGGGCGTCTCGGAGCCGACCGAGAGGTCGACGTCGTGGTTTGAGAGCGCGACGTTGAGCGCCGGCGCCAGCGTCGAATCGAACGAGATTCCGTAGACGAACTCCTGATCGACGAACGCGCCCTGTCCACTGAAGTCGAAGGTGACGTTTGCCGTCGAAGGTGAGCCGTCAATGTTCGCCGCCGGGAAGCTCGCGTCGACCGTATCGCTGACTGGGCCGTTCGGGCCGTTGTTGATCGAGAACGTGATCGGGACACCGGTGACCGCCGCGCCCCAGTTCCTGAACGCGACGACGACGCTCGTGAGCTGTTGTGCGCCCGGGTTCGCGAGCGTAACGTCGTCACCAAGCTCGCTGATCTGAGCACAGCCAAAGCACTGATCCTGGCTGTAGTTCTCCGACGGGATAAGGCTGTCGTACCCGGCACCAACCTGGGCGATTGTCAGGCTGGCTGGCTTCGCTGTCGTCGCCGAACCGGTGCCCGTTCCGTTGGCTGAGAAGTACGCATACGCGCCTCCCGCCGCGGCGAGCGCCGCGACTACCGCCACGAGCGCGCGACCCCTTTTCGAACGCAAGAACGCCTTCATTGAAGTACCTCCTAGCCCACAGCTGCGGGCAGTTGAGTAGGTGAGTCCAGGCGAGTGCCGCCCGGGCTTCGGGTAGACCTGCAAACGGCGGAGCGCCGCGCAGGTGCAAGTGACCAGTCGCGTGACTGGGCTACACGGACGCACGCCAAAAGGCGGGCGAGCCGACTGATCTCAGATACGAAAACACGCAGTGCTGCGCAGAACAGTTGCGCTACGACCCTACGAGAAGTCCAGCCGTGGCGAAAGGGGCGTTCCGACGCTAAACGCCGCTCTGAGCGGAGAATCCAAATGTCGATCGCGGCGTCGACATCGAATGTCGCGGACTAATACCTTCGAGAGGTCGGCCAACTACGGAGTGCAGATGTTTCGAGGTCGTGAATGCGGTCATGAGCGAACAATTACGTCTCGCCGAATGCTGGGCCCATGTCGCAGTCCCCGGAACTTGGGGGCAGGTTCACTTTCTCCCGCACGCCAGGGCTCAGCGTCTCGAGTGGGCTTCGGACCGGAGAAGTTGTTGAGCGAGCTCCGGAGGACCTGATCCCTTCCGATCCCGCGCACCCTCTGAGAGCGACGGCGTGCCCGGAGGCGGCGGCCGCGACGCGGGTCCCGGACTGGGCGCCGTGGGGCCGCATCAGAAAGGCTCGCGCCGCCAACCACGCGTTCATTCGTCCCGGCGGTGCCAGCCCCGCGTCGTCGTTGGCGTCGCGGTTAGCGCCGCGCGAAGCCGAGGTTCGAGACACTCGCCGAATGGAGCGCGCCCGCGAGCGTGAGTGGCGCGGCCTGCGCGACAAAGGCGTCGGCGAGCTCCGCCTGTGCCGCGGGTTCAAGGGCCGCGATTTCCCCCGGCGATACCGGATGCGGCGAGTGTGCCGGCGAACTGCGCCACACCCCCTTCGAACACAACGCTCATCGTGCGTCGCTCGACCTTGATCTCGTCGAAGCCCGCGCCGACGAGCAGCGCCTCCAGTTCGCTCCGACTCGGAAAGCCCCAAGGCCCCGCGCGATACGCGGTCGGCCAGTTCGACGTCGACGGTTTCGCGGATGGCGTCGTACATCGCGCCGAACACGGGCGAGTCGTGGATGTCGGCCCAGACGGCGATGCCGACGCGGCCGCCGGGGCGGAGCGCGCGCCGGAGCTCGGCGAGCGCGGCGAGCCGGTCAGGGAAGAACTGCAGGCCCTGCTGACAGAGCGCGACATCGAAGCTTTCGCTCGCCACAGGCAGGGCGTCCGCGGACGCCTCGAGATATTCGATCGCCGCCGCGCTGCTCGGGGCCGGCTTTGCGAGCGCGAGCTCGAGCATCGCCGGGCTGAAGTCGCAGCCCGTCACGCGCCCGGTCGGGCCGACCGCTTCCGCGGCGAGTCGCGTCACCGAGCCTGGCCCGCAGGCGACGTCGAGCACCTCCTCGCCCGCGTCAAGGGCAAGCTCGTCGAGGAGCATTCGCGCCCAAGGGACGAAGAGCCTCGGCACGAGGACCTCGTCATAGAGCTCGAGCGCCGAAACGCTCGTCGACCAGAACGAGGTTCCCCACGCACTCATCTGTCACGCAGCATACGAAACGAGCGGCAAGCGACGCGAGTCGAAGACGACTCGCAGCGGCCCGTGAAATGGCTACGCGAATCGCCATTGCAGCGTCTCGGATGCGGGCTCTGCTCGCGCCCGAGCGCAAAGGAACGTCCAAGCGCAAAGGAACACCGAGCCGGTGACGCTTTCATCCGCCGCCCTCACTGACCAACCGTCCTGGGCCTTGCGGCCTTCCACGCTTGATCGCTGATGGCAGCATCGACTTACTCGCGCCCCGTGCTCGGTGAGAGCCGAAACCTACGAGTTGAACGACCTCACCGCAAGGGTGAGCGTCGACCAGAAACTCGCAACGAGCACGAAGTTCCGTGAAGGTGTGCGTCGGCGCCGGTCTGGCGACCTTCGATCTGCGCGTTTACACCGAGTCGACTCGGGGATGACCAGGATCAGACAGTTATCCCCTGATGGCTATCCCCTGATGGCTATCCCCTGATGGCGACCGAGATGCTCGACTGATGCCCGCCGATCTTGACGGCGATGCCTGACGAGCCTGCCCCCTTGTGGGGTAGTCCGCTCGCGCAGGAGGTTTCGGCCGATTGGAACTGCGGCGAGTTCGGGTCGATGCTGCTGAGGGAGCCTGTCTTGAGGCTGAGATGACCGCTCGAGAAGTTTGGGTCGGGGAAGTCGGTGACGCCGTGTGCGCGCATGCACGCTGCGAACTTGAGGAGCGCTGTCTGTATCGCCTGCTGCTGTGCCGGGCTGGGCGTCGGCAACAGGCCGGCGCACGCCTTTGCGGCGTCACGGAGTTGCGGCGAGTTCGCGTCGATACCGCTGTTCGAGCCGAGCGAGACGCTGCCCTGACTGTTGGGGCTCGGGAAGTTCGGCACCCCGTGCGTGCGCATGCATGTCGAGAACGCGTCGACGCCTGCTGTCGGCGACCCCTTCGCGCCGCCGCCGCTCTGGCTGGTCGCGGTGGTCGTCGGTCCAAGGCTTGCCACGGCGGGCGTCTTCGATCCACCGCCGCATCCTGCGGCGAGAGCGGCGAGGCCGCTGAGAATGACGATCAAGGCAACGCCGCTTCCGCGCCGGCTCGCTCCCGGCCGGGCGTCGGGCATTGTTGACGGAGCGCTCGCACGCATGGTGGCTAGTGCCTGTCTGCACGCATCAGGACGACGGCCTCATCGTAGCCGGGGCCTGCGGCCCCTACTTGGGCCGTCCGTGCGAGTCTCGGACGGCTGCGGAACCCGCGCTCGAGTTCCGCAGCGCGCCATTGACTCTGGGCTAGGCGAACTTCACGCTGCCCGCGCCTACGATCGAGGAGTATTGGGCGATCGGCTCGGCGCTGTTGCTTTCGTTGCACTGTCCCTTCTTCGCACCGCTCGTGTAGCGGGGGCCTTCGAAGGCGAAGGTGACCGTGACAGTCAGGGTTCCGCCAATGCCGGCGTAGAGACCCGTGCCGCCGAAGATCGAGATGGGGCCGGTGACTGCCAGTGAACCGGAGCAGGTCGCGGCGTTGCCGGTCGGTTGCGTCTTGTTCGCCTTGGCGTTGAGCGCCGTCGAGTTGAGCTCGAACGTCCCTTGCCTCAGCGTCACTTTGACGTAGTTCCCGTTGGCGTTCGCTTTGCCATCCTTGTTGATCGTGAGCGCCTGGCCATGATCGCCAATTGCCCCCGTGAACAAGACCGAGGTGTGGAGACCGTTCCCCTCGGGTGTCGCGAACACCTTGACGGAGCCTCCTGCAGGCATGCTCGCCGCAAGCCCTGCACCAGTTGTCGCGAAGAGCACACCCGTCATCGTCACCGCACCGAGCACCGCCTTCATCGCACGCATTCCAACCTCCCAGAGTCCTAGATGGTGTGTGGAGAGCCGATCGCCAGGGAGCGTAAAACGCCAGCGTCACGCCGACGTCACACGGCGGCGGCATCGTCGTCGCGCACGCTGCGAGGGCCTTGGGATGCGCCGAGCGTTCGACGTTTCGCGGACGCCGTCCAGTCGGGGGAGGCAACGCCACGGAGCACAGCAGCATGGGTTCTCTCGTCGCTCGTGCAGGTGCACAGCCGGGATGTCCACGCGTCGAGCAACGGCTCGTTCCCAGACCGCGGGCTGCACGGCTCCTTGGCTCGGTGGTCGCGCTCGTCATCAAGCGCCCCACGAATCTAGAGCCCTACGATCGGCTGACGAGATTCAAGATATTGCCGTCGGGATCCCTGAACCATGCCGCCCGAATGCCGCCGATCGCGTGAATGTCCCCTTCGCGCTCGACCCCGGGCATGTCGTACTGCTCGAACGTGATCCCGTTCGACCTCAAGGTGGAGATCTCAGTCTCAAGCTCTTCGACCTGCCACGCGGTAGTGGTCGCCTGATTGCTGCCCGCGAAGGATGACTGGTACACGAGGAGCTGTGTTCCGGCCCCGCACACGTAGAGAACCCCTCCCGGGTCGCTGAAATCGGCTTCCTGCAAGCCGAGCGTCCCTCCGTAGAACTCCTTCCCCCGATCAAGGTCGGAAACGGCGACGACCGCGAGCACTGGTGAGCTGTCAAGCATCCTGATCGTCCCTCCACTCGTTGGACAAGCCGCTAACCGCGCACAGTGCGAGTCTCACGCCGTCGGCGCCGCCCGTCAACCCCCGGCGATCTCGTAACGTCGGATCGTCGTCCCGGCGACCTCAGTCGTTCTCCGAGGTTCGGGTCAGGACTGAAGGGTCCGGGAGTCGTTCGCGCTGACCCTCGGCGCCCGAGCGTGTCGAAGGCCGTGAGCGTGTGCAGGTGACCTCGGTCCCGTACAGTTGGGTCATGCGCCATTCCGGGATCGAACAGCGTGACACGGCGGTGGCATCAATGGGAACGCCCACGAACCCGCTGCATGCACTCGTCCGCTGCGGTCGAGTCGGCCTGGGCGTCGCGGCATTGCTCAGCATCTGCGTGCTCGCCGCGGGTTGCGGCGGTGGCTCCCCTCGGCCGAGCGTCGCCAGTCTCGGCACGTCCGCTCAAACGACCGCCACCGAACCATCGACGAGTCCGAGGGGAAGCAAGCCGAATCCGACGCTCGGTGCGCTCGCGTTCATCGCCTGCATGCGCACCCACGGCGAACCGAACATGCCCGAGCCGAGCTTCAGCAAGAACGGCCGGAGTGCGAGCATCGACATTAACGCGGGTTCCGGCATAGACCCGAACTCGCCCCGATTCCTCGGCGCGACCAAGGCGTGTGAGCACCTGCTTCCCAACAAGGGCGTCCCCTCAGCGGGACAGACGATCACCCCGGCCGATCAGGCCGATTACCTCAAGGGTGCCGCCTGCATGCGCTCGCATGGCATCGCCGACTTTCCCGATCCGAGCTTTCGTGACAACGGCGTGTCGTTCACCACCACGGTGCCGATCAACGCGAACTCGCCACAGTACGAAAAAGCACTGGCGATCTGCCAGAAACTGATCCCGGCCGGGCTGCCTTACAGCAGCTCGAGCAATCCGTGAACGCTAGAGCGAGCGAATGGATCAGCGTTCAAGCTTTGGTGCGAACTCCCGCACAAGGCCCAGGGCGTAGTAGTCCTCCCAGCGGCCTCCTGGAACCTCGCGCGTGTAGTCGCGGTCGAGTTGGACGAGCGCGTGAACGAGGTGGCTCCGCACCGGCATGGCACCGAGGAGCGCCGGGAGTTCCGAGAGGTTGAGCAGCCAATCGGCGTACCAGCTCGCCCAATCCGGATCGTCACCGTCGACGATGCGGTAGACGACGTGGTGGGTTTCCGCAGCCTCGTGGAGCAGCGCGGCGATCTCGGGTGTCGGCGAGTCGGGCACCTGGTCAGTTTAGAGGCGACCTCGACTCAGGCGTGCCGATCTTGCGCTGGATGGGGACCGTTAGCGCGAGTAGCTCGCGTGCGTGACGCGGAGACGTCGAACTCGCAAGCTCTTGTCCTCGTCCATGAACGAGATCGAACGGGCCCGGGCCGGGGGAATTGCTGGCCCAGATCAGCCTTCTCTGGCTAGCCTCAATGGATGCGGCGGATTCACCTGGACGACATCGAGTCTCTTCCGGTGCTCGGCGGCGAGCTGATGTGGAAGCCTGTCCGCCACGCACTTGGCATCGACGCGTTCGGAATCAACGCCTACCAAGGCGCCGAGCCCGGCGATCTCGTCGTCGAGGAACACGAGGACGCTCACCAGGAGCTCTACATCGTCGTCTCCGGTGAGGCGCGGTTTCGCACCGGCGACGAGCACTTCAATGCCCCCGCCGGAACCCTGGTTGTCTTCGCACCCGGCGAGCATCGCGTCGCACACGCAGCCAAGGCGAACACGACCGTCCTGGCGGTGGGTGCCGAGTCGGCCCGCTTCGAGCCGTCGGCGTGGGAGTACGGGTTCCGAGCCGACGGGCTGATCGAGCTCGGCCGCTACCAGGAAGCGCGCGCCGCGATCGACGAGGGTCTCGCGCGCCGTCCTGGCGTCGGGTTTCACCTCGTCAGAGCCCGACTCTCCGCTGCTGAGGGTGAGGCCGACCGAGCCCAGGAGCATCTGCGGCTCGCGGCGGAGGAGGACCCGGCTGCTCTCGAGTGGGCGCGTAACGACCCTCTGCTCTCACCGCTCCTCTGACGGAATCCGAGTCGCTCGCCGACCGACCCTGCAGGGTTGGGTTACCCGCCCAGCTCGACGAGGAGCGTCTTGGTGCCCTTGGCGCTGTCGCTGATGCGGAGCCGGTCGTGGACGGGAGCTTGGGCGAGGGGCGGGAGGTGAAGGGAGAGCGCATGAGTGCCACTTGTGAGGTGCTCGCTCCAGGTGCCGAGCGTTCTTCCTTCTGGGCCTAAGAGCGCGAGGATGAGGGCGGCTGGTTTGGTGAGCGTGGCGGTGAGTCGCAGCACCGGATTGGTTGCGTGTGCGGCTGACAGGGTGAGCTTGGAGATCGAGACGTTCGGGCTGGGCGCCGAGGTGCCAGGGCTGGATGTGGTGCTGCCGTTGGTGGGGGGCGGTCGGGATTGTGGTTGTGGCGTCAGGACTCGTGGTCATGTTGCCGGTGGTGGAGCCGGCGGTCGGGGTGGGTGTGGGCGCGGGGCCGACGGTTCCGGTGAGGGACGT
The DNA here is from genome assembly GCA_963828105.1 of uncultured Actinomycetota bacterium. GTDB lineage: Bacteria > Actinomycetota > Thermoleophilia > Gaiellales > Gaiellaceae > PALSA-600. The sequence continues at coordinate 63,865 of CAWHDF010000006.1, read as the reverse complement.
GCCGAGGCCCGCGAAATCCCCGGTCGTCACGGTGCTGAACGAGAATCCGCCTGCCGCGAGTGGTGTCAGTTGGAGCGTGATGGTGGCGGTGTCGCCAGGGTTGAACGCGCCGAGAGCACAGTTGTAGGTCGCGCCGACGGCGGTAGCCTCACGCGTAACACGTTCTAAGGAGCGGGGCCCTAATTCCGTTGAGTCCGCCGCCGCGTCGAACCGGCGCCAGAGCCCAAGTCGGATGCGGCGTGAGCGCGAATGGCTTTCGCTCGATAGTGGCTACCGTGCTTGGATCGGTGCCGACCCTTCGGAGAGCTTCGCTGGTTGTGCTGTGCGCGCTTGCCTTGAGTGGTGCGGGCTCCTGCGCGCGGGTCTCGCTCGGCGCCTCGGCCGTGGCTGTGTGTAGCGCGGGCTACACGGTCGCCCATCTGTCGTGGGGCAACAAGTGTCTCCGGGCGGGCGAGTTCTGCAAGATCGGGAACACTCAGTATCTGCGGTACGGCTTCTTCTGCCCGGCCACTGATCACCTGCGACGGAGGTAGCACTTCATCGCCGACTCCCGAGTCATCGATCGTGAGCCGTACGAACTGCTGCGGCTTGGCGGCTCGAAGTGGGCTGAACGCCTAACGTCCGCGTGAGGCCCGCGTCGCTAATGCGATCCCGTCGCTGCGGGTTAGTGTGGTGCGTTCGACGAGTTGCGCGATGAAGTCGATGCCCTGTGCGCAGGTCAAGATGGCCGCCTGCGGGCTCGCGGGGAGCCGTGTGGGAGCCTCGGTGACGCGGGCGATGACGATCTCCTGGTACGGCGGATGTTCTTGCTGGGAGCGCGGGCCTCGCTTGTATCTGACCGTTGGACGCGTGGGACCAGGTGGAAGGGAGACTGCCACGAACGGACCGCTCGGTCTCGGACAGAGCACGGCGGCGACGTGGTCATTGTCGTCCAGTAGATCCCACGCGTCCCCGACGCGGTGGTATGTGGTTTGACCGAGCAGTAGAGCGGCGAGGATCTCTAGGTCGGTGATCTCACGCCTCCAAAAACGATGGGGAAGCATGGCTCCGGCATCACTAACCGGGTTTGTTTCAGGGTCGCCGTACGGGTTGTCACCCGAGGTTGTCCACGGCGCGCTGCGTTGCTGCTTGAGCGCGAGTCCAGAAGACTTGACGCGATCCTTCTCCTGGCGAGGGAGTTGTTGTGCAGCTTGAGGTGAGCCCGACCGCCTACCTGGGGGCTCAGGCGTACTCATGAGGCGACCATACAACGAATCCACCTCATCCTTCCCACGAAGGCGACGTGCCCTGTCGCTCCGCCTCTCTTTGAAGGGTGTGAGGCTGCTGGACAAGCACCAGCTTCTCTGCCTCCAGCGCCACAACGCCTCGGGGCTCGGTCTCGGTGGCGCCTTGGCTTTGGGAACGAGGCGATCAGTTCAAGTTCGGGAACGGCGTTACCGGCGGCCCCAGCGCGACGGACGTTACGGGTGCGACGATCGACGCGTATGACTCGGGCGGGATGACGTACGGCGGTCAGGTTTGGGCAGCGATCACGTCCACAAACGGCTGGACGGTGAGCGCCGGTTAGCCATCGAGACTAGTCCGGGAGCGCTTGATGTCCAGCGCGATCCCCGATGCAGCCGTGCTCGGCAACAGTGTTGCCGCGACGATTTCGCGTCGACCGCTGTTCTGTGGAAACACGCTGGTCAGGTAGCACGCGCTGCGTTCGAGAAGCTCGGGTTCTGTGCCGGGGTTTCTACGGCGGTCGGTGTCTCGGTGTTGCTAGTGGTGGTCGGGCTCGGCGCTCGCCGTGGGATGAGTTGACGTAGCGGGATGTCGGGCCAGGCGAGGAGGAGGGCGAGGGTGACGAGGACGAGGTCGCGGGCGAGCACGAACCAGCCGATGTTGGGTTCCGTTTGGTAGACGAGGTTCCAGTAGCGGTAGGGGAACCAGGTTTGGGTGAGTACGAGCGCGGCGGCGAGCAGGACGGTGGCGGCGACGCCGCGGCGTCCGCGTGTAAGGGGCACGAGCGGGATCAGCCAGATCATGTATTGGGGCGAGAGAACCTTGTTGAAGGCGACGAAGGCGGCGACGGCGGCGGCGCTGGAGGTGAGGAGCCGGGCTTGGGTGGCAGGGCCGCGCAGGTAGATCAGCCAGATCGCGAGGAGCAGCAGGATCTCGATGGTGCTGGTGGCGGTCGCGAGCGGGCCCGAGCCGTTGCCGACGATGTTTTCGGAGCCGTGGCTGAAGTTGACGTTCAGGTGGCCGCCGAAGGCGTGGTAGCGGGCGATCAGGAGCTCCGCGCCGAGACTCTCGATCTGCAACGGGCGGGTGAGCTGGTCGGACATGCTCGCCCAGACGCCGGAGGGTGCGAGGGCGACGAAGGGGAGGATGCTGGCGGCGAGCACCCCGGCGCAGGTGACGTAGCACCAGATGGCTTTGCGGCGGCTGCTGGTACGCCAGACGTAGATGGCGGCGAGCGGGATCAGGACGGCGGGGTAGACCTTGGCGGCGACGGCGAGCGCGAGCAGCGCGAACCCGGCGAGCTCCCAGCCACCGACGATGGCGGCGAGGGCGGCGATGGTGAGGAGTGCGGGCCAGAAGTCGTAGTGGGAGAGCACCACGGGGCCCAATAGGAGCGGTGAGGCGGCCATGACGCCCATCCCGAAGAGCAGGCGCGGTAGGTGCGCCTCGCGGCGCCCCAGCACATAGGCGGCGAGCGCGACGGTGAGCACGCCGCAGACGGCCATCTCGTAGTCGAACCAGCTCTTGTACGCGCCCAGGTTCCCGACCCCGGCGAGCCAGGAGGGGAGGACGAAGACGGGCAGTGAGGCGGGCGGGTAGGTGACCGCGAAGTCCCGGAACGGGACGAGGCCGTGGACGAGCGAGTCGCCGTAGCCCTCGTAGATCGGCGTGTCGATCAGCGGGTGGCGGGTGAAGAAGCCGAAGTGGATCACCGTCCACGCGTCGAGGAACACGATCACGGTGCCGACGACGGCGCAGGCGGGGCGGAGGAGCTCGCGGCGGGCGAAGCGGCTGCGCCACCACGAGGGCGTCTCGGCAGCCACGACCGTCACGGAGTCGAGGCCGGTCAGGTGGCGAGCAAGGGGGCGGTGGGATGGGGGCTCAACTCGGGCACCTCTTCGGCTACGGCCGCGGGGTGCGGGATCAGGAAGATGATGGCGAGGAAGGGGAAGAACCAGGGGATGTAGGTGTAGAACCAGTAGGTCTGCACCATCTGGAACCCGATCAGCAGGGCGCCGCTCAATGCCGCGAGCTGGAGCGGGGTCTTTCGGCGTGGGTAGAAGGGGAGGATCAGCGCGGCGGCGACGAGCAGTAGTTGGAGCGCGTCTTGGATGAGGTGGAGGTCGGGGAGGCCGGAGGCGTGGAACTGTCGCCAGTCCCAGATCGAGAACGGTGACTGGCGGCCGACCTGCCAGACAATCGCGCGATCCCAGAACTCCTTCAGCGCATCCCACAGGTTCGGCTGCAGCAGCAGGATCGAGAACACCGCGACGGTGACGGCGGCGAACGCGGCGGCGAACTTGGCGGTGGTGCGGGAGCGGACGATCCCGTTGGGGTAGGTGGCCCACATCGGCGCCACGATCAGGGGCGCGAACTTCGCCCAGCCCGCCAACGCCCCGAACGCACCACGTGCGACCGGGTTTGAGCAGAGCCAGAACCCCCAGATCAGGAACGCCGCCTGCACCGTGTCATTCGTGTTGTTACAGAGCGCATAGAGCGTGAACGGGAACGTCGTCCACGCGAACGCCAACGTGGCCGCGAGCCGATTCCCGCCAAAACGTCTGCCGACGAGCACCATCCCCGCGAGACAAAGCAGGTCGAACAGGATCGACGTGAACTTCGCGGGACGCGTGTAGTCGGTCGGGGTTTTCCAGCCCAGGATCGCGTAGCCCGGCAGGTACGCCTCATACGCGACGGGACCGTAGGTGTCGCCGTTACTGTCCTCATACTCGCAGCGCCCATTCGCTTGGATGCGGAACTCGACGATCCCGACCGCGTTACCGGCGCCGCACGGCTTCAGGGTCGCATCCGCGACAGGCATGTTCCCGTACGGCACAGTGCCGGACGCGAGCCGCTGCGCCCCGATCACACCCGAGTAGCCCACGTCGATCACCACCGAGCCGCTCATGTCGGCAGCGATCCTGAACGTCGTCGCGAACACCGCCACCGCGACGAGCAGCCAAACAGGCCAGACCGGCCTCCCAACACGAGCACGCGAGCCCCGCAGACCAACCCAGGCTGCTCGCAGCATCAGGTACACGAGCGGCGGGTAGATCAGCGACGCGCTCGCAAACACCTCACCCCGGTCGAAGAAAAAGAGCGAGATGCTGAAGCCGAGCAGCACGAGCAGATCAAGGTTCCGAAGGCTCACGAGCCTCCGCAGATCAGCGAGCCCGAGGAAGAACACCGCGCTGAGGATGAGCCAGAACGTCCAAGAGTTCAGGGCCTTCCCGCCGAAAGCGCCGCTCGTGCCGCGCGCCATCGGCCACGTCACCTGCGCCCCCGTCCAGGCCACAAGCACCTTCCCGTTCTTGTCATCCACCGCACCCTGCGCAATAACCCCCGCCGTCGGCGTACCAATCGACACCGTCCAAAGTTCACCGACCCTGACCGCGCCACCCTTCAAGTCGCTCGGATACCGATGCAGCCAAGCAGCGACCTTCGGATCGCGCGCCAGCAGACACACCGCCTCGAGCTGCGTCAGATGAACAACAACCCGGCGGGGCGAAAGAGGAGCCGAAGCGGCGAGATGTTTGCAACTTGGGGGTGCTGATCCGTGCGTCGTAGCCGCCGAAGCGCTGCTGGGACCCGATGCGATGATCACGAGTATGGTCGCGGTGGCCATAACCGCGCCCCTCGTGTTTAGGGGGATCCGCCGGATCACCTCGCAGTGCCGAGCCACGACATCAAGATCGGCCGAGCCGCCTGACATCTTAGGGCTGAACTCGGGTCTGCGAATCGTCGAGATCTTAGTTCGCGCTGCGTCAGGCTAGCCCTATGGCTGGGTGTACGTCGTGACCCAGGTGCCGCTGTGGTTGCCGTTTCCGCTCGCTCGGATGTTGATCCCATCGCCAACTGGGATGTTGAAATTGCCTGTCGCGGTGCACTGAGTGTTGTTCGAGCCGCCTGTGATTGTGCAGGTGATACCGGTGGAAATCCAAGTGCCACCCGAGATATAGCCAACTGTCGCCGTGTGATCACTGCCGCTTGTGGTGTCGATCGTGAACGTCAAGCCCGTGATGTGCTCTGCGACGCCGGGCGTGATCGTGTTCGCGGTGCTTGTGCCTGAACCGGCTGAGGCTGCGTTGATGACGTAGTAGTCGGGGCCGGTTGGAAGGTTGCCGGTACTGCTGCCCGTGTAGGAGCCGGTGACGATGACGGTGAAGTTGGTGCCGGATGTGACCGAGTTGGTGCCGTCGGAGACGACGACGGCGTCCGAGCCGGACGGCGCTGTAGCCGGAATCGTGAATACCACGGTCGAGCCGCCACTGCTGTTTGTGGTTGCGCCTGATGTGATGGTGGCGGCAACGCCGCCGACGGTGACGGTGAGTGCGTGTGTGGCGAGGAAGTTCGTGGCAGTGATGGTTACGCCGGTGGTTCCCGTCGCGCCGCTAGCTGGGTTGAGCCCGGAGAGTGCTGGCGTCGTGACCGTGAAGTTGCCAGCACTGGCCGAGTTGATGCCGTCGGATACCAGGACAGCGTCTGCGGCCTTGGTCGCGTTCGTCGGGATGGTGAAGACCACGGTCGAGCTGCCGGTGCCGTTGGTGGTTCCGCCTGAGGTGATTGTCGCGGAGGTTCCGCCGACGGTGACCGTGAGAGCGTGGTTGACAGCGAATCCGGCTGCGGTGACCGTCACGCTTGTGCCCGGGGCGCCGCTTGTGGGTGTGAGGCCGGTCGCAGTGGGGGTAGTGACGGTGAAGCTGCCCGCGCTTGCGGTGTTCGTGCCGTCGCTCACGGTGACTGTTTGGGCGCCTGCGGAGACGGATGGGACGGTGAAGGTGACGCTCGATGAGCCGTTCGTTCCGGTGGTGGCTCCGCTGGTGATCGTCGCGGCGACGCCACCGACTTTGACCGTGAGGCCAGCAGTCGCCTTGAAGCCTTGCGCGGTGAGCGTCGCCGACGATCCCACGTCACCGGCGGTGGGAGTGAGCCCGGTGGCCGAGGCCGAGACCGTGTAGCTGGCGGGGGAGGTCGCGGCGTTTGTGCCGTCGGTCACGATGACCGTCTGGGTGCCTGCGGGCACGGCCGGGATCGTGAAGGTGACGGTGGACGATCCGTTGGTGCCTGTTGTTGCCCCACCGGTGATCGTCGCGGTTGCGCCATCGACGGTGACGGTCAGTCCGGTCGAGGCCTTGAAGCCTTGGGCCGTGATCGAAGCGGACGATCCGACTGCGCCGGTTGTTGGGGTGAGCCCGGTCGCCGTCGATGTGACGACGAAGTTTGTGGCTGAGGTTGCCGAGTTTGTGCCGTCCGAGACGACGATGCTGTCGGCGCCAGCAGGCGCGCCGGGCACCGTAAATGTGATCTCGGAGGAGCCCGTATTGCTTGCTGTTGCACCAGCTGTGATCGTGGCAGCGAAGCCGTCGACAGTGACCGTGAGTGTGCCGCTCGCTTTGAAGCCGGTTGCGAGGATCTGGGTGCTTGTGCCGACGGGGCCGGTTGTCGTTGAGAGGCCGGTGGCGGCTGGCGTGATCGTGAAGGTTGCGGTTGAGTTTGCGGAGTTGGTGCCGTCCGTGATCGTGACCGTTTGGGCGCCTGCGGGCGCGGACGGGATCTGGAAGGTGACGTTCGAGGAGCCGCTCGCGCTGGTTGTGCCTCCGGCACTGATCGTCGCAGTGATGCCGTCAACGGTGACCGTCAGGGGCGTGGTTGCTTTGAAGCCGGTTGCGAGGATTTGGGCGCTCGAGCCGACGATGCCGCTGGTTGGGGTCAGCCCGGTCGCGGCTGCGGTGACGGTGAAGCTCGTTGAGGAGGTGATCGCGTTTGTACCGTCGGAGACGACGACCGCTTGGGGGCCGTGCGGGACTGCGGGGATCGAGAACACGACCGTTGAGTTACCGCTGCCGTTCGTTGTGCCGCCGGAGCTGATCGACGCGGCGACGCCATCGACGGTGACCGACAATGCCTGCGAGGGGATGAACCCAGCGGCGGTGATTGACGCGCTTGAGCCGACGATGCCGCTTGTAGGCGTGAGCCCGGTTGCGGTCGGGGTGGTGATGGTGAATGTCGAGGCAGGTGCGGAGTTGGTGCCGTCGGAGACGACGACGTTGTCGGGGCCAACCGGGGCCGTGGCGGGGATGGTGAAGGTCACGGTTGAGCTGCCGTTCGTGCCTGTGGTTCCGCCCGCGGTGATCGCGGCAGTGACCGCGCCGACGGTGACGGTCAGTGCGTGCGAGGCGGCAAACCCGGAGGCGTTGATCGTCACACCGGTCGTGCCATCGGGGCCACTGGTCGGGCTCAGGCCTGTTGCGGCCGCCGTCACAGTGAAGTTCGTCGGTGAGCTGATCGTATTGGTGCCGTCTGAGACCACGACAGCCTGTGGCCCGTGCGGAACCGCCGGGATCGTGAAGAGCACGGTCGCGTCACCGCTCGAGTCGGTCGTTCCGCCGCCCGTGATCGTGGCTGACACCCCACCCACCGTGACCGTGAGAGCGTGAGAGGCAATGAATCCGGTCGCGGTGATCGAGACGCCGGTCGTCCCAACGGTGCCGCTGGTGGGCGTAAGCCCACTCAACATCGGCGTCGCGACTGTGAAGACCGAGGCAGGTGCGGAGTTGGTGCCGTCGGAGACGACGACGTTGTCGGGGCCAACCGGGGCCGTGGCGGGGATGGTGAAGGTCACGGTTGAGCTGCCGTTCGTGCCTGTGGTTCCACCCGCGGTGATCGCGGCAGTGACCGCGCCGACGGTGACGGTCAGTGCGTGCGAGGCGATGAACCCAGAGGCGTTGATTGTGACACCGGTCGTTCCCGGCGGCCCACTGGTCGGGCTCAGCCCTGTCGCCGAAGCCGCCACAGTGAAGTTCGTCGCCGAGGTGATCGAGTTGCTTCCGTCCGAGACTACAACCGCCTGTGCCCCGTGAGGCGCAGCCGGGATGGTGAACGTGACGGTCGTGTTCCCACTCGCGTTCGTCGTTCCGCCTGCAGTGATCGTCGCGGCGTGCCCGCCGACCGTGACCGTCAGGCTCGCGGACGGGAGGAACCCAGACGCGCTGATCGTCACACCCGTAGTGCCGACAGGCCCACTGGTCGGGCTCGGGGCGCCGACCGTGGGCGTCGTGACAGTGAACTGCGTGCCTGAAACGACCGTGTTAGTGCCGTCAGAGACGCTGACGTTGTAGGCGGCCGCAGCCAATGAGCCGGGGATCGTGAAGGTCGCGTTGACGGCACCAGTGCCTGAAGCGGTTGCCCCAGTGGTGATCGTCGCCGTTGCGGAGCCGACCTTGATCGTCAGCGTTGCATTCGGGATGAAGTTGCTGCCCGTGATCGTGACCGCCGTCCCGGTCGGGCCGCTCGTCGGGCTCGGGGCGCCAACTGTGGGCGTCGTGACAGTGAACTGGGTGGTCGAGGCGACAGTGTTGGTGCCATCAGAGACGCTAACGCTGTAGGCAGCCGGGCTCAGCGATGCAGGGATCGTGAAGGTCGCGCTGACGGCGCCCGTGCCTGAAGCGGCTCCACCACTCGTGATCGTCGCTATCGCAGTGCCGACCTTGATCGTCAGCGTCGCGTTCGGGATGAAGTTGCTGCCCGTGATCGTGACCGCCGTACCGGTTGGGCCGCTCGTCGGGCTCGGGGCCCCGACCGTGGGTGTGGTCACGGTGAACTGGGTAGTTGAGGTCACCGTGTTAGTGCCGTCAGAGACGCTGACGCTGTAAGCAGCTGCGGCGAGTGACGCAGGGATCGTGAAGGTCGCGTTGACGGCGCCGGTGCCTGACGCGGTCGAGCCGCTGCTGATCGTCGCTGCCGCCGAACCGACCGTGATCGTCAGGGACGCATTCGGAGACGAAGTTGGTACCAGCAATCGTGACCTTCGTGCCCACAGGCCCACTCGTCGGACTCGGAGCACCAACAGAAGCCGCCGTAACCGTGAACTCCGTGCCCGAAGTCGCCGAATTCGTCCCGTCAGAGACGACGACGCTCTTCGCACCAGTCGTCAAACCACCGGGAATCGTGAACGTAAGCGTCGTCGCGCTTCCCGAAGAGTTGGTCGTCCCGCCAGACGTAACTGTTGCGGCGACACCACCAACCTTGACGGTGAGCGGGGTCGAAGCCGCAAACCCTTGGGCATCGATAGTTGCGCTAGTTCCTGTGGGCCCAGTCGTCGGACTCAAAGAGCTCACCGATGACGTGACCGTGAGCAACGCTGAGCCAGCACCATTGCTCGACCTTCACGACCACGATCTACGTGCCTGCTGGGAGCGCCGGGAACGGGAACGTGTTCCCGACGGGATGCTGTCCGAAAACCCGGTATTGGTGTGCGAGAGCGTCACCGGCGATTCCATCCACCGTCGCGGTCAGGGTTTTGAAGGAGCCGTAGCCCGAACCGCTGACGGTGAATCGCGTCGCCGTACAGCTCCGCTCGTGGGACGGAGGTGATGTCACACGAGCTGCTCGTTACCGCGAACGAGAAGTTCGCTGGTCAGAGAACCGGTCTTGGCTGTTCCGGTCCCTCGCCGGTCGCGGAACCTGCGGTGAAAGTAAGCGATGATGCGAGTCCGCTGCCGTTTGTTGTGGCCGTGCACGAGACTTCGGCACTGCCGCCGACGACAGACAGGCTGCACCGTTAGAAGTCGCGTGAAACGTGCCTGTGCCGGACGGACGGCGAACGTGACCGTAGCGCCTGAGACCGGGTTTCCTGCGGCGTCCACGACGAGAGCGACAGCGGGCTCGTGAAACGTGCTTCCGCTGTTGGCGGACTGGTTGTCTCCCGAGGAGATGGCAATGGAGGCAGCCGGTCCGGCGGTTACGGTGACCCCGAGCGTGTTTGAAGTGGCTGAGCCACCCGTGAGTGTCGCGCTCGCGGTGAGGTTGACGAGCCCGGCAGCGTCGCCAGTCACGCTGAGTTGGGCGGTGCCGTTGTTTGCGGATACCGCGCTGAGTCCCGTCACGGAGCCGACAGTGCCGGTCGTGGTAGCGAAGGTGACACTGCGGCTGCTGTCTGTGCCTGAGGTGACGGTGTTTCCGGCGGCGTCCTCGATGGTTGCGGTTAGGGTTTCGCTGCTTCCCGACGCGAGGGCGGAGCCGCCTGAGAGGACGATCTTGGTCGCGGGCCCGAACGCTGTCGTGCCCTTGGTGCTGAACGCGCTCGTCGTCGTCCAGGAGTCGTACGTCGCCGTGATCTTGTACTCGTAGGTGCCAGCGGCGCCTGGGGAGTCGGTGCATTGGAAGCTTCCGAGCGAGTTCGGTGTGCCTGAGCTGCTCGGAATCGTTATGCCGCCGCAGGCAGGGCCGAGATCGGTGGGGTGCCGGTGCTGTTGTAGCGCTCAACGGTGTAGTTCTGGGCGGGCACGGTGCCGCCGGTCAGCGTCGCGGCACCCCAGCCGACCGTCACGGTCGATCCTGAACCCGTCGCGGTCGGCGTCTGCGGGGCACCCAACGCGCCGGAAACAGCAGTGCCGCTCCCGTGCCCAGCCGCGGTGAAGAGCGCGTACGAACCGAGCGCAGCGGCGAGTGCTGCAACCACGCCAGTGATCAGCAGCGCCGCCTTGAGGCGATACGACCGGCGTGACGCCTCGTGCCTTTCGAGGCCTCCGTCGAGGGTCATGTCTGATCGACCGGCTCGGCCTGCATCGACGCCTGCTCGGTTTCCCCCGCCTTAGATTGGCTCGGCTCGGTTTCGTGGGTGCTGTAGGCGTCGATGCGGGCGTGAAGGTCGAGGTCGAGTTGGGGGTCGTTGGCGCGGCGGCGTTCGACTTCTTGCCAGAGGAGGCCGCGTGCGCCGCCTTGGGCACGGCGCTCGTTGATCGAAGTCCAGAGTGGGTTGTTCGCGTCTGCGGGTGGCTGCCAGAGCGGCTTGTTGTTCTTGGCCGGGCGCGTGAAGAGGCGGAAGGGTGCGGTGAGGACCCAGAGGGTGAGGTGGATGGGGGCCATGAGTGCTTTGAGGAGGAGGGTGAGGAGGCGCATCATGGGGTCCCGGTGTAGGTGAGGTTGACGGTCGCGCCTTGGCAGCCGTCCTGGTTGACGGGCAGGTTGAGCATCTGGATCGTCGGCCACGTGGTTTGCGCGAAGCCGAGGCTTTGGAGGGTGCTGGTGCCGTCAGGGACGTAGAAGGGGTAGGTGCCGCGTGAACTGGACGACCTTGAAGTCCGCGGTGGTGCACGCGGTCGGGACACCTGTCCCGCCGGTTACGGAGGTGATCGTGACGGTGACGTTCGAGACCTGCGTGCCCGCGGCGCCGCTGCCGCCGTTCCCGGAGTTTGTGCTGGTGAAGCCGAGATCGATCGGCTGCGGGGTCGCGCCAGGGTAGAGCTTCGCATTGAGCGTGATCGATGCCGGTGATCGTGTAGGAGGCTCCGGTGCTTGGAGGTGGAGACTGTCCAGGTGTAGGTGGCTGGTTTGGAGACGTTCCCGGCCTTGTCGATCGCGATCACGCTGAAGGTGTGCTGCGCGTCGGTGACGGTGAACGTGTCGGGGGTGGTGCAGAGGGTGTAGGGGCCGGTGTCGAGCTTGCACTCGTACTTGGCGATGCCCGAGCCGAGCGTGCCGTCGCTGCCTGTCCAGGTGAACGTCGAGGACGTGTTTGTCGTCGTGGATGGCGGGGTGGAGGTGAACGTGACTGTGGGGGCGATGGTGTCGACGATGAACGTCCAACTGACGGGGTTTGAGGTGCCGCCACCGTTTGTCGCTTCAACCCGGAAGGTGTGGGTGCCCTGGGAGAGGCCGGTGTAGGTGGTGGGGCTGGTGCAGGTTGTGAAGGGGGCGTTGTCGAGGCTGCACTCGTAGCTCACGTCGCCGAAGTACGGGAACCCGTAGCCGTAGCCTCGTCGTGGTGGTCGCCGCGGTCGTAGCGGTCGTGGCCGTAGTTGAAGCCGAACCAGCCGAAGTCAGCGAACGTGAACGTGGCGCTCGTTGACGGCCACCCGGCTGGTGCCGGAGTCGGGCCGCTCGTGATCACGGGGGTCGGCGGTGGCGGTGTGTGGATCTGCCACGTGTAGCTCGTGGTCGGGCCGGTGTTTCCGGCGAGATCGACCGCGTAGACCCGGAAGGTGTGCTGCCCCTGCGAGAGCCCGCTGTAGCTGACAGGGCTGGTGCAGATCGCGAAGGGGGCGTTATCGAGGCTGCACCAGAGCACAGCGAGGCCGAGGTCGTCCTGGTCGCCGCCGTTGCGATCCCCGTCGTTGTCGGCGTCATCGGCGAAGCTGAACGTCGCTGAGGTCGAGGTGGTCGGGTTGGACGGCTCGTTGTTGATCACGGGGGCGGGGGGTGCTTCGGTGTCGTAGTTGTAGGACTGCCCCTGGAACGGCAGGAAGCCGCCTAGCGCGTTCCCAACCAGATCCTGGATTCCACCCCGGCTTGTGAGGTTGAGGCCGATCTGGCCGCCGTTAGAGCCCGTCGCGCCGTTCGTGTTCACGCTGACCGTGTACGACGCGCCCGAGCCGCCCACCGTGCCGACGGTGGGGTGCCCGAAGATCTGGCTTGTGGACACGCCGAAGTCGCTGCTGGTGACGTTCTGGACGGGTTCGCTGAACGTGACCGTCCATGTCAATGGCCCGTGACTGGTCGGCGAGGCCCCGGCACGGTTGATCGAGAGCACCGTCGGGGCGAGATGGTCAATCGTGTACGTCGCGCCGCTCACCGGCACGCCTGTGAGGCTGTTTCCGGCCTGATCCTTGATCGACCCTGCATTGGTGAGCCGCAGCTGCTCTGTGCCGCTGTTTGATGGTGTCCCGGTACCGGTGGTGGCGGTGACCGTGTAGCCCGTCCCGGAGCCGGAAACCCCAGTGATAGAGGGGAATCCCGTGATCCCGCTCGTGTTGAGCGAGAAGTCCGAGGTGCTGACTCCTGTCACGGGCTTGCTGAACGTGACCGTCCACGACACCGACGGCGCGTTCGTGGGCGAGGTATTCGCCGCGGTGATCGAGGAGACGGTTCGGCGCTGTGAGGTCGATCAGCCACGTGTAGGAGGTCGCGGAGGTCGTGGTTGACCCGTAGACGGCTTCGACCTTGAAGGTGTGTGATCCCGCTCCCAGCCCCGAATACGACACCGTCCCCGCACCAGTCGAGGTGCCGCAGGTCACATACGCGGAGCCATCCAACGAGCACGCGTACCGCGTGAACCCCGTGGTCTGGGTGACGGTGTACTTGAAGAGGGCTGTGGTCTGGTTGGTGGGGTTTCGCGGGCGACTGAGTGATCGCTGGCGCTGGCGGGGTTGGTGCCGCCAGCGCCAGGGCCACCCACACCCCAACACCCATCACAAGAGCACCGAGCAATGCCACCGGCCACCGCCGCCTGGCACTCCACGCTGTCCTTGTCACCTTCTTCGCCACAAACATTCCCTTCTGTTAGCCGTTTCTACTGTTGATATGAGTCGAGGTCACTGAGAAAACTGAGGTGAAGCCGGTGGAGGAGCAGCACTGGGCCGCCCCTCCACCGTTGAAGCCCGTACTAGTTGCTGGAGAAGCTCAGACCGAGCGAGGCGCCCTCGCAAGCGTCCTGGCTCGTCGAGGCGTTGGTCATCGCCAGCGAGCCCACTGCAGTGGTAGAGCACTCGCCGGGATGGTCGCTCCGACGCTCGCCCCAGTGAACGAGAAGTCAGCCGTCGGACAGGTGCCGATGCCTGTGCTCGTCGGGGTTGCGCTCGTGACCGATCCGCTGAACGCCGAGACGAACTCCGGCGCAGCACCGGGATTGCTGATGGTCACCGTGACCGGAACCGAGCCACCCGGATAAAGCGTGCCGGAGGCGGCTCCCGTGATGTTGATGCTCGATGCAACACCAACAGCAGCCGTGCCGGAGCCGGACCCACCGGCGGTGAAGTACGCGTAACCGGCGACGGCGCCCGAGACAGCGACGACCATCACCGCGAGAAGGGCAAGGCCCCTCTTCGTGTTGAACAGGCGCTTCATTTAGATAGTCCTCCCAACCCGCCATAGACGGGATAGTTGAGTGGTGCCGCCGCGACGCGTGTCGCCTTGGCCTTGATGCGTGCGGGCCTGACTGGCCGCTCCGCTAGCTGAGTTGCGGCCAACCCCCTGGTTGGCCCGCACACACGCAGGCACAAGACCCGCGTGCCCTCTCCTGCCACAGATCGCAGCAGAAGCCGTGAACAGCGCCGCGCTAAGAAGCAGCAGCACCGAAACCTGTGAAATCCCCGCGTCGACCAGGGAGAGGGCAACGAGCGGCCCGACCAGAACTGCGCCTGCGAAGGCAGCCCCTGCAGTTACGGCCTGACCGCTCATTGACCTGATCCCCCGCAGGGACCCGTAAACACCCAACGGGTGGTCCGACCGTAACTGCGCCCTGCCGAGGCAGCCCCCGCAGTTACAGCCGCACCACCCGTTGACTTGATGAACCTCAACACGCCGCTTCTCTGGAGACGGGCGCCGTCGAGCGCTGGCTCGAGCGCGAGATGCGGCCGAAAAATTTGGCCTGAGCAGATGTCGTTCACGCCCCTCGCATGGGATGCGGTGCGAGTTGACGCGAGAGGCGGCGAGGTGGTGGTTAGCTGGGCAGGCAACAGATCGGAGTGACGATTGTGGAAAAATGCAGGACTATTCGTTGCGTGGCGCGCGAGATGCGGAAGCGGCAGCGGAGTTGGATCGCGCTGAACGTCAATAACGCAACGATTTGAGGTCATTTCCACCTTCGGTTTGTGCCGTCTTTCCCCCGCTTCCGACCGAAGCGGCTCGACTCTACCAGCGCTCGTTGGAGGCTGTTTCCCGCTCTACCACACTGATGAAAGGGCATGCGCGCCCTGCTCGCGCTGGCAGAAGGTCGCGGTTAACCCGAGACCCTGGTCCTGGGGTGCTCTGAGCAGGACTTTTCGTATCCGTCGCCGGAGCCGAGGCTCAAAGCGCATGCGATAGCGGCAGGATAGCGCAACGATTTTGTAACCAGTCTCGGGTCAGATTCACCGAAATTCCGAAGTTGCTCATGAGTTGAAGAAAGGCCCGGTTTTCGTATCGTGAATCTCCAGCGAGTTGGCGCGCACGTCCGATGCGTGGGGAGGTGACGGGGAGGTGGCGCTTGGGCCACCGGGGGATACGCGACTGGGTGCCGGCTCGGTGCCACCGGTGGTCGCGCACGGCCCGCATTCGGCTGGCCCGGTAAGGCCACCCGCGAGTGAGTGGTGTCGCCGCTTGTCGCGCGGCTCCCACGGCTCGAGTGGCCGCACCCGCTGTCCAAACACGATCCTTACAGATCGCCCTCTTCGCTCTAACCGTTTTTCAAGGCCGGTACGGCAGCGTGAGCGCCATGGTGCCTCGCACACGCAGCTTCACCTCACTTGCAGCAGGGTTGGCGGCAGCAGCGGTTGCCGCGAGTAGCACCGGCGCGGCAGTCGTGCCGGTCACAGGCTTTCCTCTTCGGCCAGGTCGTCTCGGTCAAGGACGGCAGCTTCGTCATCAAGAACGCGTTTGGCTCCGTTGCGACTCCACGGTCAAGCTGACGGGTTCAAGTTGATCATCAAGCAGTCGACGGGGACGCGTTCGGCGCTCGTTACGGGCGCCTGCGTCAACGCGAACGGGCAAAAGGCAACGAGCGGTGCCGTCGACGCGATGCGCATCACGATCACGGCCCCGGTCAAGGGCTCGTGCGCCACCGGCTTTGTCGGCGGTCACGGCCCGGGTATCGGCGGGTACGCGGGTGGGCCGCCGCGCATCCCGACCGGATCGACAGGCGCTGCGGGCGCAGGACCGCCGGCGGGTGGCTTTCCCGGGTTCGGCAACTTCGGGTTCGCGTCCGGCTCGATCACCGCGGTCGACGGGAGCACCTGACGGTCCACACGAAAACCGGCACGACCAAGGTGGTTGTCTCCGATTCGACGCAGATCCTCGTGCAGGCGAGCGTCGACGCCTCGGCGATCGCGGCCAAGGCCTGTGCAAGCGTCCGCGGCACGAGCACCGACAACGGCGTCACCGTGACGGCGACGAGCATCAACCTCTCGCAGCCAGGCTCGAACGGCTGCAGCAGAGGCTTTCCAGGCCGTTAGGCGATCGGCGGGGGCCCGCTCGTCGCGAAATTTGCGGCGAGTGGGCTGTCGCCGCCGGTGGTACCCCGCAGCGCTCGTCGTTCGCGGGCCCAGGAACAGCGCGCCAGAGAGCCGGTGGCTATCTCGTCGAGGCCCTCGAGTGATCTTTGGCGGTGGTCGCCCGCGCTGATGTGGCTCGGTGCTGCGGACGGCGCGGGGGCCAGGAGGGACCGATCAAACGAGTCGGCCGCGCCCTTGAGTGGCCGCGACGTCGCTCGGAGCCAGGAGGGGCCTTAACCCGCAGATTTCTGCCCGGCATCCCCGGAGCTCGCTACGACAGCGCGGGCAGCGGTGCTGTGGCCGTGCCTGTGCGAACGAGCGTTCCGTAGGGGCGAGCGTGGCCGGTCAGCTCGCGATAGGGCAGCGGCTCGGCCTCGAGCAGCGCCAACACCGTCTCGCGGAAGACGTCGGCGTTGTCGAGATGCGTCGCCCGCCAGCGCGCCTCGTTCCAGTAGGCGGCGAGGTGTGCCGCGCTCGGACGGTGGTAGGCGCCGGCAACGAGTCGCTTGACGCGTGCCCAGCCTTCGCCGGCAGGGCCCTCGAGCACCGCTCGGCTCTCGGTCGTGCCCTCCGGCACGGGATCGCTGGCGTGGATGGCCTCCGCGAGCGCGAGCGGCATGCCGAGGTCGAGCAGTGAGCGCGACATCGCGGCGCGAATCCGGTGGCCCACGAACCAGGCGGTCTTGTAGTTGCCGCCGATCACGTGGCGCAGTTGGGTCGCGGGGAAGCCACGGTCGGCGTCGAGGAGGCACTGGATCGCGACGAGCCAGCGTGCGAGTGAGACGTGCGAGTCGTGGAACAGCGTGCCTGCGGTGACGCGGAACTGGTAGCTGCAGTCACGGCAGTAGTGCTTTTCGCGCGCTTCGAGCCAGCCGGTGCGGCCGGAGTTGCAGCGCGGGCAGGAAACCCCCTGAGGCCAGCGCAGCTCCTCGAGATAGGTTCGCGCGCCCTCGTTCGGGCCGTGAAGCGCGACGAGCTCGCGTGCACGCGCGTCCGAGACGCTCGCAAGCAACGTCGCGGTGTCGAGCGGCAAGCGCTCGCGGGCGGCTGTGGTGTCCTTGGTTTCCATGGTCAGCAGAGTTCGACGCGCCACAGCGGAAAACGGACAGATGCGTGTGCGCCGAGCACGAAACGTAGCGCTCTTCGAGCGAATAGTCAACCCGTGACTAAATGGTAACAGGGCCTACATACGTGGTGTGTCGACGAGGTTCCGGGCCGGTGTGGATTCGGGGGCACCACCCGGTGGTTCGTTGGTGGAGTTCGGCCGTCGAGGCGGCCTTTCACGTCGGACGCCCGGCGGGCCGAGCCGGAGCCAGAACCCTTTCACGACGGCGTTTTGACGCCGCGCACAGGGGCTCCGCCTGGACGGCCGCTACAGGCGCTACAAGGTCCCGCGACAAGCGCTGAGCCTCGTTTCGGCGCGGGGACTCGGTCACGGCCGCGCAGCTCCGCGGTTTGTTCTTCTCGCGACCCGGGTACCCGCCGCTACTATGACCACCGAGATGTCCGCGTGCCACCCGTCGTAATGAGGCTACGCGCGCTCATTCCCCTTCTTTGCGCGGTCGCGATCGCCCTCTTCGCGGCGTCGGCGGCCCTGGCCGACTCGATCACCGTCGTCCTGCCGGCACACATGCAGATCGGGAAGCCGTTTAGCTTCACGCTCAAAGGGACGGCGAGCTCGACCGACATCCTCCTCTTCACCGAGGACAGCGCGCCGTGTGCGAGCGCGTACCTCTCGGAGCTCGTGCGCAAGACCGACGTGATCTACGTCGTTGGCCAGCCGGTTCACGGCCAGTTCACCATCCAGCACCCCGTCGGCGGCCTGATCAAGGGCCACACCGGCCAGTACTTCTGCGCCTACCTCGGGCTGAAGAGCGGCACGACGGCCGCGCACGTCGCGCTGACCGCGCACGTTCCCCGCTGAATCCGCCCCTTCCCGACGCGCCCGCGAACAGCGTCCGGCCCGGGCTCCGTTAGCCGCCCCCGAGCGCGTCCGGCGGCGAGTGGGCCGCCCTCAACGCGAAACCACGGCTTCCAGCCAGGAGTTGGTACCGTTTTCGGGTCGCCTGGGCGTCGGCACGAGCGTACGCAGGCATGCGGGTGCGCGAGGCACGAGTTCGGACACAGGAGCGGCAGGGCTCGGGTTCGGTAGGAGGGGGGAAGCGGGCAGGATGGAAGAGGCTAGGCGCGCGGAGGACGGTGACCGCGACGAGCTCGAGGAGTTCCTCGACGATGTGCGCTCACGGCTCTCGGCGACCCCTCTCGGCCGCGACGAGGGGCTCGTCCTCGGTAGCTGGCGCCTCGGCGCCGACGTGTATGTGCTCGCGCTCGGCGGTGAGATGGACATGGGCAACGCTGCCGCGCTCGGCAAGGCGGTGCGCGAGCTGAGCCCCCGAGACGGCGCCTGCGTGATCGTCGAGCTCTCGGCGCTGAGCTTCGCCGACTCGAGCGCGCTCCGCGAGCTGACGCGGCTCGCACGCGAGCTTCGCGGCGACGGCGGTCTGCTCGTGCTGGCCGCGCCGGGCCTCCATGTTGCGCGCGTCTTCGAGCTTACGAACATCCAGGGAGTCGTCCCCGTCGCCGAGTCGCTCGAGGCGGCGCTCGAACTGGCGAGCGAGCTCCACGCCGGCAGTGGCGCGGCGCGCATGCTGAACGGCGTGCGCAAGGCGGCCAACGAGGACGCGTTTCGCGGCGTCAACGAGCGGCTCGAGGTGCGGGCGCTCGAGAGCGAGGCGCGCCGGGAGCGCTTCGAGATCGTCTGCGAATGCGACCGCGAAGAGTGCACCGCCCGGATCGGGGTCGATTTCGCCGACTACGAGGCGGTGCGGACGAGCCCACGGGCGTTCATCGTCCTGCCCGGGCACAGCGACGTGAGCTGTGAGCGGGTCGTCGCCTCCGCCGAGGGCTACGAGGTGGTCGAGAAGGTGGGGGAGGCGGGGATCGTCGCCGAGCTCAGCGATGCGCGACGCGAGGGCGCGCGCCAGGAGTAACCGGGATGGAGGGCGAGCTACTGGGAATCGGTGCCGTCGCGCGCGAGCTCGGCGTCCCGCCGAGCACGCTGCGCAGCTGGGAGCGGCGCTACCGCGCCGTCGTCGCCCACCGCGGCGCGCAGGGAGAGCGGCTCTACGACCCCGAGCAGGTCGCAACGCTCGCTCGTGTGCTCGCCGATGTACGCCGCGGCGTACGCGCCCGTGCCGCCCATGCGCGCCTTCACGCCCGGCAGCCGCTCCAGACGCTGACACTGCAGCTCTCACCCTCCTTCGAGGCGCCGCTCCACGCCCGTCGCGCCGCCGAGCGGCTGCTGCAACGCCGCAGGCGCAGCCGCTTCGGCTTCGACCTGCGGCTCGTCGTCAGTGAACTCGTCACGAATGCCGTGCTCTACGGCTCCTCGCAGGACTCGATCATCGTCGAGCTGACGCTCTTCCAGGACGGAGCCTGGCTGCGGGTCGAGAATCGCGGCGACAGGCTCAGCCTGCGCCGTCTCCGCGACCAGCGGCTCGACGGCGGTCGCGGGCTCGAGATCGTCGATGTGCTCGCCGAGACCTGGTCGATCGAGACCGGCCCGCTGGGAACGAGTGTGAGTGCACGGATCCCGCTCGTACGCACCAGCCGTAGCCGCAGGTCGAACGAATCCGCCCAGGCGTCCCCACACGCCGCCGGCCTTGCCGCCGCCGCCGAAGGTTAGGCGTCGTCGTCCCCGCGGTAGCTTCGCGGCCCCGCATGTTCGGCGCCAGCAACGTGAGTCTGCCTAGGCACTCGGGCCGTGTCCATCTAGGCTTAGCGCAGGTTCGGCGTTCGAGCAGGGGGTGGTGCACGCGGTGGTAGCGGTCTCTGAGGCGTCGTCCCGCACGGCCTGCGCGGCGCGGGTGGGCCGGAAGCAGCGTCGGCGCGCTGCCCTCGTGCTGCTCGCCGTCTGCGCCCTCAGCGTCGGCTGCGGCGCGGCAGCCGCGAAGCTGCCGCACTACCACCAGGTCGACGCGCTCTACGTGATCGACCACGCCGGCGCGAACCCGCGCAGCGATACGGCGCTCGTGCCCTACTCGCGCGCCTTCGAGAAGGTGCTCGCAAGCTGCCGCACGAACGCCAACGACCTGACGAACGTGGCGATCGCGCTCGCCGAGAAGGCGAGCGATCTCGGCGGGCGCACCGTCACGAACCTCGAGATGCTGCAGGCGATCGCGCGCCGCATCAGCTGGCCCGAGTCGAGCCCGCACGGCTGCGGCTTCATCGACGACCTCGCCGAGGCGCACATGGAGGCCGGCGGGCCCTGAGCGCCCTCGGGAGCGGCCTTGGCCACGCGCTCGCCGCTCGACGATGAGCCGGCGCCAGCGTCGCTCCTGGGCCCTCCGTCCGAGCGTCCGCCTGGGTCGCGGGCAGGGAGCCTCTTTGCGAACGTTTGTTCGTTACCGGGGACGGTAAGCGCCCCTGGGCAGGGACTTTTCGCCTAGGATGGTGGGCGTTCGTTGTTTCCGGCCTCAG
The DNA here is from genome assembly GCA_963828105.1 of uncultured Actinomycetota bacterium. Taxonomy (GTDB): domain Bacteria; phylum Actinomycetota; class Thermoleophilia; order Gaiellales; family Gaiellaceae; genus PALSA-600. Next base: position 43,196 of record CAWHDF010000006.1, on the reverse strand, counting down.
CAAAAGGGCCGCAAACGCCGATGTATGACCCCCGGGCGCCGCTGCGGCGGTGCCTGAAGACGAGCCCCCACGATGGCTCGCATCCCGTCCCCGAGCAGGAGGTATCCCCCTGCGGTATCGCAACGCCATATCAGCCACGGTTATGACGGCCCTGATCGCTTTTGCCGTCTCGACCGCCTCAGCTTCCACCACCAGGCTTCCGCACTGGTGGGTCAAGGAAGCCCTTTGTATCCATCGCCACGAGTCCGTCGACTGGCATCGCACCACCGACTGGCTCGGCGGCCCGTCCGTCGATCACGGCGGCATGCAGATCGATGTCGGCACCTGGCAGACGATGGCGCCGCGTAGCTATCCGCGCGACTCGGCGGAGGCGACTCCGCACGAGCAGCTCGTCGTCGCCTACCGGATCTGGCTCGCGAACGGGCGCCGCTTCGGCGGCGACCAGTGGTACCTCTCCGCCGCCGCCTGTGGCGTCCCCTGACGCGCGCGTCCCGGTGCCCTGAGCCCGGTTGAACCCCGTCCGCGCGGCCCGCGGACGTCGTCGCCTGCCCGCAGCCGGCCGTTACGCGGTCGGCTGCGGCGCGTCGACGCCGACATTCGACATGTCGGGGTAGCGGTCGCCCGCGGCCGCACCGGCCGGAAGCGCCTCGTCGAGGCGGCGTAGCTCGTCGTCGCTGAGCCGGATCGCCGACGCGGCCAGGTTTTCCTCGAGATAGCGGACGCGCTTGGTGCCCGCGATCGGCACGATCTCCGGTCCCTGGGCGAGCACCCAGGCGAGCGCGAGCTGCGCCGGGGTCACGCCGTGCGCGCCCGCAAGCTCGGCGAGCCGCGCGATCAGCGTCCGGTTGTGGTCGAAGTTCTCACCCTGGAAGCGGGGGTTTCTGCGCCGGAAGTCGCCCTCGGCGAGCTCGTCGGTCGAGGCGATCGTGCCCGTGAGCGCGCCCCGGCCGAGCGGGCTGTAGGCGACGAAGCCGATCCCGAGCTCGCGCGCAAGCGGCAGGATCTCCTGCTCGGGGTCGCGCGACCAGAGCGAGTACTCGTACTGGAGCGCCGAAACGGGGTGGACCGCGTGCGCACGCCTGACCGTGGCGGGCGCAGCCTCGGAGATACCGAGATAGCGCACCTTGCCGGCCGTGACGAGCTCTGCGAGCACGCCCCAGGTCTCCTCGATCGGGGTGTGGCGGTCGACGCGGTGCTGGTAGTAGAGGTCGATCGTCTCGATCCCGAGCCGTGCGAGCGACGCGTCACAGGCTCGGCGCACGTACTCGGGGCGGCCGTTGATACCGAGGTAGGTGCCGTCCTCGCCCCGCTCGTTGCCGAACTTGGTCGCGATCACCGCCTGCTCGCGCCTGCCCGCGAGCGCACGTCCGAGCAGACGCTCGTTCGTGAAGGGGCCGTACATGTCGGCGGTGTCGAAGAAGCTGCAGCCGAGCTCGAGCGCGCGCTCGATCGTCGCGATCGACTCGCGCTCGTCGCCCTCGCCGTAGAACTCGGACATGCCCATGCAACCGAGCCCCTGCTCGGAGACGAGAAGCCCCTGGCTTCCGAGCTGACGCTGCTCCATGCGCCCAGCCTAGCCGGGCCGGGGGCGACGGCCGCTACGGCCACGATCGCGAGTCGGTGCCAGCTGCGACGGGCGCCCGGGGCCGACGGTGGCTACTCGGCGGGAGGCTGGGCTGCCGGCCGGGGCCGCCGTCGGCGGCGACGACGCTTCGACCCCGCTGCGCCCGGGGTGCCGCCGATCAGCATCGCCCGCGAGAAGCTCTGCAGCGCCTGCTCGTCGCTGAAGGTGATGATCGGGCCGTGGACGAGCAGCCCCGGCGCGGCACGCTGGGCAAAGAGCGAGGGCAGCAGGTCTTCGGCAAGCCACTCGCGCCCGACGGCGACGGCGCAGTGCGCGGTGATGCGGAAGAGCTCGCTGTCGAGCCGCTCGGTGTCGACGACGCGGGGCCGGCGCACGAAGCGCGTCGTGCCGCCCGGGACGATGCGCGCGATCTGCTCGACGAGCTCCCGCCCGGGCTCGAGCGCATTCGTGAAGATCTCGACCTCGACGTCGCGGTAGCCGCGCGGGATCACGCGCAGCGTCGTCACGTTCGAGTTCGGGATGTGGAAGATCTCGCCGGTGATGCTGCGGAGCGTCAGCGAGCGCAGCGAGACCGACTCGACGACGCCCTGCGCCTTCCAGGCGTCGACGGCAACCGTGTCGCCGATCCGGAACCAGCCCTCGAAGAACATCAGCAGCCCCGCGATCACGTCGGTCAGGAACCGCTGCGCGGCGAAGCCGACCACGATCGCGAGGAACGAGGCGCCGACGACCGTCTGCAGCCGCTGTGCGCCCGCGAGCGTCGCCAGCGAGAGCACGAATGCGAGCGCGAAGGCGGCGTAGCGGATCGTCGTCGAGACGAGCGAGATCGCCGTCTCACGCTGGCGGATGCTCTGGTAGGCGACCTTGTCTGTCTCGCGGTCACGGGCACGCCGCTCGCCCCGGTCGACGAGCGCCTTGGCAAGTAGCGAGCCGACCTTGCTGAGCAGCGCGGCGGCCAGGAAGAGCAGGACGATCACGACCGCGACCGCGGTTGGCCGCCCGATCGCGCTGATCCTGTCGACGATGTTGATCAGGCTGTTCACAATGAGCTCAGGTTGAGCCGGTCGAGCCACGATAGTGATCCCGTCCGTCGGCACTTGCGGCGGGCGGCGCTCGCCGCAGTCGCGGCCAGCGTCTGCCTGCTCGCGCCGTTCTCCGGCGCCGCCAGCCCCGCCGCAGCCGCGCACGCGGCGACGATCCGTGCCTGCGGCAGCCGCAGTCTCGGACCCGGCTCGCCCCTCAAGGGCAGCGATGCCGGCGCGCTCTGCCTGCTCGCCGCGTTCGCACGGTGCGCGCCGGCCAGCTTCACGCTCTCGGACTTCGGTGTCGACACGATCGCGCGGGACGTCTTCAGCGTCGAACACACCGCCGTCGGCTGCCGCGTCGCGCTCAGCCAGTCGTTCCGTGTCGTTCCCCGCCCGGCGACGGCCCACACTGGCCTCTGCAGGGCGCTCCGCCGCGAGGGGAGCGCGGTGCTCGCGATTGGCTGTGTCGGGAAGGATCTGGCGGCCGAGGTTTCGCTCACGAGCGTCGGCTGAGCGGTTCGCCAGCGACCGCGGGCGGCGCGGTAGCCTGGGGTTTTCCCACCGATCGAGCCGAAAGGACACCGAGATGGCGAAGCTCACCGAGGCGCAGCGGGCGTTTGTGCGCGACAACCCCTTCTACGCAATCCTCACGACGCTGCGCGCGGACGGCTCACCGCATTCGACCGTCGTCTGGGCCGACGAGCAGGACGGTCAGCTCGTCTTCAACACTGCGCGGGGACGCGTCAAGGATCGCAACCTCGTCGCCGACCCGCGCGCCTCGCTTGCGATCCTCGACCCCGGGAACCCGTATCGCTGGCTTTCGGTCAGCGGCACGATCGTCTTCGACGAGCAGGGCGCCGACGCGAACATCGACGCGCTCGCCCGCAAGTACACGGGTGCCGACTACACGATGCACCGCGAGGGCGAGACGCGCGTGATCGTCACGCTCAGCCCCGAAAAGGTCGATTCGGTCGGGCTCTAGGTTCGGACGGGGGCTCTGAGGCCCGTAGCGGGGCCCTGAGGGCGCACGCGTCGCCTTTGCGGCTCCGGGCCTGCCTTCGGGGCCACGGGTGCTTAGACGGCGCTTCAGGGCCTCCGGGGCGCGGTTGGCTGCGCGGAGGGGCGCCCTCGAGCGTCAGACGGCGGCGAGGGCGCGGACGCGCGCGAGCGCGACGGCGCTGCGGAGCGAGTCGAGGTCGTACGCGCCGTAGTGGCGGCGGCCGTTGATGAAGAAGCTCGGTGTGCCCGAGACGCCGCTCAGGTCGGCGCTGTCGACGTCCTCGGCGATCCGGCCGGCGCCCGCGTGGCGGCGCAGGTCTTCGGCGAAGCGCTCGCGGTCGAGCCCGAGCTCCTCGGCGTAGCGGAGCAGGTCGGGCACCTTGAGCGCGTCCTGGTGGCTGAAGAGCAGATCGTGCATCTCCCAGAAGCGGCCCTGGTTCGCGGCCGCCTCGGCCGCCTCCGCCGCCTGCTGGGCCTGCGGATGCACGTCACGGAGCGGTAGATGGCGCCAGACGTAGCGGAGCTCACCACCGCGGTCGGCGAGAAGCGCCCGGATACCGTCCTCGGCCTGGCCGCAGAACGGGCACTCGAGGTCGCCGTACTCGACAAGGGTCACCGGCGCATCCTCCGGCCCGCGGACGTGGTCGCGCTCCGCTATCGACGGGCACGGCGAGGTCGACGAGCAGCTCCGAGCTCCCGAGCAGCGCACGCACCTTCATCCCCGTCGGCAGCCGGTTCGTCGCGCGGAAGACGACCCAGGTGAGAAGCGAGGCGCCGATCGCGGCGCTGAGGACGCCCAGCTTCGCCTCGGCGAGCGAGACGCCGTGGAAGGCGAGCGTCGCGATCAGCAATGCGACCGTAAAGCCGATCCCGGCGATCGTGCCGCCGCCTGCGAGCGCGGCCCAGCCGACCGGCGGCCGCAGCCGGCCGCGGCTCACGAGCCGCAGCGCCGAGGAGGCGCCGACGATCCCGATCGGCTTGCCGAGCAGGTAGCCGAGGAAGACGCCGAGCGTCAGCGGCGAGCCGTACGCGTGGGCGAGGAAGCTGCCGTTGATCACGATCCCGGCGTTCGCGAGCGCGAAGAGTGGCACGATCAGGTAGCTCGACCAGGGATGGAAGAGCTGCGCGAGCCGCTCGTTGGGCGAGATCGCGAGCTGCAGGCCTACGCTCGCCTCTCGCGCGAGCTCGGGCGTCGGCTGCTCACGGAAGAGGCGGAACAGGTCGGTTGCCCGCTCGAGGTCGCTGCGCGCCGCGGGCGAGGCGTAGGTGAAGAGCCCCATCGCGAGCCCGACGACGACCGGGTCGATCCCCGAGCGGCGCAGCGCCAGCCAGGCGCCGAGCCCGAGCAGCACGTAGACGAAGCCGTTGCGGAAGCCGAGCCGGGCGGCGACGAGCACGATCCCGAGCACCGCGACCCCGGCGAGCAGCCAGACGACGGTCAGATCGCTCGTGTACGCCGTCGCGATCACCGCGAGCGCGAGCATGTCGTCGACGACGGCGACGGTGAGCATGAACGCCCGCAGCCGCTCGGGGAAGCGCGGCCCGACGAGTGCCAGCATCCCGAGCGCGAAGGCGGTGTCGGTCGACATCGCGACTCCCCAGCCGTGTGCGGAGCTGTCGCCCGCGTTGAAGAGCAGGAAGATCGCGACCGGAACGATCATCCCGCCCGCGCCCGCCACGAGTGGCAGCGCGAGCCGGCGGCGCTCGCGCAGCTCACCCATGTCGAACTCGCGCCGTGCCTCGAGCCCGATCACGAAGAAGAAGAAGCTCATCAGGCCGCTGTTCAGCCAGTAGCGGAGCGTGCCCGAGATCGTGCTGGCGCCGACCTGCAGCGACAGCGTCGTCCCCCAGAGGTGGTCGTAGGAGCCGGCGTCGAGGTTGACCCAGGCGAGCGCGACGACCGTCGCCGCGAGCAGGAAGGCGGCGCTCCCCGTCTCGGTGCGCAGGAAGCTCCGCAGCGGCGTCTCGAGGTGCCGCGTCCAGGCGGTCAGTCCCGGCGCTGCCGGTGCACTCTGCTCGGTCGGGACAGATTCTTCGCTTGCCATCGGTGGTCTGTGGCCTGCTCCCGCGCCGGCAACCCCCCATGGTGGCCCGGCGAGGCGTGCGGCCGCAGCTGAGGTTTTATCCTGACGGACACGGGCAGCGCGGAGCGAGCGAGCTGAGCTGCCCGGTGAGAGGCCGTCAGCCGGCGTCTGCGCGGCCCGCCGGCGGGGCAGCCACACCGAGAACGAGTGTCGACCGCGGCGCGAGCCCTGTGGGTGCCGGGTACGTTCGAGCCGGAGCCGAGAAGAGACGATCTGCTCGCGCAGCACGAGCCGTGAGCCGCGCACCTGCCTGTCGGGAAACGGCTCGAGTGTGGGCGGCGGGCGACTCAGGTCGACGGGGGGAGTGCGCCCAGGCGCCTCCCCCCGTCGTCCTGCACAGCGGAGGCGGTTAGGCCGCCGCGACCAGCTTGGTCGCCGGGACGATGACCTTGTCCGTCGTCGACTGGCCGTTCACGACCTTGTAGATCGTGACGGGGTCTGCCGAGACGTCACCGTTCTTGTTGAACGAGATCGGCCCGAGGATGCCGTTCGGGATGTTGACCTTGAACAGCTCGGACGAGACACCGGCACGCGTGCCGTCGGACTTCGAGATCGCCTGGAGGATCACGTCGGCTGCCTGTGCGGCATAGACCGAGTACGGAGCGGGAGTCGCCCCGCCGATCGTCTTCTCGAAGGCGGCCACGAACGCCTTACCGGCGGCCGGGAGCTGCGTGACGGGCAGACCCGCGACCGAGACGTACATCCCGTTGGCCTGGCCCGAGGACTCCTGGACGTCGGCCGAGACGGGCGTGAAGCCGTCCGGGGCGAGGATCGTGACGCCCGGCGCGTTCGCCCGGATGTCCTTGATCAGCTTGCCACCGTTCTCGCAGATCAGACCGCCGAGGAAGACAGCAGTCGCCCCGGAGGACTTGATCTGCAGTGCGAGCGCGGCGTAGGAGGTCGCCTTGGCGTCCCACGCGACGTTCGAGACAACATCGATGCCGAGCTTCTTCGCCGCGTTCTGGAGGTCACTCGCGACACCGGCACCGTACGCCTGCTTGTCGTTCAGGATGAACAGCTTCTTGACGCCGAGCTGCATTGCCAGCGTCGCATCTGCGGCACCCTGGTAGTCGTCTGCTGCCACGACGCGGGCGTAGTTGCGCTTCCCGGTCGGGTAGTACTTGCCGGGCTCACCGGCGGCGGTGCCCGGGCCCGTGTGCGTCAGTCCGACGTAGGTGTTCGCCGGGCTCACCATCGCGAGCGGGCCGTTCGGGGCCCGGTTCTCGATCGGGATCTCGATCTCGGCACATCCCGAGTTGAAGGTGCCGATCACGCCGACGACACTCGAGTCCTGCGCGTAGGCGTTGGCGTTGCTCGAGCACGTGCCCGAGTCCCAAGCGCCGGCCTGTGCGGTCGAGTCGTCACAGCTCTGGTACGCGATCGTGTAGTTGCCGGCCTTCCAGCCCGCCTGCGAGAAGACGAAGGCGATTGCCTTGGTCATCTGGATCGTCTGCGCCCGTCCGGCACCCTGCAGCGGCAGGTCGGAGGAGATGAGCAGATTCCCGCTCGGGTTCTGAATCGCCGAACACGTCGCCGCCGGAAGCGGGGTCGCGGCGGTCGCGTGGGCGAAAGCGCCGCTCACCGTGACCGCGAGCACGAGCCCGGTCACCACGGTGGCGAGCGCAGAACTCACCAAGATCCGGTTTTTCACTGACCCTCCTGTTTGTTCGTCTGAAAGTGCGTGATGCTGATTCTGGGGGTGAGGCGCGAGAGCATAGAACTCTTGGTCGTGATAGCGCGAGAGCATAGAACGATTTGACACAAGACGCGAACGGCGCCGCGCGGCGCGTGTGCGTGGTCGCACGCGCAGGCGGGGTTTCGGCCGGTCGGCGAGGTAGCTACCGTCCCGTCAATGGCGGAAGACGAGCGCGATGCGGAGGAGCAGCGCGATGCGGCAGCGCCGCACCGCGAAGCCGCTAGCCCGGCGGGCGATACCGTCGGCAGCGAACCCGAGGCTGCCGCTGCCACGCCCGCCCGGCCCGTGACGAGGCCGTCGGCGCCGATCGGCGGTTACCCACCCGACTTCGGTCCCCGGCAGCGTCGGCAGGCGAGCCCGCTCGTGTTCGCGCTCGCGCTGCTGCTCGTCGTGGCCCTCAGCGCAGCGGCGATCGTGATCGGGCGTCGGATCGCGCCCGCGGCGCCCAAGGCGGCCGGCGCAGTGACGGCGCCGTCGACACCGACGCCGCCGTCGACGCCGACCGCGACGCAGGCGGCGAGCTCCGTGCCAGCAACGACGACGCCTCCTCCAAGCAGCCATCCGGCCTCGACGACACCCGCCCTGACGACACCGGCCTCGACAACCCCGGGTGCGACGACGTCCACAACGACGACGACGGTGCGGACACCGACGACAGCTGCGGCGACGACGCCCGCGAAGGCCAAGGGGTCGAGTGCGGGCACGCACAGCTGGGGCCCGTTCACCGCGACAGTCGTTGCCCGGCTCGGGCGCGGCGCTCCCGGGGGCATGGCGGCGTATGCGGACGGGCACCTCGTCTTCGTCGGAGGGGCCGATGCCAGCAACGTCTTCGGAGGGCCCGTCGCCGGCCCCTATCGGGTGATCGCGACCCTGCCCGCGCCGGCGGCCGAGGCGAGCGTCTACGCCAACGGTGACAGCGTCGACATTCTCGGCGGCGAAGGCACCGCGCTTCCTCAGGCGACGGTCGAGCAAGTCGCGCTCCCGGCCGGGCCGATGACGCCGCTGGCGGGCTTCCTCGAGCCACTCGCCGAGGCGGGCACCGCGGTCATCGGCGGTAACACCTACCTCGCTGGCGGTTGGACCGGCACGCGGGTCGCGAGCGCGGTGCTCGAGCTCGCGCGCTCAGGTGCCTCGACGACGATCGCGCGGCTCCCCGAAGGGGTGCGCGCCCCCGCGGTCGCAGCCATCGGCAGCATGCTCTACGTTGCCGGCGGTCGAGGAGACGCAGGTCTCGCGACGGCGGTCTACGCCGTCGACACGGCCGATGGCAGCGTCCGCACCATCGCGCAGCTGCCGGCCGGGGTCGAGCAGGCGCTCCTGCTGCCCTCGGACGGGTCGCTTTACCTCCTCGGCGGCCGTGGCGAAAGCGGCGCGCCACTCGCGACGATCGAGCAGATCGACCCGACGAGCGGGGTCGTCCACGCCGCGGGACGCTTACCGGCGCCGCTCGCCGAGGCCTCCGCGCTCCAGATCGGCGCGGAGACCTATGTGGTCGCGTCCGGCGCAGGACTCGTCTACCGGCTCAGGTAGAGAGACCGACCGAACGCGCCGTCGGGCGGGTCGCGGCGGAGCCGCGCTTAGCGCGAGAGGGCGTGCACGTGCTGGCTTGCCGTGTACATACAGTCCTCGTTGCTGCAGACCCACTGCCGCTTGGGGACAAGACGTGAGGTGCTGCTGGGCACCGGACGCGGGACAGCCAGCTCGTGCAGCTTGAGCGGCGCCTTGCACTGCGGGCACGTCGGATTCGGGTTCGTCATCTCTGCCTCTCCGGAGAAGGGCTATGCACCAGAGCCCCGGTGGGGACCTGGGGCCGAGTAACTCCGACCTCGCCATGGACGGGCAACTCCGACCTCGCCCTACGATAGCCGATAGCCCCGGGCCAGACGGGCCGCATTTTCGCGGGCGCGGGCGATCCGGACGCGGCAGCGGCTCTTCGTGCCGGCCGATGTTTGTGGCAGCCTTTTCAGGGCAATTACCGATGTGGCAACACGAGCGCCACGAGAGGATGCTCCTGATGAACGAGCTCGCCGATTCTCTGAGTTCCGTGCCGGTGCCGCAGACACAGACGGTGTCGCGGGCACAGACGGTGTCGCGGGCACAGACGGTGTCGCGGGCACAGACGATGTCGCGGGCACAGACGGTCCCGCGGGCACAGACGGTGCCGCGCCTGCTCGTGAGCGACGATCGTTCTCACCTGCGGGCACTGCTCGCGATCGTGTTGCTCGCGGCGGTTGCCTTCGTGCTCGCCGCGAGCGCGCAGGGTGTCCAGACCGGCACGGCGATCAAGGTGACGCTCATCTCGCCGACGCACACACCCAAGGTCAACGTGCCCTGGCCGGTCAAGATCACCGTCGCCAACGCGGCCGGCAAGCCGATCGCGGCGACGCTGACGATGCAGGTGCTCTTCGCCGGCGCCCCGGTCGGGAAGATCGACAACGGCGCCGTCTACCACTTCGTCGGCAGCTGGCAGGAGAAGCCCAAGCACGGGATCACCTGGCCCGCAGCCTCGCGTGGCGAGCCGCTCACCTTCCAGGCGGTCGTCAAGGCGGACGGAACCACGGTGCGCAAAGACTGGGCGATCACCGTCCACTGAGGGCGTTCGGTCGAGCTGACGGCGGGTGTTCAGCCGCTGTCGAGGTGCGTGCTACCGTAACTGGACTCTAGCGTCCGTTTACGGGGGGAAGGGAGCACAGCGATGCGCCAAACGAATCCGTGGGTTGTCCTCGTCTTGATCTGCATGGCCCAGTTCATGGTCGTCCTCGACGCGACGATCGTCAACGTCGCCCTGCCGTCGATCCAGAAGGACCTCAGCCTCAGCGAGGCGAACCTGCAGTGGATCGTCAACGCCTACACGCTCGTCTTCGGCGGCTTCCTGCTGCTCGGCGGACGCGCCGGCGACCTGCTCGGGCGCAAGCGGCTCTTCCTGATCGGCCTCGTCATCTTCACGAGCGCGTCGCTGCTCGACGGACTGGCGACGAGCGAGGGCTTCCTGATCAGCTCACGTGCCCTCCAGGGGCTCGGAGCGGCGCTGATCTCGCCGGCCGCGCTCTCGATCATCTCGACCACCTTTGCCGAGGGCAGCGAGCGCGCCCGCGCGCTCGGCGTCTGGGCTGCGATCGCGATCGGCGGCTCGGCGGTCGGACTGATTCTCGGCGGCGTGCTGACGCAGTCGTTCTCGTGGCCGTGGATCTTCTTCGTCAACGTCCCGGTCGGGATCGTCACCTTCGCGCTCGCCTGGCGGCTCGTGCCCGAGTCGCGCGACGCGGAGGCTCACGGAAGCTACGACATCGCAGGCGCAGTCACCGTCACCGGCGGGCTGATGACGCTCGTCTACGCGATCGTCAAGGCCGAGACCGCCGGTTGGACCTCGTCGACGACGCTCGGCTTCTTCGCGATCGCGCTCGTCCTGCTCGTGAGCTTCGTCCTGATCGAGCTGCGCACCGTGGCGCCGCTCGTGCGCCTCTCGATCTTCCGCGTGCGCTCACTGCTCACCGCGAATCTCGTGATGTTCCTCGCGATGTCGGGGATCTTCGCGATGTTCTTCTTCAACACGCTCTACATCCAGCGCGTGCTCGGCTACAAGCCGCTCGAAGCAGGGCTCGCGTTCCTGCCCTTCACTGCGGGGATCATGGTCTCCGCTGGGCTCGCCTCGCAGTTCGCGCCCAGGGTCGGCGTACGCCTCGTCGCGGCGATCGGGATGCTGCTCAGCGCAGCGGGAATGGCGCTTTTGACCGCAGCTGCCGGTGCACGGGACGTACCTCGCGAACGTCCTGCCCGCGCTGGTGCTCGCCTCACTCGGGATGGGTGCTGTCTTCATGCCGCTGACACTGATCGCGACGACCGGCCTCGCCAATCAGGATCAGGGGCTTGCCTCGGGGCTCTTCAACACCTCGCAACAGATCGGCGGCGCGCTCGGGCTCGCGATCCTCTCGACGATCGCCGCGAGCGTGACCTCCTCGGCGAGCGGCGGCAAGACGCAGGCGCTCGTGACCGGCTTCCACTGGGCCTTCGGGGGCGGAGCGGTGCTGCTGCTCGGCGCGCTCGTCGTGATGACGTTGCTGCTCCGCCGCCACCACGTCGCTGCGATCGAGGCGGAGGCGACGGGCGAACCGGCGATCGTCGGGGCCTGATGGCGGCGCTGCGGGCCGACGCCGAGGAGAACCGCGGCCGGGTGCTGAGCGCGGCGGCGGAGGTCTTCGCCGAGCAGGGGCCGGATGTCAGCATCGATGAGATCGCCCGGCGCGCCGGAGTCGGGCACGGCACCGTCTTCCGGCGCTTCCCGACCAAGGATGCGCTGATCGCCGCGGTGATCTCGGCGCATCTGGCAGAGCTCGGCGCACGCGTCGAGCAGCTGCTCGCCGAAGCCGATGCGGGCTCGGCGTTCGAGCGTTTCGTCTGGGACGTGGCGGAGCTGCACGCGAGCGATCGCGCCTTCTTCGAGGGCGCGCACCGCTGCAGCGAAATGCCCGAGGTGGCCGAGGCGAAGCAGCACTTCGCGCGGCTTGCCGCGGCGCTCGTGAGCCGTGCCCAGGCCGAGGGTGCGCTGCGTCCGGATATCGAGCCCGAGGACGTGATCGGGCTGATCGGCTCGGCGATGGAGGGCTCGGCGCAGTCCTCCTCGCCCGACGCGTGGAAGCGCTATCTGAAGATCGTGCTCGACGGGCTGCGCGCTGCGGCGCCGGCCGCCGCCCAACGCGGCGCCAGCCAACGCGGCTGAACCGTCTCGCCGGCTCGGGCGCCGCGGCGATACTGGCAGGGAGCGCGAATCGCCGCCTTCCGGCCGGCGACGCCAGTCGAGCGAGCCGACGAGAGGAGACGGTCATGCGTGTCACCCATTTCGGGCTGCAGATCCCGAGCTTCAGCTATGCGGGGGTCGAGCCCGGCGAGCTCTTCGAACGGGTCGCCGCGATCGCGCAGACGGCGGAGGAGTCCGGTTTCGACTCGGTCTGGGTGATGGACCACGTCTACCAGATCGCCGTCGTGGGGCCGCCCGAGGAGCCGATGCTCGAGGCGTACACGCTGCTCGGCGCGCTCGCGGCGCGCAAGCGTTCGGTCAGCCTCGGCACGATGGTCACGGGCGTCACCTACCGCAACCCGGCGCTCCTTGCCAAGCAGGTGACGACACTCGATGTCGTCTCGGCGGGACGGGCGATCCTCGGTATCGGTGCGGCCTGGAACGAGGAGGAGCACCGCGGCTACGGCTTTGCCTATCCGCCGGTCGGCGAGCGGCTCGACCGACTCGAGGAGGCACTCCAGATCTGCCGGGCGATGTTCAGCGAGGAGCGGCCGAGCTTCAACGGCGGGCACTACCGCATCGAGGAGGCGCGCAACGTGCCGCGCCCCCTCCGGCCCGGCGGGATCCCGATCCTGGTCGGCGGCGGCGGCGAACGACGGCTGCTCGCGCTCGTCGCGCGCTACGCCGACGCCTGCAACCTCTTCGGCAACGTCGAGACGATCCGGCACAAGCTCGCCGTTCTCGACCGTCACTGCGAGTCGATCGGCCGCGACCCGGGGACGATCACGAAGACGCGGCTTGGCGGACTCGTCATCGCCGAGACGCAGGAGGGGGCGGAGCGCACCGGCCGCGAGCTGGCGCAGAGGCGCGGGATGGACGCCGAGCGCTACCGCGACTACGTCGTCGCGGGCGACCGCGACAGCGTCTGCGAGCAGGTCCAGGCGTTGTTCGATGCTGGCCTCGACGGTCTCGTCTTCAACATGCATGACGCCGACGCGCTCGCGCCGGTTGCGCTCGCCGGGCGTACGCTCACGGCCGCGTTCGCCTGATGCTTCCCGGGTTTAGGTGCCGCAGCTGACGCTCTCGAGGCAGAGCTCGGGAGCGGCGCCCGCCGCAGCAGGCGGGACATCGAAGACGAGCGTCCCCGCGGCGGATGCGCCGGGCGCGAGCGTCGTCGCGGGAAAGGTGACGCGTCCGGCGAGCTCGAGCGCGGTCAGTGCGCTCGCGGAGACCGCGTAGCTGCTGCCGGCAAGCTCGAGCCGGAGCTGTGAGGGATCGAGCACGAGCGCACGCTCACCGTCGTTCGTCGCCGCGACGTCTAGCACCAGGTAGACGCCGGTTGCCGTCGCAGGCAGGTACTCGTTCTGGATCACGTGCGTCGTCGTCGAGCTGCGGATCCGCCAGGCGAGCCCGTCCGCGACGACACGGTGCGTTGCGCGCATGTGCGGGGCAGGCGTGCTCGTGGTGACCGTCGGTGCCGGCAGCGTCGCCGCGGGCACACTCGGGGCGGGTGCTCGTGGAGGCGAGAGCGCGCCCGGTGTGCTCGTGCGTCCGCCGAGCGCCACCGCGACAGCAACGACGACTGCGAGCAGCAGTCCGCCGGCCGCGATCGCCCGCTTACCCATCGCGGTGCGCACTCCGCTCAGGCAGCGCGCCGCCCGAGCCGGCATGAGGGTTGGGGACGCACCGAGCCATGGATCCACTGTACGGCCTCGAGGTTAGGGACTTGTCAGCACCGCGTTTGCGCTTCGGCGCGTGCCAAATCCCCTTCCAGCAGCACAAACAGAACATATGTTCGTATAGCCTGAGGGGATGCGGCTCTCCGTCGCCTCGCTCGACCGTCTCGTCCCGCTGCTCGAGGCCCACGATGGGCAGATGCCGCTCGTCGCGGCGGCCTCGCGCCTGCTTGCCGCGGAGCCCTCGGAAGCGCTGGCGCGGCGTCTGCTCGGGCCGCTCGTCGCGGCCGATGCCCGGCTCGAGTTGGCGGGCGCAAGCGTCCGGATCGTCAAGGCGCCCGGCAGCGAGCTCGCGGCGGCCAGCTTCGTCGTCTTCGACCTCGAGACGACCGGGCTCGCGCTCAGCTCGGCCGAGATCTGCGAGATCGGTGCGGTGCGGATCGACGGGCTCCGGCTCGGACCGAGCTTCGAAACGCTCGTCGCGCCCGCCCTCGCGCCGGCGGGTGCGCAGGCCGAGGCACGGCTGCGCGCCCGCTTCGGCAGCGACGCCGGCCCTGGCCTCCCGGTCTCCCAGGCGCTCGCGCGGTTTCTCGCCTTCGCCGGCGAGGGCGTACTCGTCGCGCACAATGCGCGCTTCGACCTCGCCTTCGTCGACGGCGCGCTCGAGCGGCTGACGGGCCGCCATGTCGCCGCCACGGTCATCGACACGCTGCCGCTCGCGCGCAACCTGCTCGCCGGGCGAGTCCCACGCGTCAATCTCGCCGCGCTCGCATGCTTCTTCGGCGTCTCTGTCCGGCCCTGCCACCGTGCGCTCCCCGACGCGCAGGCGACGGCGGAGATCTTTCTGAAGCTCGCCGGGCTCGCCCAGGAGCAGGGGGCGACGACCGTCGCCGAGCTGGCCGAGCTGGCGCTGCCGCGCGGACGGCGGACGCCTCGGCAGGGGTGAACGCGACTGTAGGGGTGCGGCGAGGCGACGTTTCGTTCGTCTCCGCGCGGGCATGCCAACTGACGAGAGCCAACGGAGGGGGTGAGGCCCGTGCCCGATCACTTTCGGGACGTGCTCAGTCTGTCGCTTCGCTGCGACGAGCACGCGCCCTCTCGGGCGCGCGACGCGCTCGAGGGCGTCGCCGGGATCGAGAGAGTGCGTGAGCAGCTGCGGCTCGTCGTCAGCGAGCTCGTCTCGAACGCCGTGCGCCACTCAGGGTGCGGCGCCTCCGACCGGATCGGGCTCACCGTGCGTCTGAGCGCGCGCGAGGTCGAGGTCGCCGTCTGCGACGAAGGCCGTGCCGGGCTCGTTCCCGGTCTGCGACACGCCGAGCCCGACACGATCGGCGGGCTCGGCTTGCCGATCGTCGCGCACCTCGCCGAGTGCTGGGGCACGACGGGTGGCCCGCGGCGCACCGTCTGGGCGCAGCTCGGACGGGCGCCCGAGCAGCCTGCCTAGGGAGTTGCCGAGCGAGAGGAGGCGCTCGCACCGGTTCGCTCGCGGCGCGGGACACTGCGCGCGCTCACTGCAGGCGAGGGTCGTCGGCGCGCGGCCCGAGGATGCCGAGCGCCGCGGCGACGGAGTCGACGATCGGGACGAAGTCGCGCAGCTTGACGATCTCGAAGGTGCGGGCGACGTTCTCGCTCGGCGCCGCGAGCACGACCTCGCCGCCGCTCTCGCGGGCGCCGTTCGTGACCGTGACGACGGCACGGATCCCGGTCGAGTCGATGAAGCTCATCTGCGAGAGGTCGACGATCACCCGCTGGGCCTGTTGGCGCAGCAGCGGCGCGAGGGTAGCGGGCAGCTCGTGCGCGTTACTCATGTCCATCTCACCGCTCATCGCGAGCAGCGCGAGCCCCTCGAGCGGCGTCCAGAGGCGGAGCTCGAGCGGTGCTCCCTCGCCGGGAGCCGCGCTCTCGGCGAGCCAGTTCTGCATCTGCGCCAACAGCGCTGCCTGGGCTTCAGCCCCCTCGCCGCCGACCCGCTCCATTTGCCTCCTCGTCCGAGGTTGCGTTGCGAATCCGAGAAGTCACGCGCAGTGCCAGGGCCTGTTCGTGTCGCTTCCCGTCGACCGTGCCCCCCGATCCGGATGCCGCATCCGCAGCCCCCGCACCGAGCGCGAAGGCTACCAGCAGGCGTTCCGCATCCGTTGCGCAGACGCTCCGTTGGGCGCGGTCCTGGCCCTGACTCAGTCGGTGCGTCGCTTGAGCGTGGTCGCACCGAGCAGCAATGCGAGCACGATGCTCGCGCAGACGACGCCGATATCGAGCCAGAGGCGGCCGCCGAGCTCGTCGCCGGCGACCCGCGCGAGCGCGTCGTAGGCGTAGGTGACGGGCAGCAGGTCGGAGACGACCCGCAGCGCCTCGGGCATGTGGCTGCGCGGGATCAGCAACCCGCCGAGCAGGATCTGCGGGATCAGCACCGCCGGCATGAACTGCACCGCCTGGAACTCGGTGTGGGCGAAGGCGCTCAGAAAGAGCCCGAGCGTCATGCCGAGGAGCGCGTTCGCGACCGCGAGCGCGATCACGGCGAGCGCCGGCCCGCGGGTGTGGACGTCGAGCGCCTCGAAGCCGATCGTGCCGGTGATCACTGCCTGACACGTCGCGAGCAGCGCAAAGGCCAGCGCGTAGCCGCTCAGCAGGTCGAGCTTTGCGAGCGGCAGCGACATCAGCCGCTCGAGCGTTCCGCTCGTGCGCTCGCGCAGCATCGCGATCGACGTGATCAGGAACATGATGATCAGCGGGAAGATCCCGATCAGCGGTGCGCCGATCCGCGCGAACGTCTGCGGCTGGTTCGCGAAGATGTACTTGAAGATCGTCAGCAGCGCAGGGGGGACGATGAAGACGAGCGCGAGCGTGCGGCGGTCGCGGCGGAGCTGCTCGAGCACCCGGCGGGCGGTCGCGAGTGTGACCCGTGCGCTCACGGCTGCTCGGCGAGCGCGATGAAGGCGTCCTCGAGCTCGCTCGTGCCCGTGCGGGCGAGCAGGCCGGCCGGCGTACCAGTGGCGACGATGCGCCCCTCGCGCATCAGCACGAGCTCGTGGCAGCGCCGGGCCTCGTCCATCACGTGGCTCGAGACGAGCAGCGTCGCACCCGCCGCGGCGAGCGCGTAGAACGCATCCCAGAGCTCGCGGCGCAGGATCGGGTCGACGTCGACGGTCGGCTCGTCGAGCACGAGCAGCTCCGGTTGCCCGAGCAGCGCCACCGCGAGCGAGGCGCGGCCCCGCTCTCCGCCCGAGAGCGTGCTCGCCACCTGGTGGGTCTGACGCTCGAGCCCGACGGTCGCGATCACCTCGCGCACGCGTTGCGGCGGCGCGTCGAGGATTCGCGCGAAGTAGCGGAGATTCTCGGCGACGGTCAGGTCGGCATAGAGCGAAGGAGCCTGCGTCACGTAGGCGACGCGCGAGCGCAGCGCGCGCGAGCCGGCGGGCAAGCCGAGCACGCTCACCTCGCCGCCGGCAACGAGCTGCACGCCGACGATCGAGCGGATCAGCGTCGTCTTGCCCGAGCCGCTCGGCCCGAGCAGCCCGGTCACGCTGCCGGCGCGCACGTCGAGCGAGAGGCCGGAGAGCACTGGCCGCCCGCCCCGGTTCACGTCGAGAGCGCGGACGGCGATGGCGGGGGTAGCCGTGCTGTGCTCTAATTCAGCCGATGCAGAATTCATCGTGCGCGGAATACTATCGTGTCGGGCGTGCGCAGGTCGTGATCGCTCGAGGTTTCGCGCGGTGAGCCGGAGCGGCCGCAGGCCGGGGGAGAGCGGCACGAGCGAGGCGATCCGGACGGCGGCAGCGCGCTGCTTCGCCGAGCGGGGCTACGACCGGGCCTCACTCCGCATGATCGCCGGCGAGGCAGGCGTCGACCAGAAGCTGATCGCCCACTACTTCGGGTCGAAGCAACAGCTCTTCGTTGCGGCCGTCGGGCTCCCCTTCAACCCGGCCGAGGCGCTGCCGGCAGTGCTCGCCGGCGGTCGCGACGGCGTCGGCGTGCGCCTCGCGGCACTGCTTGTCGAGCTGCTCGAGCAGCGCGCCGTTGCGCAGCGGGTCACGGGCGTCGTCCGTGCCGCCGCCAGCGAACCCGAGGTCGCACGGATGCTGAGCGAGTTCTTGAGCCGCGAGGTGATCCGCCCGGTCGCGGAGCTGCTCGAGCTCGACGAGCCCGAGCTTCGCGTCAACCTCGTCGGTTCGCAGATCATCGGGCTCGTGATGGCACGGTTCGTGCTCGCCGTCGAGCCGCTCGCCTCGCTGCCGCCGGCTGCGGTCGCCGCCGCGGTCGCGCCCACGCTCGAGCGCTACCTGTTCGGCCCGCTCAGGGGCTGAGCGACCCGACATCGACGCCCGCCGGGCGGCGCAGGCAGCTCGGTGAGGAGGGCTGGTCGAGCCGGCCCCGAACTCGAGGAGGCACGCCACCTCGCCGCGAGAAGGAGCCTCCGCGATGCCGAACCTCCTGCGTCTGCTGTACGCCAGTACGGCTGCCCCCGACCTCACCCCGAGCGACCTGACCGACATCCTCGCCGAGGCCCGCGCCCACAACGCGCGGGTCGGGTTGACGGGAGTGCTCTGCTACAGCCACGGACACTTCGCGCAGGTGCTCGAAGGGCCCGAAGCGGCGGTCGTCGAGATCTACGTCAAGCTGCTGCACGACCGCCGTCACGGGGAGCTTGTGCTGATCTCGATCTCGCCGACCGATCGCCGCCTCTACGAGGGCTGGTACATGGCGAGTATCCCGGAGGCCCGGTTCTCGTTCGGGATCGACGAGCTGCTGGCACTGCGCTCGAGTGCCGGGGAGGGTTTCGACGCGCTCGCACTCATGGATCGCTGGGTCGCGCTGCTCTGAGCCAGCACGGCAGCGTGCGCGCGGCGTGCTGACGCGAGGCGGAGATCACGATCGAGAAGGGGGGTCCTGAGCGACACGCGGCCCCGCGGCAGTCGCGCCGGTTTCGGAGTGCGTACAAACATGATGGCGTTCGGTATTTTGCCGCAGAGTTACGGGTCCGGTGCTGCCGATGCTTGGACCAGATGGTCCTCCCGCCGATACCGAGGTTCACATGAAGCGCTTTCGTGAGCACGAACACGTCGAGGTCACGCTGCGCGACAGCACGAGCGCGGGCATGCGCGGCCAGTTCGAGGCGCGCATCCTCGTCTTCTCCGAGCGCACGGTTGCGCTCGAGGCGCTCGAGGCGGCTGACACGCTGCGGCTGCCCGAGCTCTCGCGCGGCGTGCTGCTCTCCTCACTCGACGGGCATCTCGCGCTGCGCGGCACGCTCTGCCTCGACTCGATTCCCGGCGACCTGCGCTTCGCTCCCGAGGCAGGGTCGGCGCGCGAGCGCGGGACACGCCTCCCCTACACGCTCCAGGTCGCCGTCGCCGATGACGAGTTGAGCCACCCCGGGCTGACGACGCTCGTCGGCCCCGACGGCGTCAGCGTCTGCTTCAACGACGGCTGGGCGCCACGGGGGCCCGTGACGGTGACGATCGAACTCGAGTCGACGCGGCTCCCGGCAGTCACGGCGCAGGCGCTCGCGGTGACGGGCGCCGACGGCGTGGCCGAGCTGCAGTTCAGCGTCGGCAGCAAGGAGGCCCGGCAGGCGCTCGGCCGGCTCGCGATCGGGCTCAGTAGGCTTGCCGCACGCCCCCGCGGGCACAAGCCGGTCGCGCTCAGCGCCGACTTCTGAGTGCACGCGTTTTCCCCGGAGCCACAGCCTGTGAGAAAACCGAAGCCGAGCTGTGGCGAAAACCAGACGCGCGTACGCACGCGACTGCCGACACTGGTCTGATTGTGTCGCCGGTGCGTGTCCATATCTGCGATGACCACGCCCGTGTCCGTGAGGCGCTGCGGCGCCTGCTCGAAGGCACGCCCGATCTGGTGGTGAGTGGTGAGTCGACCAATGCGGACGAGGCGGTCGCCCGGGTGCACAACGAGCTCCCCGATGTGCTGCTGCTCGATATTGCGATGCCCGGGCGCAACGGCCTCGACGCGCTCGCCGACCTGCGAGCCGCCTCACCCGCGACCCGCATCGTCGTGCTCTCTCTCCATGAGGACGCGAGCTACCGGCGCAGCGCGTTCGCCGGTGGGGCCCAGGCTTACGTCGTCAAGGAAGCGGCAGCCGAGCTCGTACCGACGATCCGCGGGCTGATGCGGACCCCGCAGCTCGACGCGACGCGCGCCTAACGCCGCGGTGGTTCGCTCAGACGTCGACCTGTGAGCCCATGATCACGGTGCGGTCGACGGGCAGGCAGAAGTAGGCGCTCGGGCTCGCCGCGTTGCGGGCGAGCGCGAGAAAGAGCCGCTTGCGCCAGCGCATCATCCCCGGGGCGTCGGTGAGCCGGATCGTGATGTGGGAGAGGAAGTACGAGGCCTGCTCGAGGTCGAGCCGCAGCTGTGGGTCGGCGACGCAGGCGAGCTGGAGCGCGCGCGGCAGATCCTG
The DNA here is from genome assembly GCA_963828105.1 of uncultured Actinomycetota bacterium. Classification (GTDB taxonomy): domain Bacteria; phylum Actinomycetota; class Thermoleophilia; order Gaiellales; family Gaiellaceae; genus PALSA-600. Next base: position 22,987 of record CAWHDF010000006.1, on the reverse strand, counting down.
GAGGTCCTGGAAGCCGTACCGGGCCGACAGATGGATGATCCCGTCGTCCTCGTAGCCGAGGTCGTCGAAGCTGAGGCACTCGGGCAGCGGTACGTGCGGCACGTTCTCCGACTGCGCCGAGATGATCACGACGTGCTCGTGGAGCACGTGGTTGTGCTCGACATTCGCGCGCAGCGCGAAGGGTGTCGTGCCGTTGGAGGGGTGCGGGAAGACGGCGGTGCCGGGCACGCGCGGCAGCTTCGCCTCGTGCAACTCCGCGACGAACTCCTCGAGCGGACCCTCCTTCCTCATCCGGTTGTCGGTCACGATCTCGCGGCCGAGCTGCCAGGTCGTCATCACCGTGAACGTCGCGAAAGCGATCGTGAGGGGCAACCAGCCACCGTGGACGACCTTGGCCAGGTTGGCGGCGAAGAAGGTGATCTCGACGCTCAGGAAGACGGTTCCGCGCGAGTGCGAGTTTCCACTTCGCCCAGCGCCAGAGTCCGCGTGCGACCGCGAGGAAGAGGACCGTGTTGATCACGAACGTGCCGGTGACCGCGACGCCGTAGGCGGTCGCGAGTCGGGCCGCGGTGCCGAAGCCGACGGTGACGATCACGACGGCGACGAAGAGCAGCCAGTTGACGACCGGGACGTAGATCTGTCCCATCGAGCGCTCCGCCGTCTGGCGGATCGTGATCCGCGGCAGGAAGCCGAGCTGCACCGCCTGGCGCGAGACCGAGTAGGCGCCCGAGATCACCGCTTGCGAGGCGATGATCGTCGCGACGGCCGCGAGCACGACCATCGGGATCTGAGCCCAGCCCGGGACGAGCAGGAAGAACGGGTTCGAGATCGTCTTCGGGTTTGCGAGGATCAGGCTGCCCTGGCCGAGGTAGTTGAGCGTCAGCGCGGGGAAGACGAGCAGGAACCAGGCGCGCGCGATCGGGATGCGCCCGAAGTGGCCCATATCGGCGTAGAGGGCCTCGGCGCCGGTGATCGCGAGCACGACGGCGCCCATCGCGACGAAGGCGACGTAGGGGTGGCCGGTGACGAACGAGTAGCCGTAGCTCGGAGAGAGGCCCTCGAGGATCGACGGGTCGTCAACGACCCGGTGCACGCCGACGGCGCCGATCGCCGTGAACCAGATCGCCATCACCGGCCCGAAGAGGCCGCCGACGCGCTGGGTGCCCCAGTGCTGGATCAGGAAGAGCCCGGCGAGCAACGTCAGCGAGATCGGCATCACGAGGTGCGCGATGCTCGGGGCGGCCACCTGGAGGCCCTCGACCGCCGAGAGGACCGAGATCGCCGGGGTGATCACGCTGTCGCCGTAGAAGAGCGAGGCACCGAGCACGCCGAGGGTGACGAACGTCGTCGTGCGCGTCGCCGCGTTTCCCCAGGCGCGCTGCACGAGCGCGCTCAACGCCATGATCCCGCCCTCGCCGTCGTTGTTCGCGCGCATGATGAAGGAGACGTACTTGACCGAGACGACGAGCGTGATCGACCAGAAGACGAGCGAGACGATCCCGTAGACGTCGGCCCGGCCGGTCTGCACCGTGTCGTGGTCGATCGAGAAGACCGTCTGCAGCGCGTAGAGCGGGCTCGTGCCGATGTCGCCGAAGACGACGCCGAGCGCGCCCAGCATCAGCCCGAACTGCGCCGCCTCGCGGCGTGAGCTCCGGCGGGAGTGTGCGCCGGCGGCGGATGAGCCGGCGCTCGAAGGAGGCAGGATGGTGTGCTCGGCCATGAAAGGCGCTTGTCTCGGCAGGGTGGCGTTGGCGCTCGACCGCGGTCGAACGAGCGCTCCGGTCGACCGCTGTACCCTAGACGTCCCGCTGCGGCCGGGCCGCGACTGCCGTCCGGCTCACGCCGACAGCTTCAGCGGCAGAGCGCTTCGCAGGCCGTCGCCGCAGCCCCACGAGCGTGCCGAGGAAGATCTCAGCCGAGCTCGAAGCTGAGGTGCTGGGTGCCGTTGCCGCCGGGGGAGATGCCTACTGCGCCGGCGAGCACGTTGCCGTAGGCGCCATAGCCGCCGGTGATCGCGAGCGAGAACGCGGTCGTGTCGAAGTTGAAGGTGCCCTCGCCGATCATCGTGCCGCCGTTCAGCTGGTACACCGCATCGCAGAAGGCGAAGTGCTTGAAGTAGTACTGGCAGCTGAGCACCGCCGTGCCGAGCTTGCCCTTGCGGTTCGAGCCGGCGTAGAGGTTGAACTTGAAGATCGCCGTGTCACCCGCGAACGGGCCGTTGTTGTGCTCGGAGGTCTTGAGCGTCGCCGCGCGCGTCAGCGCCGCGTCGCAGAGGTTGAGCTGGTAGTGGGGACCGTCGGCGCACTTGCGGTAGATGAGCGTGCCGAAGGGGTTGTCCTCGTCGCCGCGCGCCTCGTCGTCGTTGTGGTCGAGGTACTGCTGCTCGCTCGGATACGAGTAGACCGACAGGGTGTGCGTCGGCGCTGTCGCGGGCGGGGAGACGACGAACCTGAGCCGCTGCGGCTCGACGACGAGGCTCGGCGGGTTCGCGTAGAAGACGAGCGGCTGGTTCGCCGCCGAAGGCGTCGCCTCGGTGACGACGACCTCGCCGCTCGCGCCGATCTCGTTGCCGGTGCCGCCGATGATCCCGAGCGTGATGTTCGAGGCGCCGAACGCGAACTCGCCCTTCGCGATCAGCGTGCCACCGCTCAGCTGGAAATCGGCGTTGCAGAACGACAGCCGCTTCAGCGCGTACTGGCAGACGATGATCTCCGAGCCCGTCGTGTTCGAAATCGCGGCGTTACTCGAGAGGGTGAAGGCGTACTCGCCGATGTCACCCGCGAACGGCCCGTAGAGCTTCTCGTTGGTCTGCGGCGGCACATAGAGATGCGTGTAGTTGCCGAACGGGTTTGCGCCCTGGCCACGGGCGCGATCGTCGGCATGGTCGAGGTACTGCAGCTGCTGGAAGGACGAGTAGAGCGTGAAGCTCTTGGCGCCCGCGCTCGAGCGCACCAGGCTCCGAGCGGAACGGTTCGCGCTGCCGCTACTGCAGAGCGCGAGTGCGAGGAGCAGTGCGCCGAGGACGACGCCCGTCAGCCGTGCCGAGGGGCGGGGGAGCCAACCGGGGTGGCGGCGCTCGGACACGGACGCGAGCGAGCTCACTTGAGCGTGAACACCATGCGCTGGGAGTGGTTGGCTGCCGGTGTCTCGTCGACTGCACCTTTCGCGCCCACGTAGCTGCCGGTGCCCCCGGTGACCGCGAGCTTGAAGCTCGCGGTATTGAAGTTGAACAGGCCCTCGGTGAGCAGCGAGCCGTGGTTGAGCGTGAAGGTCGCGTCGCAGAAGCCGTTCTTGTTGAAGTTGTAGACGCAGACGTACGTCGCCGAGCCGGCCTTCTGTGTCAGCGCCGCGTCGCTGTAGACGCTGAACTGGAAGAAGGCCTCGTCGCCGGCAAAGGGGCCGTTACTGCTCTGCTCGGCGATCGCCGGGGTGTCTGCGTAGCTGCCGAACGGGTTGTTGCCTTCCCCGCGTGCCCGATCGTCGGATTCATTCAGGAACTGCTCGGCCGTCGCGACGGTGTAGAGGGTGAGTGCTTTCCCCGCGGTGGCTGCGCTCCTGCTCGACGTGGCGCTCGCGACCGTGCCCGTGCCGGCGGCGACGGCGAGCAGCCCGACGCTCGCGAGCAGGCAGGTGCGGTGGGCCCACGACGCCAAGGCGCGAGCACCGAGCCGGCTACCGGCCGAACATTCGCCTGCTTGTGCACCCGTAAGACGCTGCATGCCGCGCGCGCAAGCGTAGCGGTCAGCGCATGAAGGTCTCATGAGGACCCGCGAACGCTTCGGTCGAGCGGGTGCGCCCGCCCGGCGGCTGCCGGACCCGGGTTGGTCTCAGAGCTCTCCGGCCAGGCGGCGGAGCTCGGCCGAGTGCTCGCCGAGTCCGGGGGGCGGGAGCCGGGTCGTCGCCGGGGTCGCGGAGAGCTTGACCGGGAAGCGCACGGTACGCACCCCGCCGTGTTCGTCGACCGGCTCGAGCCCGAGCCCCTCGGCGAGTGCGAAAGCGGTATCGAGCGTCTGCACCGGCCCCGCCGGCACACCCGCTGCGACGAGCCGCTCCGCCCAGAGGCTGCAGCTGCCTGTAGCGAGCGCCTGCTCGAGCAGCGGCCGCAGCGCCTCGCGGTGACGGACACGCGCGTCGTTGGAAACGAAGCGCTCGTCGTCGGCGAGCTCGGGCCGGCCGAGTGCTGCCGCGAGCCGGGCGAACTGGCGGTCGCTGCCCGCACAGATCATCAGCGGCCCGTCGGCCGCCTGGTAGGTCGCGAACGGCTCGATGCTCGGATGGGTGTTGCCGAGCCGCTCGGGCAGCGTGCCGCTCCCGAGCCAGCCTGTCGCCTGGTTCGCGAGCGCCGCGAGCGTCACCGAGAGCAGGTCGGTCGTGAGTCGCTGGCCGACCCCGCTGCGCGCGCGGGCATGGACAGCGGCGAGCACCGCGGTCGCCGCGTAGAGGCCGGCGACCACGTCGACGAGCGCGACGCCGACCTTCGAGGGGGTTTCGGGCGGGCCGGTCACGCTCATCAGCCCGCCAAGCGCCTGCAGGAGCGGGTCGTAGCCGGTCAGCTCGCGCCCGGCGGCCTCGCCGAACCCGCTCAGCTCGCAGAAGATGACGCGCGGATTCGCGGACGCGATCAGCTCGTAGCCGAGCCCGAAGCGCTCGAGCGTCCCGGGCCGGAAGTTCGAGACGACGATGTCGGCGTGTTCGCAGAGCCGGCGGGCGACCGCGACGTCGGTGGGCAGCGTAAGGTCGAGCACGATCGAGCGCTTGTTGCGGTTCGCCGCATGGTGGTAGGTCGCGCGGCCCTCCGCGTCGAAGGGCGGGCCCCAACCGCGGGTCTCGTCGCCGCGGGGAGCTTCGATCTTGATCACCTCCGCGCCGAGGTCGCCGAGGGTCATCGCGAGCAGCGGGCCCGCGAGCACGCGAGAGAGATCGACGACGAGCAGACCGTCGAGCGCGGCTACGGGTTCGAGCTGGCGATCGGTCATCGGGCGGCCCCGGCCGGCGGGCGCCTCAGTCTATGCGCGGCCCGAGGCCGGTTGCCGGTTGGGCCCACCGATGGCAGGTGATCGCGCGCGACCCCCACCGCTTCGTCGCGTAACGTCGTGCTTCGATGTCAGCGTCCGCCGACGTTTCTCGCCGCAGCGATGCGGCTAACGCTCCGCGTGTGCGCCGCCGCGGTTTCCTGCCGGCCTGGCTGAGCGGTCCGGGGATCCAGATCATCGCGGTCTGGCTCGTGCTCGGCTCCGTGCTCGGCGAGTTCGCCGAGCACGTCCACGACTACCTCGACTTCGACGCGGGTCGCTACGAGCACCTCGCCTTCTCGATTGCGCGCACGCACTCGCTCGTGCCGCGGATCAACGGCGTCGACATCCACTACTACTCGCTGCTCTACCCGATCCTGCTGGCGCCGTTCTTCGTCGAGGGGCAGCTCTACCAAGAGCTCACGCATGCGACGGTTGCGAGCGCCTACCTGATGGCCTCGGCCTGCATCCCGGCGTACCTCCTGACCCGGAGGGTGAGCGACCGTCGCTGGGCGCCCTTCTTCGTCGGCGGGTTGACGGTGTGCATGCCCTGGATCATCACCTCGATGGGTCTGATGACCGAGGTCTCCTCGTACCCCGCCTGCACCTGGGCCCTCTACGCGATGGTCGTCGCCGTCTCGGCGCCGTCGCTCAAGCACGACCTGCTCGCCGTGCTTGCCGTCGCGCTCGCCTTCTTCGCGCGCGGCGAGCTGATCACGCTCGCACTCGTCTTCCCGCTCGCACTCATCTGCTTCGCGCTCGTGCGGGTGCCGGCAGCGGGGGCGCGAGGCCGGGTGGCGGCAGCTGCTCGTGCGCTCCGCACCGACCACCCGGTGCTCTCCGTCGTGTACATCGCCGCTGCCGCGATCACGCTCGCGCTCTATCTCGTGCACCGGCTCGCGTCGGTGATCGGGATCTACGGGGTCTACTCGAACGCGGCGACGCCGCGCTGGGGGGCGCTGCCGCGTGCGCTCGTCACCCACCTCGCGACGTTCTCGCTCGGCGTCGGCGTCGTCCCCTGCGTGATCGCGCTCGCCTGGATCTGCGCGAACGTGCTCAAACGCTCGTTACCGGCCGCGACGCACGCGTTCGCGATTGTGAGCCTGCTCACCGTCGTGACCGTGCTCGTCCAGTCGACGAACTTCGACCTCGTCGTCAACGGCTATACGCACGACCGCTTCCTCATGTACTTCGTGCCGATCATGCTGATCGGGCTCGTGCTCGCGCTTACCGATGACTGCCTCCCACGCTGGTCGCTCGTCGCGCCGCTGCTCCTGATCGTCGCCGGATTCGGCTTCGGCTCGATCCCCGAGGTCACGGTCAACGAGTTCTTCTGGCTCGACCTCGACACGCCCGTCGCGACCGTCTACCACGTCTTCGCGCTCCACCTCGGCGGGCTGGGAGCGACGCGTGCGGTGCTCGCCGGGATCGCGCTCGTCGGCAGCGGGTTGCTGCTGGCAGCCGGGAGCTTGCTCCAGCGCAGGTTCGTCACCGGCGCGTTCTGCGGCTTTGCCGCGATCGCCATGGTCTTCGTGACGACCTGGGTCTTTCAGCGCGCCTTCGACGTGACCGACGCCAACTTCCGGCCGCTCACCCAGAGTCAGCACGGCGTGCTCGACTGGGTTGATGGTGCGGTGGGCCCGAACGCACGCGTGACCGCGATCCAGTACCCGGTCTCGTCCAACTGGTTTGTCAACCAGGAACGCTGGATCGATTTTGCGTACTTCAATCGCTCGCTCGTGCGCGACGCGACACCGGCGGGTTCGGAGGCGTTCGTCTATCTCGGCATCTGGTATCCCGAGCTCGGGCTCGCCTTCGACGCGGCGACCGGCGCCGTCGCCGAGTCGCCGACACCGTGGGTCGTGCAGAGCACGAAGGACGCGCGTTTCCAGATCGCGGGCCCGGCGAAGGCGTACGCCGAGGGCGCGGTGCTCATCCACGCCGGGGCGCACTGGCACCTTTCGTGGCTCAGCTCCGGGCTCTACGACGACGGCTGGACACGGCCCGGGGTGCCCGTACGGATCCGCGTCTACCCCGTTGCGGGCCAGCGGACGCCGCTTTCGCGCGCGGTCGCCTTCGAGCTGCGCTCACCCGAGGGCGTCGACCATTCGCTCACGATCAGTAGCCAAGGGCAGGTCGTGCGCGCCTTCGCGACGCCTGACGATCTGACCAAAGTGCTCTCGGTCTGCGTGCCGGCGCGAGGGTACGCGGAGCTGACTCTCACCGTCAGCGGCTCGTCCCCGATTCCCGGAGACCAGGCCTCGCTCGCGCTGAGCCTGAAGCCGCGCCTGGGAGGCGTCTACATCGCCTCACTCAGCGCGAACGATGTCGGCGGCCGCTGCAGCGAAACGGCTGGCTGAGCGCCGAAAGCCGCCGCTCCGCCAGGAGCTGCAGCAGTGCCGCCGGGCCGGCACGGCGATGTCGGCTGCGCGCTCTCGACCGGCGGGTCGGGAAGAGGAGGGGCGGCCTCGACGTTTTAAGGTTTATGGGACGCGTACAGGTGTACTCGACGTCGTGGTGCCCGTACTGCACGATGGCGAAGCGGTTACTCAAGGCGCGCGGCGTCGAGTTCGAGGAGCTCAACCTCGACGGTGACCCGACCTTTCGCGAGCGCCTCGTCGAGCAGACCGGCCGCTCGACGGTGCCGCAGATCCTGATCGACGGGGAGTGCATCGGCGGCTACACCGAGCTCCGCGAGCTCGAGCGCGGTGGCGGCCTGCGCGCGCTCGGCACGTCCGCCTGATTCAGTCGGCGCGCCGCCCCCGGCGACTGGCGCATCAACGCTCCCGCGTCCGTTCGTCGGCCCAACTGCGCGCGGTGTCGGCGCGGCCCCTCTCGCGGTTCGACGGCTCGAAAATCGGGCTCGGAACCCGAGTCGAGCCGAAAAACCCTTCATTTCGAGGAGGGGGAGCACCCAAAAGGGTGATCGTCAACAATTGTCGTCACCCGACTGTGTAGGTATGGGCACCCCACTGGACCCGCAGCGGCAGGTCCTCTCTCGGCGTGCGCAGCGGCTGGGGGAGCGATGAACGCCGCCCCGAATCTCTCCACTCACGGGCTCACGGCACCGCGGCGCCGCGGCGCGGCTCCGCGCCCCTCCTGGGCGGCGCAGTCCGAGCTGATCGGGCGGGGGATCGGGATCGCCTTTCTCGTCGCCGGCGCGACGGCGCTCGTCTCGCTCGTCTTCCCGCCCGCGCAGTACGGCTCGGCGGTGATGGCGGGCGTCGTGGCCGCGCTTGCGACCGCGATCGGGATCGTGCTCGTCGTCATCCAGCTGCGCGGTTACCGCACGCGCCCGGGCTGGATGGTGCTCGGCTTCGCGACGGCGACGGTGACGCTCGGGGTCTACGCGGGTGGCGCACCCGAGAGCGGCGCGCTGCTCTTCTACCTCTGGGTGATCCCGTACGCCTTCGCGCTCTCCTCCGCGGCGCAGGCGGCGGCTCAGGCCGTCTGGATGGCCTTCTGTTACGCCGCGGTGCTCGCGATCCAGATCGCCGAGCATCCCGGGATCGGTGGCATCGGCGAGCTTGTCGGGCTCTGGTTCATCGCCGTCGTCACCGTCGTCGCGGTCGGGGTGCTCGTGCGTGTGCTCAGCCGCTCGCTGCGCGACATCGACCGGCGCTTCGACCGCGCCTTCCAGGACTCGAGCATCGGGGCGGCGTTCACCTCGCTCGACGGCCACTGGCTCGAGGTCAACGACGCGATCTGCCGCATGCTCGGCCGTCCGCGCGAGGAGCTGATCGGCTCCTCACTCCTCGACATCACCTTCCCGGAGGACCGCGAGCTGACCGAGGACGCGATCGCTCGCGCCGCCGCCGGGATCATCCACCAGGAGAAGCGCTACCTGCGGCCGAACGGTGAGATCGTCTGGGTCGAGGTCTCGGCATCCTTCATCATTCTCGAAACGGGCCCGCCCTGCCTGTTCGGCCAGTACCGCGACATCACCGCGCACAAGCGCGACCGCGACGCACTCGCCCACCAGGCGGTCCACGACCCGTTGACCGGGCTCTACAACCGGGCGCTGCTACTCGATCGGCTCGAGAATGCGCTCGCCCGCCACGAGTTCGTAGCGATCATCCTGCTCGACCTCGACGGCTTCAAGACGGTCAACGACTCGCTCGGACACCAGACCGGCGACGAGGTGCTGACGGTGATCGCACCGCGGCTGCAGGAGGCGACCCACAGCACCGACACCCTGGCCCGGCTCGGCGGTGACGAGTTCGTCGTGCTCTGCGAACGGCTCCACAGCCCGATGGACGCGATCGACCGCGCCAACCGCCTCGCCGCCGCCGTCGCGACCCCCGTCGACCTCGGCACCGGGCGGCATACGCTGACCGCCAGCATCGGCGTCGCAACCTCCCACGGCGCCCCCGAGGCGGCCGGCAACCTGCTCCGCGACGCCGACGCGGCGATGTACCGCGCGAAGGCCAAGGGTCGAGGGCGGATCGAGATCTTCGACCGCACGATGCGCGACGAGGCGCTCGAGCGGCTCGCGCTCGAGCGTGATCTCCAGACCGCGGTCGCACACAACGAGTTCGTGCTCGAGTACCAGCCGATCGTCGAGGCGGAGACGCTCCGCCCGGTCGCACTCGAGGCGCTGCTGCGCTGGAACCACCCCGAGCGTGGCCGCCTCGGCCCCGACGCCTTCATCCCGCTCGCGGAGGAGACGGGTTTGATCGCGACGATCGGCCAGTGGGTGCTCTCCGAGGCCTGCGCACAGCTCGCCGTCTGGCAGCAGGCGGGCTACCCCGAGCTGCGACTCTCGGTGAACGTCTCACCCGTCCAGCTCGCCGTCGGCGGGTTCGCGAGGGAAGCAGCGAGGGTTATCCGCCACTCCCGGATCGCGCCCGGCAGCCTCTCGCTCGAGATCACGGAGAGCTCGATCCTCGGTGAAGAGGCTCCCGCCGCGGCCCTCGCCGCGCTCAAGGAGCTCGGTCTGAGGATCCTGCTCGACGACTTCGGAACCGGGTACTCCTCGCTCGGGTACCTGATCCGGTTCCCGATCGACACGCTCAAGATCGACCGCAGCTTCACCGCCGAGCTCGACGGGACGCCGCACAGCGCGGCGATCACCAAGGCAATCCTGGCGATCGCGCAGGAGCTCGGGCTCGACGTCGTCGCCGAAGGGGTCGAGAACGAGCGGCAGCTCGAGCAGCTGCGCCAGCTCAACTGCCCCCACGTCCAGGGCTACGTGATCGCACGGCCCCTCCCGGCGAGCGAGATCCCCGCCTTTCTCGCTGCACAGCTCGAGAGCCTCGACCTCGCCGCCTCCGTGCCACGCGCCGAGGTCGTTCAGCTCCGCAAGAGGCGCGCGCGCCGCGCCAAGCCCTCAGCCGCAGCCGGTTGAGCGCCAGGGTGCGACGCCTGCGCCGGAAAGGCAGAGATCGAACCCGGCACGCCGAGAGCGACGCGTTGCTCGGGCCGTCGTCCGCGGCGCTCGCGCGGCAGCCCCGGATGCGCCGTACGTCAGGAGTCCGACGGCTGCACGACCATCAGCGAGTTCCGGTCGGGATCGCGGAGCCAAAACATCGGCGGCACCGGCCCGCCCCAGCGCGTGACCTCGTCGTCGACGTCGGCGCCGCCCGCTTTCAGCGCGGCGTGGTCCGCGTCTATGTCGGTCGAGTCGAGACAGATGCCCGTCTGACTGCCTCCAGCCTCGGTGCCTGGCGGCGGTGGCGCAAGTGCGATCGTCGTGGCCGTGCCGGGCAGCGAGACCTCGACCCAGCGCATCGCCTCTCCCATCGGGACGTCGACGACCTTCGTGAAGCCGAGCGTGTTGACGTAGAAGTCGATCGCGCGGTCGGTATCGGCAACACCGACGCAGACACGGCCGACCTGGGTGAGGTTCAAGTTGGGCATCTCGAGGCTCCTTCCGGCGGGGGCCGCTAACGATAGGTCAGCGCCCCCTCGCGCGCCAGATGGTCGGCCGTCCCGCGGCAACGGTCGCGCGCGGGACGAGCACGGCGCGAGCTCGCCGCTCGGCGCCCGGTGGCTCGGTGCCTGCACCAGGGTGCTCCGCGCTCTCGCGGCGCGGAGGCAAAGACGGCGGCGCCGGGCTCCACCGGTCGGAGATACGCTCGCTGGATGGCCCAACGCCGAGACCGGCCCGCGATCGTCCGTTCCGGAGAGTCGCTCAACATCCGCCTCCCGGACGGCAGCTCGCTGGCGCTCCCGGTCGCCGCGGCGAAGGCGGCCGGCAGCTCGGAGCTCTGCTGCTTCTGCGGTCAAAGCGTCGTGAGCAGCGATGCCGAGGCGATCCGGGTCGCCGCGTCATGGCGTGAAAGCGAGATCGAGCGCGAGCAGAGCTGGCGAGCCCATCGCGGCTGCCTGCTCGAGCGGATGCACGAACACGTCGCGGGGGCAGGCCCCTTCTTCGACGAGTGATCGCGGCGATCGTCCCGCCCGGCAGCGCCCGCGCGCTTGCGGGAAGCTCGCCCGACGGCTCAGGGCTGCCGCGTCGAGGGCAGTACCAGCGACGCCACGCCGAGCGCCGCAGCTCCCGCCGGGGAGTCCCGCGGAAGGGTCCTCTTGCCGGTCTGGCCGCGCATCGCGACGACGATCGTGAGCACCGTTCCCGCCGCGATCAGCAGATCCCCGATCGAGTAGACGTTCGCGAGCGGGAGCCAGCGCGGCGCCGCCCAGCGGTCGACGAGCAGCGCCAGCCGCGGCCGTGTCAGCTCGATGCTGTTGTTGTGGATGTGGTAGGAGCGGCCGGCTGCGCGGAGCGCCGCGCCCCGAACCGGCATCAGGCCGCCGTTGGCGACGATCGCGGTGAGGTTGCAGGCAAGCCCGCCGGCGACGAGTAGGAGACCGATCAGACGGGCGTTCAGGAGCAGCATCGTGATCAGCAAGAGGTAGGAACCGAGCCAGAGCGCCCTGGCTACGGTCGTCGGTGTCGACCAGGGCAGCAGCTCCGAAGGGAAGGCGACGAGCTGGAGCGCGATCGCTGCGAAACCGAGTGCTTTCCCTCTGATCGTCAACTCGGCGAGTGCGCTCAGCCGCCCGCCGAGTAGCCGGCCGAGAACGAGAGCTACGACTGCGACGTCGAGAAAGACCATTCGGGCTCCGCCGCGTCGGCTTCAGGCAGCTCGGCGAGCTTATGCTGGTTGGTGAGCACGTCGTGGAGGGCTGCGACGACGAGCGGGTCGAACTGTCGGCCGCTTTCTGCCTGCAGCTCGTGCATCGCCGCCTCGACCGAGACGCCGGTCCGGTAGGAGCGGCTCGTGGTGAGGGCATCGAAGGCATCGGCGACGAGAATCACCCGTGAGCCGACCGGGATCTCGGCTCCCTTGAGCCCCTGCGGATAGCCGGAGCCGTCCCAGTGCTCGTGATGGTGGAGCACGTAGGTGTCGACCGGAGAGGGCGCGAGCCCGTGCACGAGCTCGTAGCCGATCACGGGGTGGCGCTCGACGAGCGCTCGCTCGACGTCGGTGAGCGGGCCCGGCTTGTTCAGGATGTGCTCGGGAACGGCGACCTTGCCGATGTCGTGGAGCACCGCCGCGACCCGGACTTGTTCGAGCTCCTCGCCGCTGATGCCCAGCCGCATCGCGAGCTCGGTTGCGAGCCCGGTCACCGCCTGCGAGTGGTTGCCGTCGAAGTTGCGCCACCGGTCGAGCGCGAGCGAGTACGCGTTGGGCGCGAGCGCACCGCCGTGCGCGTCGGCACTGGCGTCGGCGAAGACGTCAACGAGCGCCGCGAGGCGCTGCGCCGTGATCAGCCGGATGTCGATCATCGGGAACTCGAGCGGCGGGAAGTCGCCGCTGCCTCCGCCTCGCTCCGCGTAGACGGTGGTACAGGCGCGACCGTTGAACTTGCTCTGGTAGAGCGCCATGTCGGCACGCTTCTTGAGCGTGGGCACATCCTCACCGTGCAGCGGATGGATCGCGATGCCGGCGCTGATCGTCACGAGGTCGCCCGTCGGCAGCACCCCTTCCTGCGCCTGCGCGAACGCCTGCTGCAGCGCGGCGATCTGTTGTTCGATCACGGCGCTCGGAGCCTCGAAGAGCAGGCCGAACTCGTCGCCTCCGAGCCGGTAGCCACGGCCGGGCGCGGTCGCCTCGATCGCCCGCGCGAGTGCCTCGAGCACCGCATCGCCGGCGGCGTGTCCGTAGCGGTCGTTGACCTGCTTGAAACGGTCGATGTCGACGAGGCAGAGCGCGAGTGGTGGCACCTCGGGCGGGCGCCACTCGAGCAGCGCCTGCGACTCGGCCTCGAAGGCGCGGTGGTTCTTCAGGTTGGTGAGATTGTCGGTCGCCGCTGCCTCTGCTGCCGTCCGGTGACGCAGCGAGGAGCGCTGGTACAGCGTCAGCGCGACGAGTGGAGCCGCGAGCAGCAGCAGCAGAGGCGGCGAGATCCGCCAGAAGATCACGGCTTGCGCCGCGACGAAGACCATGATCCCGAAGACCGGGCCCGAATGCCGGAGATGGTCAGCGAGAATCGGGCGTACCGACGACTCGGACGCGAGTCCCATCGCGATACAGACGAGCACGACGTTGACGACGACGAAGAGCGCGCCGGCGACGACGACCGAGAGCGCGAGTGCCGCGTCCCCGTGAGGCAGCGGCTCAGCGAGGAGCGTGCCCAGTGAGGCGACGCCCGAGGCGAGCGCGTAGGTCGCGACGTTGAAGGCGACCTTCAGCGGCTCGGCGCGCACCGCTGACATCGCGACCCCCACACAGAGTGCGCTTGTCAACACCGACCACTGCCAGCCGAACGCGATCCCGCTCGCGATGATGAAGACGAACGCCATCGAGACGAGCCTCGTGCCCGCCGGGTCGATCGGCACCGGCCGCCACTCGGCGAGCAGTGCGAAGATCATGAAGAGGGTGATCCCGAAGAGCGCGTGCGCGGAGGGCGCCGACTGGACCGCGCGGAGCGCGGCCGCGGCTACGAGCGGCACGCCGACGACGATGACCGTCGTCACGTACCGGCGTAGCCGGGGCCGCATCGTGGACCCGATGCTGAGCATTCTCCGCATGCGTTTCAGGCGCAGCAGCCGGAGCGGCTAGGACCAGCGAGCGCCGGCGCCACTCGCGATCGCGAGCGAGAGGAGAGAAGCGACAGCAACGGCGATACGCATACCGCGAGCGTTCCAACGAATCATGGGTCAGGCCCTCCGTGGTCGTGGGCTGCCAGGGCGGCAGTCCTCTAGACGAATCCTCCGCGCGGGGTGCGTTCGCGCATCCCACAGAAGGGGGAGCCGCGGCGATCGGCATGACGGTCTCGCGCAGGCTCGGCGTGGCACGCACGTCGATCAGGGCGCCTGCGTCGGTCGGAGCGCGTTTCTGGTTTTGGGCCGTCAGCGGCGCGACTTCGGGCGCGCGGCGGAGCGTCCCGGGGTACGCCACGGTCGCCAGGTCGAATCTGTGCGTCTGGGTGCGCGGGCTGAATCCGCGCGGATCCGGGGTGCGTATGGACGCGGACAGGTTGAAGCGATGAAGGGAGCCCAAATGCACACACGCATGCGAACCCTGCCTCTGCTCGCGTTGTTGTCGGTCGTCCTCGTTTCGGCGGCTGGCGTGTTCGCGGCATCGAACGCCGGAACGGTCCACGCGGTCACGAGTACCGAGCTCGGCACGAAGATCGTCGTCGACTCGGGCGGGTACACGCTCTACCACCTGACGAGTGAGAAGAAGGGCTCGATCGGCTGTACCGGCGCCTGCCGGAAGCTCTGGCCGCCGCTGCTCGTCACCGGGACCACGAAGCCCGTCGCGGGCGCGGGGTTGCTCGCAGCCAAACTCGGGACCATCAAGCGGCCTGACGGCGGTGTCCAGGTGACCTACTACGGATCCGCGCTTTACCTCTACAGCCATGACACCAAGGCCGGTGAGGTCAACGGCCAAGGCGTCGAAGGGGCCTGGTACGCGATCACGCCCGCCGGCTCGGTGACCAAGGCGACGGCCAAAGCGGTTGCTACGACTGCCACCACGCCCGCGACGGCCACTGCCGCCGGTACGAGTTCCTCCGCGGCGGGCACGACTCCCGCTGCCGGAAATGCGGCCACCACCACCAACGCCGACGGCTGTCCTGCAGGCACGACGATTCCGCAGAACGCCGGCGGCGACAGCGATGACGACAACAACGGCGGCGGGAGCGACGGAGACGGCTGCATCTAGAACGATCTCGTCCAGCCACTCGGTGACGGTCGAGCCCAACGGGGGCCTCCTCGCCACGAACGCGGGCAACGGGAACATGGTCGAGATCACGTCCGCTGGCAAGCACCTTCGCGCCAAACCCGCCGATCCCAAGCGCTGGGCGGGAGCCCTCTTCGGGCTTGGTGCTCAAGACGGCAAAGGGTGTTCTTCGTCGACGACGGCAACAACACGCTCCGCCTGGATCACTCGCGCCTCCCATTGCCGAGCAGAGCCTGGCTCTGCGCTCCTACCCGCGCGGAGCGCAGGGCCAAGGCAAATGCCGCCGGCCCCTCACGAACGATGGCGACTTAAATCCGCCTCGTTCAGCTCGCTCATGCTGGCAGCCAGCGGTCTCTTAACTGGCTAGCAGCGACACGCCGATCGGGTACGCCTTGTCGCGGAGTGAGAGCGGCTGTTCCCATATGCTCACCGGCGCACTGCCGGCGCGGCGCCCCAGCTCAAGCCGCGCGACGCGGTGTGTCATCTCCTCGTAAGCTCGACGAAAGGCAAACTCTGTGAGAGTTCTCCGTAGTGCCGTGGTGGTGTGCGTGCTCGCGATCGGTCTTGGCGCGGCAACGGTAACGAGTGCATCAGCCGCACCCTTGCGGGCGCAGCATGCGCAGCAGGTGCAGCAGGCCGAGTGCTTCTTTGCGAAAACGAAGTTCGTGTTGCACGCCGGTCTTGCCTACTACGCGTTCCACCATTACATCTATGACCCGTTCAAGGCGGGCACGTTCACGGGCCCGAGCAAGGTCTCAGCGATCGTCAAGGCAGCGGCCGCTGCGCTCGTCGTGTACCACGAAATGAATGAGGCGCTCGGCGATGCGAAGTGCAGCGGCGCGCTCAGCACGCTCGTCAGCCCGATCACAGCCGTGCTCGGACTGATCCAATCCGCCGCAACCTCGCTCAAGGGCGGCAGCCTGCCCGACATAGGATCGCTTGGCACCGCGCTCGACTCGATCGGATCGAGCGCGAGTGGACTCGGCGTTCCGATCAAGGACATCGCCTCATCGATCTGAGCCGGAGCACCGTTGCGCGGCCGGGCCGACCGGCCGCGCAACATCCTCCATCCACGTGCGCCCACCGGATCGGCGAAGGCTCCGCCCGCGCTCGCCGGCCGCCATCGCTAAGCCACCCTTTGGCTTCACGACCCACACGATCTCAGCCAAAACGCTCACTACAGGGCAAACCCGACGCTTGGGCGTAGCGAAGGCGGGGTACACAGGACGATGCGACCGCCGCTTACCTAGCCCGGTGGTGACGTCTTTTCGTTCCTGTACGTCCACTGCTACGCGCACCCTCTGTTCGAGGCGGGTGGCATCCCGTTTTTGGCTCTATTATTGAGCTGCGGGACTAGGACTCGAACCTAGACTACCGGATCCAGAGTCCGCCCAAGACCTAGTTTCCAGGCGCTCGGCGTCACGATTCGGCCGCTCGAGCGAGACGCCATCGAGGGACGCCGCGACCTGGCGGCGATGTGTGAGCGCCTACGTGTACACGATTGTGGTACGCTCTGCTGATGGTTCGTCTTCCGCATGAGGTGCTCGCGACGCGTGAGGCGCGTGTGCAGCTTCCGGCGCTTCTGGCTCGTTTCCGTAAGGCCGGCGCGGATGCCGAGCCGGTGGTCATCGGTGCACACCGTCGGCCCGAGGCGGTTGTGCTCTCCTATGAGCGTTACCTGCAGCTGGCTGGCGGAGGTGAGCGGGTCATGGCCGCCCTGGAGCGTCAGGCAGCCGAGAGCGCTGAGCTGCTCGACGCGGACGAAGCGATTGCAGTTGCTAACAGCGAGTTGCACGCGATGCGCCGCGAACGTGGGGCCACGCGCCGATAGCAGCGCGTGCGCGCTGTCTTGGATCCCGGCGTGCTGATCTCGGCGCTGATCTCGCCTGAGGGCCCACCTCGCCAGATCGTGACGGCCTGGGCGGAGGGGCGATTTGAGTTGATCGTCAGCCCGATACTGCTCGATGAGCTCGGCGACGTGCTGGCCAGGGAGAAATTCCGCCGCTGGGTCAGCACCGAATCGGCGGACGGCTCCTGATCGGGATCGAACTCGACGACACCGACGGTAATCCAGCCCACGAACTCGTCGCCATCTGATCTCCGCTACGGCGCTCGCTCGAACATTGGAGGTCGAAGGTCGAGCGGAACGAGTGCAAGGAGCGGGGGAGACCTGACCCGCCAAGCTCCGGTACGTCCGCGGCCACGTCTTGTTCACTTCGGAGATTGAGCGGCAACGTCAAAAAGAGAGCAGGGAAACCTGTGCTCTTTTTGTGCACTCCGGCATTTTTATAGGGTACTGCGGGACTAGGACTCGAACCTAGACTACCGGATCCAGAGTCCGGCGTCCTACCATTAGACGATCCCGCACCGGGTACGAAGCATAGCGCCGTCTCCGGCGCTCAGATCTCGAGCCGGTACTCGGTAACGAGCCGCTTCTCGGCTTCCGCGTCGATGTGCGCGATCACCTCGACGTAGGGCTCGAGCCCCGACCCCTGCAGCTTCGCCTTGAGCAGTTCGTCGACCTGGTAGATCCCCGACGAGTTGTTCATGACGATGTCGATCCTGATCGGCTTCGTCTCGCCGTCGCCGATCGTCACGTCTTCGATCGCGGCCGCGGACAGGGAGTGGATGCCGACGCGGCCCCGCTCGAACGGGATCCGGGAGCGTCCCTCCTCCATGTCGAGCGCGTCGGCGACGCGCAGGATCCCCGCCTCGAGCGTGAGCGGCTCGCCGTCGTGGCGGTGGCTGATGATCCCCTGCAGCACCTCGGAGACGATCACGGTGCGGTCGGGCTCCTCGTAGATCCGCTCGAGCAGCTCACGGAGCTTCGGTTCGGCGAGGAACAGGCTGAAGTCCTCGTGGCCGTGGCGGTGAACCGACATGCCGACACAGTGGGTGAGTGCCGTGAGCACGACGACGACCTCGGCGTCGTCGCGGCTCATCCCGTAGTCGGTGACCATTGCGGGCTCGACGCCATGGGCGGTGAGGTTGCGCAGCAGCTTGAGCGCGATGTTCGTGACGATCTGGATGTGCACCCAGGAGTGGTCGTTGATCTCCATCCTGGTGACCGCGTTGACGTTCGCGACGTGCCACCAGCCCTTGAGCTGGTCGTCGCGGTTGACGCGCTCGATCACGCGCCGCAGTTTCTGGTTGCCGCGCACGGGCACGTTGATGCGCATGCGTGCGACCGCCTCTTTCGGTGTCAGTCGCGTCTCCTGCTCCGCCTCTGCGGAGACCGGGTTCTGGAGTGGGGGCGAGTCGTCGTCGGCCACAGCCGGGAGCATACGCCTGCCTTCCGCCGCCGGTCGGGCGGCGCCCGGCGGTGGCTCAGGCGACGTCGGCGACCCAGCTGCCGTACAGCCCGGCGTAGGCGCCGCCGCGCGTCAGCAGCTCCGCGTGCGTCCCCTGCTCGACGATGCGACCGTGTTCGAGCACGACGATCAGGCTCGCCTCCCGGATCGTCGAGAGCCGGTGGGCGATGATGAAGGCGGTGCGGCCGTGGAGCAGCCGTCGCAGCGCCTGCTCGATCCGCCGCTCGGCACCGATGTCGACCGAGCTCGTTGCCTCGTCGAGGATCAGGATGCGAGGGTCGGCAAGCAGCGCGCGCGCGAACGCGACGAGCTGGCGCTGGCCGAGCGAGAGCCGGTAGCCGCGCTCGCCGAGCTCGGTGTCGTACCCTTCTGGCAGCGTCGCCAGGAACTCGTCGACGCCGACGGCGCTACCCGCTGCTTCGATCTCGGCGCGGGTCGCGGCAGGCCGTCCGAAAGCGATGTTCTGGGCGAGCGTCCCGGCGAAGAGGAAGCCCTCCTGTGGCACGATCCCGAGCTGGCGGCGCAGCGACTCCTGCCGGACGTTGCGCAGGTCGACGCCGTCGATCGTGATCGCGCCTTCGCTCGGGTCGTAGAAGCGTGCGATCAGCTTCGCGATTGTCGACTTGCCCGCTCCGGTATGGCCGACAAGCGCGACGGTCGTGCCGGGCGCGACCTCGAGCTCGATGTCGTGGAGCACCTCGGGTCCGCGGCTGTACCGGAAGTGGACGTGGTGGAAGTGCACGGAGCCGCGAACCCAGTCGAGTTCGGTGGCTCCGTCGCGGTCGGTGACCTCGGGCTCCTCGCCGAGCACGTCCATGATCTTGTCGAGCGCGGCGACGGCGGTCAGGAAGGTGCTGTACAGCTGGGAGAGCTGCTGCACGGGGTCGAAGAAGTTCCCGGCGTAGCCGAGGAACGCCGTCAGGATCCCGATCGTCGTGTGCCCGTCGAAGACCAGGTAGCCGCCGACGCCGAGGATGATCGCGGTCGCGAGCGACGAGAGCAGGTCGACAAAAGGGAAGTAGAGGGCGTTCTGGACGACGGTCTCGTGGTTTTTGCGGCGGTAGGCCTCACCGACGGTCCGGAAGTGTTCGCGCGCCTGGCGCTCGCGGGTGAATGCCTGCAGCACGCGCACGCCGGCCAGGTCCTCGGCAAGCGTCGCGGTCACCGCGCCGAGTGTCTCGCGCACGCCCCGGTAGGAGCGGCCGGACTGCTTGCGGAAGATCGCGGTCGCGGCCGTCAGCGCCGGCAGCACGATCATCATCACGAGCGCGAGCTGCCAGGAGAGCAGAAAGAGGATCACCGCGGCGCCGACCAGCGTGAGCGTGTTCTGGATCAGCGAGGTCAGCCCGTCGGTGACGAGCTGGTCGAGCGCCTCGACGTCGTTTGTGAGCCGGCTGATCAGCACGCCGGCGCGGTTGCGCTCGTAGAAGCCGAGCGAGAGTCGCTGCAGGTGGCTGAAGACGTGGCCACGAAGGTCTGCGAGCGCGCGTTCCCCGGTCCAGCCGGTGAAGTAGGTCTGCCCGTAGGAGCAGACGATCCCGACAACACTCGCGATCAGGAAGAGCACGACGATCGGCCCGAGCGAGCCGGCATGGCCGTTGCTGACGGCGTCGACGGCACGGCCGATCAGCACCGGCGGCGCGAGGGAGGCGGCGGTTGCGGCGAGCAACGAGACCAGCGCCGCTGCGGTACGGAGCCGGTAGGGCCGCGCGAGCCGGTAGAGCGCGGTCATCCGCCGCTTCGTCGCCGCCCACGACCAGTCCTCGACACGGACGTGCGCTGCTCGACCAGGTGGCTGCCGGGCTGCCAGACCTTCATTCAGGCGACCTCACGCGACCGCGGCGGCGGTCGAGCCGGCCCTGCTCGTAGATCTCCCGGTAGACCTCACTCTGTCTCGATCAGCTCGTCGTGGCCGCCGCGGGCGCGACGTCGGCCGTGCTCGAGCACGACGATCTCGTCGGCGAGCGCGATCGTCGAGAGCCGGTGGGCGATGATCACCGTCGTCCGGCCCCGCATCGCCTCACGCAGCCCGAGCCGGATGCGCGCCTCGGTGGCGGTGTCGACCGAGGCGGTCGCGTCGTCGAGGATGAGGATCCGCGGGTCGACGAGCAGCGCCCGCGCGATCGCGAGCCGCTGGCGCTGCCCGCCGGAGAGTGTCACGCCGCGCTCGCCGATCACCGTTTCGTAGCCCTCGCTCAGCTGCTCGACGAACTCGGCGGCCTGCGCGAGCCGCGCCGCTTCCCGCACCTGCCGTCACTTGCCTCGGGGGCGCCGAACGTGATGTTTTTGCGCACGTCGCCGAGAAGAGGAACGGCTCTTGGGCGATCACCCCGATCTCGCGCCGCAGCGAGCCGAGCGTGACCTCCCGGACGTCGACCCCGTCGATAGCACCGCGCCGGACTGACGTCGTAGAAGCGCGGGATCAGCGACGCGAGCGTCGTCTTTCCCGCGCCCGTATGCCCGATCAGCGCGACGCTCGTCCCGGGCGCGAGCGCGAGCTCGACTCAGCGAGCACCGGCTCGGCCGGGTCTCGTCATGTCTGTGCGCCGAGCGACCGGCCGCGCGTGTCTTCTCCACCGCGATCACGCTGATGTCGTTGAGCTCTGTCATCGCCCCGGCCGTGGGCGGCCAGATCCTCGTGCACATAGGGTGGCGGGCGGTGTTCCTCGTCATGGCAGCCGCAGGTGGCGCATCCTTGGGGCTCACGGCGGTTCTGCTCCCGGAGACCCAGCCCGCCGCACGGCGTTCACGCCAAAGGATCGGGGCGGTCTTCGCCACCTATGCGGGACTGCTGCGCAGCGGCCGCATTGCGGCCTTCGCAATCGCCGCCGGGGGTGCGGTGGCCTGTCAGTTCAGCTTCAACACCGCCGGCCCCTCGATCCTGATCGAGTTCTACCACCTCTCCCCGGCCACGGCAGGGTGGCTGCTGAGCCTGATTGCACTGAGTACGGCGGCCGCCGCGCAGGTCAACATGCTGATCCTGCGGCGGGCGTCCCCCGAGGGACTGATGCTCACCGCGGTCGCAGTGCTGGTCGGCGCGGCCGTGGCCCTGATGGTGGTGACCTTCGGCCACATCGGCGGCGTGACGCTGCTGGCCTGCGTGCTGTTCGTGCTGGCGGCGGTCCCGGGGGTGATCGTGCCCAACGCAATGGCGGCCGCGATCTCGTCCGCAGGGGACCAGGCGGGCGCAGCATCGGCCCTGATCGGCGTCATGCAGTTCCTGATGGGCACGATCGGCAGCGGCATCGTCGGATACCTCCATGATCCGTCGGGTCGGGTGTTCAGTTGCGTCGTGCTGGTGTTGAGCGTGGCGACACTGGGCTGCGCGCTGGGGGGCCGGCGTGCGCCGCTCAGCGCGGTGCATCCTGCGGCAGCTTCACCGTGACGCGGCCGTTCTCGATGGGGTTGCGGTCGTCCGGGCCGCCGCACAACTCCGGGTCATCGGGCCATTGGGTCGGGTCGGTGCGCACGTAGTAGCGGGTGAACTTCCAATCGTGCTCGAATTTGACCGGATCCCGATCGTCACGTCATCGCGCAGAGTGTTCGGATCGGCGAGCCGCAGGTGCTCCAGTATCCGAGCCTGTCTCGAGAGCATGAGGGGCGTGGTATCGGCCCACATGTCCGGGCGCATGTCGACGGTCTCGAAGACCAGCGTATCGCCCTCCCAGTGCCCCTTGGACCTGCCAAGCATCAGCGGCCAACGCGCATCCGCGACGGCCAGTGCGGCCATCGGTGATAATGTGGCGGACGGCTTTGTCGATCAGGATCCAGGTTTCCCGCGGGGTGATCACGAATTCGTAATGGAAGGGGGTCGCGATTAGCGCGGCATGCCCCGAAGCAATGCAGCGTGTTGGTATCCGTCAGGATGTCCCGGGCCCGCGGGTCTCCCTGATGCTGGGCGCGCACCAGATCGGGCTTATTCCCGCTCGTACGCCGGTTTGAGGGGTGGATGGTCCCGGGTACCGGGTACGAACATCCTGGCATCGTACGCGAGAGCACCGCCATCGACCCTTTGACCTGCCACAGCCCGACCAGTCGGGCAACGGTAGCCGGCCGGCAATCGGCTGCCGGAGTAACAACACCAGCGTACTGACGATGAAGCCGGTGGTCGACACACGACTTCACGGAGACTCCCCGGGGACGCCGCTGCCGGCTACCGCCGCTGCCAAACAGCTGCCTGCCATCGGGCAGTGTCACCGACACCAGGCTGCCTCCGCGCCGGCCATCCCGCAGCGGATGCAGGACCGCCGTTACCTTGTCGCCCGGCTTGAGCGAGAGGTCGCCAACCGCGCCGATACAGCATTGGGGCGCCCATCTCAAGGCTCCATCGCGCCTGCTTGCCGTCGTCATCCTTGACCTCAAGCCAGGTATGCGGGCTTTGCCACTGGAACTGCGCGACGTACCCGTGAGCGTCAGGTCCTTGTTCATGTCAAACATCGCAAAGGAGTGGTGCGCGAGGGCGCTGGCGCTGATGCCCAGGCACACCGTCAGGGCCAGGATTCTGACAGGCATGCGGCTCCCCCTTCCAGGG
>CAWHDF010000005.1:0-8444 GCA_963828105.1 uncultured Actinomycetota bacterium | reverse complement strand
TGCGCCAGCGTTCGGCTAGACACCCGAGCCGCGACTACGATCGCCCCATGCCAGTCCTGGAGGTTCCCGTCGGGAAGATCGCATCCGGACACGTTCCACGATGTCTTCGCGGCCGCTCTCGGGTTCCCTGAGTTCTACGGTCGGAACATGAACGCCTGGATCGACTGTCTGACCTTCGCGGGACGAAGACGACGGTATGAGGACGGTCGTCGTTCCGCCTGGGGACGTCCTCACTTTGCAACTCGTTGGGGTGGCTGAGTTTGCCGATCGCTGTCCGGAGCAGTATGCGGCGGTCGTGGAGTGCTCGGCCCTGTGGACTGGCGAAGGATCGAGCTTGGCAACCGGCCGATCGTGGCCCTTTCGTTTCACAAGTTTGAGCTCACCGGCGGCAGGGCATTGCCCTGCCCCAGCGCATTAAGTACGCCTGAAGCGGGTTGAACTTGACGACGACTCGGCGCGCATGGAATGTGCAGCCGTCTCGCGTCGCGCTGGCCGTGTTGGGCTTATCCAGGTCTTGATAGCTGGTGTCCTCTGGGGCACGGGCGGGCTCGGAATGAAGATCATCGCCGACCGGTCGTCGCTGTCGTTTCTGACCGTGAGTGGTACCGCATGGTTGTGGCCGGGGCCGTGCTTCTGGTCATCGTGTTCGTGAGGAGAGGCACGTCGGATGTTCATGAGTTGCTCGCGGTGCATCGTCGTCCGGCGGTGTTAGCCGGGCTCTGTACAGGCGGCTACCAGGCTTTGTATTTCGCCTCCGTACTCAGCCTTCCGGGAAAAGTTAATTCGTCTTCCAAGAGAGTGAGCCTTTTTCGCTGCTGATGGAGCCGCTAACGGCCGCGAGCCAGTCGAGTCGGCGCGCCCGCGTACGTAATCCGTAGACATCTCGATAGGCTCCCGCGCGGATAGCGCACGCGAGGCTATACCAAAGGCTTCGACACATCGAGAAGACCGATCATCAGCCGCTCGTTCTCCAAAGCCATCGGCACTCGAACGAGGAACTCCACGAGACCGTTCGCGTAGATGCGAAATGCTTGTCGGACTTCGGTCGAGGTCGGATCGTCACGCGTCTCGAAGGAGACGAGGTCGCGCGACGAGGTAGTTGGCGGGAACGAGAACGTCCCTGGACGGGGTTTCTGCACCCGCGAGCGCATCCTCGGGTACTCACCGGATGCGGGATGTCGAAACCGTTTTGAGGGCGCGCACGCCGCGACCGAGTAGAAGTGGCTCCACTGCCCGTACCGTTTCGTCCACCAACCCTGGTTGATCGTGTCGTGGTCGCGGGGGAGACGGGCGCGAAGCCAGCCGAGAACCTTCCATCCAGCCTCAGCCGTGCGAGTGGGATCAGGTATCAACGGCACGGAACGCTCAGTCCGACAACCGACGTACCCTCGCGACGCTTCATAAGGGACTCACGATCAGCACCTTCTGCGCCGGCGCGCCGCGCTCAACTGCCGCCAGCGTTCACGCCCAAATGCGGCTGGCATCCTCGATCACGTTCCCGCTCTCATCGATTACGACAACAGGAATCGCCTCGAAAAGAGTCGCGTAACTTGGTCACCGACCAGATCGCCGAGAGGGCTCGCCATCGCTCGGATGTCCTCGACGTAACGACTCTGCCAGCTGATGTCAGGGACGATCAGGAACTCAACGTCATCCCATCCAAAGACGAGGTCTGCTGCCACGCGCCACTCGCGTTCGTGCAACCATTCCGACTCCGAGGTCAGATGAGCCCCGAGGTCTTCGCCTTGCTGGTCAGCTAT
This sequence comes from uncultured Actinomycetota bacterium, assembly GCA_963828105.1. GTDB lineage: Bacteria > Actinomycetota > Thermoleophilia > Gaiellales > Gaiellaceae > PALSA-600. The sequence goes on along the minus strand of CAWHDF010000005.1, from coordinate 6,684 downwards.
CGCTCCCGGCCAGAACCGCACCGCACGAGCCCGAAGCGGCTCTGGAGTGCCCCCGGTTTGGTGGACATCTGACGGCTTGGTCGGCATTGTCCGGCTGGGCAGGAAGGATGCGCTGTCATGCCAAGGGGAACGAACTTTCATAAGCCGTATCCGCCGGAGTTCCGGCGTGAAGCTGTTGAGCTGGTGCGGTCGTCGGGGCGGCCGCTGAGGGAGATCGCGGTCGATCTCGGGGTGTCGACCGAGACGTTGCGGATGTGGGTGGCGCGGGCCGAGGTCGACGCTGGCCGTCGGGAGGGGTTGACGAGCGAGGAGCGGACGGAGCTTCGGGAGCTGCGGCGGAAGGTGAAGACGCTCGAGCAGGAGCGGGAGATCTTGAAAAAAGCAGCGGTCTTCTTCGCGCGGGAGAGCGAGACGCGGTGACGGTGTTCCGGTTCATCGCGGCGGAGAAGACCAACCATTCGATCTCGCTCATGTGCCGGCTTTTGGGGGTGTCCAGGTCGGGCTTCCATGCGTGGGAGCAGCGGCCGTTGTCGGCGCGCGCCCGGCGTGACGAGGTGTTGACCGACCGGATCCAGGAGATGCACCGCCGCAGCCGCGACAGCTACGGCGCCCGCCGGATCCATCTCGACCTCCGCGACGAAGACGTCCACGTGGGCCGCAAGCGGGTCGAGCGGCTGATGCGTACCGCCGGCATCGCCGGGTACGTGAAGCGCCGCAAGTTCCGCACCACGTTCAGCATCCGCGGGGTCAGGGTCGCTGATGACCTCGTCGACCGTGACTTCAACCCACCGGCGCCGAACCGGGTCTGGGCGTCGGACATCAAGTACGTCTCGACGTGGGAGGGCACTCTCTACCTGGCGTCGGTGATCGACCTGTACAGCCGCAAGGTCGTCGGCTGGTCGATGCGCGCCGATATGCAGGCCGAGCTCGTGATCGACGCGGTCGAGATGGCCATCAGCCGCCGCCAACCCACAGGGCAGCTAATTCATCACAGCGACCAGGGGTCGCAATACGTCGATCTCGTCTTCGGCCAGACGCTCCGCAAAGCCGGCATCTCGCAGTCGATGGGCTCCAAGGGCGACTGCTTCGATAACGCCGTCTGCGAGAGCTTCCACGCCTCCCTCGAGAAGGAGCTCCTCCGCGGCCGCTCCTTCAAGACCCGCCAAGAGGCCCGCAGCGCGATCTTCGACTGGATCGAGGCCTGGTACAACCCCGCCCGCCGCCACTCCCGCCTCGGCTACCTCTCACCCGACCAATACGAGCAAGCCCATGACGGGGTGTCGACGGGAAGGCCCGATATCAATTACACCGACGAAGACCAGAAGGCCGCTTGATCACCTAACCACCACCTGTCCACGAAAACGGGGGGCCTCCAAGGCACCTGGCGCTGTCCGTCGGCCGCCGCAAGCCGGCCGCCTCGTTCCCGGCGATCGGCAACGCAGGCCTTCTTCGCCTCACACGGTGGAGGGCTCCCATGTCGTCGCCGCGCCGAAGTCGAAGGCGTGACGACATTTGCGACTCGCGGGCAGGCGGGAGAGCGGGGAGCAAACCTGCCAGCCAAGGTGAGGGGCGTCGCGACTGTGTTGAGATTGGTGCAGTGCTGCGATCCGGCCAATGTCTCTGACATCAGAACCGCTAGAGTCGGTAGGTCACGTGAGCGGAAGCCTCGATCAGATCAAGCGTTGGTTCCGTAAGACGGTCGGCGCTGCCGAGGAGCGCATCGACGGCGGATCTCCTGTCGCGACGCCTCCGCCAGACGCCACGTCGGTCGGAACCGGAGGTGTTGAGCGCGAAACATCGACGAATGCGCAAACCGAAGGCGGGACAGACGAGCCTTGGCCCGGTAACACCTGAAGCCGCGAGACATCGTTCCAGGCACCTGGGCTCACTGAGCCTCGGGCCGCGCGGCGAATATCGGTTGCCTGCGCGGATCGGGTTAGAACCAGCGCCGACGTTTGAAGTAGATGAGGAGCAGCGCGAGCGCGAGGAGTTCGGTGCCGATGCCGAGTGCGACGAAGCTACCGCATCCGGTGATGTGGCTCACTTCGTAGCCGCGGTTCGGCCGAAGAAGCCGGTGAGCCAGCTGAGCGGCAGGAAGATTGTGGCGATGATCGTCAGCTGCTTCATCACGGTGTTGAGGCGGTTTGACACCGTGGAGAGGTAAACGTCCATTGCGCCGCCAGCAGATCCCGGTAGCTGTCGATAAGGTCGCTGATCCTGATCAGATGGTCGTAGACGTCCCGGAAGTAGTGCTCGTCTTCTGCGCTGAACCCGGGTAGCTCCGCTAGGCCGCCGCTAAGGCGCGCGAAGGTGTCACGTTGTGGGGTGACCGTCTTGCGCATCCCGACGAGGAGCCGTTTCATCTGGAAGATCTCTTGAAGCTGACTATCATCGGCCTTCAGGAAGATGCTGTTCTCGAGCTCGTCGATTCGGTCGTCGAACTCAGCTAGAACAGGAAAAAAGCTGTCAACAAGACCGTCGACGATTCGGTAGAGAAGCAGCGACGGTTGCTCGATCGGCCTGTCACGCTTTGCGTAGCGTGAACAGATATAGGCGAACGCGGGGCAGTTGTCCCGATGGACGGTGACGAGGAATCGCTCGGAGTAAAAGCAATGCACCTCAACAAGACGGTCGTGGTCCGGGGCGGCTCCATACGTGACGAGGAAGACGAAATCGTCGTAGTCGTCGAACTTGGCACGTTGGCCAAAATGCTCCGAGTCCTCGACGGCGAGCGGATGAAAGCCGAAGACGTCGCGCAGGATCTCGAAGTCGCTGCTACCAGGACGCTGGAGGAGTTCGAGCCAGAAGAAACTTCCCAGTCGCGAGCAGGGACTCGACGGCGTCGCGGCTGAAATGCATCTCGTCATTGCCGGCGTGGTGCACGACGTGGCGAACCTCGAAGGCCAGTTCGGCGGAGCGCGCAAAGGCCCGCTTTCCCCGAGAACTGCGCCAGGTGGATGACCCGCAGGTGGCTGGTCAGCCACGTGGGCAATCGCCTCCTCTCGGCGACTGTTTCCTTGAGGCCGCGGAAGGCGTTCGCTGGCACAGGTAGCGTCAAGGCCCACTCGTGAGCGCGAAGATCAACCGTCGCCGGGAAAACGTCCGGACCCGGGCCGCCTTTTCGGACGGGCCGAACGGGATTGTCGCCTGGAGCAAACCTGTCCCTCTCGCCGATCCGGGTCCCAACGCCGCTGGGACTGATCCGAGGCTAGGCGTCGTCTAGGACCTCCGCGAATGCGATCACCACGCCTCCGGTGGCGTGCTCGAGGGTAGCGCCGACGAGGGCGCCCGCCTCTGCGGCGGCGGCGCTGGCCGCCGCGTAGTCGGCAAAGTACAGGTCCAAGAGTCGGTATGCCGGGGTCGGGCTGCCGTCTTCCTTAGGCCAGACCTTCGACGTCTGCAGCCGAGTCAGGCCGGGAGCTTCCGCGCCAGCGCAAGCTGCTCGGGGTAAGCCGCCTCGAAGGCGGCCGGGTCGGTGGGGTTGGAATAGACGAAGCTGATCTTGGTCGGCTTGTCTTGCTCAGCTTCACCAGCTCTCGATGTCATGGGTTCCGTTCCCTTTCTGGCCGAATTACGTCGCGTGGGGTGGGGAAAGCTCGACGACACGGGCGGTTCGGGATCTGGATGAAAACACCGGACGAACGCTCGATGTCATAGCGGGGTCGCTAACCGGAAGAATGGAACATCTCAGAGGGTGTGGCGCGGAGCGTCATGCCCGTCTGGTGGCCGCTCCTCTCGCCGGTTCGTCGAACCTCGTCCGAGGGACGCGCAGCGCCAATGTTTGCTCAGCCACGACGTCTTGACGATCGGCCCGCGACATTGGTCGTTGTAGGCCGATCCCCCGAGAGCGCGCCGATCCTCTCGTGCCCGGACGCCCGTCGGCCAGATCGCCGCGTCGTCGGAGCCGTCGGAGCGAGCCGTCCCCCAGACTAGCACTCTTAGCGCGCAGACCCGGAAGCGTCAAGAGCAAGGACGAACGCCTGCGGCGTGCTTCTGGGGACGCACAGGACCACCGCCGACTCACACTCGCAACGAGCCGGGAAAACGGGGCCAGCGTCACCTCAGAATTCCTCGATCCACGTGTGTCCATGTCATCACGCTCGCGGTTGCCGACTCGAACGCGTGCTTGCCTTCTACCGGATGGACTCGGACTCAAGTCGCCCGCTGTGGTCGCCACCGAGTTGAGCGTAGACAACACGCGGTCGGTGCTATCGCGATTTCCAACTCGAAGGCGGTCCGATCCTCGGCTCTATTTCCGCACCGACCTCGCCAAAGACACCGACATCCCCGTTGCGTCGCTGCAAAGCGGCGAGTTCAGCGTTGGGCATCTTGTCAATGGCGCCCGGGCTGAAGCGGCTTGCCCGACTCTCACAGACCAACCCATGAGCGGCCGTGGGGGATTACTCCGGTTCCTTTTGCGACCCAGACAGCCACCGTCCGGGAAACATGCTGGGATTCACACCGCGAGAGCTCTTGAGTGGTGATGCTCGCCGCGCGCTGTCGCGCGCGCGTTTGATCATCACCGCCGCGGGCTCATCGCAACGGCGATCGGTTTGTCGTGGGCGTTCGCCCCAGTGGGCTGGCCGTCTGTGGCGACCCCGCTGCGTCACACTTCCTTTCGTTGGAGTGACGCCTGCTCGCCTAGACGCTGATCCGTCGCGTGACCGCGGAGGTGTCCCGCGCTCGAAAAACGCGAGCCGCGCCTACTAGGTGGCCGGTTGCACCGCTTTCGGTGAGTGGAGCGAGTACGGCGGCTTCAGTTACGACAAGCGAGGCGAGATAGGCGAGGAGCCGGGCGTCCCAACGGACGATGCCGGCCTGAAAGTTCCACCGGCCTTCCGGGTATTCCTCCTTGACCAGGATCGAGATCGCGGCGAACAGCCACACAACCGAACTGACGAGCCCGAGCAGCGCGAGCGCAAGAGCGCTTGGGACCGCCTTGAAAGTCGGAGCAGCGCGCTGCCAACCGTCGGGGAGCCGGAGCGAGCGATCTCGACACGGACGGTGTCGCGGCCGCTTCCCCGGAAGCTCATCGGTAAGGAGCGCGATATACGCGATGAGCGTGACGGTCAGGCCCACCCAGCGGGCGACACGGGCCCCATCCTCGGTGAGATACCGCTCGCCGTCCTTCCGGGCGATGAGGAGCGCGGCAGCCGCGGGGAAGCCGAGGTGGAGCCAGTCCAGAGCCAGCCCGCCGCCACTGCCGATCAGCCATGAGACGAGCACGAGGATCACAATGCGCAGAAATACCTGGGAGCGGCTCATGCTGGCCGGCCGCTCGAGCTCAAAGTCCACAGGGTAGGTGTTCATGTCTGCGACTCTCTCGGCTGGGGGGCAGGAACGGAGGTGGAAAAAGCGAGGCGCCGCGTCGGTGGAGCGAGCACTGATTCTCCTTTGGGTTGGCGGGTCAGGGGCCCGTGTTGTCGAGTACGACACTGTCGAGCTCGGCGAGGGTGCGCCGTGTCTTACCCTCGATGTTGATATGCGGCAGGGGGCCATCGAGCCAGCGTGGAAGGCGCCACGTCGGCAGACGAGCAGTTCGAGCACGGCCGGCAGCATCACACAGCGCACGACGATCGCATCGCGTCGAGAAATACGGCTACGGCGAGGCCGAACCGAACTCCTTGAGCGTGCGTTCATCGCCGAGGGTGAAGGAAAGGAAGACAAACGATCATGATCGCCGCCGCCGCGGTGATCACCCGTCCGGTCAGCGCGATGCCGTCGCCGACAGCGGCGGAGGCGTCGTCGCCGTGCAACCACTCCTCACGCACGCGTGAGATCAGGAACACCTCGTAATCCATCGAGAGGCCGAACACGACGGCGAACATCAGCACGGGCACCCACGCTTCGATCGGCCCCTTCTCAACCCAGAGTTCGTTCGCGAACCAGCCGTCCTGGAAGACGGCGAAAGCTATTGCCGAGCGAGGCTCCGATCGTGAGCAGGTTCATGACCGCCGCCTGAATGGGAATCAGGATCGAACGGAAGATCACGAGGAGGAGGGGCGCGGATAGCAGGATCACGAGCGAGAAGAACAGCGGCAGTTTGCTGCCGAGCACGTGCGAAAAGTCGATCGACGCGGCCGTGAACCCTCCGACCAGGACCGGCACACCGGTCTGATTTCGAATGCCGGTAGGACGTCATCGCGGAGGCGGATGACGAGGTTCGTCGTCGCGACGGCCTGGGGTTCCGTCTGAGGGTAGGCGTCGAGGAGTCGCGGCGAGCTCTGCCGGAGCGGGCGCGATCCGCGGGCGGCGTTTGTTGACCCGCGACGATACCAGAGGTGCGAGCGGGCGAGCGCGCGGAGCGCCAGCCAGTGCCGGTCGTCGCTGCTGCCTCCGGAGAATAGAGCACAGATCAGCAAGAGCGGACCGTTGAACCCGGGTCCGAAGCCCTGGCCGAGCAAGTCGAAGGCGTGACGCGAGCTCGTATTCGCAGGGTCGTTGCCGGCGTCGCTGCTATCGAGTCGCATCGACAACACGGGGAGGACGAGCACGATCATCAGCGCCAGCGCACGGTTCCAGCGGCCAGGGACGTGCCTGCACCGTCTCGCTCCAACGGCGCCAGGCCGAGCGCTTCGGCAAATCGTCGCTCGTGGCTGACGGCGCCCGCGGACGGAGCGCGAGACGCGCCGGGGTACTGCGAGGACGGACGAGCCGTGCACCGAGTCGGCCCGCCAGCAATGC
>CAWHDF010000004.1:0-213695 GCA_963828105.1 uncultured Actinomycetota bacterium | reverse complement strand
TCGTCGCCGTCACGGTGCCCGTCCAGATCGGCACCTTGCAGCTGATGGCGCTCGCGCTCCCCAAAGGCCCGTAGAGCGCAGCCTGCACGTTCGCGCTTTGCCCGTCGAGCCCGGAGACGCTGATCGTGTCGGAGAGCTGAGCGCCAGGCTTGAGCGTCTGCGCGCTGACGACCGTGTGCGCCTTCGGCTGCACCTGCACCTCGACGCATTCCAGCGGGTGCCGTGCAGTTCGAGGCGACACCGAGAACGTCGGCACTACCGGGAACAACCTCCCGGTAGGCGTAAGAGCCGGGCTTGGTGGAATCGACGGGGCCGACCGAGTAGCTCCCCGGGCCGTCGGCCTGGATCGTGCCCGTCCAGAAGGAGTGGGCGGTGTCACAGCTGATCGCTCCGACCGTCGGGAACGGCCCGTAGGCGGTGACTGCGGCAGCGTCGCGTGCCAGCCGCTGCCCGCACCGGCGACGGTCACGCGATCGTGGCTTCCGTGCCCGACAGCCAGCACCGAGGGGCTCGCGAGTGACGCGACGCGCAACTGCGTCTTCGTGACGGTCGACCCGAGGGTCGCGGTGACCGACTGAGACGTCGGGACGGCGAGGCGCTGACCGTTCGTCATCGCCGCTCCAGCCGTCGCCTGGTAGATGGCCGGCAAGGTCGAAGCGAGTTGTGGCGCGGTGAGGAGGCCAGCATGTATCCCGCCCGCACCCGTCGCCGTCAACATCACCTGTGCCACGCCGGAAGCGTCGGTCGTCAGCGAGGCAGGCGCGCCACTCACTCCTGTCGCGCTAAGGAGAACCCTCGTGTCCGGGAGCGCCTCGCCGCTCGCCGAGAGCACCCGCACCGTCGCTGTTGCATGAGCACCAGCGGAGAGCGCCGGCGGCAGCTCCACGACGATCCGGTAGGGCCCGTGGTACCGCGCAGCCGCCGTGCTGATGGTGTCGAAGAGCGAGACGACGCCGGGACCGAGCACCGAAGGCGACACCTCGCCGGGGCGCCCATCGCCCATCAACGTATGGACATAGAGCATGACGGCAGCCGCCTGGTTGGGATCCGTCGTCCGCCCGTAGTTCCAGATCGCGTAGGCGAGCTCCTGTTGACGCAGCGTGGTCACGACGATGCTGTCACGGTTGACGAGCGTGCTCGACGCGACCGGCTGGTAGTTGTACTTCCAGCCACCGGGTCCGGGAATTTCGGTCGATGCAGTAGGTGCTCGCGACGCCCGGAATCGCCCCGCGATAGTCGCCGAACCAGCGAACGCCGTACTTGTAGGTCTCGTAGGAGCCGACTCCCGTCGTACCGCACGAGTCGCGACCGAGCGTGTTAGCGCATGGATCGTTGTGGTTCGGCGGCTGCGCCGCGAGGGCAGCGCCCGCGCCACCAAGCGCGAGCAGCACGACGGCAAGCGGAAGCGGAACGAGTCGGAGCACGCGCACCGGCCAAGAGTATCGCGGTAGCGGCGCGCCGCTGTCGAAGACGAACGTGTGCTTGACGCGTGAGCCGGGGGCGCGACCTCCGTTGGTCGACGGCGCGGCCAGGAGAGCGCGCTGCGCTGGGTGTCCAGGCACGATGCAGGGACGGATGGACGGAATCGTGATCGTTGGTGCCGGACTCGGGGGGCTTCGTAGCGCCGAGACGCTTCGACGCGAGGGGTATGAGGGACGGATCACACTAGTAGGCACCCAGACGGCGCTTCCCGTATGACCGACCGCCGCTCTCCAAGGAGGTTCTGACGGGGACGCGGGCACCCGAAACGACAGCGCTGATCAGCGAGGAAGGGCTCGAGGCGCTCGAGCTCGAGCTCGCGCTCGGCACCTCGGCACACGATCTCGATCTCACTGCACGCACGATCGGAATCGAGTCTAACACCCTCGCCTTCGAGGGACTGATGCTCGCACCGGCGCCGCCCCACGCAACTCCTGGTTCTTGCCGAGCTCAGGACGTGCCTAGCCTACGATGCTCGGCGACGCCCTGCGGCTGCGCAACGCTCTGGCCGAGGCGCGCCATCTGGTGATCGTCGGCGCTGGCTTTATCGGCTCCGAGGTCGCGAGCAGTGCCTGCGAGCGCGGGCTCGACGTGACGATCATCGAGCTCGAGCGGGTCCGCTCGCGCGTGCCTTCGGCCCGCTGCGAGCGCGGCGCTGGTGGAGCTCACCGTCTGAACGGCACACAGCTCGACCTCGGCGTCACGATCACGCGCGCTGAGCAGACCAGTTCGACGCGGCTGTGGTTGAGCAACGGCGAGGTGCTCGAAGCCGACGTCGTCTTGCAAGCGGTCGGCGTCGCCCCGGCCGTCGACTGGCTCGCGTCCTCGGGCCTTGCCCTCGACAACGGATCGTGTGCGACGCAGTCTCAATGCCGGCGGCCCCGGGTTTATGGGCTAGGGGACGCCGCTAGCTGGCCGAACGAGCTCTTCGGCGAGCGGATCGTGTCGAGCATTGGACGAACGCGACGAGTAAGCGCGGCACGCCGCGCGCAACCTGCTCCACGGGAAGACACGCCCTTTCGTGGATCGAACTTCGTCTGGTCCGACCAGTACGGCAAACGCATCGAGTTCGTGGGCTCGACGCGCAGCGATGAGGTCGTCGTCATCGACGGAAGCATTGCAGGCGGGGAGTTCGTCGCCTGGTACCGAGCTGGCGACAGGCTCGTCGGTGCGCTCGCAGTCGATTCGCCGCGGCTGTTGATGCGAAGTAAGGCGCTGATAGAACGCGAAGCGAACTGGGCGAACGCACTTGCCAGTGTCGCTGCCGATGAGTGAGCGGGCGGACATCACGGTCGAGGTCGACCGCGACCTCTGCATCAGCGCCGGTGACTGCGTACGCCGCGCAGCGGCGGTCTTCGCGCTCGGGGCCGACGGACGCGCCTACGTCCTCGATCCGGCAGCGGCCGACCTCGCGACGCTGCGTGCGGCCGAACGCTCGTGCCCTTCAGGGGCGATCAGCGTCACGACGCTTGAGTGATCAACGAACCGTGTAGGATCGCGGTATGAAAATCACCGCATATGAAAACGGCCCTCTCGTGATCGAGACGGGCGGCACAGTCGTCGTCACTCGTAACGGCGTCGAGGAGACGCTCGAGAAGCCGATGCTCGGCCTTTGTCGTTGCGGGCAGTCATCTGACAAGCCGTTCTGCGACGGTTCGCACGCAACCGCCGAGATCGGTCTGCCCGGCGCCGAGATCGAGCTCTAGAACCGACACCGCCCGCTCTCGGGTCATCCCGAGGCCCACCCTGTCTTCGACCCTCGTCGCGTCATCGCCCTCCAGGAGGGCGTGACGCGCCCGCGAGGGGGCCGACCGCTGACCAGGTTTGTATGGTTGACGAGTCGTGGTAGCGCCTGCGCTCCGTCCGCTTGGCATCGGCGAGATCCTCGACGTCTCCCTCAAACTCACCTGGCGGAACCTGGGGACGCTCGTCCGCATCGTCCTCTTCGTCGTCGCACCCGCGCAGGTGATCGTGGCGCTCGTCGACGTCTCGGCGATCCCGAACTTCCGGCCCGGAACCGCGTTCGTCGAGACGACAAGCCAGGGACAGGTGAACACCAGCCAGGCCTGGACGAACCTCGCCGGCGTGCTCGTCGCACTCCTGGTCGGCTTTCTGGCAAACGAGTTCGCGACAGGCGCATGCTTCCGCACGATCGCCGAGACCTATCTCGGTCTCGAGACGAGTTGGCGCTCGTCGCTCGCCTTCGCCGCCCGAAAGTTCCGGTCGATTCTGTGGATCGCAGTCCTGGGGGGCCTGCTCGAGGGGCTTGCCGCGATTGTGGTCGTAATCCCCGGGATCTACCTGTTCGTCTCGTTCGCGGTCGCGCTGCCGGTCCTGATGTCGGAGGGCCAGCGCGGCTCGAAGGCACTCGGACGCTCACGGGCGCTCGTGCGCGGGCGTTGGTGGAAGACGGCGATCACGCTGTTTGTCGCCGCGTTACTCGTCCTGATCCTCTCCGGGCTGATCAGCGGCCTCGTCGTCGCCTTGAGCGTGTCGGGTGCGAACGGCCCGGTCGAACTGTTCGTTATCACCGCGGTTTCGGGGACCGCGGCGGCGCTCGTCACAACGCCGTTCACCGCCGCGTATCACACGGTGCTCTACTTCGACCTGCGTGTCCGCAAGGAGGCGTTCGATCTGCGTTTGCTCGCCTCCAGGATCGGAGTCGACCCGGCCGAAGGGTGGGTTCCGCCGGCTGCCGAACCTGAGCCGATGTCGGAGAAGCCTCCGTTCTGGCCGCCGCCGCCGGGATGGCGCCCATCGGGTGTCGCCACCACGCCTCCGATCTGGCCCCCGCCCCCGGGCGCTGCGCCGCCGGAGCCTCGCAGCTTCGAACCTCCGCCTCCGATCTGGCCACCGCCGGATGCGGCGCGACCGTCCCCAGACGACACGGGCGGGGTGCAACCCTCCGTCTGGCCGCCACCGCCCGGCTCGACCGCAGGCGAGGAGTGAACCTCCGCACCGGGGGAGCTCTGCTGCTCTCCGTCCTGTGGCTGGTGGCCGTTGCAGGCGCCGGCGCGACGACACCCGCACAACTCGCCAGCCTGACGGGGCGGGCACGCGTGAGTGCGCCTGCGCTGCGGGCCCTGCGTGCCGTCGCCAAGGTGGATGGGCACAGGGCCGACCTCGGTGCCGCTCTCGATACGAACGGGCCGGCGCTGACGGCGCGGCTGCGGACGCTCGCCCTGAGCCTGAAGGCGCGTGCCGCCCCGGTACCGCTCGCCGCCCCCGGCGCCACCGCCCGCTCGATCCTGTCGGCGTCACGCTTTCGCGGCGGCCGCGTACCTCGCCCGCTTCACCGACCGCTCGCGTGGCTCGGCCGCCAACTTCACCGTCTCGGCATACGCCTCGACCACTTCTACCGTGTCAGCATCTCCTCGCTGCCGGGCGGGGCAAACGTCTTCTGGATGATCGTCGCGCTCGCGGTTGCGGCAGCAGCAGGGGCGAGCGCGTTCCGTCTCGGACGGAGGCGCAGCGGCCGTTTCCTCGATACACAGCCAGGAACGACCCGCGGCTCCGGACCGGAGGATCCCCGCCAGTTCGAGCGCGACGCCGACACGGCCGAACGGCGGGGCGCCTACGAACTCGCCCTTCGTCTCAGGTTTCGTGCCGGGATCGCACGGCTTGCGCGGGCGGAGGCGATCCCCCGCCGCGAGTCGTTGACCAACGGCGAAATCGACCGCCTGCTCGCTTCCGCCGCCTTCCACCGTCTCTGCGCCGACTTCGACGAGATCGTGTACGGCGAGCGGGCTGCCTCGGCTGCCGACGTCGCACGGGCGCGTGACGAGTGGATGCGCGTGCTCGAGGAGAACCGCCGCGCATGAGCCGCGGGGCAAAGCTCGCGCTTGGCGCAGCCGGTGCGATCGTTGCGCTCAACGTCGCACTGTCGCTCCTCAACGGCGTGCTCGGCGGCACACCCGGAGGTCCGCGTTCGTCCTCGTACGCCACCGGCGCCACCGGCGCGGCCGCCTACGCCGCATTGCTGGCCCGGGCCGGCCACGTCGTCGAACAGACCCGCGAAACACCCGGGGCTGCGACGCTCCCGTCGGATGCGACCGTGATGCTGCTCGAGCCCGACGCTCCACTCGCACCCCGCGACACCGCCGCCCTACGACGCTTCGTCGCGAGCGGCGGAGATCTGCTCGTCGCCGGTCCGGCCGGATCGTGGCTGAGTGGAATCGTCGCCGACGCTCCCAGCTGGTCGCCGCTCCACGTCAACGCGACGCGCGCGGTCGTGCCGCTCCCCGCACTTGCCGGTGTCAGCCAGCCGTTTGCACCCGGAGCCGGTTCCTGGCTCGGCGGCGCCGCGCTCCCGGTGTTCGCGAACGGCGCTCGCTCGCTGCTTTCGCTCGCGATGCTCGGCAAGGGCAGCGTCTGGCTTCTCGCGGACGACGCTCCCTTGCAGAACGCCGACCTCGGCCGTGGTGCAAACGCCGCGCTCGGGCTGGCGCTCGCCGGTCCCTCCTCGAGGCCGGTGCTCTTTCTCGAGAGCTATCACGGGTACGGAACGTCCAGCGGTCTCGCCGCAATCCCGCCGCGTTGGTGGGTCGCGTTCACGTTGCTCGCCTTGGCGGCGGCGACATTGATGCTGGCACAGGGACGGCGCTTTGGACCTCCTCAGGAGCGGGAGCGCACGTTGCCGCCTCCCCGCGCCGAGTACGTCGAGTCACTCGCCGGAATTCTGGCCCGAACGCGGGACCCCGAGCACGCGCTCCGTCCGCTGCGGGCAGAGGTCAGACGCCGCATCGCGGAGCTCGCGGGGCTGGGCACGACCCCCTCGGACTCGGCGATCCGCGCGGGTGCCGCGGTGCTCGGCGCGACCCCGCCCGAAGCCGAGCTGCTCGTGCGGCCGGTCATCTCGGAGAGCGAGGTGCTCGTTCTCGGACGCACCTTCAGCCGCCTCAGGCGAGAATCCCCCCGATGATCGAACTCGGCACGCGTCTTCGTCAGGAGGTCGGCAAGGTCGTCGTCGGCCAGGACGCCACGATCGACGAGCTTCTGACCGCTCTTCTGGTCGGCGGCCACGTGCTGCTCGAAGGTGTTCCGGGGGTCGCCAAGACGCTGCTTGCAAACGCCGTCGCTCGCGCACTCGGAGTCGAGTTTCGGCGCGTCCAGTTCACACCCGACATGCTCCCCTCGGACCTCACGGGGACGATGACGCTCCGTGACGGCGAGCTGCTGTTCCGCGCCGGACCCGTGTTCACGAACGTGCTGCTCGCCGACGAGATCAACCGCACACCCCCGAAGACGCAGTCGGCGCTGCTCGAGGCGATGCAGGAAGGGCAGGTGACAATCGAGGGCCTGCCCCGGGCACTGCCGGAGCCGTTTCTCGTGATCGCGACCCAGAATCCGATCGAGTACGAGGGCACCTACCCGCTTCCCGAAGCACAACTCGACCGGTTCCTACTCAAGATCGACATCGGTTACCCGGACGAGGAGACGGAGCGTGCGATCCTCCGCCTGCGCCATCACGGCGTACGCTCGGCGACAATCGACAGCGTCCAACCGGTGCTCGATCCGCGGGAGCTGCAGGCCGCTCGGCGAGACGTCGACGCCACAGGTGTCTCCGATGAGATCGTCGACTACGTGACGGCGATCGTGCGAGCCACGCGCGAGCTGCCGAGCGTCGAGCTTGGTGCGAGCCCGCGTGCCGGCGTGCACCTGCTCGCGAGCGCGAAGGCACGTGCGCGCCTTGCCGATCGGGGCTTCGTGACCCCCGACGATGTCGTTGCCGCGGCACCGTCCGTCCTGCGGCACCGGCTCGTGCTGCGACCCGAGGCGGAGCTCGAGCGCTACCGACCGGAAGATGCGATCGCGACGGTCCTGCGCGGGCTCGCCGTGCCGCGATGAGCCCGACGAACCGCGCGGCGCTGGTGCTCGTGGCGCTCGCCCTCGCGGCGCCCTTCGTCGCCTCGTGGCTGATCCTGCTCGCTGTTGTCGCGCTGCTCGCCGCAACGGCAGCCGACGCATTGCTCGTCGCGCGCAGCCCAAAGGTCAAGCGCGTAACGCCACTGGTGCTCGTGCGTGGACGGCCGGTTGCATTGCAGCTCGGGCTCGAGCCACCGGTCAGGGGCCGTGTGCGCCTGCGCCAGCCGGTCGGACCGGACCTTCGGCTTGTGCCCGGCGAGGCGGAGGGAGCACTCGACGGCGAACTCACGCCGCGTCGACGCGGGCGTCATCCGTTGCCCCCGGCCGCGGTTCGAGTCCGCGGCCCGCTCAGCCTGGGCCAGTGGACGCACACCGTCGGTCCGGAGCTCGACGTGCGCGTCTACCCTGACCTGCCGGGAGCGCGGCGAATCGCGACGAGTGTGCGTCAGGGGCGCTTCAGGGAGGAGGGCCGGCGTACGCGCGGGCCGCTGGGGCTCGGCACCGACTTCGAGACGCTGCGCGAATACGCGCCTGATGACGATATCCGTCAGGTCAACTGGCTCGCGACGGCCCGCTTCGGTAGGCCGATCTCCAACCAGTTCCGGGTCGAGCGTGACCGGGAAGTGATTTGCGTTATCGACTGCGGGAGGCTGAGCGCGGCTCCGGTTGGCGCGGCGACGCGGCTCGACCTCGCACTCGACGCGGCGGTCGCGGTAGCAGCGGTCGCCGAGGAGCTGGGCGACCGTTGCGGCGCAATCGCCTTCGACGCTCAGGTTCGGCGGATCGTGCCGCCGCGCCGGAACGGAACACAGCGGCTCGTCGACGCGCTGTTCGATCTCGAACCGACACCGGTCGAGAGCGACTACGAGCGTGCGTTCGTCGAAATCCAGAGGGCCAAGCGGGCGTTCGTGCTCATCCTCACCGATCTGATCGAGCCCGCGGCCGCACGGCCACTGCTCGAGGCACTCCCGGTGCTGACACGCCGCCATGCCGTCACGATCGCGAGTGTCAGCGACCCGGATCTGGCCGGATATGTCGAACAGGAGCCGCAGAACGCCCGCGAGGTGTACCGGCTCTCGGCGACGCTCGAGGTGCTCGCCAACCGAGGCGTGGCCGCAGCCCAGTTACGTCATGCCGGAGGCGAGGTGATCGAAGCCCGTCCCGAAGCGCTCCCCGCGGCGTGCGTCAGCGCGTATCTGCGAGCAAAGCGGCGGGCTCGACTCTAGGAGAGCGCCCGCGCGTGAACACGAGCGCCCAGTAGACGAGGCCGATCGCGGCGCCGACCACCAGATCGACGCCGACCCCGGCGTCTGCGAGACGAGCGCGATTCCCCTCAACGAGCCCGGCCACGACAAGCCACGGCGCTGTCCCGAGCGCAATCGCAACCGTTGCGCGAGCCTCGCGACGGACAGAGGCGCCGCGCGTCTCGTAGCCGGGAGCGACGATCGACCAACCCAGGCGCAGCCCGGCCGCACCGGCGACGAGGATGCAGGAAAGCTCCAGGAAGCCGTGTCCGGAGACGAGCTCGAGGAAGCCGCGCCAGTTGCCGGCCCCGATCATCAGCCCGCCGACGGCACCCAGCAGAACGCCGTTGAAGATCAGGATCGCCGCGGTGAGTAGACCCAGTGTCACGCCTCCCGCAAAGGCGACGAGCGTCACCTGGATGTTGTTCGTGAACACTGCAGTCGTGAAAGCCGCTTGCTGCCCCGGGCTGAGGTTCGTCCAGGGCCGGGCCGACTCGATCGCCGGTCGGAACTCCGCCGGGACAAGCCCCGTGGCCGCCCCGGGATCTCGGATCGCCCAGCCGCCGCTGAGCACTGCGGGACCGAAAAGAAGCGTGAACGCGGCAAGCAGCGCCAACGGACGAGCCGCGACGATGCACCAGTAGTCGCGTGCGAAAAAGGCGAGCAGCGAACGCCGGTGGGTGGGGGCCTCGTAGACGAGGCTACGACTGCGCGCGACAAGCTGCTCGAGTCGCTCGACCACAGGATCCCCGGGAAACGCGCGACGAGCGAGCGCCAGATCGGCGGCCGCCCCCGGTAGAGCGAAACCGAGCCGAAACACGCCCTCGGCGCCCAGGCGCTCAGGGCGCCGCCCGGCTCGGCCGACAAGCTGGTCCAACTCCTGCCACGCTTGGCTGCGCTGACTGAGAAAGGGTCCGAGGTCCATGCCATGACCAGCTTCGAGTACGAGGATCGCCTCACGATCACGACCCCCGAAGGCGTCGAGCTCAGTTTGACGCTAGCAGGGGTCGGATCACGCTTCATCGCGGCGACGATCGACATTCTCATCGAGGGCGCGGTGCTGATTGCCGTCGGGGTGATCTTGCTGCTCGGCAACGGGTTCGGAGCCGGTGCCAACACCGCCGCAGCTGTCTATGCGGTTGTTGCGTTCGCCATCTTCTGGGGCTACGACGTCGCCTTCGAGGTGCTCGCTTCAGGTCGGACGCCCGGCAAACGCTGGAACGGCTTGCGGGTCGTACTCGAGGGCGGTCGACCCGTCGGCTTCCGTGCCAGTGCGACCCGGAACTTGCTGCGCATCGTCGACTGGCTCCCTTCCGGCTACCTCGTCGGCATCATTTCGATCCTTGTGAGCTCCCGCAACCAGCGTCTCGGTGATCTCGTCGCCGGCACGATCGTCGTGCGCGAGCTGCGCGCGGACAAGCGCCTGCCCGCACCGCTCTCGCTCGACAACGCAGAGGGCGCAGTGTGGGACTTGAGCGCGGTCACGGCGGAGGAACTCGCGACGGTCAGACAGTTTCTCGAACGGCGCGGATCGATTGCGCCGGACGCGCGACACGAACTCGCAGCGCTGATCGCGACCCGGCTGCGCCCGAAAGCAGCGGGCCTCCCGGATGGGCTCGGCGACGAGGCCTTCCTGGAGCGTCTGGCGGCCGCGAAAAGCGCGCGGAGGTAGCCGGAAGGCCTGTTAGCGTTCGCGCCGATGCTGCGAGAATCGATCGCGCTCGACCCGCGCGACCTGCGGACGAGCGGCGCGTTGATGCTCGCCGCCGCAGCTTCCCTACCGCTGATCCCGGGGCATCCAGGGATCGAGTGCCCGTTACGCCGGCTAACCGGCATTCCCTGTCCGTTCTGCGGCATGACGACAAGCACGGAGGCGACGGTCCGTCTGCACCTCGGGCGCGCCTTCGCCGCCAATCCCGGTGGGATCGGCGCCGTCCTCGTCGCGATCTGCATGCTCGCGCTCAGACCCACACGGGTCAGTGTCCCAGCGCTGCTGCCTCCGCTCACGCTGGCGGCGCTCTGGGTGTTCGAGCTCCATCGCTACTCGATCCTCTAACGAAGGGAAACAGCCTCGATGACCGAATTTCCTGCTCCGCCTCCGCTCCACCAGTCGGGGTACCAGCCGCCCGCGAGTGGCCCGAGCGGCCCGCGAGCTAGCTTTTGGCGTCGCTTCGCGGCCGCCTTTCTCGACGGCGTGCTGCTCGTTGTCATCGACTTCGTCATCAGCGCCGCGGTCGGCCGGGCCGGCAGCCTACTCGGGCTCGCATTCGGCATTGCCTATTTCGGCTACCTCGAGGGCTCGAACTCAGGTCAGACGCTTGGCAAGCGCGCGCTCGGGATCCGGGTGATCGACTTCCAGACCGGGGGCCCAATCGGCTTCGGGCGCGCGGTGATCCGCTATTTCGGCCGGATCGTGTCGACGATTCCCTGCTTCCTCGGCTACTTCTGGATGCTCTGGGATCGGGAACGCCAGACCTGGCACGACAAGTTCGCGACAGATGTCGTCGTACCAGTTTCGACCTACCCGGTCGCGAGCTGGCCCAATTGAGCCCGGTCAGGACTCGCTGAGCGCGCCGTTGCTCAGTCGATCGCGCGCCGGTAGAAGCCGCGGACCCGGCCGTGAGCAGCACTGCGACGGAGACGACGAGCACGAGCAGACAAATCCAGGGCCGGATGTGCGGGACGTTCGGAACAAGCGCGCCCCGCAACGACTCGCTCACATAGGTCATCGGGTTCGCTGCGGTGATCACCTGGAACCAGCGCAACCGGGCGAGAGACGGCCAGGGGTACTGGCTGCACCCCGTGAACAGCAGCGGCGTGAAGACGAGCGAGAAGAGCAGATTGATTCGACTCGGCTGAACGAGCGTCCCAAGCAGCAAACCGAACCCGGCGCCGACAAGCGCGCCGAGCAGGAGCCCCGCAGCGAAGAGAGGCAGCCCGCTCCAGCGCCATGGAATCGAGCCGAGGATCAGTACTCCGATCGGGATCATGAGCAGCGAGGCAGCGAGCGCGCGCAGCACGGCGAACAGAACCTTCTCCGCGGCGACGAAGCTGGTGGGCATCGGCGCGAGCAGCCGATCCTCGATCTCGCGCGTCCAGCCGAACTCGGCCACGAGCGGAAAGGCAAGCGTCTGCATGGCGGTGATCACGGCGGTGAGCGCGACGAGCCCGGGGAACAGCAGGTCGGCATAGCCGTGCTGGGTGTAGCCGAGGCTGCCGAGCACCTTGCCGAAAATGAAGAGCAGGAAGAGCGGCTGGAGGATGACCTGGGCGAGAAAGGCCGGCAACTCACGCCCGGTGACGGCAAGGTCACGATGGAGCACTGCGACGAAGGCCCCGAGTTGGCTCGGCGCGGAGACTGCGGGCATCGCCTCCACGTTCAACGGAGCGTCCTACCGGTGAGATGGATGAAGACGTCCTCGAGCGTCGGTGCGCCGAGCTTGACGTCGGTGAGCGCCAGGCCATGAGTGGCGAGCAAGGCCGCGGCCGGGGCCACGAGCGGCGCCGCCTGGGCCGAAAGGTACAACCGCAACGCCGCCGGCTCCGCCTGCGTGCCGCCCGCCGCAGGGCCGCCATCGGTGGCTGGCGCTTGCGAACGCTCGATCCGCTCGACCCCACCAAGCTGTTCGAGCGCCGACACGACGTGCGCGTCGGGCGCGCGGTCTGTCGTCAACTCGAGCGTGCTCGTCCCCGAGAGGGAGCGCATCAGCCGCTCCGGGCTGTCGAGCGCAAGCAGCCGGCCGTGGTCCATGATCCCGACGCGATCGGCAAGCGCACCCGCCTCCCGCATGTCGTGCGTCGTCAGCACAAGCGTCACGCCGGCTCGCTGGAGTTCGCGCAGCCGGTCCCACACAAAAAGGCGCGCAGCCGGGTCGAGGCCAGTGGTGGGCTCGTCGAGGAAGAGCACCCGCGGCTGATGCATCAACGCCCGCGCGATCATGACTCGTTGCGACTGACCGCCGGAGAAGAAATCGGGCTTCGTTCCCGAGCGATCGAGCAGACCGAACTGGTCGAGCAGGTCATCGGCGCGCCGCTGACGCTCACGAGCGGGGACGCCGTGGTAGGCCGCATGGAAAATCAGGTTGTCGCGGATCGAGATCGAGCGATCGAGGTTGCTGCGCTGCGGCACAACCGCGACCTGCCTTCGTGCTCCCACCGGATCCCGAACGACGTCAACACCGCCGATCGCGGCGTGTCCGCTCGTGGGGCGCACGCGCGTTGTCAGGACGCCGACCGTCGTCGTCTTGCCGGCCCCGTTTGGCCCCAACAGGCCCAGCACCTCCCCCGCAAGCGCGGTGAAGGTGACACCGTCGACGGCGTTCACCGCCGAGCGCGGGTAGCGCTTGACGAGCTCGGAGACCGAGACGACGGTATCCGTCATCGGCCTACCCCGGGCACCCGAGCAACCCATATGCGGCATAGCGATGGTCGCTGGCAGGGACCGGCCACATCGACGACCTTAACGCGCGGGCCGCAGGCGAGCGCGCCGGTCGTCGGGGCGGGCGCGCCGAGCGCCACGATTCGGCAACATACCCCGGTGACGCCTGGCCTTCAGGAGTTACTCCTTGCTGATGCCGACGCCTGGCGCGACTGGCTGAACGACCACCATCTCGAGCAGGACGGGATCTGGCTCGTGCTCGCAAAGAAGCATGCGCAGGCCCCAACCCGCCTGGCGTATGCCGAGGCGCTCGAGGAGGCGCTCTGTTATGGCTGGATCGACGGGCAGGTGCGCCGTCGCGACGATGGCACGTTTAGCCCAACGCTTCACGCCCCGACGGCCACGGAGCCCCTGGTCGAAGCGCAACGTCGCGATCACCGAGCGGCTGCGGGCGGAGGGCCGTCTCCAGCCGGCAGGGGTCGCTCAGGTGGAGCGTGCCGTGGCTGATGGACGCTGGGAGGCCGCCTATGCCGGCGCCGCCACGATCGAGGTGCCGCCCGAGCTCGCCGCGGCACTTGCGGCCTCACCCGCTGCGGCGGCCACGTTCGCCCGCTTGAACGGACAGAACCGGTACGCGGTTCTCTATCGCATCACGACGGCTCGGACCCCATCGACGCGAGCACGCCGCGTCGAACGCCTCGTCGGCGCACTCGCCCGAAACGAGACGCCGCACCCCCAGTCTCTCTGAGTCAACGGCGGCAGGGCTACGCGGCCGCGATGTCGCCGAGCGCGACGAGCCGTGACTCCCCGACCATTTCGGCGTGCAGCGCGCAGAAGGCCTCGACGACATCGGGATCGAACTGGCGTCCGGCACAGCGGCGAAGCTCGGCCACCGCATCTGCGGGGCTGCGGCCGCCGTAGGGGCCTGCGGAGACAAGCGCGTCATAGCTGTCACAGACCGCGATGATCCGCGCCGCAAGCGGGATCGAGGCAGCAGCGAGTCCGTCGACATAGCCACCCGTATCCCAACGCTCGTTCGCCGAGCGGATGATCTGCCCGACCGCCTTGGCTGCCGGGGCGCCGGCCAGGATACGTTGCCCGACGACGGTGTGCTCGCGCACGAACTGCCACTCGTTGTCGCTAAGCGCGCGCGGCTTCTCGAGCGGCCCCGGCGTGCCGGCGAGCTTGCCGATGTCATGGAGTTCGGCTGCGAGCTTGAGCTCTGTCAACGCGCGGCCACCCATCCCTAGACGCGCGGCGAGCGCGGTTGCGAACGCCGACACACTGCCAGCCGCGTTAGCGCCGTTCGGCACCGAGAGTGTCAGGACGAGTTCCTCATGCGTATCGCCGGCGGCGAGATGAATATTGCGCTTTTGCGCATACAGCCGTGCGTCGGCCAAGCGCAGCGCGGCTCCCGGATCCGCCGCCTCGAGCGGGAGCGTCGCCGCCCCCGACGCACAGCTCACGTCGAAGCCGCGCTCGAGCACGCTCAGTGCTGCGGCGGCGCCGGCGACCAGCGACTTGCCACCGTCGTCGGGGAGCGGCGCGAGGATGCAGAACTCGTCGCCGCCGAGCCTGAATGCCTGTCCGCCAGGACCGACGGCGCGCGTCAACGCCTCGGCGAGCCGAACGAGGAGCGCATCGCCGCCGGGATGCCCGAAGGTGTCGTTGAACGCCTTGAAGCCGTTGAGGTCGAACAAGGCGAGCAGCGTGGGAACCCGCGCGCCTGCGGTGCAGCAGCGCGCGAGCTCGAGCATCAGCCGCCGCCTATTTCCGAGCCCCGTCAGATCGTCGGTGAGCGCTTGAGACTCGGCGCCGCGGAGCTGGCGCTGCTGTTCCTGGAAGCCCCAGCACATCCCGGCAAACACCACGAGGATCGAAGCCGCCGCGACACCGTCGACGACAGGCGCTCGCGGTTCGAAGCCGTTGCCGAGCAGAACTCCGACGAACACGCCAAAACCGACCGTGATGCCGATGTGAGCAAGACGCATGAGCATCGAATCCGGCCGAGGGGAACGGGTGGGGAGCGTGCGGGGGACGATGCAACCTCATCGGTTCCGGGCCGAGCTTCCGACGATCCCTCATTCCAGGGGTCGTGCCCGGATCGAGGTACCTCGAGGTAGTGACCGGGATCGCCGGCTCGAGGCAGGTCAGGCATTCGCAGTGAACGGCTCATCGAGTACGATCCGCCCGTGACGAACGCAACGCTGGTGACGAACAAGGGGCCGATCGAGCTCGAGCTCTTCGATACGGACGCTCCTCAGACAGTCGCGAACTTCCTCAAGCTCGCGACTGTCTTGAGGAGCGTCGGTATCGAAGAGCTCGAGCTCGATCGGCCCCTTATTCCAGTCACCAGCGTTGCGTTCGTCACGGCGGATCAAGTCGATGAGCCGTTCACTGCGAATGCCTGAGGGGCCCCAAACCAGCAATACCAATCACTAACTCGAGGTACCTCGATCCGGGCACCGACCCCCTCGAATGAGGGATCGTCGGAAGTTCGGCCCGGAGCCCGAATGAGGTTGCATCGTCCCCCGCACGCTCCCCACCCGTTCCCCTCGGCCGGATTCAATGCTCATGCGTCCTTTTCACATCGGCATGGCGGTTCGCGGTTTGGCGTGTTCGTCGGAGTTCTGCTCGGCAACGGCTTCAAAGCACGAGAGCACCTGTCGTCGACGGTGTCGCGGCGGCTTCGATCCTCGTGGTGTTTGCCGGGATGTGCTGGGGCTTCCAGGAACAGCAGCGCAGGCTCCGCGAGGCGCCCCGCCTCTCTCGCCCGAGCGAGATCTGACGGGGCTCGGAAATAGGCGGCGGCTGATGTCCGAGCTCGGCGCGCTGCTTCACCGCGGCGCAAATATATCCACGCTGCTCCGCCTTGTTCGACCTCAACGGCTTCGAGGCGACTCAAGGGCCTTCGGGCATCCCGGCGGCGATTCGGTGCTGGTTCGGCTCGCCGAGCATTGACGCGCGCCGTGCGGCTCTGGCGGACAGGGCATTCAGGGCTGGGCGGCGACAGAGTTCTGCATCCTCGCGCCGCTCCCGAACGACGGTGGCGAGTCGCTGGTCGCCGGCGCCGCCGCGGCACGTTGAGCGTGCTCGAGCGCGGCTTCCGACGTGAGCTGTGCGTCGGGGGCGGCGACGCTCCCGCTCGAAGCCGCGGATCCGGGAGCCGCGCTGCGCTTGGCCGAAGCGCGCGGCTGTATGCGCAAAAGCGCAATACTGCGTCTAGCCGCACCCCGGCGAATCGCATGAGGAACTCGGGGTGACGCTCTCGGTGCCGAACGGCGGCTCTAACGCGGCTGGCCATGGTGTCGGCGTTCGCAACCGCGCTCGGCACGCGTCTAGGGATGGGTGGCCGTGCGTTGACATAGCTCAAGCTCGCAGCCGAACTCCATGACATCGGCAAGCTGCGCGGGCCACTCAGGGCCGCTCGAGAGCCCGCGCGCGCTCAGCGAGAGCGAGAGGCAGTTCAGTACGCGAGCGCACCGTCGTCGGGCACGACGTTCTCCTGGCCGGCGCCCCGGCAGCCGAGGCGGTCAGGGGGAAAATAAGCCCGGCGAACGAGCGTTGGGATACGGGTGGGCTATGTCGACGGACTCGCTGCTGCCTCGATCCCGCTTGCGGCGCGGATCATCGCGGTCTGCTGGACCACTCTGTGGCGCCCGTGCTCCGCGGGCCCCTACGGCGGCCGCAGCCCCGCGGATGCGGTGGCCGAGCTTCCGGCTGCTGCCCGGACGCCAGTTCAATCCCGATGTCGTCGAGGCCTTCTGCGTGCGGCCAGCCGAAATGGTCGGGGAGTTTAGTTTCGTCGCGCTCGGCGACATCGCGGCCGCGTTCGCCTGTTTTTTTTGACTCTTAGAGACTGAGGGTGCGGCGTCTCGTCTCGGGCGAGTGCGCCGACGAGGCGTTCGACGCGGCGTGCTCGCGTCTTTGGGTCAGTTGTCGTGTTTCGACAAAGAACCGCGTACCGGTTCTGTCCGTTCAAGCGGCGACAGTTCGCCGCCGCAGCGGGTGAGGCCGGAAGTGCGGGGCGACGGGGCGGCACCTCGTTCGTGGCGGCTCCGGCATAGGCGGCCTCCCAGCGTCCATCAGCCACGGCACGCTCCACCTGAGCGACCCCTGCCGGCTGGAGAGGCCCTCCGCCCGCAGCCGCTCGTTGTCGGACGCTGCGCTTGACCAAGGTCTCCGTGGCCGTCGGGGCTGAACGTTGGCTAAACGTGCCATCGTCGCGACGGCGCACCTGCCCGTCGATCCAGCCATAACAGAGCGCCTCCTCGAGCGCCTCGGATACGCCAGGCGGGTTGGGCCTGCGCATGCTTCTTTGAGAACACGAGCCAGATCCGTCCTGCTCGAGATGGTGGTCGTTCAGCCAGTCGCGCCAGGCGTCGGCATCACAAGGAGTAACTCCTGAAGGCCAGGCGTCACCGGGTATGTTGCCCGAACCGTGGCGCTCGGCGCGCCCGCCCCGACGACCGGCGCGCTCGCCTGCGGCCCGCGGTTAGAGGTCGTCGATGTGGCCGGTCCCTGCCAGCGACCATCGCTATGCAGCATATGGGTTGCTCGGGTGCCCGGGGTAGGCCGATGACGGATACCGTCGTCTCGGTCTCCGAGCTCGTCAAGCGCTACCCGCGCTCGGCGGTGAACGCCGTCGACGGTGTCACCTTCACCGCGCTTGCGGGGAGGTGCTGGGCCTGTTGGGCCAAACGGGGCCGGCAAGACGACGACGGTCGGCGTCCTGACAACGCGCGTGCGCCCGACGAGCGGACACGCCGCGATCGGCGGTGTTGACGTCGTTCAGAATCCGGTGGGAGCACGAAGTCAGGTCGCGGTTGTGCCGCAGCGCAGCAACCTCGATCGCTCGATCTCGACCGCGACAACCTGATTTTCCATGCGGCTACCACGGCGTCCCCGCTCGTGAGCGTCAGCGGCGCGCCGATGACCTGCTCGACCAGTTCGGTCTGCTCGATCGCTCGGAACGAAGCCCGATTTCTTCTCCGGCGGTCAGTCGCAACGAGTCATGATCGCGCGGGCGTTGATGCATCAGCCGCGGGTGCTCTTCCTCGACGAGCCCACCACTGGCCTCGACCCGGCTGCGCGCCTTTTTATGTGGTTCCGGCTGCGCGAACTCTAGCGAGCCGGCGTGACGCTTGTGCTGACGACGGCGGCGAGCGGGAGGCGGGTGCGCTTGCCGATCAGCATCAGGGAGTAGTGGCGCACGGCCGGCTGTGGCTGGACAGCCCGGAGCGGCTCATGGCTTTTTGGGGACGCAGGCACGCTCGAGTTGACGACAGACCGCGCGCCCGAGCGCGAGCGTCGTGGCGGCGCTCGAACAGCTTTGGGTGGGGTCAAATAGAAGGAGCGTTCGCAAGCGCCAGCCACCGATAGCAGCCCTGCGGCGGGCCGCGCGCAGGCGGAGCCGGCGGCGCTGCGGTTGTACCTTTCAGCCCCCAGGCGGCCCCCCTCGTGGCCCCGGCCGCGGCCTTGCTCCGCCACCCATGGCCTGGCGCTCACCGACGTCAAGCTCAGCGCACCGACGCTCGAGGACGTCTTCATCCGTGCTCGCGGGTGCGGCGCTCCGTTGAACGTGGAGGGCAATGCCCGCAGTCTCCGCGCCGAGCCAACTCGGGCCTTCGTCGCAGTGCTCCATCGTGACCTTGCCGTCACCGGGCGTGGGTTTTCCGGCCTTTCTCGCCCAGGTCATCCTCCAGCCGCTCTTCCTGCTCTTCATTTTCGGCAAGGTGCTCGGCAGCTCCGGCTACACCCGGCGCGGCCTTTCCGAGCCTGCTGTTCCCCGGGCTCGTCGCGCTCACCGCCGTGATCACCGCCATGCAGACGCTTACCTTGCCGCTCGTGGCTGAGTTCCGGCTGGACGCGCGAGATCGAGGATCGGCTGCTCGAGCAGCTGCCCACCAGCTTGCGTCGCCGCGGAGAAGGTGCTGTTCGCCGTGCTGCGCGCGCTCGCTGCCTCGCTGCTTTTGCTCCGAATAGGAGTACTGATCCTCGGCTCCATTCCATGGCGCTGGAGCGGGCTGCCTCTCTTCGCTGCGGGGCTCCTGCTCGGCGCGCTTGTCGGCGCCGGGTTCGGTTTGCTGCTTGGGACGCTCGTTCAGCCGATGGCGAATCGATCTACCCTCTTCTCGCTCGTCTTCACGCCGCTGCTGCTTCACGGGGTGCAGCCCGTATCCCTGGCCGTCTCTCGCCCGGTTGCGCTGGTTCCAGGTGATCACCGCAGCGACCCGTGACCTATGTCAAGCGAGTCGTTGCGGGGGCGCGCTTGTTCCGAACGTCCCGCACATCCGGCCCTGGATTTGTCTGCTCGTGCTCGTCGTCTCCGTCGCGGGCTTTTCAAGACGGAACCCGCGGTTCCACCGGCGCGCGATCGGATGAGCGACGGCGCGCTCGGCGAGTCCTGACCGGGCTCAATTGGGCCAGCTCGCGACCGGGTAGGTCGAAACTGGTACGACGACATCTGTCGCGAACTTGTGGTGCCACATCTCGCCGTCGTCCGATCCCCGAGCAATTCCAGAAGTAGCCGAGGAAGCAGGGAATCGTCGACACGATCCGGCCCGAAATAGCGGATCACCGCGCGCCCGAAGCCGATGGGCCCCCGGTCTCGAAGTCGATCACCCGGATCCCGAGCGAGCCGCGCTTGCCAAGCGTCTGACCTGAGTTCGAGCCCTCGAGGTAGCCGAAATAGGCAATGCCGAATGCAAAATTTGGTGGGCTTCCGCCCGGCCGACCGCATATTTGATGACGAAGTCGATAGACAACGAGCAAGGCGTCCCTAAAGGCGGCCGCGAAGCGGTGGCCAAAAGCTAGCTCGCGGGCCGCTCGGGCCACTCGTGGGCGGCTGGTACCCCGACTGGTGGAGCGGAGGCGGAGCAGGAATTTCGGTCATCGAGGCTGTTTCCCTTTGTTAGAGGATCGAGTAGCGATGGAGCTCGAACACCCAGAGCGCCGCCAGCGTGAGCGGAGGCAGCAGCGCTGGGACACTGACCCGTGTGGGTCTGAGCGCGAGCATGCAGATCGCGACGAGGACGGCGCCGATCCCACCGGGATTGGCGGCGAAGGCGCGCCCGAGGTGCAGACGGACCGTCGCCTCCGTGCTTGTCGTCATGCCGCAGAACGGACAGGGATCCCGCTTAGCCGGCGTAACGGGCACTCGATCCCTGGATGCCCCGGGATCAGCGGTAGGGAAGCTGCGGCGCCGAGCATCAACGCGCCGCTCGTCCGCAGGTCGCGCGGGTCGAGCGCGATCGATTCTCGCAGCATCGGCGCGAACGCTAACAGGCCTTCCGGCTACCTCCGCGCGCTTTTCGCGGCCGCCAGACGCTCCAGGAAGGCCTCGTCGCCGAGCCCATCCGGGAGGCCCGCTGCTTTCGGGCGCAGCCGGGTCGCGATCAGCGCTGCGAGTTCGTGTTGCGCGTCCGGCGCAATCGATCCGCGCCGTTCGAGAAACTGTCTGACCGTCGCGAGTTCCTCCGCCGTGACCGCGCTCAAGTCCCACACTGCGCCCTCTGCGTTGTCGAGCGAGAGCGGTGCGGGCAGGCGCTTGTCCGCGCGCAGCTCGCGCACGACGATCGTGCCGGCGACGAGATCACCGAGACGCTGGTTGCGGGAGCTCACAAGGATCGAAATGATGCCGACGAGGTAGCCGGAAGGGAGCCAGTCGACGATGCGCAGCAAGTTCCGGGTCGCACTGGCACGGAAGCCGACGGTCGACCGCCCTTGAGTACGACCCGCAAGCCGTTCCAGCGTTTGCCGGGCGTCCGACCTGAAGCGAGCACCTCGAAGGCGACGTCGTAGCCCCAGAAGATGGCGAACGCAACAACCGCATAGACAGCTGCGGCGGTGTTGGCACCGGCTCCGAACCCGTTGCCGAGCAGCAAGATCACCCCGACGGCAATCAGCACCGCGCCCTCGATGAGAATGTCGATCGTCGCCGCGATGAAGCGTGATCCGACCCCTGCTAGCGTCAAACTGAGCTCGACGCCTTCGGGGGTCGTGATCGTGAGGCGATCCTCGTACTCGAAGCTGGTCATGGCATGGACATCGGACCCTTTCTCAGTCAGCGCAGCCAAGCGTGGCAGGAGTTGGACCAGCTTGTCGGCCGAGCCGGGCGGCGCCCTGAGCGCCTGGGCGCCGAGGGCGTGTTTCGGCTCGGTTTGCTCTACCGGGGGGCGGCCGCCGATCTGGCGCTCGCTCGTCGCGCGTTTCCCGGGGATCCTGTGGTCGAGCGACTCGAGCAGCTTGTCGCGCGCAGTCGTAGCCTCGTCTACGAGGCCCCCACCCACCGGCGTTCGCTGCTCGCCTTTTTCGCACGCGACTACTGGTGCATCGTCGCGGCTCGTCCGTTGGCGCTGCTTGCCGCGTTCACGCTTCTCTTCGGTCCCGCAGTGCTCAGCGGCGGCTGGGCGATCCGAGATCCCGGGGCGGCGACGGGGCTTGTCCCGGCGGAGTTCCGACCGGCGATCGAGTCGGCTCGGCCCTGGACGAACCTCAGCCCGGGGCAGCAAGCGGCTTTCACGACCGCAGTGTTCACGAACAACATCCAGGTGACGCTCGTCGCCTTTGCGGGAGGCGTGACACTGGGTCTACTCACCGCGGCGATCCTGATCTTCAACGGCGTTCTGCTGGGTGCCGTCGGCGGGCTGATGATCGGGGCCGGCAACTGGCGCGGCTTCCTCGAGCTCGTCTCCGGACACGGCTTCCTGGAGCTTTCCTGCATCCTCGTCGCCGGTGCGGCCGGGCTGCGCCTGGGTTGGTCGATCGTCGCTCCCGGCTACGAGACGCGCGGCGCCTCTGTCCGTCGCGAGGCTCGCGCAACGGTTGCGATTGCGCTCGGGACAGCGCCGTGGCTTGTCGTGGCCGGGCTCGTTGAGGGGAATCGCGCTCGTCTCGCAGACGCCGGGGTCGGCGTCGATCTGGTGGTCGGCGCCGCGATCGGCCTCGTTACTGGGCGCTCGTGTTCACGCGCGGGCGCTCTCCTAGAGTCGAGCCCGCCGCTTTGCTCGCAGATACGCGCTGACGCACGCCGCGGGGAGCGCTTCGGGACGGGCTTCGATCACCTCGCCTCCGGCATGACGTAACTGGGCTGCGGCCACGCCTCGGTTGGCGAGCACCTCGAGCGTCGCCGAGAGCCGGTACACCTCGCGGGCGTTCTGCGGCTCCTGTTCGACATATCCGGCCAGATCCGGGTCGCTGACACTCGCGATCGTGACGGCATGCCGGCGTGTCAGCACCGGGAGTGCCTCGAGCAGTGGCCGTGCGGCCGCGGGCTCGATCAGATCGGTGAGGATGAGCACGAACGCCCGCTTGGCCCTCTGGATTTCGACGAACGCACGCTCGTAGTCGCTCTCGACCGGTGTCGGTTCGAGATCGAACAGCGCGTCGACAAGCCGCTGTGTTCCGTTCCGGCGCGGCAGCACGATCCGCCGAACCTGAGCGTCGAAGGCGATTGCCCCGCAACGGTCGCCCAGCTCCTCGGCGACCGCTGCTACCGCGACCGCCGCGTCGAGTGCGAGGTCGAGCCGCGTCGCCGCGCCAACCGGAGCCGCGCTCAGCCTCCCGCAGTCGATAACGCAAATCACTTCCCGGTCACGCTCGACCCGGAACTGGTTGGAGATCGGCCTACCGAAGCGGGCCGTCGCGAGCCAGTTGACCTGACGGATATCGTCATCAGGCGCGTATTCGCGCAGCGTCTCGAAGTCGGTGCCGAGCCCCAGCGGCCCACGCGTACGCCGGCCCTCCTCCCTGAAGCGCCCCTGACGCACACTCGTCGCGATTCGCCGCGCTCCCGGCAGGTCAGGGTAGACGCGCACGTCGAGCTCCGGACCGACGGTGTGCGTCCACTGGCCCAGGCTGAGCGGGCCGCGGACTCGAACCGCGGCCGGGGGCAACGGATGACGCCCGCGTCGACGCGGCGTGAGTTCGCCGTCGAGTGCTCCCTCCGCCTCGCCGGGCACAAGCCGAAGGTCCGGTCGACCGGCTGGCGCAGGCGCACACGGCCCCTGACCGGTGGCTCGAGCCCGAGCTGCAATCCAACGGCCGTCCACGCACGAGCACCAGTGGCGTTACGCGCTTGACCTTTGGGCTGCGCGCGACGAGCAATGCGTCGGCTGCCGTTGCGGCGAGCAGCGCGACAACAGCGAGCAGGATCAGCCACGAGGCGACGAAGGGCGCCGCGAGGGCGAGCGCCACGAGCACCAGCGCCGCGCGGTTCGTCGGGCTCATCGCGGCACGGCGAGCCCGCGCAGGACCGTCGCGATCGCATCTTCCGGTCGGTAGCGCTCGAGCTCCGCCTCGGGTCGCAGCACGAGCCGGTGCCGCAGGACGGACGGTGCCGCGGCAACGACATCGTCGGGGGTCACGAAGCCCCGGTCGGCAAGGCGCGCACGTGCCTTCGCGCTCGCGAGCAGGTGCACGCCGGCACGCGGGCTCGCACCAAGCTCGACGCTCGGCAGCTCGCGCGTGGCTCGCACGATCGCCGTCACGTAGTCGACTGATCTCATCGGAGACACCTGTGGCGTCGACGTCTCGCCGAGCGGCCTGCAGCTCCCCGCGGATCGAGCACCGGTTGGACGCTGTCGATTGTCGCCGAGCGTACGCCGTGATGGCGCAGGCGGAGGATCCGCGCGCTCCGTCTCCTCGTCCGGGTAACCGATGTCGATCTTGAGTAGGAACCGGTCGAGTTGTGCTTCGGGAAGCGGTAGGTGCCCTCGTACTCGATCGGATTCTGGGTCGCGATCACGAGAAACGGCTCCGGCAGTGCCCGGGGCAGGCCCTCGATTGTCACCTGCCCTTCCTGCATCGCCTCGAGCAGCGCCGACTGCGTCTTCGGGGGTGTGCGGTTGATCTCGTCGGCGAGCAGCACGTTCGTGAACACGGGTCCGGCGCGGAACAGCAGCTCGCCGTCACGGAGCGTCATCGTCCCCGTGAGGTCCGAGGGGAGCATGTCGGGTGTGAACTGAACGCGCCGAAACTCGACTCCGAGTGCGCGAGCGACGGCGTTTGCAAGCAGCGTCTTGGCGACCCCCGGAACACCTTCGAGCAGCACGTGGCCGCCGACCAGAAGAGCGGTCAGAAGCTCGTCGATCGTGGCGTCCTGGCCGACGACGACCTTGCCGACCTCCTGACGAAGACGCGTGCCGAGTCTCGATCATCGGGGGGATTCTCGCCTGAGGCGGCTGAAGGTGGTCCGAGAACGAGCACCTCGCTCTCCGAGATGACCGGCCGCACGAGCAGGATCGGCTTCGGGCGGGGTCGGCGCCGAGCACCGCGGCACCCGCGCGGATCGCCGAGTCCGAGGGGGTCGTGCCCAGCCCCGCGAGCTCCGCGATGCGGCGTCTGACCTCTGCCGCAGCGGACGGAGCGCGTGCTCGGGGTCCGCGCGTTCGGGCCAGAATTCCGGCGAGTGACTCGACGTACTCGGCGCGGGGAGGCGGCAACGTGCGCTCCCGCTCCTGAGGATGTCGAAGCGCCGTCCCTGTGCGAGCATCAATGTCGCCGCCGCCAAGGCGAGCAACGTGAACGCGACCCACGAACGCGGCGGGATTGCGGCGAGACCGCTGGACGTTCCGTACCCGTGATAGCTCTCGAGAAAGAGCACCGGCCTCGAGGAGGGACCGGCGAGCGCCAGCCCGAGCGCGGCGTTTGCACCACGGCCGAGGTCGGCGTTCTGCAAGGGAGCGTCGTCCGCGAGAAGCCAGACGCTGCCCTTGCCGAGCATCGCGAGCGAAAGCAGCGAGCGAGCGCCGTTCGCGAACACCGGGAGCGCGGCGCCGCCGAGCCAGGAACCGGCTCCGGGTGCAAACGGCTGGCTGAAACCGGCAAGTGCGGGAGCGGCACGACCGCGCGCGTCGCGTTGACGTGGAGCGGCGACCAGCTGGGAGCGTCGGCGACGATTCCACTCAGCCACGATCCGGCCGGACCGGCGACGAGCAGATCTCCGCCGCTCGCGACGAAGCGTCGTAGGGCGGCGGTGTCGCGGGGTGCGAGTGGGGCGTCGGGCTCGAGCAGCATCACGGTCGCATCCGACGGGAGCGTCGCAGCCCCGGGTGTTTCGCGGGTCTGTTCGACGACGTGGCCGGCCCGGGTCAGCAATGCGGCGTAGGCGGCCGCGCCGGTGGCGCCGGTGGCGTACGAGGACGAACGCGGACCTCCGGGTGTGCCGCCGAGCACGCCGTTGAGGAGCGACAGTGCGACGTTGAGCGCAACGATCGCACCGGCTGCGCCAAGCGCGAGCTTTGCCCCGCGGCTCGATGCGCGGCGGTTCTCCTCGAGCACGCGCATCCACTCGTCACGCGCCCGTGCGACGTCGGCAGCCGAGGCAGCCCGCTCGCCGTACACGATCTCGTCGAAGTCGGCGCAGAGACGGTGGAAGGCGGCGGAAGCGAGCAGGCGGTCGATTTCGCCGTTGGTCAACGACTCGCGGCGGGGGATCGCCTCCGCCCGCGCAAGCCGTGCGATCCCGGCACGAAACCTGAGACGAAGGGCGAGTTCGTAGGCGCCCCGCCGTTCGGCCGTGTCGGCGTCGCGCTCGAACTGGCGGGGATCCTCCGGTCCGGAGCCGCGGGTCGTTCCTGGCTGTGTATCGAGGAAACGGCCGCTGCGCCTCCGTCCGAGACGGAACGCGCTCGCCCCTGCTGCTGCCGCAACCGCGAGCGCGACGATCGTCCAGAAGACGTTTGCCCCGCCCGGCAGCGAGGAGATGCTGACACGGTAGAAGTGGTCGAGGCGTATGCCGAGACGGTGAAGTTGGCGGCCGAGCCACGCGAGCGGTCGGTGCAGCGGGCGAGGTACGCGGCCGCCGCGAAAGCGTGACGCCGACAGGATCGAGCGGGCGGTGGCGCCGGGGGCGGCGAGCGGTACCGGGGCGGCACGCGCCTTCAGGCTCAGGGCGAGCGTCCGCAACCGCGCCGTCAGCGCCGGGCCGCTCGTATCGAGAGCGGCACCGAGGTCGGCCCTGTGCCCATCCACCTGGGCGACGGCACGCAGGGCCCGCAGCGCAGGCGCACTCACGCGTGCCCGCCCCGTCAGGCTGGCGAGTTGTGCGGGTGTCGTCGCGCCGGCGCCTGCAACGGCCACCAGCCACAGGACGGAGAGCAGCAGAGCTCCCCGGTGCGGAGGTTCACTCCTCGCCTGCGGTCGAGCCGGGCGGTGGCGGCCAGACGGAGGGTTGCACCCCGCCCGTGTCGTTTGGGGACGGTCGCGCCGCATCCGGTGGTGGCCAGATCGGAGGCGGAGGTTCGAAGCTGCGAGGCTCCGGCGGCGCAGCGCCCGGGGGCGGGGGCCAGATCGGAGGCGTGGTGGCGACACCCGATGGGCGCCATCCCGGCGGCGGCGGCCAGAACGGAGGTTTCTCCGACATCGGCTCAGGTTCGGCTGCCGGCGGAACCCACCCTTCGGGCGGGTCGACTCCGATCCTGGAGGCGAGCAAACGCAGATCGAACGCCTCCTTGCGGACACGCAGGTCGAAGTAGAGCACCGTGTGATACGCGGCGGTGAACGGCGTTGTGACGAGCGCCGCCGCGGTCCCCGAAACCGCGGTGATAACGAACAGTTCGACCGGGCCGTTCGCACCCGACACGCTCAGGGCGACGACGAGGCCGCTGATCAGCCCGGAGAGGATCAGGACGAGTAACGCGGCGACAAACAGCGTGATCGCCGTCTTCCACCAACGCCCGCGCACGAGTGCCCGTGAGCGTCCGAGTGCTTTCGAGCCGCGCTGGCCCTCCGACATCAGGACCGGCAGCGCGACCGCGAACGAGACGAACAGGTAGATCCCGGGGATTACGACCACAATCGCGGCAAGCCCCTCGAGCAGGCCCCCCAGGACTGCGATCCACAGAATCGACCGGAACTTTCGGGCGGCGAAGGCGAGCGACGAGCGCCAACTCGTCTCGAGACCGAGATAGGTCTCGGCGATCGTGCGGAAGCATGCGCCTGTCGCGAACTCGTTTGCCAGAAAGCCGACCAGGAGTGCGACGAGCACGCCGGCGAGGTTCGTCCAGGCCTGGCTGGTGTTCACCTGTCCCTGGCTTGTCGTCTCGACGAACGCGGTTCCGGGCCGGAAGTTCGGGATCGCCGAGACGTCGACGAGCGCCACGATCACCTGCGCGGGTGCGACGACGAAGAGGACGATGCGGACGAGCGTCCCCAGGTTCCGCCAGGTGAGTTTGAGGGAGACGTCGAGGATCTCGCCGATGCCAAGCGGACGGAGCGCAGGCGCTACCACGACTCGTCAACCATACAAACCTGGTCAGCGGTCGGCCCCCTCGCGGGCGCGTCACGCCCTCCTGGAGGGCGATGACGCGACGAGGGTCGAAGACAGGGTGGGCCTCGGGATGACCCGAGAGCGGGCGGTGTCGGTTCTAGAGCTCGATCTCGGCGCCGGGCAGACCGATCTCGGCGGTTGCGTGCGAACCGTCGCAGAACGGCTTGTCGGATGACTGCCCGCAACGACAAAGGCCGAGCATCGGCTTCTCGAGCGTCTCCTCGACGCCGTTACGAGTGACGACGACTGTGCCGCCCGTCTCGATCACGAGAGGGCCGTTTTCATATGCGGTGATTTTCATACCGCGATCCTACACGGTTCGTTGATCACTCAAGCGTCGTGACGCTGATCGCCCCTGAAGGGCACGAGCGTTCGGCCGCACGCAGCGTCGCGAGGTCGGCCGCTGCCGGATCGAGGACGTAGGCGCGTCCGTCGGCCCCGAGCGCGAAGACCGCCGCTGCGCGGCGTACGCAGTCACCGGCGCTGATGCAGAGGTCGCGGTCGACCTCGACCGTGATGTCCGCCCGCTCACTCATCGGCAGCGACACTAGCAAGTGCGTTCGCCCAGTTCGCTTCGCGTTCTATCAGCGCCTTACTTCGCATCAACAGCCGCGGCGAATCGACTGCGAGCGCACCGACGAGCCTGTCGCCAGCTCGGTACCAGGCGACGAACTCCCCGCCTGCAATGCTTCCGTCGATGACGACGACCTCATCGCTGCGCGTCGAGCCCGCGAACTGGATGCGTTTGCCGTACTGGTCGGACCAGACGAAGTTCGATCCACGAAAGGGCGTGTCTGTCCCGTGGAGCAGGTTGCGCGCGGCGTGCCGCGCTTGCTCGTTGGCGTTCGTCCAATGCTCGACGCGCATCCGCTCGCCGAAGAGCTCGTTCGGCCAGCTAGCGGCGTCCCCTAGCCCATAAATCCCGGGGCCGCCGGCATTGAGACTCGCGTCGCACACGATCCCGTTGTCGAGCGCAAGTCCCGAGGACGCGAGCCAGTCGACGGCCGGGGCGACGCCGACCGCTTGCAAGACGACGTCGGCTTCGAGCACCTCGCCGTTGCTCAACCACAGCCGCGTCGAACTGGTCTGCTCAGCGCGCGTGATCGTGACGCCGAGGTGGAGCTGTGTGCCGTTGAGACGGTGGAGCTCCACCAGCGCCGCGCT
The DNA here is from genome assembly GCA_963828105.1 of uncultured Actinomycetota bacterium. Classification (GTDB taxonomy): domain Bacteria; phylum Actinomycetota; class Thermoleophilia; order Gaiellales; family Gaiellaceae; genus PALSA-600. The sequence continues at coordinate 185,293 of CAWHDF010000004.1, read as the reverse complement.
CGCAGCGGGCCCGAAGGCACGCGCGAGCGGAGCCCGCTCGAGCTCGATGATCGTCACGTCGAGCCCGCGCTCGCGGGCACTGCTCGCGACCTCGGAGCCGATAAAGCCGGCGCCGACGATCACCAGATGGCGCGCCTCGGCCAGAGCGTTGCGCAGCCGCAGGGCGTCGCCGAGCGTGCGTAGGCTAAGCACGTCCTCGAGCTCGGCAAGAACCGGGAGTGTGCGTGGGGCGGCGCCGGGTGCGAGCATCAGTCCCTCGAAGGCGAGGGTGTTCGCCCCGATTCCGATCGTGCGTGCAGTGAGATCGAGATCGTGTGCCGAGGTGCCGAGCGCGAGCTCGAGCTCGAGCGCCTCGAGCCCTTCCTCGCTGATCAGCGCTGTCGTTTCGGGCGCCCGCGTCCCCGTCAGAACCTCCTTGGAGAGCGGCGGTCGGTCATACGGAAGTGCCGTCTCGGCGCCGACCAGTGTGATCCGTCCCTCATACCCCTCGCGTCGAAGCGTCTCGGCGCTACGAAGCCCCCCGAGTCCGGCACCAACGATCACGATTCCGTCCATCCGTCCCTGCATCGTGCCTGGACACCCAGCGCAGCGCGTCTTCTGGCCGCGCCGTCGACCAACGGAGGTCGCGCCCCCGGCTCACGCGTCAAGCACACGTTCGTTCGACAGCGGCGCGCCGCTACCGCGATACTCTTGGCCGTGCGCGTGCTCCGACTCGTTCCGCTTCCGCTTGCCGTCGTGCTGCTCGCGCTTGGTGGCGCGGGCGCTGCCCTCGCGGCGCAGCCGCCGAACCACAACGATCCATGCGCTAACACGCTCGGTCGCGACTCGTGCGGTACGACGGGAGTCGGCTCCTACGAGACCTACAAGTACGGCGTTCGCTGGTTCGGCGACTATCGCGGGGCGATTCCGGGCGTCGCGAGCACCTACTGCATCGACCTGAATTTCTGGTACCCGGCGGCGAAGTACAACTACCAGCCGGTCGCGTCGAGCACGCTCGTCAACCGTGACAGCATCGTCGTGACCACGCTGCGTCAACAGGAGCTCGCCTACGCGATCTGGAACTACGGGCGGACGACGGATCCCAACCAGGCGGCTGCCGTCATGCTCTATGTCCATACGTTGATGGGCGATGGGCGCCCCGGCGAGGTGTCGCCTTCGGTGCTCGGTCCCGGCGTCGTCTCGCTCTTCGACACCATCAGCACGGCGGCTGCGCGGTACCACGGGCCCTACCGGATCGTCGCGCAGCTGCCGCCGGCGCTCTCCGCCGGCGCTCATGCAACAGCGACGGTGCGGGTGCTCTCGGCGAGCGGCGAGGCGCTCCCGGACACGAAGGTCCTCCTTAGCGCGACAGGAGTGAGTGGCGCGCCTGCCTCGCTGACGACCGACGCTTCCGGCGTGGCACAGGTGATGTTGACGGCGACGGGTGCGGGCGGGATACATGTGGTCCTCACCGCGCCACAACTCGCTTCGACCTTGCCGGCCATCTACCAGGCGACGGCTGGAGCGGCGATGACGAACGGTCAGCGCCTCGCCGTCCCGACGTCTCAGTCGGTCACCGCGACCCTCGGGTCGACCGTCACGAAGACGCAGTTGCGCGTCGCGTCACTCGCGAGCCCCTCGGTGCTGGCTGTCGGGCACGGAAGCCACGATCGCGTGACCGTCGCCGGTGCGGGCAGCGGCTGGCACGCGACTGTCGCAGTCACCGCCTACGGGCCGTTCCCGACGGTCGGAGCGATCAGCTGTGACACCGCCCACTCCTTCTGGACGGGCACGATCCAGGCCGACGGCCCGGGGAGCTACTCGGTTGGCCCCGTCTATTTCACCAAGCCCGGCTGGTACGCCTACCGGGAGGTTGTTCCCGGTAGTGCCGACGTTCTCGGTGTCGCCTCGAACTGCACGGACCCGCTCGAACGCGTCGAGGTGCAGGTGCAGCCGAAGGCGCACACGGTCGTCAGCGCGCAGACGCTCAAGCCTGGCGCTCAGCTCTCCGACACGATCAGCGTCTCCGGGCTCGACGGGCAAAGCGCGAACGTGCAGGCTGCGCTCTACGGGCCTTTCTCGAGCGCGAGCGCCATCAGCTGCAAGGTGCCGATCTGGACGGGCACCGTGACGGCGACGACGAACGGCACAGTCACGACCCAACCGTTCGCGCTGACCGTCCCCGGCTACTACACCTACAGCGAGCAGATCAGCGCTCAGGGCTTCGTGCGCGCGGCGACGACACCGTGTGGGGAGGCGAGCGAGACCGCGATCGTGACGGCGACCCCTGCGGTCGACACCGAGGTCGCATCGCAGCTCGTCGTCCCGGGGTCGCCGATCAGCGACCGGCTCGAGGTCACCGGGCTCGGCTCGCTCTCGACGACGGTGGGTGTCCAACTTTGGGGCCCCTTCCAGACCAAGGGCGGAATCTCCTGCGCCGGCACGCCGTACTGGAGCGGAACACTCACCGCCAAGGGCAACGGCCAGTACCAGACGCCGCAGGTCGTCGTCCAGCGCGTCGGGTACTACACGTTCCGGGAGTCGATCCTGCCGACGACAGCCATCGCGGGTGTCACCGGTGAGTGTGGTGCCGCGACGGAGACGACGCTCGCCGAGGCGCAGCCGACGGTCACCACCGTCGTTCAGAGCGCGATCGTTCGCCCTGGTTCAGGGCTTGCCGACCTCATTCACGTCACCGGGCTCGGTCAGACCAAGGCGCGGATCACCGTGCAGCTCTTCGGCCCGTTCGGGACGAGCGAAGGGATCCGCTGCACCGGCACCCCGGCCTGGCAACAGACGGTCACGTTGCCCGGCGACGGGAACTTCCGCAGCCCCTCGGTCAGGATCGCGAAGGCCGGGTTCTACGTCTTCCACGAGATGGTGGTTGGATCAGCGCTGATCAAGCCCGCAACGACCTCCTGCGCAGAGACCGCGGAGACCTCGCTTGGCGCTCCCATGATCATCACGGGCCGCGGCGACGTCACGACGCAGGTGCTTGCGCCGACGAGCGGCCCAGCGCCGACCCAGGTCCAGATTCCGTCGTTGGGAATCCAGGCACCCGTCTCCTCGATCGGGATCGACCTTGCGACCGGCGATCTCGGTGTGTCGCCGGACATCCACCGTGTTGGTTGGTGGAGTGACGGCGCGGCTCCGGGTTCGAGTAGCGGCGCCGTCCTGCTCGCGGGGCATGTCGACAGCGCGACTGCGGGTGCCGGGGCGCTGTTCGCGTTGAAGAGCGCACGGGCGGGAGCGCTCGTCGAATTGACACTCTCGAATGGGCGGACAGTCACCTATAAGGTCGAGTCCGTCCAGCTCTATCTCAAGAAGAATCTTCCGCTCGACGTCTTCTCCCGGAGTGGGCCTCCCCGGCTGGTGATCGTCACCTGTGGCGGTCCCTTCGACACGACGACGCGCCACTATCTCGACAACGTCGTGCTGACCGCTGTCCCGACCTGATCGACACGCACGCGCCGGGCGGTAGCCGGTCGAGCGCCGCCGGTTCGGCCGGAGCCTTAGTCGAGTGCGACCTGGAGCTCGCCGAGCAGCGAGACCATCTCGACGTCGTCCGGGACGAGATGCTGGAGCATCGCTCGTTCGACACCGACGGCTTCGTAGCGACGTAGCGTCTCCGCAACGTGGTCGACGCTGCCGACGAGTTGGGGACTTGCAGTCCTCGGCGTGAACGCATGCCAGGCGGCGAGACGCTCAGCTGCCTCGCGTTCGTCCCGCCCGAGTGCGCAGCCGAGCATCATCGAGAAGCGGAGTGGGGCACGCCCGGCCTCTTTTGCCGCGCGTTCAACGGTCCTGTGCCGGTCACGCGCCTCCTCGAGCGTTGGCATCACGGTGTTGTACTCATCGGCGTAACGCACTGCTGCGGCGACGGTGCGAGGTCTGGCCCTTCCGCCGATGATGATAGGAGGTCGGGGCCTCTGGTAGGGCTTCGGCCAGATGTCGTCGGCGTTTCCCCACTGTCGGTGGATTTCGACGAGTTGCCGGTCGAGTTCGTCGACGCGTCCGTGTGCCGTCAGGAAGGGAAACCCGTAGGCCAGGTGCTCCGCTTCGAACCAGCCAGCGCCGATGCCGAGCTCGACACGTCCACGCGAGATGTGGTCGGCGGTGACGACGGCCTTCGCGAGCACCGAGGGGTGGCGGAACGTCACCGGCGAGACGAGCGTCCCAAGCCGGATGCGCTCGGTGCAGGCTCCGAGCGCGGCCAGCGTCGTCCAGGCGTCAAGCGATCCTGCGGGGTCGCCGACGAGGATCGAGCGATAGTGGTCGGAGCGGAAGAGGCCGTCGAGCCCGGCCGACTCGGCGGCCCGCGCGAGCCGAAGCCACTGCTCCCAGTCGAGCCCCTCCTGGCCCTCGAGCATCAAGCAGACGCGCACGGCCCGCCTGTCCCCACGCATTGCTCGTTGGCCATCCGTGCCTGTTGCATTGCCCCTCGCAATCGCGGCGGCCGACACTGAGAGCGCCGGGACCTTGCCTCATGCGTGCTCCGCGGGTTCAGATTGACGAGATTTTGCCTGTCGCTTCCGAGGTGAGGCGGGGCTGCGGTCTCAGGCCTGGAGGGGGCCTCACTGTGCGCGTGACCGGGAGCTGCCACGCGGGAGCGACGCTCGAGGCGCTCGTCTTCTCCGCATCGGCCTGTCCCAGGGGCGCGCACGGCGCCTGCGCTCACGCCTGGCGAGGATTCGTCAGACACCAGCTGCGAGCGCGCGGGCCGCGTCCGCGGCCCGCGGCAGGTGGCGTCGCGAAAGGCCGCTCTCGACGATCAGCAGTGCCATCGCGACCATGATCAGCGGATCGACGACGACGCCCATGTTGACGCCCGTGTAGAAGGCTGTCGCGGGCCGAATCTCGGCATAGGCCTTCGGGACCATCAGCGCGACGAAGCCCGCCAGGTAGGCCCATCGTCGGCGTTCGTCGCTGCCGGACCGGAGAAACAGGATCATCGGTACGAGGAGGTGGAGCAGCTTGTAGTCGCCGGAGACGGTGGGCAGCGCGTCGAAGGCGAGCAGGAGCAGCGTCACCTGCTCCCAGAGCCGCAGCGGCAAGCGCCAGAGAGCGACAACGACACCCAGTCCGAGCACCGCCGTCGAGTAGCTGTAGAACGGCAGCAGCTCGCTGATCGCGTGGGTACCGCCTCCGAGCCCGTAGATGAGCAGCTTGAGCGCGCCGAAGAGGCTGCAGCCGAAAGCGAGCCCGCCATCGTGAATCACATACTGGTTCTGGTAGCCGCTTACGTCACCGCGGAGCAAAGGGAGCAAATGGAGCACGTTGAGGCTGTAGTGCGATGCACTGACGAGCGTCAGGACGGCCGCCGTCGCAGCGGTGATCGCGAGTTGCCGCCACCAGCCCCAGACGAGAAAGAGCACCGCGAAGGCGAGCGGATCGCCCTTGAGCGCACCGGCTGTCCCGATCGCGACCGCGGCGAGATCGGGACGGCCGCTGGCGATGGCGTAGACAGCCGCGGCGAAGAGCAGTGTGACGAACGCCTCGATGTTGCCGCGGTCGAAGGCGAAAAGAAACGGATAGGTGAGGACGGTGAGGACGATCGCTGCCCAGACCCGGTCGAGGCGCGGGAGGAAGTTGAGTCCCCAGGAAACGTAGGCTCCCAGACCGCCCGCGACGAGCACGAACCACAAAAGCTGGGCCGCGTCACCCCCGAGGTAGGCGAACGGAATCATGAGCACGAAGCTGAACGGCAGGTAGACCGCGCCCCCGAAGTACGGCGCACCGAGTTTCACGAGCGTGTAGAAGTCCGAGAGGTCGCTGAAATGAACCCGGGGCTGGTACAGGAATGAGTTGTAGGGATAGATCAGCTCTCGGTAGTAGCCCTCCCAGTACGCCCAGAAGAAGCCGCCGACGAGGCCCAGTACGACCGCGTACGTTGCGGCGCGCGTCATGACGGTGGCGCGTTCGAGATCGCGCGGAGCCTCGAGCCTCTCCAAGCAAGCGGGCGAGGCCATCAGTCAACAGTTTTTCAGACCTGCCGGTCGGCGGTGACGTTGTCGGGCCACGTCCCTGAGTTCGGGGCGTCGAAAAACGCCGTGCTCGTCGTGCGGGGCGGGATCGTCGAGTCGCGTCAGACGGTGCACGCGGCGGTCTGTGCTGCCGACGGGTCGCTTCTCGCCGCGGTCGGGGACCCCGAGCGGCTGACCGTTCTCCGTTCGGTCGCCAAACCGTGGCAGGCACGGGTGCTGCTCGGCTCGGGAGCATGGTACGACGACGACTCGCTGGCTGTCGCCTGCGGTTCACACTCAGGACTGCCGATCCATGTGAAGGCCGTGCAGAAAGGCCTTGACGCGGCGGGCGTCTCCGCGCGCTCGCTCGAAAACGATCTCGGAGTTGCGCCCGATGAGCGGCTCCGTCAGCAGTGCTCCGGAAGCCACATGGCCTTCCTCGCTGCCGCGCGCAGCAACGGCTGGCAGCTTTGCGGCTACAGCGCGCTCGACCATCCCTCCCAGCTCGCCGCGCACGTCGAGCTTGCGACCGCGGCAGGTCTCGACCCCGTACAGGTGCCTGTGGCTGTCGATGCATGCGGCGTCGCCACCTTCGCGCTCCCGCTCCGACGGATCGCCGCGCTCTACGCGCGGCTTCCCACCTCCGATCCGCTCCAGTTCGCCGCGATGCGTGCTCGTCCCGAACTGGTCGCCGGCCCAGGTCGGCTCGACACGCGCCTGATGCGCACGCTTCCCGGCTGTGTCGCGAAGCTGGGCTCCGAGGCGCTCGAGGGTATCGCGCTCTCCGAGCCGGGCATCGGAATTGCTGTGCGGATCGAGGACGGCGATCCGACGTTGCGGGCGCTGGGGGCGGCAACGCTCGCGATCCTCGCGCAGCTCGTCGACACTGACCTTTCGGGATTGGACGACATCGCTCAGCCGATGCTGCGTGTGCTCGGGCGCGAGACGGTCGCGGCGTCCGTGCGCGCCGAGCTTGAGCTGCGCTTTTGCTGACAGGCATGCACCAGAGGAAGTGGGTCTCGGCGCCTGCGGCGCCGAGACCCACCCGCAGCCGCGTGGCTAGCTGACGATGAACGGCTTGAGCGCCTGCAGCGTCGCTGGGATCGTCGCCGAGGCAGGCAGTGCCGCCGTGACGGCATGGCCTCCCAGCGCGGCATCGAAGAAGCTGAAGTGGGACGCCTCGTTCGCGGCCACCTGCGCCGCGACCTCCTTCAGATCGGTCGAGCTGAATGTTTTGACCGCCCCCAGGTAGGCCGCGATGAACGCCGTCTCGAGCGCGTGGCCGAGCTCGAGCACGGTATGACCGCTCTTCAGGTACATCGCCGGAATCTGGAACTTGAGCCCGGTCGGCGTCTTCGAACCGAGCGCGCTCGCGAGGTAGTTCTTGTGAGCGACCTCGTCGGCGCGCGCGGCCTGGAAGTAATCGAGGTTCGTCAGCTTGAACTTGCTGGCGTTGTCGATCGCCGCCGTGTAGACATAGACCGCGAGGCTCTCCGCCGTATAGGCCGCCTGGAGCGTTGAGATGTCGGACGCCGTTGCCCCGAAGGCCGGACCGGAGACCGCCGCGAGGACGCCGCCGGCGCCGACGAGCGCAAGCCCACCGACCGTACCGCGGCGAAGAAACTGGCCACGACTGAAACCCTGATTGGTCATTTCCTCGAACATTGAAAGACCCCCCTTGTGTGTGCGGCCGCCGGCCGCGTCGAGTTACCCGTGGTTCGCCGTCTCCCTCCAGCCGGTTCGGTCCGGCTCGCAGTCGGGTCGCCGCAGCTTGTCGCGACCCGAAGCGGCGTGTTCGAGCGCTGGCCCGAGACCACGAGCCCCGGATTCCCGGCAGGATTCGTTTCGAGATCTCCGTGGCCGGGTAGGAGCGTGCTTGTGAATCCCCCGTCACGTCTGCGGTATGGTCCTGCGGCGCTCGCGCCCGTGACGACCCGTGACAACTCCGCTTCGATCGATCTCCCGAGCGACAGCTTCGCGAATGTCGCCCGGCTTGTAGCTGGCGGCTTCGTGTCGCAGCTTGGCTTCGGCTTCGAGGAAGTCGACGATCTTCAGCTCGCGATCGAGCTGGCTCTGAGCTCGATCCCGGTTTCGGGCGTGCGCGTCAAGGTCTCGCTGGTGAGCGGCGAACGCGGCCTCGCGGTGACGATCGGGCCCTTCGACGCGGGAGCGCTCGAGGCGCGGCTCGGAGCCGAAGTCAGCGACGGCCTCGACCTACGGTCGGTCCTGGGCCGGCTCGTCGATTCGGTCGACGTGACCGAGCAGCCTCCGGCCTATCTCGTGCTTGGCTGCGCGAACGAGGCGACCGGAGTTTGAAGCGCAACGAGGTCGTGACCGAGGCAAGCCGGCGCGCGCTCTTGAGGGCGTATCGCGAGCGTGGTGACGCCGCCGCGCGAGACCGGCTGATCGAAGATTTCATGCCGCTTGTGCGTGCAGTGGCTCGACGCTACGCCGGCCGGGGCGAGCTCGTCGACGACCTGGAGCAGGTGGGCTCGGTCGGGTTGATCAAGGCGATCGACCGCTTCGACCTTGACCGCGAGGTTGAGCTCATGACGTACGTGTTTCCGACCGTCGTCGGCGAGGTCAAGCGGCATTTCCGTGACCGAGCCTGGTCGGTGACCGTGCCCAGACGGCTGAAGGAGTTGCACTTTCAGGTCTCCCGTCTGCTCGAGGATCTGACCTCGAGCCTCGGGCGGTCGCCGACGGTGGCCGAGCTCGCCAATGAGGCCGGGGTTTCCGAAGAGGAGGTTGTCGAGGCGCTCGAGGTCGGGCGGGCCTACGCCTCTCGTTCGCTCACGAGCGCGGTCGAGGGAGATGAGCGCGCCGAGGGCGAGCTGATCGATCTTCTCCACAGTGACGAAAGCGGGTACGAGGCGGCGGAGAATCGGCAGCTTCTCGCTGCCGGCCTGCGGGCGCTCGACGAGCGGGAACGGCGGATCGTCCAGCTTCGCTTCGTCGAGGGCCTCACCCAGTCCCAGATCGCGATCGAAGTCGGGATCTCCCAGATGCACGTCTCGCGCCTGATCAGGCGCGCACTCGAGAAGCTCGGCGAGGAGATCGAGGAACCATGAGCGAGATTGAGTTCGAGCTCGAGCATCCGACCGAGACGGTCGAGCTGACGATCAAGGCGCGGCCGGAGAACCTGTCGCTCGCGCGGCTCGCGCTCGGTGGGGTCGCAGGCCGGATCGGTGCGCCCGAGGATGTCGTCGCCGACCTCAAGGTCGCGGTGACGGAGGCCTGCACGAATGCGATCCAGCACGCATACGGCGATTCGATCGCGAGCGAGCAGCTGATTGTGGTGCGCTTCAACGCGAGCGCGCGGGCGCTCACCGTCGAAGTCGAGGACTCCGGAGCGGGGTTCGACCCGGCGCAACCGCCACGAGAAAACGGCAATGGCAGCAACGGACACGGCCGAGGTCTTGGCCTGCTGATCATCCGTGAGCTCAGTGATCAGTGCACCGTCGAGAGCACGCGTTCGGGGACACGGATCAGCTTTCGCCGCTGGCTCCCGGCGCCCGAGTGAGCACTCGCGGGGGAGGTTTGGCGCGATGGCATTGCGGCTAATTCGATCTCTGCGATCCCGTCACGCGCGGCCGTAGGGTGGGGTTTCTGGCGCTTCCCCTACCAACTGCGGTGAAGAGCGCCCTTCTGCGCGTGACCGGGATCGCCCCTCCTTGTCGCTGCCGTCAGATCCATTTGCGGCGCCGCGCGAGTGTCAACGTTGTCGCGATCAGCACCGACATGACCGCGAGACTCACCCAGAACGCCGTCATCGTGCGCAGCGCGTGCGGAAGCGCGTCCATCCCCAGCACGCCGGTCAGAAACGTTACCGGGAGCAGTGTGAGCGAGACCACTGTCAGCAGCTTGATCACCTGGTTCGTGCCGTGCGCGACGAGTGTCGCGTACAGGTCGAATGAGCCGGCCACCAGCTGATGCGTCGCATCGAGGCTGTCGAGCGCGCGCTCCAAACGGCCGACCAGCCCCTCGAACAGTCCGTCCGAAGAGGCGTCTGGCAGCAGCCGTGCGAAGTTCGGTTGCGCCAGCTGCTCATAGACCTCGAGATGGGGGGCGAGCAGGCGTCGCAGCTGTGTGATTCGCTGTGCAATCCCGACGAGCTGGCGCAGCAGCCGTTCCTCGTCGATTCGTGCGCTCAAGACGAGCTGCTCGACGGTGCCGACCCTCTCGATCAGAGGTCCCATCTGGCGTGTGTACGTCAGCAATTGCTCGATTGAGGAGCGTGGCGACGAACGTGGCGCTGTCGAAGCGGCCGACGTTGCTGTCGCCGCGAAAGCGCCGGTGGAAGCTCTTGGGAAAGACGAGTGGTTCGTGGTGGCTGGTTAGCACCCAGTTGAGGCCGGCGACGCAATCAAGGACGACGGAGCGGTAGCCCTCAGCGTCTTCCTGCACCTCACCGACCGCGACGTGGAAGTACTCCTGGTGGACGAGGGCGAGTGGACGGGTCGAGCCTCGGGCGAGCGTCGAAACCGTCTCCGGGTCCAGCTGCAGGAAGCGTGCTGCATTCTCGAGGCCGTCCCGGTCGGCCCCGTCGAGATCGACCCACAGCAGTTGTGCTGACCCAAGCGTCTCGTGGCTCAGTGCTTCCAGCTCGAGTTCGCCGTCGACCCCGTCGGCGTCGTAGAGGTAGGCCCGCACTTGGTCAATGCCTGAAAGAGGCGCGCACCGTCGGCGCCGGAACGGACGGGTCGCAGTCCTCGGCCGGCCCGTCCGACAAGCACAACCTCTTCGCGCAGTGCCCGGCCCGCTCGCGCAGGTGCGCCGCCTTTCCCGCGCCGCGCGCGTTCGCCGGCGGAGCCGGAGACGGGACTCCGGGTCCGGGAGTGGATAGGGGACGCCAGGGTCCGGGACGGGATAGGGGACTCCCGGGTCGGGCGGGACGACCGGGGCCGGGTCAGGCTGCGGTGGCGTCTCCGGCTCTGGGGCCGTCTCTGGTGCGCTCTCGAGCCTCCGCTTGGCGACCGTGTGCACTCCTTCTTCCTAACCGGCGCCTGACGTGCCGAAACCTGTACGCCCGATGATTAGGGCGCGGCGCGACTGGGTATGAGTCGTGCATCACAGGGGGTCAACGGGAGGCATCGCCTGCGAGCTCCTCGCAGGGAAGGAGGGCGGGGCAAGTGGCGCCGCCCTCCTTCCTCTTCCGTCGTGTGCAGTCCGTCCGGTGCCGACACCGGATGCGGTCAGCCGGATCGTGAGCTACCGCGAGGGTCCCGAGGTGGTTTGGCGGCACGAGACTGCCTCCGTCTTCGCTGGCGGTGGCGAGATGGGTCAGTTGATGGCCGAGGTCGACTGGTCCGCAACCGCGATCGGGTCGGTCGACACGTGGCCGCAAAGCCTCCGCACCTCGGTCAGCGTCTGTCTCGCATCACGCTTTCCGATCCTGCTTTGGTGGGGCCCAGAGCTCGTGATGCTCTACAATGACGCCTACCGCGTGCTGCTCGGCGCGACCAAGCATCCGGCGGCGTTGGGTCAGCGCGGCTGCGAGTGCTGGCCGGAGATCTGGGACCTGATCGGGCCGATGCTCGAGGGTGTGCTCGAGGGCGAGGCCGCGACGTGGTCCGAGGATCAGTTGCTCCCGCTTGACCGCAATGGGTTCGTCGAGGAGTGTTACTTCACCTTTTCCTACAGTCCGATCCGGGATGAGACGGGGATCGGCGGCGTCTTTACCGCGGTCACCGAAACGACCGAACGCGTCGTCGGCGAGCGCAGGCTCGCCGCGTTGCATGACCTCGCGGCGCTCGTGCCCGGCTCACATGGGCCGGCCGAGGTGGCGCGCCGGGCGGCAGATGTGCTCGGCTCCTACCCGGACGACCTCCCGTCGGGAGCGATTGCGCTCGCGGGGTCTGCCGGAGAGCTGGCGCTCGTCGCGGGCTGGGGGCCGCCGTCGGAGCAGTCGCGTCTCGCCGCAGAGGCGCCCTGGAGGGCGGTCGAGGGCGACGAGGTCGTCCCGCTCGGCCCGCCCGCCGAGTCGACGGCCGAGGCAAGCCTCGTTGGACGGAAGCTCTTCCTCGGCGACGCTGAACCCGGCGTGCTCGTGCTCGTCCGAAATCCGCGCCGGCCCTGGGATGAGGACTACGCCTCGTTTGCGGGGTTGATCGCCGACCAGATCTCCGTGCTCCTCAGCGATGCCCGCGCGCGGGAGGCTGAGCGGCAGCGCGCCCTCGCCCTCGCCCAGCTAGACCGTGCGAAGACGGCATTCTTTTCCAACATCAGCCACGAGTTCCGGACGCCGCTGACGCTCATCCTCGGGCCGCTCGAGGAGCGTCTCCGCGCAACCCCGGACGACGCCGAACTTGCCCTTGCGCACCGCAACTCCTTGCGACTGCAGCGACTTGTCAACACCTTGCTCGAGTTCTCACGCAGTGAAGCGCGCCGTACCGAGCCCTGTTTCGAGCCGACCGACCTGGCGCAGCTGAGCGAGGATCTGGCGGGTGCGTTCCGCTCGGTGATCGAGAGCGCCGGGCTCTCGCTTCACGTCTCCTGCGAGCCTCTCCCGGAGCCCGCGTATGTCGATGTCGAGATGTGGGAACGGGTGATGTTCAACCTGCTCTCGAATGCACTCAAGTTCACGTTCAGCGGCTCCATCAAGGTCGGGTTGCGAGCGGACGGTGGTTTCGCCGCGCTGACCGTGTCCGACAGCGGAATCGGGATCCCGGAGTCCGCGCTGCCGCAGCTGTTCGAACGCTTCTACCGCGTCGAAGGGACACGTGGCCGCAGCATCGAGGGCTCAGGCATCGGACTCGCGCTCAGCCGTGACCTCGTGCGCCTGCACAAGGGCGAGATCACGGTCGAGAGCACGTTGGGCGCCGGCACCACCTTCCGGGTGCGCATCCCGCTCGGCTCGGCGCATCTGAGCTCGGAGCAGATCTCCGCCGCACCGTTACGGCACGAGCGAGCGATCGGCGCCGCCTTGATCGATGAGGCCCGCAGCTGGCTTGCCGACGACCCGGCGTCGCCGCCGGACACCGGTGTTGCCGCCGCGTCCAGTGCGCGGATTCTCGTCGCCGACGACAACGGGGACATGCGTGGGTACCTTGTGCGCGCACTCGCGGGACTCGGAACGGTGATCGGGGTGGCCGACGGGGAGAGCGCGCTTAGCGAGCTCAGGCGGCGGCCCGCCGATCTGCTCGTTTCCGACGTGATGATGCCGGGGATCGGTGGCCTCGAGCTCGTGCGACGCGTCCGCTCTGACCCGGCGGTCGAGGACATGTCGATCGTGCTGCTCTCGGCGCGTGCGGGGGAGGAAGCCGCCGCCGAGGGGCTCGGCTCCGGAGCCGACGACTACCTCGTCAAGCCATTCTCGATCGGGGAACTCCAGGCGCGTGTCGCCGCACAGCTCGACTCGAGTCGTCGCCGTCGACGCGATCATTGGCTGCAGCGATTGATGTCCGATCTCAACAAGGTCCACGAGCCCGACGAGTCGGCGGAGTTGCTTGTCAGCTACACGCGCGCGCTCGTCGGCGAGGCAGACGTCCGGGTCGTCTACCTCGCCGAGGACGGCGAGACGATGCGCGTGGTCGTCGGCGCAGCCACCGACGATGATTCGACGGGGGCGGATGTGTCGCCGGCGCCAGGCGAGACTCCCGCGGCGCCCGCCGCCCGCGACCTTTTGCTGGTCCCGCTCAGTGTCGGTTCGGCGAGGCTCGGCGTGCTCTCTGTCTCGGCCCCAGGGCTCGACACCTCCGTGCGGCTCGCGCTGAAGGAGTTCGCCGAGCGCGTCGCCTACGCGCTCGAGCGCGCACGCACGCAGGCGGCCGAACGGCGGGCGCGGGCCAGCGCCGAGCGAGCGGCGGCGCGCAGCGAGGCGTTACGTGCGTTCACGCAGAAGCTGACGGCCGCCGCGACCGTCGAAGAGGTTGCGGCAGCGCTCGGAGACGAGCCGGGCCTCGTCGATGCGAGCGGGGGCGGCCTCTGCCTCGTCGAGGACGACGAGCTGCGCGAGGCTGCGCGCTGGCGTCTTCCGGGCACGGCGGACGCCGAGCTCCAGCGCATTCCGCTCACGCTTGAGACGCCTGCGACGAAGGTCTCGCGCACCGGCACAGCGGTCGTTCTCGAGAGTTCGGCCGAGATCGCCGCGGCATTTCCCTCACTCGCCGGAACCTTTGCCGCCCAGGCGGTCAGCGCCGGGATCTACTTGCCGCTCGGGCTGCAACCGCCGCACGACGTCTTGTACTGGCGCTTCGAGAGCGCGCATACCGTCGAGCGGGAGGAGCGGATCCTGCTCGAGACCGTCGCCTCGGTTGCCTCGCAAGCACTCGACCGCGCTCGTACCCACGACGCCGACCGTCGCGTCGCGCACGTGTTGCAGACGGCGCTGCTCGACCGCGAGCTTCCGGCTGCGCGCGGTGTCTCGATCGGTGTCGCGTACAAGCCCTCCGAGAGCGACTCGGAGATCGGCGGCGACTGGTACGACGTGATCGATTTGCCCGACGGTGAGCTCGGTGTCGCCGTCGGCGACGTGGTCGGCCACGGCATCCGGGCCGCGACGGCGATGGGCCGACTCCGCGCGGCGCTTCACGCACTCGCTCTCGATGACCGCTCCCCTGCGAGGGTTATCGAACGTCTCGATCGCTTCGCGCTCGACACGCCGGGCGCCGAGATGACGACCGTCTTCTACGGCGTCCTCAGCCGGGATCGCTCACGGTTTACCTACACCCGCGCTGGTCATGTGCCGGGGCTGATCGTGCGTGCAGACGGGACCGGAATCGTTCTCGACGGTGGCTCGACACTCCCCCTCGCCGCGCTCGGCAGGATTGCGCCGAGCGAGACCGAGGCGACGCTTGCGCCCGGCGAGCTGCTTCTGCTCTGCTCCGACGGCCTGATCGAACGGCGCCGGGAACATCTCGACCGGGGCCTCGACCGCCTTCTCGGTGCGGCCGCTTCCTCTCGCGCGCTTACGGCGCAGAGTGCCTGCGATGAGATCATGCACGCCCTGACCGGTTCGGAGTCGCTCCGCGACGACGCCGCGCTCCTAGCGGTGCGACGACTTCCGGTTGGCGCACACCTCTTCAGCGCCCGCTTGCCGGCGCGGCCAGGGTCACTGGCGCCGCTTCGTGCCGATCTGCGTCGCTTTCTCGAGGGGTTCCCGCTTCCGGAGGGGCGTCGCTACGACATCGTGCTCACCTGCGGGGAGGTCGCCGCGAACGCGATCGAGCATGCCTACAGCGACGAGGGCGGCGAGCTCTGCGTCGATCTGCTCGTCTGGGGCGCGAACATCCGCCTCGAGGTTCGAGATGGTGGCTGCTGGCGGGATCCGCAGCTCAGCGAGCTCAGGGGCCGCGGCCTCTCGATCGTCGCTTCCCTCTCTCATGGTTTCGAGATCGTTCGGGCCGGGGGCACGCGCGTCACCGTCGACTTGTAGCCCACTTGTGAGCCGGTTCGCCTGGGACCGCGAGCGGCTCCGCCTAATGCGAGGAAGCGAGCGCGGGCGGGTCGGTGCTGCGCTGACGTAGATGCTTGATGGCGGCGTCGGGAGTATCGAAGATCCCGAACACCCGATCGAGCAGCGTGATCTCGAAGATCTTGCGGATGTTCGGGTCATGGCAGCTGATCGCCAACTCCCCTCCGGCCAGGCGGAGCCGCTTGACCGCTCCCATCAGCACCCCGAGCGTGGTCGAATCGATGAACGTGGCTTTCGAAAGGTCGACGAGGACGCCCGTTGCGCCCAACCCGATGACCTCGACCAGTGCCTCCTTGAGGCTGGGCGCCGTCGAGAGATCGACCTCGCCGACGACCTCGACGCTGTAGACGCCATCGCCGAGCTCGGCAGTTGCCAGGGAAAACTCCATCCCGTCGTCTTCGGCGCGCTACGCGCGCGTCTCCCACCAGTGAAGACGCAGGCTCAGAACACCTCGGGGCAAACGGCGAATAGCGATGTCCCGTCGATACCCGCGCGGAACCCGATCTAAACCTCGAGCGGAGAGGCCCCTCGCCCTGCCAGTGGCAGGCAGACCCGAACCCTGGTTCCGTCGGGACAGGCGTCGATCGTCCAGCTCTCGGCGAGCGCATCAACGATCTCCAGGCCCCGCCCGCGCCCAGGCGTCACCGTCCGGAGTGCCCTGAGACGCAGGGGCTTGCCACGATTCTCGAGTATCAGCTCAGCTCGACTCGGATAGAGACGCACGCGCAACGTGATCGGTTCCCCGGGCGGACTGTGTGCCACCGCGTTCTTGACGAGTTCGCTCGCGACGAGCCGGAGGTCGAAGCGGAACTGCGCGTCCCCGAGGTCGAGTGCGAGCTCGGTGATCGCGTTGCGTGCCAGCCGCGAGGCCTGAGGCGCAGGCATGAACTGCAGTTCCGCCGTCCGCAACGGCTGCGGCTGGAGGGCGAGGCTGTGCGCCGCTCGCGCTCGTGAGCCGCGGCGCCGCTGAGCCAGCACCACGTGGAGGAGTGCGATCTGTTCCTGGTCGTACAGACGTTGCCCTTGAGAGCCCCGGTGCGGGAGCACGACGCGATACCGCCTCTCCCAGGTTCGCAACGTGCTCGCCGAGACACCGAGCTCACGCGCGACTGCTCCGATTTCGAGCCAACTCTCGCTCACGATTCCCCCAGGAGAGACATACACCACTACGCCGAATCTGAACCGCGACCGGTGAGGGCGGGGCGGCGGACGAGCTCCCACACGGGGGCGAATGCGGATCGTGTGCAACAGCGGCGCATGCTCGTCCCGCCTCACGTCAAGTAGGCTGAACGGATGATCCCGGGGGGGATTCGGGACGGCGGTTGGCCGTGAGCACGGATCGGCATGATCCGACCTTGCCGCTGCGCGAATCTCCGCCGCGCCGCGGACTCGCAGTCCGGCGAGGCGGACGGGTCGAGCGAAATCCTCTCGAAGGGCTTGTGCAACGCAGCTCGCGGGCGTTCCACCGCCGTCTCGTCGGCGCCGTCTTCCTCGCGGTCGCCGCTCTGGCGGCGGTCTCGGTCGTGCTCGCTTGGCGCCAGTACGACAGTTCGAAGACGCGTGACTTGACCGATCTCGAGGCACGCGTCGTCGCGGTGAGTGCGCTCGCCAACGTCGCCTTCCAGGGCCAAATCACCTCGCTTGAGGTCGTCGCGAAGTCGCCTGTGGTCGCGGCGGGGAAGGCAGCGGCAATGTCGAGCTACTTCCGTCGCCTGCAGTCGGCGAAGTCGCCGCTGTTCAGCGGCTCGATCGCCTGGTTGGATCTAGCCGGCGAGCTCAAGGCGAGCAGCATGTCGGTTGCGGCGGTGAATGTCTCGCAGCGCACCTACTTCCGGAAAGTACGTGCGACCGGCGCTCCGTACGTGAGTGCGGGGCTGACATCTGTCCGTCTTCACCGCCAGGTCGTCGTCGTCGCCGTACCGACCCGAAACCGTGCCGGACGCGTCAACGGCGTGCTCACCGGCAGCTTGTTGCTGAGCACGCTCCGCGAGAACCGGGAAGCGCTCCAGCTCGGGTACGGAGGCCTCAACATCCTCGACCGTAACGGGCACCTCTTGCTTTCGACACTTGTGCCGACGACCAATACCGCCCTGGTCAAGCGTGTGTGGTCAGAGAGCACGGGGATCGTGCCCGCGACGGCCGGTCTGAATGGGCAGCGCGATGACGCGGTCGCCTTCGCGCGCGCAGCGATCCCCGACTGGGTCATCGTGATCGCTCAGCCTCGCTCGACGCTGTTCGCTGCGGCGACGCGCGCGCTGCTACTCGAGCTCGCCTCACTTGGAGCGGTCGTGCTGCTCGTCGGGGTCGTCCTCGTCGTGTTGGTGCGGCGCTCTCGCCGCTCGACCGCAATCTACGACCGTCGTGCACGCTCGTGGGGCGGTTTGACGCGCGCGCTCGCCTCGGCGACCACCCAGCCCGAGGTCGCGAACGCTCTGCTCGAGTCGTTGGCCGAGGCGTTTGCCGGCGCGATCGGCGTCGTCACGGTGGATGCAAACGCACGGGTTGGCGCCGGCGCTCACGGGCAGACGCTGCGCACGCTCGTCGAGCGCTGCGAGGAACTCGGCGCGATCTCGGAGCTCGGCCTCCACGGCCCCGTGACGGTGCTCCTCGAGCGTGACCCCCGGTTCCGGGGGCTTTACGTGCTGAGCGGACGCCGCTTACGCGCGTTGCGCGCGTTGCCGATCATCGACCGGGACGGGCGCGAGCTCGGGACGATCTCGCTGCTCTGCCCGACAGACGCCTTCGAGGAGAGCGAGTGGGCGCTCCTGCGGTCGTTCGCCGATCAGGCCGCGCTCGCGATCGAGCGGGCAGCCCGGTTCGAGCACGAGCACGATCTCGCTTCGCAGCTCCAACGAAGCCTTCTGCCCGACCGGCTCCCGCACGCGGCCGGAATCGAGCTCGCCGGCCATTACCACGCCGGCGGCCACGCCGTCGAGATCGGGGGCGACTGGTACGACGCGGTGCGGCGGCCGGACGGGATCGTCCAGCTGTGCGTCGGAGACGTCAGTGGTCGGGGGATCGGCCCAGCCACGGTGATGGGCCGTCAACGGAATACGTTCCACGTCTGTGCTTACGACACGGTGTCGCCGGCGGAGATCATCCGACGGCTTCTGCGCCAGGCCGAGGGCGATGAGATGATCACCGTTGCCTGCCTCAGCCTCGACCCATACACGGGCGAACTCGTGTACGCGTGCGCTGGGCACCCTCCGCCGCTACTCCTGGATCGCGATACGTCCGAGATCGTACGGCTCGACCGGGCCAGCGCACCTCCCGTCGGTGTCGCCGAGCCCGCCGACATCGTTGAGGCGAAGCTGATGCTGCCGGCTCACGCTGCGCTTGCGCTCTACACCGACGGTCTGATCGAGCGGCGCGGTGTGAACATCGATCACGGTATTGACCTGCTCGGTCGTGTCTTGGCCTGCCAGACGGCGATCAGCCCCGATGGCGTGCTTCGGCGCATCCGCGACCTGCTCGGCGCGCCCGACGACGATGTCGCGCTTCTGCTCCTCAACTTCGACGCCGAGCGCACGATCTTCGAGCTCGAGATGCCCGCCCGGGCTGACTCGCTCCCGACGCTCCGCCAGCGGCTTCGCCGCTGGCTAGCCCGCCGCGGTCTCGAGGAGTTCGAGGCCGCCGACGTGGTCCTCGCGGTGACCGAGGCCTGTAACAACGCGATCGAACATGCCTACCGCACTGGCGAAGGCACGATCAGCGTGGCCGTTCATGACGAGTGGGAGACGCTTGAGATCACCGTCGAGGATCACGGCAGCTGGCGGGAACGGGACGATTCGAACGATGAGCGTGGGCGGGGCCTCGTGCTCATGCGACAGCTCATGCACTCGGCCGAGGTCGACGGAGGAGCGAAGGGAACGCGGGTCACGTTGCGCCGCCAGGTGCGGCTTGAGCCCGACGGTGAGACGCAGCCTCTGCGATCGGTGACCGGTGCCTGACCCTGATGTCTGACCGCTGGCCTGGCCCGTGAACCGCGAAACACCATTCGACCTCAGGCTCTCAACGCTTGCCGGCCAGCGGGTCGTGGTGACCGTCGCGGGGGAGATCGACATGTCGACTGCTGAGGCCCTCGCCGAGGCGCTCGAATCTGTGCCCGCCGGCACCCGCGCGGTTGTCGTCGAGTTGACCAACGTCAGCTTCCTCGATTCCTCGGCGCTCAACGTGCTCGTGCGTTCCCAGCGTCACCTTGCCGACCGCGGGATCCCCATGTCGGTCGTGAGCCCATCGGGGGGTGCGGTGCACAAGGTCTTCGAGATCACACGGCTGGCGGCGTCACTGAATGTCGTCGACTCGCTCGAGGTCGCGCTGCGCGCCTAGCGCCGCCTCATACGCGCGAGCGGAGCGGTGATTCGCAGCAAACCTGGCGGGCGGCCGGCGGGGCGATACGCCCGGTCGGTGCATGAGCCACGCCTGCCATCTGCTCGTGGAGCTGGCGGCCCACCGGAGTGCTGCGGCTCTTCTGCGACCAGCTCGAGCGGGCGCGCTTACGCGAGCACGTGGTGACTGAGGGGCACCCCAAAACGCGCTCTCGCAACCTGGACGAGGTCGTGCTCGAGCCATGGCTCCCCGCCCGCGCGGGTGCTTACGACGACGATCTCCTCTGCCGGAAACGTGCGCAAGGCATCACCGATCGCGAGCAGCGGGTCGCTGTCCCCCACGGCGGCGTCGATCTCGGTCGCCGAGCGGGTTCGCTCGTCGAGCCTTTCGGCCACCGTGTCGGCACGTTCGGCCGCCTCTGCGCGGGCGTCGTCCTCGGCGTTTGTGAGCCAGTCGACGCGCGAGAGCTTCGAGGCTGGAGCAAGCACGCGAACCTCGGTGCCCTCCGCGAACGTGCCTGCGAACCGCTCGGCTGCCTCCGCACCCACATCCGAGGTAACGACCAGCAAGACTCTGTGCGCCATGTCGCGGGTGTTCCCGGCTTTCACCTCAGCTCAAACCCGGCGGCCGCAAACGGCACCGTGAGCAGGAAGCCGAGCAGGATCTGCGCGCCCGGAAGCGCGATGCCGAGCTCGGTGAGCAGCTCGATCAGCCGGCGATCAGTGTGTTTCTGGACGCTCTCGCCTGGCCTCGAGCTGTCCTGAGTCGTCATTGACCGGTGCCTCCGCGCACGCTCCCTCGCGCTGCGAGGCAGAGGCGCTGGCCGGTTTCATGAGCGCGGCGTCGGGTACCACCTCTGCGACCTGGGGAAAGGAGGTGGGAGATGCTTCTACTGTTGCTTTTGTTACTGCTGCTCGTCGTCGGTGTCGGCGGCGGCATCGTGATCTCGAAGTTCTTGTTCCTCGTCCTGATCCTGGTTGCAATCGTTGCGGTCATCGGCGGCGTCGGCAGGCGTTCGGCGCGCTGACCACGAGCCGGTGTGGCTGGCGGGCGGCCGAGTAGGCGCCAAGTCGCCAAGGGTCGCGCGTCCGGCGGCAGGGGGAGCCGCCGGACGGCGACACTCGTTCGGTTGCCAGCGTCGATTAGCTGTCACCGGGCTCGCGGCGACAGGCGACCGCCCATGGGTCGCGAGCGGAACCTTCGCCGTGAGCGTGGCCGCAGTCGTTGCGAGCCCGAGCGCGCAGCGTCTGGGGCGACCCGCCCGCGCATGGCGACCGGCTCGCCCTCAGTGCTGAGCGCGATCCCGCTGAGGCGACGCTGAATCCGTCCCAGGCGGGTCACGAGTGCTTGCGTTTCGGAGCGGATGTCCCCCGCGCTCGGCCGGGCCGAACGCCACTCCGTGATGGGCCCGGGCCGGAGCTGGGAGCCCTAGCGCATCACGCTCGCGGAGCGAGGCTCGCGGCGTGCTCGGGTACCGTCGGCGAACTCCTCGATCATCTTGGCGTTGAATGCGGGAATGTCGTCGGGTTTGCGGCTTGTCACGAGCCCACCGTCGGCGACGACCTCTTCGTCGACCCAGGTCGCCCCGGCATTGCGAAGGTCCGTTCGGAGCGACGGCCACGACGTCACCCTGTGGTCGGTGACGATGTCTGCCTCGACCAGCAGCCATGGTCCGTGACAGATTGCCGCGATCGGCTTACCTGCCGTATAGAAGTCGCGGATGAAGCCCACCACCTCCGTATGCGTGCGCAGCTGATCGGGATTTCCGACTCCGCCGGGCAGGACAACCGCGTCGTAGTCGGCGGCAGAAACCTCGCCGATGGTCTTGTCCACCGCCAGCTCGTCCGCCTTCTCGAAATGGTTGACGGCCTGAATCGCTCCTCGTTGGAGTGAGACGAGCTCGGTCGTCGCTCCCGCCTGTTCAAGGGCGTCGCGGGGCTTGACGAGCTCGACCTGCTCGACCATGTCGGTCGCCACGATCGCGATCCTCTTTCCTTTCAGGCTTTCGTTCATGATGCCTCCTCCCGTCTCTACGTGTCTGTCCGGTGTCTCGTGTTCCACCGCGAATCGCGAAGCGGGTTCCGTCGCGTGGTGAGACACCTCTCAAGAGGGCTTCCCCGGCCGCAGACCGCGAAACCGCGTCGGCTCACAAGTCGGGGGCGCCGACCGAAGTCCGGCCCGGGCGCTCACTTCTCACCAGGAGCTCGCCTGCGGCGCTGCCACGGAGACGTTTCACGCCGGGCCGGGGCGGGCAGGACGGATCGCGTCAACGGCGTCAGCGAAGGGTTCCCGGCAATCGGCTTCGGGACGCCGAGAGAACGAAGGAGTCAACGCATGTCAAGCAAGGTCGTCATCAAGGTGAATGGACTCGCGCACAACGTGAGCGCGAGCGTCGACACGCCGCTCTTGTACGTCCTCCACAACGAACTCCACCTCCACGGGCCTCGCTTCGGCTGCGGCCTTGCGCAGTGTGGCGCCTGTTCGGTGCTTCTCAACGGGAAGGAGATCCGCTCGTGCGTGACCCCCGTGGGCGCAGTTGCCGGCGGCCAGATCACGACGCTCGAGGGGCTCCCGGCGCTTTGGGCCAAGGAGCGCGGGACGACCGCCTCGCTTCCCGAGCTGCATCCGTTGCAGCAAGCGTGGATCGACGTCCAGGTTCCGCACTGCGGCTATTGCCAGAACGGGATGTTGATCCAGGCCACGGACCTGCTCTCGACGACGAAGAACCCGACCGTTGACCAGATCAAGGTCGCGATGAACGGGCACCTCTGCCGCTGCGGCACCTATCCGCGGATCCTCACCGCGATTCAGCAGGCAGCGAGCGTTATCGCCAAGGCAGGTGTCTCGTGACCGGCGCGCTTCTACCCGAATCCTCGTTCCCGCGACGCTCGTTCCTACGCGGTGGCGGCGCGCTCGTCGTCGCCTTCAGCTTCGCCGGCGCGTTCGCAAGCGAGAGCAAGTCGGCGAGCGACCCGAACCAGTTCGCGTCCTACGGGCCGACCGACTCGAATGCGATCGACTCCTGGATCGTGATCAACCCCGACAACAGCGCCTCGGTCAAGCTCGGCAAGGTGGAACTTGGACAGGGCTCGATGACGGGTCTGCTGATGATCGCTGCCGAAGAGCTCAACCTGAACATGAGTCAGATGCACCCGATCACCAACGACACCGACAAGACTCCCAATCAGGGAATCACCGCCGGTAGCTCGGCGATCGACTCCGGCGGCAAGCAGACGCGTGCGGCTGCGGCGGCCGCCTACCAAGCATTGCTCGGGCTCGCCTCGACAAAGCTCGGGGTGCCCGTCGCGAATCTCACCGCCTCGGGCGGCGTGGTCTCGGGAGCGGGCCAGACGGTCACCTACGCACAGTTGCTCAACGGCGGGCTGTTCAACGTCGAGATGGCGCCGATCTACAACCTCGCGCCGAGCACGCCCCCCTCTCAGTCCGCCGCACAAGGTGTCTCCTCGCCCGGCTCGGGCTCGAGCCAGGGGCTCGCCGCCACCGAGGTGCTGCCGACACCGTCGTTCGTCGCCTCTCCGGGGCCCGGACTGACGCCGGGCGCGGCCGGTACCAAGCCGGTGAGTGCCTACACGCTTGTCGGGATCAATCCCGGCCCGCCACGGATCGACATTCCGGACAAGGTCACCGGTTTGTACACCTACGTTCAAAACATCCGCGTGCCGAACATGCTGCACGGTCGAATCGTGCGGCCGCGAGGGCAAGGCGCCTACGGCGCCGGGACGAACCCGCAGGTGCTGTCGGTCGACGAGGGCACGATCAGCCACATTCCGGGCGCCCGCGTGCTCCGCAAAGGCAACTTCGTCGGTGTCGTGGCACCGGAGGAGTACAACGCGATCGAGGCCGCAGCGGTGCTCAAGGTCACGTGGGCGCCGCTACCCGAGCTTCCGGGAGACGCCGGCATCTGGTCGGAAATGCGCAACCAAGACAGCGCCGGACTTGTCGCGGCGTCGACTGCGCTCAACTTCGGCAACGTCGAGTCCGGCGCTTGCCGCGGCCGCGCACGTTGTCTCTGAGACGTACACCTATCCCTATAACGGTCACCTGCCGATCGGGCCGAGTTGTGCTGTCGCGGACGTGACGGCGAACGGTGCGCGGATCTACAGCAACTCGCAGAACATCTACTCGACTCGGACGAGCGTCCAGCAGATTCTCGGCTTCAACAGTATCCAGCAGGTTCGCGTCAGCTACTACGAGGGCTCGAGCGTGTTCGGAAGCTCTCCGTATACCGATGTCGCCGAGTCGGCGGCGCTGATGTCGCAGCTTGCCGGTGCACCGGTGCGGCTGCAGTTCATGCGCTGGGACGAGCACGGCTGGGATAACTACGGACCGGCGCAGATGATGGACATCAGCGGGGGAATCGACGCCAACGGCAACCTGCTCGCAACCGACACGACGACGTTCGGGATTCCCTACTACACGACGAACCCGCCCGAGGCGATGGTCGGCTTCGCGCAGCAGTTCGCAGCCAGCGCATCGGTCGATACGACGAACACAGGAACCCAGTACAGGCTCGCGAACCGGCGGGTGACGAACAAGTCGCTGCCGCTCGAGAACAACTACTTCAAGGCGATCTATCTGCGCGCGCCGCTCGCACCGCAGACGACCTTCGGCTACGAGCAGCTGATCGACGAACTCGCGCATGCCGCGAACATGGATCCCTATCAGTTCAGGCTCCAGAACATCTCCACGCTCGCGAGCGACGAAGCGTTGGGTTTGACGAACCTGACCTGGAACCGCTGGCAAGACGTGCTCGTACGCGTCGGGCAACTTGCCAACTGGCAGCCGAAGGTTGCGGCGAGCTCGCTCGGCAGCGGCAACATCGTGACGGGACGCGGGATTGCGCTCGGAAGCTTCGCGAACACGATGGTCGCGAACGTCGCCGACATCCAGCTCAACAAGAAGACGGGAAAGATCGTGCCGCTCCACCTCTACTCGGCGCAGGACACCGGGCTCACCGTCTACCCCGGCGGCATCGAGAACCAGGCGGTGGGAAGTCTGACCCAGGGCGCGAGTCGTGCGCTCTTCGAGGAGGTCGCCTTCAACCGGAGGCAGGTGACGAGCCTCGACTGGGTCACCTATCCGATCATGCGCTTCGTCGATGCTCCGTTGATCACGTTCGACTACATCCAACGGATGGACATCCCGGGGATCAACACGGGCACCGTCCAGCCCAACGGCACGAGCGCTCCTACGAGCACGGTGGCGGCAAGCGGCGTCTATGCCTCGGGCTCGGGCGAGCCTCCCACGACCTGTGTCAGCGCGGCGATCGCAAACGCGTTCTTCGACGCAACGGGCGTGCGCATTCGGAGCGCCCCGATGTCACCGGGGCGTGTTCGGGCGGTGCTCAAGGCCGCTGGCGTCGCCTAGGACCCGAAGCCTCGCGCGTCAAAGGCATAGCGGTGGGTCGCCCCTCGAAGAGCGGGCGGCCCACCGCCGGTCTGCGCGCTCGCTCGGCGAAGGTGCCAGAGCGCTGGCCGTGCCCCGGGCGGGCTCGCCCGCCGGCCCACCGCCCCCGACGACGGCGTCCTCGAGCGACGGTCTGCGCCCCGGGCCGGGTCGGGCTAGCCCGTCGGAGGATCCTTCGTCGGGAAGAGCACCGGTGGCACGTCGACCTCGGACGGCTCGACGCCCCGGACGACGACGTCGACGACCGTCGCGACGAGTGATGCGAGGGGGATTGCGAGAAAGACGTAGAAGCCGCCGAGTAGGAGGCTCGTGCCGAGCACCGAGATGAGGACGACGAGCGGCGAGAGACCGACCGCACCCCCGAGCACCCGCGGGCTGACGAGATAGTCCTCGGTGAAACGAATCGCAAGCAGTACGGCTCCCGCGATCGCCGCCAGGTGCCACGAGACCGTCAATCCGGCTCCGACCGCGAGCGCGAAGGCGATCAATGGCCCGACGACCGGGACGATCTCGAGGATGCCCGACGCGATTCCGATCAGGATCGCGTACGGCTCGCCGAGCAGCAGCAGGGCGACGGAGACCACGGTGCTGACAAAGACGATCAGGATCAGCGTGCCGCGCACATACGCCCCGAGCTTCTGCTCGATCAGTGTCCAGGTGTCGCGAAGCTTCTTGCGCCGCGGTCGGGCGACCATGCTCGCGACGAGGTCGACCGCCTCGTCGCGTTCGAAAATCCAGTAGGCGGCCGAGGCGAACGTGAAGAAGATGCCGACGACGACCTCGAGCGCCGTTTCGCCCGCCGAGAACGCCGGGTGGATCAACTTGCTGCCGCTCGGCAGGTGGTGAAGCCACTTCTCGGCGGCGTCGAGGGCTTTTTGTTCGACTCCGCCGCCCGGGCCCGTGCGCGCGCTCGGATGCGCATGCAACGCTGCCTGAACCTCGGTGCTGAGCTGGGGGACGACGAACGAAAGAAAGAGTCCGACGAGGACGAGGAGCGCCAAATAGTGGAGCAGCACGCCGAGCGCTCGCGGGATGTGGTGGCGGGCGAGCGTGTCCACGCCGGGCCGCATCGCGGCAGCGATCGTGATCGCGAAGAGCAATAGCGCGACAACGAGCCTGAGCTTCCAGAGCGCGAGTCCGCTGACGATGACCGCTCCGGCCACGATCGTCGTGATGAACGCCCGTTCCGCTGTCGACTTCCGGGTCGGGGTCGCCGTCGATTCGTCTCGCGAGGGTGTGAACATCGCGGGTCGTCAGGTCGCCCGAGCCGGTGGTCCGGGCCTACCCGACCGACAGCCGACGAGCATCGCCTGACGCGCGAACAGGCTTACGTGCTGACCGTTGTGCGGCGCCTCCACTGCATCCCTTGCGTATCCGTCGCCGCCGTGCGACAAACCTCGTGCTCCTTCCCCGAGCCTTGATATGCGGCAGGGAAGCCTGCGATACGACGTTCTCAGCGGTGCAGGTTTCGGCGGCTGTCGATTCGGCAAACGATCAGGTGACCCTCGTCAGTCGACCTGCCCAAGCTGCCCCGAATCAACAGGAGATTTGCCGTGACTCTAACCCCGATCCCCCACGCCTCTGCTGCCGCCTCTGCCGGTGCCGCCCCGCCGGAGCGGAGGGGCGCGGGCGCCGTTCCGACGGAGTTGCTCTTCCGCGAGATCAACGAGGAGCTGAGCCGCCCGCTGGAAGACGGGGCGGATGCAAGCGCGCACCTCGTCGTGCTGTGCGAGTGCGAACGCGCGCGCTGTCGCCGGACGCTGCGGCTGACGCGGGCGCGCTACGAGGAAATCCGCCGCTTCCCCACGCGGTTTCTCATGTGTGCGGGACACGCCGGAGTGGGCGAGCGCATCGTCGCGACCGACGGCGCGCTGATCGTTGTCGAGAAGACCGGCGCCCGGGCACAGATCGCGATTCGCCTCGACCCGCGCCGGCGCTGCTCGGTCGGGAGCTGAGGAGCGGCCGAGGTTTCTCCTCGGGCCCAGGGAGGAAGGACGTTGATGATCGAACAACCGAAAGGAGCCCTCGGATGAGTGCTGTGAAGAAGCGTTTGCGCGCCGATATGGTGGACTGCGCCCAGAAGATTGCCAATGACAAGGCGCTCCGAAAGGAGCTCTCGAGGACAGCAAAACACGCTGCGCTCACGCTCCGCAGGCGCGCGAGGTCTGCGGACGCGGGCCGGGCCGAGCAGGAGCTCGTCCAGTATGCGACCACGTTGCTTGGCCGGGTTGAACGGCTACTCGGGCTCGAGCCAGCGAAGCCCGTGCACCACACGCGGCGCAACGCGCTCGTCGGGCTCGCTGCGACGCTGGGCGCGGTTGGCGTCGCCATTGCGGCCCGGCAGTCGTTCGGGACGCGGTGACGACGCCCCGCGGCCGCACCTGCGAGCCTGGGCTCGGCCGGGCGGGACGTCGTGTGGACCGCTGTCGCGAGCTTCGCGCGCTGGCAGCGACGCTCGCCCGGCTCGAGGCCCGCGGGGCTGATCCGAGCCCTCCAACCCCGAGGCCCGATCCGGGTGAGCCATTCCCGCCCACCCCGAGCCCCTCCCCGCCGGGTCCCGAGCCGCCTGCGCCGGGCCCGATCGACTCGTCCATCCGGTAGCCCATTGCACGGCCAGGCGGATGCATCCTGCGCGCATGCTTGTCGAGGCGCGCGGTCAAAAACCCTTACCGAAGGTTCACGAGCCTCGAAGGCTTTGACGCTTCTTCTCCGGCCGTGCCGGGAATCGTTTTAGAGGTACCCACTCAAGGAGGAAGAAGCGATGCTCACCTACGCCCGAACCACACCGGGAGCGCGTCTGGCGCGAACGCTCGTACCGGCTGCTGTGCTCACCGCCGCCGTACTGACCGCGGCCGTGCTGACCACGGCAGGCGGCGCGGCACGCGCGCAGACGAACACCAAACCGTCGAACGTCTCTGGCCCGACGATCACCGGCACCCCAGCCCAGGGCGGTGTGCTGACGGCCGAACCTGGCACCTGGAACGGCGCGCCGGCTCCCACGTTCGCGTATCAGTGGCAGCGGTGCGACACCACCGGAAGCAGCTGCTCGGCGATCCAAGGGGCGACGCAATCGACCTTCACGCTCGGCTCGATCGACGCGGGAAACACGTTGCGGGTCCGCGTGGTCGCGAGCAACTCGGCGGGCGCGTCGGCGGCGACGAGCGTTCCGAGCGCCGTCGTCAGCGCGCCACCGCAGCCTCCCGTGACCGGGTGTCCGACAGCAGCCGCGGGTGCGACCTCGATCGCCGTCGCCACCCTCAGCACGCCAGCCCGGTTGCAGGTCGACCAGTTTCAGCCGACTCCTGCCGTGATCGCCGCCTCGACCCAGACGTTCACGGTTCGGGTTCACGTGAGTGACACTTGTGGGCAGGCGGTGAGCGGCGCCAACGTGTTCGCGACGGCCGTGCCGTACAACCAGGTGACCGTGCCGCCGACGACGGCGACCGGCGCTGACGGCTGGGTGTCGCTCCAGTTCACACGCCTGGCCGGCTTCCCCGTGTCCTCGCACCAGCAGCTGATGGTCATGTTCATCCGTGCGAGCGCGCCCGGCGCCAATGTCCTGACTGGAGTCTCGACCGAGCGCCTGATCTCGTTCCCGGTCAACCTCAAGAGCGGCACTTGAGTCGGTGAGACGGTGTCCGTGAGGGGGCTACCCTGCCTCCTCACGGCTGTCGTCCGTGGCGTTTCGCCCCCTCTCGACGAGCTCGGCGAGCAGGGCCCGCAGCTCGGCAGGATCGTTGAGGGCGTAGCTTGTATGGGCCTGGTCGGCGGCGCGCGGGGGGAGCCGGCCACCGACCTCGAGCGCCACCGCGTCCGCAGGGAGCGCGCCAAAGAGGTCGAGGTCGGTCACATCGTCGCCGGCCGCCAGCACGAACGTGTCGATGCCGCCTCCTGCCGCCAACGCCTCGCGCGCGTATCGCCCTTTGTTGGCGCTCGCCGGGCGCACCTCGATCACGTCATGGCCGGTGAGCACCTCCGCGTCGTCGGCCGCGTCGAGCGTCCGCGCGAGCGCTGCCTGAAGCTCCCGGGCCCGTTCCCGCCCCGCCTGTGGATCCGCCTGGCGGTAGTGCCAGGCGAGACCTGCCCGTTTGCGCTCGACGAACGTCCCCGCGACCCGGACGCTCATTTGCTCGAACAGCGCTTCGACGCGCTCGCGCCAGTCGAGCGGAGCGAGGCTCGCCTGTTGCCAGCCGCCGCCGTTCGGGCGCCACAGATATCCGTGCTCGGCGCCAAGGTAAAGTCCGTCGACCTCGCCGAACCAGCGTTCGAGCGTCTCCGCGGTGCGGCCACTGATGAGATGCAGCTCGGTGCGCGGGAGTCGGGCGAGATCCGCGAGCAGCGCGGTGAGTTCGCCGGTGGGAGGGGCGAGCTCGGGCCGCTCGGCGAGCTCGCGTAGTGTGCCGTCGTAGTCGAGCAGCAGCAGGCGTTTCGGTGCCCGCTGGAAGCGGTCGAGGAGTCGCGCCCGGGCGCGGGCGGTCAGCGCCGGCGGCCGGCCACGACCGCTCTCAGGCGGGTTCGCCACTCGCTCGACCTCTGCCCCGCCTGACCTATGCCGATACCAACGCGGCGCTAGGTCTTCGGACCACGTGCCGCCAACGTGATCAGCACGTCGCCGGTCTGGAGTTCGGGGTGATCGACGAGAATCGGAGCGGCGACCCCGTCGCGCAGTACTCCCAGCACGATCGCAGGAGGGTCGAGACGGAGTGTGGCCAGCGTCTGCCCGATCATCGCCGCGTCAATCGGTTTTTCGTCCATCCGGTAGCGCTCCGAGTCGATCAGGCCGAGCAGCAGCTCTCCGGCATGTGGCGCCTCGAGGCTCTTCGCGAGCGTGTGCGCGACAAGCTCGTCGGAGGAGAGGGTGCGGCCGACGCCGAGATCGCGAAGTGCCTGCGCGATCTTGGGCGAACGGGCGAGTGCGAAGACGTCGAGTGAAGGCGCGAGCGTCCGCAAGGCGACACAGGTGACGAGTACGTCGCCGTCCTCGGGGCAGGCGACCAGCGCATCGCCTGCCTTGTCGGGACGGCTCTTGCGGATGACTTGCTCGTTGGTGGGATCGCCCGCGATCAACTGAACTTTGTGGTGCACCTCCGCCGGGTCGATGTCGGCGACGAGCACCACCGTGCGGCCCCCGGCGACGAGGTCCTCCAGGATCTGGGGAACCGCTGGCTGCATCCCGTAGACGACGGTGAAGCCCGCGGCGGGTACTGCATGCTCCATGCCGAACAACCTCCTCATTTGGATTGCCGCGGCCAGGCCGGCCGCGAGCGCGAAGACCGAGGCGAGCGCAGGGATCGCCGTCAGGATCACGATGATCGAGACGATCCGGCCCGCCGGGTTGTGGGGCGTCACGTCGCCGTAGCCGACGGTCGAGGCCGTCACGACTGCCCAGTACAGCCCGGTGCCGAGCGAGACGTGCTCTGTCGTGGCAAAGAGCACGCCGCCGATCAGAATCGACGCGGCGGCGAGCGTCAACAACGCCGTGACGCGGTGGCGCTTGAATGTTCGCGTACAGGAGAACGAGAAGCGGAGCCATCTGAGCCGCACCCGGGTCGGAGTTCGACAAGCCTAGCGTTCGGTTCCTGCAGCCACGCCCGTCGGCGACTCCGCTCTGGTTTGGGAAACGGCGCGTGCGGACACACATTCAGCGTGCGCTACTTCTATGGAGCCGCACATGCGCAGTCCTGGCCTGCTCGCGCTGGGCGCCTGCCTCAAAGAGACCGTGGTAGTCGCGCAGCGCCGTCTGCGGGAGTCTGGTCGGCGCTGTTGTGAGCCTGCCGGCGCTTCGCCCTCAGCACGACGAGCGGTCCGCAATTGGCTTCCCAACGCAGGGCGACAGAGGTCAGATCGTCGCGTATTCGAACCGCCTCCCGGTGAGCAAAGGCAGCCGGGGCTGGCGGCCCTCATCGGGCGGTCTCGTGAGCGCACTGCGGCCAGCATTGACCTCGCGAGGCGGGGCTTGGGTCGGCTGGGACGGCGGGGCGCGAGACCTGCCGGCGCGGGTTGCGGGGCTCGATATCGCGCTCTGCCCGGTTGTCCTCAGCCGTCGCGAGATCGACGAGTATTACCACGGGTTCGCGAACCGGACGCTCTGGCCACTGCTGCACGGGCTGATCGAGAGCCCTGTCTACGATCGCAACTGGTGGCACGCCTACCGCGATGTCAATGAACGCTTCGCCGCGGTGGCTGTGCCAGGCCCGGGCAAGCGGGCGTTGCGCTGGGTGCACGACTACCACCTGATGCTCCTTCCGGAGCTCCTCCGAGACCGCGATCCCAACGGGGGACCGATCGGGTTCTTCCTGCACGTTCCGTTCCCGCCCCCGGAGGTGTTCAGCCGTCTGCCCTGGCGCGAGCAGATCCTTCAAGGGCTGCTCGGCGCGGACGTCGTTTCCTTCCATACCGAGGCTTATCGCGAGAACTTTCTGCGCACCTGTCAGCGACTCTGTGTCGACCTGAGCGTCGAGGGCAACACGATCCGTTGGCGCGGGCGTGCGGTGCGCACGGCGGCTCACCCCATTTCGATCGACGCCGCCGAGCTCGCGCGGGCCACTCTGCGCCCGGGGGTCGCCCGGCGTCTGCGGAACCTACGCTCGCAGTTCGAAGGTCGCCGCGTTCTTCTCGGGGTCGACCGGCTCGACTACACAAAGGGCATTCTCGAGCGCTTGCGTGCGATCGAGCTGTTGCTCGAGCGCGTGCCGGAGCTCCGACGAAGCGTCGCCTTCGTCCAGGTTGCGGTGCCGAGTCGCGGGGAGATCCGCGAGTACCGCGACCTGCGCCAGGGGGTCGAAGAGCTCGTCGGCCATATCAACGGGCGCTTTACCGATCCGGGTCGCGACGTGCCCGTCCACTACCTGCACCGAAGCATCACCCACGACCAGCTCCTCGCCTACTATCGGCTCGCCGATGTTTGCCTCGTAACCCCGCTCGCCGACGGCATGAACCTCGTCGCCAAGGAGTTCGTCACCGCACAGGCCGCGGTCGACGGCGATGGTGTGCTCGTGCTCTCGGAGTTCACTGGCGCCGCGGCGGAGCTGACCGAGGCGCTGCCGTGCAACCCGTTTGACGTGACGGCGCTCGCGGGCGCGATCACGCTCGCGCTCGCGCTCGAGCAGGATGACCGCCGTGCGCGAATCCGGAGCATGGGCGCGCAGGTCGCCGAGCACGATGTGTTTGCCTGGCTCGAGGATGAGCTCGCACCGGTTCCCACGCCGAGCCGCTCGATCCGCGAGCGAGTTCTCGCGCCGCCGCACCTGGTCTGACCGCCCCGCGACGAGCGCTCACTTCTCCGGCGCGGCGCTTGCACGTAAATAGTCCTGTGCCTCCGCGCAGGTGGCGAAGAGTGGCAGCGAGCGGTCGAGGTGCGTGAGTTCGAAGACAGTGCGGACGCTCTGTTCAAGACAGGCGATCGCGAGCTCGCCGCCGTAGGGGCGAAGCCGCTTGAGTGCACCGATCAGCAC
This sequence comes from uncultured Actinomycetota bacterium, assembly GCA_963828105.1. GTDB lineage: Bacteria > Actinomycetota > Thermoleophilia > Gaiellales > Gaiellaceae > PALSA-600. The sequence goes on along the minus strand of CAWHDF010000004.1, from coordinate 152,726 downwards.
TCCGAGCGCGGTCGAGTCGATGAACGTCGTGCCGGAGAGGTCGACGAGGAGACGACGAGAGCCCCGGTCGATGGCGGCGTCGAGCGCCCGGCCGAGCTCGGGAGCCGAGTACAGGTCCACCTCTCCCGCCACCTCGACGGCGACGATGCCACTGCCGAGCTCTCGTGTGCTCAGCGCGAAGTGCATCAGCACACCGTGCGACGCGGCAGCTCGAGGAAGGGAACGAACTCACGCGCTGAGCGGAGAACCAGCAAAACGCCCAGCTGTGGCCGGTAGGCGGCACCGAGCTCGGGGGGCCGCCAGGTCACGTCGCCCGTCGCAGCACCATCAGTGAGCGTGCCTCGAGCTCGACGTCGCCGCGTGCGACGAAGTTGAGCCCGTTGAGGGCCGGGTCCGCCGTGCCGAGCTCGAGCAGCCAGCTGCGGCCGAAGCGTCGTGGTGGCAGTGTGAACGTGGCTGGCTCGTGGTGGGTGTTGAAGAGCAGCAGAAACGAGTCGTCGATGATCAGCTCGTTCCGCTGCGTGCGCTCGCCGAGCGCCTGACCGTTCAGGAAGACGCCGAGCCGGCATCCGCCGGTCTCCTCCCAGTCGCGCAACGTCATCCGGCGCCCGTCGCTGCGGAACCACCAGGAGTCGGGAAGCCCCGCGGCGTCGTGCCGGCCCGCGAAGAAGGTCGAGCGTCGGAAGACGGGGTGCTCACGCCGCAAGGCGATCACGCGCTCGACGAAGGCGTGTTGCTCAGCTGCGGCCGGGTCAGGCGACCACTCGAGCCACGAAAGCTCGTTGTCCTGGCAGTAGGCGTTGTTGTTTCCGGCCTGCGTGCGGCGGCGTTCGTCACCGGCCACGAGCATCGGTACGCCCTGCGACAGCAGCAGCGTCGCGAGAAAGTTGCGTTGCTGGCGCGCGCGCAGCGCGTTGATCTCGGCATCGTCGGTGGGCCCTTCCACCCCGCAGTTCCACGAGCGGTTGTCGTCGGTGCCGTCGGCGTTGTTCTCCAGGTTCGCCTCGTTGTGCTTGTCGTTGTAGGTGACGAGGTCGGCGAGACTGAAGCCGTCGTGGGCGGTCACGAAGTTGATCGACGCCGACGGCGTTCGGCCGTCGCGCTCGTAGAGGTCGGCCGAGCCGGTGAAGCGGTATGCGAAGTCGCCGACCCGCGCGCGCCCACGCCAGAAATCACGGCTGACGTCGCGGTACAGGCCGTTCCATTCGGCCCAGAGCACCGGGAAGTTGCCGACCTGGTAACCACCCTCGCCGACGTCCCACGGCTCCGCGATCAGCTTGACTTGAGAGAGAACCGGGTCCTGATGGATGATGTCGAAGAAGGCCGAGAGACGGTCGACCTCGTGAAGCTCACGGGCGAGCGCGGAGGCAAGATCGAAGCGGAAACCGTCGACGTGACACTCACCGACGAAGTAGCGGAGCGAGTCCATGATCAAGCGAAGCGCGCTCGGATGCACGGGATTGAGGCTGTTGCCGGTGCCGGTGTAGTCCATGTAGTACCGCGGCTCGTCGGCTACGAGTCGGTAGTAGGACGGGTTGTCGATGCCCCTGAACGAGAGCATCGGGCCAAGGTGGTTTCCCTCGGCCGTGTGGTTGTAGACGACATCCAGAATCACCTCGATCTCGGCGGCGTGTAGTGCCTTGACCATGCCTTTGAACTCGTCGAGCTGTTGCCCGGAGCTCCCGGTCGCGGCGTATGCCGCATGTGGTGCGAGGTAGCCGATCGAGCTGTAGCCCCAGTAGTTCGAGAGTCCACGTTCGAGCAGGTAGTGCTCGTCGGCGATGTGGTGGATAGGCAGCAGCTCGACCGCGGTGACTCCCAGCGCTCGTAGGTACTCGAGCGCGGGCTCGGATGCGAGCCCGCCATACGTACCCCGCAGGTCCTCGCGGACGCGGTCGTTGAGCTTCGTGAAGCCCTTGACGTGCAGTTCGTAGATGATCGTCTCGCTCCAGGGCCGTCGGGGCGGTCGGTCGCCGCCCCAGTCGAAGTGCGGGCTCGTGACGACACACTTGGGGATTGCCCGCGCGTCATCCTCGCCGTCGGCGGCGAGATCACTCGCTTCGCCGCCGGGCGGATAGGGGAGCACATTCGCGGCGGCGTAGTCGAAGTCTCCGTCGATTGCCTTCGCGTACGGGTCGAGGAGCAGCTTCGCGGGGTTGAAGCGCAGGCCGCGCGCCGGGTCGTAGGGTCCGTGGACGCGATAGCCGTACCGTGCCCCCGGTGCGAGCCCTGGGATGTAGCAGTGCCAGTTGAAGGCCGTGCGGTCCCTCATCTCGATCCGGATCTCACCGCTCCCGTCAAAGAGGCAGAGCGACACGCCCTCGGCATTCTCCGAGAAGAGGGAGAAGTTCGTGCCCTCCCCGTCCCAGGTTGCGCCGAGCGGGAACGGCTTTCCCGGCCAGACCTCCATCAGCGACCCGTCCGCACGCTCATGCTGTCGGCGTCGGCGACGAGTTCGCCCGGATCCCGGGGCACATGCGCAGCACGCGCGAGCTCTCGGCGACGCTCGTCGAGCTCACGGTGGGCACGTGCTTGAGCGATTGACTCGTCGCGGTGCAAAAGCCGGTCGCGAGCCGTCCACGCCTGCGTCTCGGCGGCGATCGAAACAATCCGCGGGGGCGCCCCACCCGGGAACGCGAACGGGTCGGCGCCCTGCTGACGCTCTCGCTCGCGACGACGCAGCTCGCGTTTGGAGCGCACGCCGGGCGCGAACAGGTCGCGGGCGCCGCTTGACTCGCACGACCGCAGCGGCTGGAGGCGTCGGTCGCAGCCGTCGAACTCGCCGACGGCGCCGATCGCGGGTTTGCGGGGGACCCGGACCGGCTCGGCGTCCGGGCCCACGACGCGCGCGACTCCGTCAGGACCCTCCGGGCCGGTCCCGGACACGTGATGCGGGTCGGTGCGCTCCCAGCAGACAGGTCGTTCGATCATCTCGTCGGTTGCGCTCAGGCCGACTCCTCGAGTAGCCGGCAGAGTGCGGCGACAGGCACGGCGACCCAGTCGGGGCGGTTGTCGAGCTCGTAGCGAAGCTCGTACACAGCCTTCTCGAGCTCGAAGAGCTTGAGCAGTCGCGTGATCGCCTCGGGATCGTCCGGGAGCAACCCAGCCGGTTGGGCGGCGTGCAGGTATGCGTCGAGGAACCGCGCCCTGGCGTGCGCGGCGAAGCCCGCCGGCACCTTGAGGTCACCCCTCAGCTCGAGTGCCGAAGTCGCATAGGCGAACGAGCGGAGCATGCCCGCGACGTCGCGAAGCGGGGAGCGCTTGCGTCGGCGCTCGATCAACGTTCGGGCCGGCTCTCCCTCGAAGTCGATCAGGAACCAGTTGCCGTCGACGAGCAGCGCCTGACCGAGATGGAGGTCGCCGTGCGGACGGATCAAACGGCCGAGAGAGCCGATGTTCGTTAGCCGTTGCAACAGGTCGCGCAGTTCGGACTCACGGCCGGCGAGCGGTCCGAGCTCCGTGCAGGCTGGGAGATGTAGGAACAGCTGGGCGATCTCCTCGTCGATCGTCGCTGTCAGCAAGTGCAGCGTCTCGGCGCTTGGCTGCTCGGGACAGAACGCCGGGTCGTCGTGGTCGGAGGCGAGCGTCGTGTGCAGCGTCGCTACCACCTCGCCGAGCCCACGCAGGGTCGACAGGAACGTCTCCGGTGCTCGCGGGATCTGCGCGAGGGCGAGTGTCCAGCCGTCGACGGCGCCCGGCAGGTAGCGCTGCACGATGCCGAGAGTCGCGGCGAGCTGCGGGCCCGAGTAATCCCACCAGCCGACGAGCTCCGGCGTATGAGGGAAGCCGTGGCTCGTCAGATAGGCGAGCAATTCGAGCTCGGGGTTCGTTCCCGCCTCGAGCTGCCGGTAGGCCTTGATGAAGAACGTGTCGTCGACGACGAGCGAAGAGTTCGACTGTTCGAGCGTGCCCGTTTGCACCGCGCCCGCGGCCGCCTTGGCGAGCCCATCGTTGGCATGGAACTCGATCGAGCCGCGGCTCGAGGAGTCGATGCTCGCGCCGGTGCGCGCGAGTCGAAGCAGCTCGTGCGCGAGTTGCGGCTCCGCAAGCCCGTCGTAGCTGAGCACCCCGCGAGCCTGCGAGATCACACCCGGCGGTCGGTTCTCCCCGGACGTCTTCTCGCCGCTCACGCCGGTCGCCAACCTCCTCATCGCCACGAGGAACTGGTAGACGTCATGCGCCCCGGACTCGTAGCTCGCCTCGCCGAGGGCGAGCATGAGCGTCGGCTCCTCGCTGCGGAGGATGGCGTCGTCGAAGAGACGAACGGCAGTCAGCTCCCGGGTCTTACCGCCAAACCAGCGCTGCTCGCCCAGGTACGCGCGGAGCGCGGGCTCGCCGAGCAGCGCATCGCGGTCTCTCTCGACCTCTCCGGCTAGCCCGCTCACGTCGCGAGCTCCGTGAGGCGGAACCAGAAGAAGCCGCGGCCGGCGAGTGTCAGCAGGTACGGAAATCGTCCGATGCGGGGAAACGGCGTGCGACCGAACATCTCCTCCGGCACGAGGCCTTCGTAACGGCTGAGATCGAGCTCGACGGCCTGGGCAGAACGCGAGAGGTTGTGGACGCAGACGACCACCTCTTCGGGTAGGCACCGCAGGTGCGCCAGGATGTGCTCGTTGTCCGGCCGGAGCGGCTCGTAGTCTCCGAGCGCGAGCACCGCGTGCTCCTTCCGCAACGCGATGAAACGCTGCATCCAGCGCAGCAGCGAGCTCGGCGTGCGGAGTTGCGCCTCGACGTTGACTGCCTGGTAGCCGTAGACGGGGTCCATCAGTGGCGGCAGATAGAGCTGCGCGAAGTCGGCGCGCGAGAAGCCGCCGTTGCGGTCGCCGGTCCATTGCATCGGTGTACGCACCCCGTCGCGGTCTCCGAGATAGATGTTGTCGCCCATGCCGATCTCGTCCCCGTAGTAGATGACCGGGCTCCCCGGGAGCGAGAACAGCATCGCCGTCATCAGCTCGATCTCGTCCCTACCATTCTCGATGAGCGGTGCCAGCCGGCGACGGATACCGAGGTTGATCTTCATGCGCGGATCACTCGCGTACTCGGCATACATGTAGTCGCGCTCCTCGTCGGTCACCATTTCGAGCGTCAGCTCATCGTGATTGCGGAGAAACAGTCCCCACTGCGCATTGTCCGGAATCGTCGGCGTCTGCTCGAGGATCTCGATGACCGGGGCAGCCTGCTCGCGCCGGATCGCCATGAAGAGGCGAGGCATGACCGGGAATTGGAAGGCCATGTGGCATTCGTCGCCGTTCCCGAAGTAGGCGACGACATCCTGAGGCCACTGGTTGGCCTCGGCAAGTAGAACGCGGTCGGGATACAGACGGTCGATCTCGGCGCGGACGCGTTTGAGGTACGAGTGGGTCTCGGGAAGGTTTTCGCAGCTCGTGCCCTCCCGCTCGAAGAGATAGGGGACAGCGTCAAGTCGAAAGCCGTCGATTCCGAGCTCGAGCCAGAAGCGAAGCACCTCGAGCATCGCCTCCTGAACCTCCGGGTTCTCGAAGTTGAGGTCAGGCTGATGCGCGAAGAACCGGTGCCAGTAGTACCGCCCTGCGACGGGATCCCACGTCCAGTTGGAGACCTCGCTGTCGACGAAGATCACACGCGCATCGCGATAGCGCTCGGTGGTATCCGACCACACGTACCAGTCGCGTTTGGGTGAGTCGGGGCGAGCGCGGGCCTCCTGGAACCAAGGGTGGTCGCTCGAGGTGTGGTTCATGACGAGGTCTGCGATCACGCGAATGCCACGCTGATGGGCCTGATCGACGAACGAGCGAAAGTCCTCGACCGTGCCGTAGTCAGGGTGAATAGCGAAGAAATCAGCGATGTCGTAGCCACCATCGCGAAGCGGGGAGGCGTACATGGGTAGCAGCCAGACGCAGTCGATCCCGAGCCACTGCAGATAGTCGAGCTTCTCGCTGAGGCCCCGAAAGTCGCCGTTGCCGTCCCCGTTACCGTCGAAGAAACCGCGAAGGTGGATCTCGTAGAAGATGGCGCGCTTGAACCACAGCGGATCGGACTCGAACCACTGGTTCGAGCGCTCAGGTTGGGGTGGAGGGGCGACATGGCTCATCCGCTCGCGCTCACGGCGTCATCCGCGCTGGGAAGCTGTCGGCCGCGGGCAGTGGAGTAGCCGCTCGTGATCGGGTTCGTGCTGGTGCTGGACGTCTCCGGCATCGGTCACTCAGGGTGTTCCCCGTTTCCGCAGGCGAGAACCGCACTGGCTGCTCGGACGCCGACTGCGGGCTTGCTTTCGGCGAGTCGCAGAAGAACCGAAGCACAGTTAAACACACCACGCCAAGATCGTCCCCTCCACGAGCGTTGCTTGCCCCGTACGACGAGGCGGTCGCGACCGCATGGAGCGCGGTGCGCGCGAGCCCCAGCTGAGCGCTGAAGCCAGCCGCCAGCCGCGAATGCGGTTCTCGAGTGGGTCGCGGTCTCTAGGCGGCGCGGGCGGCTCGGCCGCCGTGCGCGTGTGGCGCTGCGGTCTGACCGACAAGCAGGCTCGCGTCGAACGACTCACGAACCTGGAGCGCGCTCGCGAGTCCGCTCGAGCGGATCAGCTCCCGCAGTGCGGGGCGGGGGGCAAGCGCAACGCAGGTGTCCCAGCGCAGGCGCTTCTGCGCGGCGAGGAGGACGCGAATCGCGGTGAGCTCGAAGCGCTCGACTGCGCGCAGGTCGAGCACAAGGAGCGGCTGGCAGGTGAGATGCTCATGCTCGATTCGCCCGCGGATCGCGTCGACGTTGAAAAGATCTATCTCCCCACGCAGAACGACGCATGTCCACTCGATCCCGTGGAGGACCGCTGCAACCGGATCGCCCCGTAGCGCCCACAGGTGCCGCGCCGAGGGAATCGGTCCGCGCTCACTCTCGCCGCCTGCTTGCCGTAGCTCCGACATCGCTCCTCGTCTTTTTCGCCTTCGAACCGCAAGGGCCTTTCTACCCGCCGAGGAATCGAGCTAACCCGGCTCGGGCAACTGCGGACGGGAAGGCGTATACGGCGGATCGGGCCCGCTGCTCTCACCACTGGGCTTCGCTGGCCGGTGGCCCGGCGGGTTCTCGCAACGAGTGTGGCTGGGTTCGAAGCCCATGCCTCAGCGATCGGAGGCGAGCGGGGCATGGGGTCGCTGCCAGCGCCAGGTCGCGAGCGCGATCGCCCCTGCGAGCACGGTGGGCAGGATTGAGAGTGCGCGGTACAGCAGAACGCCCGCGACGACCTTGTCGTTCGGGCCTCCGAACGCGATCAGGCTGCCGGTCAGCCCGAGCTCGACGACGCCGATCCCGCCAGGCGTGAGAGGGAGCGAGATGAGCAGCCTGCCGATCGACCAGGCTGCGAACGATTCAGCGACGGAAACCTGGGCGACCGAAATCCCGACGGCACGAACCGAGAGCTCGAACATCAGGTAGCCCGTCATCTGGTTGACGACTGTGGCGACCGTGAGTGCGACCCAGCGATGGCGTAGAAGCTCGAGCGTCTCCACCCGGAAGCGCCCCCAGACCGTCCCGTCCCAGGTTGGAGCGCCCCGACCGCGAAGCCGGTTAAGGCGCCCGGCGAGTCGAGATGCGAACTCGCCCGTCCGAAACGCAAGCCGCGGGTGAAGCAGGACGAGCGCGACGAGCGCGACGATTGCCGCGAACATCGCAACGCCGACCGCGGCCAGTACGCCAAGCGAGCGAGAGCCGCCGCCTTCGGTCGCGAGGAACGCCGCGGCGATGACCGGGAAGGCGAAGACCGAAAGCTGGTTCCAGACACCCGTCAGGCTCACCGCGAGCCCGACCGGTCGGCCCTCGAAACCCCACGAGCGCAGCATCGTGAACGAGGCCGCCATGCCGACAGGTGCCCCGCCCGGGATGATGCTGCTGAATGCGGTCGAGGCCTGCGTGAGGCTCACCGCACGCATCAGCCCGAGCCGTGGCAGCAAGACCATCCACGGGGGCGCAAAGGTCACGATGTTGACAAGCGTCGCGGCAACGAGTGCCGCGATCCAGGGCCAGGTGAGTCCGCTGAGCGTCGAGCCGACCGAGCTATAGGCAGCGATGCGCGGCAGGACGAGCAAGAAGGTCGCCGCTGCCAGCGCAACGGCGACGAGCACTGCGGCCGCCCGTCTGCCGCGGTGCCGGCGGGCGACCGGAGGCGTTTTCGCCTCGATCCGCTCCGCCGGCCTGGTCGCGCTCGAGGTCTCGGCGCCGCGTGCGACGAGCAGATCGGGCCCAGCCAACACGGTGCTCGTCGGGCTCCCGCCAGCCTGCTTGTGTGTCACCGTCCGGGGCGGCTCCGGTGCTCGCTCGGAGGTCACCCTTCCTGCCTCGCCCCGGTGTTCACGGCGCGGTTATCCTCGCGGGCAGGCCGCACGCGGCGTCCCTGAAGGGGTATCGATCGAGGCCGGGCGACCCGAGCCGTCGGCGAGCGATGCGCTGAGTGCCGCCTCACGTGACCTTGAGATCGCCCTTCATGCCCGCGGCTGCGTGACCCGGGACAGTGCAGAGGTACTCGTAGCTGCCCTTCGTCTTGAACGTGTAGCTCAGGCTGGCGCTCTTCCCGGGCGCGATCGTCGTCGTCCCCTTGCCCGTGCAGCTGTTGGCGCTACCGCCCTTCGCACTTGCGCAGATCTTGAAGGTATGAGCGAGTGCGCCCTTGTTGACGATGCTGAAGGTGACGGCGCCGGTCGGTACCGCTGTTTTCGAGAGCGTGAACTTGAATTCGCTCGGCTTCCCCGCGACAACCGACACCTTCGTCGCGGTCACGCCGCCCAGAGCCTGGGCGGCAGCGAGTAGCGCCAGTGTGAGCATTCCAAGGAGCAATGTCATCGTGATTCGCTTCATCGGTCTCTCCTTCGCGTGTCCGTGTTTCGCTGACCGGACAACGAGTTCCCCCTCTGCGGGGCCGAGAAACCCGACGGACCCGTCGCGCCGGTGGCCGCGCCGCGGGCGCGACAAGCGGGGCGCGGCGGCGCGCATCCGCGGGCCCTTCCTTGTCGGCTGGGCTCAGGGGGCGATGCGGCGCACCGTCAGCCCCCAGGCGCGTCCTGCAGCGAACAGCAGCGCGGGATCGATCTCGCTCCGCCAGCCAAGGAAGTGTGGCTCGTGATTGTCCGGCGTAGATCCGAAGACCGCGGCAACGAGCTCGGCCCGCGAGCCCGCCTCCCTGCCTTCGGCGGCGGCATCGGCACGACGCTCCGCCTCCTCCGAGGCCGGGCCTTCCATGTACCCGCGCGGCATCTCGAAAGGGTACGCGCCGGTGTGTGTTTGCTGCCTTCCGGCGAGCTGCCGCTACCGGTACGGCCTGAGCCGCGAGCGGCGGAGCGACGTACACGGCCTGCGCCGCGAAGGTCGCCCGCGCCGCGGCGCGGCCTTCCGGGTCAGCGGGGTTGAGGGACGATCCGGATGTAGGGGCGGGGCTCCTTCCAGCCGTCCGGATACGTTGCTTTCGCCTCGTCGTTGCTCACCGAACCCGCGATGATCACGTCGTCGCCCTGCTGCCAGTTCACGGGAGTGGCAACCTTGTGCTTTGCCGTCAACTGCAGGGAGTCGATCACCCGAAGCACCTCGTCGAAGTTCCGGCCTGTCGTCATCGGGTAGACGAGCACGAGCTTGATCTTCTTGTCGGGACCGACGACGAAGACGTTGCGGACGGTCTGGTTGTCGGCGGGTGTGCGGGACAGTGGATCGCCCTCGACGCTCGCGGGCAGCATCTCGTAGAGCTTCGAGACATGGAAGTCGTCGTCGCCGATGATGGGGTAGTTCGGAGCTGTGCCCTGCGTCTCCTCGATGTCCTTCGCCCAATCGGCGTGCCGGTCGACTGGATCGACGGAGAGGCCGATCACCTTGACGTTACGGCGATCGAACTCGGGCTTGATCTTCGCCATGTAACCGAGCTCGGTGGTGCACACCGGCGTGAAGTTCTTGGGGTGGGAAAAGAGCACCGCCCATGAGTCGCCAATCCAGTCGTGGAAGTGGATCGGGCCCTCGGTCGTCTCGGCCTCGAAGTCCGGTGCCGTCTCGCCGATTTGCAAGGTCATCTTCGTCTCCTTCTGTGAGCGTAAGCGCTGCCGGTCGTAAGCTTTGAGATTAGCAATCTCCATGTTTGACATTAGCAGCGGATATCGCTCTGGCGGGGAGTTTCGACGCGGATGCACCCCACCGGAGCGGATGGTTGCCCGACGGCAGCTGGGGCAAGGCTGCAAGGTTTCGGTGCTAGGCGGTTTCGAGCCAGCGTTCCGCAGCGACAAGCCTTCGCTCGAGCTGGTCGAGCGTCGCTTCCGAGACGCGGCGCACGCCCGAGAGGCGGTTGAGCTCCGCGTTCACCTGCGCGTGCGTCAGGCGCGAGCGTCTCACGAGGTCGCGCGCAAGACGTGCATTCGCGTCCCGGAGCTCTTGCTTCTGCTCCCGACGCAGCATCGGCCGCGCGTCGGCGAGCGCAAGTCCCGAGTGTCCGGCGAGGGGTGGCGGGGGCGCCAGCGCGAGCTCGATCTCCTCTGCGCCCCCGTCATCGGTCGCGCCCTCGTCGTCGTCCCAGCGGAGCGCCTGTAGTGCTTCGGGCGACGCCGTCGCGATCGCCGAGATCGCGGCGAAGAGCGACAGCTGTTCGTCGCCGACCTCGGTGCGGCGCTCGGCAGGTTCCGACGGCTCTTCCCGGTCCGGGCGGCGGAGCGAGTGCCGTCGCTGCTCCGCGATGCGCGCCGCGTGATGGCGCAGCCGCACATCGTCAGGAATGAAAAGCCACGCCGACTGCCGCTGCACGCCACGTGTCCAGCGCACGAGTCGTCCCACGGCCTGCCGGAAGAACAGCTCTGTCGTCGTCGTGGTCGCATAGACGCCCACACGCAGCCGCGGAATATCGACCCCCTCCGAAACCATGCGGACGGCTACCAGCCAGGGATCGCGTGCCGAGGCGAAAGCATTGATTTCGCTGGAAGCGAGGGGATCGTCGGAAGTGACAAGGCGCGCGGTCGTGGCCATCCGCGTTCGCAAGAGCGTCGCGATCCCACGCGCGTGCTCCTGGTCGGTTGCGATCACCAGCCCCGCTGCGTCCGGCTGCTCCTTTCGTACCTCCATCAAGCGCGCGTGGGCGGCGCGGAGCACGGAAGGCAGCCACTCGCCCTCGAGCGAGAGCGCGGTACGGAGCCGTTGCCCGGCGCGGGCTGCGTCGAGGGGATCGTCGAACGTCGCCGCGTGCAGCGTCCCATTCGGCGCCGACCACTCCATCTCGCCGCCGGTGCGGGGAAAAAAGACGGGCCGGACGACTCGCCGGTCCGAGAGCGCCTCCCCGTAGCCGTACTCGAAGTCCGGCACGGCCTCGTCGCCGTGGTAGGAAACAAACGGGATCGCTCGGGTATCCGAACGAAAAGGCGTGCCCGAGAGCGCAAGCCGTTTGCGTGAGCCTGAGAAGGCCTCGAGTACTGCGGCGCCCCAGGCACGATCGTCGCCGGCATGGTGAAGCTCGTCGAGGATGACGAAGGCGTCGCGGGAGAGGCGTGCGAGCGTTGCCGCGCTGCTTGCCACCTGCTGGTAGGAGGTGACGATGCCGTGCATGTCGCGTGGCAGCGCGCCGTCGGTCGCTGCCCAGGCGGGATCGAGGTGCAGCGAGAACGCCGCCGCGGCGTGGGCCCACTGAAGCTTCAGGTGCGCAGTCGGGGCGACGACGATCAGTCGTCCCGGGTGCGCGGCGAGCTCGTGACGGGCAGCGGTCAAAGCGAACGTCGTCTTACCGGCGCCGGGGGTCGCGACGGCGAGGAAGTCGGCACGCGCGCCCGCGATGAAGCGGTCGAGCGCGGTCTTCTGCCACGGACGGAGTCGGACGGTGCGAGTCATGGAGCGCGATTCGGGCGGCATCAAGCGATCGAACGAGGAGTCGAACCGCGCCGCCAACGAGGATAGCCAGCGCGGCAGCCGGTGGCGGGTCAGCCCCAGGGTCAGCGCGGCGGTCGGGCCGGACGGTTTGCAGCGAGCCCCCGCTTCCGGTCCCTATGATCTGCCGCGATGCCCGGGAGCCCGGTGCCCGTGAGATTGCAACCTGCGGCGCTCGGTGGGCTTGCTCCGATCGTCACGGTCGGTCAAGTCGGCCCGGAGCGCTTCGATGAATTGCGTGCGCTCTGTGAGAGCGTTGCGCGGGAGCTCGCTCGCGAGGCGGTGATACGCGGTGATTCGATGCTCTGCGGGGAGGGTGTCATCCTGGTCGGACTCGTCGATACAGCCACCGACAGGCTGGTCGGCTTCGGGCGTGCGCTCAGCGACGGACCGCTCGCCATCGCCGTCGATCTCGGCCTCGAACCCGCCTATCGTGGCTCCGGACTCGGCGGCCGGTTGTTCGCCGAGTTGCTCCGCCAGGCCGAGGCTGCCGGAGCGGAAACGATCGAGCTGGTGGCGAGCGCGGAGCTCGTCCGGTTCTACGCCAGTTACGGGTTCGTCGCCAGTGGGGGCGGCTCGGTGATGGTGCGTCGAGCTGCGAGCTAACCGACGGTGGGAACTGGCGAGCCGCTTATGCGCCCGCGGCTCGTTCGAGATGACGGCGAAGCGCCTCGAGTCGCTCGTCCCATTCCGCACCGACACGCGTGAGTCGATAGCGGAGCTCGCGGCCGGCGCGCTCGGCCTCGACGAGGCCGGCTCCGCTGAGCGCCGCGAGATGCTTCGCGATCGCCTGCCGGGTCATCGGCAGCTCACCGGTCATCTCCGTCGCCGTCGCCGTGCCGTGGTCGGCGAGGTAGCCGAGCAGATGCCGGCGGCTCGGATCCGCAAGCGCGAAAAAGAACTGGTTCAGCGGGTCAGGCAACGGCGAGCGCGGAAGCCTGCGGCGCAAACGCGTGCGGTGACTCGGCGGGCAGGGTCTCGGTCACCGTCAGGCGTGTGCCTGCGGGATCGTCGGCAAGTGCGAAGGCGACCTCGCCTTCGTCATCCCAGCTGAACTCGAGGCGCTCGCCCGGCTCGACCGTGGTCAGCGTCGCGTCGCGTTCCACGCCGGTCGGCCAACGGAAATGAGCTCGGCCGCCGGCCCGCAACTCGAGCGTCACCTCGCTCGCGAACCAGTCGGCGAGCCGGGCAGGGTCTGTGAGCGCGAGCCAGACCTCGTGCCGCTGCACGGGCAGGACGATCTCTCTGACGACCATGTGCAACCTCCAAGTTGCGCTATATTGGGCAACTCAACGGTTGCACGATACAGGAGGTCGCGATGATCGTCGGGCAGGTCGTTCCCATGGTGATCGAGCAGGACGGACGGTCGGAGCGCTCCTTCGATATCTACTCTCGGCTGCTACGTGAGCGCATCGTCTTTCTCGGGCAGGAAGTCGATGACGCCGTCGCCAACCTGATCGCCGCCCAGTTACTCGTCCTTGAGGCCGAAAGCCCGGAGAAAGACATCTGGCTGTACGTCAACTCCCCCGGAGGCTCGGCCTATGCAGGGATGGCCATCTACGACGCCATGCAGTACGTGAAGCCTGACGTCGCGACCGTCTGCCTCGGCATGGGGATGTCGGCGGCGGCGATGATTCTCTGTGGGGGCGCCGCCGGCAAGCGCTTCGCGCTTCCGAATGCCAAGCTCATGATTCACCAGGGCTCGGGAGGGTTCCGCGGCGCCCCCTCGGACATTCAGATCGCGGCGCGCGAGATCCTCGAGCAGACGCACAAGATGGCCGAGCTGATTGCCCACCACTCGCATCGCGATGTCGAGCAGGTGCTCTGCGACATCGATCGCGACTGTTTCATGACTCCAGCCGAGGCGATCGACTACGGCTTGATCGACGGTGTGCTCGAGACGCGCAACCAGGCGTCGAGGCACGTCGGCCAGAGTTCCACAGCATTAGGTATTTAGCCGCAATCGCGTTATAGTCGGCTGACGTTCATACGCGGCCGGCCCCCTTGGGGACTGACCTTCTTTTCGACAAAGGGAGGTTTGTGTCATGGCGGTTGTGGAAGAGTTGGTCATTGAGCAGCCGAGCGTTCCGCTTGCGGTGGACCCGGCTCCGCTGGGTTTGGCGGGATTCGCACTGACGACGTTTCTGCTCAGCGGAGCCAACGCCGGTTTCGTGCCAGGGGTCGTCTGGATTGGCGCCGCACTTTTCTACGGTGGGCTCGCCCAGTTGCTAGCGGGGATGTGGGAGTTCCGTAACCGCAATGTTTTCGGCGCTACTGCTTTTTCGACATATGGTGCGTTCTGGCTCTCGCTCGGATCGTTCGTCGTGCTCGCTTCGATCACCGGGCTCGGCAAAGGTCTCGATGTGCTGAGCTCCTTCTCGTGGTTCCTGATCGCTTTCGCGATCTTCAACGCCTATATGCTCCTCTGGTCGGCACGCATCAACATCGCAGTGTTCGCCGTTTTTCTCTCGCTCCAGGTCACCGAGATCCTGGATGCCATCGGTTTCTTCCATGAGGCGCATGGTCACGGCAATCACATCGTTCACATCGGAGGCTGGGCTGGGATCGTCACAGCCGCCGTGGCGTGGTACGCCTCGGCCGCCGGCGTCGGGAGATCGACGGTGGGGGGCCCTCTGCTTCCGGTCGGGCCGCCGCTGATGCGTGCTCAGGCGACGGGGGCGCGCAGATGAGTGAGGCGGCCGAAGGGCATTCGATCGAGACGATGCTGCTCGAGGAACGGCGCTATCCGCCACCACAGGCATTTGCTGCACAGGCGAATGCCGGGGCGGCGATCTACGACCGTGACTTCGAGGAGTTCTGGGAGACCGAGGGGCGCGAGCGGATCTCGTGGTTCGAGCCGTTCGGGCAGCTCTACGAGTGGGAGCTGCCGTATGCCAAGTGGTACCTCGGAGGCAAGCTCAACGTCTCGTACAACTGTGTCGACCGCCACGTCGAAGCCGGGCGTGGGGATCGGGTCGCCTTCTACTGGGAGGGGGAACCAGAGGGTGACCGGCGCACGATCACCTATGCCGAGCTCCAACGCGAGGTGGCTCGTTTTGCCAACGGCCTGAAGAAGCTCGGCGTCAAGAAGGGCACGGCGGTTGCCATCTACATGGGCATGGTTCCCGAGCTCCCGGTCGCGATGTTGGCGTGTACGCGCCTCGGCGCACCGCACACCGTCGTCTTCGGCGGGTTCTCAGCCGACTCACTCTCGGGTCGTATCAACGACATGGGTTGCGAGGTGTTGATCACGCAAGACGAGGCCTGGCGGCGCGGCTCGACCGTGCCGCTCAAGCACACCGCCGACGCCGCGATGGCCGACGCTCCCGGGATCACGGCCTCGGTGGTCCTGAGGCGGAGCGGGAACGAGGTGCCGATGCAGTCAGGCCGTGATCACTGGTGGCACGAGCTCATCTCGGACGTCGCCGACGACTGCACGCCCGAGTCAATGGACTCCGAAGACCTGCTGTTCCTGATGTACACGAGCGGCACGACGGCGAAGCCCAAGGGGATCGTGCACACGACCGCCGGATACCTGACGGGGGTCGCGACGACGCATCGCTACATCTTCGACCTCAAGCCGGAGACCGATGTGTACTGGTGCGCCGCCGACATCGGCTGGATCACGGGGCACAGTTACATCGTCTACGGGCCGCTCTGCAATGGCGCAACCTCGGTGCTCTACGAGGGCACCCCTGATTTCCCGGCCAAGGACCGCTGGTGGGAGATCGCGGAACGCTACGGCGTAACGATCCTCTACACGGCCCCGACGGCCATCCGCACCCACATGAAGTGGGGACCGCAGTTCGCCGAGCAGCACGACCTTTCGAAGCTGCGCTTGCTCGGCTCCGTCGGTGAGCCGATCAACCCCGAGGCGTGGATCTGGTACCGGGAGCACGTCGGCGGCGACCGTTGTCCGATCGTCGACACCTGGTGGCAGACCGAAACCGGGATGATCCTGATCACCCCGCTTCCCGGGGTGACGACGACGAAGCCGGGGTCGGCCACGCGGCCCTTCCCCGGCGTCGACGCGGCCGTCTACAGCGAGGCGGGCGCCGAGGTCGGTCCCGGCGGTGGTGGATACCTGGTGCTACGCAAGCCGTGGCCAGCGATGCTGCGAGGAATTTTCGGAGACGACAAGCGCTACCGGGAGACGTATTGGTCGAAATACGAGGGCGTGTACTTCGCCGGTGACGGCGCCCGGATCGACCAGGACGGTGACTTCTGGCTTCTTGGTCGCGTCGATGATGTGATGAACGTGTCCGGGCACCGAATCTCCACGATCGAGGTCGAGAGTGCGCTCGTCGACCATCACGATGTCGCCGAGGCGGCCGTCGCCGCGCGGGCCGACGCGATGACGGGCCAGGCGATCGTGGCCTTCGTGACGCTCAAGGGGGACGATCCCGGCTCGGTCGCCAAGCTCGAGGAGCTACGGGATCATGTGGCGTTGAAGATCGGCCCGATCGCCAAGCCCGCGAACATCGTCTTCACCCCGGAGCTGCCAAAGACGCGCAGCGGCAAGATCATGCGACGCTTGCTCCGGGATGTTGCCGAGAACCGCTCGCTCGGAGATACGACAACGCTTGCCGATCCGACGGTGGTCGACGAGATACGCCACCGCGCCGCCGAAGAGCCCGCCGACGACGCTTAGGCGTCGCCTCGACCGGGGCGAGCGGCTTAGAGGGCAGCGACGCGGTCAGGTCTCGAGCGCGGGCGCCCCCCGCGCGTTGCGCAGCTCAACGAGTCGCGCCCGTGCGCGGCGGCGCAGGACAGACGTCTGAATTGTGAGTGCGAGCCCGAGGTAGAGGAGCATCGTGGCCGAGCTCGCGCCGGCTGGCCCCCCCTCGTGCCGGACCGCGGTCTCGCTCGCGAGGTGGATGCCGACCGCGACCAGCCAGAGTGCGACCGTGAGCGCGGTTCCCTGGCGGAAGAGTCGTCCCTGGTCGACCCAGAGCCTGACCGTGAATCCGCGCGCGACACCGAGGGCGGCTCCCACGAGCAGGCTCCCGCAGAGGATGCCGACCGTCGCCGCGTCGAGGTGGTGGTGATCTGCGAAGGCAATCGTTTCGACCGCCCCGAGGATGAGCAGCACCGAGGCGATCGGGCGTCTGGTCGTTCCGCTGCCACTGCCGCGGCCGCCGACCGGCCGGCGCTGGAGCTGCCGGTAGAGCAGCCAGGCAAGTACCGCGACCCAGATTAGAACTGAGGTCGTGATCGCTCTTCCTCAGACGCGCCCGGGGACTCGGGGCAGGACGGACGTGGGCGCGGAGGGGGACACCGCGCCTTCGCCCGCAGGGAACCCCATCCAAAGCATCACGCTTCTGGAGCCCCGCCCCCTCTCCACCGGATCAGCGTAACCCGGGCAAACCGATGCTGTCAACGCCCGGGCTGGGGAAGACCAGGTCGGCCGGGCGTCCGGATAGGGTGGCCCGGTGGAGATCCTCGCGGGGCTCAACGCTGAGCAACGCCGTGCGGCCGAGGCGGTCCGCGGGCCGGTCTGCATCCTCGCCGGGGCGGGCTCAGGCAAGACGACGACGATCACTCGCCGGATCGCGCTGCAGGTCGCGAGCCGAACGTTTCGGGCCGACGAGATCCTCGCCGTCACGTTCACCGAGAAGGCGGCGACGGTGCTCAAGGAGCGCGTGCAAGCGCTTGGCGTGCGCGGCGTGACCGCCCGCACGTTTCACTCGGCTGCCCTCGCCCAGCTGCACCGCTACCGCCCCGGAGAGGTCGGTCGGATCCTCCCCGCGAAGGCTGCGCTCCTGCGCCAGATCGCAAACGCGCTACCGCCTCCGTTCCGCTTCCGTCCGGCAGGGGACCTGGCGACAGAGATCGAGTGGGCGAAGGCGCAGCGCATCAAGCCCGAGCGCTACGAGGGGGAGCTGGGCGCCCACGAACCTCCGCTCCCTCCCGAGCTGATGGCGGGCGTGTACCGCGAGTACGAGCGACGGAAGGTCGAGCGCGGCGAGATCGACTTCGAGGACCTGCTCGAACATGCCGCCGCCGTGTTCGAGCACGACGAGAGCGCACGCGCCGACTTCCGCTCACGCTACCGGGCCTTCACCGTCGACGAGTACCAAGATGTCAACCCACTGCAGCAGGCGCTACTCGAATGCTGGCTCGGCGAAAGCGACGAGCTCTGCGTCGTCGGCGACGACTACCAGTCGATCTACGCGTTTACGGGCGCCTCGCCACGGTGGCTCCTCGGGCTCGGTAAGCGGTTTCCTCAGGCAACAATCGTGCGCCTGGAGGACAACTATCGCTCCTCACCCGAGGTGCTCGAGCTCGCGAACAGGCTCGTGCCACGACTCGGTGGGGCGGAGAAGGTGTTGCGGCCGACGCGGCCGGCGGGAGCGACGCCCGTGCTGCGGGGTTTCGCAAGTCCGGAGGCGGAGAGCGCGTGGCTCGCGGGGGAGATCCGGCGCCTCGCAGCAGAGGGCACGGCGTTCGAAGAGATCGCCGTGCTCGCCCGCACGCATGCGCGGCTGGCAGACTTCGAAGAGGCTTGCCACGGGGCGGGGATTCCCTTCCAGGGATCTTCGCTGCTCGCCCGTGAAGCGGCGCGGTTGCTTCTTCGCCCCCTCGAGCGCGACCGTGCGACAGGGGTAAGCGGGCGCGTCGAAAAGCTCGCGCGGGAAGCCGGGATGCTCACTCCGCACCCTGAGCGGCTCGGCGAACGCGAGCTCACCCGCCAGGCCGACCTCGCCCGGCTCGTGCATCTTGCCGGTCAGCTCGATGACGGCAACCTCACCGGCGCCGGGTTCGTCACCGAGCTGCGCAGCCGCTTCGACCCCGGCGGCGAGGGTGCCCGCGGCGTGCAGCTGTTGACCTACCACCGGGCCAAGGGGCTCGAGTTCGACGCAGTCTTTCTGCCCCGCCTGGACGAGAAAGAGCTTCCTTCGCGGTTTGCACGCACCGCGGCCGACGAGGCGGAAGAGTGTCGTCTCTTCTACGTCGGGATCACGCGTGCGCGCGAGCGCCTCGCGATCACCTGGTCGCGCCGCCCGAGCAGCTTCCTGCGAGATCTTGGCGTTGAGCAGTCCGAGCCTGCCGCAGCGATCCGTCGCCCGAGCCGTGACGACTCGCCCGCCGCGGCTTCGCTTCGGCGCTGGCGGCTCGCGCGAGCAAGCGCAAACGGTGTTCCGGCGTACGTGATCTTCCCCGACCGGACGATCAGCGAGCTCATCGCCCGCCAGCCTCGCACGCTTGCCGAGCTCGGCACGATCCACGGACTCGGGCCGGCCCGTCTCGGCCGCTTTGGCACCGAGCTGCTCGAAGCAGTGGCCGAGGCCGTCGTTCACGTCGAGTCGCTTGCCGGGCCGAAACGCGCGGATCCGCCGGTTCCGTCAACGTCGGCGCCCGGAGTTCGGGCGGTCGGACCTGGAGCGGACGCACCGCTCTATGCGGCGCTGGCCGCGTGGCGGCGTGACCGCTCACGTTCCGAGGCCGTCCCGCCCTTCCACGTTTTCCACAACGAGGTGCTCGCAGCGATCGCCGATGCCCGTCCCCGCTCGCATGCCGAGCTCGCGGCTATCGCCGGCGTCGGTCCCCGTAAGCTCGAGCGCTACGGTGACGAGGTGCTGGCAGTCGTCGCCGGCGGCTGAGCAAACTTCTGCCTCTGGGCAGCACCGGGCAACGCAACGTTCGCAGAATACGTAAAGTCGTCCGCGGAGATCGGGAGCAACCGCAACGGTGCCGAAGAAGACAACAGCCTGTGCCGAGAAAGGCGTTTGGACGCCGGTACCGGTGAGCGTGCCTGCTGACACGACGCTCAGCCTGGCGCGCATCGATCCTGACGAGGACGCCGCGGTCTCTGCTCGCGGTCGCATCAGCTTTCACCTGACCGGCTGCTCGGGCGACACGCCCGCTACCAACACCAAAGCGGTCGCAGACGCCATCACGGCGCAAAACGATTCGTCGTTTCTCTACCACCTCGGGGACATGACCTACGTGGCTCCGAAGTCGCGAGGGAACCAGGTGAAACTGATGAATCGCCAGTTCCTCGCACCCTACAGCGGGTATCCGAAGCAGATCGTGGCGATCGCCGGCAACCACGACGGAAAGCGTTCGCCCGAAGCCAAGCTCTCCGCGATCCAGAACTTCCTCGCAAACTTCTGCGCCGCTCCTGAGCAGTGGCCCGCGCCCTGGCCAAAGAACAAGACAGACGAGCGTCCGGCGATGATCCAGCCGTATCCCTACTGGCGCCTCGACACCCCGCTCGCGTTCGTGATCGGGCTCTACGCGAACATCTCGAATGGTGGCATGCTCGACGATCCCGCGACCGCTCCCGATTTCAGGCAGGGCGAGCAATACCGCTGGCTCGTTGCACAGCTTGAGGAGGTGGCGAAGTTGAACGTCGCCTCAACCCCGCCACGCGCGGTGCTCCTTGCCGTGCACTATCCGCCCTACGCGGGGGCGAGCGATTTTGTCATCCGCGGGGCACAACGGTTCGGGGAGACCCCCGCGCAGACAAACGCCCCGTTCCTCGGCGTCGCGCTCCAAGAGGCATTCGTCGAGAGTGGTCAGCGCGCCGATCTGATCGTCTCGGCACACGCACATCTGTTCCAGAGGCTGACCTACAGCTACGCGGACGGCACCGTGCTTCCCTGCGTGATCGTCGGGAACGGCGGCCACTCGTTGGAGCGGATGTTCGCGTGCTGCGATGGTCGCATGGCGCCATCGCGGTCGGTGCCGTTCCCTGCCGTCGCCCCGGACGGGTTCAGCTTCCCAACCGGAGAATCCGCTCGGGTGGACGCGTACGAGGACGCGGACACCGAGACCTTCGGCGAGACGACGCGCAAAGGGGGCGCCTACGGCTTCGTCCGCGTGACGATCGAGCGGCGGCAGCTGACCTGTACGTTCTTCCGCGCCTCCGGCAAGGCAGGCGACAGTTTCACGCTCGACCTCGACCGGCATCAGTACCTACCGGCGGTCTCCTGAGCTGTTGGAACGCCGAGTTCAGCCCCGGGAGCTTCCTGTCTCGGCGCTTGTCCCCCCGCCGGTTGTTCCTTCGAGCCCGGTTTCGGGCGGCGCGCTTCCGGTGAAACTGACCTCGATCCGCTGATCGTGGCGACGCTCTTCGACCTGGGCGCGCTGACGCAGCGCACGCTTGTCGGCGTCACTCGCCGCTTGTTGCCCACCGAGCGTCAGGCTCCTCGGCCAGAGCTGCCGCTCCGCGACGACGTTGCCCTCGGCCGCCAGCAGCGTCACGTGGACCGCCAGGTAGATCCACGAGAGCAAGCCGATCACGAGCGCGAAGGTGCCGTACGTGTTGCTCGCGCTCGTCAGCACGTGGTTGACGTAGTAGCCGCCGGCAAGCTGTAGGCACTCGTAGCCGATCGCCGCCGCCGCGGCTCCGCCTCGGAGGCAACGCCACGACTGCCCCTTCGTCGTCATCGTCCTGAAGGCGACCCAGAAGACGACGAAGTTCAGCAGCGTTGAAATGACGACGGCGCCGATCTTGAGTGGCAGGGCGACGTCGGTGCCCGCGGCGCCAAGCGCTCCGAGCGCGGTGCTCGCCAGCACCGCGACCCCCAGCACAAGCAGTAACAGCAGCGCACGGAGGCGCGCCTGGAGAAAGTTCGGGCGGCTCGTGAGCGGCACTCCCCAGAGCTGGTCCATCGCATTCTGGGCGGCGCGGAACACGCTCGTCCCGGCCAAGAGCGAGCCTGTAAGGCCGAGTCCGAGCCCGATGCCGCTCCCACTCAACGAGTGAGCCTGGAGCTGTGGCCCGATGATTGGGAACTGCCCGAGCGCGGAGCTCAGGATCGAATGTTCGACGCCCGGGTGGCCGCGAAGGACGAAACCGAGAACGCTCACGAACACGAGCAGAAGCGGGAAGATTGAAAAGAACGCGTAGTAGGTGACCCCGGCCGCCAGGTAGCCGGCCTGATCGTCGCCGTACTTCTGGAGCACCGCGAGTGGAAAGCCGATCCAGGCGTGCGTGCGCTGATAGCGATCGAGGGAGCTCAGGCGCGAGCGCAGCAACCCGGAGCGACCCGAAGGGGTGCCTGGCGCGCTCAGCGACGCTGCTCTCGCGGTCGTCTCATCGCCGGCATCCGAGGAACGATAGGGGCCTCTCGTATCCCTGCGCGGCAAGGAACGCGCGTTGACGCCGTAGGGAGCGGTCGCTCCTGCCCTGCCCCATGCGGCTGCGGTGCCGCGCCGAGCGCCAATTTCTCAGAGATGAAGCCGTCGCGTCCTCACCTGATCTATCGCTCCCCGATTGGCCAGGCCCGAAACAGCACGTTTCGATGCACGTTCAACCTGCGTCTTGGGAGTGCTTCGAAGGCCCACGTTTGGAGCACAATGGCCATCAGTGGCTGACCTCCAGGCCTATCGGGGGAAACGTGACCCAAAGCGGACGCCGGAGCCATTCGGCGGCAGCGCCTCGGGCGCGGAGCCGATGTTCGTCGTGCAGCGCCACGCCGCACGTAACCTCCATTTCGACTTTCGGCTCGAGCGAGGCGGGGTGCTCGCGTCCTGGGCGGTGCCCAAGGGGATTCCGCTCGAGCCGGGCGCGAAATCGCTGGCCGTCCAGGTCGAAGATCACCCGCTCGCCTACGCGAGTTTCGCCGGAGAGATTCCCAAGGGCCAGTACGGCGCTGGCACGGTCGAAATCTGGGATCACGGCACCTACTCCCTGCTCGAGGAGAAGCCTGACGGTCAGCTCAAGGTGCGTCTCGCGGGTGAGCGGCTCCGCGGCGTCTGGACGCTCGTGCCGGCACGGCTCGACGGCAAGGCCCAGAACTGGCTGCTCATTCGCAGCCGTGACGGCGAGCCGACGACGCAGCCGTTGACGTTTCCCTACCGCCCGATGCTCGCGCGGCTCGTCGAGGAGCTGCCGCGTGGCGACGGCTGGAGCTACGAGGTGAAGTTCGATGGGTACCGGGCGCTCGCCTATCTGGCTGCCGGCCGCTGCACACTGCGCTCCCGCAACGACAAGGATCTCGGCGCCCGTTTTGCGTCCGTCGCATCCGCGCTCGCCGAACTGCTCCCGACGACACGGGCCGTGATCGACGGCGAGATCTGCGCGCTCGACGAACACGGACGCCCGAGCTTCTCGCTGCTGCAACAGACAAGCGGTCGCCTCGTCTATTACGTCTTCGACCTGCTCGAGCTCGACGGCGTCGCACTATTAGAGAGGCCACTTCAGGCCCGTCGCGAACAGCTGCGCGCGCTCGTCGGTGACGGCGGTGCCATTCGCTTCTCGGAAAGCTTCGACGATGGTGCGGCGCTGCTCCAGGCCGCAGCCCAGCAAGGGCTCGAGGGGATCGTGGCCAAGAAGATCGACTCCCCCTACATCCCGAACGGTCGCGGTGGCGAGTGGTTGAAGCTGAAGAGTCACGGCCGGCAGGAGTTCCTTGTCGCCGGTTACACCCAGGGCACCGGAAGTCGCCGCTCGAGCTTCGGTGCTCTCGTGCTCGCGGTCGAGGCTCCGGGTGGCCTGCGCTACGCCGGTAACGTCGGGACAGGCTTTGACGAGCGCGAGCTTTCGCGTCTCAGCGAGCTCCTGCATCCGCTCGAACGCGCCGACTCTCCCTTCCCCGTCGAGCCGACGATGGCTCGAGTCAGACGCGGCGGAGTGACCTGGGTCGAGCCGCGGCTCGTGGTCGAGGTCGCCTTCAGCGAATGGACGCACGACGGTCACGTGCGTCATCCCTCCTACAAGGGTCTTCGCGATGACAAGCCTCCTGCGCTCGTGCAGCGTGAGCGGCCGAGTGAGTCGGTGCTTCGTCGCGGGGCGCGCGAGCTGCGCCTGACCAACCTCGACAAGCTGTTCTGGCCGTCAGAGGGCATCACCAAAGGCGAGTTGCTCGACTACTACCGAGAGGTTGCGCCCGTGCTCCTGCCGCAGTTGCGCGACCGTCCCTTCACGATGCGCCGCTACCCCGATGGCGCCGAGGGGAAGGCCTTTTTTCAAAAAGACGCTCCGGCCCACATGCCGGAGTGGATCCGCACAGCGCAGATAGAGGTCTCGAGCCGCCGCGAGGCCGGCGCGACACGCCTCATCGACGTTCCGATCGTCAACGACGAGCTTGCGCTGCTGTGGATGGTAAATATGGGTTGCATCGACATGAACGCCTGGTACTCGCGTGTCGACAGGCTTGATCGGCCCGATTTCGTGCTCTTCGATCTCGACCCGACCGCGGAGGTGTCGTGGCGCGACACCGTCAAGGTCGCCCTGATCCTGAAGGAGCTGCTCGATGCGCTCGGGCTCCAGGCCTTCGCGAAGACCTCGGGCGGCAAGGGGCTTCACGTGCTCGTCCCCCTCGACCGGCGCTCGGGGTACGCGGAGTCGCGCGCCTTCGCCGGGCACGTCGCCTCGGCGCTCGCCCAACGGCACCCCGAGCTCGCAACGACCCAATGGGTCAAGGCGCGTCGTCGCGGAGTGCTGATCGACGCTAATCAGAATGGGGAGGGCAAGACGATCGCCTCCGCCTATTCAGTGCGGCCACGACCAGGCGCACCTGTCTCGACGCCGCTCGCCTGGACAGAGCTGGACGAGCACCTTGATCCGGGCGCCTTCACGATGCAGGTGGTGCTCGAGCGCATCGCGAGCCACGGCGACCTTTTTGCCCCGGTGCTCACGACCAGGCAGTCACTCTCGCGTGCCCTGCGCGCGGTTGGTTGAACCGCTTCGAAATGCACGACGCGTGAGCCGCCGACTTCGGTTTCACCGATTGAGGGTGCACGACAGGGCGCTCGGGCCGGCAAAGGAGGAACCGGCCCGAGCGCCCCGGAGGCCAGGCTCCGCTAGCTGCGGCTCGCGGCCTCGCGGTTGATGCCGCTCGTCATCAGCCCGCCGGCGGCAATTTTGGTCAGGAGCTTGTCGGCCTTCCCTTCCTCCTCGAGCGTGTCCGTGAGAAGACGCTTGGTCGAATCGAGGCCGAGCTCGGAGGCGATTGCCGCCGCCGTTCCGTATGCAGCGATCTCGTAGTGCTCAACGCGCTGGGCGGCGCCGATCAGGGCAACGTCGATCGCCGCGTCGTCGCCGGCTGCCTCAATCACCTCGGAGCCCTCTTTGATCAGCCCCTGCATCGCCTCACACGTCTCGTCGGGAAGCTGTATGCCGAGCTCGGCGCACACTTCTTCGAGGCGCCGCACATGCCCCCGGGTCTCTTCGAGGTGGGTCTGGAACGCTTGGCGGAGCTCCGTCGCGTGAGCGGCCGCAGCCATCTTCGGCAGCGCTTCGACGAGTTGTTGTTCGGCGCTGTAAAGATCGGCCAGCTCCTCGACCAGGACGTCCTTCAACGAGTTGAACTGCATCTGAGCCTCCTCGGCTTGCGGGTGTCTCCTTCCCCTACCCGCCTCGCATCTCGCGAAACGCCGGCGAGCGTTCGGAGCTCAGAGTGCTGGGTGGTCAGGCGGGTGACCTCGTGCGCACGCCTGGCGTGCTTACCGCAGTCGGGCTGTAGCGCCGTTGCTCATCGGTTCGCGCGCGTCGTGACGCCGGCGAGGCCGAGCCGCCGCGGGAACGCGTCGATCGGCAGTCCCGGGCTCGGAAGCGGGCCGTAGCCGTGCCTGGCGGCGGTAGTCCCGCGTGCACGGGAGGCGTCGACCCTCGAAGATGCGGGCGCGGATTGCGCGCGACCGCGCACACGCGCCGGCGTTACGCGCGTGGCTCGAGCACGACCACAGGGATCTCGCGCTCGGTCTTGCGCGCGTATTCGTCGTAATGCGGCCAGACCTCGTTTGCCTTACGCCACAGGCGCTCGCGCTCCTCGCCCGCCACGGTGCGCGCGTGCGCCGGAATGATTCGCTCACGCACTTGCAACTCCACCTCAGGGTTGCGCGCAAGATTGCGGTACCAGCCGGGATTTTCGGCGGCGCCACCCTTCGACGCGACGATGACGTAGCGGTCGCCGTCCTCGGCGTAAATCAGCGGCGTCGTACGTCGCTCGCCGCTGCGTCTCCCTGTCGTCGTCAGGAGCAGGACAGTCGAGCCTTCGCGCCAATCGTGCCCGACCACCCCATCGCTCTCGCGATACCGGCGCACATGCTCATCTCCGAAAAGCCCGTCTGCGTTGCTGATGAGCAACCACTCCCTTCGTCTCTCGCATCCTAGACGCGCCCAGCCCGGTCGCCGAAGGGCGCACGCAGCCTCGGAGAGAGCCACTAGGAAAGGAGTGCTTGCAGCCGATCCAGGAAGGGAGCCTGCGCCGCGACGAGCTTTCGCGCTGCGGTCGCAAGGTCGAACCACTCCGCGCGGTCAACCTCGGGAAACTCACGGAGTTGGCCCGAGCGCGGAGGCCACTCGAGCGTGAACCTATTGCTCGCGAGAGTGGAAGGGTCGAACTCCCCGCGGGCAGCCCAGGCGGATACGACCTTACCGCTCCTCTGGGTCACAAGGCCGAGCGGCTGAGGATCGTGCTCCTCGAACACGAGCACACTTCCGGTTTCCTCCGCGAACTCCCGGAGCGCAGCGGTGAGCGGCTCCTCCTCGTCCGTGTACTCACCCTTGGGAATCGACCAGACACCGTCGTCGCGGCCCTTGAAGAAAGGCCCCCCGGGATGGATGAGCAACACCTCGAGTTCACCGCGAAGGCGATACAACAGCAGCCCTGCGCTCCGTTTCGGCACCGGTACCTCCGACCCTGGTCGTCGGGCTCATTGTCGCAGGCGTCGCCGCCTGGTCATGCCGCTTGTCCTCCAGCGAGCGCCGCACGTACCTCGCGGGCGATCTCGATGTCCTCGCGCGCCTCGATGACGAGGACGCGCACCTTCGAGTCGAACGCGCCCAACTCGGAGTCGGCACGGGCAGTGCTGTTACGGAGAGCGTCAACACTGATTCCGAGGAAGCCAAGACCGTCCGTCGCGCGCTCCCGGATCGCCGCGGCATGTTCGCCCACCCCCCCTGTGAAGACGAGCGCGTCGAGGCCATCCATCGCCGCGGCCATGGCAGCGATTCCGGCGCGCAGACGGTGAAGGTAGACGCCGATTGCGAGTGCGGCGTCGGGATCACCGTCGGCCTCGGCGGCGAGGACGGTCTCCATCTCGGCGCTCCCGGCGAGACCGAGCAGGCCGGAGCGCTGCTCCAGCGTCTGCGCAAGCTCGTCCGGCGTCAGCCCGGCCTGCCGCTCCAACCAGAGCAGCAATCCCGGGTCAACCGACCCGGATCGGGTCGCCATCACGAGCCCGTCGAGTGGCGTAAAGCCCATGGTCGTGTCGACCGAGCGGCCGCTGGCAACCGCGGCGAGCGACGCTCCCGCGCCGAGGTGGCAGCTCACGATCCGCAGCTCGCTCGGCTGCTTCCCGAGGAGCGCGGCGACGCGCTTGCAAGCGTAGGCGTGGGAGAGGCCATGGAACCCGTAGCGCCGTAGCTGCCAGCGCCGCCGCCACGCTTGCGGAAGCGCGAACGTCGCGGCCGCCTCGGGCATCCCTGCATGGAACGCGGTGTCGAAGCAGGCGACGGCGGGCGCATCCGGATACAGACGGCAGCTGAGATCAAGCGCGCGCAGCGACCTCGGTTGGTGGAGCGGCGCAAGTTCGGTGAGCCGCTCGAGCTGGGCTCGAACATGCTCGTTGATGACGGCGGGCGCGACGAACGCGGCGCCCCCATGCACGATGCGGTGTCCGACCGCGTCGATCTGTCCACTGCTCGCGAGCGCCGCCTCGAATGCCGACTCGAGCTGTTCGGCGCCGGGCGGGACGCTCGTCGCGAACACCAGCGCGTCGTCGTCAGCGAGCGCTGACAGTTTCGTTCCGCTCGATCCCGCGTTGACGACCAACACTCGCATCTAGGCGACGTGCGTGTAGGGCCAGGTCCAGTTGCGGATCTCGGGCGGGTCGTCACCTTCGCTGCGCGTGTACGCTCGGCAACGCACACGCTCGTCGATCATGCGCTGCCGGAGCTCGGCAGCGTGTGAACCGAGACCAGCGACCCGGTCTATCACGTCGATCACGAGCCGAAAGCGATCGAGGTCGTTGAGCATGACCATGTCGAAGGGGGTCGTAGTCGTTCCCTCCTCCTTGTAGCCGCGCACGTGAAGGTTGTCGTGATTCGTGCGTCGGTATGTGAGCCGATGGATCAGCCAGGGGTAGCCGTGGTAGGCGAAGACGACCGGTCGGTCGGTCGTGAAGAGCGTGTCGAAGTCTCGGTCGGAGATGCCGTGCGGATGCTCTTCGACCGGCTGGAGACGCATCAGATCGACGACGTTGACGACGCGAACCTTGAGCTCGGGAAGTTCGCGACGGAGGAGGTCGACCGCTGCGAGTGTCTCGAGTGTCGGGACGTCTCCGCAGCACGCCATGACGACATCAGGGTCGCCGGCGTCGTTCGAGGCCCAGTGCCAGATTCCGAGGCCGCGCGTGCAATGGAGTACCGCGTCCTCGATCGAGAGGTAGTTGAGGCTCGGCTGCTTGCCGGCGACGACGACGTTCACGTAGTTGCGGGAACGGAGGCAGTGATCAGCGACCGAGAGCAGGCAGTTCGCGTCGGGAGGCAGATAGACGCGCACGATCTCCGCCTTCTTGTTGACGACATGGTCGATGAAACCCGGATCCTGGTGCGAGAAGCCGTTGTGGTCCTGCCGCCACACGTGAGAGCTCAGGAGGTAGTTGAGTGAACCGATCGGGCGACGCCAGGGAATCGAGTCGGTGACCTTGAGCCATTTCGCATGCTGGTTGAGCATCGAGTCGACGATGTGGATGAAGGCCTCGTAGCAGTTGAAGAGCCCGTGGCGTCCGGTCAGCAGATAGCCCTCGAGCCAGCCCTGGCACTGATGCTCCGAGAGCATCTCCATCACGCGTCCCTGTGGCGAGAGGTGATCGTCTCCCGGAAGGCGCTCAGCGTCCCACGCTCGGTCGGTCACTTCGAACACCCCTCCGAGGCGGTTCGAGGCGGTCTCGTCGGGGCCGAAGAGGCGGAACGTCTTCGGGTTGGCGGCGATCACGTCGCGCAGGAAGCTGCCGAGGACGCGCGTCGCTTCGGCCGAGGTCGTCGCCGGCCGGGCGACCTCGACGGCGTAGCCGCGGAAGTCCGGCAGGACGAGTTCCTTGAGCAGCAGGCCGCCGTTTGCATGGGGGTTGGCGCTCATGCGGCGGTTGCCGGTGGGGGCAAGGGCCGCGAGCTCGGGCACGAGCGTCCCACGCTCGTCGAAGAGCTCGGCCGGCCGGTAGCTGCGAAGCCAGGTTTCGAGCTGGGCAAGATGCTCGGGGTTCGTGCGTACCTCGGCGAGTGGAACCTGATGCGCGCGCCAGGTGCCCTCTGACGGAAGCCCGTCGACGATCTTGGGGCCTGTCCAGCCCTTCGGTGTGCGCAGCACGATCATCGGCCAGCGCGGCCGTCTCGTGCTGCCCTGGGCGCGGGCCGCATCCTGGAGCGCGGCAATTTCGTCGAGCACCGTGTCGAGCACGGTGGCCATCTGCTCGTGCATCGTGAACGGCTCATCGCCGTCGACCCAATGCACCGAGTGGCCGTAGCCCTCGAGCAGCGAGGTCAGTTCGTCGTCGCCGATGCGGGCGAGCACGGTTGGGTTCGCGATCTTGTACCCGTTGAGGTGGAGGATCGGAAGGACGGCGCCGTCGCTCACCGGGTTGAGGAACTTGTTTGAGTGCCAGCTCGTCGCGAGCGGGCCGGTCTCTGCCTCACCGTCGCCGACGATGCAACACACGAGCAGATCAGGGTTGTCGAAAGCCGCACCGTAGGCGTGCGCGAGCGAGTAGCCGAGCTCTCCGCCCTCATGGATCGAGCCGGGGGTCTCCGGCGCGACATGCGAGGGGATGCCGCCCGGGAAGGAGAACTGGCGAAACAGCTCGGCGAGGCCAGCGAGGTCGCGTCCGACCCGCGGGTACACCTCACTGTAGGTGCCCTCGAGGTATGCGTTGGCGACCGCCGCCGGCCCGCCGTGGCCGGGGCCCATGACGTAGATCGCGTCGAGGTCGCGGGCGCGGATCACACGATTCATGTGGGCGTAGACGAAGTTGAGCCCCGGTGTTGTCCCCCAGTGTCCGAGCAGCCGCGGCTTGACCTGGCTCGCGACGAGCGGAGCCCGGAGGAGTGGGTTCTCGAGCAGATAGATCTGGCCGACCGCGAGATAGTTCGCGGCCCGCCAGTAGCCGTCGATCAGCTCGAGTTCGGCTGTGCTGAGTGTCGGGGCGTCTACGGCGAGTCCGTCAGGCATGGGGGCGGCGACCTTCTCTCGTCAGACCCGCGTGACGGGACCCGCGGGTTCATAGTCTGCCACTCCTCGTGTAGCTGACTTCGGAGCGGGGGAGAAGCGGCGCGGCTCGGAGGAAAGCGGCTCGAGTGTTGTGCCGCGCGAAGGGCTCCTCCGCGGCGGCGGAGAGGACGATCAGCTCCCGGCCGGGAGAAGGCCGAACGCGTCGTTTTCGAGCAGCAGGCACTTCGCCGCCGGCTTCGCAAACGCTTGACCGTACTCGGCCTTGAGCGCCGTGAGGGTGAGTTCGTTGCCCTCATGGAACGAGTAGGGGCCCTGAAGCCCTTGCGGGGTGATGGTGGCGCGGATCCACGAAAAGAGTCGCGACGCCGCCTGCTGGATCTGAGTTCCACCAAGATTCGCCACGTTCGGGATCCAGGTCATGAAGACCTCGAAGGTCAGAGGATTCGTGCTCTGGATGTGGACCGCGCAAGCGGTCGGATCCTCGGCGGCAGTCTGGGTGATGTCGAGTGCCGCGTCGTAGACGCTCGTCTGGGCGAGTGCGTCAAGCGCCTTGACGGCACCGGCGCGATCAGCACCGGTAAAGCCCGTGCTGTCGGTGCTCGCCCCGCCACACCCGGCGAGGAGCGTCGCGCATGCGGCGAGCACGAGAGCCACCATGACCGGCCTCGTCCAGCTCATTCCTGCTCCCGGGAACGACCAGCGTCGCGCCCTGGAACTCGTCTGCACCTCAGCTCGTGTGAACACAGGGGTGCGCCTTCGAGTTTTGCTGGCCCTTAGCGCAAAGCGGGAGGTCGGCGGTGTTGTTCGCCGCACCGAGATACGACGGGATGTGGTAGGGCACGAGTGTCATGTTGCCGAGCTCGATCCGGCTCTCTGCGACGCCGTAGTGGATCGTGGTGCTCGTCGCGAGGTTGTGCGCATCGAAGCTGATCGTCGCCGTGCCGCCCCCTCGGCAGGAGCACTTGGGCGGTGGAATCGTGAAGCCCTGGCAGCTGACGATGCCTTCGGGCAGGTGGCCCCATTGCGTCTCGACGCTCTTCGCGTTGCTGAACGTGCAGCTTCCAGAGCCGCTGCTAGTAATGCCGGTGATCACCATGTTCGGGGCTCGCCAGGAGAAGCTGTTGATGTAGCCGAGGAACCCGACGTTCTGAACCGTGAGCTTGTAGCGGTCGCCTCCGAGGAACGTCACGATGTCGTCGACATTCTCGCCGGAGCGGTCGAGCTCGTCGGGGTCGCCGCCCAGCGCGTAGGCGCCAAAGGTCCCGTACGCGGCCTCCTGCGCGTAGAGCTGCGCAGCAGTCGGCCCGGTGCTTCCCGGGCTGGAGCTTTGGGTGCTCACGATCACTGCGACGACAATCCCAGCGACGACGGCCGCCGCGAGAACTCCAAGGAGAAGCGTTCGTCGGCCCAAAGCGAAATGACTGTACCAGAGCACCGCGTTTTGCCGGACAATGACGGAGGTTGATTAACCGGAAATTTTATGTCTTCCCGCCACTGGATGTGGTCAGGGACAAGCGCGCCCGAGCGTCTTGGCGACCATCAGTATGTGGACGGTCATTTCGTCGAGTGGTACCATCGCGCCCCATGAAGAAGGCTGCAACTGGGCTCGGCCTGGGGCTCGTGTTGCTCGTGCTCGGCTGTGGCTCGGGTCCGTCCTCTTCAAGCTGGCAGGTCGTGAAGACGGGCACGTCGGCCGGAACGGAGCCAGGCCGGATCAACACGGCGTACGTTGGGCGCCCCTCGGAACTCGAGGTCAAGATCACGGGCAGTCCAAACGTGACGGTGTCGACCGCGTACGCTTCCGTATGTGGCGACTTTGGGAACGGCATCACCGTGACCCAGTACGTGCACGCCGCCAAGACGCCCGTGACGATCCCGCTGTCGCTGCCGCCGGGACCACCAAACGCCTGCCGACTAAACGTCGGCGCCTTCCATTCGAAGGCGGCGAATCTGACTCTTACGCTGTACATGCGCCCGGCACCGGCGACCCCGCTCGTTCCCTCGAGTTGACGGCCATTCGACCGCGCGGCCGTTCCACCTAGCCGCTGACTCGCACCTTGTCCGCTCTCGCCTCTGCGGAGGTTCGATCGAGTGCGCCGTGGATTCGAGCTAGGTGACGATGAAGACGCCGTGCTGGCGTTTGCCGTCGTTGAAGCTCACGCTGTAGGCGAACCTTCCGCGACGCAGAGCGACGGCGCTAAAGTGACCAGTCCGCCCCGGCTTGACCACGGGTGTCTTCTTCCCGAACGCGGTGAACTGTGCCGGCCCGCTGCCCTTGTTGACGAGTTGGACATCCAGAAAGTCGCCGCGGGGGATCTTGCCGCCGCCGAAGGGAATCATCCCGTCATGTGTCATCGTGTCGGCGTAAACGCCGATAATCACGTTCTTCTTCGACACCACAACCTCAACCAGAAGTGTCGACGATGGCGAGGTGGTGTCGCGACTGGCGAGCGCCAACGGAGAGGCGACTGCTCCGAAAAGGACTGTTGCTGCGATCGCCACCAATCTCCTCATCCTCACCGAGTACCACCCTTCGTTCGAGATGTCGGTCACAGGATATCCGGCGTCACCGTCGTGTGGGGCTTTTGCTCGAAATGCAGCTCGTAGCCCGTCCGTAATTAACCACCGGCTTGAGCGTGCTGCGGCGACCGGTCGTGACTCTCGGACGCGCCCCGAGATGACCGCCGAGTTTCGCGCCACGCCGCGAGCTCGGAACGCGGTGGTGCGTTGGAGATGCTCAGCTGGGAACGATTCGGTGAACGAACCCGGCGCCTCTCGGTGACTGTCGCGTCGCCATTCCGCCGCTATGTAAGGTGGGACCGGGACTCGCATATGTCACGGCGCCGCCTTCTCTCGACCCTTGTCGGGCTCGGTATCAGCTTTTGCGCGAGCGGTTGCGGCGGCGGATCACATCCGCTCTCGACCGTGCGTACCGCGGTGCAGAGCACGATCACCCAAAGCGTCGACTCGACCGTCACGCTTCGCGACGTCACTCTCTTCGGATCGGCTCCGGGTCACGCATTGGGGCGGGCGGTGTTCGCGTTCCCGAAGGGCTTCGGTGAAGAGGCGGTCGACTTCTCTCACGTTCTCCGTGAGACGAACGCCACCACGTACTTCGTTTTCACGCCGGGCGAGGTGCTCGTCGAGCCGATCAGCTCGACGACGCTGCCGAAGGGCAAGATCTGGATCGCGGCCACGTTGACCGGGCCGACCGCTCCTGACGCGCGAGATGCGCGCCTTGCTGAGGTGCTCGAGGCGCTCAACCCGCAGTTGCTGCTCGACGAGATTTTGTGGGGTGGTGTGGCTGCATCTTCCCGCGGCGTCCGTGTGCTCGTACATGTGCCTTCGACGGAGTACGACGTGACGGTCGACCTCCGAGCGGCACTTGCTCGCGCGTCAGGGGCCGCCGGCGCGCTGAGGGCGGCGATCTCGGACGAGCTCGCCGCCGGGCCGGCATCAGTTCGCGTAGCCGTATGGATAGACGGCTCTGGCCGGATCGTCCAGTTGAGTGCGTCGCCCCCGGGCTCCGGGCTCGGCTCGCTCCTCTTCGGGCTGACGGCCTTCGGAACGTCCGTACCCACGAGCATTCCGAGTGCTGCGCAGTCACTCGATCTGCATGTGCTACGCCCGCGCGGCCTGACATCGGCGGCCTGGGTGTTCACGGGCGGTGGCTCCACATAGGCGCAGGTCCCGAGCCGCGAACAAAGCTCGCTCCACTACACCCGACCCGGGCGCCCAGCTCTTCTTAGAGCAGGCCGGCTTGCTGGATCAGACGCGCCGCCTGCAGATCGTTGCCGAGCGAGACGACGTTGATCGTCGCGTGCGCGATGGTCGCGAGTGGCGGTA
This sequence comes from uncultured Actinomycetota bacterium, assembly GCA_963828105.1. GTDB lineage: Bacteria > Actinomycetota > Thermoleophilia > Gaiellales > Gaiellaceae > PALSA-600. The sequence goes on along the minus strand of CAWHDF010000004.1, from coordinate 118,911 downwards.
GCTGCGGATTCGCAGCGATGCCTGTCCTTACGGGATACTCGAAGTCGTCGCTACCAGCGAGAATGCGCTGCCCTTGCTTGCTGACGATGAACGCCAGGAAGCGTTCGGCCTCGCTTCGGTGGCTGCTCGTGGCGAGTATCGCGGCCCCAGAGATGTTCGTGATCGAGCCGACGTTGTGGCGCGGGAAGTAGTAGAGCGTGCTGTGCATCGCGCTGTTGCCTACCTCGAGGGCGAGCCGATACCAGTAGTACTGGTTGATGATGCCGCAGGCGACGTCGCCCCGGTTCACCGCCGCGACCACCGATTCCTCGTCCTGGTAGGTCTGCGCGTTGCGCTTGAGTCCAGCGAGCCAGGCCACCGCGGTTGCCTTCCCGTAGGTTGCGACAATTGCCCCGACAAGGGGAGGAAAGTCGGAGTCGGTCGGAGCGACGGCGATCTTCCCCTTCCATTGGGGTTCGGCGAACGCGAGTACAGATGCAGGCAGCTGGTCTCGCTTGACGAGCGAGGGGTCATAGGCAAGGCTGCTGACACGGAGCGCCATGCCCACCCAGTCGCCTGTCGGTGAATCGTCCGAAGCCGGAACCTGGTCGAGCACGGAGGCGGGAAGCCGTGCCAGCATCTTGTGCTCCTCCAGATTCATCAGCTCCGGGGAGTTCTCGGCGATGTAGACGTCCGCAGGCGACGCACTTCCCTCCTGCAGGATCTGGTCGGCGAGCACGACTGAGTCGTTCGTGCGGATCTCGACGTTGATCCCGGTCTGCTTCTCGAACGCTGTGACCAGCGCCGACGTCAGCTGGACGTGCTGACCGTTGTAGAGGACCAGCGTTGGCCCCGAGCTTCCCCCGCATGCCGACAGCGTCACGCTGAACCCGATGACGGTGATCGCCACGACGAGCGTCGAGCGGAGCCTCCGCAGGGATTTCATACTGCATCGTCCGGCGTCAGCCGCTCGACTCGAGTCTCTTCGGCCGGGGCCGTCGTTGTGCTCGACGGATACACCGCCACAGGCCCGACCACGCTCAGCTCCACTATCTCGCCCGCGCCGGGCACGTTGGGATCGGAGGTGCGTGCAAGCAGGGGAGTGCGTGCCGCGTCCTGCAGGAGCAGCCGCACCGCCGTATCCGGGCCGTAGTAACGCTCTCCTGTCACCTCGGCGAGGGGCCCGCTGCCCGAGGCACGGGGCGCCTGCGGCGCCGGCAGGAGTCTGAGCTGTTCGGGTCTGATCATCACGTCGACTGACGCCTCCGGGGGCAGACGGCGCGCGGGAAGGCGACCGAGTGCGCAGTCGACCATCCCGTCTCGTGCGGTGCCGGGCAACACGATGGCGTCACCGACGAAGCGAGCGACGTCGAGATCGACCGGCTCCCGATACAGCGTTCCCGGCGCTGCCGTCTGCGCGAGGCGCCCGGCGCGCAGGACGGCCACCTCGCGGCCCATTGAGAGCGCCTCGGCCTGGTCGTGTGTGACGAGCACAGCCGTCGCACCCTCGGCCTCGAGTGCTCTCATGACCGCTTCGCGTGTCTCGGCACGCAGATGCGCGTCGAGTCCCGAGAACGGCTCGTCGAGCAACACCAAGCGGGGACGGGGTACAAGGGCACGCGCGAGGCTGACACGTCGCTGTTCGCCGCCCGAGAGTTGATGCGGTCGCCTGCTGGCATAGCTCTGATCCAAGCCGACGAGCCGGAGCGCTTCCCCGATTCGCGCGGCATGCTTCCGCTCGCTGCGCGGCAGGCCGAACGCGACGTTTTCGGCGACCGTCAGGTGCGGAAAGAGTGCCCCTTCCTGGGCGACGTACCCGATCGCACGCTTGTCGGGAGCCACCTGGAGTCGGCCCGCGTCGGCGACGATGCTCCCGCCCACGCTTACCGAACCACGATCCGGGGAGATAAAGCCGATCACGATGCGCAGGAGCGTCGTCTTGCCGCTGCCCGAGGCGCCGAGAATCGCGGTGAGGGTTCCCGCCGGTACGTGAAGGTCGACATCGGCGAGAACCGACCTGTCGCCGTAGGACTTTGCGATCTCGAGGCAGCGAAGCTCAGCCACGCTCATCCTCCGTGAGCGATCGAACTTCGCCGAACCGGCTCATGAGCACCCAGGCGGCGCCCATCGCGAGCACGATCAGAACGGCGGCGAACGGCGCGGCAGCGGCGAACGCGACCGTCGAGCTGTTGTTCTGGAACTCGGTGCCGAGCGTGTAGAGGTTGAGTGGGAGCAATACCTGCGCCGTCGCGAGGTCGCCCAGGGAAAAGGCGAACACGAGCACAGCGGCCGCCATCACACCGGGTCGCGCCAGGGGCATCGTGATCCGCCAGAACGTTGCCTGGGCCGTCGCGCCAAGCGAGCGTGCCGAATCCTCGAGCGCGGGCTCGATCTGACCGAGCGTCGCGCGCATCGCAACAACCGCGAAGGGCAGGAACAGAATGGCCTCTGCGAACACGATCAGCGCGAAGCTTCCGTAGAAGTAGCGCGCGTAGTGCACGGCAGCATAGGAGAGCGCGATTGCCGCGACGAGGTCCGGGAGTGCGAACGAGAGGTAGGTGGCGCGCTCGAGCAGCCGGGAAACGGGACCGTTGTGGCGGATCGCGAGTAACGCCACCGGAAGCGCGAAGACGACGGCGACGAGTGCGGAGGCGGCCCCGAGCTCGACCGAAGTGACGGTTGCCGGCCACAGGTACTGGAGGTTCGAGCTCGCGTTCGAGAGTGCGGCGCTACTTCCACGCGCGAACCAGTCGATCAGCATCACTACCGGGATGCCGACGCTTACCGCGACGAGTGCCGTGAAGAGCGCAAGCACGGGGAACATCCAGCGGCCGAGGGCGTAGCGCGTGGGCGCTCTGCGCGCACCCTGGCTGACCCGGGTGTAGTTCCGGTTGCCCCGCAGGCGCTCCTCACCGTAGAGCAGGATCACGCAGAGAATGATCGAGAAGAACGACAGCGCCGCGGCTCCCGAGGTGCTGAAGCCGAGCCTGTACTGCGCGTAGACGTCGAGCGAGAATGTCTGGAACTTGAGGGCGACGAACGCATCGAACTCCACGAGCGCGTCGAGGCCGACCAGCAGCAGACCGCCGAGCAGCGCAGGGCGAAGTTGCGGCAGGATGACCCGAAAGAACACCTGGCGCGGGTTGAGCCCCAGCGACCTCGCGGTGTCCTCGAGGGCGGGGTCGAGTCCACGCAGCGACACGGCGACGAGCAGGAACACGATCGGGTAGTACGAGAAGGCGATAATTCCGGCCGCGCCCCAGAACCCCTGAAGCTGGGCGCCGATCGTCGCCCAGGCGTAGCTCGTCACGAAAAGCGGAACCGTCAGGGGTGCGACGAGCAAGAGTGCCCAAACCTTCCTGCCAGGGAGTTGCGTCCGCTCGACAAACCATGCACCGCCGACACCGAGGACACCACAGACCGGAGTCGAGACGAGCGCGACGAGCACGGTATGCACAAGCAAGGTGCGCGACGAGGAGGCGCTGATCGCCGAGTCGACGGCGGACCAGCCGCCCTGGAGCGCCTGGGCGATTGTCACGCCGATCGGGAGCACGACCGCGATCGAGACGGCGAGTCCGAACACGAGGAGACTCGTTGAGACTCCCTCGGCGCGTCTGGGAAGCAGACGCGCTCTCACGGGCGGCCTGTCGCGACGACGCCGCGCCGCGAATGCGCTCGAATACTTGGCAGGTGGATCGGCATGGCCACGGAGATCAAAACGATAGATGAGGCTCGGCATCGCCCCTCACGGTTAGACCCCAGCGCACGTACCGGAAAAGCCGTGTGCTGCCACTGGCGCTGGGATCGCGGCCAAGAGTGGCCGAGCAGGCAACGACGCGTGGTCGACTAGGACGTGCGTGCGAGCAGCGTAAGCGTCATGCGCGCGGACGTCGACTTACTCGCTGTGATGTTGACGAAGCACCACGGTGCAAAGAGCGGCACCGGGATGCTCAGCGTGAACGGTGTCCGTCTCGGCGCAAGTGTTTGCAGCTCAGGATGCGTTCCGCTCTTCTCACAATCGATGGAGTAGTTGATCTGCGTGGAGACGTTGGGTGTCGCTCGCACCTTCAACTCGAGAGCCTCGGGTGTCAGCGTGCGCCCACCAACGGTGGCAACCGTGCGGCCATTCGAGGAATGCGTCGAAAAGACGTGCCACGGACCCGTTCTTGCCGGTGAACCGAAGCTTGTTGCGGCAACGACGCTCGCGACGAGCAAGGCTCCCAGCAGCGTTACGACACGGAGTCGACAAGCGGCCATTATCAACCGCGAGCATACCTCGCCCCACCCGCACCCTTCGCGGTCCCGCCTCGTGTAGTCAAGGGAAGAAACTACTTGGCGGTGCCAGCGAGTGTGGTGCTCAGCAGCGCCTGGGGTGCATCCGAAGGCAGCGACGACGGATAGATCGAAAGGTTGATGTTCTGTCCGGGTGTCGCGCCCGTGCTTGAGAAGAACTGGCGGTTGTCCTCCCAGAAGTTCACCTTGAGTCCCGCCGCTGACGCGGGGAGCACGAGGCTGAAGTTGCCGTTCTTGTCAGGCCATGTCGCGCTGATCGGCTTGATGATCCCGCCATTCCCGCCGACGACGCCGACGACCAGTCCCTGGTAGATCGCGCCCGGAATCGTCTGGGGGGAGAGCGTCGACTCGAGGAGCGCTCCACCCGGCGTCGCCGGAAGCTGAATGTTGAGGCTCGCACTCTGAAGCTTGGCGAAGTCAATCTGGTCGGCGGCGGGCTCGGCGTAAGAGACGCCGCCGGCGGCTACCCCGACCTCCATCGGTACCGGGTTGTCGCCTTCCTCGTCGGCGGCTACCAGGAACGAGGCGTAATCCCCGTTCGCACCCGATGGCCGCGATTGAGTCCAGTACTGACGGTCGTTCGTGCGGGTCGTCACCACCGCACCCTGGACGGGCTGCCCGCTCGAGTTGGTGATCACACCTCGGAGCTCGTAGCTGTACAGGACAACTGTCGGCGGCGCGAGGTTCTGTCCGTACGAAAGCTTGCCGGAGAGCGCGATGTCACCGTTCGATTCGACGTGCGACGACACATTGCTCACCCCGTAGCCGACGCTGATGCCACCGCTCGCTCCGAGCAGTGCCGACTGCTGAGCCGCGGTGAGCTTCTTGCCGTCTACGGTGGCAGAGCTGTCGCCGACGACCGTGGCGACGTGGCGCAAGGCCATCGTGTCGTCTGCCGGATAGTCGAACGCGCCCGTCGCGTCGGTCGGTGTGGGGTCGACCCAGCCTCCGATCGACACGCTCGCGCCTTCGACCGGCTGGCCGTCAAGCGTCACGTGGCCTTCCACCGTATCGGTGTTCGACGTGTTGGGGTTCCACGTCTGGATCGCGAGGCTGGCCGGGGGGATAAGCCGTCCCCCGGCGCCTGCGCTCGCGCTCCGACGCGTGACAGCGCTGGTTGAGGACACGGTGAGTGGTGCGGCGGCGGTGGACGGACTCTGCACCTCGCGTACTCCGTTCGTGACGGGAATGACAGGCGCGGTCGATTGTGTTTGACTGGCGCCGAGGTCAAAGACCTGAATCTGGGCGGCGACGGTGCCGCCCGACGATGATGTCGTCGTTCCGCCTACGCCGATCGCGATGTACTCAGTGCCGTTGACCGCATAGATCGAGGGACCGGCCGCGATCTGGTATCCGGTCTGGAATGTCCAGAGAACCTGCCCCGTCTTGACGTCGAAGACGCGAAGGACGCCATCACCGCCACCGACGAATCCGAGGCCGGAGGCCGTCGTCGTCGGGCCGCCGCGCTCGGGCTGGGGCGTATCGAACTTCCACACCTGCTTACCAGTCGCGACGTCAATCGCGCTGATCGAACCGTAGTCGTGCCACCCGGACTGCAGGTATTGGCCGTAGTCGCCGTTCGCGAGGCCAAGGAAAACGTCACCGGCGAGCAGTCCCTGCTTCTCCTCTTCAGCGGAGGTCTGTTCCACAAGAACAGAGGCCGTCTCCGAGGCCGCGTTGTACACATACTGCGTTTGCGGGTCGTAGGAGGCGGGTGAGTAGTTCAGGCCGCCGAGCGACGAGGGATAGATGACGACGGGCACACCTGGCTTGAGGTTTGGATGCTCGACATTGTCGATCACCTTGACGCGCTGCCAGATCGGCGCGCCGGTCTTCGCGTTGAAGGCAAACCAGACGCCCTCCATCGTTGCGATCGAGACGACCCGCTCCTTTTTGCCTCCAATCGTGGCGGTGTAGACCATCGGAGGCTGCGAGGCGTCGTATGACCACTGGTTCGACGTCAGCAGTTGCTGCCACCAATCCATTTGGCCGGTGATGAGATTGACGGCGATGAGCGAATCAGAGCGCGGGTCAGGGCCGGGCCGAAGCGACGGGTAGTACGGGGGTGTCGCGGCGCCGGTGCCGAAGTACAACGTGTTTGTCGTCAGGTCGACCGTGGTCGGTGTCCAGACGACGCCACCACCGACGATGCGTGCGGCGGTGCGCCACTCGGTGTTGTCGGGCGGGATCGTCCAGAAGGGGTTTGGCCACGCCGGCGTCAGGCTCGGGACGTTGTACGCCATCACGAACCCGCGCGCCCCGTACTCGGAACCGGCCGCTCCAAGGATCAGCCGGTTGTCAGCACAGATCGGGGCCGAAGTCTCCGAATAGCCGTAGTTGGCCTGCGCCCCGGGAACGGCCTTCGAAATCGGCACACGGGCGATCTGCTGCCCTGTCAGCGGGTTGATCGCGACGATCGTCATATCGAGCGTCAGCAGAAAGACCGTGTTGTCGCAGTACGCGACCCCGCGGTTCGCGACGATGCCAAAGTTCTTGAAGGTCGCGATGTTGTTCGGCGCGTAGTGCCAGAGGAGTGCCCCGGACGTCGCGTTAACCGCAAAGACCTGGTCGTCGCCCGAAGTGATGTACATGACCCCATTGACGATCAGGGGATAGTCCTGCATGCCCTTCTTGATTCCAGGGACGAACTGGTTCAGATCAATCGTGAACGCCCGCCCGAGCTGACTGACGTTCGAATCGTTGATTTGCGTGAGCGGGGAGTACCGGTTCTGATTCGCGGTGTTTCCCCAGCTGCCCCAGTTCACGTCGCCGGTGGTTGATGAGCTGCGCGCCGACCCCCCGGCGATACCAACGACGACGCACGCGGCGAGAACAACGAGTGAGAATCGAACGCGCGCGTCCCGGTGCCTCATCGACAGCGAGCTTATCCGCTCACGAGACCGGACCGCAAGTCGTGTTGTGACGTTTGGTACAGAAAGCGGTAAAACTCCGCAAAGAACCTCCATTTCCGCGTATTTATGGTGCTCCAAGACGATGAAAATCCACCGATCGTCGCCTTGCCTTGCATGTGGTTATCCTGGGGTAATGCCCGCTGTGACCCGCAAATCCTCGCTTCGCTCGGCGCTCGCGGCACTCGCCGTCGGTACTGTTGTGGTCTGCCTCGCCGGTTGTGGAGGCGGAGGTGGCGGTTCGACGGCGGCTGGGACGACGACGGACGTGACGACGACCTCGAGCTCCGTAACGGCCGCGACGAAAGCGGCCGCGACGAAGCTGCCGCTTTCGGCAACAGCAAAGTATGAGAAGGCGATGCAGTCGCTCGGCGCCAAGCTTCAATCGTCGCTTCAGGTGGTTGGCGAGATCGAGCTCGCCTCAGAAGGGACAGCCACCGAGAACGCAAAAGATCTTAACGCGCTCGGCCAGGCTCGGGCCGCGCTTCGCGCCGCGGCTGCGAAGCTCGCCCTCATTGTCGCGCCGGCGGCGATCCGCACCGACCAGGCGCTTCTCCTGAAGGGCGTGCACGACTATGCGGACGAGTTGCAATCGGTCATCAATCAACTCGACAAGGGCGGGGCGCCGGTAACGGTGCTGCAGGACATCCTGACGCTGAGGGGCGTCAAGGAGATGCAACAGGCCTCGATCGCGATCGCGAAGAAGGGCTACAACATCGTCGGTTGAAGCCACTATTCGTCGGGCGGGTCGAGGCTCGATGGTCTTCACGAACCTGCGCCCACGATGTTCCGACGTCTGCGCGCTCACACCTCGATACATCTGGTTGCGTCGCGCCGGCATCAGGATTCGACAGCGCCCCGCGGACACCGCGAACGACACGACTTCGATTCAGCCGGAATCAATGTGGGCGACTCAAGGCGGTCCGGGCACCCCGACCTTGATATCGTGTCCGTCGGGGTTGCCCCGTGAATCCTGCTCGATCCGGGGTAACTACTGACGATGATGGAGTGCCAAAAAGGAGCCCACATGGAAATGTCGTCTAAGCGACTGCTCAGTCGTCTAGCGATCGCAGGAGCCGTGACGAGCGCTGTGGTGGCGGTCGCCGCGACGGCAGCATTCGGACACAGTGCGTCGACCCCGGCGAATATCGCGACCGGCGAGACGCTCTTCACGTCCTCGGGTTGTTCGGCGTGTCACACGTTTAAGTACGCGCGGGCGACCGGCAAGATCGGCCCGAACCTCGACACGCCCGTCCTGACCGTCGCGCAGATCGAGAAGCAGATCACCGACGGCGGTGACGCGATCATGACGAAGGCCGCGGCGGCGAAGTACAAGTTCCCGATGTCGTCCTTCAAGAGTCGGCTGAGCACGACCAAGATCGACGACATCGCAGAGTTCGTCTACACCGATCGCGACAAAGCGCCTCCCGCTGCGTCGAAGACGACGACGACCCCGGCTACGACGACTCCGGCCACGACGACGCCGGCCACGACGACCCCGGCCACGACGACTCCGGCCACGACGACGCCGGCCACGACGACTACAGCGTCGACGGGCGGCGGAACGGACACACTCGATGATTGTCCGACCGGAAAGACCATCCCCACCTCGGGCAACACCGATGGGGACGACGATGACAACGGTGCCCAGACTGACGGGGACGGCTGTATCTGAGCCGGAAATTGACGTCGGTAATCCCGACGGACGCAGTGTCGGCGCCCCGGCAGCAGCCCAGCCGCTGCCGGGGCAGCCGCACACCGGTTGTCCTCGGGACGTCAACCTGCTATTTTCCCGGGCAGTTCCCCCTGGGAGCGCGTGCGTGCATAAGAGAACGTCAAAGAAGTCAGGATCGGACGCTGCTCCAGGGTCTGATCTCATCATCAGGCGAATCGAGAGGACGTGGATTGATGCGACGAAATCTTGTCTCGGTTCTCGCAGTGGCAGTTGGCACTGCGCTGACCGCTTTGTTGTTTGCGAGTTCGGCTGGCGCGATCACGGTGACCGGCTTCAGCCCGAACTCGGGACTCCCAAACAAGGCTGGGGCATGCCCCGGTAACACGATCACGATCAGTGGGTCTGGGTTCGTGAACGACGGGCCCGCTTCGGCGGTCAGCGTGTCGTTCAACGGGACTCCGGTGCAGCCGGGCGGTCTTGAGATTGGATCTGACTCGACGCTCTATGCGGTCGTGCCTGCCACCGCGACCACCGGTCCGATCACCGTGACCGATGCGTCGGGAACCGTGACCGCAACGGGCGGGACCTTCTACGTCAACCCGTGCCCGCAGGTCTCCCTCGCCGCTGCAGAGGCTGATCCGTCGCTGGCGACGGGCATCTCGTCGACGCCGTCCTTCCTTGGGAAGCATGCTGTTTCGCCGACCTCGGGCCCGGCCGGAACGACGGTCACACTCACGGGGTACGATTTCCTGAACGTGACGGGCGTTTCGTTCGGCAAGGTCACTGCGAGCTTCCAGATCGTGTCTCCGACCGAAATCACGACGAAGGTGCCGAAAGGTGCGACGACTGGCAAGATCACTCTCAAGTACGTGATCAACACGACTCAGTCGATGGGCGAGCCGGGGACGACGGAGCAGCCGAATCCGACCGCTGACATTAACGTCGGGAATTCGGACGCGACGCAGTTGAGCCCCGTCAAGTTCAAGGTCACGTGACCTTCGAACTCAAGCGGTAGACTACGTCAGTAATTATTGCGGATATACAACCCAGGGGGAAGAGCGCAGATCAGCTCTTCCCCCTGCGGTCTTTCCGTGTCACCGATAGGTGCTGCGTTCTGGAGTCGGGCGCTCGGTAACAGGTTGGGTTGTCGGTGCAATGGCTCTGGTGGGCCTCACAGTCTGGTTACTGGTGCGCCACGCTTGCCCTGGGCTTGGCTTCGGGCCTTGATACGAGATCGGTCAGCACCGTTCTGGTCGGCAGCATCGCGCGCGTAAACGAGCGAACGATCTCCCGCCATCGCGCGCGCAGCGGAGATCCCGAGCGCGCGATTGGGGACGAAGAGACGCACCTTTAGCTTGGTGTTCCGTCGGCGTTCGGTGGATCGCACCCACGACGTCTCGGCACGATCGCGGCGCGCTTCGTGCCGGTCCCGGCGCCGGTTCGCGAGGAATACGACAAGTTGCTTGTTGCGGCGGTTCGAATCGGTGTATGATCGCGTTGCTAAGGGACCAATGGAGCGTCCCCTGACGAGGGAGGGTGTACTACTCCGTGCGCAAACTTCGCTTTATTCTCCTAGTTGTTGCGGCGGGGGTGACCGCCGTGGGCGTTGTCTCGCTTGCGACAGCTTCGTCGGCGAGAACCTCGCTTGCGATCAGTCATGAATCGGCCTGGCCGTGGGAACCGGCAGGCTCGATTCCCGCCGGTACGGCGGGCAATGACTGGCAGTATCCCAAGGGCGATCTGGCAGACAGCCAGTTCTCATACCTGAAGCAGATCAACACGAGCAATGTCTCGCAGCTTCAGGTCGCCTGGAACCAGTCCTTTGATCCGGCGAACTACACCGGCGGCGGCCAGGCCGTGCCGATCGTCGTTTCCGGAGCCGGCAAGAATCTGCCGCTCGCGAGCGGCACGATGTTCATGAATGCCGACTCGGGCATGGTCGCGCTGAATCCCGAGACGGGCAAGATTCTGTGGCAGTACATCGGCCCGCCACCGAAGTCGGCAACGCCTGGTGCGGCGCCGACTCAGGCTCTCGTCTACGGTAACGCCCCGAAGACGGAGACGTACTGCAACGGCATGGTGTACTTCGGCCAGCAGGACGGATCTGTTCAGGCGCTCGACGCCAAGACCGGTGCTCCTGTTTGGACGAACGAGGTTTCGGACGTGAACGAGTTCACCGGCCACACCGGGCAGGCGGGTCCGCCGGTCGACTGCGACCCGACCGCTGGCCCCAACGGCGACGGCCTGATCTTCGCCGGTCCGAACGGCAGCAGCTCTCCTCTCCGCGGCCACCTTGACGCGATCGACGCCAAGACGGGTGCGCTTGTGTGGCGTTGGTTCACGACACCGGACCCGACCCAGCTGCCCTTCATCCTCACCTGGTCGAACCCCGCTGAGGCGGCGCTCGGCGGCGGCGGGACCTGGGGCAGCAGCGCGATCGACGTTGGTGCCAACATGGTCTACTCCGAGAGCGGCAATGCATACGCGCAGCTCGGTCGCCAGCCCGGTAAGGATCTGTGGACGGCGAGCACGTACGCGCTCAATGTCAACACGGGACAGCTCGTCTGGTACTGGCAGGAAGGCCATCACGACGACTGGGACCTTGACCACGGCGGTATGCCGACGATCGAGAACGTCACGATCAACGGAAAGGTCTACCCGGCGCTCTTCACGTGCAACAAGGCCGGCAACTGTGAGGTTCTCAACCGCAACAACGGCAGCCCGCTGCCGGACTTCCCGATGAAGGAAGTTGCGGTTCAGGATCCGTCCGGGCACGGGCTCGCTTTGAACAACGAGTATCCGACGCAACCGGTTTCGTCGTGTGCTCCGTTCACCGTGGCAGGCCTGGCACATCAGGACACGGGTGGTGTCGCGAAGGGTGCACCGTGCGCCACCGCGAACCTGCTCATCCACTGCCCGGATCAGGCCGAGGCCAACGAGTCGTACGCCACGTTGACTGCGCCCAACGGCACTGCGCTTGTGCCGGGCTGTCAGTTCGCGGCGACGTACAGCAACCAGTACACGATCTACCCGACGTGTTCGTGCGGTACGAGCTACGCGCGTATGAGCTACGACCCGCTTACGAACAACCAGTACATCTGTGCGAACAACCAGTTCACTGCACAGGAGAACGTCTCGCCGGTCGACTGGCACAAGAACGCGATCAGCGGCCCGATCATCTCGGTCTGGCTGTCGGCAGTCGACATGTCCAATAACACCATGTCGTGGCAGCGACAGTTCGTCGGAGCAACGTACGTCAATGGTGTGTTGACAGGCGGTACGAATACGGGCTATACGCAAGGAACCTGGTCGAAGGGTTGTTACGGCGGTGTTGTCAGCACCGCGGGGAACCTCGTGTTCACCGATTCGTGGGGCGATAGCTCACGCGGAGCCGTTGCGAGCCTTCCGGCCGGCTCCTATCCGTATGGCGGCACGGTTTCCGCGTTCAACGCGACGACTGGTGCTGGCCCGCTCTGGACGTGGCAGGCTCCCGACTACATCAATGACTCGCCGATGACCTACGAGATCGGCGGGAAGCAGTACCTCGCGGTGTACCACCTGATGCCGGTTCAGGGCAGCCCGGGCTTTACGGGCAGCCGTGACGAGTTGACGGTGTTCACGCTTCCGAGCACGTCCTAGTACGAACCGGACGTCTCACGAGTCGAGCCCGGTGCGCGGAACCCTTAGGGGATTCGCGCACCGGGCTCTTTTTTCTTGTCAGCACGCGGGCTTGCCGACTCAGATCGCCCCGGGGGCGCACCGCTCGACTGCCATCTCCGTTGTCCGATCTTCCCTGAGCGAGACGGACATGAATGTGTCCGTAGAAACCCGCGGGGATTGGTGCTCGCGGCTCGCGCAACGGTTCGCGTACCACACCGCGTCGGTTTCCGATGGTAGAGTGCGGGTTAATGAAGGGTTCATTTGCGGTCTTGGCGGCCACCGCGCTTGCTCTCTGCGGTTTCGGTGCGGCATATTCGGCGAGGTCGGTCGCGGTGACGACTCCTGTCTGTAAGAGCGGCCAGGTAAGCACCAAAGCCCACCCGTGCACGAAGAGCGCGACAAAGACGACGACGACGACGCAGACCACGCCTGCGACGACGCAGCCCGCTCCGACGAGCGCGCCGATCCCCGTCTCCGATCCCGACCCGGATACGGGTGTGTCGAACCCTGACACGTCCGATGAGGGCGTGCGGGTCTGCGGGTGCGATGCAGACACCGTGCTCCACTACATCAACCCGATGGCGGGACAGTTCGAGCTGGATATTTACAACACCAGCGCGATCGGCTACATCAACACCGTGAACTGGTTGCCCCCAGCTGGGATGACGGTTACGGCGATCACGGCGACCAGTGGCGATACGTGCACAATCGACTCTGGCGATATTTCCTGTACTGCCGACGGCGTCGGTTTGGCGCCCCCGAAGTGCACCTGCGAAACTGGCGGCGAGATGACCGTGAGCTTCACAGCCACGGGGGACGCACCGACATTCAACGGATCCTGGTGGACCTATTACGGTGTCGTTGGCGATTACATGCAGATCACTTCGATGACGCCGGTGCCGTATCACATTCCGTCGTTTATTCCGGGCAAGACTAACGGCGTCTAGACCCTCGGTTTTCAGCGAGGGCAGTTGTGTTCGGGGAAAGGTTCGGCTGGGGCGTGGTGTCGACCGGCCATCGACCTTTCGCGCTGCGTTTCTTCGGAAGCTAGGCAGCGTCGATTTTTGTAAGCCGGCAGCGTGCGAATGCCGGCGAATGCATTCACGCGCATCGTCGCTCAGAACGACTCGATCACCGAGGCAGGTTGTCCGGCTCTGTAAGCCCGCACTGTTCGCGAGCGGTTCTGCGTGCGCGGCGCCGTCGAGCGGCCGATCGGGTGAAGCTCATCGCACCGTCACACGGCGCCGTACGGGAGCGCGGCGTTGTACGGTGCGTCGATCGAGCTTCGTTCCGCACTGCCTCCGGGTTGTTGCAGTTCTCAGTTAGATCGAGAGCCGCTGGAACGAGAGGACGCCCTCGACAGAGCACGAGCGCCCGGGCGCTTCGCCATCTCCGTCGCTTCAGCCACTCGTGCTTGGCATGATGTGCGTCGAGGCGTAAACGTACGCCGCGATGTCGTCGACCTGCGTTCCGGTCAGCGTACCGCCGTACGCAGGCATGTTGTCGCTCCCGCCACCAATGTAGGCGACGAGCTCCTCTTGCGAAGGAGCGTCAGCGTCAAGGTTTGGCCCGAGCGTGCTGGTTGATCCGGCGGCGGCGAGCGTGTGACAGGAGGCGCAGTTCGTTGCGTAGAGCGGGGACCCCGCGGTCGGGTCGCCGATCAAGGCCTCGAATCCCGGCGGCTTGGTGATCGTTGTTGTGGTTGCGACGGGGGCGCATCGGCCGGAGCACGACTTTGAGCCGAGCGGCGCCGTCGTGCTGACCCCAACCGGTGCGGCTGTGGTCGTAGTGGTGGCCACGAGGGCGGCCGTGACGCCGATCAGGCCCTTCATGCCTGCGGCGGCTTGCGAGGAAAGGGTGGAGACGTACTCATAGCTGCCGGACTTCGCGAGGGTCACGGTCAGCGTGGTCGATTGGCCAGGTTTGAGCAATTTCGTCGCCGGCCCCGTGCAGCTGTTCTTCGCGTCGCTGGAAACGGGCACGCTGCACAACCTGAACCCATCACTCACGTGGCCGGTGTCTTTGACCTCAAACTCGACCTGGCCCGCAGAAAGCCTCGTGGTCGAGAGCTTGAATAAGAGTTTCGAAGAAGAGCCCGCCTTGACGGCAACGACTGTCGGTGCGCCATGGGCTGCACCGGTCGCTTCACCTGCCAGGATCGAAGGTACTGCGATCGCGACGGCGGCGCCGGTCAGCGTCGCCGTCGTCCGCACGAAGATTGAGAGATTACGGTGCATTCCACGGCTCCTTTCGTGCCTTGGAGGAGATGCCGGCTCGCGTGCCGCTCGCGCTTCCTGCTGGGCGCCCCGCTCGCGCACGCAGGTGCGACAAGCTTGTCGGAAGTGCTGCGCGGCGGCGGCTCACTCGATGGATTTGTCGACGAGGAGCCCGTTGAGGAAGCAGAGGTTGTAGAGCGCCACGGGCTTGTCCCACCACTCAAAGCAGGTCTCGGGGCCCGATGTGTAGGTTTGATAGGGGGGTTTTGGCCATTGGCTCAAGACGTTGATCCGAGTCTTGTGAACGACAGCCGCATTGAAGAGCAGACCGTATGCGACCTCGCTGAGTTGGGGAGTCGACGTGCCTGTGGTCGTAGTCGCGTGGTTCGAGTTGCCACGTGTGGCGTCCCAGACGACAAACGCGATGACAGCAACGGCGACGAGAATCAGACCCGAGAGCGCGGCACCGGTTCGACGAAAAGGGTTGCTCATAAGAGGGGAAGTCGGCTTTTGCGAGAAATGCTGTCCGCTACTGGGCGCGACTGACCGAGGTGGGATTGTAGCCGCTCGTCCCGGCGTGTCAATTTGTGGAGGCGCAGTTTACGTGGCAAATGCTTCGAGTTCGAGGGTGGCGCCCGGGCGAGAGACGCCGGCCCCGACCAGGAGCACGTTTCCGGCAATTGCGGGGCAGGCGTTGATGCTCGCCGAGGTCCGAGCATGCCAAAGTGTCGTTCCGTCTGTTGTGTCAAATCCGTAAACGCTGCCGTCGTACGTCGACGTGAAGACGACACCATTTGCCACGGTCGCGCAACCAAAGTCCGCTTGCGGCAATGTACGTAGCCAAAGCGTCGCGCCGGTGCGAGAGTTCAGAGCAACGAACTCGCCGCGGCCGCGGCTCGAAACGTTTACGTTGGCAAGTGACTCGTAACCGGTCGCGCTGGCCCGCATACAGAGGTTCACGATGGGCACAAAGAGTTCGTCGTTCGAGTACGCCATCGGCGTTTCGATCCCGCCGAACAGTCCCGGGCACACGGAAACTGGGTTCCTCGGGAGTGGACCTCGGTCGTTGCGGTGCAGGCCGAGAACGCGTTGCCAGATCCGTTGGTGCGTCGTGCGGTTCCAGGCGATCACGACGCCAGCCTTACCGCCGCCGAAAACAACAGGGGTTGAGCCAATCGAGGCAACGATTGGGGGGAGTTGGAAATCGTGGTCGCGGACGTCATGGGGAGTCACTTGGTCGTACCATTCCAGACCCCCGGTGTGCGCGTTGAGCACGAGCAACGAATCCGTGTAGAGCGCGGGACCCGGGAACGCGGCGCCGTCGGGGAAGCTTGGTGTCCCGCCGAACGGCAGAGGATTCGCGGTACCCCAGTACACGAGCCCGTTCGCGACGCTCGGCGGGTACCAGGCGCCGCCACCGCCCGCGACCGCCGGGAAGCGCCAGCGCCCCTTGATCGTCGAAAAGCTCCAGCGAATGGCACCTGTGGCGGCGTTCAACGCGTACAGCACGCCCTGTCCGTCCGGCCCCTGCCCGATCGTGCTCACGAACATCGTGCCGCCGGAGACAAGAGGCGCCGTGTCGACGAATATCGCCGTCGGAGTAACGAGAAAGCGGCTCCAGAGGAGCTTGCCGGTTCGGGCGGAGAGCGCGAAGGCGCTCGTATCCGTCGCCCCGTACACCCGTCCATCCGCGAAGGCGAGCCCGTTCGGGCCCGGGTTGGCGTCGCCGAACTCGCGCGCCCAAACCGTCTTGCCGGTGGTCAGCCTGAGCGCGAAGACGTTGCTCTTCATATCCTCGAGGTACACGATCCCATTGACGATGAGCGGGGTCGCGGTGAAAGCACCCGCGTCCCCCGGCGGGATCCGGAACCGCCAGCGCCACAGCAGATGCAGCGAGTGGACGTTCGCCCGAGTGATGCCACTCGCAGTGGCTGCGCGCGTTGACGACGCGTTCAGGTTCGGCTGGGCCCAGTTCGACGACTGGGCGTTGCTGGTCGCGCAGCCCGAGACAAGGACGATGCACGCGAAAGGAAGTGCGACCCGTTGGAGCGCGCGCAAGCCAGCCGTACTAGATCGAGCCGGCGCCAGCTCGAGTCGCGTCAGTACAGGCTGGATGAGGCGCACTGGCCAGCCTTGTAGCTGGCGTACTGCGTCGGGAGCCAGACGGCGTGCCACTTGCCGTTCTGCTTGACCCAGTAAGCGTAGAGCACACCTGCATTCAGCGTTCGACTGCCAGGCAGCGTGTAGAGGAACTGCACGCTCACATCGACGACCGTCACCTTTCCGAGCAGCGGCAGGATCGAGGGCAGGCGCCGGTCACCCGATACCGAGATGCGCTTGATGTCGTACGAGGCCGTTGAGGCCGCAAGCCTGCTGACACACTTTTCCCAGCGAGACTCGGAGATGGCGCCCTGGTAACGCGGATCGATGAACTTCCAGACGGTGGTGAAATGGCGTGCGAACACGGCCTTCGCAAGCGCCTCCGAGTAGACCGTCGTGAGATCGCTCGCTGTGCCGGACCCGAGCGCTGCTCCACTGAGAACAGAAACCGCCAGGAGTGCCGTCGCGGCCGCGGTGGCCAAGGCGGCGCGCGCTCTGGTGTGCGATGCCAGCATCGGGACGGGATGATATCGGCGTTACGCATCGGCGGCTCCCGAGGCGTACGACGCCCACCTTTTCGCTGAAGGTCAGCGTTCGGTGACGACGATCGTGTGCGAGCCTGCACGCACCCGAATCGTCTGTTGGGATGACGCATTTGGAAGCGCCGTGTGATCGACGGTCGTCGTGCCGGCGAAGGGAAGCGTGACCTCACCGGCGACCGGTGCATCGAGCGTGAGCTTGAAGATAGGCCCTTGACGGCGCCAGCTCACGGTAATCGCTCCCCGAGGAGTCGGAACCGAGCCCTTCGCCCACAGCAGACCCGAAGGATGCGGGGCCAGATCGAACGACGCGAAGCCCGGAGCGCCCGGAGTGACCCCAAGCACCTCGTTGGTGAGTGCTGGCGCCGCGCCACTCGACCAGCCGTGATCCCAGGACGGGTCGCTTCCGTACGGGGTGGCGCCTCCGGGCGCGACCGTCTCCCACATCGTCGGGCTGTGGGCGAGCATGTTACCCCACTCGATCCGGATCAAATTGAGCGCCGAGGCCGAGAAGCCGACCTGGAAGCGGGCCAGCACCTCGAAGTAGGACATGAAGGGATAGATGCGCTGGCTTGCCTGGTCGCCCCAAGGGTCACTGTCCCAGGCGTTGTTGTCGGCGATCGTGGCGCCGTACGGGCTGTTGTCGTGGTAGGTCAGATAGTCGAGCGCCGACCGTGCCTGTTTGGTTGTCGCGAGGCCGGCCAGGATCGCGAATACGTTCCCGTCTTCGGGATGTACGACCGCGCCGGATGTTGCGTCCTTGAAGGCACCTGCGCTCGCGTCCCAGAAGGCGCTCGAGAAGACGGACGCGATCGGTGTGATCTCCGAGAGCCAGGTGGCCGCTTGCGTCGGCTGATCGATCCAGGTCGCGATCTGGGCCGCGAACCGCAGGGCACGCACGTAGCCGGCGTTGTAATACGCGACGACGTCACCGAGCCTCGGGATCAGCGCGTAGTCGGCGGCTCCGAGTGAGTTGACGAGGAGTCCGTCGGCGCCGGCCTGGGCCGGGTACCACTCGTTCATGAGTGCAACGAGGTTCGGCCACAGCTGGTTTGCGAGCTCAAGGTCGCCCGTGTACAGGATGTAGTCGTACAGGTCCTCGACCCAGTAGGCGTTGTAGTCGAAGAGCACCGGTTCCCCGTTCTGATCGGGGCTCGCGGGAATTGCGCCGCCGGGCAGTTGATTCGTTGCGTACCACGTGATCATCGCGCGCAGGACGGGCGCGGCCGCGGGTGTCGAGATCGAACAGGGTCATCCCTGTGACTGCCTGGTCACCCACGTACGGACAACGGTCACGATCGGTGCCGTCGAGCAACACGGTGGGAAGGTCGAGCACGCAAGGTCTTCCTTCCGCATCGCTCGTGAGTGGCCCCGGGGCGAGCATGTTTGTGGCAGTCAACACCGAGGCACTCCAGATTTGGTTGAGCAGCGGGTCGTTCGACGTAAACGAGGCGCCGCTTCCTGGCGCCGCCGCCGCAGGTGCCGCCAGCACCACCGCGGCGAAAAGGACGGCGACACGACACGGGCACCGCCTTCTCAGGCGGGGACCTCGCTGCGACGAGCGCGGCGCGGTCCGGATGCTGACTCTGCACGACGTCCGCAGGCCACTTCCGACGCTCGAGCCGGCCACCCGGAGAGTGTACGCCGCCTCCGCCGCAACCCCGGGGGGTGACGCCATGGCTCTTGAGAGGGAGGCAGCCGACCGCTCTCCTGGTGCAGCGTCTTTGCAGTGTCTCAATGCAGCCTGCACAGGCGTGAGAAACGAGCAGTGTGTACGCTCAGCGCCGGTATGGATGAAGGAGCGCGGCCTTGACGAGTTCGCCGCCCGACCAGGGGGGCTCACGCGTTGGCTCGGAGGTCGCCGAGCGGTTGCTCGCCAACATCGAGACCGTTGTGCATGGCAAGCGCGAAGAAGTGCTGCTCGTGCTCGCCGCGCTTCTGAGCGGGGGCCACGTGCTCTTCGAGGACGTGCCGGGTACGGCGAAGACGGTGCTCGCCCGGGCGATCGCGGCAAGCATCGAGGATGCCGCTCCCTCCCGGATCCAGTGCACACCTGACCTGCAGCCGACGGATGTGACGGGCCTGAGTGTCTTCAATCAGGAGCTCAGACGTTTCGAGTTCCAGCCGGGCCCGCTCTTCGCGAACATCCTGCTTGTCGACGAGATCAACCGCGCGATGCCCAAGACGCAGTCGGCTCTCCTCGAGGCGATGGCCGAGCACCAGGTCACCGTCGACGGCACGACCCGGCGGCTTCCCGACCTCTTCCTGCTCATCGCGACCGAAAATCCGATCGAATATGAAGGGACGTTTCCGTTACCCGAAGCCCAGCTCGACCGGTTCTTCGTGCGTACCAGCCTCGGCTATCCCGGCGAGGAGGATGAGCTTCGGATTGTCCGCGAGCAACGGCACGGGCATCCGCTCGGCGCACTCAAGCCGGTTGTTTCGACCAAAGAGATCGCCGAGCTGCGTCGTGCCTGTGAGGAGGTCTACGTCGACGCGTTGCTCGATCGCTGGATGGTCCAACTCACACGTGCGACGCGCACGTTGAGCGAACTCGAGGTCGGCGCCTCGGTCAGAGGATCGCTGGCGCTGATCAAGACCGCGCGCGCCTGGGCGCTGCTGCACCAACGCACCTATGTCACCCCCGAAGACGTCGAGCTGCTCTTCGTTCCCGTACTCGGACATCGGCTCATGCTCTCTCCGACGTATCTGGCCGAGACCCGGAGCCTTTCACGCGACGAGGCACTTCGTCAGATCCGCTCCCGCTGCCTCGAGCTCGCACCGCCGCCGCGTCCTGACTGGGCCGGCGACGATGGCGCAGCGGTCTGGGCCGCGCGGGACGCCGGCTCAGGCTGAGCAGCCCGCCGTGACGTCCCCCGC
Organism: uncultured Actinomycetota bacterium; assembly: GCA_963828105.1. Taxonomy (GTDB): domain Bacteria; phylum Actinomycetota; class Thermoleophilia; order Gaiellales; family Gaiellaceae; genus PALSA-600. Next base: position 98,660 of record CAWHDF010000004.1, on the reverse strand, counting down.
TCGCACCGTCTTTCCCCTGGTGCCGAGGCATCGCGTCACCGGCCTTCCCTTCGGAGGCGCGTCGAGCCTCAGGCGAGGGCACGGCTCGGATGTCGCAGGGTCGCGTGCGTATGTACGAGGCGACCCGCTCTCCACGATCGACTGGCGGGCCAGCGCGCGGCTCTCGACGGCGCGCGGCGCCGACGAGTTCGTCGTCAGGGAGCGGTATGCCGAGGAGGCGCCACGCGTCGTTGTTTTCTGTGATCTCAGCCCTTCGATGGCGCTCTATCCGCCGGAGCTCCCGTGGCTCGAGAAGCGAGCCGTGCTCGCGACCACAAGTGAACTGATCGTGCACAGCGCATATGCGGCGAAGGCGACGGTCGCCTATCTCGACCTGGCCGGCGCATCCGCTCGACACGGTGCGCCCTTCTGGGTGGCGCCACAGGGCCGCGGGGCGCTCGAGCGGATCGAGGCGCGGCATGCCGAAGTCGAGGTCTTCGACGCTCCGGAGGACGGGCTCGCTCGCGGGCTCGAGTTCCTCGCCCGCTTCCGCAGCGAGCTCAGCTCGGGCACATTCGTGTTCGTCATCTCCGACTTTCTCGAGGCCTCACTCTCCGACTCCGTCATGCTCGCGGCAACCGCTCGGCGCTGGGAGCTCGTGCCGGTCGTCGTCCAGGACCCGGTCTGGGAGCAGAGCTTCCCGCAGCTTGGAGGCATCGTCGTCGCACTCGCGGATCCGCGAAGCGGTGCCTCCTTCGAGGTGCGGCTCAGTGCACGCGAAGCACGGGCGCGACGCGAGCACAACGAGCGCCGCCACCAGGAGCTTGTGAGCCGCTTCGCGGCGCTCGGGCTCGATCCGGTGCTGCTCGACACGGCAGCGCCTGCCGCGATCGAACGAGCGTTCCTCGACTGGGCCGCGCGCCGGCGAGATCTCAAAAACCGTCGATGAGCGTTCAGGCCGCGGCATCTCGTGTCGGAGCCGTCGTCGCGGTCGGCCTGATTCTCGTTGCGCCAGCGGCGGCGCGGCCCCAGGCACGCGCGCTTCAGGAGCCACCGCCACTTGGCAGGTCGCTCCAGGTCGCGACAACGTTGACGCCGACGCACACGCACTTCGGCGACCTGCTGAACGCTATCGTCACAGTGGGCTTCGACCCGGGCACGGTCTCGGCCGCGAGCGTTCACGTCGAGGCCAGCTTTGACCCTTACGTTGAGCTCGGGCCGCCCGCCACGACGCTCTCGGGCTCTGGATCGCATGAGACGGAGAGCGTGCGTTACACGATCCAATGCACCACCGACGGATGTCTGCCGGTCAGACACCCGCTGCGTCTTCGGCTCGTGCCGGTGGTTGTGACTGCCGCTGCAGGCGGGCATGCGCTGCGGGCAGGTGCAGCCTGGCCGGTGCTCGAGATCGTCGGGCGCGTCTCGGAGGCGCAACTCGGAGCAGCGAGCGCTCCCTTTCGCTGGCCGGCGCGGCTGCCTCCGGCGCTCTACCCGCTGCGGCCCGCGGAGTTGGTGGCGCTCCTTGCCGCGCTCGCGTCGATTGCCGCGCTCGGGGTGCTGCTGCTCGTCCGCGGTGCCGTTGGGAGCTGGCGGGCACGAGCGCGGCTGCGTCCGCAGACCGCGCTCGGCGCGCTCGAGGCGGCGCTGCTCGCGACTCGCCAGGCCGCCGCACGCAGCGATCCGGCCGACCGCCGCAAGGCGCTCAACGCACTCGCCGGCGCGCTTGTGACGGTCGGTCGCACAGGGCTCGCCTCCGATGCCGTCGACGCAGCCTGGGGCGAGCGCCCGCCGACGCCCGAGCAAGCACGCGCGATCGCCGATGAGGTTGAGGCATCGCTGGGGGCAGGTGCGACGTGAGCACAATTCCCTACACCGGGGCGCGGGGATTTGCCGGACTTGCCCGCCGGACGCGTCTCGTACGCGGACTGCTGCTGGCTCTGCTTGTCGCCGGCGTCTGTGCTGCTCTCGCGGCCGCGCGCGCGCCGCGCATCGCAGAGCCGCCGTTTCTGCCGCCCGCGGCCGGAGGGGTCGTCGTGCTCGACCTTTCGGCGAGCATCACCAGCGACACCTACTCGCGCATCCACGAGACGCTCGAGCAGCTCGTGGCGAGAGGCGGGAGTTACGGGCTCGTCCTCTTTTCGAGTGTTCCCTACGAGGCGCTTCCCCCCGGGACCCCGGCCTCTGCGCTCGCGCCGCTCGCGCGCTACTTCACCGTTCCGAATCAGACGCGGCCCGGCTTGCTGCCCACATTTCCGAATAACCCGTGGAACGCTTCCTTCACGAGTGGTACCGAGATCTCGGCGGCACTCGACCTAGCGCGGACGATCGTCCTGAGCGAGCACACCGCCCACCCGGCCGTGCTGTTGATCAGCGATCTCGCCGACGATCCAGACGACATCCAGCGACTCACTGCCGTGCTCGGCGAGTATCACGCAGAAGGCGTGGCGCTCCGTGCGATCGCATTGAACGCCGCGCCCAACGACGCAGAGTTCTTCCAGCGTCTGATCGGCAAGGCGAGTGCGGTGATCCCCGCGTCGCTCTCCGGCCCGAGGATGAACGTGAGCGTGCCACCGCCGACGACAAGCTTTCCGACGGTGCTCGTCGTGCTTTGTGTTCTTGTTGCGCTCCTGCTCGCCGCACACGAGCTCTGGACTGCGCGCCTACGCTTCGGCAGGGCGGAGCGGGTGTCGTGACCGCTTCACGTGCATTCAGAGTCGTACGCCTGCCGTTCGCGCTCGCGCTCCTCGCGCTCGCGCTCCTCGCGGTCGCAGTACTCGCCGTCTTGCTGGCACTCGACGTTCACTCGTGGAGTGTTGCGATGCGGGACGGCGACTCGCGCTTCGTTGCGAATCCGTCAACTGCGAGCTGGTCGGCCTCGACACTGCTCCCGTTCCACGTTGCAGAACACGTGCTCGCGCTGCCTGGCCAGCTCGTGTTCCGCGAGGCGGCGCAGTCGTTCGTCGCGGTCAACGCCGCCGGCAACGGCTACGACAACGGCTATTCGGAGTCGCGAACGCGTGGTGAGCTCGAAGCGACGCTCACGTCGATCGCGGCCGGCCCGAACACGCTCCGCGATTCGGAAGCCGACAACCTCCTCGGCATACTCGCTTTCGCCGACTCGCAACAGAACGGTCCCAACGGGCCGGCGCCGGTCGAGCGGAGTGTCGCCGACTTCCAGGCGGCGGTGCAACTCGACCCCGCGAACACCGACGCCAAGTTCAACCTCGAGCTGTTGCTCCGGCGGCTTGTCGCCGAGGGTGTGCGTACCGGTTCCAACAGCTCGAGCTCGGGGCCCTCGACCGGCCATCAGGGGGCGGGCGGGGGCCTGCCAGGGAGCGGCTACTGAGCGTGGTCGCCGCGATCGTGTTTCTCACCCCCGCAGCCGCGTTCGTCGCGCTCGCTGCGCTCCTTCCGCTTGCCGCGCTTGCGCTCGTCTCAAGCCGTCTGCGGCGAGCTCGACGCGTGCTCGGCCTCGACCCGCCTCCGCCCTCGCGTCAGCTCGCCCGCCCTCTGGTGCTCGTGCTTGTCCCCGCGCTGCTCGGGCTCGCTGCGGCCCAACCCGCGCTTCGCTCACACAACGGCTTGCGCATCCGCACCGACGCCCAGGCGTTCTACGTGCTCGATACCTCCCGCTCGATGCTTGCCGCGCGTGCACCGGGCGCACCGACCAGGCTGGCCCGGGCCAAGGCCGAGGCAATTGCGATCCGCGAGGCGCTTCCGGAAATTCCGTCAGGCGTCGCGACCTTCACTGATCGCGTCCTACCCGATTTGCTCCCGGACGCCGACCCGGCGGTGTTCGTGAGCACGGTGCGCCGTGCCGTCGCGATTGGTGAGCCGCCGCCCGCCGAAGACTCCGTCGTCGCGACGTGGCTTGCTGCGATCGGGGCTCTGGGCACGCAGAACTACTTTCCCCCGTCCGCGACCCGGCGGCTCGCGATCCTGTTCACCGACGGCGAGAGCCGCCCGTTCAACCCAAGCGCCGTCGCCCACGACCTTGCGCAGGGGCCGGGCGTGCGTCTGCTGATGGTTCACGTGTGGGCTCCCGGGGAGGCTGTGTACGACCGGCGGGTGCGAGAGCAGGGGTACCACGAGAATCCCGAGAGCGAAGCGATGCTGGAGAGCATTGCCGCCGCCTCGGGAGGAAAGGTTTTCCAGGCGGGTTCGATCTCGGCTGTCGTTCGCGCCGCCAACGCCTTTTTCGGAAAGGGCCCGACCGTGATCCAAGGCGAGTCCGAACGAACTCGGACGCTTGCCCCGTACGTGGTCCTGGTCGCACTGATCGTGCTTCTCGGCTTTCTGGTACCGCGGCTCGCCAGGCGCCAGCGGCGTGAGGCGGCGGTCCCAACGCCCGATGGCCCGCGGGCGACGATGTAGCCGCGTCTCGAACCGCTCGCCTTCTGCGGGAGGCGCTCCCTTATAGTGTGAGCGTGTGTCCGTCATCACGGAGAGCGAACGCCTTCGTGTGTCCACCGCGCTCAGCGATCTAGCTGATCGTCGAGTTGGAGAGGTTTGCTTTTCCCAGAAACGGGGAGATAACTCGCGCAAGCGATGGATAAGCCTCTTCGTTGAGATGTGAGTCATGACTACAGGGAGATCGCTGACGGCCTTAGCTATCGGGACACCGTTGGGGTCGGGTATCGTGCTCGCCATTTCGGCCGCACGAGATGCGGCGCCCGTAGTGAGTGGCCTTTGGCCTGCGCAAGGAATAGGTGGTCAGAAGGTCACAGTCGTTGGGTCCACCTTGGCGTGTTGAGCAACGTTCGGTTCAACAGGTGTCGCGGCATCGAACGCGGCCGCGAAGGCGAGCGGGACTTCAGATCACGGTGAATGTTCGACCAGGTGTCAAGACCGGTCCGGGGCCGGTCAGCTTTACGGCTCCGGGCGGGACGGCGACATCGACGGTGCGATTCACCGTGATTCCGACCGGAGGAAGCGCTGCCCATTCCGTCTCATCGGCGGTGAGACGGAGGCCGCTCGTTCGTACGGTTACCCCCGCTTCCTGCCGAGGTCGGGGCGAAGGTGACGATCAGGGGCACGAACCTGCGTGACGCCGTCTTGACGACGATCGGTGGGGTGCGCGCGACCTACAGGGTTTCCTCGGCGAGCGAGGTCGTGGCGACCGTACCGCGACTCGCGCGATCTGGTCTCGTCAAGGTTACGGCCCAGGCCGCGACGACGTCGCTGCGCATCGTCGTGCTTGGCGCCGCGAGCGCATAGGTGAAGCTGTTCCGGACGGCCGCACAGGGTCGGGAGCGAAGAACGGAACGGGCCGCTCGGAGGCGGGAAGCGTTCGAGTGGCCCTTCCCTTTCTTCGCGGATGGATGACATGCCTTCAATTCCAAATTGCTGCTCGGTTGTGTTGGTTGCGTTTACGCCGTATTTACGTTCAAGCAATCTTGACCTTACTAGCACGGAGTACGATCAGATGTAATTCCAGCGTCGGGGATTTTGTGTCGTAGCCTGGTGGCTTTGGCGCAAAGCTGAAGGCGCAGAGAAACAGTAACCGAGGGGGGTTCTTACTGTGCGAAGCAATTGGCGCAAGTCAGCTATTGGGCTACTCGTTTGCGGGAGTGCGGGGCTGCTTGGTTCGCTCTTTCTGTTCGGGTCGACGGTGGCCGTGGGAGCCGCAAAAGTTCCGGCAAAGACCACGACGATCGTCGTACAGGCGGGCAAGCCGTCGGAGCTGGCATTCAAGCTTTCCAGGACGTCGTTGATTCCTGCCGGAACCGTTATCTTCAAGGTGACAAACGCCGGTAGGATTCCGCACGACTTCGAGATCTGTTTGACGGCGACAACGAGGTCGACGGCGCCGAATACGTGCAAGCCAGCGAAGAGCACGGCGCTCCTGCAACCCGGTAAGTCGGTGACGCTCACGGTCAAGCTGACGAAGAACGGCACCTACGCGTACCTCTGCACTCTGCCCGGTCACGCCAGCGCGGGGATGAAGGGTCTCATCGGCATCGGCGTCAAGGTCAAGGCGCCTGCGCCGCCCAAGACGACGACAACCACGACCACGACCACGACTCCGGTCACGACGACTCCGGTCACGACGACTCCGGCCACGACCACGACGGCCGCCCCTCCGCCCACGACAACCTCGAGCTCGGGCGGTGGAACGGACACCCTGGACGACTGCCCCACGGGCAAGACGATCCCGACGTCAGGAAACACCGACGGGGATGACGATGACACCGGTGCCCAGAGCGACGGGGACGGTTGCATCTAGGAGCAACGGCTCGGGGATCGAACGGTGGGCGGTCGCGCATCCAGGAAGGCGTGACCGCCCACCGTCCCTTTTCCCGTGTCGAGCCCACTCTGAGCGCGGGATGAGCGCCGACCAGACGCGTAGGGCATAGACTCCGCGCCGTGCCGTCGGCGGGAACGCTGGAAGCAGTCGCGACACCCGCCACCAGAGTCGGCATGGTGGTGCTCGCTCTTGCCGCTGTCGCGCTTGTGCTCGGTGCCCCCGGGGCGTCGGAGGCATCGATCGGCACGGAGAGCTTCGCGCCGGTCTCCGTCACGTTTGTCTCGCTCGATACCGGCTGGGTGCTCGGAAGCGAGCGCTGTGTCGCCTACGGCTGGTGCGTCACGCTGCGGGAGACGACCGACGGTGGGACACGGTGGGCGCCGCGACCGCTCCCGGCAGGGCTCGTCGCAGCGGCCGCGCACGTCCCGCTCGGCCAGGACCCGCTGCTAGCGCTGGGCGTTCGCTTCGCCGATGCACGCGACGGGTGGATCTACGGGGGGCTTGCCGTCGGGAACCCGGCGAATGGCGCGACTCGGCCCGTGCTCTTCTCGACGCATGACGGCGGCGTCCACTGGCAGCGTCAGTATCCTCCGGGGCTCGCGAGCGACGGGACGATCTTCGACCTCGAGGCGTCGCACGGCGAGGTGTATCTGCTCGCTCCGGACGCGAACCTCGGCGTGGCGCTCGAAAGCTCGCAGGCGAACCGGGACCGCTGGCGCCGGGCCGTCGTCGCCCTTGGCGACCCGGCAGGCGGCAGCGAACAGTCCGGTGAGATCGTCCTCAGCGGCGCCAACGGCTGGGTTGTCGAGGGGAATGATCGTGGCACGACCGGGAGCGCCCGGCTCGTCTCGGTTGGCCGATGGACGCGATGGACCGCGCCGTGTGCCTCGGTCGGAAACAGCTTCGCCGTCCCCGCAGCGGCGAATCCGCGTGTTCTCGTCGCCGTGTGCGTGATGGGAGGTTTCGCTTCGCCGCTCTCCCCCGCGGCTCCGCGGGGCGCGACGCTGGGCTCGAGCTGGCTGTATTCCTCGTCGAACGGCGGCGCAAGTTTCGCCGCGGGCCCCGAGCTCGACCGCGTTGGGGAGTCCTATGCGGGAGTGCTTGCCTCTCCCGTGCCTGGCACGATTCTCGCCGGGCATGCATCGGGGACAGGCTCGAATCTTCTCGAGAGCACCGATGGGGGGAGACGGTGGGCGGTTGTTTACCGGGGTGAGCTCAGCTACCTCGGGTTTACGAGCGAGAGTCAGGGGATCGGGATCGTTGCCGCGAACGACGGAGAATCGAAAATGATCATCACGCACGACGGCGGTCGTCGCTGGTCACGCGTGCGTTTCTGACCGACCTCGGCGCGCAGAATCCATAGGGCTGCGGCGTGAGGCGGCAGCGCCTTCGCATTTGACGCCAGCTCTCCCACGGTGGTTAGGCGCCAGATCGACACATTTAGGAACGTTGAAGGTTCAGATCTCGTTCGGGCGGATACATTCGCGAGGTGAGGGGCGCGTGAGGGCCGAGTACGAAGCGCTACGGAAGGTCGCGCGCGTCGCGGATCGCCTCGTCGCCACGCCGGAAAGCTCGCACGGAACGCTGGATTGGGCTTTGTTGAATGAGCTGCGTGAGGCCCTCCTTGATCTCGAGGATAGGTTTGCCTACTTGCTGGAGCCACGTCTGCTCGGCTGCGAACTGCAGGGCCTCGTCGCTGGGGAGGCGCTCGAGCCGCATTGCGCAGGCGCCGAGTCGCTGCTCGTCGGGCGTCCGACAGGTCAGCAGCGCGCCCGTTCCTGAGTCGCGGGCGACCCGACCCGGGAGGCAGGCCCATGGTACGGGGGAGCGTCCTCGAGCCACCGGGCGGAACGAGTCGGGTGCTGAAATCGGCAGTGAGCGGGCTCCGGTGTTGCGGGAACCCGTCGATTGTCGGAGCCGAGAGGTCGGGTGGTCCAGCGCCAGCTCGAACCGCGAGCTCGCTCAGCGATCGGGTGTGATCAAGGTGCCGCCCCACGCTTCGGGGGCGGTATCGACGAGCGTTTCGGAGAATGTCCAGCGATGGCCGGCCGGATCCTCCGCCTCGTACTGCCGTTCGCCGAACTCGAAGATGGTTGGCTCGAGCAGGATCCGCGCTCCGTGGGCCTGCGCGCGAGCGTAATGCGCGTCGAGCTCGCTGATTCTGACGACGACGCCGTGCGTCACCTCGCCGGCTCGCGGTGGTCGGCGTTCGCCGCGGATGTCGGCGACGATGACGGCGCCTCCACCGAGCAGGAGCTGAGAGCGATGGTTGTCGCCGATCCGCACCCGCTCGACGGCTCCAAACGCCTGTTCGAGCCACTCGACGGCCTCGCGGACATCCGGGTAGACGAGGACGGGGATGACGCCCGCCTGCGGCATGGAGCGGTTCGGTCGCACCGGTTCTGAGCGTAAACGGCCGCCTCTCCTCATGTCGCGCTCCGCTGCCATGGGCTCGAGCGAGCTAGCGGCCGGCGGCGCGCCGGTAGCGGTCGACCGCGAGCGGAGCGAAGACGGCGATGATCCCGACCGCCCAGGCCACCGCACCCCAGACATCGTTGCCTGCCGGTGAACCGAGCCAGAGCGAGCGCAGCGCATCGACGGTGATCGTGAACGGATTGACCCGCGCAAACGCGCGCAGGACGGTCGGCATCGACTGGATGGGAACAAAGGCCGAGGAGATGAACGTAAGCGGGAACACGGCGATGAAGCCGACCGAGTTCGCGGCCTCCGGCGAGGTGACGAGCATCCCGAGGAAGGCGAAGACCCACGAGAAGGCGTAGCCGAAGAGCAGGAGCAAGGCGAATCCCGCGAGGGCCTGGCCGACACCAGCATGGAAGCGAAAGCCGATCAGGAGCCCGGTGAGGATCAGGATCGTCGCCGAGAGCGCGTTGGTCACGATGTCCGCGGACGTACGGCCCGCGAGTACCGCGGCGCGCGCCATCGGCAGCGAACGGAAGCGGTCGATCAGGCCTTTGTGGAGATCCTCGTTGAGCCCGAGCGCTGTTACGAACCCGCCGAAGGCGATGTTCTGGACGATGATCCCGGGAATCAGGTAGTCGGGGTAGCTGAACCCGGGGGTCTTGATCGCGCCTCCGAACACGTATCGGAACAGCAGTACGAACATGATCGGTTGAACCGTGAACGCGAGCAGGAGCTCGGGCGCGCGTGGGAGCCGCACCAGGTTCCGTTCGGCAATCACGAGCGTGTCAGTGATGAGCTTCCTCATTGTTCGCTCGTGTCCGCGTCGGATGCGGCGGCGGCGTGGCCGGTGAGCGCGAGGAAGACGTCGTCGAGTGTCGGGCGGCGGAGGGAAATGTCCTCGACGACGACACCGGCCGCGAGCAGCCGTCCGACCGCGTCCGCTATCGCCCCACCGCGCTGGCGGACTCCGATGTCGATGACCTCTCGCTCGACGACGGGACGGTCGTCGCTCAGTGCTCGAAGCGCGTCAAGGGCGTCGGGCACCTGGGTGTCGCTCCCGAGTGTGATCTCGAGCCGCTCGCCTCCGACCCTGTCCTTCAGCTCGTCCGGTGTGCCTTCCGCAAGCATGCGACCGTGGTCGATGACGGCGATCCGCGTCGCAAGCCGGTCGGCCTCGTCGAGGTATTGCGTCGTGAGCAGAACGGTCGTGCCGTCGGCGACGAGGCCCTCGATCGTTTCCCAGAGCTGGAGACGGCTACGCGGGTCGAGGCCCACGGTGGGCTCGTCGAGAAACAGCACGGGCGGGCTCGCCACGAGCGCCGCAGCGAGGTCGAGCCGACGTCGCATCCCGCCCGAGTACGTCTTCGCCGGACGATTCGCAGCTTCGACCAGATCGAAGCGTTCGAGCAGTTCATCCCCGCGTCGACGCGCGTCCCGGCGTCGCTCACCACAGAGCCGCCCGACCATCGTCAGGTTCTCGAGCCCGGTCAGGTTCTCGTCGACCGCGGCGTACTGTCCAGCGAGGCCAATCAGCGCGCGCAGCCGGCCCGCATCGTGAACGACATCGAGCCCCAGCACCTGAGCGCTCCCGGCGTCGGGCCGGAGGAGCGTCGTCAATACCCGCACGAGCGTCGTCTTGCCCGCCCCGTTCGGGCCGAGCAGCCCGAGCACCGATCCCGCAGCGACGTCGAGACTGACGCCGTCGAGCGCCCGGACCTCGCCATAGGACTTCCCGAGCTCACGGACACGAATGGCAGGCGCGACGTCGTCGGGCTGTCCGGGGGCGACGGGCTCGATTGCCATCGGGGGAATCTAGCCCGCTCCTGGTGCCCGACCGTGCGCAGCGCGGTAGCCCGGGGCTCTGTGCTCAGCCGCCGCTGATCGCGGCAATCACGTCGACCCGCGAATCCGGCGCCAGCGTGGTCTCGAGCGTGGCGGGGGCCGAGTCGACGTAGATCTGGATGTGCGGACGGACGCTCCCGGATGCATCACAGAGCCGGTCGCGAAGCCCCGGCCAGCGTCGCTCAAGCACATTGAGCGCGCCGTCCACCGTCGCCGCGCCGCACTCGACCTTGCGCGGCATCCCCTGGAAAAGCGGCGGCAGCGTCGGCGGGAGAAAGACCTCGGCCACTCCTACGCGATGACCGCGGTCTCAACCGACCAGATCGGGGGCAGGTAACTCGCGAGCTCGCGCCAGCTCTCGCCGTCGTCGGTGCTCGCGAACAACTGCCCGGTGCTCGTGCCGAAGTAGAACCCCGGATCGTCATGAGCGTCAACCGCCATCGCCGCGCGAAGCACCCCGACGTGCGCATTGCGCCCGGGCAGCCCTCGGTCCAGTCGAGACCAACTCTCGCCCCCGTCCTGCGTGCGCCAGACCGCGGCGCGCCCTTCGGGCATACAGCGGCCGTGCCCGGGGTCGAGCGGGATCACGAAGAGCGTCTCGCGGTCGTGTGGGTGCGTGGCGGCGGCGAAGCCAAACTCGCTCGGAAGGCCCTCGGTGATCTCGAACCAGGAGTGGCCACCGTCGTCGCTGCGGTGAACACCCACGTGATTTTGCTGATAGAGGCGCTCATGATCGACCGGCGAGCGCACCACCCGGTGAACGCAGAATCCGACCTCCTCGTGCGGTCGTGGCCAGTCCGCGCGCAACCCCCGGTTGCGCGGAGTCCAGGATGCGCCCCCGTCTCGTGTCTCGAAGAGGCCGATTCCCTGCACGATCGACCAGAAGTGCAGGTCATCCACCGGATCGCTGAGGATCGCCGAAAGGCCGAGGTGTCCTGGCGGCTGCGTTGCGGGGTCGTCCCAACTCTCGCTTCCGGGTTGCCCGGCGAGGGTTGAGAGCAGCGACCAGTTTTCACCGCCGTCCCGGCTCTCGAACAGCCCCGGGGCCTCGGCGCCAACGAGCACACGGCCATGGCCAACCGCGAGCGTCGAGAGCCGCGAGACCTTGCGGCCTGTCGTCTCGCCGTAGTCGAGCCCCTTGCTCGAGAGCTGCCAGCTCTCACCGTGGTCGCGACTTCGCCAGACCGCTGCGCCATGCCATTCGCTCGCAGCGGCGGCGTAGATCGTGCCCGTGTCGATGTCGTGTACGGCGTGATAGACCGGCCAGCTTTCGCAGAACGGACCGCGCACCTGCCACTCGTCACGGCCCCTCCCACTCTCGAAGAGGAACAGCCCCTTGCGTGTTCCGACCATCAGCACTGTCCGTGTCATCTCGCGCCCCGGTTGCGGAGGGCGCGACGGAGGACGGCAACTGGCCTGGCCGGCGCTCGTCGTGGCGGTGAGGTCATAACTCGGGTCGATCCTCTGATCTCAATCTGTGCCGATCCTTGCAGGTGCGGAGTGGCGGCGCAACGGCGTGGCGTCCCTTCGCTCACTCCAATAGTTGAATGATTCGTAGGTTTGAGTCTCTCCTCAAGTGGAACGCTAGGCTTGTGCCGTGGAGCCCAGTGCAGCGGAGTCCAGTGCGGCGGAGCCCAGTGCAGCGGAGCTCGGAGCAGGAAAGCTCGGAACCGTAGAGCCCGGAGCAGTGGAGCCCGGAGCAGTGGAGCCAAACGCCGCTGACCTCCGTCATGATGGCGATCTCGCGCGGCTTCGGGACGCGGGCTTGCGCGTGACCGCTCCGCGTCTGGCTGTGCTCGCAGCGGTGCGTGAGGGAGATCATCTCGATGTCGAGGAGATCGCAGTCGCCGCCCGCCGCCGTCTGGGGAGCGTTTCCACGCAGGCCGTCTACATGGTGCTCGGCGTGCTCACCGAGAGCGGCCTGGTACGCCGCCTCGAGCCGGCCGGAAGCCCCGCACGCTTTGAGGGACGCGTCGGGGACAACCACCATCATCTGGTGTGCCGCACGTGTGGCGCGGTCAAGGACGTCGACTGCGCCGTCGGCCACAGCCCCTGCCTCGAGCCTTCTGAACCCTCCGGTTACGCCGTCGAGCAGGCCGAAGTTCTCTACTGGGGCGTGTGCGGGTCATGCCAATCCGCCCAAGGATCAACGTCAACGAACGAAAGCGAGCAGAAATGACTGACAGCCAGCGGTCGGGTGGAGGCGACGAGAGCCCCCCGGCGACGACAACCGATTCGGGCATCCCCGCAGCCAGTGACGAGTTCTCCCTCACTGTCGGGCCGGGCGGCCCGACGGTGCTTCACGACCATTACGTCGTCCAGAAGATGCAGCACTTCAACCGTGAGCGTGTTCCCGAACGTGTCGTCCACGCCAAAGGTACCGGCGCCCACGGGTTCTTCGAGGTCACCGAGGATGTGACGCAGTTCACCAAGGCGAGCTTTCTGGCCGAGGTCGGAAAACGCACACCGGTGTTCTTGCGCTTCTCGACGGTCGCAGGCGAGCAGGGCTTCCCCGACACGGTGCGCGACCCCCGCGGGTTCGCGCTCAAGTTCTACACCGACCAGGGGAACTACGATCTTGTCGGGAACAACACGCCGGTCTTCTTCGTCCGGGACGCCTCGAAGTTCCAGGACTTCATCCACTCCCAGAAGCGTCTTCCGGACACGGGGCTCCGCTCGAACGACATGCAGTGGGACTTCTGGACGCTCTCACCCGAGAGCGCCCATCAGGTCGCGATCCTGATGTCGGATCGAGGCACGCCCCGCAGTCTGCGCTCGTTGAACGGTTACGGCAGCCACACCTTTTCCTGGGTCAACGCCGGAGGGGAACGCTTCTGGATCAAGTACCACTTCAAGACGGTTCAGGGGATCGACAACTTCACCGATGGTGAGGCGAAGGCGATGACCGCTGAGGATCCGGACTATCACCGCCGTGACCTGCGGGAGGCGATCGAAGCCGGAGATGCGCCCGAGTGGCGGCTTGAGGTGCAGGTGATGCCGTTTGCCGACGCCGCTGCGTACCGCTTCAACCCGTTTGACCTCACCAAGGTCTGGCCCCATGCCGACTACCCGCCGATCCAGGTCGGCCGTCTCGTGCTCGACCGCAACCCGTCGAACTTCTTCGCCGAGGTGGAGCAGGCAGGATTCTCGCCGGCGAACGTGGTGCCCGGCATCGGTCTTAGCCCGGACAAGATGCTGATGGGGCGCGTGTTCTCCTACCACGACACGCATCTTCATCGGATTGGTGCGAACTACGAGCAGCTCCCGATCAACGCGCCGAAGGTCCCCGTGCACTCCTACAACAAGGACGGGCACATGACCTACCGCAACCCGGGAGCCCAGCCGGTCTATGCACCCAACAGCCATGGTGGGCCCCAGGCCGACCCCCGTCACGGCGACCTCGGCTGGGACGTCGGCGCCGGCGAGCTCGGACGTTATGCGTACGAGAAGCACGCCGACGATGACGACTTCGGTCAGGCCCGCGCGCTCTATCGGGACGTGATGAACGACACCGATCGCGAGCATCTCGCCGCCAACATCGCCGGCCATGCGAGCGACCGCGTCAGCGACGAGATCCAACACCGTGTCATCGCCTACTGGACGATGGTCGACGCCCAACTCGGCGCTGCGGTCGCGGCAGGCCTGGGTAAGGGCAACGGCGCCTCCGCAGAGCCAGGAGCAACTCGCGCGGCTGAGCTCGTTGCGGGTCGCGCAAACCGCGCCTGAGTCCGCTCGAGCGCTTGCAGGCGGGCCTACCGGTCGAGTCGTCGGTAGGCCCGCCTGATTAGCCGGCACGCCGTGCGGCCCGAACCGTCCTGCCTGCTAGCTGCGGGCCGCAAGGACGCGCTCGATACGTCGATCCGGGATGAACCAGATGATCGAGATCGCCACGAAGAGCCCAACCGAGAGCCACGGGACCACGAATGCGCCCACGAGCGCGAGGAGGTAGAGCGCCAGCGAGATCTTGCCCTTGCGGTCGCTCCCGATCGCGCGCGCCAGCTCCGACCCGGACTCGTGGAGCGCGAGCAGCGAGATCGTCAGGATCGTGTAGGCAATTGCGGAGCCGAGCCCCACGATTGCGTAGGCCGCGACAGGGCCGGTGTGGACACCTGCTGCGCCAAGCCAAGCGGTCGCGAGCGGGATGAGCGAGAGCCACAGGAGCAGGTGGATGTTCGCCCAGAGCGTTCTGCCGTCGATCCGATGGACGACCTGCATCAGATGGTGATGGTTGACCCAGTAGATGGCGACGAACACGAAGCTCAACAGATACGCGAGCAGATGGCTCTTATCGTCGAGCAACGCGCTCAGGTTGTGGCCTCGAGGCGGCTGGAGCTCGAGCACGAGAATCGTGATCAGGATCGCGACGACGCCGTCGGTGAATGCGATCATCCGCTCGGGCTTCATCGCGCGACTATGCCTTAAGCCAGAGTGATCTTCAGGCGGCCGGCGTCGAGAGCACGGCCGCCAGATCCGCGAGCGTGAGCACCGTGTGCGGAGCTGCTGGGCTGCGATTGGCGAGCACCGTGAGCGGCTGGGTCGGCTCGCCCAGGCTCGATAGAACGAGGGAGGCTTCGGCGAAGGACTCCGTGCTCGAGAACTCGCTCACGGTGATGATGCAGCGAAGCCCCGCCGTGGATGCTGCGAGCAAGCCGTTGCGCGAGTCTTCGATCACCACCGTCTGTTCTCTGGCGACGCCGAGGGTTGCGACCGCGAGCTCGTAGATCGCCGGATCGGGCTTCTTCGCGGCGACGACGTCGCCGGCGAAGATCGCGAGGCGGGCCGCGTCCTCGGGCTCAAGCACCTGCTCGACGACGGCACGAACCGATGACTCGGCAGAGGTCGAGGCGACGGCGAGTCGCCACCCCGCCGCGGCGGCCTCGCCGATCAGCCGCCGGACGCCAGGGCGCGCCGTAACCGCGCCCTCAGCAAGAAGCCCTTCGAAGATCTCGCTCTTGCGGGCGTGGACGGCCGCCGCCAGCTCTGCCCGTCGCGCCGCCGTATCAGCGGGTAGGTGGGCCGAGATCAGCTCTCCGGTGAGCGAGGTCGCGATCCGCTCCTTCCCGCCGGCGACGCGGAGCTTCTCGGCGTACACCTCTGGGGTCCAGTGGATTCCGAGCTCGAACTCGGCGAACGCGCGATTGAACGCGGGCAAGTGAGCGTCCCGTTCGGTCTCCGCGAGCACACCATCGCAGTCGAAGATGAGCGCATTCAACGGTCGCACGCGCCGATCGGGTCGGCGTGCGGGACGCCTCTCAGGCCCCCTGCATGTCCGTAGACCACTCCAAAGCTCATATCGGCAAGCTAGCCGGGTGGGCGTGCCGACCCGTCGTCTTTACACCGGCAACCCGTGTCGCTCGAGCGCGTGCCCGATAGGCTCGTAGGGTGAGGCCCGTCGTAGGAGTTGTCACCGCGCTCCTCGCAATCTCCGTCGGCATGGTCGAGCCGCGTGGAACAGGTGCCCAGAGTGCCCGGGAGAGTGTGCTCCGCACGCTCGAGCATGCGTTCGTGCAGCAGGGCATGCCGTTGAAGGGGAGCGGCGAGCTCGGAGACGGGGATCTGGGCTACGTCGTCGCGCTTTCGGGAGATGGCACCACTGCGCTCGTCGGGGCGCCGGGCGACGATCGCTTCCGCGGCGCCGTCTGGGTTTTTACCCGGACCGGATCGCGCTGGCATCAGCAAGGCCCGAAGTTGACTGGCGCGGGAGAGGCCGGCGCATGTGGCTTCGGGTTCAGTGTCGCGCTCTCGAGTGATGGCGACACGGCTCTCGTCGGTTGCCCCGGCGACCACGCCAAACGGGGGGCCGTGTGGGTGTTTCGGCGACGCGGCGCGAACTGGCGGCAGGAGGGTCGGAAGCTGACGGCAGACGGGGAGGCTGGCGCTGCGGAGTTCGGCGCGGCCGTCGCCCTTTCGGCGAGTGGCACTGTCGCCCTGGTGGGCGGGCCCGACGACAGGCGTCTGCCCGGCGACCCCGGCAACGACGGCTACGGCGCTGTCTGGGTGTTCGGCCACGCCGGTAGCGCCTGGAAGCAGCTCGGCGCCAAGCTGACGGGGAAGGGAGACCCGGACAATGGCGACTTCGGAACAGCAGTCGCGCTCGCGGGGAACGGCGGTACGGCTCTCGTGGGAGCCTTCAACGCCGGTGAGGGGCGGGGTGCGGCCTGGGTCTTCCATGACGGCAATTCGGGCTGGTACCAGCAAGGCGCGGCGCTGCGGGGCACGGGAGCCGTCAGCGCCGGCGTCAACTTCGGTGAGTCGGTCGCGCTGTCGCGCGACGGGAACACGGCGCTCGTCGGCGGGCCCGGGGATAGCGACAATCGGGGCGCGGCGTGGGTCTTCACCCGTAGTCGCTCCACCTGGTCACAGCAGGGGCTCAAGCTCCTCGGACAAGGCGGGAGCGGACCGCTTGCGGCTTACGGTGTAAGCGTCGCCCTTTCGGCGACCGGCAATGAGGCTCTGATCGGCGGGTGGGATGACAACTACGATCGCGGTGCGGTTTGGGTGGCCAGCCGTACTCGCGGCCACTGGAGTCAGGTCGGCGCGAAACTGACCGCGCAGGGCGCGAATGGGACCGCGCCGTATTTCGGTGAAGCAGTCGCGCTTGCCGCCGCTGGGCGTACAGCTGCCATCGGCGCGCCCGGCGATGACGGCAAGCGAGGGGCAGTCTTGTTCTTCGCGAGCGCGTCGTAAGCCCCGGCGCATGGCCGAGGAGCTCGCGGGCAGATGACCGGGGCGCCGCCGTTCAACCGGCCGCTCTCCGGACAGCCGCTCTCCGAAGCGTTACCCCCGAGGTGATGCACACCGTCGAGTTGATGAGCGCCAGAGTGGTGCACGTCGCAACTGTTGCGGTCCGGCGGGTGCTGCGTTGGCTCTGTTGCCTTGACCGGCGCTATCCACGACGGTTGCTCGCTGGTTTACGGGTGCCTAACGAAGAGTCAATCACGCGCGCATTACGGTGGCCGCGGCGTGGAGCAACGGTTCTTCCGCTTGCGTGTATTGACTGCGATCATCGCGCTCCTCTGCGTCGCTGGCGGCGCTGTTTCGTCGACATCCGCGCGGGTATTGTCGGCTCCGCATCCGACAATCGCGACGATCTGGCAGCGGATCGGTGCGCGATGCGGCGAGACAGCGAGCGCGAAGCTTCCCCCGTATCCGTGGCCGCTTGCACCCGTCCACCGACAGCATCCGGTGCGCGGCTATTTCGGTGATCCCCGCACCGTCATGAGCGGGGACGGAACCGGGGCATTCTCGTTCCATAACGGCGTTGATATCAGCGCGTTCACCGGTAACCACGTGTTGCCCGTGGTCTCTGGAGTGGTTGTCGAGGTGCAGCCGGACCGCGTTGTCGTTGCCTCATCCGACGATCGACGGTTCCAGTACATCCACATCGTTCCGCGAGTCTCGGTTGGAGAGCGCGTCGTTGCCTCCTCGACGGTGTTGGGGGTGGTTGCGCCGGTGTTTCACCACGTCCACTTCTCCGAGATCCGCGGGATCTGCGTCGTTAACCCGCTCATGCCGGGACATCTCACGCCCTACCGCGACACCACCCATCCGGTCGTTCGAGCGATCCTGTTCGAGAACGCGGCTGGAAAGCGCGTTTCGCCGCTTAGGCTGCCCGGGCTCGTCAATGTCGTCGCCGACGCCTTTGCCAAGCCCGCGCTTCCGAGTAGACCGCCCTGGGGGGCGATGCCTGTTTCTCCCGTCATGATCCGTTGGAAGCTCTCGACGATGTCCGGCCGCCGCGTCGCCGGAGCGACGGCGGTCGACTTTCGGGTCAGCCTTCCGCCGCGGCGCGACTTCTGCGATGTCTACGCGCCGGGCACCAGGCAGAACTTCGCGGTGGTCCTCGGTCGGTTCCACTGGCACGAGCCGGGGCGTTACCTGTACGAGCTCACCCCTGACCTGCTCGATATCGAAAGGCTGCGGCGCGGCCGCTACCGGTTTACCGTCACTGCGGCGACAACGGCCGGAAACACTGGTTCCAGAAGCGCTGTCGTATTCTTCTCCCCGCACGCGTCGGCGCAGCAGACCGTGTCCGCTCCGTCGGCGCACTGTCCGTGGGCCGCATACTTCCGCGATGCGGGATGACGCGGCTCCGATCTGCCCCTTCTGCGGCGTCACGATGGTGCCCGCCGAGTTGAGTGCAGAGGAGCATCCGGGGCAGGAGTGGGTGTGCCTCGAGTGCGAGGAAACAGGGCGCGAGGGGGCGGACTAAGGAAGTCGGCGGACGCGTTCATGCCCCGATCCTCCGGACTACGCTGACCTGAGACGATGCTCGAGTTACGGCCGAACTGTGAACTCTGCGACCGGGATCTCCCACCGGAGTCAGCTGACGCGCGCATCTGCAGCTACGAATGCACCTTTTGTGCCGACTGCGTCGAGGGCGTGCTCGCCAACGTTTGCCCCAACTGCGGCGGGGGTTTCCAGCCCCGTCCCATCCGCCCGGCACGGGCCTGGCGCGAGCGCACCGGCCTCGTCAACGACCCTCCTGGAACACGCCGCCGCGCGAGCGCCTTCAGCAGCGCTGAGATCGCCGCCTTTGCCGCGTCGTTACGCGACATCCCCGTCAGCGAACGTTAGGCCAGCCGACTAGCCGAGCTCGCTCGCATCGGCCGGCGTGGCGCGCACCCCCGGCGGGGCCTGTTCGTGTTCGTGGCGACCGAGTCGTGAAGGCCACCAGTTCCAGCGGCCGAGCAGTGCGACGGTCGCGGGCACGAGCAGCGTGCGAACCAGAAAAGTGTCCATGAGGATGCCGATCGCGAGTCCGAGCCCGATCGGGCGGATCTCCTTGCCCGAAGCGCCCCCGCCCGCGACGGCGGCGAGCACCCCGAAGGTTCCGGCGAGCACGAGTCCGGCCGAGGTGACGGTCGCGCCCGTCCGTCCGACCGCACGGACAACCGCCTCGCGGAGCGGATAGGTGTGCACCTCCTCGCGAATTCGGGTCATCACGAGGATGTTGTAGTCCTCGCCGAGCGCAAGCAGGAAGATGAACATCAGGAAGGGGAGGATGAACGTCAGACCGCCGTCCCCCCGATGTCGATGAAGATGATCGTCGACACGCCGAGCGCAGCAAGATACGAGAACACGACGCTCACGATCAGGTAGAGAGGCGCGACCAGGCTGCGCAGTACGAGGCCGAGCAGCAGCGCGATCGCAAGGATCGCAACCGGAACGATGCGGAGCAGGTCGTTGTTTGACGTCTCGCTGACGTCGTAGAGTGCCGCCGCCTCACCCGCGACGCCGGAGTTCGCTGCGCCCGAGCTCGTTCCCGCGTTCTTGACGACCGTACGAATCGTCGGGGTCGCGTTCAGCGCCTGCGTCGTCTGCTGCCCGCCGGCGCGGAGCGCCGCCTCGAACTGGATCACGCGCCCGCTCCTGCTAACGAACGTCGCGGTCGCCCTGTAGGCGTTGTAGTCGGCAGTCGAGATGCCGCTCCCTGCCGGGGCGAGCAAAGGCAGCTTTCTCGGGTCTCCCAGACGACGGTGGAGCGTCGCGAAGACAGTGGGACTGAGCGCGGTGCCGTTCGGGAGCAGCGGGCCCTCGAGCGAGCCGAACTGTCCCGACGCATGCAGCGCCGCCTCCGCCTTGACGAGCACCGCGGGGTCGCGCCAGACGGGCGTTGCGTAGGCGAAGATGAGATTGGAGGGGTTCGAGCTCGACTGCGGATAGTGCTTGGCGAGGAGCGCGTTGCCGGCGGCCGCGTCGGTGCCGCTCGGGGCGTTGGCGGCACCGCCGAAGCCGCCAGAGTGGTAGTTGAGCGCTCCGACCGAAAGGCCCCCGAAGACGAGCACGCCGACGATCAGCGTGAGCGCCGGCCGTCGCACGAGCCGACTCGCAACGCGTCCCCAAATGCCCTCGCGAACCTCTCCGGGGCGCACCCGGGACGGCCAGAATGCCGCTCGCCCAAAGATCGCAAGCAGCGCGGGGAGGAGCGTGAGCCCGGCGAGGAGGATCACCGCGATCCCGATCGCGAGCGGAATGCCCAGGTCGCGATAGATGCCGAAGCTCGCGAGCAGCAGCGTGAGCAGCGCCAGAATCACCGTCCCCGCCGAGGCGGTGATCGATTCGCCGACGCGCGTCAGCGCATGCTCGACGGCGGTGTGTCCGTCCCGGCCGTGTCGGATCTCCTCGCGAACACGGAAGACCAGAAACAGGCCGTAATCGGTGCCCGCACCGAGCGTGAGGATGATCAGGAGCAGTTCGGTGATCTCGGAGATGTTGAGGCCGTGCGCCCCGAGCTCGCCGATCAGTCTGGTCGAAACCAGCAAGGCGAATGCCGCGGGCAACAGCGTGATCAGCGGCGCGAGCAGGGAGCGGAAGATCAGGAAGAGCAGCACGATGATGAACAGGATCGAGAACGTCTGCGTCTGGCTCCCGGCCTTGTTCGAGCTCGCCTGGTTGGCGACGTTCGTCGCGATTTCACCGGCAAGCCGGAGCTCGAGCCCCGGGGCCGGGTGAACCGCCGCGAGCGTCTGCTCGAGATCGTCGATCAACACCTTCTGGGTTGCGACGTCGGCCTGGTTGATCCGCGCTCGGACCTCGATCTGGATCGCTTCGTCGTCGGGTGAGGCACCGAGCTCCTGGACCGAGCTGACCTTGGGCACTCGCCGGGCTGCCGCCACGACCCGCGTAAGTGTCGTGCGGTCGGCTGCGACGAGGGTGCCGTTCGTACGGGCGGCAACGATCGTGACCTCGCTGTTGTCGTTGACGCTGCCGAGCAAAGGAGCCGCAAGTGCGGCGGCGGCGCGAGCTGGGAGCACTCGCGGGAAGGAACTGGCTGTTGTCATTGTTGACCTCGCTGCCCAGGGACGGGAAGGCGACCGAGGTGACGACGATCGCAACCAGCCAGGCGAGCACGACCAGGAAGCGGAAGCGAACGACGAGGCGGGCGAGCTCGGCGAAGAACGCGTTCATGCGAGCCGCTCTCGGCGCACGCAGCCGCCCGCCTGGTTCTCGCGGCACCGGGCGGCGGCAGCAAAACGCGCGACAGCAAACATCTGCCGTCTGCAGGCACGAGCGAGCCAGCATCCGCGCCCACGCTAGCAAAGCCCACCCGGTCGACTTGAGCCGCAGCGGCTTCCCGACGCGGTCGTGTTGGCCGCCTCCTGGGCGCGTTGCTTGTCGCCAGCTCAAGTGGCAGCCGGGCCGGACGATGACGGGGGTAGCCGCGGTGTTCCTCCCGCTGTTTGGACGAACCGTCGCACGCGGTCAGGGGGGCTTGAGGGCGCCGTGCTCCATCGGCGCCCTCTTGCCTCCAACTCGTTCGTCTGCACGGAAGCGCGCTCGCAGCTTTCGCCGGGGTCGCCTACACTGGAACCCAGGGCGGCAACGCGCAGCGAACGCGAATGGACGGTGGTTCTTGGGCTCCCGTGCACGATCTCTCGTCAGTGCGATCAAGCTCCAGGGGAGAGCGCCCGCCGAGCGTGCGGCAAGGCGTCGCCCGGCGTTCGTACTCGACATCTTCGCCGCGGACGGGAGCGAGCTTCCCGCCGAACTGCTGCGACAGGGCGTTTTTCCGGAAGAGGTCATTCTCAAGTACTGCTGGCCGCGCTACGCGCCGCCGGCGGATGCGGGGATACGTGCGATCCTGAAGTCGGAGAATCTCGCGATGCAGTTCGAGCGCTTGCTCGCCATGCACCGTGAGCTTCCCTCGAGCGTGCCGATGCCGCTCGCAGCGGTCGAAGAGCCCGCAGGGCGAGTTCGCCGGCTACATCCTCGAGTACGTCACCGGGGATACGCTCGTCTCGCTGCTCCAGCGAGGGATGATCGCGGAGGCGCAGCGGCAGGCGGATCGGGTGGAGGTCAATGTGGCACGTTTGCAGCGCAAGAACCTCCCGCACGGTGACATCAATGCCTCGAACATCATCGCGGCCGACGATGGCAGAACCGTGCTGATCGATCCGATACCACGGCCTCATGCGGGGACGCGCGTGCAGGACCAGCTCTGCCTCCGCCAGCTTCGCGAGCAGATCGAGGCCGCCGGGCGTCTTGCCCCGGTCGACCACCCGGGCTAATCGCACCCGCAGGCGGCTCGCGACGCGGACGCTCAGGCGGGACGAGCGTCCGGTCCGGCCGGTGTGACTCGCCGTTGCCGGAAGGCCCGAGCTTTCTCTCTGTTCCCGCAGGAGCTCATCGAGCACCAGGCACGCGACTGGTTCTTGGCCGTGTCCAGGAAGGCCCATTCGCAGTCGGGGGCGCGGCAGGCCTTGAGCCGCAGCCAGCTCCCGTCGATGATGGCGTCGTTGACCGCCCTGGCGATCTCGCCGAGTGCGGCATCGAGCCCGCGGGTCACCGCAACGAGCTCCGGCGCACCTGTGCGGAACCTGAGCTCGAGCCGGGCCCGGCGTGCCACGGCGTCGACGATCTCCCAGGCGGGCTGCTGCTCGAGCTCAACGCCGTTGTGGGCGAGCAGCAAGCTGCGGAGCGCTTCGCGGAGCTCGCGGACGCGCCGGAGGTCATCGCTGCCGGCGCTCCCCTCGCCGAGCAGCTCGTGCTGTTTGAGCCAGGCCGTGAGCCCGCTTGGGGTCGCCAGCAGATCCTCGTCGGGGCGCCCCGAATGTTTGTGGAGCGTGTTGACGAAGGCCTCGATCAGTTCAGGAGAAGTAACTGGCAAACTTGCCTCACTGGTTAGTAACCGGTATCATGGTAACAGAGGTTATGCCAGGCCGACAGGAGAGGAGCTTGAGATGCATCCCGCGTTTCTTCAGATCGTCATCGACGACAGGATCGAGCAGCTCGGCCGGAGCAGGGCCGGGTCGCGACGGCGGCGAACCGCGCCCCTGGCGACCCTCGACGAGCCGATCGCGCTACGGCTCTGCCGGGTGGACGACCAGGAAGCCCTCGAGCGGCTCGCGCAGCTCGAGGGGCGTCGGCTTCCCGCCGGCTCGTTCGTCGTCGCCGATCTCGCGGGCACGATCGTTGCCGCGCTGCCGCTCGACGGGGGAGCAATCCTCGCCGACCCATTCCGGCCGACCGCACGGATCCTGGCGCTTCTCGAGCTGCGCGCCCAGCAGCTGCGGCGCCCTCACGGCTCTTCGCGGATTCAGGAGCGGGCCCTGCGCTGGCTCGCGACCCGGGCCTGAGCCCACGCGCCACGAGCGCGAGCCCGTGCGGGCGGCTGGACGCGGTTAAACCGGCCTCCGCGCGAGCCCGGGGGCGTGTGCTCTGATGGGGAGGTCGGACGGTTCGGTCAGGTGAGAGACGGCGAGGATCAAGGAGCGGGGATGCGAGCAGTGCAGTTCGACCACTACGGGGGAGTCGAGGTGCTCGAGGTACGAGACGTCGAGGCGCCAGAGCCGGGCCCGGGAGAGGTGCTTGTCGCCGTCAAGGCTGCGGCGATCAACCCCGGCGAGATTTCGATTCGTGAGGGTCGCATGCACGCGCGCTGGCCGGCGACGTTTCCCTCCGGCGAAGGAAGCGACCTGGCGGGCATCGTGAACGCGGTCGGCGAGGGAGACGCTGCGTTCGGGGTGGGCGACGAGGTGCTCGGCTGGACTGACCGCCGCGCCAGCCACGCGGAGCTCGTGGTCGCGCCCTCGAGCCAGCTGACCCGTAAGCCTGCGGGGCTTTCGTGGGAGGCCGCCGGATCGATGTACGTCGCGCCGTGCGCGGCGTACGCTTCGGTACAAGCGGTCGCCCCGCACGAGGGCGAGACGGTCGTGGTCTCGGCAGCCGCTGGTGGGGTCGGGTCGATTGCGGCGCAGCTCGCGCGCAATACCGGCGCGCGCGTTATCGGGCTCGCGGGCGCACGCAACCACGAGTGGTTGCGTGCCCACGGGATCGTGCCCGTCGGGTACGGCGAGGGTCAGGCCGAGCGGATCCGCGAGGCCGCCGCCGGCACGCCTGACGCGTTCATCGACACCTTCGGGCAGGGCTACGTCGAGTTGGCGATCAGCCTCGGGATCGCCCGGCACGGATCAACACGATCATCGATTTCGAAGCCGTCGCGCGCCACGGCGTATCCGCTCAGGGAACGCAGACCGTTGCCAGCGCCAGTGTGCTCGCAGAGCTCGCAGAGCTCGCGGCCGCGGGCAAGCTCGAGATTCCGATCGCTGCCGTCTACCCGCTCGAACAGGTACGGGACGCCTACCGCGAGCTCGCCGAACGCCACAGCCGCGGCAAGATCGTGCTCGTGCCTTAGCTCCGAGCGTCGGCGCTTGCGGCGTCCGCCTGACTCGGACACGGGGTCGCCCCTATCCGCGCCGCCCTCGGCGCGGGCGCCCGCCTACCGCCGTTCGAACAGCGCGGCCTGTCCCTGGCCGACGCCGACGCAGAGCGTCGCGAGGCCGTAGCGCCCGCCGCGTCGCCGCAGCTCGTGGAGGAGCGTGACAACCAGCCGGGCCCCCGACATCCCGAGCGGGTGGCCGAGCGCGATCGCACCGCCGTTGACGTTCACGAGCGCCTGATCGAGCCCGAGCTCCCGGATCACCGCGAGCGCCTGCGCCGCGAACGCCTCGTTCAGCTCGATCAGGTCGAGCTCGTCGACGCTCACGCCCGTACGGTGCAGCAGCTTCCGCACCGCCGGCACGGGTCCGATGCCCATCAGCCGCGGGTCGACGCCGCTGACGGCGCTGCCGACGAAGGTCGCGAGCGGTTCGATCCCGAGCTCCGCCGCCTTCTCCTCGCTCCCGATCACGAGCGCCGCGGCCCCGTCGTTGATTCCGCTCGCGTTTCCCGCCGTGACCGTTCCGCCGGCCCGGAAGGCAGGCTTCAGCGTCGCGAGCTTCGCGACGCTCGAGTCGGGTCGGGGGTGCTCGTCGCGGACGCACTCCCCGATCGCTACGAGCTCGTCGGCGAAACGCCCCGCTTGGTCGGCCTCCGCGAAGCGGCGCTGGGACTGATCGGCGAACGCATCCTGGTCCTCGCGCGAGACACCGAAGGCTGCCGCGACGTTCTCGGCTGTTTCGCCCATCGACTCGAGCGGGTAACGTTGTTCGAGCCGCGGGTTCGGGAAGCGCCAGCCGAGCGTCGTGTCCCAGAGCGTCTGGTCTCCGCGAGGGAAGGCGGCGACCGGCTTGGCGACCACGAGAGGCGCGCGCGACATCGATTCGACCCCGCCGGCCAGGAAGAGCTCGCCGTCGCCTGCGACGACGGCGTGGCAGGCGGCGACGATGGCCGCCAGTCCCGAGGCGCAGAGCCGGTTCAGTGTCACTCCGGCGACCGATTCCGGGAAACCCGCGATCAACGCCGCCATGCGCGCGACATTGCGGTTGTCCTCGCCCGCCTGGTTGGCGCAGCCGCAGTAGACGTCTTCGATCTCGGCCGGGTCGATCCCGACGCGCGCCACCACCTCGGCGAAGACGGCCGCCGCGAGATCGTCGGGCCGGGTCGCCGAGAGCGCGCCTCCATATCTGCCGACCGGGGTGCGGACGGCTCCGAGTATCACCGCACGGCTCATCGTTCTCCTTTGCTTCGAGAGTTGGGGCGCTGACCCGCTGGGAGAGGTGCCGCGGGTTGGGCGGCGGACTCTCCGCCCGTTCCACGCCGGTTCGCACGGTGTTTGCTCTTGCCGCGCCGAGCCGACACAATCTCATCATGAGTGCGGCGGGAAGGCTGAAGCTGCAAGCGGGCCTCGAGCGTGGGCCGGAGCTGACGCTCACCATCGACGGTGAGCCCGTGAGGGCCTTTGCCGGAGAGACCGTCGCCGCGGTGCTGTTCGCCGAAGGGATCGCCTGGACGCGGCGGACGCAACGCGGATCGCCGCGCGGGGTGTTCTGCGGCATGGGCGTCTGCTTCGACTGCCTGGTCGTCGTCGACGGGGTCGTCAACACGCGCGCCTGCATGACCTGGGTGAGCGAGGGCATGCGCGTCGAGCACCAGCACGGGCTCGAGCCGGCGCGCGACACCGGGCTCGAACCGCGGTCCGGTCTTCCCGCTCAGTAGCGTGCCTCCACGAGCGAGACGTAGTTCCCGTCCGGTTCGGCGAAGTACACGTACCGCCATTCGCCGTCGCCCACCTCGACGCTCTCGGGCTTGCCGAGCAGGCGCACGCCGGCGCGTTCGAGGGCAGCTGTCGCCTGGTCGAGGTTCGTCACGCCGATTGCGAACTCCATCGGGCCGAGGTGTCCCCATTCACCACGACAGTCTGGCCCGAGCGGTGTCAGTCGGCAGGGCTCGATCCCCGCCCCCTGCGCGGACATCGCCATGATCATGTGCTGCTCGGGCACCTCACGCGTGTACCAGGGGGCCATCGGTTCGAAGAACTCCGTCGACTCGAAGAGCAGCTCGGTGAACCCGAGACCCGCGTAGAAGCTCCGACTGCGTGCGATGTCCGCGACTCCAAAGGCGACGTGGTTGACGCCTTCGGCGCGGGGAAGGCCCGGCAGGGATCGCCACAGCCCGGTCCACTCGATCATCTCGATCTTGCCGCCCCAGGGGTCGGCGACGTAGGCGATGTCGAGCGCGACGTCGTGCGGCATGACCGTGCCCGTCAGCGGGGCCATCAGCGATGACGCTCCGAGCTCGCCTACCAGCCGGTCGTGCACGCTCCGAACGTCGCGCACGTGGAGACAGATCTCGCAGACCCCGAGCTCTCCCCAGGCCTGGCCGGGAGGAGCCGCAGCAGGCCCGTCGCCGTCGAGGAGCTGGACGAGCTTCAGCCTCGCCGGGCCGATCGGCGTCGCTTGCGGGTTCGCGAGCATCGCGACGCGAGCCCGGCGGCGGCGGGACGCGACCTGCTCGCTGCCGGGCAGTTCGCCGGTGTAGTCGAACAGCACCTCTGAAAAGCCGACGGCCCCGTAGAACGCCAGGGCGGCGTCGATGTCGCCGACCCCGACTCCTATGTGGTCAACACCCTTGAACATTCTGCCCCTCTCAAACGCCTTCACGGTCGCTCGGCAGGAGCGACTCGGCCGCCAGAATCTCACGAATCGCCGTCAGCTTGGCTGGATCGACAACCGGGAGCCGTGGCGGCCGTGGTTCGCCGCCGGGCTGCCCGATCATCTTCATGATCGCCTTCAGCTGGCTCTGGTAAGCGCCGTAGACGCCACCCCAGCCGCCCGGCAGCCAAGAGCTTCGGGAAGAGGCGGTCGACGCGTTCGGCGTGCGCGCGGCAGCGGTCGTAGTCGCCCCGCCAGTAGTCCTCCCAGAACGCGGTATCGGCACGACCGAAAATCGTGCCGCCGCCGATGAAGCCGTCGCCCCCGTCGGCGAGCAGACGCTCGAAGCCCTCGCGGGACATGAAGGGGCCGAACACGCGCACACGTCCGACGACGGTGCGGACCGTCTCGTAGAACTGGTCGGCGTTCGGCGTGCTGTCTTTGAGAGCGACAACGTGGTCGATCTCGACGAGCCTGTCGGCGAGCTCTGGTCCGATGTCGACCGCCGTTCCGTGCGGCCAGTTGTAGACGAGGATCGGCCCCTCGACGCCGGTGGCGAGATCCTCGAAGTAGGCGACCGTCTCGTCGTCGTAGGTCTTGCTGTAGGGCGGCGGGGTCGACTCGATGCCGCTTGCGCCGGCGGCGAAGGCGTGGCGTCCGAATTCGGCGGCCTCGCGGGCGGTGTACGCGGCGCAGCCGATCACGACCGGCACCCGTCCGGCGACGTGCGTCAGCGCCGTCTCCGCGACCTGGCGGCGCTCCGCCGGGGTCTGGGAGAACCATTCGCCGGTCGTGCCGTTGATGAGCACACCGTGGACTCCGGCTTCGAGGTAGTAGTCGAGCAGTTCGCGGAGCGAGGTCAGGTCGAGGCTGCCGTCGGTGCCGTAGGGTGTCGGGCAAGCGGGCCAGTACCCGTGCCAGGAAACGTCGTCTCGATTCATCGAATCATCCTCGTCCTCTCAGTGGTCACGCGTGGTCGGGGAGCGGTCGGTCGGGCCAGAATGCGTCGGGCAGCTTGACGTGCCCGGAGGAAGTCATCGCCTCGGCGAGCATGCGTGCCATGAGTGGGCTCAGCGTAAAGCCCGTGCTCGCGACGCAGAGGTGGTACCCGGGAAGCCGCGCAGTTTCGCCGACGATCGGTGCGAGATCGTCGGTGAACGCGATCACGCCGGACCAGGTGCGCACGACACGGACACCGGCGAGTGCAGGCACCACGCGTACCGCGACCGCCGCGTTGCCTGCGGCGCTCTCCCATCTGGTCGAGTAGCGCCGCGGCGGTCGCTCGGGCCGCGCCGGGCCAGCCGCCGCCGATGATGAACGTGTTGTTCGCCGACTGCTTCAGGGTGAGCCGGCGGCCGATGTGTTGGACCATCGGCTCGAGCAGACGAGCCCGTGGCTCGGTGACGTTGACGTGCAGGCCGTCGGCCCAGAGCGGGAAGCTCAGCCCGCTCAACGCTGCGACCTCGTTCGCCCAGGCTCCGGAGGCGTTGACGATGCGGTGCGCGTCGATCGAGCCCGCTGCGGTCGTGACCCGGAAGCGCTGGGCGGCCGGGCCGTCCCGGTGCTCGACAGCCGTCACCGGGGAGTGCGTCCGCAGCACCGCCCCGTGGTCGATGGCGCGCTCGGCGAAGAGCGGCGCCGCGAGCAGCGGGTTCGCGTGGCCCTCGCGCGGGCACCAGGTCGCGCCGGTCAAATCGTCAGCGAGGAAGGGCGCAAACCGACGAAGCTCCGCACCGGCGAGCACATGGGTCTCGAGTCCCGCATCACGCTCGATCGCGTGTTTGTCGTGCAGAAGCTGGAGTTGGGCCTCGGTCTCGGCGACCATCAGCCCGCCCGTGACGTGGACGTCCAGTTGCCCGTCGAGCTCCTGCTCGAGGGTCTCCCAGATCGCGGCCGCCTCGGCGAGCAGCCGCACCTCGGCGAGCAGCCGTTCGCGCACCGCGCCCGTGTCGAACGCCGTCAGCTGGTGGATCGCGATCTGGAAGTGGAAGCTGCCGGCGTTCGTTCCCGACGCTTCGCGATTGAGCTCGCCGCGCTCGACGAGGACGACCTCGACGCCCTCCCGGGCGAGGTAGTAGGCGAGCGCGGCGCCCGCGAGCCCGCCGCCGATGATCAGGACGTCGGTGCTCGCCGGGAGCGGGGCACCGAGCTGCTCGGCGACAGGCCAGCGGCGGCTCTCTGTGCCAAGGCCCTCGGCACAGGCGCTCATCGGGTGAAGAAGCCCCCGTCGGGGATGCTCGCATCGGCAATCGCACCGAGCGGAACGGGTCGCACCGGGAAGCGCGCGGTTGCGGGTGCGACCTCGGAGAGCGGGAGTCCGTGGCGGGCCGCGACCAAGGCGGCGACCTGCCGCTGGCAGCTGCGCCCCTGGCAGAGGCCCATGCCCGCCCGCGTGAGGCTCTTCACGACGTTGAGGTCGGCGGAGCCGTCAATGGCTCGGTCGAGCTCACCGCGGGCCACCTCCTCGCAACGGCAGACGACCGTCGCCGAGTCCGCCAGCTCGTAGATCCCTGCGCCGATCGCATGCATCGAGCCGAGCGCCCGGCGCAGTGCCTCCTTGCGACGAAGTCTGGCGCGGAAGGGGCGTGCGCGCTCCTCGGCCAGCTCGGGCGAGACCGCTTCGAGGTCGAGTGCGACCCCGAGTGCGGCAACGCGGCCCTCGTCAGCGGCGACGAAGGAGCCGGCGACGCCGATGCCGTCGCCGGAGGCGAAGACGCCGGCGACGCTCGTGCGCATCCACTCGTCCACCCCGACAAGCGGTCCGCCCAGGTTTTCGTCGTAGCGCATCGCGCAGCCAGCGAGTAACGGGAGCTCGACGGACGGGAAGAAGCCGTAGCCGACGCAGAGCGTGTCCGCCGCTACGCGCTCCTCGGTGCCCGGCTGCACGCGCCAGTCCGCGTCGACCGCGGCGTGCACGACCGCCTCCACGCGCGCCTCGCCCTCGGCGCGCACGAGGATCCGCCGATAGCGCAGCGGGATACGTGCGCGCAGGAGCGCGGCGCGGTACTCGATCGCGTCGCGCAGCAGGCCGATGTTTCCCGGCGCGGCGAGTGCGAGACGGAGGACGTCACGCGGGCCGGGGGCGGGACCCGCCTCGAGCGCGAGCACCACGTTGGCGCCGTAGTGATGGAGCTGCGCAGGAAACGCGAGTGCGAGCGGGCCGCTGCCGGCGAGGACGAGCCGGCGCCCGGGGCTCACGCGCTGGGTCTTCACGAGCGCCTGCGCACCCCCCGCCGTGAGGACGCCCGGGAGCGTCCAGCCGGGAAAGACCACGGGTCGGTCGTGCGCACCGGTCGCGAGCAGCACCGCCCCCGCCGCCACGGTGCGGGCCGCGCGGCCCTCCTCGACGAGTACGACCGAGGTGCCGTCGATCGCGACGGCGCTGGTACGCGCCATCACGCGGACGGCGGTTCCTTCCACCGCGTCGATCAGGCGCCGTCCGCGTACGTAGTCGCGCCCGAGCCGGGCCGGTTCGGTGACCCGGAAACCGGGGCCGGGCTGTTTGTAGATCTGCCCGCCGAGCGTCGGGCGCTCGTCGACGAGCCCGACCACGAGGCCGTGGCTGAGCGCTTCGGCGGCCGCCGCCAGCCCGGCCGGCCCGCCGCCGATGATCAGGAGGTCATAGCGCTCTGCGCTCACGCGTGCTCAGCCTTGCCGGTCAGAGGCTCGTGCCGCAAGGGGCCGAGCGGAACCTCTCCGCTCGGCCCCCTCTGGCGGGACTTCAGCAGGCCGGCATCGGGGGAAGGGATGCACCCTCCGTCGCCTTGTAGATCATTGCGAGACCTCCGTTCGACTGCTCGCCGCAGATGAAGGAGTTGAGGTATTTCACGAGCGCGGTGTTGCCGAGTTGCACGCCGTAGGAGCCGTACTGCACCTGGAGCGGCTTGGAGAACGCGGCCTCGGCGAGCTTTCCCGGGTTCGCTTTGGTGAACTCGGCGAGGATGTAGTCCTCGACGACCGCCGCGTTCGCCCGTCCGCTCGCCACCTGTAGCAGGGCCGTCGTGTCGTCGCTGTACCCGACGATCTTGGCCTTCGGGAACGTCGACTGCGCGAGCTGCTGATCGGTCGATCCCTGCAGCGCGGTGATCGTCGTGCTCGAGGTGTTGTACGCCGCGATCGTCGCCGCCGTCTTGGTGCCGGCCGGCACCGCGAGGATGAGGGCATAGGGAACGTAGGCACGGCTGAAGCTGATCGACTTCTCACGAGCCGGGGTCGGGGACAGCCCTACCGAGACCATGTCGAACTTCTTCGCCACGAGGCCTGCGATCAGTCCGTTGAACGCGAGGTTGTCGATCTTCAGCTTGACGCCCATCTTCTTTGCGAGCGCATTCAGGAGCTCGACGTCGTACCCGGCAGGCTTGCCGTTCTGGAGGTACATCTCGGGCTTGAACTGCAGGGTCATGCCGACTGTGAGTGTCCCCGGTGTGATCAGGTTGTAGGGGTTGCTCGTCGCCGTTGTTCGTGCCGAGGCACCGCTGACCACGACCGCCAGGATTAGTGCGGCTGCGACGGTGACGAGCACCGTGCGCTTGAACCGTCTTGATGCGCGACTCACTTGATCTTCCCTCCTCTTGCTGTTGGCTGACATCTGTTCTTGCTCCGACGCGGGCTCCGCTGGGCTCGCGTGTTCGCTCCCTCGCCGTCTGGGGCGGGACTGTCTTGGGGGGATTCGTCTCGGCTCGGCCGCCACCCGGCGCCCGCTACGCCGCGAGCTCCAGCCGTTCGACGAGGGACTCGAGTCGGCGCTTCCGGCGACGGGTCAGCGCGCCCGAGACCCGGCCTTTCGGCGGCGTCGTCAGTGACTTCTCGATTGTGCGGAAGACGAAGTCGATGACGAAGGCGGCCGTGACGTACACGCCTGCGAGCGCGCTGTAGAGCACGAACGGCTGAAAGGTCGTCGACTCGATGTTCTGCACCGTGTAGGTGACCTCGAGCATCCCGATCACGCTGAAGGTCGACGTGTCCTTGACCATCCCGATCAGCATGCTTCCGACGTTCGGAAGTGCGACCCGTCCGGCCTGAGGGATCACGACCTGAGCGAACACGCGTAGCGGGTGCATGCCGAGGGCAAGCCCCGCCTCTCGTTGGCCACGCGGAACCGAGAGGAGCGCAGTGCGAAAGATCTCGGAGAGAAACGCGCTGTAGAGCAGCGTCAGCGCGATGACGCCCGCCTCGAGCACCGAGAAGTTGATGTTGAACAACAGGGACCAGCCGAAGTAGACCCAGATCACGCTCACAAGCGCCGGGACGCCGCGAAAGATGTTGATGTAGATCGTCGCGAACCACGTGAGCGGTGGCTTGGCCATACGGGCGAGGGCGAGTGCGAGCCCGGCCACGATCGAGATCCCGAGCGCGAGGCCGGCGCATTCGAGTGCGACGACGAGGCCTTTGAAAAGCAGCTCCTTGTTCTGCCAGATCAACGACCACTGATACGAGGCGACGGGAAGCATCAGAGCACCGCCGCGATGAACTGGCGGGTGCGGGGATTTGTCGTCGTGTCGAGCATCCCGCGAGGGCCGGCCTCGGCGATCAGCCCCTCATCCATGAAAACGTTGAAGTCGCCGATCTCACGTGCGAAGTTCAGCTCGTGAGTGACGACGACCATCGTCATCCCGGATTCCGCGACCGAACGCATGACCGCGAGCACCTCGCCGACGAGCTCGGGGTCGAGTGCCGAGGTCGGCTCGTCGAAGAGCATCACCTTGGGATCGAGGCTCAGCGCACGCGCGATCGCGACGCGTTGCTGCTGGCCCCCCGAGAGCTCGGCAGGGTAGTGGGCGGCCCAGCGCAGGAGTCCCACGCGCTTGAGCGCCGCCGCCGCGTGTTCCTCCGCCGCGGCACGCCCGAGCCGCAGCGTCGCACGTAGCGGCAGCGCGATGTTGTCGAGCGCGGTCAGGTGAGGGAAGAGATTGAACTGCTGGAACACCATGCCCACGAGCCGACGGAGCTCCACGGCGCCACCGCGGCGGCTGCCGGGCGCGAGCTCTCCCGGGCCGTACTCGACGCCGAGCACGCGCACCGAGCCGGCGTTCGGCATCTCGAGCAGGTTGATCGTGCGCAGGAGCGTCGACTTGCCGGATCCCGACGGCCCGAAGATCACGACGTGCTCTCCCTTGTGCACCGTCAGGTCGACGCCGTGGAGCACCTCGTGCACGCCGAACGACTTGGTGATGCCGGTGAGCTCGATCACGACCTCCCGCTTCGTCGCGGGTGAGCCGTGCGGCTCACCGGCAGGTGTCGTGTGGTCTGCGTTCATCGTGGCCGGCGCGGCTGGGGCGCTGGCTGGGGCGGGCGCCACCTGGCCTGAGAGGTCTTGATGAAAGAGCGTACGCATGGTGTCCGGGTGTACGGATCGTGTACGACTGTTCGCTCTGTGTCAAGAATGCTTCGCGCGGCCGCGCCGGTGCAGTCTCGAGCAGGCCGGTCGAGCGGTGGCTCAGCGGATATAGCTCGCCCCGTTGATGTCGATCGTCGACCCGGTGAGATGACGACAGTCGCCGCCAGCCAGGAAGACGATCACCCGCGCGACCTCCTCTGGCGGGACCATCTCTCCGAGCGTGAGCGCCGCGTTCACCGCATCGAGCCCGCCACGAGAGCTCGCCGAGATCTCCGACATTCGCGTGCGCACGATCCCGGGGGCGACGATGTAGGCAAGCACGCCGTCGCTCGCGTAGTTGCGCGCGATCGTCTGCGTCAGATTCTTGATCGCCGCTTTCGAGGCCGCGTAACCGCCGAGCTGAGCGATCGCTGAGCCGCGCTGGGCGGCCCACGACGAGAGTGCGATCAGCGAGCCCCCGCCGTGCGCGACGAAATGCAGCACCGCTTCGCGGATGAGGCTCGCCGGCTCGAGCACATTGACGCGCAGCGCCTCGTCCCAGCCTGCGTCCCACTCGTCGTCGGACGCATCGAGCGCGGTGTTCGGCATCACGGCGGCGTTCGCGATGACGACGTCAATGCGCCCGCACTGGGCGAGCGCCTCGGCCCAAAGCGCACGCGCCGCTCCCGGCTTGGCAAAGTCGGCCTGGAGCAGAAGTTTTCGCTCCGCCGGGATGGCGGCAACGGCCTGCTCGGCACCCTCGCGATGACTTCCGTAATGCGCGATCACCCGCGCGCCGGAGGCGCCGAGTGCCCGCGCGGTCTCGGCGCCGATACCGCGCGAGGCGCCGGTGAGCAAGACGGTCTTGCCGGTCAGGCTGGGCATACGCTCACGATCCTTTCCGCGGTCAGAGGATGCCGCCGTCCACCGGGAGCAGGTGCCCGGTCACGCCCGAGGAGGCGGCACTCGCGAGGAAGAGCGCCGCCTCGGCAACCTCCTCGACACGTGCGATGCGCCCGAGCGCCGTCTGCGCCGCGGCTTGCCCGAGCGCGTCGTCGGGGGGTAGACCGCCCGCGCTCGCGCGGCGCGTCAGTCGTGCGAGCAACGCCTCCGTTGCGATCGGACCGGGGGCGAGCGCGTTAACGCGAATCCCGCGCCTGCCGAGCTCCAGCGCGGCCGAGCGGACGAGTCCGAGTACCGCGTGCTTGCTTGCCGCGTACGCCGGCAGATTCGCGTCGCCGCGCCAGGCGTTGAGCGAGGCGACGATCACGACGGTGGCGCCGTCGTCGAGCACCGTGAGGGCATGGTGGAGCGTGAGCGCGACGCCGCGGCTGTTGACGCCGAACACCGCGTCCCAGCTCTCGAGGTCGAGGTCGGCGACGCCTCCCCAGGCCGGCACGATCCCGGCGGCGGCGACGAGCACGTCGAAGCGGGTGTCGAGCAGTGCGAACGCGGCGCGTAGCGCCGCGTCGTCGGCGACGTCGACGACATGTGCGTCCCAGCCCTCCGGAAGCGAGGCTGCCGGAACGGGGCGGAGATCGAAGACGACGCCCTCGGCGCCCGCCTGCGCGAGACGGTCGACGATCGCGGCTCCGATTCCGCTCGAGCCTCCGGTGACGATCGCCCGCCTCTTCGCCAGCGGAAGCGAGCCGGGCTGCGGCGCGCTCATGACGCGACCGCTGCCTCGCGCAGGACGCGGTAGTCGTTGGCTGCGTCGTCCTCCCCGGGAGACGCATCGACGATGAGCTCGTCGACGCCGGCGGCGGCGAGCGCGGGCAGCACCTGGGCGAGCTCCTTCGCGCGCCCGCGAGCCTCGACGATTCGCAGCACCACACGGAGGTCGCGCGGGTCGCGGCCGGCCTGCGCGGCCGAGTTGCGCATCACGGCCGCGGCATCACGGAGCGTGTCGGGAGCGAGCTCGGGCAACGACTGCTGCGCGAGCCAGCCGTCCGCGATCCGGCCGGCCCGCCGCAGAGCGGCCGGCGAATGTCCACCGAGAAGCAGCGAGATCGGCTGCGTCGGCGTCGGGTAGCAAAGCATGTCGGCGGGGAGCGTGTAGCGCCCGGAGCTCGACGGCTGTGGCCTCCCCGTCCAGCAGGAGCGCGCGATCGCAACCCACTCCTCGAGCCGCGCCCCTCGGCCCTCGAAGGGAACGCCGAGCGCGGCGAACTCCTCCTCGAGCCAGCCGGCGCCGAGTCCGAGCCGCAGCCGACCACCGCTCGCGACATCGATCGAGGCGGCCTGCTTGGCGAACTCGACCGGGTTGCGCAGCGGCAGGACGAGCACGGCCGTGCCGAGCGTCACGCGCTCGGTGACGGCGGCGGCGAGCGCGAGCGCGACGAGCGCGTCGAGGTAGGGGGTGGCCGACGACCACGTGGCCCGGCCGTCGGCTGCGAACGGGTAGTGGGACTCGATCGCCGCGGGCATTACGATGTGATCGCTGACCCAAAGCGACTCGAAGCCCGCGCGCTCGAGTCGCCGCGCCAGCGCGGGAATGCCGACCTCGACCGCCTGCGGCCCGCTGTTGGGCAGTTTCGCTCCGATCGTCAGCGTCATCGGTGACGGCGCTCCGTGCGATGTCCCTCAGGCCCCGATGCCTTCGAGGCACAGGTACTTGTAGTCGAGGTACTCGTCGATCCCGTGCCGGGAGCCTTCCCGGCCGATACCCGACTGTTTGACCCCGCCGAACGGAGCGCCCTCGTAGGAGATCACCCCGGTGTTGACGCCGACAACGCCGAACTCGAGCGCTTCACCAAAGCGCCAGGCTCGTCCGAGATCACGCGTGAAGAAGTAAGCCGCGAGGCCCGATTCCGTCGCGTTCGCGAGCGCCAGTGCCTCCTTCTCGCGCTCGAAACGAAAGATCGGAGCGACCGGTCCGAAGGTCTCCTCGCGCGCGATCCGCATCTCGGCGGTCGCGTCGCGCAGCACGGTCGGCTCGAAGAACGTGCCGCCGCGAGCGTGTGGCCCGCCGCCGACCGTCACACGCGCGCCGTGTGCAACCGCGTCCGCAATGTGCTGCTGCACCTTCTCGACGGCGGCAGCGCTGACGAGGGGCCCCTGGTCGACCTCGGGATCGAACCCGTTGCCGACACGGAGACTTCGCACCGCGGTCTCGAAGCGCTCGACGAAGTCCTCGTAGATCGCTGCCTGCACAATGATCCTGTTGGCACACACGCACGTCTGACCCGCGTTGCGGAACTTCGAGGCGATCGCGCCGTCGACGGCCAGCTCGATATCCGCGTCGTCGAAGACGATCAGTGGTGCGTTGCCGCCGAGTTCGAGCGCGACGCGCTTCACCGTCGGAGCGCAGCGTGAAGCAGCAGTCGACCGACCTCGGTCGACCCGGTGAAGCTCAACGTGCGTATCGCGGGACTCGAGGTCAGGACCTCGCCGACGAGTTCGGGGTCACCGTGGACGACGTTGAGCACGCCCGCCGGGAGCCCGGCCCGCGCGGCGAGCTCGGCGAGCGCGAGCGCGGAGCAGGGCGTTTCGGACGCAGGCTTGAGCACGAGCGTGCACCCTGCTGCGAGTGCGGGGCCCGCCTTGCGCGCGATCATCGCCATCGGAAAGTTCCAGGGGGTGATCGCCGCGGCGACACCCACGGGTTGGCGGAGCACGAGGATGCGTCGGCCACGCAGGTTGGTCGGGACCGTCTCGCCGTAGAGCCGCTTCGCCTCCTCTGCGTACCACTCGATGAAACCGGCGCCGTAGCGGATCTCGCCGGCCGCCTCGCGCAGCGGCTTGCCCTGCTCGGCGGTAAGGATGAGGGCGAGATCGTCGACATGCGCGAGGATCAGCTCGTACCAGGCTCGCAGAAGGCGTGCACGTTCGGGTGCAGGAAGCGCCGCCCAGGCGGGGAAGGCCCGTTGTGCCGCGTCGATGGCGCGCTCGACGTCCTCCCTGCTCGCACAGGCGACTCGGCCGACGGTAGCGCCCGTCGCGGGGTCGTCGACGGCAAGGCGCTCTCCGTGGCTGCCCGCCACCCACTCGCCGTCGATGAAGAGGTCCTCACGCAGGAGGCCGTTATCGGCGAGCCCCGCCAGGCCTGCGTGCCCAGGCTGAGGCCGGTTACCGGAGGGAGACAGGGAGGACGGGGCGGTCAAGGTCTCGAGCGGCGGTTCAGGGGATGGTGGTCGCGTGCGTCTGGCGTTCAACTGTACGCGTTCCGGACAACCCTGTCAGCCGCGGCATGGCTGCTCGGTCGACGCTCGGCACGGAGCGACGGCTATCGTTCGGCCCGAGCACGGTGGTGCGGATGACGGACACTGCGACCAAGCACGCGCGACGCGCGACGATCGCCTCTCTTGCGGACGCGATCGCCGAGACGGTGCGTGATGGAGACACGGTCGCGCTCGAGGGTTTTACACACCTGATTCCGTTCGCCGCGGGACACGAGATCATTAGACAGCGCCGGCGGGAGCTCGTGCTTGTGCGTATGACGCCGGACATCCTCTACGACCAGATGATCGGGATGGGCTGCGCCCGCCGGCTCGTCTTTTCGTGGGGAGGAAATCCTGGAGTCGGAAGCCTCCATCGGTTCCGGGAGGCTGTCGAGCAGGACTGGCCCGCGCCGCTCGAGCTTGAAGAACACAGCCATGCCGGCATGGCAAATCGGTACGCGGCCGGGGCGGCCGGGCTTCCCTTCGCCGTTCTGCGTGGCTATATCGGCAGCGATCTCGTCGGGCAGACGGACTCGATTGCGACCGTCGTCTGCCCCTTCACTGGAGAGAAGCTGACCGCCGTGAGCGCGCTCAACCCCGACGTGACCGTGATCCACGCTCAGCGCGCCGATCGCCGCGGCAACGTTCAGCTCTGGGGTATCACCGGAATCCAGAAGGAAGCGGTGCTCAGCGCTCGGCGCGCGGTCGCGACCGTCGAAGAGCTCGTCGACGAGCTCGAACCGAGGCCAGGCGCGGTCGTGCTCCCGAACTGGGTGCTCGACTACGTCGCCGTGGCGCCCGGAGGTTCGCATCCCTCCTATACCCACGGCTACAGCGAGCGTGACAACGACTTCTATGTCGCCTGGGACAGCGTCAGCCGTACCCGGGACGGCTTCCTCCGTTGGATGGAGGAGCATGTCCTCGCTGCCTAGCGTGGCGCGTGACGATCCCGCCGGCGCCGCGGTGTTGGCGGGCGCCGAAGGCTGGAGCGCCTCCGAGATGATGTCGATCGCCGCCGCACGGGTGCTGCCCGACGGCGCGAGTTGTCTCGTCGGGATCGGTCTGCCGAGCACGGCAGCGAACCTGGCACGCCGCACCCATGCGCCCGAGCTCGTCCTGATCTACGAATCCGGGACGATCGGCACGAAGCCCGAGTTCCTCCCCCTTTCGATCGGCGACGGAATCCTCGCGGAGACCGCCGACAGCGTTGTCGGACTCGTCGAGATCTTCAATCTCTGGCTTCAGCCGGGCCGAATCGATATCGGTTTTCTCGGGGCCGCACAAATCGATCGGTTCGCGAACCTCAACACGACCGTGATCGGCGCGGACTACCGGCGTCCGAGCGTGCGGCTCCCTGGGGCGGGAGGCGCTCCCGAGATCGCCGCCTCGTGCAAGGAGATCGTGATCGTCATGCACCAGAGCCGGAAGAAGTTTGTCGAGACACTCGACTTCGTGACCTCGGTCGGCCACGGCGCCGGCCGTGGCGACCGTGCGGCGCTCGGGCTGCGGGGAGGCGGGCCGACCACCGTGATCACCGACCTCGGCATCCTTGCGCCGGATCCAGAGACGTGTGAGCTCGTGCTGACGCACCTCCATCCGGGGGTTACACTCGACGCCGCGCGCGCTGCGACCGGTTGGGAGCTGCAAGTCGCCGCCACGCTCGAGACGACGCCGCCGCCGAGGGCCGAGGAGCTCGCCGCGCTGCGGCTGCTTGAGCGGACGCGCGCGGGCGGCCGGGGCTAGTGTCGCGGCCGCCGCGAGTGGGCGCGGCGCTTGCGGTGACCCGCGGCGAGGTTGCACACGGCGAGCCCGAGTTCGTGCAGTCGTTGCAGCGTGGGTTGGCGGTGATTCGTGCGTTTGATGCGGAGAATCCGGCGTTGACGTTGAGTGAGGTGGCGCGGGCGACGGGGCTTGCGCGGGCGGCGGCGCGGCGGTTTTTGTTGACGCTCGTGGATCTCGGGTATATGCGGATTGACGGGCGTGTGTTCCGGTTGAGTCCGCGTGTGTTGGAGTTGGGGCGTCCGTATCTGGCGAGTTTGACGTTGCCGGAGATCGCGTTGCCGCATCTGCGTGAGTTGGTGGCGGATGTGCGTGAGTCGGCGACGGTGGCGGTGCTTGATGGGGGCGACATCGTCTATGTGGCGCATGTGACGGCGAGGCGGATCATGTCGATCTCGATCACGATCGGGGCGCGGGATCCGGGGTATGCGACGGCGTTGGGGCGGGTGTTGCTTGCGGCGCAGAGTGATGGGTGGTTGGAGGGGCATTTGGAGGGGTTGGAGTTGGTGGCGATTACGCCGCGCACGATCGTTGCGCCGGAGCGGTTGCGGGCGGAGCTTGCGCGGGTGCGCCGGCAGGGGTGGGCGCTGGTGGATCAGGAGTTGGAGGAGGGGCTGCGTGCGTTGGCGGTGCCGGTCCACGATGATGAGGGTGAGGTGATCGCGGCCGTGAACGTGGCGGTGCATTCGAGTCGTTGGAGCGTTGACGCGGTGCGTCACGAGTTGCTTCCCCGTTTGCAGGCGGCCGCGCACGCGATCGAGGCCGACCTCGGCGCCTATGTCGCGCGTCGCCGCCAGGAGCCGCCGCGGCCCGCCGGCGTCTCCGTGCCGGTTCCGAGCACGGCCTCCGCGCCGCCGCCGGGCGCGCGCGAGCCCGAGTTCGTGCAGTCGTTGCAGCGTGGGTTGGCGGTGATTCGTGCGTTTGATGCGGAGAATCCGGCGTTGACGTTGAGTGAGGTGGCGCGGGCGACGGGGCTTGCGCGGGCGGCGGCGCGGCGGTTTTTGTTGACGCTCGTGGATCTCGGGTATATGCGGATTGACGGGCGTGTGTTCCGGTTGAGTCCGCGTGTGTTGGAGTTGGGGCGTCCGTATCTGGCGAGTTTGACGTTGCCGGAGATCGCGTTGCCGCATCTGCGTGAGTTGGTGGCGGATGTGCGTGAGTCGGCGACGGTGGCGGTGCTTGATGGGGGCGAC
The DNA here is from genome assembly GCA_963828105.1 of uncultured Actinomycetota bacterium. GTDB lineage: Bacteria > Actinomycetota > Thermoleophilia > Gaiellales > Gaiellaceae > PALSA-600. Next base: position 57,909 of record CAWHDF010000004.1, on the reverse strand, counting down.
ATCGTCTATGTGGCGCATGTGACGGCGAGGCGGATCATGTCGATCTCGATCACGATCGGGGCGCGGGATCCGGGGTATGCGACGGCGTTGGGGCGGGTGTTGCTTGCGGCGCAGAGTGATGGGTGGTTGGAGGGGCATTTGGAGGGGTTGGAGTTGGTGGCGATTACGCCGCGCACGATCGTTGCGCCGGAGCGGTTGCGGGCGGAGCTTGCGCGGGTGCGCCGGCAGGGGTGGGCGCTGGTGGATCAGGAGTTGGAGGAGGGGCTGCGTGCGTTGGCGGTGCCGGTCCACGATGATGAGGGTGAGGTGATCGCGGCCGTGAACGTGGCGGTGCATTCGAGTCGTTGGAGCGTTGACGCGGTGCGTCACGAGTTGCTTCCCCGTTTGCAGGCGGCCGCGCACGCGATCGAGGCCGACCTCGGCGCCTCGAGGCTCGTCGTCGGTACCGGCCCCGAGGCGGATGGGGTCGCCGCTCGCAGCGCGTTGCCCGCCGGCGATCGCTAGTCGGAGGTGTGCTTGCGCCGGAAGGCGCGCCAGGTGGTCGCCCAGCGTGCGGGATCGTCGAGCCCGCGCGCGTCGAGCTGATGGACGACCTGGTTGTGCGGCGCCGTCTTGACGAGCTCGGGGTCGCGACGGGCCTCGGCGCAGACCTCGGCGAGCACCGCGACCCAGTAGTCGAGGTCGGGCTTCGACCACATCTCGCCCGCCTCGGGCGTGAACGGCTCCGGGACGATCCACGGCTCGTGACTCAGCCAGAACGCGTCGACGCCGAAATCGACCATCCGGTTTTGAACGTCAACCGCGGTCACGCCGGTGTCGCGGGTCAAGCCCTCGAGGCTGTATCGCGTCATCTCGAGCCGGTGTGCCGTCAGGTGCGGCTGCGACTTCGACACGCCCGGGATCTGGAGCAGCTTCTGCTCCATGTAGTTGTTGGCGAGCACCGAGAGCTCTCCCGCCTGCTCGATCCCGTCGCCGCCCATCGCGCGCACCCAGGCGTACGCCTTGATGATCTGAGGCACGTTGCCGAGGAACTCCCGGACGCGGCCGATGCTCTGAGGCCCCTCGTCGCGCAGGTGGTAACCCGCCGCGTCGTGTGTCACCAGCGGGCCGGGCAGATACGGCGCCAGCAACTCGTTGCAGCCGTAGGCCCCGACCGCGGGCCCGCCTCCCGCCTTAGGGGCTCCGAACGTCTTGTGCAGCATGAACATGCACGCGTCGAAGCCGAGCTCGGCGGCGCGGATCTTGCCCATCACGCCGTTGAAGTTGGCGTGGTCGTAGAAGCAGATACCGCCTGCGTCGTGCACGATCCGCACCCACTCGGCGATCTCGGGGTTGTAGATCCCCATGTCGTCGGGGTTGTTGATCATCAGCGAGGCCGTCCGCTCCGAGACGGCTGCCTTGAGCGCGTCGAGCGACGGGTAGCCGTTCTCCTCCAGCGGCAGTGTGACCACCCGGAATCCGGCTGTCGCGGCTGTCGCGGGGTTGCAGGGATGAGCCTGGATCGAGGTGATGATCTCGTCGCGCTGGCCGAGTGAGCCGCGGGCCGCGTGATAGGCGCGCGTGATACAGGCGTGAAGGTAGGCAGCGTCCGCGCCGCCGCCCGGCTGGAACACGAAGCGCGACATGCCCGAGAGCTCGCAGAGTGCCTGCTCGAGCCTCGCGACGAGCTCAAGAAGGCCCTGCAGCGTCTCCTCGTGCTGGTGGGGATGGAGCTCGGCGACCGACGGCTCGCGCGTAACGAGCTCCGTCACGCGCGGGTTGTATTTCATTGTGCAGGTGCCGAAGAGGCTGATGCCCATCATCCCGAGCGTCTCCTGCGAGAGGTGCAAGTAGTGGCGCAGAACATCGGGCTCCGAGAGCTCGGGGAGCTCCGGCGGCGAGCTGCGGCGCATCGACTCGGGCACGAGCGCCGCGGGGTCGCCGACGGTGCGGCGCAGCTCCTCCTCGAGCGGGGGCATCTCGACGCCACGCGCTCCGGGGCGCGCGAGTTCCTGCACGAGCGGCTCGTCCCAGACCGCGGCGTGATAGCGGCGGAGCTTCCCGGTCACGCTGCGGTCACCTCGGCGAGCGCCGCCGCGAGGCGGTCGATATCCGCCTGCGAGTGGATCTCGGTGACGCAATAGAGCGCGCTCTGGCCGAAGGCGGGGAAGCTCGACGAGAGATCCTTGCCGCCGAAGATCCCGCGCCGGCGGAGCGCGGCGTTGATCGCGTCCACCTGCATGCCGGTCGCGTTGAAGTCGACGACGAACTCCTTGAAGAACCCGGGGCCGAAGCGCACGCCGACTCCGGGAAGAGCGGCGAGCCGCTGCGCCGCATAGTGGCTGCGGGCGAGGATCGCCTCGCCGACGCTCGCGGAAGCCCTCGGGCCCCAGGAGCGCCATGTACACGGCGTTCGCGATCGCCCAGAGATAGACGGAGTTTCCCGTCCAGTCCTTGCCCGCCTCGCGGGAGCCATAGGAACTCTGCTCGAACAGGATCACGCCGAAGGAGCGCTCGCCGGGCTCGATCGTGCCTGCGACGCTCACCTGCAGCGTCGGGTACTCGTGCGCGTAGCGAACCTCGTCGCGCGTTGCGATGAAGCCGCCGACGCCCCCGCCGCAGTTCATGTGGACGCCGAGCGGTTGCGTCGTGCCCACGACGATGTCGGCACCCCAGGCTCCGGGTGCCGCGAGCACGCCGAGGCTGATCGGGTCGACACCGACGATCGTCTCGGCGCCGGCGGCGCGTGCGAGCGAGGCGATCTCGGCGCCGTCGCTCTCGATGACGCCGAGGAAGCCGGGCGTTTCGAGGTAGACGGCGGCTGTCGAGCTCGAAAGCTTCAGCCGCAGGTCGGCGAGGTCGAGCCGTCCGCTTCCAGGCTCGAAGTCGACGAGGACGAGCTCGATGTGATTGTGCAGTTCGGCGGGCGCGCAGTAGTTGCGGATCACGGCAAGCCGCTCGGGGTCGATTCCTGCCGGGACGAGCACCTCGCTGCGGCCGGTGATTCGCGCTGCCATACGGATCGCGTGACCCGCAGCGCAGCCCCAGCTGTACACCGGCAGTCCGACGAAGTCCATCGCGACGAGCTCTCCGATCCCGCTCGCGTACTCGAACCAGGCCTGGTTGCGGCCGAAGTCGGAGGCTGAGGTTCCCCACACGGGCGTCAGGAACTCGCTGCGCGAGACGATCTCATCGCAGACGGCGGGGACGTAGTGCTGCCAGCAGCCGGCGCCCAGAAAGCTGAGCCGCTCGGCGCATGAGCTGTTTGCGCCGAGCAGCTCGTTGAGGTGACGGCGCAACTCCGCCTCGGCGCGGAGCGCACGCGGAAGGTCGAGTGGGCGCGCGAGACGATGGCTCGGCGGAATCTGCTCGAAGAGTTCGTCAAAGTCGGACACGCCGATCGCGCCGAGCATCGCGGCGACCTCGGGGGGCGCCGAGATTCCCATGAACGGGTGCGCGGGCCGCGCGGGTGCCGGCTGCCGCGGCCCCACGCTCATCCCTCGACCCGCAGCACGATCGACTGCTCCGGTGTCATCTGGACGCGAAGATAACCGCTCAGCACCGGCTCGCTCTCACGGTCGCCCAGGTCGACATGCAGCACCGCCGGCTGCAGGCCTTTCACTTTGGCCGCACCGGCGAGGACGACGAGGTTCTCGACGCCGACGCGGCGCACCACCTCGGCACTGATCTGCTGGTTCCCGCGTCCGAGCAGGAACCCTTGCGTGCCGATCACGCCCAGAATCAGGCTGGCGGAACGATGCCGCTCGAGCAGCGCGAGGATCCCGCGCTCGTCGAGGTCGGCCCCGACGAGTGCGCCGTTGCGGACGGCGTCGACCCCGAGTAGCGTCGGCTGTAGACCAAGTGCCGCCATCACCCGCGCCGTCGTCGTACCCGGTCCGAGCAGATAGAGGCGGTCAGCCTCCATCCTCTTCGCGATTCCGCGACAGAGCGCTTGCAACGATCCGGCGTCGGCGCGAGGCGCCGAGGCTTTCGTCGCCTGCAGCCGGCCGCCGACGGCGGGGACACGGGCCATCGCGTACAGTCGGCTACCGAGCGTTTCCTCCCCCTCAGGGGCATCAACGATCTCCGCGGCGACGACCGGGAAGCGCGCCGGCTCCTCGAGATAGCGGCCGGCCGCCTCACCCGCAGCCTCCGGGGTCAGGCCAAAAACGCCGGAGCGCATCTTGACGCCGGACGGGATGCCAAGCAAGGGCACCGCCTCGCCGACCGCCCCGGCAATGTCGCGCGCGGTCCCGTCTCCGCCGGCGAACAGCAGCAGATCGACGCCGCGCGCGGCAAGCGCTGCGGCAGCCCGAGCGGTGTCGGCAGACACCGTCGGTGTCGCAGATGGGAGGTCGAGCGCAGTCGTGTCGAAGCCGGCCTCGCGGGCGAGGTCGGCTCCCATCGGCCCCGCCCCAGCGACCACCTGGAGTGCGGGAAAGGTGTGTCGGAGCGTGTTGAGCGCCCTGCGGGCACGCGCCGGCGCGACCGGAACGGCGCCCGCGGCGAGCGCCGCTGCAACCGCCGGTGCATCGTCGCTGCCCTTGAATGCAAGGCGGCCGCCTAGCCCGGCGACCGGGTTCACCAGGAAGCCCACGACGGGCGGCGTGCGCCGGGTCATCTCACTCGTGACTGAGCTCGGCGGCAACCTCTTCGACCGCTGCCCGCGCACGGCTGACCATTTCGTCAAGCTCCTCCTCGGTGACGACGAACGGTGGCGAGAAGGCAATCGTGTCACTCGCGGGTAGCGCGCGAGTGATCAGGCCGCGCTCGAGACACTTGGCGGTGACGCGCGCTCCGATCCCGCGCTCGCGTGCAAATCGTTGCAGCGGCGAGCGGCTCTCGACGAACTCGACCGCACCGAGCAGGCCGCGCCCCCTGACCTCGCCCACGATGGGCAGCTCGTCAAATGCGGCGTGCAAGCGTTCCTGGAGCCGTGCGCCGAGACGGCCGGCCTGCTCGATGAGTTGCTCCTCCTCGAGCAGGTCGAGATTCGCGAGTGCGGCGGCGGCCGCGACGGGGTGGGCGGTGTAGGTGAAGCCGTGACCGAAGACCCCCTGCTTGCTGCCGTCGGCGAGCACCGACCAGACCTGTTCCGAGACGAGGCAGGCAGAGAGCGGGTAGTAGGCGGAGGTGATCCCCTTGGCGACGGTGATCAGATCGGGCTCGATCTCGAACACCTCGGAGCCGAACCAGCGACCGAGTCGGCCGAAGCCGCAGACCACCTCGTCGGCGATCAGCAGCACGTCGTACCGCCGCAGCACCTCCTGGATCGCCGGGAAGTAGCCATCCGGTGGCACGATCACCCCGCCCGCGGCCTGGATCGGCTCGGCGATGAAGGCCGCGACCGTGTCAGGTCCCTCGGCCAGGATGAGCGCTTCGAGGTCGTCGGCCAGCATCCGCACGAACTCGGCGTCCGTCATACCCTCACGGGCTTCCCAGAGGCGGTGCGGAGCGCGAGTATGGCGGATCATCGGTAGCGGCAGGTCGAAACCGTCGTGCAGGTTCGCGAGGCCGGTCAGGCCGGCCGAGAGCACGGTGACACCGTGATAGCCGCGGTCACGCGAGATCAGCTTCTTCTTCGCGGGCCGTCCGAGTGCGTTGTTGTAGAACCAGACGATCTTGGCCTGCGTGTCGTTCGCATCCGAGCCGCTACTGCCGAAGAAGACCTTCGACATCGGCACCGGTGAGAGTCCGATCACCCGCTCGGCGAGCAGCGCCGGCGTGTCCGTCGCCATCGACGTGAAAGCGTGGTAGTAGGAGAGTCGCTCGATCTGCGCAGCGACCGCCTCGGCGATCTCCGTACGGCCGTAACCGACGTTGACGCACCAGAGGCCCGCCATCGCGTCGAGATACTGGTTTCCGGCCGAGTCCCAGAGTGTCGAGCCCTTGCCGCGCACGATCATGCGGCCTCCGGAGTGCTCGTGTTGGCGCAACGCCGTGAACGGATGGAAGACGTACTTCCGATCGGACGCTTCGAGTGATGTGCGGGGCGCAGTCGACATGGGTTCGGCCTCGTGCGATTAACGGACGTTCGGGCGCCTGACGAACATAGCGGTCACGACCGCGCCGTGTCCAGCCAACTTGCCGCCGCGATGCCGCGGGCTGCATTCACCGAACCCGTCGCCCGTCGGCCGGGCGCGTGCAGCGTCGCCGTCGCTCTCGCCGCGCCCTCGGCCCGGGACGTCGAGGGCCACAGCTCTGGTTTCGTCGGTGTCGGCCGCGGGGTCCGCTCGAGGTCCGCTTGCGAGGGTGAGCGTCCCTGTGCAGCGCGAGGGCGTCACATCTCGGTCGCCGCTCCTTCCGCCGACACCCGGGCTTGCGCTGCAATCCAAACTAATGGATGATATATCTAGAAGAATGGAAGGCACCACCATCAACGCGTTGATCGCAACGAACGTGCGCGCACGCCGGCTCCGCGCCGGTCTGACACTCGAGGCACTCGGGGCTGCCTCCGGAGTGAGCCGCTCGGCGATTTCGCTGATCGAGCGGGGCGAGAGCAGTCCCACGGCCGTCGTGCTCGACAAGATCGCCGTCGCTCTGGGCGTCCCGCTCGCGTCGCTGTTTGCGGACGCCTTGGGCCCCCGCCAGTTGATGCGTCGCGACGAGCAGCCGGTCTGGCGGGACTCGGCGTCCGGCTATGTGCGCCGGAGCGTCTCGCCGCCGTCAGACGATGCTCCGATTCAGATCGCCGAGGTAACCTTTCCGGCTGGCGCTCGCGTCGTCTTCGAGTCGGGTGCACGCGAGACCGCGTTCCACCAACAGCTCTGGGTGCTCGAGGGCGCAATCGAGGTCAGCGTCGCGGGCGAGCTGCTTCGCCTCGAGACGGGTGACTGTTTTGCTTCGCGGCTCGGCCAGCCGACGATGTTCCACAATCCCACCGCCACGAGCGCACGCTATGCCGTTGTCGTAGCCGCCGAGCGGACGGGGTGGGCGCGGTGAGCGGCCCGGCCGGGATCACGATTCGAAGGGTGAGCGCGCTCGGCGACGCCGAGGTCGACGCACTCGCCGAGGTGTTGATCGACTGTGTCGAGGGCGGTGCCGGCGTCAGCTTTCTGCGCCCGCTCGAGCGCGAGAAGGCACGACGGTTCTGGCGAGGTGTCGGCGCGCAGGTTGCGGCCGCAGAGCGGGCCCTGCTCATCGCGGAGGACGCACTCGGCATCGTTGGCACCGTGCAGTTGCAGCTCGCGCAGCCCGAGAATCAGCCGCATCGCGCTGACCTCGCGAAGATGCTCGTGCATCGCCGCGCCCGCCGGAGGGGTGTCGGCACCGCGCTCTTGCAGGCCGCCGAACTGACCGCGCGGGACTGCGGCAAGACGCTGCTCGTGCTCGATACGAACGAGGGCAGCGAAGCGGAGCGTCTCTACGCGCACCAGGGCTGGGTGCGCGTCGGCACGATCCCTGACTACTCGATCGACGCGGGCGGCGGGCTTCGCCCCGCGACCTTCTACTACCGCAACCTATGAGCGGCCGGAGCGCGAGCGACAGCGAATTCGAGGGCGGCCCGGGGCGCGCGAAGGCAGGCGCCGCGCCCGGTGTCGTCCGCGCCGGCGATCCGGAGCGTGACGCCGAGCGCTGTCTCGAGATCTACGCGCCGTTTGTCGCGGATACGGCCGTCTCGTTCGAGGTCGAGGTGCCCAGGGTTGACGAGTTCCGGAGGCGTATGCGCGCGCTCGCGCCAACGCACCCCTGGCTCGTGCTCGAGCGTGACGGCGAGCTTGCCGGGTTCGCATACGCCTCCCCGCATCGAGAGCGCGCGGGCTATCGCTGGGCGGTTGACGTCACGATCTACGTCTCGTCGTCCCATCGCCGCTGCGGCGTCGGCCGCCGTCTCTACGGCGAGCTCTTCGAGTGCCTGCGCGCCCAGGGATTTCAGGTCGCGTGCGCCGGTGTCGCGCTGCCGAACGACGCGAGCCTCGGCCTGCACCGCGGGCTGGGATTCGAGTCGGTCGGTGTCTACCGGCGTATCGGCTGGAAGCTCGGCGCCTGGCACGACGTCGAGTGGCTTCAGCTGGAACTTAACCCCGAGCGCCCGAGCGCGCCCGCAGAACCCGGCGCCCCTCCGTCGGCGAGCGGGTGACGGCACGATTCCCGCGGGACGGCGCCAGCGCTGTCGCGCCCCTTGCCGCTAGGCCAGCGAGCTCGCAGGTGCCTCGGCGCTCGAGCGCTGGGCTCGCCCCATGTGGGTCCGCGCACGGCGCCAGGCTTGTCTAGGTGGGCGGACGGATCTCACAAAGCTGGGTCGTTGCCCGTTTGAGCACTTGATGGACGTGGTCCCGGAGAGCGAGACGACCGACACAGCGGCGCACGCCCGAGCTGCCGCGAACCGTGAGCGAACACTCGCACTTGCTGCGGCCCTAGTCGTCGTCTGCTTCTGGGCCTCGGCGTTCGTGGGGATCAGGTCACTGCGCCACGCGCTCTCTCCCGGAGCCCTCGCCCTCGGGCGCCTGCTAATCGGCTCGCTCGTGCTCGGCCTGCTCGTCGGCCTGCGCGGCGAGCGGCTGCCGAGCCAGGCGAGCTTGCGCGCGTCGGCTCCGGGTCTGCTCGCGGCGGGTGGTCTCTGGTTTGCGCTCTACAACGTGGCGCTGAATGCGGGCGAGCGGAGGCTCGACGCAGGGACCGCAGCGATGCTCGTCAACGTCGGGCCGGTGCTGATCGCCGTCCTCGCGGGTCTCCTGCTCGGTGAGGGCTTCCCCCGCAAGCTGCTACTCGGCTGCGCGATCGCGTTTGCCGGTGTGGTCACGATCGCGCTCGCAAGTTCAAGCGGACACGCAAGCACGATCGGGACACTGCTCTGCCTCACCGCCGCGGTTGCCTACGCGGCGGGAGTCGTCGGGCAGAAGACCGTGCTCACGCGGATCTCGGGCCTGCAGACGACGTTTCTCTGCTGTTTGATCGGCGTCATCCTCTGCCTGCCAGCGGCGCCCGCGCTCGTCCGCGGGCTCGAGCATGCCCGCGGCTCGACAATTGCGTGGCTGCTCTACCTCGGCGTTTGCCCGACCGCAGTTGCCTTCGCGCTCTGGGCGTTCGCCCTGGCTCGAACGACTGCCGGACGCCTCGGTTCGACGACCTACCTCGTGCCGCCGCTCTCGGTGCTGCTTGGCTGGGCGATCCTCGATGAAACTCCGGCGGGGCTCGCGCTTGCCGGAGGCGCGGTCTGTCTCGCGGGCGTCGTCGTCGCCCGGCGCTGAGACGCTAACCGTCGGGCTCCGTGCGCGCCTGCGCGAGGTCGAGCGTCATGAACACATCCGCCCGCTCGTAAGGCATGTGGAGCTCGGTGCGGGGAACGTGGCGGAAGCCGAGCGACTCGTAGAGATGAACTGCGCTCGGGAGTTTCGTCGAGCTGCCGAGGAAGAGGGAGCGCGCGCCCAGCGCGCGGGCGCGCGCGACTGCTGCGGTCAGGAGCCCGCGTCCGACTCCCTGGCCTCGTAGCCCAGGGGCAACCGCCATCTTCGACAGCTCATACGATCCGTGGCCATCGGGCATGAGGGCAACGCAGCCGATCGCTTCGTGCCCGTGTTCGGCAATCAGGATCTCGCCACCGCGCGCGATATACGCGGCGACCGGATCATCGAGCTGCCGCCGGTCCTGCTCCTCAACCACGAAGTAGCGGGCGATCCACTCGAGGTTCAGTTGGCGAAACGCCGACGCGTCCTCGGCGCTCTCCAGCGGGCGGATCGTGACCTCCACATGTGCATGATCGGGCCTCAGGGTGACCTGCGCCAGTCCGGCCGGCCGGAGCTGACGCGGTCGTCGGCCGAGGAGGTCGGTTCACCCGCCCGCCCAGGCGCCTGCAATACTCCGCCCGTGCATCGCATCGCGCAGTTCACGCTCCTGCTGATTGGCGGCGCCGTCACCTGCGCGGCTGCGGCCGCCGTCGGGTTCGGGGCAGCCGCCCCGAACGGCGAATCCGCGAAGCCGCCGGCCCAGATTCTTGCCGACTCGGTGAAGGCGGTCAACGGCGCGACCTCCCTGCGCCTCGTCGCGAGCGGCACGAGCGGCGGCAGCCCCATCGCGCTCAACCTCAAGCTCGTCTCGGGCCGTGGAGGTGAGGGCTCGGTGACCGAGAACGGGCTCACGTTCCAGATCATCCGCGTCGGCGCGAAGGCCTACTTCGAGGCAGGCAGCGCCTTCTGGAAGAAGTTCGCGGGGACGATCGGGCCGCAGCTCTTCGATGGGAGGTGGATCGAGGCGTCGGCGACGAGCGGCCAACTGGCCTCGTTCACGCCGTTGACCAGCCTGCGCTCCTTCGTCGACGGTGTGCTCGCCTCCCACGACACGCTCAAGCTCGGAACGCCGGCCACGATCGACGGGCGGCCCGCGATCGCTCTCGTCGACACGACACAGGGCGGCACGTTGTACGTTGCCGCGACGGGAACCCCGTACCCTCTCGAGATCTCCTCCAAGGGGAGCGGCACGATCCGCTTCGAGGCCTGGAACGGGCCCGTCAGTCTGAGCGCCCCGAAGAACCCCGTCAACTTCACTGGCCAGCTGAAGTAGCGAGCGGCAGTTTGGGCTGGCCCCACGCCGGGGCCACGGCGAGAGTCGCGGCAGCCTGGTTGCGACCGTTTGCCGTCGGATCGCCTCGCAACGGCGATTCTGCGGACGCGAGTGCCGCAAATCTCCCTCGACCGAGCGGCGCGGTTCCCTCGACCGAGCATCAATGCGCGTCGTGCTGGCGTCGATGAGGGCTGCATGCCGTCACTTCCTGTTTACTCCGGTGAGTTCGGTCCGGCTCAGGCCGAGCGTCTTCTCTGGCGTGCCGGGTTCGGCCCCCGCGGTGGCGAGGCGCAGCTTCTCGCCGAAAAGGGCTTCAACGGGGCCGTCAACTCGCTGATCAACCCGCCTGCTGTCGACACGCTCGTCGGGCAGCCGCCGCTCGACAACGGCGCGCCGCTCGCGCCGTACGACGCCTACGGCGACGATCACCTCTGGTGGCTCGACAAGATGGTGCGGACCTCGAGGCCCCTGGTCGAACGGATGGCGCTCATCTGGCACGACTGGTTTGCGACCTCGAACGAGACCGTCGGCGACCAGCGTCTGATGATGCAGCAGAACGCGTTGTTCCGCACCATCGGCCTCGGTTCGTTCAAGGGACTCGCGATGCGCGTGACGATCGACCCGGCGATGTTGCTCTACCTCGACGGGCTCAACTCGATCAAAGGGTCACCGAACGAGAACTATGGCAGGGAGCTGATGGAGTGCTTCACGCTCGGCTCGGGCAACGGTTACAACGAGACGGACGTGCGGGAGCAGGCGCGTGCGCTGACGGGCTGGACCGCCGACTGGAAGAACGGCCCCGGCTGGGTCGATTTCCACTTCGACGGCGCCGAACACGACAGCTTCGAGAAGTACATCTTCCATCAGGTCGGCGAGTTCGGCTGGAAGGACTCGGTGCGCCTCTGTGTCGAGCACCCGCTGCACCCGGCCTACTTCGTCAGCAGGCTCTGGAGCTACTTCATCCCGGTACCGCCTGATCCGACGAGCGCGACGTTGCTCGAGCAGCTCTACGTCAGCTCGGGGTTCCAGGTTCGCACGGTCGTCGCCGCGATTCTCCGTCACCCGTTGCTCTACGAGGGGCCGCGGATGATCAAGTCGCCCGTGATCTACACGGCGGGGCTACTGCGCCAGCGCGTCATGCGGGTCGAGACGAACGCGTGGGTTTACCTCGACGCCGCGGCGGGCCAGCAGCTCTTCTACCCACCGAACGTGATGGGCTGGAATCAGAGCCTATGGCTCAACACCTCGACGTTCCAGGCGCGCTGGATGATCGCGCGCCAGGCGCTCCAGAACGATGCCTTGAACCCTGACACCACGCCGAGCCACGAGCGTCCGCCCAGCGACCCCGCGAAGCTCGTCGACTGGGCGCTCGCTTGGTGGGGCAACCCGGCGGTGTCGACACAGACACGCACCGCGCTCCTCAACTACGCGCAGACCTCGATGGCGGCGGCCATCGCGGACCCCGACCGGATGAAGACGTTTCCGATCATGACCTACAACGCGCTCCGTCATCTGGCGGCGTGCTCACCGGAGGTTCAAACGGCGTGAACAGGCGCGACTGCCACCACTGCAACGAGTTCTCCCGCTCGACGCTACTCCGGCAAGGAGCGGCCGAGGCCGGCCGCGGACTGCCCGCGATCGAACGCGGCATGCCGAGCCCCGCAGGCACGGGTCTCAACCGCGGCGCGTTCCTCTCGCGCACGCTCGGCGCAATGCTGACGGTGTACGGGGCCGGCGCGCTCGGGCCGAGGGCCTTCGACGAGGCGATCGCACACGCCGCCGGCGGGGCGGGCGCGAACACCACGCTCGTAAGCGTCTTCGCGCCGGGCGGTTGGGACTCGCTCTCGCTCCTGTACCCGAGTGGCGAACCGAACTATCGCGCGCTGCGCCCCGAGCTCGCCTTGACACCCGAAGCGGGCTCGGTGTTTCTGAGCGACGAGCGGCTCCGCTGGCACCCCTCGCTCGCCCCGTTCGCGAAGCTGCATGCCGAGGGGAAGCTGACCGTGATCCCGGCGATCGGCTACACCGATCCCAACCAGTCGCACTTCACCTCGCGCCATTACTGGGAGGTTGGCGCCCTCGATCCGCAGCTCGGGACGGGGTGGATCGGTCGGATCCTCGACGTGATCGGCAACGACTCGAACCCGCTGCAGGGGCTCTCGCTCGACCAGACGCTGCTCCCCTCGTTGGCGACCGCGAAGGTGCCTGTCGCAACGCTTGAGAACCCGACGAGCTACTACTTCGACTCCCAGAACGTCTGGGATGTTCCGGGCGTACTGCTCCAGGACGCGATCGGCTCGCTCGGCGGTCTCTCCGTTCCGACCGACCCGTTCCTGACTCAGGCAAGCACTGTTGCTGCCCAGTCCGACCAGCTGCGCCGCAATCTCGCCCGTTTTATCGGCCCGAACGGGCAGGCCAACTTCCATACCGAGGTGAAGTACCCGGACAATGGGGCCTTCTCGACGAGCCTCTCCGGGCTAGCCGCGCTGCTCCACGCGGGCTTCCCGATCCGCGCCGCCGCCATCCAGGCCCCGGGTGAGTTCGACACCCACTCCGACGAGGCGGGCGCTCTCGCGCAAGGCCTTCAGGAGACCGCGCAGGCGCTCGCCGCCTTCCAGCACGACCTCGAACAGCGCAATCTCGGGCACCGGGTGATCACGCTCATCTGGAGCGAGTTCGGCCGTCGCGCCGCCCAGAACGACACCGACGGCACCGACCACGGCGCAGCCGGGGTCGCCTTTCTGCTCGGCGAGCGCGTCAAGCACAGGATGATCGGCGAGTTTCCGGGTCTCGGGAAAGGTCTCGACGCCAACGGCAACCTTCGCGAGACGGTCGACTTCCGTTCGGTCTACAAGTCGCTCTCGGAGCAGTGGTTCGGGGTCGACGGCAACCTGATCCTCCCGGACGGACAATCGATGCCCAGCTTCTCGCTGATTAGCTGAGGCCACATCCGAGAAACGCCTCGCTCGAGGCCGGTCACGGGATCGGGAGATCGTGGTGCGCGTGAGCGAACTGCCGTTCCTCGTCACTGAGCCCGGAGTCGCGCACGGGTCGAACGAGGGTCCAGTGGTGCCCGACCGGACAGTGCTGCAGGCGCACGATGCCGAAGTCGAGTGCCTTGAGCTTGACTCCGGGGATCCAGAGCGTCGTGAACAGATGTCCTTCGCGGCAGCGTACGACGGTGTTTCCGCCGATCCCATAGCCGCGGCGCCGGGCGAGCACTGTCGCGACCAGGTACAGGCCAACGACGGTCGGGATCGCGATCCGTCGACTCCGTCGGCCCGAACAAGGCTCGATCGGACGCTCGGTCTTCGACCTACCCATTCGGGGAAGGATCCTGGACGCGCAAGCGACGAGGGCGCACCCGCCGGTAAAGAAGCAAGAGCAGCGGCCACTCCTGGGTTGTGAGGGCCGCCCACGTCAACGCCTTACGGCGAGGCAAGCCGCGCGCACGGGCGTCGCGAAACACCCAGCCCGCCGTTGCCGAGACGACACTGACGGCGAGCAGCACGACCGGGAGCAGAATCGAGTTCACGGATGAGTCCTCCTCAGCACGGGTTTGACGGCCGGGACGTCCGCTCGGAGCTTCGCAGGCGCGTTCAATCGCGTCATGTCGGCGAGCTCGGTCACGATGTCGACGAGCACCGAGGTTGTCAGCGAGTAGATGAGTTGCTGGCCCTGCCGGGTCGCCGTCACGAGGCCAGCCGAGGCGAGCACCGCCAAGTGGCGCGAGACCGAAGGCCAGGAGATCTCGAACTGCTCCGCGATCGCCCCGGCAGCAAGGTCACCCTCCCGGAGCAGCTTCAGGATCTGGCGTCGCGTCGGATCGGCAAGCGCTTTGTAGGCATCTGGCCGGCTCATGTTTAGAAGCTTAGCGCATAGGACAATAACGTGTGCTCGAGCACCGCCGAGACCGGGCAATGCCTGCCGGCTCGGTGACCCTCGTCTCGAAAATGGTGCCGAACCAGCCTGCGTGACGGGCGCAGGTAACGCCCACGAGGTGGCCTGGTCGCCGGAAGGACGCACGGGCGCTCCGCGCTGCAGGCACGATGCGCGCATGCCGAAGGACGAGAGGCCAACCGCTCTGTGCGCCCACCGTCCGCGGCCAGGCTTCGAACGGGCTGCAGTTTCGAGCCTCGCTGGTTCGAGCGCGGCGGCCTTGGCCGGAGCGATGGATCACCGTTGCCCCGTCGGTGCGCATGGCTGATCCCGGCAGCGAGCTCTTCGACGTCATCGTGATCGGCGCCGGCCCGGCCGGAGAGGTCTGTGCCGGCCGGCTCGCGGAGGGAGGTCTCAGCGTCGCCATCGTCGAGCGCCATCTCGTCGGTGGCGAATGCTCGTTCTATGCCTGCATGCCCTCGAAAGCGCTCCTTCGCCCGGCCGAGGCGATCGCCGAGACGCGTCGCATCCCAGGCGCCCGGGAGGCGCTGACAGGTGAGCTCGACATTGCGGCGGTGCTCGCCCGACGCAACGAGATCGTGCACGACCTCGACGATGCCGAGCAGCTTCCCTGGCTCGAGACGCGTGGTGTGACGATCATCCGCGGACGCGGGGCCCTCGTCGCGGATCGAGCGGTGGAGGTCGAGGGGCGTAGGCTCGGGGCGCGCCGGGCGGTCGTGCTCGCGACGGGCAGTGAGCCGGCGGTGCCGCCGATCCCGGGGCTCGGCGAGGTGAAGCCGTGGACAAACCGTGAGGCGACGACGGCAACGGTGGTGCCCGAGCGGCTGATCGTGCTCGGCGGTGGTGTTGTCGGTGTCGAGCTCGGCCAGGCGTGGGCAACGCTCGGTGCCGACGTGACGATTGTCGAGGCGCTGCCGCGGCTGCTCGGCCGCGAGGAACCGTTCGCGGCGACCTTCGTCCAGGATGCGCTCGTCGCGCGCGGCGTGACCGTGCGCACCGGTGAGCGGGCGGTCGCCGTTTCACGCGCCGCTGCCGGCGTGAGCGTCCGGCTCGAGTCGGGCGAGGAGTTTCTCGCCGACGAGTTGCTCGTCGCCGTCGGACGTCGGCCTGCCTCACGCGAGCTCGGCCTCGAGCTGCTCGGTCTCGAGCCTGGTCGCTCCGTCGAGGTCGACGAGCAGCTGCTCGTGCCCGGCACCGACTGGCTCTACGCGATCGGGGACGTCAACGGGCGCGCGCTGCTGACGCACATGGGTAAGTATCAGGCACGGATCGCCGCCGACGTCATTCTCGGTCGTGAGGCCAAGCTCGATGAGCATGCGGGCGGTGCGTTGTCCCCGCGCGTCGTCTTCACCGACCCACAGGTCGCCGCTGTCGGCCACACGCTCGAGTCGGCGCTTGCCGAGGGGCTACCGGTCAGCGCCGTCGACCATGAGACATCCGGCACTGCTGGAGGCAGCTTCTACGGGCGGGGGGCTGCCGGCAGCTCGCGTCTCGTCATCGACGGGGAGCGACGTGTCGTTGTGGGGGCGACCTTCTGTGGCGCGGAGGTCTCTGAGTTTCTCCATGCGGCGACGATCGCCGTTGTCGCTGAGGTTCCCCTCGACCGTCTCTGGCATGCGGTTCCGTCGTTTCCGACGCGCAGTGAGCTCTGGCTGCGGTTGCTCGAGGGCTATGGGCTCTAGTGACGTCGGCACTCGACCGCGGCAGCAGTCCGGCCAGCCTGCGAGCCTGGGACGGGGCTGAGGCCGACGGGTGCGAGGTCTGCGCTGAGCCGGGTCAGGCGTCCCGCGCGAGGCGCAGGCCGGCGAAGATCTGGCTGCGGCCCGGGTAGTCCCAGTTGCGGAAGCTCACGCGGGCGACGAGCGGATCGGTCACCCACGAGCCGCCGCGGAGCACCCGGTAGTCGGGGCCGAAGAAGGTCGCGGAGTACTCGCGATAGGGAAAAGCGACGAAACCGGGGTACGGGCGAAACTCAGAGCTCGTCCATTCCCACACCGAGCCGAGGCCGGCCAACACGCCGGCGCGCGCTGCGGCTTCCCACTCCCCCTCGCTCGGCAGACGTGCCCCGGCGAAGCGCGCATACGCAGCAGCCTGCTCGTAGGAGACGTGACAGACGGGCTCGTCGAGGGGTAGCTCTTCGGCCCGGCCGAAGCGCACGCGGCCCTCGGCTCTCCAGTGCGCAGGAGCTGTACCGCCCGCCGCGACGAACGCGGCCCACTCGCCGTTTGTGACCGGGCAGGTCGCGATCTCGTACGGGGCCAGCTCGAGCCCGTGTCGTTGCAGCTCGTTGTCGTACGCCCACGGCTCGTCGTGCGCCCCGATCGTCACGGCGCCTCCGGGTAGCGGCGCCCATGCTGCTTCGCGGCAGCGTGCCGGGCTCCCGAGCTCGCCGGGGTACGGTGCCGGGCGGAGCTGCAACGTCTGCGTCATCGTCTCGATGTGCTGGAGTTCGTGCTGGATCACGAGCCCGTAGACGAAACCGGCCCCGCGCAGCGGATCGGCACTCTGCAGGTCGTCGTGCTCAAGGCGCTCGAGGACCCGGTTGCGCACCTCCGCGAGCATGGCGCGGGTCTCGCTCGTCGAGAGCAGCTCCAGCTCCCCGCGGCCCGAGCGCGGCTGCTGCGCGGCGTCATATCGCCGGTCGAGCGGTTCATCGAGCACCCACTGCGCCTCGTAGAGGCCGATATGCGCGAAGTCCCAGACGAGCGGTGACTGCAGCGGAGAGATCTGTTCGTTGAGCTCGGCATCCGAAAGCGGAGCGAGCAGGTCAAGCGTGCGCTGCCGTGCCGACTCAAGCCGGGAAGCGATCTCCTCGTGTGTGAGCGCTACGCTCGGAGTGCCTCGGTTCATCAGCGGGCGAAGGAGAGGGAGAGGCCGAAGTCGCCGGCGGGATCGCTCCACCAGCCGGCGAGCGCGAACCCGGCTGCGGCGAGCTCGGCACCGACGCCATCCTTCCGGAACTTCGCGCTGATCTCGGTACGGATCGTTTCGCCAGCCCTGAACGGCACTTCCAGCGGGAGGGCGGTGATGGTCACGAGCTGCTCGCAGGT
Organism: uncultured Actinomycetota bacterium; assembly: GCA_963828105.1. Taxonomy (GTDB): domain Bacteria; phylum Actinomycetota; class Thermoleophilia; order Gaiellales; family Gaiellaceae; genus PALSA-600. Next base: position 40,480 of record CAWHDF010000004.1, on the reverse strand, counting down.
CGAGCGCAGGTGCATCTCGATCCACTCGTGGTCTGGATCGAAGTGCGCGACGTGCTCGAAGCGATCGAGGTTGAAGTCGGCCCCCAGCTTGCGGTTGAGCACGCTGAGGAGGTTCAGGTTGAAAGCGCGAGTTACCCCGGACGCGTCGTCGTAGGCGGCCTCGAGCCGGAGGGGATCCTTGACCAGATCGGTGCCGAGCAGGAGCGACTCGCCGGGATCGAGCAGTGAGCGAAGCTCGCGCAGGAAGGAGCTGCGCTGGGTTGGCAGGAGGTTGCCGATCGTCCCGCCGAGGAATGCCACCATCCGCCGCCCCTCCCGGGGGAGGTGGCCGAGATCGAGCTCGAAGTCGCCCGCGACCGCGTGCACCTCGATTCCAGGGTGCTCGGCCGCAATCTCTGCGCCTGTGGCGAAGAGGATCTCCTCGCTCACGTCAACAGGGATGTAGCGTCGCAACGAGCCTGCCGAGGCCATGGCATCGAGAAGTAGCCGAGTCTTCTCTGCCGTTCCCGAGCCGAGCTCGACGAGCGTATCGGCGTGGCTCAGCGCGGCGATCTCGGCGCTGCGGTGACGGAGGATCCAACGCTCGCGGCGCGTCGGGTAGTACTCCGGCAACCGCGTGATCTCGTCGAACAGCTGCGAGCCGCGTTCGTCGTAGAACCACTTCGGCGGCAGGGTCTTCGGAAGCGCGCTCAGTCCGACGGCGACGTCGGCAGCGAGCGCCGCGTGCTCGTCGCGGCCCGCGACAAACGACGCGACCGTGATCCTGGCACGCCGAGCGGGCCCAGTCGCGGCGGGAGTGTCCAAGGAACGACCGTCCCGCCTCAAGCGGAGGCGTGGAGCCCGGCGACGACAGGTAGGGGACAGGGCCGAGGTGCGCAGCTGACAGCCAGCAGGGCGAACGTCACGAGCCGGCGTGACGCCGGACGGAGGTGAGGCAGCACGCTCCCTCCAACGCTCCCGACCTCCGGTGATACGGGGCGACCGCTGAACGCCCAGACCCGCGTGCTGGTCGCGGCCGTCGCCATCGATGACAACTGTACCGGGATCCGATCCGGAGCCGTTGCGATGCTGGCTCGGCGCAGCGACGGGTGCGATCGGGCGCGACGCGCATGACACGCTCTCGCGGACCGGGGCGGGATGGAGCGTCCACCGACGGACGCACGACCCCTTGCTGGGGGATAGCCAAGCGGGGCGAAAATGGCGATCGACGTCGTATGGGCGTACGTCTGCGGCTCACCGGCCTCTTCGTTCTCCTCACCTTCGCACTCGCGGTAGCGGGATTCGTCGGCGTCATGATTCACCTGGCGGGCCTGCTGGCGCTCTGCGCGCTTCCTCTGAGCGCGGTCTGTGCCTTCTGTGGTTGGCTCGCGCTGGGAGCGCCACGTACGAGGAAAGACAGGCGGTTGTCGGAGCTGCCCTCGTTCGCGGGGTCGGCTCGACCGGTAGCGCGTTCCCGAGAAGCCGCGTTCCCGCCGGGCCGCGGCACGACGCGAAGACCGTAGCCGGACTTCCTTCGCGCGCTCCAGGTGAGCGAGTCGAGAGAGTCGTCCGCCTTTTCGGGGACTCGTCGACGGGGGCTAGGCTGCCTCCGTGGCTCGCGCGCTGATCTTCGATCTGGACGGCACGCTCGTCGACACCGTCTACGCGCACGTGTTCGCGTGGCAGCGCGCTCTCGCCGAGGAAGGCATGCCGATCGACGGCTGGCGGATCCACCGCCGGATCGGGATGAGCGGCGGGCTGTTTGCTCGCGCGGTTGCCCGCGAGGTCGGAAGGGAGCTTTCCCCGCAGGAGACGGAGGCGATCCAGCTCCGTCACGGCGTGATCTTCCGCGAACTCCTCCCGGACCGCCGGGCGCTTCCCGGCGCTAGGGATCTGCTCGAACACCTGCGGGCACGAGGGATCGTGCATGGGATCGCAACCTCTGGGCGGAGGCCGGAGATCGACCTCTCGCTCGCCGTGCTCGGCCTCGGCGACGAGACGGTCGTCATCGATCGGGGTGACGTGCTCCGAGCGAAGCCGGAGCCTGACCTGTTCCTCGCTTGTCAGGAGGCGCTCGGCGTCGAGGCCGGCGACTGCTACGTCGTTGGCGACGCCGTCTGGGACCTGCTCGCAGCCCGCCGGGCCGGGATGCTCAGCGTGGGGCTCCTGAGCGGAGGTTATGGCGCCGACGAACTGCACAACGCGGGCGCCTTTCGGGTCTACGACGATCCTGCCGAGCTCCACGAATCACTGGACGAGCTCGGGTTCGACCTCTAGCGAGACGAGGCTCCGGGCAGCGGCCAGCTTGTCGCGACCCGGTCGCGCCGCCTCCCTCGTCGGACGCGCGGATCAGTCGTCGACGCCGTCGACGAGCAACGCGTCGACGAGCTCGTCAAGCCGGGCCGTTGCGAGGCAGATCGTGCTGTCCGCGGCACCGTAGTAGAGGTGAAGCTCTCCGCTCGCCACATCGTGGACGAGGCCGCAAGGGAAGACGACATTGGGCACGTCTCCCACCCGCTCGTGTGGCTCCTCGGGGGCGAGCACCCAGTGCGGAAGGCGCTTCAGCACGCGCGTTGGCTCGTTCGTGTCGAGGAGGGCGAGACCGACACGGTAGATCTCACCGGAGACGGTCTCCTTGATGCCGTGGTAGATGAGCAGCCAGCCCTGCTCCGTCCTCAGCGGCGGCGGGCCCATACCGATGCGCACCGAGTCCCACCAGGCGCCGGAACGGGGTTGGAGGACGCGTTCGGGGGCGCTCCAACTGTGGAGGTCAGGTGAGCGCGAGAGCAGGATCTCCCCGCGTGCGCCGCCGAACTCGGTCTTGGGGCGGTGGAGCAGCACCCAGCTGCCATCGATCCTCTCCGGCAGGAGCGCGGCGTTCTTGTCATCCGGGTGCATGATGATCCCGTGTCGCTTGACCGTCGAGAAGTCATCGGTCGTCGCCAGGTACACGGCGGGCCCGGCGGGCCCGTAGGCAGTACAGGTGATGACGAACGTTCCGAGCTCGGGGATCCAGACGACCCGGGGATCCTCGAAGCCCCACTCCTCACTCGAGACCCCGGCGGCAGGGGCGAGCAGCGGCTCGGGGTCGATCGACCAGTCCCCGGCACCGTCCGCTGATCGGGCGACGGTCAGGTGGGAGATGCCGCGACGGTCCTCGACGCGCACGAGCAAGACGGTCACGCCGTTGACGAGCGCGGCCGCCGGGTTGAAGACGGCGTTGACGGGGTACGGCCAATCGTGCGCCGTGAGAATCGGGTTGGTCGGATGCCGCCGAAAGAGCTCCGGGGCAGTCACGCTGCCGCCGCGTGACGCACCGGGACGCCCAGCGCCGCGCGGACACCCGCTGCGTCGAGGACGAGAGCCGCTCGGTGGAACGCGAGCGTTGACTCGGCGCCCTCGTTTCTGTTGACCTGCGCGTCTCCGAGCCCGTCGCTGCAGCCACCGGTTGCGAAGTCGTAGAGGGGACGATCAAGGCGGTTGCGGCCGAGGAACCACTCGAACGCCCGCTTGGCGCGCACGCCATGCTCGGTCTCCCGCGTGAGCGCAAAGGCGGCGAGTTCTGCCTCGACGAGGCCGGCGGCGTCGAGCGGCTGCTCGTCACCGGCGCCCGGTGCGGACTCGCCCCGGCTCCGGCCGAGGTGGCCAGGAAGTCCGAGCATCGTGCCCGCGAGGCCGCATTCGTCGCCGAGCCAGCGAAGCGAGTCGAGTCCGAGTGCGGTCAGGTCGTCGCGGCCGAGCGCCTCGCCGCCGCTGAGAAGCGCTTGCGACAGGCGTGCGTTGTCGTAGGTGAGCACATCCTCGAACCACTGCCAGTCGTTCGTGGCGGTCTGCCGGTATGCCGCTGCAAGCTGTTCGACTGCACGCTCGAGCAGTTCACGGGCGTCCGGTCGCCGCCGGTCGGTGTCGAGCCGCGAGAGCCCGAGCACCGTATACGCGGCGGTGCGAAGTGAGAGCTCGACCTCGCTCATCGTTCCCACGAGCCGGTCGATCAGATGCCCGGACGGCTCGACCACCGCCGGGATCCAGGCGGTCGCGAGGATCTCTCCGAGCGCCCAGATCGAGCGTCCGACATGGTCGCCGGCGTGGGGCTCGTCGAGCCAGCGCCGGTCGTAGCCCATGAAGTTGCGCATGCCGCCCTCGCCGGTCGCTGCATGCAGGAAGCCGAGCGAGCGGTAGAGCGTTGAGGTCCACAACTGCTCGTCGCCGCGTCGGGCAAGCTCGAGGGAGACGACGGCGAGGCGTGCGACGTCGTCGACGCAGTAGCCGCTATCCCGGTTCGGGATGATCCCGTGCGCGTGTTGGACGATCCCGACGTCATCGACGAGCGTCAGCAGGTGATCGGTACGCAGATCCGTGAGCTGGAGGTCGGCGACGCCCAGCGGGCGTCGCCTCGGCGCCAGGCGGTAGGCCTCCTCGAGAACGGTCGCGGTCGCCTCGGCCACCGACGTCCAGGCGAGCGACGAGCCGATACGCCGCGCCTGCGCGCGTGCGGCCGCGAGTGCGCCGGGGTGCTCGACGTAGTGACAGACCGCGTCTGCCAGCGCGGCCGGGTCGTCAAAGGGGACGAGTGTGCCGGCGCCGGAAGCGAGCATGTCCTGCGCATACCAGTACGGCGTCGAAACGATGCCGCATCCGGCGGCGAGCGCGTAGGTAAGCGCGCCGGAGGCGATCTGTTCGCGGCTGCGGTAGGGCGTCACGAAGACGTCGGTCGCGGCGAGCAGCCCGGCCAGCTCGTCGATCGAAAGGAAGCGGTCGTCGAACTCGACGTGATCGCTGAGCTCGAGCTCGAGCACCCTGCGCTCGAGCATGACTCGGTAGCGCTCACCCTCGCGGTGGGCGATGTCGGGATGCGTCCGGCCGGCGATCACGTAGACGATCTCCGGGTGCCGCTCGACCATCGCCGGCAGCGCCTCGATCACGGTCTCGAGGCCCTTGCCAGGCGAGATCAGCCCGAACGTCGAGAGCATGAAACGGTCTTCGGTCCGGGCATAGAGCCGCTGGGGCGAACCCGTGCGGCCGCCGGCGGGTGAAGCGAGCTGGAGCGGAGCACCGTGAGGGACGACGCGCACCTTCTCCTGGGGGCAGGCGCCGCACTCGACGAGCAAGCGCTGCGCGGTGTCGGTCATCACGATCACGAGCTCGGCCTTGGCGCAGAGCGCGCTCAGCACCTGGAGCTGGTGGGGGGAGGGCGCGGAGAGCACGGTGTGCAGGGTGACGACGAGCGGCTGGGCGAGCTCCTCGGCGAGCGAGAGGACGTACTCGCCGTCGCGGCCGCCGAAGATGCCGTACTCGTGCTGCAACAGCACGACATCGACATCGAGGCGGCCAAGGTTTCGTGCCGCACGCACATAATCCCCACGCACGGCCTGCGTGATCGTGGACGCGAGGTCGGACTGCTGGGGGCGCGACGGCTCGTTGACGATCGCGACCATCTCGAGCCCGCCGATGTCAGGCACGTCGGCGAGCGCGCCGCGGAGGTCCGCGGCAAAGGTTCCGATCCCGCAGACGCGCGGCGGATACGTCGAGACGATTGCCGCCCTCATGGCCGCCAACCGCACCTGTCGTCGAAGCATCCGCGCGACACCACTACCGGTCGCCTCGCACCGCTCGACATATCGCAGCCTCCCTCGCGACTCCCCGAAGCAACCTGCAGCGGGCTCGTGTGGGAGTCAAAACACGGGAACGCAGTGCCCACAGTAGCGCGAACCGCGGCCTTCGGGGGCCGCGCGGCCTGCGAGCACGATCGCCGCGAGCGCGGTCGCAGGGTTCTGTCTGTGACCGTGCTCGCGCGGTTTGGGGGTGCGCGGCGGGGTTATGCGGCCAGGCCGGCGAGCTCGCGCAGCGCTTCGAGGCGTTTGAGCGCCTGCCGCTCGACCTCGCGGACGCGCGTGTCGGTCAGGTCGAGCGCGCGCGCGATCGCGCCGAGTGTCTGCGGCTCGCCGTCGAAGCCGTAGCGGAGCTCGAGGATGCGCCGCTCCCGTTCGGGGAGCGCCTGAAGCGCCTTCCGGATCTGCTGGCGGCGGAGTGTCGCCTCGGTCTGGTCAGAAGGATCGAGCGTTTCGCGGTCGGCGATGATCTCGCCGAGCTCGTTGCCGGCGTCCTCCCCGATCGGCTGGTTGAGCGACGCAGATACGCGTGCGGCCGAAAGCGCATCCTCGACCTGGACGAGCGGCAGACCGGTCGCCGTCGCAAGCTCCTCGTGACTGGGCGGACGGCCGAGCTTCGCCTCGAGCTCGACGACCGCGCGCGCGATCTTCTGCTGCCGTTCGCCGACGTGGACGGGAATCCGGATGATGTGCCCCTGGTTCGCGACCGCACGTTGAGCCGACTGGCGGATCCACCAGGTCGCGTAGGTGGAGAACTTGTAACCGCGGCGCCAGTCGAACTTCTCGACGGCCCGGATGAGGCCGAAGGTTGACTCCTGGATCAGGTCGAGGAACGGAACGCCGAGGCCACGGTAGCGCTTGGCGATCGAGACGACGAGCCGCAGGTTCGACTCGATCATCTGCCGTCGGGCGACCGGGTCGCCGCGTTCGACGCGCTTGGCGAGGCTCACTTCCTGCGCCGCAGTCAGGAGCTTGTGCCGACCGATCTCGGCGAGGAAGCGCTGGAGCCCGTCGCCGAGTGGCGGCCCCGCGTCCACTTCCTCGGAAAGATCCGGTGCTGGTCCCGGAGCGCGTTCCTCGGGTGCCGTTTCACGGACTTCGAGTCCGAGCTGTTCGAGCGCGCGAACGAGATCGTCGATCTCGCGATCGGCGAGATCGAGCTCCACGCTGAAGGACTCGAGCTCGGCCGGTTCGATCCAGCCGCGTTCGCGTCCAGTCTCGAGCAGCGTGCGCGCTGCCTCATTTTCGAGCAGCTCGCTCGACTGGTCCTGGATCATCTTGCCCCCTGCCTCTGTCGAGTGTGTGTGGGCTCGCGTCGAGGACCTCGACACGACGTGCGATCGCCCGCCGGCCTGACTCGTCAGGCGGCCACCGCGGTTCGTTCTGCGCGGCTACTGATCACCGTATCGATGATCCCGTACTCCTGCGCTTCGACGGGGCCCATGAAGAAGTCGCGATCCATGTCACGCGAGATCGTCTCGGCGACGTTGCCGGTGTGCGTCGCGTAGAGCTCCTCGAGACGACGTTTGAGTCCGATCACCTCACGCGCCTGGATTTCGATGTCGCTGCCTTGTCCCTCGAAATCACCTGAAAGCTGGTGCATCAGGATTCGAGTATTCGGGAGCGCCATCCGCTTCCCAGGCGCTCCCGCGGCGAGCAGCAGCGAAGCGATACTCATCGCGACGCCGACGCCGATCGTCTGCACGTCGGGTCTGACGAACTGCATCGTGTCGTAGATGCCGAGGCCTGCGTCAATCGAGCCGCCGGGCGAGTTGATGTAGAGAAAGATGTCCTTGTCAGGGTCATCGGACTCGAGGTGCAGCAGCTGCGCGACGACGACGTTCGCCACCTCGTCGTCGATCGGCTCGCCGAGGAAGACGATGCGTTCCGCGAGCAGGCGCGAGTAGATATCGAAGCTGCGTTCGCCTCGAGCGGTCTGCTCGACGACCATCGGTATCAGCGGGCTCATCGCACGCCGACCGTGCTAGGCAAGGACCTTCGCCTTGGCGCGTTCGAACTCGTCATCGTTCAGCACGCCGCGGTCGTGGAGCTCCGCGAGCTTCGCGAGGTCATCGGCGGGGCCAGCTGCCGCTGAACTGGTCATGAACTGACGAAAGAGCTGGTGCCGCGCCTGCGCGTCTTCCGTCTGGTGCTCGTGCATCGTGTGTCCACGGATGAGGAGGTAGGCGAGCACGCCAACGAAGGGGAGGATGACGATCAGAAGCATCCACGCGGCCTTGGCGAGGTTCGAGAGATCATGGCTTCGGAAGACATCGAAGATCACGCCGACCGCAATCCAGATCCAGAGGAACAGGAATGCGAACTCGAGCGTCGTCAGGAACGCGTCGCCGAAGGTGAAGGTTGCGAGCAACATGTGGGTCCTTTCGATACGAAAAGGTCGGTCGAGCGCAAACGAGAGAGCCTTACCCCTATGAGACGGCCGCCGCCACCTCGCGGCCGAGGGCGTGAACACGCGCGTCCCCTGTGTTTTGAGGAACCGCCTCGAGCACGACCTTGAGCGCGTGCGTCTCGGCGGCGGCGCCGAACACCTCGTAGGCACGCTCGGTCTCTCCGAGTGGGTAATGGTGCGTCGCGAAGACGGTGGGATCGAGTCGCCCGGCCTCGATGAGCTTGAGCAGCTTCGGGGTCGTGTACGTGTCGACGAGCCCCGTCGTGAGCAGGAGGTCACGGCTCCAGAGCCGTTCGAGATGGAGCGTCGCGCACGTGCCGTGTACCCCGACGTTCGCGACACGTCCGCCCGGGCGGATCAGCGCGGTGCACAGCTCGAAGGTGTCCGGTAGGCCGACTGCCTCGATCGCAACATCGGCGCCGAGTCCGTCGGTGCACTCCATGACCCGCGCAACTGCATCCTCGCTGCCGTTGTTGATCGTGATGTCGGCCCCGAACTCGCGCGCCTTCTCGAGGCGGCTTTCGGCCAGGTCGATGACGACGATCTTGCCTGGCGTGTGCAGCTTCGCCGTCATCACGGCGGCGAGCCCGACCGGACCCGCGCCGACGACGGCGACGGTGTCTCCGGGCTCCACTCGGCCGTTGAGTACGCCGACCTCGTAGGCGGTCGGAAGGATGTCGGCGACGAACAACACCTGCTCGTCCGTCAGCCCGGCGGGAACCTTGTAGACGGAGGTGTCCGCGAAGGGCACGCGTGCGAGCTCGGCCTGGAGGCCGTCGATCAGATGACCGAAGATCCAGCCACCTCCGCCGCTGCAGAGGCCATAGCGGCCTTCTTTGCAGAAGCGGCAGCGGCCGCAGGAGCTGATGCAGGAGACGAGCACGCGGTCACCGGCGGCGATCGTTGTCACGGCGGCGCCGATCTCCACGACCGTGCCGACGGCCTCGTGTCCGAGGATCGTCCCGGGCTTTACCTCGGGGACGTCACCCTTGAGGATATGGAGGTCGCTACCGCATATCGTCGAGAGGTCGATGCGCACGATTGCATCGGTGGGATCGATGATCGACGGATCGGGCACGGATTCCCACGCCTTCTGCCCGGGCCCGTGGTAGACGAGCGCCTTCACGTCGCGCTCCCGGTGGCGAGTTCGGTGGCGGTGGCAGCGGCCCTCAGGTGCTCGGCGACGAGCCTGCCTGTCAGGACCGCGACGTGATCGGTGAAGTGGGCCTGCGCGAGCAGCTGGCCCGAGACGAGCGCGACCTCACGGTGCACGCAGGCCGCAGGCACGTCCGCGAACTCTTTGCTCAGCTGCACGTCGAGCAGCTCGAGCTGGCGGCGGGTCTTGGTTTCACGTTCAGCCGGGGAGAGCAGCGTGTTCATCTGTCCTTCTCTCATGTAGACGTGCGGGGAGTGGATTCATGGCCTGGGCCCCGGTGCGACACGAGCTCCGTGCCCTCGGGGCGACGTCTCCGTCACTGCGCGAGCAAGCGCTCGAGCACTCACCGCCGGTGCCTCCTCGGTGGGCTGCTGTCGGTCTTGAAGATCCGCGAGCTCACCGCGGCGACCGCTGCGTGACCGCCGCCGGCGTCGCCAGATCAGCCCGCCGGCTTCGTCGACCATCACCGCGACGACGGCGGTCGCGAGAATGACGACGATCAGCGCGGCCTTCAGGTGCCAGCCGAGAAAGCTCAGCCGCACTTCGTTGCCGTTCTGGGCGATGACGATGACAACGGACGCGCACGCAACGAGCGCCGCGCCGAACGTCAACCACAATACGAGACCTCGCAGTGCTCGACGCCTCCTGCTCGGCTGCCGCCTTCCGATCATGTCGATGCTCGCTTCCCTCGTGGGCTAGCTGCCCGGGGTTGCGGAGGCGTCAGCCGGCTCGGTCGGCTCGCTCGGTTCCTCGACGTTGAGGTGGTTCCCGGACGCCGAGGAGCCGCGTGTCGCCGGCGTCGCTGACTTGCTCCGGTTCGCGCCGGTGAAGCGTTCGAAGAGCTCTTTCAGGGTCGTCATCGAAGCGTCTCCTTGTGAGGGTTCGAAACCTGCGGGCCGGGACTGTTGCCGACTCCGGGTTCGATACTGTCACTATACATACGAAACACATTTCGTGTATTATATATCGCGATATGACAAGCGTCTCACATGTCGAGGGCGAACGGGCGGGCCCCTCCCCGGATTTCGCCTTCCTGACGAATCACGGTAAGACGCTGCTGCTGATCGCCCATGACCCCCGCATTCGTATGCGCGACGTTGCGGCGCTGCTGCGCATCACCGAACGCGCCACGCAGCGGATCGTCGCCGAGCTCGCCGCAGCCGGTTACATCGTGCGCCAGCGCGAAGGTCGCAGAAACGTCTACAGCGTCAGAACGGACGCGCCTCTCGGACTGCCGCTTCAGCGCGACACCGACATCGGCGCCCTGCTCACCCTGCTACCAGGCCTTGACGAACCAGGCGGGCGGAGCGCCGCGACTCTGGCGGCCGCACCTGTCGCGCGGCCGCCGGAACAGGCCGAGCGCCGCTGAGAAAGCATGCGCGTCGAACGGCGGAGCAGCGGAGCGTGATGCCGCGACGCGGTGTGAGCACTCGGCCTAACGGCTCGCGCTGATGACGCCACTGTCGATCGTCCAGACACGGTTTGCGTAGTGGGCGATCTGCTCCTCGTGCGTGGCGATCAGGCAGCCCGTCCCGGCTTCCGCGGTGTCGACGATGAGCTCCCAGATGGCGTCGCGCCAACCCGCGTCCTGGTGAGAGGTCGGCTCGTCGGCCAGCAGGATGGTCGGCTCGAGCACGAGGGTACGTGCGAGCGCGGCGCGCTGCTGCTGGCCGATCGACGTCTCGTTCGGGTACCTCGCGGACAGTTCGGTGAGGCCGAGCCGGTCGAGAAGCTGCTCGATCCTGGCGCTGCGCTCCGCGAGCGTACGTGTCAGCCGCGCCGGATACTCGACGTTCTCACGGGTTGAGAGCTCCGGCAGGAGGCCGAAGCGTTGGGGTAGGAACGCGAGCTGCCCCCAGGGCAGGTCAGATGCGGCCAGGCGGTCGATCTCGCCGGCATCCGGCGTGATCAGGCCGGCGAGAACCGAGAGCAGCGTCGACTTGCCGGAGCCCGAACGGCCGAGCAGCGCACCGACCTCGCCACGACGGAGCTCGACGGACGCGTCGGCGAGCGCACGGATCTGCTCCGAGCGGCGGTAGTAGCTCTTGCTGACATTCCGCGCGCCGAGCACGGTCTCCTCGCCTCGTCGCTCGGGTGCGCGGCGGCCGCCGGGCTTGACCGCGTTCTCGCTGATGACGCGACCGCGGTCGAGCCGTAACACCCTGTCGGCGATCGCGATCACGTCGTCGTCGTGGGTGGCGATGACGAGCGCGGTACCGGCACGGGCGTGCTCCTTCATCGTCTGGAGGAGCGGCTGGGCAGAGTTCCGATCGAGCTCTGCGGTGGGCTCATCGGCCAAGAGCAGCGGTGTTTCGCGGGCGAGTGCGAGCGCGAACGCGGCGCGGGCCTGCTCCCCACCCGAGAGCTCGATCGGTCGGGCGTCGAGCCGGTGCGCGAGCCCGAACTCGCTCAGAAGCGCGACCGCTCGGCCGCCGTCGTGTTCGCGCATTGTCAGGTGCGGGACGAAGTTGTCGGCAGCCTTCTGATTGATGAAGGTCGAGCCGTGTTGGCGGTGCCGGCGCAGCGACGCACCCGAGGCGCTTGTGAGCTCCGTCCCGTTGACGAGCAGACTGCCGGACGAGGGGCGGTCAAGGCCGGCGAGCGCACGCAAGAGCGTCGATTTACCGCTGCCGGACGCTCCGACGATCGCGGTCACCTCTCCCGTCGCAAATGCCGCGTCCACCGCATGGAGCGCCTCGAGACCGCCGCTCGGGGTGCGGTACGTCTTGGAGAGCTGACGGCAGAGGACAAACGGTTCAGGCAACGCGGAGCGCCTCGCCGACGTCGGTACGGCCCGCCAGCCAACTCGCGACCGCACCTGCCGCAACGGCGATGATCACGAGCGCCGCCCCGGCGAGCGCGAGCTCCTCGCTTGGAACGACGAAAATCGGGGACGGAGGATCGACAGGGAGTGGGTCGATCCGGTGGACGATCGGAACGGCTGCCACGACGGCGACCGAGCCGCCGATCAGGCCGGCGAAGACGAGCAGGCTGACGAGCTCGAGCACGAGCGAGACACTCTGCGCGAACGTGCCGAGACCCATACGGCGCGTGAAGACGGCAGCAATTGCTTGCGAGCGCTGCCGCGCTTGCAGGTAGAGGACGAGACCGAGCACCGCCAGGATCCCGGAGGCCACGGCGATGAGACGCATGTAGCCGAATGTGCGTGTTGCGAGCACGACCTCGGGATCGTGGAGAAACGTCTCGATCGTCTGGGGCGCGTAGGCGGGGTCGAGTGCAGTGAGCGCCCGCCCCACGGCGGTCGGTGGGCCCTTGCCCCAGACGTAGGTCGAGAGCACACCGAGTGAGTCGTAGAGCTTGGTTCTCGCCTCGAAGCTACTGAACGCGCCGTACGACGTGACCACGAGCGGAATGCCCACGGTCATGAACGGGAACGCGCGCACGACCGCGAGCTGGTGGAGAGGGACGTTGGCGCCATCGATCTCGAGCACATGCTGTCGGGCGAGATCCGCCGTCACGATGACGGGCAGCGGTTGGGCGCGGGACGCGGCGAGTTCGTGCAGAAACGAACCCGGGCTCGGACCCCAGTCGCTCTGCCAGTGAAGTGTGCGGGCCAGGCTCGCAGGGTCGATCAGCATGATGTCAACCTCGGTGCCGTCGGGCAACGTCGCAGCCTGGTTCGCGAACTGCACGAGCGTGACCGGAAACGGGAAGTTGGCCGGCACCGGTTGTCCGGCTTCGACGAGCGCGTTCGCATCGCTTCCGGTCGCCATGTACGCCTTCTCGAGGGTCGTCTGGTCGAGCGACCCGGCAAGCGTCTCGACGTAGAACAGGCTGCCGATTGAGACCGCAGCGACGACGGTCAGCACGACGACGAGCCCGCGCGCGGCCGCGAGCCGGCGCAGTGCGAGGTAGACGGGTGTTCGTGTTCTCGCCGCGAACCGGGCACTGCGTCGCAGTAAGAGGCGGGCGAGCCGGGCAGCGAGCCCGGCGGCAGCGGCGACGAGCAGCAAGGGGAAGATGAAGACCGCAAGTGTGGGCGCGTGATCGCCCGAGCTTGATGTTGACGTGCCGCCGCCGCTCCGGATACGCAAAAGCAGGTACACGGCGCCTGCCGCTAGCAATGCCTCCCAGGGAACAAAGCGGAGATAGCCGGCGTTTCGCGAGCCGGTGTCGTAGAGGCCGAGAAACGCAACCGCCGCCGCGCCGACGAGGAGCGCGACCGCAAGCGCGACGACGATGCCCGCGTGGACCAGCCCCGAGCCGATGGTCAGGTTCGAGATCGAGCCTGCTGGTGCGAAGACGCTCGTGAGTGAGTACGCGAGCCCGAACCCGGCGGTTCCACCCACCAGACTCGGAACTGCGACCTCGAGCACGCTGCGGGCCGCGAAGACCCCGACGGACTCGCCGCGCGCGTAGCGGAGCGCCGCTTCGGCGCGTCGCCGCCGGACGAGAAATACACCAGCCGCGGCCGCGATCGTGAGTGCGATACCCGTGCCGAGATCCGAGAGCAGCGTCACCGCAGGGGTCACGGCGCTCGCGTTCTCGTTCGCGAGAATCACCGCGGCTGACAGTGAGCTGATCACGGTGCATCGGGCGGGGATCGGGCTAGCCCTGCATCCGAGCGCCTGCCCGAGCGGGGAGCCTTGCAGCTGCGAGGGAAGCTGGGCGAACTTGGCTGCGAGCGCGCGAGCGTCGGCGAGCGTCAGCCCGTGCGTGCTGATCGGAAGCTCGACCCGCTCGCTCACCGGCGTTGCTGATCCCGCCACGAGCGCGTCGAGCTGTCGCGGCTGCAGCAGCACGAACGACGGAGGCACGCTGCAGTCCAGGCACTGCGGGTAGATCTCCTGAAATAGGTTCGTCCAGTAGTCCGTCTCCGGCGTATGCGCGAGTGCTCGGTAGACGCCCTTCACCCGCAGCGTTTGGGGCGGGCCGCCGAAGCGCTCGAGTCCCGTGAGCTTCACCCGCGAGCCGGCGCTCACGCCGGCGGCGTGAGCGGTGATGTCTGAGATCCAGACACCAGGGCCCGGCACCTGCGACAGCACCGTCACGTGCGCGAGAGCGTCGGTGCGAGCCATCAAGACGACCTCGGTGCTCGAGCCTCTACCGGCAAGAGCGATCGGTGGCTGGTAGGCGCCCGGCTGTGTCTGGGCTGTGAAGACCGGCGTGCTGATGGACCCGAGCTGTGCTCTCAAGCGAGCGGTTGTGTGTTCGACGGCGGCGGACTGGGCCGTCAGTGTCGAGATGGAGCTCGTGTTTGCCGCAGGTGCGAGAAGCTCGACACCCGTCGCGAACGAGGTGAGCTCCGACAGTCTGTTCTTCAGCGCCTCGCTCGCAGCCGCGGTCGTCACGAACGGCGCCGAGGACGAGGCAAGTGCCGCGAGGAGCGCGGCGACGCAGACGGCGACCAGGACGCTCGGGTGGCGGCGGAGCACGACCGGCGCCTTACGCACATCCGGTGGGACTCGAAGCGTCAAGCAGCCCCTCGGTGTCGAGGCGGCCGCCGTCGGCTGTTCCCCGTGACGCGCACCACCGGGCCACGCTGGCGGGGAGCACGCTTCTCTCCGCGGCTCGACCTCTTCAAGACGCCCGACTCCTTCGTCAAGCTACCCCCCGAGTTCGGAAGACCGGCGCGTCCTCGACGCCGGTCGAACGGTAGTCGCGACAAGCTCGCGTAGCTCACGATACGGGATCCGAAGCGCTCTGCCCGGTCAGCTGGCGGCGACGGCGACGAGGCCTGCACGGCTCGAGACCCAGTCACGTTCCCGTCTCGTCGCTAGCGCCGGCTGGCGAGGCGGAGTCCGTGAAATTGCGGATGGGGCGGGCTGTGGGCGGGGCAATACTGGCAGCGGGCAGCGAGAAGTCATCGACAGATCGGAGTTCCAATGCGTACGGGTATTGACAGGGTGCGGGCGAGGCAGATACTCGACTCCCGCAGCAACCCGACGCTCGAGGTCGATATCGAGCTCGAGGACGGAAGCAGGGGGCGTGCCGCTGTGCCCTCCGGCGCCTCGACCGGTCTGCACGAGGCCGTCGAGCTTCGCGACGGCGACATGTCGGTCTACGGCGGTAAGGGGGTGATGACAGCCGTCGGCAATGTCAACGGTGAGATCGCCGCCGCGGTGACCGGGTTCGATGCGCGTGATCAGCGCGCTCTCGACGGGTTACTGCTTGCGTTGGACGGTACCGAGAACAAAGGGCGGCTCGGCGCGAACGCGATTCTCGGAGTCTCGCTGGCGGTTGCCAAGGCTGCGGCCGCTCAGGCCGGCGTGCCCCTCTATCGCTGGATCGGCGGGACGAACGCGCACGTGCTTCCGGTGCCGATGCTGAACGTGATCAACGGCGGCGCCCACGCGCAGAATCGGCTCGACGTGCAGGAGTTCATGCTCGTCCCGGCCGGTGCCGGCTCGTTCGCCGAGGCGATGGAGATCGCGTCCGAGGTCTATCACGCGCTGCGCGCGGTGCTCCACGCTCGGGGACTCGCGACGGGCGTCGGTGACGAGGGCGGTTTCGCGCCGGAGCTTGCGTCGACCGAGGAGGCGATCGAGGCGATCCTCGAGGCTGCCGAGAGCGCGGGTCACCTCGCCAAGGTCGCAGTCGCGCTGGATCCGGCACCCTCAGCGCTCTTCGACGGCGAGCGCTACGTCCTGGCGGGCGAGGGTCGATCGCTGACAACCGACGAGATGATCGCGTTCTACGAGGACCTGGTTTCCCGCTACCCGATCGTGCTGCTCGAAGACGGGCTCGCCGAGGACGAGTGGGCCGGCTGGAAGCGACTGACCACTCGGCTCGGGGACGGGTTAGACCTCGTCGGTGACGACCTCTTTGTCACAAACATCAAGCTTGTCGAGCGCGGGATCGCGGAGGGCGCTGCCAATGCGGTCCTGATCAAGCTGAACCAGATCGGCACTTTGACCGAGACGCTCGACACGATCGGATTCGCCCAGGCACACGGCTACCGGACGATGATCTCGCATCGCTCGGGTGAGACCGAGGACACGACGCTCGCGGATCTCGCCGTGGCCGTGAACGCGGGCTTGATGAAGACCGGCGCACCGGCGCGCGGCGAGCGCGTCGCGAAGTACAACCAGTTCCTACGAATCGAGGAGGAACTCGGCAACGCCGCGAGCTTCCCCGGCTGGTCGGCGTTCCGCGCGGGCACGCGGCTGGCCGCACGCTGAGGCTCCTCCGCGTCCTACGCTCGGGCCGTGCGCCGGAAGGGGACTAGCGACGCCAGCTCGGCGAGCCCTGCGGCGCCGATCCGGGCCGACGAGGCCGCGACCCCCGGACACCGGCACCGGCCGAGCCGTCAATCGGGCTGCTCCCGTCCCTTCGCTTTCGGGGTTCCCCCGCGGTTGCCTGCCGGGCTCTCAACGTGGAGCGACGCGTGCGGCCGGAACGCATCGATCCCTCGCCGCCAGGCTTCGTCGAGGTCGGCCCCGGGAGGGAAGCGACGGTCGAGTTCGAGGATCGTCATGCCGTGCGCGAAGGCCCACGCCGCGCGCGCAAGGTCGACGTCGCCGCCGACCGCGTCGTAGATCGAGCGGCCGGCTCGAGCTTCGACGCCGGGCGTGAGCAGCTCGCGGTTGAGCTCGCGTTCGGTCATAAGTCGATAGAGATGTGGATGAGCATTGGCGAAACGGCGATAGCTGCGAGCCAGCGTCGCGAGTGGATCGGCTGCTCGTCGCATCGAGCGCTCGAATGTATCGGCTTGGAGTTCGAAGCCCAGCGAGATGATCGCCGCCTCGAGCGCCTGCTTGTCCGGGAAATGCTTGTAGATCGACGGTGCGCGGATGCCGACGCGCTCGGCGAGCCGTCGCATCGAGAGACCGTCGATTCCCTCCTCTTCGAGCAGCTCGAGGGCCACGACGACAAGCTCGCGGGCGCGGGCGCCCGTTTTCCTACTGCCGCTGGAAGCCATCAGCCGTCCTCAAGCCGTAACCGAGCGCGCGGTCGAGGGCGAGATGGAACGTCCAGGCGAGCGCACCGACGAGAAAGCCGACGCTCAGCACGCCGGCGCCGGCGACAGCCAAGAGGAGCAGCGGCGGCCAGAAGCGGTGGGTGAGGTTGTACGCGCGCGTCGCACGCGGATGAAGCTGGCCTTGCGCAAGGCTCCCGTCAATCCCGAGCAGGAGCGGTAGGTCCGGGACCGAGAGCCAGACCGCGAGCTGCCAGTAGCCCGCGTCGTGCGCGAGCACCTCTGCTGCGATCGCCGTGAGCAGGAGGACAGCGAGCGCTGCGTAGGCGCGTCGCCGAGCGAAGCCTCTGCGAATGGTTGCAGGTGCAAGACGGGTGGTCATCGGCGTCCTCCTTAAGAATGGCTAACGGTGTTAGCCATACTGCCTAACACCGTTAGCCAAGTCAAGCGGACGCATAGCCACTTCACCGGACGCCGCGGGTAGCGACAATTGCCTACGGTTCGGTCGTGACCACGTGCCTACGGCACGGTGTTCGGTCGTGCCTACGGCACGGTGTTCGGTCGTGCCTACGGCACGGTGTGCGGTCCTGCCTACGCCACGGTGTGCGAGCGCTCGAGGTGTCGAATGCGACCTCTCGATCAGCGTGCTAACCGCGGTCGATCTCGGTCCATGGAGGCTGGACGCGGGCCGCAAGCTCGTCGGCAAGCCGAGAGGGGTCGAGCCCTCGCATCTTCTCCACGTACGCGTCCCGGAACTGTCCGCCGAACGCCTTGGCGTTGATCGGGCAGACCTGCAGGCAGACCGCGCACGCGAACTGGTGGCTGAAGAAGGGTGCGCATTTCTCCGTGTCGACGATCCAGCGCTCCGTCTCGCGGACGACGTCGAGCTCGTCGCTGATCGCATCGCCCGGACAGTAGGAGACGCACATTTTGCAGCTGCGACAGAAATCGCGCAGACCATCCTCGCGCGGTGAGTCGACTGCGAGGGTGAGCTCGGTGGTCACGACGCCGATGCGAAAAGCGCAGCCCAGCTCGCGGTTGATCAGCGAGCCGTGTTTGCCGAGCTCCCCGAGACCCGCGGCGAACGCATGCGGAAGCATCGCCAGCTGTTCGTCACGCAGCGTGTGAGCGCGCGCACGGTAGCCGCGGTCGCGGATCCATTGCGCGAGCTCGACGCCGAGCTCGCTCAGCAGCGCGTACACGCGGATGTACTCCACGTTCGTTTCGGGCCTCGGCAGCTGCAGGATCTCGCCTTCGTAGTCCATGGCAATCGCGAAGACGATCGCGTACCCGTCGATCCCCTCGACCCCGTCGTAGACGTACTTCGGGTCGACCGACGTGATGCCGACCATATCGGCGCCGAGCTCCCGGGCGAGTGCCTTGAGCGTCGTGCTCGCCTCCGCCGGCGTGCCGAACTCCAGTCGCGCAGCCGCCGGCTCGCCCTCCTGGAGGGGAATGCGTGCCTCGATGCTCGCCACGAGTTCGCGCTCGGCGGGCAAGACGTTCCCGCGCTGGGAGTCGGAGACGTAGCCGACCTTGTTGAGCACGGCGCGCGGGCTCACGTACACCAGCTTCTCGCCGCTCCACTCGCTGAAGACTGGCCTACTCACCCGCGTCGATCCCCGTGGAGGCCGCTGCCCATCCGCTCACATGTCGCCGTTGCCGGCCCCGTCGACCGGTCACGATGCTCTGCCGGGACGCGCCGCCGCACGCGGTTCCGGAGCCGACCGCAAGAACGCCCTCGCAGACCCTCCTGAATGCTCCTCGAGCCATCGTTTGCCCCGCTGCCTCGCCCTCGGTGTCCAGCCATCCGTCGCTTCTCGCTCAGCATAAGCGCTGGATCCGTTCGACGACGTCTCCGCGGAGCGGGTTCTTGCCCGTTCTGCACGGCTTGTGCGCCACGTACGCGGGTCGTGGGGCGCCCGTCTGCGCCAACGGGACCCGCAGCGATTTGCGGCCCAGCGCTAATCGAGCGGGACGCGCTCGGCGAGCGCTTGGATCAACTGCCACTGTGCGTCGGCCGACTGCTTGAGCAGCCGCCCGAAGTTCGGCCGTGAGAGGACGAGCACGCGGGCCGGCGTCGTGGTCGCAACGCTCGCCGTCGTCGGGCGGTCGGTGAGCAATGAGATCTCCCCGAAGAAGTCGCCCGGCCCAACCGCCTTCAGCTTACGCCCGCCACGGCGGACGACCGCTTCGCCCTCGAGCAGCACGAAGAACTGCCGCCCGGGTTCGTTCTCGGTGATCAACACCTGTCCGGCCGCCAGGTCGAGCTCGTCGGCAATCTGGGCCACCGCGGCGAGGTCACGGCGCTTGAAGCTCGCAAAGAGCGGTACCGCCTTGAGCGCAGCGACCTTGGGATCGAGGCGACGTGGCATCGGGGATCGATCGTAGCCCATGCCCCCGCACGGGCGGGACCCCGGGCTGGTCTCGCATTCGCGTCGCGGCGCGTGCTTTTCGCGGCCGTGTCCCCGGGTCCCCAGTTGAACTCGTCCTGCGCGAGCAGGTGGGGCGGCTCTCGCACCGGCCGCTCTCGCGTGCGATATGTGCGATATGTATGTCGTATGGGCGTACCTGGGTCAGGCGGACTGGGCGAGCCTCGGGCCGCGCCGGTGCTCGAGACCGAGCGCCTGCTGCTGCGTGGACATCGGACCGGTGATCACGCCTCCGTGGTCGCGCTCTGGTCCGACGCCGAGGTCGTACGCCACACCGTCGGGCGGCCCCAAACACCTGAGGAGGCATGGAGTCGGTTGCTCCGCTACGCCGGCCACTGGGCTCTGGCGGGCTACGGGTACTGGATCGTTGAGGAACGCGAGAGCGGACGGCCTGTCGGCGAGGTCGGCCTGGCCGACTTTCGCCGGGAGATCAGCCCTCCGCTTGCAGCCGAGCCTGAGATGGGGTGGATCCTCGCCGGTGCTGCTCAGGGTAAGGGGTACGCAACGGAGGCGGGGCGGGCCGTGCTGGCGTGGCGCGACACGACGCTACCGGGCCAGGGGACAGTCGCGATCATCGCGCCCGAGAACGTGGCTTCGATCAGGGTCGCGCAGAAGCTCGGGTTTCGCGAGACGGGGGTGGCCGTTTATCGCGGTGAGCCGGTACTCGTGCTGCGCCGCGGCTGACGCTCGGTGCGCCGAGTGCAGCGGAACGCGGACGGCAGTCGTGGTCGGCCCCGGGGCCGACCACGACTGGAGCACAGATCGCGGTTTCGAAGGCGCGCCGCGAGCGGGCGGAGGCGGTGGAGCCGACGTTCGGCTACCGACGCCTCTTGCGGCGGATGGACGCCGTGCCCGAAACCGACGCGGGCCCGCGGGCTCTCGCAATGCGGGGGTTGCTCACGCTGTTCCGCCGGCAGCTGCCATTCGCGTCGGCGGCTCGCTCGGGCCGACGTCACGCCGGCCAACGGTGAACAGCATCAGCAGGCCGTACATGATCACGACGATCGAGACCGTGAGCACAAGCGGGCCGACGAAGTCGATCCGTGAGGTCGCGACAAGGGTGTCGTAGTTCGCGCGCTGCGTCTCGAGCACAGGGATCACGTCGTCGCTGAAGGACGTCCGCACGTCGGGCACCGTCTTGATCGGGGTGCCGTCGAAACGAGTGGCTCCGTCGATGCCGGGGACGTTGTCCCAGCCGTTTGTGACGGTGGGGAGGTTGGTGATTGCCTGGTCGAGTGCCGGGAAGCTGGTCTTGAGGGCGGCCAGGAGTTGGGTCTGGGAGACGTGGAGTGCGCTTTCGAGGAAGGTGAGGAGCCCGGGGAGCTCGGCGCTGACCGAGGAGAGCGGGAGGGCTTCGAGGAGTGCGGTGGTGTGGGGGAAGTGCTTCTGGAGGGCTGCGAGCACGGCTGTCTTCGAGAGGCCGGTCTTCTGCGAGACGAACGCGACCAGCGCCGGCACCTCGCTCGCCGCGCCGCCTTGCGCGTTCATGATCGGCGTTTCAAGGTTGACGATGTCAGAGACCATCGTGATCCCCGCACGGTCTCCGTGGACGCGCGTTGTGTTCATCGCGGGCTGCAGCGCGCCGAGCAGGTTCTCGCCGTTGACGGTACGCGACACAAGCTTCAGGCCGAGGCTGAGCGCGAGCACTGCGACGCCCACGACCACGACCACCGATGCGCCCATCATCGCTCCGCGCCGCGCGATGCGCCGCGTGTAGTTGGCCCAGAACATGAATGCTGCGAAGAGCACGACGATGACCCCGATCGCGAGCAGGAGCGGGGAAACCCAGGTCCAGCTCGCAGTGCCGTCGAGGCTTTGGAAGTTCGACTGTTCATTCGCGAGCGCTGGGATCAGATCGGCGCTGAAGTAGCTGCGCAGCTGCGAAACTGTCTTGATCGGGGTGCCGTCGAAGCGGGTCGCTCCGTTCATCCCCGGGATGTTGTCCCAGCCGTTTGTGACGGTGGGGAGGTTGGTGATTGCCTGGTCGAGTGCCGGGAAGCTGGTCTTGAGGGCGGCCAGGAGTTGGGTCTGGGAGACGTGGAGTGCGCTTTCGAGGAAGGTGAGGAGCCCGGGGAGCTCGGCGCTGACCGAGGAGAGCGGGAGGGCTTCGAGGAGTGCGGTGGTGTGGGGGAAGTGCTTCTGGAGGGCTGCGAGCACGGCTGTCTTCGAGAGGCCGGTCTTCTGCGAGACGAACGCGACCAGCGCCGGCACCTCGCTCGCCGCGCCGCCTTGCGCGTTCACGATCGGGTTCGCCATATTGACGTCGGCCGAGATGATGTTTATCCCGGCCCGGTCTCCGCCGAGACTCTCGGTGCTGAACGCCGGCTTCGCTGCGTTGAGCACCTTCTGGCCCGCGTTGAGTCGGGGTATCAAGTTGAACCCGAGCACGACTCCGCAAACGAACAGCCCGACCACCGCTACGACGACCCAGGCCAGTGCACCAGGCAGACCTCCGCGCCTGTCAGCCATCTCAGACCTCCTCGAACTCGTTGGCGACGTGCACGGCCGGCCGCGTGTCCGTGCGGGACCGAGATCGAACCGCGCGTGAACTGATCCGACTCCCACGAACAGGTGCAAGAGCGGATATGGGGGCAGACAGCCGCCTCTCGCGCTGCGCTGGCAAGAGGCCGACCATCATTCGACGCTAACCGCGGCGTGGGCGGAAAACATCCGCACATTGCACGGAACCGACGGCTCGAACTACGGAGACGCATCGGCTCGGACAGCGCCCATGAAATCAGCGAGTTGCGAGTCGCCCGCGCTGGGGATCAGTGGAAACGCGGAGGCATGGCGGGCAGTCTGTCTCGATCGTTGGGGCGTGTCGCTGCCGCCGGCCGATCCCGCCTTGGATCTGATTGAGCTACCCGCGCTGCGGCCCGAGGGGGGCATGTCGCTGTGGCAGGCGCTCGAGCGGCGCCGCTCGCAGCGCGAGTTTGCGACTGCTGCGCTCAGCCTCGAGGAGGTCGCGCTGTTGCTCTGGGCGGCGCAGGGAATCAGCGGGGAGCCGGCAGGCCGCACCGCGCCGAGTCCGGCAGGTGTGTACCCGCTCGAGCTCTACGTGTTGACCTCTGCCGGGCTCTGGCGGTACAGACCCGCGAGCCAGAGCGTCGAGGTGGTCGCCGCTGACCGCCGGGTCGAACTCGCCGGCGCCGCCCACGGGCAGGCGGCGATCGGGTCGGCAGCCGCCGTGTTCGCGGTGAGCGGCATCTACCGGCGGTCGGAGCAAAAGTACGGGGAACGGGCGGAGCGCTTCGTGCAGCTCGAAGCGGGTCATGTCGCCCAGAACCTTCTGCTTGCGGCGACGGCGCTCGGACTTGCCTCGTTTCCGGCGGGGGCGTTCGACGACGAGCGTGTCGCCGAGACTCTTGGGCTCGCCGACGGGGAGGTCGCGCTCTACCTCGTTGCCGTCGGGAGGCAGCGAGCGTAGGCAGGCCAGCAGCTGCGGCTTGGATGCTCGAAGCGTGACCCACGTGACTGAAGCGTGGTTTCCGAGCCCGGGCTAGCGAAATCTGGATCGAGTATCAGTCGTCGACGGCGTAGGCACAGCCCGGATCCGTTGGGAGTAGGTCGCCAGAGTGCTGCGTCGGCGCGAGCGCGGGAGCGGTCGCAACGCCCGGTAGCGGCAGCGCCCTGAGCGTCCGCCGATCTCCGCCGCACGAAGCTTGCGCAACCGGCGGAAGAACGGCGCTTCGACGCGGACGACGCATGCCGAGGCAGCGTGGCTTGTTCGCTCAGGCCGGTCTGCGGTGCCTGTAGAGGTGTGTCGCCCAGAGGTAGGAACCGAGCGCGAGGCCGACGCTCCAGGCGATAGCCGCGACGGCATTGGTGCCGATCGGTGTTCCGGTGAGGAGTCCGCGGAGCGTCTCGGTCACCGGGGTGAAGGGTTGGTATTCGGCGAATTGCCTCAGCCCGGTCGGCATGGTGCTCGTGGGGACAAAGCCGCTGCCCAGGAATGGCAGTAGCGTCAGGAACATCGGGGTGTTGCTCGCTGTTTCGACGCTCTTTGCGGCCAGACCGAGCGCGGTCGCGAGCCAGATCAGCGCGAAAGCGAACAGCATCACAGTCCCGATGGCGGCGAGCCAGTCGAGCGGTCCGGCGCTGGGGCGGAAGCCGAGTGCGATCGCTACGCCGATGACGACGGCGATGCTGGCGAGCGTCTGGATGAGGCTCGCGAGCACGTGGCCGGCGAGCACGGCGGCACGGGCGATGGCCATGGTGCGAAAGCGGTCGGTTATCCCCGCGGTCATGTCCATGGCGACCACGATCGCGGTGCCCTGCACCGCGGCTGCGACGGTGATCAGCAGGATGCCCGGGGTGAGGTAGTTGAGGTAGCCGGCCCGGCCGACGCGACCCCCGGCAAGCGCTCCGTCAAGGCCGTGACTGAGCTGGCCACCGAACACGTAGACGAACAGCAGCAGGAACACGATCGGCATTCCGACCAGGAGTAGCGTCATCGACGGGTAGCGTTGGAGACGTCGCAGGTTTCGGCGGAGCATGGTGGCGGAGTCGGCGACCGCATAGGTGAGCGTGCTCACGAGAGCCCGGCGTTCGCCGCGGGGGGGTGGCCGGTCACGGCGAAGAACACGTCATCGAGGTCAGGGGCCTCGATCGAGAGCTCATCGATCTCGACTCGCGCATCGTCGAGCTGTTCGAGCAGCCGTCTGAGTGAGGCGACGCTGCGGTCACTCGGCACCCGCAGAACGAGCTTCTCGTCGTCGGAGCCGGTGTCGTCGAGAACCGCGGCAGCCATGCGCAACGCCTGCGTCGTCGCGAACTGCAGTCGGACGTGGCCGCCCGGAACTTGGCGTTTGAGCTCGTCCGGGGTGCCCTCCGCGACGATTCGGCCCTGGTCGAGGACGGCTATCCGGCCGGCGAGTTCGTCAGCCTCGTCGAGGTACTGGGTCGTCAGCAAGATCGTGACCCCCTCCCCTGCGAGCTCACGGATGCACTCCCACATCACGCGACGGCTCTGTGGGTCGAGGCCCGTCGTGGGCTCGTCGAGGAAGATCACCTGCGGCTCGCCGACGAGCGTCATCGCCAGGTCGAGCCGGCGGCGCATCCCGCCAGAGTACGTTGCGGCCGGTCTACGAGCCGCCTCGGCGAGATCGAATCTGGCCAGCAGCTCGGCCACTCGGAGACGCCCGGCGACCCGCCCGAGGTGGTTGAGGTCGCTCATCAGGCGCAAGTTCTCCTCGCCGGTGAGCAGATCGTCGACGGCGGAGAACTGGCCGGTGACGCCGATCGCGGCCCGCACGCTCTGCGGCTCCCGACGCGGATCGTGGCCGGCAACCGACATCTCGCCGGCGCCCGCGGGGATCAGCGTGGAGAGGATCCGGACGACCGTCGTCTTGCCGGCGCCGTTCGGGCCGAGCAGCGCGAAGATCGTTCCTTTCGTGACGGTGAGGTCCACACCGTCGAGCACAACCGTCTCGCCGAATGACTTACGCAGCCCGGCGATCATGATCGCCGCCTCCGTGCGGTCGCTCACGGCTGCCGTACCGGGCCGGTTTGTTCAGGAAGCTCCCCGGAAGCGACAAGGGCGGCGCGGTGGGTTCCCCATTCCTGCTGGAGCCTCGGGATCTGCACAAGCAGAAAGCTTGCGAACGCCGACATTTCGAGCAGCGCTCCGCGCCGTTCGGGGGAGGCATCCACCAGCACCTGCAGGCCTTCGCGAGCCAGCTCGCTCAACTCCTCGTACTCGGTGATGTCCAAGCCGAGCGCCCGCTGCGAGCCGAGGTCGATACGCACTCGATCCATGCGCTCACCCGCTACACGTGTCCGCCGGACCGAATGCGTAGTCTCCAAGACCTTGACGGCGCCCGCGATCGCGCTGCGACTCGCGAGCAACGCCTCGGCCAACTCGCCGATGCTCTGCTCCTGCGGGTCGCACACGGAGAGGTAGCCGAGCAGCCGGCCCACCATCGGCGGGAACGCGTACCGGCGCGCGTAAAACCGACCCACATGATCGGCGAAGGTGAGCTCGGCGTCAGTCGGCATCTCTCCCACAATGTAGCGAAATCGCTGAGATCACACAAATTCGTGTCATTACAGCGACGCAGCTCGAGCCGCGCGAGCCTGCGATGTCCTGCTGTTGCCGGCGACGCGCGTCCGGCCTGCACTTTCGGCCGTACCGTGACCGCCACTCGCGCTCGGGCGTGAGGAGCGGTCTCAGTCTTCGGGAAGCCCCGCGAAGTCGCGCTTCACTTGCCGATACCAGCCCATCCCGGCAATCGGGTTCTTCCACCTTCCCTTCATGCCTGTCAAGGCGCCTTGATGAGTTTGATCGCCGCTTGCAGCGACTTCCCTCAGATGGCGATCCTGCGCTTTGATGACTTCATTAGCCGTATCACCATGGACTCGAAGGTCACATGGTCCGCCGAGTTGCTTGCAGGTCATGACCTTCATCCGCGTTCGTGTCCTCTCGTCGTGTTGCGGCGCGCCTGCACCGAGCCGGGAAAGATTCCCGAAAGCGGCGTGTTCGTCACGCCGCGAGCTTCTTGAGCACGGCGTCGATGCGCGCGAAGCCCGCTGTAGCACCCGCCTCGACGCCGTACTGCATCGTCGCGTCCCGTTGCTCGGTCGTCTGGAAGTGCATTGTCTGCGTGAGCTTGGTCTGCTCGCCGAGTTCCTCGAACTCGAGTGTTTGCAGATGATTTTGGAACGTCTGCACGAGCCGCGCGGGCGGCTCGACCTCCCGGAACTCGCCCTCGACGATGCCGTAGGCGGTGCGGAACCGGTAGTGACCACCCGGCCGGACGTCCATCTCCTCGACGACAGTGCCGTCGCCCCACCATTCGGGGATCAACTCAGGGTTCGTCCAGATCGAGTAGACATGCGCGCGCGGCGCGTCGAATACCCGCTCAACGCGGATCTCGAGCTCGTTGGGAGTCGTCACGGTGGTGCTCATCGGTGCTCCTTTCGTGCGTTGAACAACCCGTGCGCGGCGACCGGGTCGGTCGCCCCGGGCTGCACGGTTCGCCCGGACCGCTCATCTGCCGCTGCCGTTCGCCCACGAGCGCTGGCGGCCCTGTTGGCGTCGAGCAGGACGATGACGGCGCGATCCCGCGAGGGTGAATACTGAACCATATGGCTCAGTATTGCAGAACTTGCGGGCACGGTGCACGACACCTGCGGGATGCGCGTCAGCCCTCTGTGGTCATGTGAGGGTGGGTATTGGGTCGCCGCGTGCGTGGGCGGTGAGGACTTGGGTGAGGTAGTCGTAGAGCGACTGTTTGCGGAGTCGGCAGGTGAGCGAGGCGGACAGGAGTCGTTCGATGGTGCGTTCGCCTTGTTCGGATTGGGTGCCGAGTGAGAGCTTGCGGTAGATGACGGCGCCGCGGAGGCCGCGTTCGGCGTGGTTGTTGGTCGGCTCGACACCGTCGTGTGTGGTGAATGTCCAGAGCGCATGCCAGCGGATTTCGAGGTTCCTGGCGAACTGCCGGTGGTATTTGGTTCTGGGGCTCTTGCGGGCCGCGTGCTCGAGCAGCGCCTGGAGCTTGTCGTGGAGCGGCGCGATCTGGGCTTGAAGACGGGCTCGGTCTGCGTCTTG
The DNA here is from genome assembly GCA_963828105.1 of uncultured Actinomycetota bacterium. Lineage (GTDB taxonomy): Bacteria > Actinomycetota > Thermoleophilia > Gaiellales > Gaiellaceae > PALSA-600. The sequence goes on along the minus strand of CAWHDF010000004.1, from coordinate 13,466 downwards.
CTGGTCGCGTCCCAGGCGGCGAAGAGGTCATGGGCGATCGCGAGCCCGGCGTGTCCGAAGGTTTTCTGCTCACCCATGCCTTCGCTGTGGGCGGTGAAGTCGCGGAGGAGGTGGGCCCAGCAGAGCTGTCGTCGAGCAGGCTCGAGGTAGTCGTAGCCGCCCCAGCGGTCGGAGCAGACGATCCCCGGGAACCGCTCGCCGAGCAGGATCCTGGCTTCGGAGCCGTGACGGCCCGCTGCGATCCGGAACACCGCGGTGCGGCTGGTTAACGCGGCCCAGAGTGTGCGCGGCCGCCGGCGGTTTTCCAGCCGGTCTCGTCGATGTTGACGACCGCCGCCGACTTGATGCGCTGCTCGAGCTCGGTGTGCGGCCCGGCGAGCACCTCCCCGGCGCGCTGGATGACCGTGTCAACCGACCCGGTCGAGAGCTCCACACCGAACAGTTCGCGGGCGAGCTCGGTCGTGTCGCGGCGGGAGACACGGTTGCGGACAGCGAGCGTCACTACCGCCGCCTGCAGCCTGGGCCCGAACGCCGACCGCGGCACCTCACGGGGAAGCTCGGCTCGCGTCGGGACGGCACACGCGGAACAGCACACGCCGTGCATCCCGCGAGCAGGGCGAATCTCCACATCCTGCGCTCCTTCGTAGACGTCGACCGGCGGGGCGGAGTTCGTTGCGGCGCTCCGGGCCGAAGCGGCGGGAGCGCCTACGCCGGGACGTGCACGAACGGCGGCCACGTCGCGACCACCGGAACCGGCAGAAGGGCGACAACGCGGGACCGCAGCAACGTCATGAACTGACGATAGCGCGGTCTGGCCGGGAGAGCCTCGGTGCTCTGAGCCGGCTGAGGGCTCGGACCTCGACGCGCTTTTGGCGAGGCACGCCGCCGACGTACGAGGACCGGCAGCGGTTGCCGAATCACTCGGGGGCAGCCGCGCGGTGGGTCAGCCGAGCGCTGCGAATCGCGCAACCGATGTCGGCGGGGCTGCGGCCCGACGGCAGGCAGGAGCAGGCAGGGCGCCAGGCGCGAGAATGCAGAACATGGTCACCGAACCAGACGCGGAGGCGGCCTTCAGGCACGCTTTCCCCGGCTACGCCGAGACGGGCCACTTGGACGAGCTGCGGCGCAGCGAGTTCGGACGCCTCGAGGCCGGCGGGCACGTTTATCTGGACTACACCGGCGCGGGCCTCTACGCAGATTCTCAGCTCGACGAGCACTTCGAGCTGCTCCGCCGAAGCGTTTTCGGGAACCCGCACTCGATCAACCCGACCTCGGCCGCGATGACGGCGCTGGTCGAGCGGGCTCGCGCAGCCGTGCTGGCGTTCTTTCGCGCGTCCCCGGAGGAGTACGTCGCGATCTTCACGCCCAACGCGACCGGAGCACTACGCCTGGTTGGAGAGGCCTATCCGTTTCAGCCGGGGGATCACTTCCTGCTGAGCTTCGACAATCACAACTCCGTGAACGGCCTCCGCGAGTTCGCGCGAGCGCGTGGCGCCGAAACGATGTATGTCCCGAGCGAGCCCCCCGAATTGCGCGTGGACGAGACTCTGCTCCACCGCTACCTGTCCGAGGTCGGTGGCGAGCACCACAACCTGTTCGCCTACCCGGCCCAGTCGAACTTCTCCGGGGTCCAGCATCCTCTGCAGTGGATCGAGGATGCGCACGACTACGGATGGGATGTTCTCCTCGACGCGGCCGCTTACGTTCCGACGAACCGCCTCGATCTCACACGCTGGCATCCGGACTTCGTCGCGCTCTCGTTCTACAAGATGTTCGGCTGGCCGACCGGGGTCGGCTGCCTGCTTGCGCGCCGTGAAGCTCTCGCCAGACTCGAGCGGCCGTGGTTCTCGGGCGGGACGATTGTCGCCGCATTCGTTCAGCGCGCCTGGCACCAGTCGGCTAGCGGCGCCGCCCAGTTCGAGGACGGCACCGTCAACTTTCTCAACCTGCCAGCGGTCGAGGTCGGGCTCGATCTGCTCGACCGCGTCGGGATCGAGGCCGTGCACACCAGGGTCGAGGCGCTCGGGTCGTGGCTGCTTGAAGCGCTGGTGGGGCTGCGGCACGGGGGCGGCACCCCCGCCGCGACGGTCTACGGGCCTCGCCCGTTCGAGCGGCGTGGAGCGACCATCGCGTTCAACTTCCTCCATCCAGACGGCAGCATCGTCGATGAGCGCTACGTCGACCGTGTCGCCCGGCGCCACGAGATCTCGTTGCGCACGGGCTGCTTCTGCAACCCGGGCGCCGGCGAGATCGCGTTCACGATCTCGAACGAGACGCTCGTCGGGGGTGAGTTCGGTGCGGCGATGACCCTCGACGATTACGTCGAGACCCTTGGTCTCCCCTCCGGTGGAGCTGTTCGCGCTTCGCTCGGGCTTGTCTCGAACTTTGCCGATGTGCAGCGCTTCCTCGCGTTCGCAGATGAGTTCGTTGACCTCGCCACGGTTCCGGGCGACCTGCCACCCCGTGTCGGCTGCTGACTGCCGAGCTGATCCACTGTACGTCCGTCGCCGACACCCGCTGGCGTCAGCCTGCCGGCTCGAGGTCGCCGCGATGAGGAGGAAGAGCGCTGTGCTCTCTTGGAGGAGTTGCCCGCGACGGTTGTTAGCGGACCTTCCCCGTCCCCCCCTCTCCGATTCCCGCCGGTGAATCTCCGGCAAAGTGTTCGCGTCCGGGAACGCATGGCAGCGCGTAGCTGGGCGGTAGTTCCAGTCGCCAGCCTGACGCTGCTTCTCCTGGGCGGGTGTGGCGGGGGCAATACACCTGCCTACGTGTTGCTTCAGAACTCGATCCAGCAGACGGTCGGCAAGGAATACGGCGAACCTCCGGTCGGGTCGGTCGCCTGCACTCCGCACGTTGGTGACGTGGCGTACGGTCAGGGAGTCGCCCATTTGAGCTGCATCATCCGCTTCAAGAACGGATCGACGTTCGCCACGAGTGCCACCATCGAGGCGCGTAGCTTCCAGGTATCGGGCTACAACTTCACCTTCGATTCGCCGCCGGCCAAGAACGCGCCAACCGCGCTGCCCACGCCAGCTGTTCAGCGCTCACCAACGGCTCCCGAGTCGCTCTTTCGTTCCCGCAACTTGGCTCGCGCGCTCAAGGCAGTCGCGGCACAGTTCGCCTCGAATCAGCTGATTCTGTCGCTTGCGATCTACCCCGGCGAGCTCGAGGCCGTTGTTGGTGCAGACGGCCAGGCGCAACTGGTCACCGAGACCGCGACCGGCGCACCCAAGCTCGGGCCGCTCGAGTCGTTCAGTGGAACGCTCAACGGCATCTCGATCTCGCAACTCGATCCGGCCGTGCCCGAGCGCCTCACCGAACTCATCGCGACGCGAGCGGGCGTGCCGACGAGTCACCTCGAACGATTCGTGCTCGTCTTTCTTCCTGGAGGTCTCGTCGGTTGGAACATCCCTACGACCGGCAAGACGCGATTCCAGGCCCACCTGCAGGGAGACTCCCTCGAAGAGATCTCCGCGAAGGGCTCTCGGCCGTTGAGCTGACCCCGAGCGGGATGGCACGAGGTTTGCGTTGGGCCTGGGCGTGCGGTGTGTCCTGCATGGGTGCTCGCCTCTAGCCTCGTTCAACGACGAACCGCGGCTCGACCGGCACGCCGATCGCGAAGCGGCAGGCCCCGACGCGGGACGCCGATTGATGCGCCCATCGCGTGATGAGCTCTCAGTGCAGCGTTTCCTGCAGCAGGTCGAGCATTGCGCGCCAGGCTCGCGTGGCAGCGAGTGCGTTGTATTCCAAGGCGGGGTTTCCGGCTGTGGCTGCGTGCGGGTCCGTGAAGCGGTGCTTGGCGCCGCCGTAGATGTTCAGCTGCCAATCGACGGCTGCCGCGCGCATTTCATGCTCGAAGGCCGCGCGTTCCTCGGGCGGAACGAGCGGGTCGTCGGCTCCGACGCACATCAACACGCGCCCAACGATCTTGGACGAATCCTCGGGCCGGAATGAGGTCAGTCCCGGGTGGAAGCCGACGACCGCCCTGAGCTCAGCCCCGGACCGGGCGAGCTCCATCACGACGACGGCACCGAAGCAGTAGCCGATTGCGGCGACGCGGGTACGGTCGACACGATCCTGTCGGAGCAGCGCATCGAGCCCGCCTCGCGCGAGTGAGCGGAGGCGGTCACGCTCAGCGCCGATCTCCGCGAGCCGCGCGGCGAGCTCGCTCGGGTCGGCATAGACCCGGCCGCCTCCGTGGTAGTCGATCGCCAGCGAGACGTAGCCGAGTTCCGCCAAGGCTTCTGGACGCGTGCGGCAATATGCATCGAGCCCCGGTGCGCCGTGCGCGACGAGCACCGCAGGCCTGAGCCCCTCACCAGCGGGAAGCGCGAGGCGGCCGAGCATTCGTGAGCCGTCCGCGGTGTACTCAAGATCGCGGATGTCGATCATCGCGTCACCGTACCTACGCGGGCCGGCGACTCGATCCGGTCCCGAAGAGGCAATTCGGTGGCGGCGAGCCTTGTGCGCACGACCCCTGTCCGTGCATCACGCTCACGCCAGATCGAGGTCGGCGAGGCTCGGTCTAGTCTTCGCCAGACGTTGGACTTCTTCGTCTATAGCCGGGATGGCGTCGACTCGGCACGACTGCGGGACGACCCGCGGCTTCTCGAGGAACATTGGTCCTACATGGACGCGTTCGCGGGGTCGATGATCGCCCGCGGGCCGACGCTCGGAACCGACCGCGAGACGGCGACCGGCAGCCTTCACGTTCTCACGCTCGCGGACGTCGAGGCGCTGACCGAGTTCGTTTCGCAGGAGCCGAACAACCGTGCAGGTGTGTACCGCGAGCACATGCTCCGGCGGTTCGAGAATCTGCTCGGCCGTTCGATGTGGGAGTTCGCGGGCCGGCCGGGGGAGCTGCGGTTTTTGATCATCGGGCGTACGAACCCTGGTTGGCGCGCCCCGGCGCCTCCGGTGGCCCTGCTCGACCGGCTGATCGCCTACGGCGCGCTCAGTGCGCTCGAGAGCGCCGATTCGGTCGGGGTCGCACTAGCCGTCGAAGCGCCGAATCGCGAAGCTGTCCAAGCGTTGATCGACGGGGAGCAGACGGTCTTCGGCGGGCTCTCCGAGGTCGAGATTCACGATTGGGAGTTCGGCGGTCGGCGCTGAACATGCATCAGCGACACGATCGAGGTCGAACCCGCGCGGTGTCGGGGCGCGTCCGCGAGCGATTGCCGGCCTGCACGACGCCATGCTCACCGCTCGGGCCCGAGCGGCGGGCGGCCTCGCGATCGACCTCGCGTTTCCGGTTCGCTGCAAGAGGGCCCGACCGGGGTACGACTTAGTCCACGCTTCGCCTTCGCCTTCGCCGTCGTCGCCAGCGCACTGGGAACGGCAGGTTGGCACCGCCACGAACGTTGGCGGCGGCAGGGTTTGGCTTCAGCCCGTCCGCGCTGCGAACTCTGCCGCCCGAAGCCAGTCCGAAACAGCGGTCGCGACAGCCGCCCTGTTCCCGAGCGAGTGCGTTCCCGGGATCTTGACGACGCTGCGAAAGGAGCTCGTCGGCGGCGCGCCGAACGGGTCGCTCTCCCCCTGGACGATCAACGTGGGGACGTGGACGGCGTCGAGTTCGGCGAGGCGACTCTTCTCGGGGTGGCCCGGTGGGTGAAGCGGGAACGCGAGGCAGACGACAGCAACCGAGTCGGTTTCGCTCGCAGTGCGGCACGCAACGCGGGCCCCCGACGAGCGGCCTCCGCTGATGATCGGGATGCCAGCGAGCGGACCCGCGCGGAGCGCCTGTACGACTGAGGTCCAGGCCCCGTCGAGTTGTCGCGCCGGAGCGGGGCTCCGCCGTCCGGCCACCCGATAGGGCTGCTCGACAAGCGCGACGCTCAAACCGACGGAAGCCGCGGCGTCGGCCGCGCCGAGAAGATCGGGCGAGTCGATCCCGCCGCCGGCGCCGTGACCCAGCACGAGTCCAGCGCTTGGCGACTCGACGGCTCGCAGATGGGCTCGCGCAAGCCCGTAAGGAGTGTCGAGCTCGAGAATCGAAGGAGCCTAGCCATACAGGTCAAGACGGTTCTCTTCAAACCGTGACGATGACGCTCGGCTCCTGGTGGACCCCCGTTCTGCTGGAGTCCCATCGTCAAGGGGACAGGGGAGTGGTGCGGGACCCCGCCACAATGGGCGGTCGCTCTCGTCAGGCGATGCGGCCGACCGGCACGCGGCTGCTACCGTGCTTCGGGCAGGCCACTTCTGCTTCTTGTGGTCTCCGCTTCTTGCGGGTCTGATTCGGACAGATCTCGCGGAGATTGCTTCCTCCCTCAGCAGCGTGGGCGGTGTGGTTTGGCGTCTGTCGTGACGTCACCGTGTGCCGGTTATCTGAGTCAAGGAGGAAGTCATGCGTCGCAGGGTCTTTGACGTGCTCGTGAGTGCAGGAGGGGCGGTCGTGGTGATCGTTCTGGTCGTGGCGGGCTCGCTGGCGCTCTGGGGCCACAGCGTCGCAAGCTCGAACGTTCGCAACCAACTCGCCGAGCAGCAGATCTTCTTCCCGACGAAGGCGGCTTTTGCACATGCAGTACCGGGTACCGAGATTACGCCTGGGATGATTCCGTACCTCGAGAAGTACGCCGGTCAGCAGTTGCTCACCGGTCAACAGGCCGAGGCGTACGCTGACCATTTCATCGCCGTGCATCTCAGTGAGATGCCGTACGGCGGCGTCTACGCGAAGGTCAGCACGGCATCGCGCGCAAATCCGAAGAACGCGGCCCTCGCCGCAGAAGTACAAACCTCGCTTCAAGGCACGACGCTGCGCGGTCTGTTGCTCGAGGCGTACGGCTTCTCGACGTTTGGCGTCATCGCGCTTTGGGCCGGCGTCGCGTCATTCGTTCTCGCCGGTGTGATGGCGCTCCTCGTCGCCTTCGGCTTCTGGCACGCCCGTCGGGTGACGGAGAGCGCGGAGATCCTCGCGCCGCGTGTGTCGGCCAGTCCGCAAGGGAGCCTTGAGCCCAGTTAGGGCTCGGATCCCGGGCGTGTAAACGTCACCGCTACGGCCATCAGCAGGTTGTGTGTCGGCCCGGGCTCTCGGACGGCGGAGGGACCCGTCAGTGTCCCGCGGCCACGATCGCCAGGGTGATGGAGAGCGCCATGCCCTGGTGCAGCGCGACCAGGATGCCGGGATTCTTCGGTTTGAGGTTCACTGCGTGGAAAAGCAGAAAGCCGACCGACACCTGCGCGACCGCGAGGTAGAAGGCGACAGGAAACCTCGGCATGAGCCACCCCAAGGTGGCCACCACCGCGAGCGCGGAAAACAGATGCACGATCATGATCAACTGCGAGGGGCGACGCGGCCAGTAGAAGGCTTCGATCGGCTTGCCGAACCCTCGCTGGCCGGTCGTCATGCCGCCCAGGAACACCGTCAGCAGCAGCGCGTGCAGGCCGGTCATCCCGTCGAGGTACGACCAGAAACCGACTCCAGGAACGTAGACCGCGCTCAGGTAGCAAAGAAACACGCCATAGGCGAGCAGCCCGTGGACGCCATGGACGACGGAGGGAAGCCGGCCGGAGAGCACATGCAACGTGCCGATCCCTAACAGAGCCGTGGCGATGATGAGCACGAGGCCGTTGATCGTCAGTGACGTGGGCGCGAGGATCACGAGCGCCACGCCGAGCAGCCCCACGAGCGTCGCCACGATGCGGTGCGCCGCCTCCGGATCTCCCCGGATCAGGAGCACGAGGATGTTGCGCGTGTACGGCCACTTCGTGCCGAGCGAGAGCCCGAAGCCGAAGCCCTCGACCAAGCTGCCGAGGAGGATCAGGATCGCAGCAAGCCCCGCTTCGGTCAGGTACATGCCGCTGACCACAGCAGCCTTGCTCGCTGCCGAGGACGTGAGGCCGCGGCCGACGCCAGCGCAGACCGCGCCCACGATCAGGACGGTGATCAGGAGCCTGACGAGCCGAACCGCGGTCGTGATCTCGCCTTCCACGACCGAGGAGGCGGAAGACAGGCCAGACGCTGGTTCGTCGCTCATCGCCCGGGGGACGCCAGGGTGTGTCGCTCGCGGTTGAGTTGCCCGGTGGTGAGTGCGTAGCGGACGAGTTCGGCGCGTGTCTGCAGCATTAGCTTGCGCATAATCCGCGCACGGTGGGTCTCGGCAGTACGGATCGAGATGAAGAGCAGCTTGGCGATCTCCGGATTGGTGTGTCCGAGGGCGAGTAGGTGCACCACTTCGTGTTCGCGCTCAGACAGCGGATCTGCGTGCGGCTGCGCCTTGGCTGCGGCCTCGGCAGCAACAAGCCGTGCGCCGAGTAGCGACTGCACGTAACGGCGTCCGCTGGCGACCTCTCGGATCGCTTGCACGAGTTCGGATGCTGCCGCCTCCTTCAGTAGGTAGCCGGTAGCACCAGCAGCGAATGCCCGCCGGACATAGGCCGGGTCGTCCTGCATCGAGAGCACGAGCACTCCGGTCTCGGGTGCCGCTTGCCTGATTTCTGGCAGTGCCTCGATCCCGCTCCGCCCCGGCATCACGAGGTCGAGGAGCAACACGTCGGGCTGGCGGACGCCGAGTAACGCGACCGCCTCGTCCGCATTCGCGGCCTCCCCGACCACCACCAGGTCAGTGTGCGTCTCGAGCAGCCGCCGGAGACCCGAGCGCACGAGTGCGTGGTCGTCGCAGATCTGCACGCTGATCAAATCGCCCACCGCACCAGTTTCGGGGCCATCTTTGTTCGGCGCACGCGGGTTGGCCGCATGCTCGCTTCGCGCTTTTACCGCACTTGCCGGGCCTGTCCTGAGTCCGGCAAGTGCGGAGATGGCAGCGCCTGCTTCGAGCACTCGCAGGATCGGATCGGTTTCGGGTTCGGTCTTACCTCGTGCGGCTGAGGGAGCGCGTGCGTCCGATGGCGATCGTGGCGGTGGCGATCGTGAGCCCGCCGCAAGCGAGTGCGACGCCTACCCAGGCTGTCGCGGCGTACCCGTAACCGGCCGCGATCACGACGCCTCCGAGCCAGGCGCCAAGCGCGTTGGCGATGTTGAGAGCGGAGTGATTGAGTGCCGCGGCGAGCGACTGCGCGTCGGCGGAGACGTCCATCAGCCGAGTCTGTAGGCCCGGAACGATGATCGATGGCGTTACACCCAGCAGCATCAACACGAACACAGCGGAGATCTCTTCGTGTACCGCAACGGTGAAGAGCGCGAGTACCGCGATCGTTGCAGCAAACCCGCCGAGGATCGCCGCATTGACGGAGTGGTCGGCGATACGGCCGCCAGCGAAGTTGCCGACAGTCATGCCGATGCCGAAGAGCGCTAGGACGATCGGAATGCCTGATCGCGGCACGCCTGCGACATGCTCCATAATCGGCGCCACGTAGCTATAGACAGCAAAGAAGCCGCCGAACCCGATTGCGCCCGTCAGCAACGCGAGCCAGACATGGAGCCGCTTGAGTGCGCCCAACTCCCGGCGCATCGCCGTCTCTCCAGAGACGGGTCGACTCGGTACGAGCCGACCGACCGACAGCGCAGTCAGTGCCGCGATGACGCTGACGACCACGTAGACCGCCCGCCAGCCGAAATGCTGGCCGAGAAGCGTTGCGAGCGGGACGCCGACGACGTTCGAAACGGTAAGACCGCCGATTAGCATCGCGATCGCGTGGCCCCGCCTGGACGGCTCAACCAAGGACGCCGCCACGACCGAGCCGACCCCGAAATAGGCGCCGTGCGGCAACCCGCTTGCAAAACGCGCCACGACGAGGAAACCGATCGACGGTGCCAACGCGGAGGCCAGATTGCAGGCCGCAAAGATGCACATGAGTCCGACAAGGAGTCGCTTGCGATCAAGGTGTGCGCCCAAAACGGCGAACAGCGGCGCTCCGATCACGACGCCAAGCGCATAGAGTGAGACGAGATGTCCCGCCCGGACGATCGAGGTATGGAGGTTGGAGGCGATGTCGGGCAGAACACCGAGCGTCGCGAACTCCGTTGTCCCTATCGCGAAACCGCCGAGCGCGAGCGCGAGCAGCCCCAGGGTCGGTCGGCGAACCGCCTCCGGCGAGGGCGAAGCATCAGCCGTCACTTCGTACTGACTCACCCGGCTCCCTTCGTCAACGGTTTCAAGGCGGCCCAGACGAGCGGACAACGTCGCTCTTTGGGTTCTGGCGCCGGCTCATCGTGCCGGCCGACGGATACCTCAGATCCGGCGGCGGGGGCCGCCGAGCTTTAGGCCAGACATCGATGGAGGTTGAGCGGCGATTTCTGGGAATCCAGGGTGGCAGGAGCGTCCACGACAAAGAAGCATAGGAGGGTTGCCTGTTCGCCTCTGTGAGCCGCTCGTCTTGCCATACTTCGCTCCAGTTTGCGCTCGTTGGGTCGCGGTAACGGGTTCACGGCACGCCTCGCTCAAACGACGTGGCGACTCGTTGCCTGCGTCGGCAGCCTGAGCGCCCTTGGCCTGCTCCTTTGGCTTCCCGCTGCGCTCGCCCTGTCAGGGCACATCACAGAGACCGGTCTCGGCACGCCGCCGTCGGTCGACCAGTCGCGCTGCGCGGCCCTCAACATCTCAACGCACATCGCGCGCGTCGGCGAGAAGTTGACGCTGACCGCGGGACCGCCTCACCCCGAGATGTGTAACGGGAGCGCCCACTGGTCATGGGGTGTCGTCCCGAATGCGGAGGTCGTGAGCGGCTGCCGCCCGGACGGCACCGAGTGTGTCATCAAAGCGAGTTCGCCCACTCCGTTCGTTTTCGTCACCGCCGGCGGGCCGTCTGCGTACACGCAAGAGTGCTTGAGTGGGAGCTCAGTGTGAACGCTCATCCAAAGTGACAGCGCGTGATCGTCGAAAACGACAGCACTTTGGTTGGTTGTCAGCAGTGTGCCTGGTTGCTGGGTTGCGTGTGGGGGTTGTTCGCCGCCGCGGCTGTGGAGCGCGAGCCGTAGGCGAGCGCGGAGCAGCTGCGGCGTGGTCCGGCCTGATTGGCCCCGCTCGCTCGGTCGTCGCGATTTTCGAGGCCGTGGGAGGCGTTCTGACGGGCTTGGAGGTTGGGGTGTAGGTCAGGCATCGGCGTGGTCCGGGGGGATTGGGCCGGTCGGCGTGGGTGTCTGGTCGGGGCTCGAGCGTCGGCGGCTGCGGGTCTTGGCGTCGTGGAGCCGGTAGCTTTGGCCTTTGGTCTCGATGATGCGGCAGCGGTGGGTGAGCCGGTCGAGGGTCGCCCCGGTTAGTCGCTCGGAGCCGAGCACTTCGGTCCACGACTCGAACGGGAGGTTGGTGGTCACGATCATGCTGGTGCGTTCGTAGGCGGTCGAGATGACGTCGAAGAGAAGCTCGGCCCCGACCTTCGACGCTGGCACGTAGCCCAGTTCGTCGAGGACGAGCAGGTCGAGTTTGGCCAGCTGGGTTTTGAGGCGCAGGAAGCTGCGCTCGTCTCGGGCCTCGATCAGGGTCGTGACGAGCTCGGTGGCGCGGTAGAAGCGGACCTTGTAGCCGCGGCCGCACGCCTCAGCGGCGAGGGCGGTCGCGAGGTGGCTCTTGCCGGTGCCGGGGTTGCCGACCAGCAGGACGTTCTCCCGGTTGTCGATGTACTCGCAGCGGGCGAGCTCGGCGACCAGCCGCTTGTTCACGGATGGGCGGGCCGTGTAGTCGAAGCTCTCCAGGGTCTTCATGGTTGGGAAGCGGGCGGCCTTCAGTCGTCGTTCGGCGGCGCGCTTCTCACGTTCGAGCAGCTCGAGCTCGCACAGCTGGAGCAGGTAGGAGAGGTGGTCCTGGTTGTCAGCGGCGGCCTGGGCGGCGACCTTCTCGGCCTCGGCGCCGATCGTGGGGAGCCGCAGCGCTTTGAGGTGGTGGCGCAGCAGCACCAGCGACTTTGTCTCGAGCGTCTTCATCGTGCACGCTCCTATCGCCGTCAGGGCGCCGTAGCTGGTGAGGTCGGGCGGGTCGACCTGGACGGACTTGAGGTGCGGGTGCCCGTCGAGGCTGAACAGGCCGACCGGCTGTTCGGAGCGGTGGTAGAGGATCAAAGCGACCGCGTCAGCGCTGGTAGCGCCGATCGCGAGCGCCGCCTCGACCGCCCCGGTCAGTCCTGGAGGCTCGCGTGCTCCATCAAGCGCAGCACCTTGATGAACTCACGGGTGCCGCCCGAGCCGAGGTCGGCCTCCAGACGGCGCCGCAACAGCCGGAACCCGGCGGGAGCTCCCACTGCTCGAGCGGCCGGGCGAAGTCGAGCGCGCCCGGCTTGCGCTCCAACAACGCGAGGTAATGCCGCGGGTCGTAGCTCGTCTGTTCCGCTCCCCAGTCCCGCGAATGGGTCGCGACGAGCTCGTTGCCGGAGCTGATCTCGACCTGCTCGATCCCTCCGGTCACGGTCAGCTCGTGGTGGGCGTAGGCGGTCGGGACGGAGTAGTCGTTGCGGTCGAACCGCACCAGCGACAGCGAGTTCGCCCTGCGCTGCTCGACCCGCCGCGGCTCGAACTCGTTCGCCGGCAGCGGCAGCATCGCCGCCCGGTCGCCGACGAGCAGCTCCGCCTTGGTCTGCCGCTTGCCCCGCAGGCGACGCTCGAGATCGGCCAGGCACCGCTCCCGCAGATGCACGTTCAACTCCGTGAACGACCCGAACGCGGGCACCGGCACCAGGAAGTTGCGGCGCGCGTACCCGACCAGGTTCTCGACATGACCCTTCTCGTTACCCCGGGCGACGCGGCAGAACCGGTGCGTGAACAAGAAGTGGCTCTCCAACCGCAGGAACTCCCTGGTCAGCGTCCGCTCGTTACCGCCCTGATCCGGCTGACCGCGAGCTTCGTGTTGTCATACGCCGTCTTCGTCGGGACGCCGCCGAAGAACCCGAACGCGGCGACGTGGCCGGCCTGGAACGTCTCGGTGCACTCACGCGGATACGCCGACACGAAGAACGCATCCGAGTACGGCAGCGTCATCACCGCCAACGCCGCCTTCACCCGCACCCCCGCAATCTCTACCGTCGCCTCCCCGAAGTCGAACTGCGCCTCCCCCGGTGGCTGACTCAGCGGCACGAACACCTCGCCGCTGACGCGAACCCGCTCAGCAACGTAGCGCCGCACCGTGACCTCGCTCCCCTGATAGCCGTGCTCGTCACGCAGCCGCTCGAAGATCCGCCTGGCCGTGTGCCGCTGCTTCCGCGGCGTCGACGGATCCGCATCCGCCGCCAGGATCCCGTCAATCACCCCGACGAACGCATCGAGCTTCGGCCTCCGCCGCGGCACCCGCTGCCGATACCCAGGCGGCTCCGCGAACTCAAGCATCTTCTCCAGCGTCCGCCAGCCAACCCCGTACTCACGGTAGATCTGCCGCCGCGAAACACCCTCGACGAGCACCCTCCGTCGAATCTCACTCCACTGCTCCATATCGGTCCGCACCTTCCTCCCGTCCGGCGCGGCCATCGCTCCACCGGGAACCCCGAAGAGCAGAGCCACACCAGATCAGGTGTTCGTCAGGTGCTGTCGTTTTCGATGATCACAACCCGACCGACAGGTGCTGTCGTTTTCGATGCGCGTTTACACG
>CAWHDF010000003.1:0-20014 GCA_963828105.1 uncultured Actinomycetota bacterium | reverse complement strand
CGGCGAGAGCGGAAGCGGAAAGACGATGGCGACGCTTGCCTTGCTTCGGCTTCTGCCCCGCGGAGCGGAGGTCACTGGCAAGGCGGTTTTCGCCGGAACCGATCTCTTGCAACTCAGTAACCGCGCGCTGCGCGCCAGACGCGGCAACGACCTCTCGATGATCTTCCATGACCCATGACCTCGTTGCATCCGATGCTTTCAATTGGGCATCAGATGACGGATCATTTGCGCTCGCATCTCGGGATGCGAGGCAAGGCAGGCCGCGCACGCGCCGTCGAACTCTCGAAGACGTCCGCATCCCCGACCCCGAGCGGGCGCTGTCCTCCGTACCCGCACCAGTTCTCCGGAGGGATGCGCCAAGGATCGCGATCGCGATCGCGCTCGCATGCCATCCTTCGTTGCTCGTCGCCGACGAGCCGACGACTGCACTCGACGTCACGGTGCAGGCGGGCATCATCGAGTTGCTCGACGACTGCGCCGAGAACACGGCCTAGCCGTCGTCCTGATCACCCATGACCTTGGTGTCATGGCGACCATCGCCGACCGTCTCACCGTCTTCTACGCTGGCCGCGTCGTCGAATCCGGAACCGCAAGAGAGGTCATTCTGCATCCGCGCCACCCCTACACACGCGGGCTGCTCGACGCGCTCCCGCAGGCGACGGCGTCAGAACGGCGCCCGCTCATCCCGATTCCGGGCAACCCAGCAACGCCGCAGGAGCGTCCTTCCGGCTGCGCATTTCATTCCCGCTGCAGCTACACGAACGAGACCTGCTCGGCCCGATCCCGAATCTCGTCGACGTGAACGACGGGCACCTCCTCGCCTGCCCGGTCGATCCGCTTCGGGGCCGACCCGCACGAGAGTTCGGCGGGCACGCTGTGGCGGGCGATGAGCGCGATCGAGGTCAACAATCTCGAGATCGAGTTCCGCCACCGCGGTCACCCGCCCGTACGCGCAGTAGCGGGCGCGAGCGTCAGCGTCGAACCGGGCGAGATCGTCGGCCTGGTCGGAGAGAGCGGATGCGGAAAGAGCACGCTCGCGCAGGCGGCCGTCGGTCTCCTGCCCGCGACAGCAGGTTCAGTCGTCTTCGGCGGGCGGGAAGTGAGGCCGATGACCCGGGGGCAGCGCCCTAAAGAACACGTCAAATTGCAGCTGGTCTTCCAGAACCCTTTCTCGTCGCTCAACCCGCGACGACGCGTCGGATCCCAGATCGCCGACGGATTCGAGGCGATCGGAGACATCTCGCGCGCCGAACGTCAAGCTCGGGTGCACGAGCTTCTCGAACGCGTCGGCCTTCCACCGCAGGCCGCGCAGCGTTTCCCACATCAGTTCAGCGGTGGACAGCGGCAACGGATCGCCATCGCGCGCGCGCTCGCCGCGGAGCCGAACGTGATCATCCTCGACGAGCCCCTCTCCGCGCTCGATACCTCCGCCCAGGCTGCAGATCGCCAATCTGCTCTCGTCCCTGGCCTCCGAGCTTGGCATCGCCCTCCTCCTCATCTCCCATGATCTCGCGATCGTGCGCCAGGTCGCGGAACGGTCTCGGTGATGTATCTCGGCGTCATCGTGGAATCAGGACCAACCGAGGAGATCTGGTCGCGGCCGCGCCATCCCTACACGCGGGCGCTAATCGACGCGATCCCGACGCATGACTTCTCCGGCCGGGTGCCCAAAGGGCTTCCCGGGGATGTCCCCGATCCGCGTACCCGCCCACCGGATGCCGCTTCCATCCTCGTTGCTCGATCGCTATCGACCGCTGTCGGAGCGACGTTCCGATGTTGAGCCCCCAGAGCGTGGGTCACCTTGCTGCATGCTGGCGTATCGATGACACCCCAACTGCGACCGAGACGGACGGTGTCTAGCGTGCGGCCGCCCGTTGAGATCGCCGGCGACGAGACATTCGCGAAGTCGGTTTTGCCCACCGGAGTCAGCCACAGTCCGGAGACCCGTGTGGCGACGATCCGTCCATGTCGGAAGACGCGGCACCGCGATCGGCGGGCTGCGCTTCCATCGATTTCCGCAAGAGGCGGAGAGGTGGTGCTCATCAAACGCACAACACTCCTCGCAGCGACGGGGTTGTGAACGCAACGGGCCTAGATGTGATTGGATGCCACGGTTTTAGGCGGTGAGTCGGCGATGGCGCGGGGTGGGCGGCCGAGTTGGTGGTTGAGGCTGATGCAGGCTGCCGAGGGCGAGGAGTCGTGGTCGATGCGGGCGTGGAGGTTGCGTGGGGTGCGGGCGCCGTGTCGTTCGAGGCTGAGGAGGTCTTTGCAGGTGTGGAAGACGGACTCGATTCGTTGCCGGATTGGTGCGAGGTGGATGGGTTGTTGGTGGTGTTCGTCGCGGCGGGCGGGTCGGATGATGGTGGCGCCGAGCGCGGCGACGTGGTTGGCGAACTCTTTGCCGGCGTAGCCTTTGTCGCAGACGATCGTTTCGCCGCCGCGGATGGCTTGGGGGAGGAGTTTGAGGGCGGTTTCGCGTTCGGGCCGGTCGGCGGCGACGAGGGCGGCGGCGCGTGGGGTGCCGTCGGGGGCGCAGGCCAGGTGGAGACGCATGCCCCAGAACCAGCGGGAGTGGCTCTTGGAGTATCCGTACCCGGCGATCTCAGCCAGTTGCGAGCGGCGGGCGGTGTGGACCGAGCGTCCGCACTCGACCGGTGTGGAGTCGAGCAGCAACACATCGTCGCGGCTGCCGGGGCTCTTGGCGGCGAACACGCCGATCAGCCACTCCAGTGTCTCAGCGAGCCTCGTTCGGCGTTTGTGGAGCGCGTCCTGGGTTGGCAGCACCGGGAAGAGATGACCGAGCTGCCGCTTCGCGGCACGCAAGAACCTGCGGTCGCTCGGGATCCCCATCAATACCTGCGCGACGCAGAGCGTCACGATCTCCGCATCGGTCAGCTTCCTCCGGCCGTTCCCTGGCCGGGTCGGGAAGCAGGTCGTCCGCCGTGCAGTACACGCTTATGCACAGCAGGTCGAGGTCGGCGCGCATCGCGATCCTCCAATGGTCGACGTTGCCTTGGCAACGCCGACTTGACCTGCACCCCCCGGACCCTTGCCACGACACACGCCGTGGCATCAAACATCTAGCGGCCGATCGACTAAGAGCGGGAGACTCGAGCCATGGCAGTCAGCCACAACGTGGGCACGCAGCGGGAGCAACTCTTCGTTGGAGGTGAGTGGACCGCACAAATTGACGGCCTGGTCATCGACGTCATAAACCCCGCAACGGAGGAGGTGATCGGCGCTGCGGCGGTGGCGGGACCGGGGGACATCGACCGTGCCGTACGTGCAGCACGAGCAGCATTCGACCACGGGCCGTGGCCGCGCTCAAGCCCGGTCGAGCGGGCGGCAGTGTTGCGAAGGGCGGCCGAGCTCATTGCCGAGCGCGCCGACGAGTTCTCACGCCTCATCACCCTCGAGGTGGGCTCGCCTCATCGAGTCGCAAGCTCCCAGCCCTTCGGTGCGACGGCCCTCCTCAACTGGTACGCGGCGCAGGCCGAGAGCTATCCCTGGGAGGAGCGGCGCGAGGGAAGTGCGGGCGACGTGCTCTCAGGCGAGTCGCGGTCGGCGTCGTCGCGGCCATCATCCCGTGGAACTTTCCACTGTCGCTTGCGTTCCCGAAGATTGCGCCAGCGCTACTCACAGGTTGCTCGATCGTCCTCAAGCCTGCCGAGGAGACGCCGCTCTCGGGTTATCTGATCGCCGAAGTCTTCGAGGCAGCCGGTCTTCCAGGAGGTGTGCTCAACGTCGTACCAGCGACCCGCACCGTCTCTGGGGCCTCGTCCGGCACCCAGACGTGGACAAGGTCAGCTTCACGGGCTCGACACGCGCTGGTCGCCGCATCGGCGCGATCTGCGGCGAACAAATCAAACGCTGCACGCTCGAACTCGGTGGAAAGTCGCCGGCGATACTCCTCCCCGACGTCGATCTCGAGCGCGCGCTCCCGCTTCTCGCTCCAGCATCGATGGCCAACAACGGGCAAACCTGCGTGAACCAGACCCGCGTTCTCGCCCCCCGCCGCCGCTACGACGACGTGCTCGCCGGGCTGCGCGAAGTGGTCGCCACCTGGAAAGTCGGTGACCCGAGCGACCCTGCGATCGACATCGGCCCCCTCATCACAGAAACACAACGCTCCCGCGTCGAGCAATCCATCAACCTGGCCCGCGCCGAAGGTGCGCGGATCGTGCTCGGCGGCCACCGGCCGCAGCACCTTCCGCGCGGATACTTCGTTGCGCCGACGATCCTTGCGGACGTTGCCAACTCGATGACGGTCGCCCGGGAGGAGATCTTCGGCCCGGTCGTGGCGGTCATTCCGTACGAGGACATCGACGAAGCAGTAACGATCGCGAACGATTCGCCCTACGGACTCTCCGGCAGCGTCTGGAGCTCTGACCTGGACTGCGCGCTCAGCATCGCGCGTCGCATCCGGAGCGGCAACGTCGCCATCAACCAGCACCGCGTCGACCTCGTTGCGCCCTTCGGCGGCTTCAGACAGTCGGGGATCGGCCGCGAGTGGGGGCGCGAAGGAATCGACTCCTACGCTGAACTGCAAGCCATCCCCCTGCCCTGAACGCCCTCTCGCTCTGCCGTATCAGGACTCATCCGTCGCAGATCGACCGCTAATTACTCTGCCTTGCCTGCGCGGCGACGCGACGCGGCGAATGTGAGTATCCTCGCCACGAACTCGTTGCACGGGCGAGACGCGATTCGAACGGATCAAGCATCGTCCGATTTGGCGGCCGAGAGAGATGCGATTTGCGATCTCGCTGCGGCCACGAGCTCCTCGTTCGTGTTGGCGCGACCTTCGAGGCCCCAGCCGCCCTCGGCGGCCTCCGTCAGGAGGACCCAGGTTCTCTCCACAAGAGAGGGATCTCCGGCTGCCGCCACTACAAGGTCGGTGAACTGGCTGACGACGGCGAGCTGCTTTTCGCGGTTGAGGGCACCGGCGTTCGTGAGCACCTGTACTCGTACGTATCCGCTGTCGCCGTCAACGTTCGAGATTGTGGGAGCATCCATCTCGTGCACGAATCCGGCTGTGTTCTGTCGGAACATCGGGATGTCGGGCACACCCTCGATCGCCATCAGCGTTCGCGCCAGATCAGAGGCGAGCTGGTGTGGGTCCCGAAATGTGCCTGTGGTGGCGTAGACGTCGATCATCGGCATGTGGTTCTCCTCCTTGTCGGGTGACCGTTCCGGCGCTCCAGACGCCTTGTTCGCTAGAGCGATCGCTCCAATGACTCTAGACCATTCGCTCTAGTAGAGTCAAACGGTGGCACACGACCGTGACACCAAGGTGGAGTTGGTGCAGACTATGGCGCGGCTTCTCCGCGATCAGGGTTACGCGGCCACCGGTCGAGCCGAGCTGCTCAGGGAGAGCGGCGTGTCCAACGGCTCGCTGTACCACCATTTCCCCGGCGGCATGGAAGAACTCGCAGTGGCTGCGCTGGAGGCGTCCGGCCAGGCTGTCGCCGAGGCGCTCGCCAAGGCGTTGGATGGTGCGCCAACCGTGGCCCTTGGCGTGGCTCGCTTCCTCGACGTCGCAGCGGGATCCGCTGACCGCGGAACCTGCCCGGGTTGCCCGGTCGCGCCAACCGCTCTCGAATCCCCCATCCTCAGCCCACGCCTGCGTGAGGCCGCGGCGCGATGCTTTGACCAGTGGGAACATCTCATCGCCGCACGGCTTTGCGCTGCCGGATGGCCAGAAGTCTCGGCCGCCGACACTGCCTCGACTGCCCTTGCCCTCATCGAGGGCGCACTAATCCTTGCCCGGGTGAGCGGGAAGGTCAGTCACCTTGCGAACGCCAAGCGTGCCGCGCTCTCCCTGCTCGTTGCACCCTCATCTTGACGTGCGCGTCCAGGCCTGGCGCGCGCGTAGGCGCGGCCAGGCCTGGACAGGAGGAGATGGAGTCCGGGCGTCGACTGAAATCCGTGCCCGCTGTCGAGATGTTGCTACGCGGTGGCGTGGAGGAGCGGAGTGTCGGCGGGGGTGCGGCGTGCGTGTCGGAACCCGAGCCCAACGAGGATGGCCATGATGAACGCGAGGCAGAACGAGGCGATGCCGGCCCAGAAGGCGATTTCGCCGAAGGTGGAGAAGCCGTAGGCTTCGAGGAGGAGGCCGCGGAGAGTTGTACCTTGGAAGACAGTTGCTTCGAGGCCTTTGAGTTGGGTGTTGTTGGGGCTGGCGAGGGCCGCGGCGCTGACCTTGGAGTAGACACGCCGTAGGGCATCTCGGAGAGGTGTACGGCGATGAAGTGGTCGGCGTACGCTTCAGCCTGAGCGCCGGTTAGAAGCTGCTGGCCGCCGTACTGGGCGAGGAAGGGCTTCATCGCGGGGGTGATCTCGGTGCTGCCCTTCGGGGGGTTCTCGAAGAGCGCCTTCGGTGGGAAGAAGATCTGCTGTTCGGCGAGTTGGTTGTGGACGTTGGTATTTGCGAAGCTGGAGGCCCACATGGCGAGCGCGCCGGCCACGATGAGGACGACGACCATGACAGCGCCGATGCCGCTGATGAGCATGTCAAAGACCTTGCGTTGCATCCTTCAGGCTCCTTGGTGAGGTTCGGCTCGGTTGCCGCAACCGTTGAAAAGAGTCTGGACGGGTGCTGCTGAGGCGCCATCAGACCGCCCCCCGACCTAAGTTGCGGTTTAACCACGACGGCCAGGCGCAGTGCTCTCGCCCGCACCGGCGACCGGCGGGTTGTCGGGCCTGGATAGTGCTCCTAGCGTTGGGCGATGAGCAGCGCTTTGTTGTATCCGGGTGGGGGTGGGATGACGTTCGTGCGCGGAACCTGCGAGTGAGGCGCGCCGAGGTGGCACGACAGCATCCGCGCGGGTCTCACGTCTGACGACCAGGCCGAGTTTGGACGGGCCGACATGGCTGCGCGTGAGCGCGGCATCGATACCTTCGACGTCCAGGTCGCGAAGATCCAAGAGGGCCCCCTCGGCGCCGCGTGATTCGGGGGGCGTTCGTATGCCGGCGGGCGCCGACCGCCTTGTAGTTGAGACTGCGATGCCCGTCGTCGAAACCGAGGGTTTCTTGCGGTATTCAGGCGCGAGCTTTGGCGAGCGTGCCGTCGAGCACGGCGTCGATCGCGAATCGGAACCGCTCGTCCACGTCTCCGGCCACGAGTTCTGCCGTGTGCGCTGTGATGAGTGGGGACTGGCGGCCGGTAGGCGTGCGAAGTTCGCTGCGACCTCGTCGGCGAGCGCATCGGGATCGTGCGCCGCAGCTCGGACTCGATCGCGGCGTATGTGACCTGGGCGTTGAGCACGTCCGCCGTCCATGCCGCGGTTTGGACGTCGAGGCCGCCGGCGAGCAGGATGCCGAAGAGGTTCTCGAGTACTCGCAGGACTGCCTCGCTCGTGGGCGTGCTCATCATGGTTGCCGCCGCGATGCCCGGATGGGCGACGAGCGCTTCGCGGAGTCGCTCCAGGAGCGCGTGCGCCTGGGCGCGCAGCGCGGCGGATCCGGGGGCTCGAGCTCGATCGCGGCGGCGATGCGGTCGAACATTGCCGCGACGAGGCCGTCGCGGCCGGCCACGTAGACGTAGAGCGAGCCCGCCCCGGTGTCCAGGGCGGCTGCGACCCGCGCATCGACACTGCCTCGAGCCCCTCCGACCGGAGGATCGCGAGGGCCGCGTCGACGACCGCCTCCTGGCTGAGAGGGGGTTTGGCCGGGCGGTCGCGGGTGGAGCGGTGGGGGCGCGGCGATTCCGTCTGTACAGTGTATCGCCCACGAACACAGCGTTCGTGACAAACGACGTTCGTCCGGAGATCACCATGGACACCGCCGCCCTCGCTTCGACCGCTAGAACCGTCAACCCCTACCCGCTCCGGTGGCTCGCAGCGGCCGTCGTCCTGGCCGTCACACGATGGACATTCGATAGCTCGCCGAGAGCTCATTCACTCCACGAACCGCCTATGACGCGTCAAAGATCGCCTAATCCATTGATAAAGCCCCGATTTTCGGGGCTTTTTGTAGAGCCCTCTAACGGACTCGAACCGTTCAACCCCTCCTTACCATGTACTTTCGCGGGGACCCGATTCGAACCCAGCGAAGCTGTCTTGGGCTTGTTTGAGCCATTTCCGGCACGGTGGGCCTTCGCTGGGATTCGCTGAGCTTCGTGCGCTCTGTTCCACAACTGCTCCACGTCTCCGCCGGCATTGTTCCTATTGAAGGCGACAAATTGTCGAGGAGTTCTCGTCGCGGGCGATTCAGCCTGCTCCCACTTCGGGTGCCGTTGTGGCGACTCGCCGCCGTGGGATGGTCATGGGATCAGCTCGAAGGCAGCGGTGTGGTTGGGGCGTACGACGGTGAAGTGACGCCGGTCGAGTGTGGCGATCCGGGCGACTTGCAGGCGCTCGGCAAGAGCGATCAGGCTCGCGTCGGTCCCACCGAGCCCGAGGTCTGCGTATGTCTCGATGAGTTCGGCGATCCGGAGCGCTTCAGTGGGTGTGAAGCTCTCGACCTGCAGCTCGCCTGCGGCGACGGCACGGAAGAACGCGGCCTCTGCCGATGCGCCGATCTGTCGGCCTACCAGGTAGGCGGCCTCGGCGATGACGAGCGGGGTTGTTACGAGGGGGCTCTCCCCTTCGATCGCCTGCACGCACCTGTCGTGATCCGGGTCGGCCTTGTCAGCAGCCGCGAGGAGGACGCTCGTGTCGACGATGAGCAAGCGTCAGCTTTGGCCGAAGCCTTCGGCGAGGAGTTCGTCGGTCTCGCGCGCAGTCCGGCCTGAGCTTGACGACCCCAGACCGATGAACGAGAAAGTCCGTTTCGCTGGCGGTGTCTCTGTTGGCAGTGACCTGCTTAGTTCTCCGATCACCAGGTCGATGCTCACACCGCGTCGTTCTGCCTCGGCGCGAAGCCGGGCGAGCACATCCTCGGGAAGTTCAACCGTGACGGTCATGGATCAAGTATAGGAACCGCGAGTTGGGGGCGAGGCCACGACTTCTCCCGGCTGAATCCGAGTGACTTGTAGGTGGTGAGCCGCCGTGTGTGCATCGCGCGGAGCACGGGCACGCGGGTGTCGGCGTAGTCGTAGACGCGCACGGTTGTCTTGCCTTCTTCGGTACGCATGAGTCGCCCGGTGTACTGGACGAGGCGACCTTTGAACGAGACCGGGAAGGCGAGAAAGAGCGTGTCGAGTTGTGGGGCGTCGAAGCCTTCGCCGAGGTACTGGCCGGTCGCGCCGATCACCAGTGGCTCGTCGGGTGGGCTGGTCTCGATCTGCTTGATGATCGCGGCGCGGGCGCGCTTGCCTAGGCTCCCTTCGAGGAGAAACGGCCCGATCCCTCGGGCGCGTAGACCGTCCGCGAGCAAGTGGCAGTGCTCTGTCCATTGGCTGAGAACGAGGCAGCGCCGGCCCTCAGTGACAGCGTCGGCCACGTCGTCGCAGACGAACCCGGTGCGGGCGTCGTTGTCGACGAGGAGGCGAAACACCTCCTGGATCGGTGTCTCGCCTGCCGTTGGGATCGCGAGCTCGGTCTCGCGGACTCTGAGATCGAGGGTGAGTCCGCCGGCTGGCCCTTCGCCGGCCGCGATCTGGTGGCGGATCGGTCCACATTGCATCGTGATGACCTCTTGCAGTCCGTCTCGTCGGTATGGGGTGGCGGTCAGGCCGAGGAAGTGGCGGGCGGTCGCGTGTCGGACGTACGTCTCGAACGACACGGCAGGGAGGTGGTGGCATTCGTCGACCACGACCAGGCCGTAGTCGCCGCCGCCACTGGAAACCCGCCCAGGCGGCCGCCGGGATCAAGCCTGTCCGCGACCTGTACGACATGCGCCACACCTACACCACCTACGCGCTGCGCGCCGGGATCCCCGTCTTCGCCGTCTCGCGATTCATCGGGTCGAGCATCGCCATGATCGACCGCCACTACGGTCACCTCGCGAACGACAGCCGCCAACACGCCGTCGCCCTCCTCGACGCGCTTGCCCTCGAGCGGACGGTGGACGCTGCGTGGACGTCGCCTCCGACGCCCGCTAAGCGGCTCAGACAGACTGATCCCGCGCCTCACAGCACACCGCGCCGGCGGCGCGTGGACGCTCGGTGGACGTCGAACCCAACAGCCCTCGCCTCACCTGCGGTCAAAAGAAGCTGGTTACCATATTGGACTTCCCCCGTTTTCGTGGACATCTGCTGACTCGAGCGCGTCTGGTCGGGAAGGATGTCTGTTATGCCGAAGAAGATGCCGTCGTATTCACCGGAGTTCCGCTTGGAAGCTGTGAGGCTGTTGCGGAGCAGCGATCGTTCGATCCGAAGCTCGCGCGTGAGCTTTGGGGTCTCGCCGCAGACGTTGCGGAACTGGGCGATCCAGCTCGACGTTGATCAGGGCAAGGCCGAGGGATTGACCTCGGGTGAGCGTGAGGAGCTGCGCCGGCTTCGTCGCGAGAACCGGATCCTCACCGAGGAACGGGAGATCCTAAAAAAAGCGGCGGCCTTCTTCGCGCGGGAAGGCGGGACCCGGTGAGCGTGTTTCGGTTCATCGCCGCGGAGAAGGCTTCTCATTCGATAGATCATGTGCCGGGTGCTCGAGGTGAGCCGTTCGGGGTATCACTGTGAACGCTCACCGAAAGCAGGAGCACGTGATCGTCGAAAACGAGAGCACGGTTGGTTGGTTGTCAGTTTGCCTGGTTGTTGTCTTCCCTGTGAAAATTCAATTGATGGGGCTTGTCGGCAGAGTGAGCGGAGCGTTGGGGTTTGATCTCGATCGGCTGCGGGTTTTGGCGTCGTGTAGTCGGTAGCTTTCGCCTTTGGTCTCGATGATGCGGCAGCGGTGGGTGAGCCGGTCGAGGGTTGCGCCGGTGAGTCGTTCGGAGCCGAGCACTTCGGTCCAGGACTCGAACGGGAGGTTGGTGGTGACGATCATGCTTGTGCGTTCGTAGGCGGTCGAGATGACGTCGAAGAGGAGCTCGGCGCCGACTTTGGAGGCGGGGACGTACCCGAGCTCGTCGAGGACGAGCAGGTCGAGCTTGGCGAGTTGGGTTTTGAGGCGGAGGAAGCTGCGTTCGTCTCGGGCCTCGATCAGGGTGGTGACGAGCTCGGTGGCGCGGTAGAAGTGGACCTTGTAGCCGCGGGCGCAGGCTTCGGCGGCGAGGGCGGTTGCGAGGTGTGACTTGCCGGTGCCGGGGTTGCCGACCAGGAGGATGTTCTCGCGCTGGTCGATGTACTCGCAGCGGGCGAGCTCGGCGACGAGCCGCTTGTTGACGGAGGGGCGGGCGGTGAAGTCGAAGCCCTCGAGCGTCTTGGTGGTCGGGAACCGTGCGGCCTTCAGTCGTCGTTCGGCGGCGCGCTTCTCACGCTCGAGCAGTTCGAGCTCGCAGAGCTGGAGCAGGTAGGAGAGGTGGTCTTGGTTGTCGGCGGCGGCCTGGGCGGCGACCTTCTCGGCTTCGGCACCGATGGTGGGGAGCCGGAGCGCTTTGAGGTGGTGGCGGAGCAGCACGAGCGATTTGGTCTCGAGCGGCTTCATGGTCATGCTCCTATCGCGGTGAGCGCCGCGTAGCGGGTGAGGTCGGGCGGGTCGATCTGGACGGACTTCAGGTGCGGGTGCCCGTCGAGGCTGAACAGCCCGACCGGCCGCTCCGCGCGGTGGTAGAGGATCAGCGCGACCGCGTCGGCGCTGGTGGCGCCGATCGTGAGCGCCGACCTCGACCGCGCCGGTCAGCTCGCCGAGGCTCGCTCGTTCCATGAGGCGCAGCACCTTGATGAACTCGCGGGTGCCCTTGGAGCCGAGGTCGGCCTCGAGCCGCCGCCGCAGCAGCCGGAAGCAGAGAGGCAGTTCCCACTGCTCCAGGGGCCGGGCGAAGTCGAACGCGCCCGGTTTGCGCTCCAGCAACGCCAGGTAGTGACGCGGGTCGTAGGCGGTGTGCTCCGCACCCCAGTCCCGCGGGTGCGTCGCGACGAGCTCGGTCCCGGAGCTGATCTCGATCTGCTCGATCCCGCCGATCACGGTCAGCTCGTGGTGGGCGATAGGCGGTCGGGACCGAGTAGTCGTTACGGTCGAACCGCACCAGCGACAGCGAGTTCGCCCGCCGCTGCTCGACCCGCCGCGGCTCGAACGTGTTCTCCGGCAACGGCAGCAGCGCCGCCTGGTCGTCAGCGAGCAGCTCCGCCTTGGTCTGCCGCTTGCCACGCAAGACGACGCTGAAGATCAGCCAGGCACCGCTCCCGCAGATGCGCGTTCAGCTCCGTGAACGACCCGAACGACGGCACCGGCACCAGGAAGTTGCGGCGGCCGTACCCGACCAGGTTCTCGACATGGCCCTTCTCATTGCCTCTGGCGACCCGGCAGAAGCGGTGCGTGAACAGAAAGTGGCTCTCCAACCGCAGGAACCCCCGCGTGAGCGTCCGCTCGTTCGGCCCGACGATCCGGCTGACGGCGATCTTCGTGTTGTCGTACGCCGTCTTCGTCGGCACCCCGCCGAAGAACGCGAACGCCGCGACATGGCCGGCCTGGAACGTCTCGGTGCACTCCCGCGGATACGCCGACACGAACAACGCGTCCGAGTACGGCAGCGTCATCACCGCAAGCGCCGCCTTCACCCGCACCCCGGCGATCTCAACCGTCGCCTCGCCGAAGTCGAACTGCGCCTCCCCCGGCGGCTGGCTCAGCGGCACGAACACCTCGCCACTCACCCGAGACCGCTCCGCCACGTACCGGCGAACCGTGACCTCGCTGCCGGCGTAGCCGTGCTCATCCCGCAGCCGCTCAAAGATCCGCTTGGCCGTGTGACGCTGCTTGCGCGGCGTCGACGGATCCGCGTCCCCCGCCAGGATCCCATCGATCACACCAACGAACGCATCGAGCTTCGGCCTCCCGCGCGGCACACGACGCCGATACCCCGGCGGCTCCGGAAACGTCGAGCATCTTCTCGAGCGTCTCCGAGCCGACCCTGTACTCACGACGGATCTGCCGCTTCGAGACACCCTCAACGAGCACCTTCCGTCGAATCTCACTCCACTGCTCCATATCGGTCCGCACCCTTCTCCCGTCCGGCCCAGCCATCCCTCCCAAGGAACCCCCAGGAGGAGAGCCACACCAGACAGGTGTTCGTCAGGTGCTCCCGTTTTCGACGATCACGACCCGACGGCCAAGTGCGCCCGTTTTCGACGAGCGTTTACAGGTCAACAGGCGTCAACAGAAGGAACTGAACCGAACGCGGTGGGTCGTTTCGACAAGCTGGGGGTCACTGGTTCGAGCCCAGTACCGCCCATTCGGAAAGCCCTGGAAACAGGGCTTTCATGTTTTCTGTGGAGAAGACAAAATTCGGACGCGTGCTAACGCGGTGCTAACAACAGCCGGGGAAGGCAAGGCGTCGAGCGAGCGCTGCCGCCGATCTGGAGCCCGACCGGGTTTGCAGCAGAGCTGACGTTGCGGTTCTCAGTAACGCGCAGGGCTTCGGGGGTGTTGCGTGGAGTTGGGTGGACGCCGAAGGACGGGGCCGAGCGGCCTGGTATCGTTGGGCGCAACGCCCTGGCCTGGAGCGTTTCATCCGGACCGCTTACGGGAGAGCTATCCCGAAAACCTAGGAGGAAGCTCATGGCGGCCAACGGCCTCTACGAGATCAGCCAGGTCAAGACCTGGATCAGTTCGCGTATCGAAGAAACCGCTCGATGGCGCAAGGCGAAGACGACCGAGTACCCGGACGACAATCGGAACGAGAGATCGTCGGACGCGCTCGAGGATGCCGCGAAGTACGCGCGGAGGTGCGACGGAGAGGAGAGCCAGGGGCTCGCGAGGCTGGCTCGGTGCGTCGAAGTTGCCAGCGAGTCCGGAATTGATCTGCTCGCGCCAGTACCGGCGGAGGCGCCGCTCCCGGGCTTCGCGACGAAGCGGGTCGCCCGCCGGTACTTCTTCGACAACCTTCCCACGCGGCCGGACGACGGGTCGCACGAGATGCTGTTGCTCGAACTCGCAGAGGCGACGATCGACGATCTCAGGGAGCGTCTCTTCGAAGTCGAGGCCGGCTCACCACTGGCTGAGCTTCTGCGTCGCGAGCCGGCGAAGGGGCCGATTGATCCGATTGTGGAGCTCACGCTGGAGATCCGCGATCTCCGTCACGAGCTCTCGACATCGAAGCTGGATGCCATTGCCGCGCGGATCGACGACGCCGCAGCGGATGCCTACACCGCTCACCAGCTCGACGGCGCTCTCAAGGTGACCCAGGAGGAGCAGGCGGGTCCGATCGGGCTCGCCCGGGCGGCGTTTCTGTACTCCGAGGGTCATGACAAGCCGTCGGGGACCTACTTCGTGCCGTTCCTCGAGATGACGGACGGGGAGGCGTTCCCGCCGAGGTTCGAGAACATCCCCAAGGGCGTATCGGATTTCTGGCAGGCGCTGGCGGATCGGGTCACGACGCCGATTGCTCGCGCGCGTCTTCACGACATCTGTTTCGAGGGCCGCTGGGGCCATGGCGGCGACCACGCCGAGGCGGCCGCGCTCGCGTACCTCGAGATGAGCGCAATCGACCCATACGCTCTCGACCAAACCGGGCGGCTCTTCACAGCGGTTGGCAAGGTTGAATGGCTACGCCGCAGCCTGTTTCTCGCGCGGAAGCGCAAGGACGATGCGCTGGCGGAGACCGTGATCGCCGCGATCGTCGCCGCGGCAAGGCAGTCTCTCGAGCAGGAAGACCTGGAGGCAGGAGTCAACCTCGGCCATATCTCCACGCTCGTCGATGACGGAGCGAACGTCGCCGAGCTCGACGGTCTGCTCGACGCCGCGCGCACCCGGTACGCCGGCGGCGACGGGCACTTCATCGCCGACACGATTGAGCTCCAGCTTCGCCACGCTCGGCTCGATGACGCTCGCGTCGAGAAGCTTCGGCGGGAGCTGGTCGAGACGTGGATCGAGCATGCGAAGCGTCACGAGGGGCTTG
The DNA here is from genome assembly GCA_963828105.1 of uncultured Actinomycetota bacterium. Classification (GTDB taxonomy): domain Bacteria; phylum Actinomycetota; class Thermoleophilia; order Gaiellales; family Gaiellaceae; genus PALSA-600. The sequence continues at coordinate 5,140 of CAWHDF010000003.1, read as the reverse complement.
TGAGGATGCACTTCCTCGAAAAGGCGGCTCAGCTGGCCCAGAACTTGGCCATCAAGGATCTGCTCGCGGACGCCACGGCCCAGCTGCAGAACATCTCGATCGACGACCTCGGCCTCGTCAAGCAGTCCGTGCAGATCTCGATTCCGGCAGAGGAGGTCGAGGCTTACCTGGCTGAGTACACGAGCGCCGACTCGTGGCACGACGGCCCTGCGACTGCTCATCCGGTCGGCACCGAGCGGCGATCCCGCCTCCAACCGCGCGTCCGCGGAGGGCATGGCGAAGCAGGCACCGTTGTCGTCCCTCCTCCCTCGGACGCGCGTCGGCGGTGACGGGCTGCCTCGCTACACCCCCGCCACGGACGAAGCCAGGCGTGAGCAGCAGGTGATCGATCACGAGATGTCGAATGCACACCTCTTCGCGATCTTTCTCGCTGAGGCGCTTCGCCGAATCTGGACGATGTGGGGTCCCATCCCCGTCGAGGAGCTTGCGGAGTTCCTTGGCGAAAAGCAGCACGTTCGGGCCCCTGTCGCCGCTGCGTTGGCACGTTCATTCCTACGGTTCTTCGCGGGCGACGCCGAGGGCGCCATCTACACGGCGACGCCGAGGGTCGAGACGCTCACGCGGGAGCTCGCCCTGACGCTGGACCTACCGACCTACCAAATGCAGCGGGTCAGCCGGCCCGGTCAATACCCCGGCCTCGGCGCTCTCCTGCCGACGCTGAAGGATATGCCCGAGTCTTGGTGGCGGTTCCTGAGCGGCTACATCGCGAGTCCATCGGAGACAACGTTCGCAACGAACTCCTTCACGGGTTCGTTGACGATCCGACTGAAACGATGGCGGCGCTTGTCCTGATCGGCGCGCTTTACCTCGCCGTTGGCATCGAGACCACACCTACCGCGTAGAGGCGCTGTCGCGCGAGCCGGCGCCGCATGAGCGCTGCGCCGCCTCGCGCGACAGGCCTCGACCTCGAGAGTAAGACGACGTCTGGTTCGGGAAGCGCTGTTGTCCCACTGCTTTCGCGGTCCGACCACCTGCGGAGGAAGGTCGCCGTGAAAGATGTCGTGCAACGTACTTTTGATTGGTTTGGAGTCGAGTATGAGTTCGCACGGCGGCATGGCGATTTGTACAAAGCTCTAGATGTCGCCATAGTTGTCGTTGACTTGCAGAGATCGGCTTACGATCGCTCGTACTATGTCAATATTGGCTTTTCGCTCACGGCGATTCGTAAGGACGCATTTCCGAGATTGGATCTTTGTGACATAACTTGTAGACCGGATCGATCTAACGGCGACACCCAATCACTGCACACCTTGATGCGCTTTGAAAACGAATGAGATGAAATCGCACGAGAATCTGAGCTACGCGCCGCCTTCGTTAGCGAGGTTCTTCCGATCGTCAACGCGGCCGCGTGGAATTTGATGGAATGCGTGACTTGTGTTTGCGAGGCGCCGCGCGGCGAGGAGTAGTGAGCAAGGGTGCGCGTCTCATTCTCTTTGATGCGGAACCATGATTGCCGCGGCACGATGTCGCCGCCGGGTTCGGCGCGATTGCCGCGAAGTATTGTGGTGGGAGTGGGAGCGTGGTCGCCACCAAGTGCCGCCACGTTGCGCTTGCCGGCGACCTGTGTAGCTTCGTCCTCGGACTAGTCGGGCTGGGCGCGTCCACGCCATCATCGTCTAGCCACCGCGACCACTGAGGGGAGCTGCATTGAATCTCAGAACAACTGGCGGGAAAGGCCGCGTCCGTCAAGGTGGTGTACGAGGGTGGTCGTGTCATCCTCGCTTGGGTGCTTGCGGCTTGGGCGATGGCGGTCACCTCTTCGGGCTCCTCGAGCGGCGGGGTGAGGGCTTTGGTGATTGATTCGGCGCTCATGTAGCGGCGGGCGACGGCCCATTCGTCGTTCTGTTCGGCGAGGACGGCGCCGACGAGCCGGATGATTGAGGCGCGGTCGGGGAAGATGCCGACAACATGGTGCGGCGGCGGATCTCGCGGTTCAAGCGTTCGAGCGGGTTGTTGCTCCAGATCTGGCGCCAGTGCTCTTTGGGGTACCCGGCGAACGCGAGCAGGTCGGGGCTCGGCCTCGTCGAGCATGGCGGCGGCGTCGGGGAAGCGTTCCTCGAGCTGGGTTGACGATCCGCGCGTGCTGCTCGCGCACCGTTTTCGCGTCGGGCTGTTCGAAGATTGTGCGGACCATCGTGGCGACGAACCCCCTGGGCGCTTTCGGGGACGCGGGTGAGGAGGTTGCGCATGAAGTGGGTGCGGCAGCGCTTCCGAAGGCGCCGGGCAACGTGGCGGCGATCGCGTCGACGAGACCGGAGTGCGCGTCTGAGCTGACGAGCTTGACGCCGGTGAGGCCGCGGGCGACGAGGCCGCCGGATGTAGGCGAGCCAGCCGGCCCCGTCCTCCGAGGTGACGACGTCCAAGCCGAGTGATTCGCGGTAGCCGTCCTTGTTGACGCCGACGGCGTGGACGACGCAGACGTTGACGGTGCGGCCGCCCTCCCGGCACTTCACCACCAAGGCGTCCAGGGTCACGTACGGGTACGGTGACCCGTTGAGGGGCGGCCCCGGAACTCCTCGACGACCTGGTCGACGTGTAAACGCTCGCCGAAAACGGGCGCACTCGGCCGTCGGGTCGTGATCGTCGAAAACGGGAGCACCTGACGAACACCTGTCCTGGTGTGGCTCTCCTCTGGGGGTTCCTTGGGAGGGATGGCTGGGCCGGACGGGAGAAGGGTGCGGACCGATATGGAGCAGTGGAGCGAGATTCGACGGAAGGTGCTCGTTGAGGGTGTCTCGAAGCGGCAGATCCGGCGTGAGTACAAGGTCGGCTCGGAGACGCTCAAGAAGATGCTCGACTTTCCGGAGCCGCCGGGGTATCGGCGTCGTGTGCCGCGCGGGAGGCCGAAGCTCGATGCCTTCGTTGGTGTGATCGATGGGATCCTGGCCGGGACGCGGATCCGTCGACGCCGCGCAAGCAGCGTCACACGGCCAAGCGGATCTTTGAGCGGCTGCGGGATGAGCACGGCTACGCCGGCAGCGAGGTCACGGTTCGCCGGTATGTGGCGGAGCGGTCTCGGGTGAGTGGCGAGGTGTTCGTGCCGCTGAGCCAGCCGCCGGGGGAGGCCCAGTTCGACTTCGGCGAGGCGACGGTTGAGATCGCCGGGGTGCGGGTGAAGGCGGCGCTTGCGGTGATGACGCTGCCGTACTCGGACGCGTTGTTCGTGTCGGCGTATCCGCGGGAGTGCACCGAGACGTTCCAGGCCGGCCACGTCGCGGCGTTCGCGTTCTTCGGCGGTGTGCCGACCAAGACGGCGTACGACAACACGAAGCTCGCCGTCAGCCGGATCTAGGTCCAACGAGCGGACGCTCACACGGGAGTTCCTGCGCTTGGAGAGCCACTTTCTGTTCACGCACCGCTTCTGCCGGGTCGCCAGAGGCAATGAGAAGGGCCATGTCGAGAACCTGGTCGGGTACGGCCGCCGCAACTTCCTGGTTCCGGTGCCGTCGTCGGGATCGTTCACGGAGCTGAACGCGCATCTGCGGGAGCGGTGCCTGGCTGATCTTCAGCGGCGTCGCGTGGCAAGCGGCAGACCAAGGCGGAGCTGCTCCCGACGACCAGGTCGGCGCTGCTGCCGTTGCCGGAGAACACGTTCGAGCCGCGGCGGGTCGAGCAGCGGCGGGCGAACTCGTTGTCGCTGGTGCGCTTCGACCGTAACGACTACTCGGTCCCGACCGCCTATGCCCACCACGAGCTCACCGTGATCGGCGGGATCGAGCGGGATCGAAGATCAGCTCCGGCACCGAGGTCCGTGCGCGACGCACCCGCGGGACTGGGGCACGGAGCAGACCGCCTACGACCCGCGCCACTACCTGGCGTTGCTGGAGCGAAACCGGGCGCGTTCGACTTCGCCCGGCCCCTGGAGCAGTGGCAACTGCCTTGTCTTCCGGCTGCTGCGGCGGCGGCTCGAGGCCGACCTCGGCTCGAACGGCACCCGCGAGTTCATCAAGGTGCTCGGCTCATGGAACGAGCGAGCCTCGGCGAGCTGACCGGCGCCGTCGAGCGCGGCGCTCACGATCGGCGCCACCAGCGCCGACGCGGTCGCGCTCATCCTCTCCACCGTCCCGGAACGGCCAGATCGGGCTGTTCAGCCTCGACGGGCACCCGCACCTCAAGTCGGTCGCAGATCGACCCACCCGACCTCACCGCTACGCGGCGCTCGACCGCGATAGGAGCATGACCATGAAGCCGCTCGAGACCAAATCGCTCGTGCTGCTCCGCCACCACCTCAAAGCGCTCCGGCTCCCACCATCGGTGCCGAAGCCGAGAAGGTCGCGCCCAGGCCGCGGCCGACAACCAAGACCACCTCTCCTACTTGCTGCAGCTGTGCGAGCTCGAGCTGTTGGAGCGTGAGAAGCGCGCGGCCGAGCGACGACTGAAGGCCGCCCGCTTCCCGACCATGAAGACCTTGGAGGCTTCGACTTCGCCGCCCGCCCGTCAGTCAACAAGCAGCTCGTCGCCGAGCTGACCCGCTGTCAGTACATCGACCAACGCGAAAACGTGCTGCTGGTCGGCAACCCCGGAACCGGCAAGTCCCATCATTCCATCTGGGTTCACCTTTCACGTATCTAACGAAACGGCATAAGCGAAGCGAAACCACGGTCGAGTTATCAATCAAGAAGCGGGCCTCGCTGGTGCAGCTGGAAGTCTTCATCCGGAAGCTGCTTTGAATCTTGTCCATCACCTCTTTTCGGAGTCTCCGAACGAGGCGTGAACCCTTCAAACACGCAATTGTTCCCTTTGGAAGCTTAAAGCCCGCTTTTTGGCACAGGGCCGCGAAGTCAAGTCTACGCAGAGTGGTCGAAGAAGGGGCGTCGTCGCAATCATTAAATATGCGATAGCTCGGTCTCCTTTTTCCCGCAACAACCGCCTCGCGCTCTTGAGAATACGGGCGGGCGTCCAATACACCCTCCGGGATCAGACTGCAGCAACTTCTGCGCTCGCCTGAATACTGAACGCGAAACAATCGGGGATAAAGCACCATCAGCCATTGCCCATTCATGTTGGGTCAGGTTGATGCGAGGGAGTTCCGAGTCGGCTGCAACATGCTCCCCATACGAGGCAACCACAATAGACCGGG
>CAWHDF010000002.1:0-17136 GCA_963828105.1 uncultured Actinomycetota bacterium | reverse complement strand
CCTGATCCTATCTTCACATACCCGTCAGGCACATTGGTAAGTAGTATCCTTTCTTTTTCAATAGCACACTGCCCTACCAGCCCTTCGCCGAGCGCGAATTCCTTCTTTATATTCAGTTCGTCCCTGTACGCATATCCGGCAAACAGTTTCAACGTGCTGCTTTGCAGTTCATCTTGTTCAAGGATGTAGAACATACCATGTTGCGCATTCACCACCTGCGCCAGCTCAGACAGGATACGGCGCGTAACCGTATTCAGGTCTTTCTGGCCTTGCAGCATTTGTGTAAACTTAGCAAGGTTCGATTTCAGCCAATCTTGTTCCTGGTTACGCAATGTTGTTTCCTTCAGGTTGGCGATCATCTGGTTGATAGTATCTTTCAGTTCTTCCACCTCACCCTTCGCTTCCACACGTATGGTTCGTGTCAGGTCACCCTTGGTTACTGCTGATGCCACTTCTGATATCGCTCGCACCTGTGTGGTCAGATTTTCTGCTAGCTGGTTTACGTTTTCGGTCAGGTTCTTCCATATACCGGATGCGCCGGGCACGTTTGCCTGTCCGCCAAGTTTGCCATCTACACCCACCTCACGGGCCACCGTGGTTACCTGGTCAGCAAACACCGCCAACGTATCGATCATTTCATTGATGGTATCTGTCAATTGCGCAACTTCGCCACGCGAACTGATTGACAGTTTTTGTTTCAGGTTGCCAATTGCCACTGACGTTACCACTTTCGCAATACCACGCACCTGGCTGGTAAGGTTAGATGCCATCATGTTCACGGAGTCGGTAAGATCTTTCCAGGTACCTGCCACACCTTTCACTTCTGCCTGTCCTCCCAGTTTACCTTCTGTACCCACCTCACGCGCCACACGCGTTACTTCAAATGCGAACGAGTTGAGCTGATCCACCATCGTATTGATGGTATTTTTAAGGTCGAATATTTCACCTTTTACGTCAATGGTTACTTTCTTTGAAAGGTCACCGCTCGCCACCGCCTTCGTCACCTCCGCAATGTTACGCACCTGGCTGGTAAGGTTACCCGTCATTTGGTTCACGGAGTCGGTAAGATCTTTCCATGTTCCTGCCACACCCGGCACGAACGCCTGTCCACCCAGTTTGCCATCTGTACCTACCTCACGGGCCACACGCGTCACTTCCGAAGCGAATGCACGGAGCTGGCCACCATCGTGTTCAGCGTTTCTTTCAGTTGCAATATTTCTCCACGCACATCCACCGTTATCTTACGCGACATATCGCCGTTTGCCACGGCTATAGCCACATTCGCGATATTACGTACTTGGTCGGTTAGATTACCCGCCATTTGGTTCACTGAGTCAGTAAGATCTTTCCATGTACCTGCCACACCCGGCACATTCGCTTGTCCACCCAGTTTACCTTCAGTTCCCACCTCACGCGCCACACGCGTTACTTCCGATGCAAAACCACGGAGCTGTTCCACCATGGTATTGATCGTATTTTTCAATTCAAGGATTTCACCTTTTACGTCCACTTCGATCTTGCGTGATAAGTCACCGTTTGCTACCGCTGTGGTCACCTCGGCAATATTACGCACCTGGGCGCGATCAGGAAGAGCACGACGATCGGCCCGAGCGAGCCGGCATGGCCGTTGCTGACGGCGTCGACGGCACGGCCGATCAGCACCGGCGGCGCGAGGGAGGCGGCGGTTGCGGGGAGCAACGAGACCAGCGCCGCTGCGGTACGGAGCCGGTAGGGCCGCGCGAGCCGGTAGAGCGCGGTCATCCGCCGCTTCGTCGCCGCCCACGACCAGTCCTCGACACGGACGTTGCGCTGCTCGACCAGGTGGCTGCCGGGCTGCCAGACCTTCATTCAGGCGACCTCACGCGACCGTGGCGGCTGGTCGAGCCGGCCGTGCTCGTAGATCTCGCGGTAGACGTCGCTCGTCTCGATCAGGTCGTCGTGGCCTCCGCGCGCGACCAGTCGGCCGTGCTCGAGCACGACGATCTCGTCGGCGAGCGCAATCGTCGAGAGCCGGTGGGCGATGATCACCGTCGTGCGGCCGCGCATCGCCTCGCGCAGGCCGAGCCGGATACGGGCCTCGGTGGCGGTGTCGACCGACGCTGTGGCGTCGTCGAGGATGAGTATCCGCGGGTTGACGAGCAGCGCTCGCGCGATCGCGAGGCGCTGGCGCTGCCCGCCGGAGAGTGTCACGCCGCGCTCGCCGATCACCGTTTCGTAGCCCTCGCTCAGCTGTTCGACGAACTCGGCGGCCTGTGCGAGCCGCGCCGCTTCCCGCACCTCGGCGTCGGTTGCCTCGGGCGCACCGAACGTGAGGTTTTCGCGCACGCTCGCGGAGAAGAGGAACGGGTCCTGGGCGATCACGCCGATCTCGCGCCGCAGCGAGGCGAGCGTCACCTCCCGGACGTCGACCCCGTCGATACGCACCGCGCCCTGCTGCACGTCGTAGAAGCGCGGGATCAGCGACGCGAGCGTCGTCTTTCCCGAGCCCGTATGCCCGATCAGCGCGACGCTCGTCCCGGCGGCGAGCTCGAGCTCGATTCCTGTGAGCACCGGCGCGGCCGGGTCGTACCCGAAGCTGACCGCCTCGAAGTGGACGGCGCCGGGACCGGGCGGGAGCAGGCGCGCCGGCGCAGGATCGGTGATCTCCTCGGCCTCGTCGAGCACCTGGAAGATTCGCTCGCCCGAGGCCGTCGCGCGCTGTCCCTCGCCGATCCACATCCCGAGCATCCGCAGCGGGAAGACGACCATCGCCAGGTAGAGGTTGAACGAGACGTAGTGAGCGACCGAGAGGGTGTGGTGCTCCACCATCTCGCCGCCGAAGAAAAGCACCGCCGCCTGCCCGAGCAGCGGCAGGAACGAGAGCAGCGGCACGTAGAAGGCACGCTGGCGGTTCGCGCGGAGGCTGCGCGTGAAGAGCGTCTCGGAGCGCTCCTCGAAGCGATCCTGCTCGGCCTGCTCCTGGGCGAAGGCCTTGACGACGTGGACACCGACGATGTTCTCCTCGGCAACGGTGGCGACGTCCGCCATCTTCTGCTGGACGTCGCGCAGCACCGGGTGCGAGACCGCGCTGTAGCGGTAGGCGACCGCGACGAGCAGCGGCGAGAAGGCGAGGGCGATCAGCGCCAGCTTCCAGGAGATCACGAACAGCAGGACGCCGACGCCGAAGACGGTGAAGACGTGCTGGGAGAAGAAGATCAGCCCGTAGCCGAGAAAGAAGCGCACGCTTTGCAGGTCGACCGTCGCCCGCGACATCAACTGGCCGATCTGGTGGCGGTCGAAGAATCCGAACGAAAGCCGCACGAACTTCGCGTAGAGCCCGTTCCGCAGGTCGAGTTCGACGGCGAGCGCCTGGTTGCCGGAGATCAGGCGGCGCCCGACCGTCGCGAGCGCCTTGGCGGCGCCGACGGCGAGCACGATCCCGATCAGCAGGGGCAGTCGCCCGCGCTCGTGGTGCTGGATCGCGCCGATCACGTCCCCGGTCAGCCAGGGGAAGGCGAGCGAGCCTGCCTGGGACGCGAAGGCGAGGGCCACCGAGACGCCGACCATGCCACGGTAGGGGGCCAGGAAGGCGAGCAGGCGCCAGAAGGTCGCTCGCTTGAGCGGCGTGGCGGGAACGGGCGCGGAAAGCACCACCTCAGCCTACGGTGCGGCGTGGATGCGGCCGCGCCCGCAGTAGAGTCGCTCCGTGCTGCTGCTCGAGTCGGTGCCGAACTTCTCGGAGGGCCGCGACGGTGCCACGCTCGCGGCGCTTGGTGACGCGCTCGCTGCACACGCGCGGCTGCTCGACGTTCACGCCGACGCCGACCACAACCGCTCGGTCTTCACGCTGCTCGGAAGCAGCGCCGAGCTTCAGGAGGCGTTGCTCGCCGCCGTCGGCGTCGCTCGCGCACGGATCGACCTGCGCTGCCACGACGGCGTGCACCCGCGTATCGGCGCGATCGACGTGATCCCGATCGTCCCGCTCGCCGAGACCGGACTCGAGCAGGCCCGCGGGGTTGCGCGCGAGCTCGCGGCCCGCATCGGCGCGCTCGGGCTGCCGGTGTTTGTCTACGACCCGCCCGAGCGTGGGCCGGCCTTCTACCGCCGCGGCGGCCTGCCGGAGCTTGCGCGGCGGCTCGAGTCGGGCGAGCTCGTGCCCGACTTCGGGCCCGGGAGGCTCGACCCCTCCGCCGGGGCGGTGATCGTCGGCGCCCGTCTGCCGCTGATCGCGTTCAACGTCAACCTGCGCGGCACACTCGCCGCGGCGAAGGCGATCGCCGCAGAGGTGCGCGAGCACGGCGGCGGCTTCCCCGGCGTGCGCGCGCTCGGCCACGAGCTGCCACGCGCCGGGCTCGTCCAGATCTCGATGAATATCGAGAACTGGCAGGCCGCACCGCTCGGCGAGCTGCTCGACACGATCGAGGCGCTTGCGGCCGCCCAGGGGGCGGAGTTCGTCGGCAGCGAGCTCGTGGGCCTGATGCCGGCCGGCGCCGCGCTCGCCGCAGCCGCGGCGAGGCTGCGGCTACCCGCACTCGCACACTCCCAGGTGCTCGAGCTTCGCCTGCTCGACGGCTGAACACTCCCGGCTCCGCGCTGCCATCGGCGCCCGGCTTGGTCTAGGCTGACGGCATGGCCACCCGCAAGCAGCGTCGCCGGCGCGAGAAGACGTTTCGGCACGAGTACGGCTTCGTCGTCGACGACGAGGAGGGCAACGAAGTCGAGGTCGAGGGCGCCGAACTGCGGGCCAAGAAGGATCCGGCGGTCAAGGCCAAGAGCTCGAGCGGTGGGAAGGGCTCGAGCAGCGGGAAGAGCGGTGGAAAGAGCACGGGCGGACGTCGCGTCGTGCGCGACCCCGAGCCGCCGACCTGGAATCGCGCGGCCCGGCGCGGCCTGCTCTGGGGCGCGGTCACGATCGCGCTTTCGATCGTGCTGCTCAAGGGGGTCTCGGTGCCGATCCGCGTCGCGATCGGGGTCGTCTACGCGGCGCTCTTCGTCCCAATCACTTACTGGATGGACGGGATCGTCTACAAGCGCTTCCTCAAGCGCAGCGAGAGCGGCGGCGCTCGCGCCGGCAAACGGCGCTGAGCTCGCGTTCGGCGTGCTCACGGCGCAAAGCCGCCCGCGGCCCGCTCTAGACTCAACCGTCGTGTCGATCGTCGTCGAGACGATTCCGAGCGGACCGCCGTTCGGGTCGAACTGCTACCTGCTGCGCGGCGGGCCGGACGCGACCGAGGCGGTCGTCGTCGACCCCGGCGGGGAGGCTCGACCGCTCCTCGCGCGGCTCGAGCAGGAACGCTTGAGGCTCGTGGCGATCCTCGTCACCCACGCGGACATCGATCATGTCGCCGCCGTCGCCGAGCTCGCCGAGGCGACCGCCGCTCCCGTCTACGTCCCCGCCGGCGAGGCCGACGAGCTGCGGAGCGGCAGCCTCCGCGGCGGCTTCGCCGTCGCGGCGCACGGCTCGCCTCACGAGCTCGCGGACGGCGACCGGCTCGAGCTCGGCGGGCTCGGCTTCGACGTGATCGCGGTTCCCGGCCACTCGCGCGACCACGTCGCGTTCGCGAGCGACGGCAACGTCTTCTCGGGCGACCTCGTCTTCGCGGGCTCGGTCGGCCGCAGCGACCTGCCCGGCGGCGACCACACGACACTGCTCGCCTCCGTCGCCCGTCTGCTCGCTCGCTGCGGCCCCGACACGACCGTCTACCCGGGCCACGGCGAGCCGACGACGCTCGGCCGCGAGCTCGCAAGTAACCCGTTCCTCGGCCCGCTGCGTGCACACTGATGGCCGGACGCTTCCAGGCCCCGCGCGGCACACGCGACATCCTGCCCGCGGAGCAGCCGCTCTGGTTCGACACGATCGTCGCCTCGATGCAGGAGCTCGCCGCCCGCTACGGCTACGGCCGCATTCAGACCCCAGGCTTCGAGGACACCGGGCTGTTCGCGCGCACCGCCGGCGAAGCCTCGGACGTCGTCCAGAAGGAGATGTACAGCTTCCTCGACCGCAGCGATCGCTCGCTGACCTTGCGCCCGGAGGGCACGGCGCCGATCTGTCGCGCCTACGTCGAGCACGGCATGCATCGCGAGCCGCAGCCGGTCAAGATGTTCACGCTCGCGCCCATGTACCGCTACTCGGCTCCCCAGAAGGGCCGTTTCCGCGAGCACTGGCAGTGGTCCGTCGAGGCGATCGGCTCGGCCGACCCGGCGCTCGACGCCGAGCTGATCCAGCTCTACCGGGCGCTGCTCGACCGGCTCGGCGTCACCCGCTTCGAGCTACGCCTGAACTCGATCGGCGACGCGAACTGCCGGCCTGCGTACGTCGCCGAGCTCGAGCGCTGGCTCGACGCCAACGAGTCCCTGCTCGACGAGGAGGCGAAGCTCAAGCGGCGCACGAGCCCGCTGCAGGTCTTCGACGTCAAGAACCCCGCGACCCAGGCGGCGCTCGCGGCCGCGCCGAGGATCGGAGACGCGCTGTGCGACCGACTGCCGTGCGCACCTCGACGCGCTCTGCGAGGCGCTCGCGGCCTACGGGATCAGCTACACGCTCGACCCCTCGCTCGTGCGCGGGCTCGACTACTACAGCCGCACGACCTTCGAGTTCGTCCACAGCGAGCTCGGGCTGACGATCTGCGGCGGCGGACGGTACGACGGGCTCGTCGAGCAGCTCGGCGGCCCGTCGACACCCGGGATCGGCTTCGGCGCCGGGCTCGACCGGCTGCTGCTCGCGGCCCAGAGCGAGGGCCTGACCGCGACGCCGCGCGGGCTCGATGTCTTCTTCGTGCTCGACGGCGGCCCGCGCCTCCGGGTGCTCGAGCTCCTTGCCGAGCTCCGCCGCGACGGGCTCGCCTGCGACATCGATTACGCCGGGCGCTCGCTCAAGGGGCAGGAAACACAGGCGCGCCGCACCGGGGCGCGCACCGTCGTCACCGTCGCCGCTGAGCACGCGCTCGTTCGCCGCGCCGGGGCCGAACCGCTCGTCGTAGCGCTCGACGAACTCGCCGCTACGCTCAGGCCGTGACCCAGTGGCGTGACCTCCGCGGCAGCAGCCTGCGGCCGGCGGACGCCGGCCGGCGGGTGCGGCTCGCCGGCTGGGTGGCCCGGCGACGCGATCACGGCGGACTCGTCTTCTGCGACCTTCGCGACGAGCAAGGGCTCGTCCAGGTCGTGATCAACCCCGAGCAGGCGCCCGCCGCCGCCGAGCTCGCGCACACGCTGCGCAACGAGTTCGTCGTCAGCGTCAGCGGCACCGTCGCGCTCCGTGAGGCGACCCACGTCAACCCCGACTGGGAGACGGGCGAGGTCGAACTGCAGGCGGACGCGATCGAGATCGTCTCGCGCTCGACGCCGCTTCCCTTTCAGCTCGACGAGGAGGGGGTCGACGAGACGCTGCGGATCCGCTACCGCTGGCTCGACCTGCGGCGGGCGCGGATGCAGCGCAACATCCGGACGCGCGCGCGGCTCGTCGCGATCATCCGCGCCGAGATGGAGGCGGAGGGCTTCATCGACATCGAGACGCCGATCATGGGCAAGCCGACGCCCGAAGGCGCGCGCGACTTCCTTGTCCCGAGCCGGCTGCAGCCGGGGCGTTTCTTCGCGCTACCCCAGTCGCCCCAGATCTACAAGCAGCTCCTCGTGATCTCGGGCTTCGAACGCTATTACCAGATCGCCCGCTGCTTCCGGGACGAGGATCTCCGCGCCGACCGGCTCCAGGAGCTGACCCAGCTCGACGTCGAGATGGCCTTCCCCGACCGGGCGTTCCTGTTCGGGCTCGTCGAGCGGATCATCGCCCGCATCTGGGAAGAGTGCCGCGGCGTCACGCTCGAGCGCCCGTTCCCTCGGCTCAGCTGGGAGGAGGCCGATCTCCGCTACGGCTCCGATAAGCCGGACCTGCGCTTCGGGCTCGAGATCGAGGAGGCAACCGAGGTCACCCGCGGCTCCGGCTTCCAGGTCTTCGCCGAGGCGCCTGCGGTACGCTTCCTGCGTGTCCCGCGCGAGCTCAGCCGCGGTGAGCTCGACAAACTCGAGGAGGTCGCCCGGCGCTGGGGCGCACGCGGGCTCGCCTATCTGGTCTACGGCGCCGAGGAGCCCGAGCCCCGCTCGCCGATCGCGAAGTTCCTCGGGCCTGCGGAGCTCGCGCACTTCGCGAGTCCGCCCGGCCACACCGTTGTCTTCGCTGCCGCCGAGCCGGCGATGGTCTCACGCGTGCTCGGGGCGCTGCGGCTCCACCTCGGTCGCGAGCTCGGGCTGATCGACGAAGACGCCTGGCGGTTCCTTTGGGTCACCGACTTCCCGATGTTCGAGTGGGACGCTGAGCTCGAGCGCTGGGACGCCGTGCACCATCCCTTCACCCGACCGACGCCCGAGAGCGAGGCGCTGCTCGACACGGACCCCGGACGCGCGAAGGCGATCGCCTACGACCTCGTCGGCAACGGGATGGAGCTCGCGGGCGGCTCCTTCCGGATCCACGAGCCCGAGCTGCAGGCGAAGGTGTTCGACCTGTTGCGGATCTCACCCGCCGAGCAGCGGGCGAAGTTCGGCTTTCTGCTCGACGCGCTCGCGATGGGGGCGCCGCCGCACGGCGGCATAGCCTCGGGGATCGACCGGCTCGCGATGGCGCTGCTCGACGAGCCCTCGATCCGTGACACGCTCGCGTTCCCGAAGAACCAGGCAGGTATGGACCCGATGTCGGGGGCGCCGACAGCCGTCGAGCCACCCCAGCTGCGCGAGCTCGGAATCGACGTGATCGTGCAGGACGAGTGAGCGGGCGCAGGGGAGAGTAGGTGCGCTTCCGACGCCTCTTCCGCTTCCTGCTCGAGACGGCGTTCCTGGCCGGGCTGGCCGCGCTCGCGGCGATCGCGAAGATGCCGACGCTCGAGGTGATAGGCGTGATGGCGTTCGGCTGGGTCGTCGTTGCACTCGCCGAATGGTCGTCATGGCTCGACCGCCCGCACTACGGCCGTGGACTGCCGCCCCGTTTCTACGTCCCGCAGCTCTCGCTGCCGCCGCCGCGGCCGATCGAGCAGCGCCCCGTGCTCTCGGGCTCGGGTGACTGGCCGGCGCACGTCGGCGACACGCGCGTCACCGCCGCAGTCGGCTGGGCGACCTCGATGGGCGAGTGGCCCGTCCCGGAACTCAGCCCCGCGGGCGACGACACCGTCGTCGCTACGCCGCTCGAGGTCGACGACACGCAGATCGTGCGCCTACCTGCACCTGCCGCCGAGCTCAGCCCGCGGCCGGCGCGCGGCTCCCTCGGCCCGCCTGCGCTGCCGATCTCCACGCCGCCGCTCTCAGTGCCACCACCTCGCGCCCCGACGCCGCCGAGCCCGGAGCGCGCGGCCAGCCCCGAGCCCGTCTCGAGCCCCGAGCCCGCGCCCGTCCTCGAGCCCGCGCCCGTCGCGCCGCCGACCGCCGAACCCGCGCGGGCAGAGACCGAGCCCGCACTCGCTCAGCCCGCGGGCAAGGGCCTTCCCGCGCCCGAAACGGGCGCTGCTGCACGCCGCGTGCGGGTCAGCCACCGGGTCGACCCATTCTCCGCGGCCGGCGGCGGTTCCCGCCTGCGTCGTCGGCGCCGCGAGAGCAGCACGACCGTCGAGGTGCCGAACGCACCGCCCCCCGATCGCCCGCTTCCCTCCGCGCTGCGTCGAACGCCGCGGTGAGGCGCCCGCTCTACGAACGCCTCCTCTTCTTCGCTGCGGTCGCGGTGCTCGGCGTCGCCGCCGTGCTCGCCGTTGGCACGCTCCGGCGTGCGCACGCCGCACTCCCCGTCGCGGAGGGCAGCTATAGCGCGGTCGCCGGGATCGGCGTGCCGGATCACGGGCGAACCGCCTGCGGCGTGCGGCTCGCCCGCACGACGCTCGGTATCGAGAATCCTGTGCTTCCCTGTGGCGCGGCGCTCTACCTCAGCTACAAGGGAAGAAGCGTGCTCGCAAACGTGATCGGCCACGAGCCCGTCCCCACCGGACGCGACTTCGAGCTGAGTCGCGCGCTCGCGCGGAGCCTGCGTTTGCCCGGCACCCGCCGAATCGCCTGGAGCTACGCCGGATCCTGAGCGGGCGCGCGTCCGCGAGCATTGCGGCGGGGCGGGCTACGCTGGACGCGTGCGTGTCCTCTTCGGCGACTCCTCGCGTGGGGGCGAGTGGGCGGCCGTCCGCCTCGAAGTTGACGGGCAGCGGATCGTCCGCGCCGACGCCCCCGGACTCGAGCGCGAGCTCGTAGGACTGACGCTGCTCGAAGCGGCGGCCGTGCCCGGCGAGATGCTCGCGGCCGACGCGCTCGCAAACGCGATCGGCACGGCCGTGCGCGCCCCGGCGAACCCTTCCCGCACCGCCGTTGCGATGAGCGGCGGGGTCGACAGTGCGGTTGCGCTCCTGGAGGCGGGGGAGGGCGCGGTCGGTGTCACGCTGAGGCTCTGGATCGATCCGCGCGCGAGCCACAGCGAACGCGCCTGCTGCTCCCCGGACTCGGTGATCGCGGCCCGCGCCACCTGCCACCTGCTCGGCCGCCCCCACGTAACGCTCGACCTCCGCGAGCGTTTCCGACAGACCGTCGTCGAGCCGTACACCCGCGCCTACGGGCGCGGCGAGACCCCCAACCCCTGCATGCGCTGCAACGGCAGCTTCCGGTTCGAGGCACTCGGCCGCTTCGCCCGCCGGGTCGGTGCGGCCCGGCTCGCAACAGGCCACTACGCGCGGATCGTCGAGCGCGACGGAAGGCTGGCGGTCGCGCGCGCCGCCGATCCCGTCAAGGATCAGAGCTACATGCTCGCGACGCTCGACCCAGATCGGCTCGGGCTGCTCTGGTTCCCGCTCGGCGGCCGAACGAAGGCAGAGACACGTGCACAGGCGCAGGCCGCCGGGCTCCTCGCGGCGCGCGCGCCGGAAAGCCAGGAGGCCTGCTTTCTCGGAGGCGATGACTACCGCAGCTTTCTCGCCCGCAGCGGCCTCCCGGCAGGGGCCGGCGCGATCGTCGACGAGTCCGGCGCCGAGCTCGGACGTCACGACGGGTTCTGGCGCTTCACGCCCGGTCAGCGCCGCGGACTCGGCGTCGCAGCCTCCGAGCCGCTCTACACGCTTACGACGAGTCCGGCGACGAACACCGTCACCGTCGGGCCGCGCGCCCGGCTCGCCCGTACCGTCGTGACCGCGCGCGGCCGGCTCGACGGCGCCCCGGGCGAGGTCGAGGTCAAGCTTCGCTACCGCTCACCCGCGGCCGAGGGAACCGTCGTCGCCACCGGCTCGGGGTTCGAGCTGACGCTCGCAGCACCCGCCTACGGCGTCGCCCGCGGGCAGACCGCGGTGCTCTACCGCGATGATGCTGTCGTCGGTGCAGGCGTGATCACCAAGACGCGGTAGCGCGCCGTGGCCGCCGGGTAAGATCGCGGCATGGTCGCCTCGTTCACGTGGTCGGATGCGGCTGACCTCGCACTCGCGATCTTCCTGATCGTCGTCGGGCTCGGGCTTGGCTGGGCGCTGCTCGCACTCGGCCGCACACTCGGCCGGCTCTCGGCGCTGATTCGCGGCGCGCAGGACGAGCTGCTGCCTGTCGTCAACAAGGTCGGCGGCTCCGTCGACCGGGTCAACTCCCAGCTCGACAAGCTCGATATCGCAACCGACAGCGCCGTCGATGCCGTCGGTGCGATCGATCAGGCAGTGCGAACGGTCAGCGTTTCGGTGCGCCGGCCCGTGATCGCCGCCGCCGGGCTCTCGACCGGCGTCTCCCACGGGGTCGCGACACTGCGTGCACGGCGCGACTGGAAGGCAGCGGTCGCGAGCGCGAAGGAGGCGTCGGCGCGGCGCCGCGCCGACCTGCACGAAGAGCTCGGCGACGACACGCCGCCGCCTCCGGCAGCTGCCTGAGGGCGCGCCGAAACTCGGCCGACGCCGCGCCCGGGTTTCGCGCCACGGCTCATCCGAGCCGGGCCGTCAGTCGCCGACGGTCAGGTTGCCGTTGACCCGCGCGCCGGAAATCGTCCACGCGAGCGACACGGTGCGGAGACTGCCGTTGGGAAAGGTGCAGTTCCCTGCGAGCCCCGAGGAGGTCACGGTCGAGACGGTGCCGCTACAGAGCTCGCCCGTCTTGAGATCGTCGAGCTGAAGCGCGGTGTCGCTGACCGAGCTGCCGTCGGTCGTGACGAGGTCGACCCGGACGAGCACGCGCCGCGAGCCGCTGCCGTTACCGATCACCGAAACGAGCGCGCCGCCCGGCCCGTTCTGCTGGGAGAGCGAGCCCTGGAAGCTGTCGGCGAATGACGACGGCGGGGTCGCGTGCTTCGTGGTCGCCTTCGTGAGGGCACCGAGTCCGAGCACGGCGGCGAGCGCAACGACGCAGGTGGCGCCCGCGAGGCCGCCGACGAGCATCGGGTTGTCGCGGCGGGGAAGCAGCCGCCAGCCGAGCGCAGCCAACACGGCGGCGACGGCGACCACATAGATACCGATCATCCAGCTCGCGCTGCTGTCGGTGCCGGAGCCGATGCCGTGGATGGTCGCACCCGCCCAGACGAGCAGATTGAGGACGTGCAACCGCCTCCACCAGCGGTAGGGGATATGGCTACGCAGCAGCGTCGTCAGCCCGAGCGCGAGGAGCAGCTCGGCGGCGACGATCCCGATCGCCGTCCAGAGCGGGCGGTAGTGGGACTCGAGCGGGACGAGGAGCGCCGTCAACGTGAACGGCGTGTAGCTGTCGATCGCGATCGTCGCGACGTGGAGCGAGACGAACGTTGCGACGAGCAAGCCGCCGAAGCGGTGAACGTCGGTGACGGCGAAGCGTGGCCACCCGTTGAGGCGCAGCTGGCCGGCGAGGCTGAGCCCGACGACGATGACCGTGCTCAGCAGCAGGTAGGCGACGATGCCCGCGGCGCGCGCCGTGTACCAGTCGAGCGGCGAGCGGGTCAGGCCCATGTCGTTGCCTGCTCGAGGCTGCGTTCCCAGCAGCCGTTCGTGAGCTCACCGGCGGCGCCGACGAAGCGGGCGGCGACGCCTCGCTCGTCGAGCCAGCGCGGGCCGCGCGCACCGAGCAGGAAGCCCGCCTTGGCGGCGATGTCGGCGCTCAGGCAGTCGCGCCCGACCGCGGTGACCGAACTCCAGGGGGAGGAGGCAGGGCGGAGCGTGCGCGGATCGAGCAGATGGTGCTGGAGGGCACCGGCGCGGCGCCAGCGCCGCGTCGCGGTGCCGCTCGTCGCGATCCCGCCGGTCTGCAGCTCGATCGCGCCGCCGTCGGGAAGAGCGACGGCAATGGGTGCGCCGACGGTTGCGATGTCGCCGCCGGCGGAGACGAAGCCGGGCCCCGCGAGCAACGCCGCGGCCGCGTCGACCGCCATCGCCTTGACGACCCCGTTCAGGTCGAGCACGGTGCCGGGAGGCCGCAGCAGCATCGTGCCGAGCACACGGATCGCGCGCCAGCTGCGCGACGGCGGCACGTGGATCGGCCGGGGGTCAGGTTCGAGCTCGGCGAAGTCCCGGTCGTAGCCGAGCGCCATGATGGCGGCGCCGAGCGTCGGGTCGACGAGGCCGCCGCTCGACGCCGCGGCCGCAAGCGCGGCGCTGACCGCCTCGGCGAAGAGCGGAGCGACAGGGATGAGCCAGGCGCTGCTGGCATTGACGCGCTCGAGCTCGCTGTCGCTACGGAAGCGGCTGAAGAGCGCGTCGCGCTCGGCGAAGAGCTCGCGTACCGCCGCGAGCTCGGAGCCGCTCGCGCCCGCGACGACGATCTCGCAGCCCATCGCCCGGAAGCAGCTCTGCTTCACGAGCTGCCAGTGGCTGCGACCGAGGGACCGGAGGAAGGCCCGATCGAGCCACCCCCGAGCGACGTGCCGGTGACCTCGGAGACGAGTGCCGCGGGCGCCTGCAGGCTGACGGCATGCTTTGCTCCCGCCGGATGGGTGGCGCGCACGAAGCCGACGAGTACCCCGAAGCCGGCGAGCGCCGTCACCGCGGTGATCCGGCGTGCCGTCGCCGCGCGTGCGCGCGCCGCCTCGATCCGTGAGCGCTCGGCGCCTGCGGTGGCCCCGGCGCCGCGCGGTGATTCGGCCAAGGTCGTCATCGCCCTCAAGCAAACCCGCCGGGCATGAGAGTTCGCTGAGCATGGTCTAAGAAAGGACCAAGAACGGTGCTGCAGCGCGCCTTGTGCGAGCGCGCACCGTCGGCAGCCGAGCACGCCTGCGCGGTTGTTGAGCGTCCTACACTGTCGGCGTGCGCACGACCGCCGAGCTCCGGGAGGGATTCCAGCGCTTCTACGAGGCGCGCGGTCATCTTCGGGTCGCTTCACACTCGCTGATCCCGCCCCCGACGACGCCTCGACGCTCTTCATCGTCGCCGGTATGCAGCAGTTCAAGCCCTACTTCCTCGCGCTCGCCGAGCCGCCCGCACCGCGTGTCGTCTCGGTGCAGAAGGTGCTGCGCGCGGGGGGCAAGGACACCGATCTCGCCGACGTCGGCCGCACCGACCGCCACTGCTCGTTCTTCGAGATGCTCGGCAACTTCTCGTTCGGCGACTACTTCAAGCAGGAGGCGGTCGAAGCCGCGTACGCCTTTGTGACCGAGGAGATGGGTCTCGACCCCGGGCGGCTCTGGGCGACCGTCCACGAGGGCGACCCCGTGCTCGGACTCGACGAGGACACCGCCGCGATCGAGGCCTGGAGGCGCGTCGGGATGCCCGAGGAACGGATCGTGCGGCTCGGCAAGGACAACTTCTGGCAGGCGGCGGACACCGGCCCCTGCGGGCCTTGCTCGGAGATCTTCTACGACCGGGGCCCCGAGCACGGCTGCGGGCGCCACGACTGCCGGCCCGGCTGCGAGTGCGACCGCTACATGGAGTTCTACAACCTCGTCTTCATGCAGTTCGACCTCCGCCCAGGCAACGGGCTGCGCCCGCTGCCCAACCAGAACGTCGACACGGGGCTCGGGCTCGAGCGCGGCGCCTGCCTGCTCCAGAGCGTCGACTCGGTCTTCGACACCGACGGTTTCCGGCTGATCATGGACTGGGTCGAGCAGGCCTCTGGCGTCGCCTACGGCGCCGACGAGGCGGCGACGAAGGCGCACCGTGTGCTCGCCGACCACGGCCGCGCGATGGCGTTCCTGATCGCCGACGGCGTCCAGCCCGGCAACGAAGGGCGCGGCTACATCTGCCGGCGGATCATCCGCCGCGCCGTTCAGCATGCGCAGCGGATCGGGCTCGATGACGTCTACCGGCTGACCGGCGTCGTCTGCGAGCAGATGGGCGACGCCTACCCGGAGCTGCGCGAGCACGCGGCGGAGATCGAGCGGACCGTCAGGCTCGAGGAGGAGCGCTTCCGCGAAACGCTCGCGCGCGGGCTCAAGGAGTTCGAGACGCTCGCGGGGGAGACTGCGATCAGCGGCGAGCAGGCGTTCACGCTCGCGGCCACCTACGGCTTCCCGATCGAGTTGACCGTCGAGCTCGCCGAGGAGCGCGGCCAGGCCGTCGACGTCGACCGCTTCTACGAGCTGATGGAAGGCCACCGGGAGATCTCGCGCGGAAGCGGCGAGAGCACGACCGAGCAGCTCGCCGCCCAGCTCGTCGGTCCCGGCCTACCCGCCGACGAGCTTCGTCGGCTACGAGACGCACCGACGCTGCTCACCGCCGTCGTCGCGGTCGGCGCCCGGATCGGCAGCACGCCAGCTCGTCAAGCTCGAGCGCTCACCCTTCTATCCCGCCGGGGGCGGCCAGGTCGAGCGACACCGGCACGCTCGAGCTCGAAGAGCGGCGAGCGCTACGGCGTCGTCGAGGTGCTCCGCTTCGGCACCGACCAGGTGCTCGTCGTCGAGGTCGGCGAGGCGGAGCCGTTCGGTCCCGAGGGCACGCTACGCCGACGCCGGTGCGCGCGCTCGTCTCCTGGTCGGCGCGCTTCCCGACGACCGCGAACCACACCGCCACCCATCTGCTGCATGCGGCGCTGCGCGAGGTGCTCGGCGACCACGTCAAGCAGGCGGGCTCGTCGGTGCGCCCCGACAAGCTCCGTTTCGACTTCAGCCACACGCGCCCGCTCAGCGAGGAGGAGCGCGAACGCGTCGAGCGGCTTGTCAACGAGAAGATCTTCGAGGCGATCCCGGTGCGCACGTTCCTGACCCCGATCGAGGAGGCGCGCCGGCTCGGCGCGATGATGCTCTTCGGCGAGAAGTACGGGGAGGAGGTGCGTGTCGTCGAGATCGACGGCTTCTCGCGCGAGCTCTGCGGCGGCACGCACGTCGCATCACCGCCGAGATCGGCCCGTTCGTGATCACCGGCGAGAGCTCGGTCGGCGCGGGCGCGCGCCGGATCGAGGCGGTCAGCTCCGGTGAGGCCTGGGCGGTCCTGCACGGCCGCGCCCGCGAGCTCGAGGGGCTGCGCGAGGAGCTCGAGACGGTCCGCCGCGAGGCCGGCAAGCGGCGCCGCCCGGAGCCCGCACGCGTCGAGGTCGAGGCGGACGTCGAAACGGTCGGCGCCGTCAACGTGATCGTCCAGCAGGTCGAGGGTCTCGACGCCGACGCGCTGCTCGACCTCTCCGACCGCTTCAAGCAGACGCACGCGCCGGCCGCGGTCGTGCTCGGTCGAGCACGGCGGGGAGCGCGGTCACCTGGTCGCGAACTTCGACGAGGCCTTCGCCTCGGAGCTCCCGGCCGGCGAGGTCGTCAAGGAGATCGCGCCGCTCGTCGGCGGCGGCGGCGGCGGCCGCGCCGACGATGGCGAGGGCCGGCGGGCAAAGATCCCGCCGGCCTGCCGCGCGGCGCTCGAGCGTGCGCGCGAGCTGCATCGCCGCGGCGCTCGCGGCCGCGATGAAGGTGCTCGCGCTCGACTACGGCTCCGCACGTACCGGTATCGCGGTCTCCGACCTGACCGGCACGCTCGCCCGGCCGCTCGGCGTCGCGGCACGGGTGCGGCACTCCCGCCGGGCTGGCCGCGCTGCTGACGACGATCCGCGAGCAGGAGCCGGGCTGTGTCGTCGTCGGCCTGCCGCTCACGCTGCGTGGCGCCAGGGGCGCCCAGGCGCAGGAGACGCTGCGGTTCGTCGAGGCGCTGCGTGAAGCGCTCGAGGTCCCGGTCGAGACCTACGACGAGCGCTTCACCTCGTCGCTCGCCGGCGGAGACGACGCCAAAGCGGCCGCCTACATCCTCTCGAGCTACCTGGACAGGTTCGCGGACCGATTTCGTCGGAGCGCTGTCGCACGAC
>CAWHDF010000001.1:0-261931 GCA_963828105.1 uncultured Actinomycetota bacterium | reverse complement strand
CGGCCGCGTGCGCAAGGTGATGCTGGATTTGTGACGCGGGGGAATCCCTTCTCCCATTTGTGGGAGAAGGTGGGCCTTGCGAAGCGAGGGTCGGATGAGGGACGTCGCGGTCGTGTTGGAACCTCCCGGGACCCTCATCCGACCCCACTACGTGGGGCCACCTTCTCCCGTAAACGGGAGAAGGATTCCCCGAAATCACCCGATGTTTTTTGCACCTCTAAACCGCGCGATGCGGTCTCAACGTAAGATGTTTAAAAATCACATTGTCTCTTGACGAGATTTATAAATCACATATCCTCGGCGTCACCAACTCGCGGAGGCGCACATGCAATCCACCGATTTTCTCTCCTTTCCGCGGGCGGCGCGATGAAACCCGCCGTATCAGCCTATCTCGCCGGTTCCCGAGCTGAAGCCCGACCATGTCACTCGTGTGGCCGGGCAGAGCCACGACCGTCACGGTCGCGTCGGCGAGCGCGAGTGTGTCGCCGTCGGTGACGGGCTCCACGCGGTCGGCATAGCGGATGCCGCGTTCGAGCGCCGCAGCCGACAGGTTGAGCGTGGCTCCCGTCCGCTCGGCAAGCTCGCGGCCACCCGACACATGATCGGCGTGCACGTGGGTGTCGAGAACGCGGACGATCCGCACACCGCGCCGCTGCGCCTCTTCGAGGTAGGCATCGACGCTCGGCGCGGGGTCGACGACGATCGCCTCATCGCCGGCACTCACGAGGTACGAGAGGCACCCGCGGGCCTCACGTCGGAACTGCACGACGCTGAAGGGCGCGGCGAGCGGGATCGCACCACGACGCAGCAGGCGCGACCAGGCGATCATGCCGCCGCGCACGCTGAGCGCCTCGATACCGCGGCCCGCGAGCAGTTCGGCGACGCGCAGCGAGGCGATCCCGGCCTGACAGACAACCCGCAGCGCCGAGCCGTCGCCCGTCAGCGCCCGCACCTGCCCGGGGTCGCCGGCGAGCTCCGCTTCGCCCAAGTTGACCGTCACGCCGAACCGCGGGGTGACGTGCCAAGAGGCGAATGCGGCCGGGTCGCGGGTATCGAGCACGGTCAGCGGGCGCTCCTCGTGGAGCTCACGCTCGAAGACGAACGGTTCCAGCTCAAGGCTCTGCGACATCCCCTACCTCCACTGTCCTGGCGCCATCCACCGGCGCTCATAATAGAAGTAAGTATACTTTATTGATCTACTTCTCAGACGTCAAGGCGGCTTCGGCGGCGAGTCCGATCTTTGCCCGGAGCACGTCTCGCGCTGAGCGGCCGTTCGAGTAACTGAGGTGGAGCGTCACTGCCGTGACGCGGTCTCCGAGCCGCCGCTAGGCCGCGATGAAAACCTTGACCGGCTCGGGCAAGGATGCGCTGTCATGCCGAGGGGATCGGCCGCGCCGGCGCGTGGGCGCTCGGTGGACGCGCCGTGCCTCGTTTCTGTCGCCTCTATGAACGACGAAAGGAGCTGATTGCAGGGATGAAGTGAAACAGCCCGACTCGTGGACTCGAACGGCGGACCCCCGCCTTACCAGGACGTTATACCGGCTATATTGGGCACAAAGTCGCATAATGACGGAGATATCTGGCACTATCTCGAATCGAGGATGCCCGCTCTTGTGTCACGGTGCTTTAAGGGTGTAAAGACGGATATAGGCGGCGATAACTGCTATAGTGACGGCGATATGCAGCACTATGATAGTGATATAAGCCGCAAGGCCCCAAGGAAGAAGCGACCCTCGCCACTTCAGGTCAAGCGCGCCCTGGGGGCGGTCGGCTCATCGCTGGTGGCATGGCGGAAGCTGCGTGGCCTGACCCAGGCTCAGCTTGCTGCGCGCGCCGGGCTCAACAGGGACACGATCGTGCGACTCGAGAAGGGCGAGGGTGGCGTCAGCCTCGAGAATCTCCTCCTCGTGCTACGCGCGCTTGGTCTACAAGACGTTCTCCCGCGCGCCCTCGACCCGTACGAATCCGACATTGGAAGATTGCGCGCCGACGAACAGCTCCCCCAACGCGTCCGGCCACGGAGCCTCAAGGGCAGCGATGCCTAACCCGGTTGATGTCATCGTCGAGCTTGGCGGCGAAACCGTCGAAGCCGGTCGGCTCTGGGCGCACCGGCGAGGTCAAAGCGAGTCAGCGAGCTTCGGCTACTTCTCTGATTACCTCGCCCGAAGCGATGCATATGCGCTTGATCCGCTTCTTCCCCTCGAGCAGGGGCAGCTCCACACTCCCGTGGGTCGGCCAATGTTCGGCGCCTTTGCCGACTGCGCCCCTGACCGTTGGGGTCGGAGGTTGATCAACCGCAACGAGCGCAACCGCGCCGAGGCGGAAGGGACGCGCCAGCGCAGCTTCGCCGAGATTGACTACCTGCTTGGCGTGCGCGACGACCTTCGCCAAGGTGCGCTTCGCTTCCGCGATCCCGAGACTCGTGCGTACCTCGCAGCCAGCGACGACGGCATTCCGTATCTGATCGGCCTCGGCCCGCTCCTTACCGCCGCTGACCACCTTGAGCGCAACGAGGCAACGACCGACGAAGTGCGTGACCTCCTTCGCGCCGGCAGTTCGCTGGGTGGCGCGCGGCCCAAGGCGCACGTCCTTCTTCCCGACGGCCGCACGGCGATCGCCAAGTTCCCCAGTGCGACAAGCGACGACTGGGATGTGATGCGATGGGAGGCCGTCGCGCTCGATCTCGCCGCACGGAGCGGGATCACTGCGCCGGACTGGCAGATCCACGAAATCCACGGGAAGGGCGTCCTGATCGTCACCCGCTTCGACCGCCCTCGAGATCGCCGCGTCGGCTACGTGAGTGCGATGACGATGCTCGAAGCAGTCGACGGCGACGACCGGTCCTACATCGATATTGCTGAGGCGATCGAGCGCGAGTCGGCCGACGCTCCCGCCGATCTGCGTGAACTGTGGCGAAGGATCGCTCTCTCGCTCCTCATTTCCAACACCGACGACCACCTTCGCAACCACGGCTTCCTTCGTGAAAGCACGGCAGGCTGGCGCCTATCGCCGGTCTTTGACATCAACCCGAACCCGGGCCCGATTTCGCGGCGGCTCGCGACCACGATCGCCTTCAGCTCCCCCGATTCGATCGAGACGCTGCTCGAGGTCGCCGAACTCTTCCGGCTACGTCCGGACGAGGCCCGACACGTGCTCGCCGGGGTCGCGCGGGCCGCGAGTCAGTGGCGCGAAGTCGCTAAGGCGCACGGGCTCACGCCCGAGGCGATCGACGAAATGGAATCAGCGTTCGTGCACGAGCTCGCCGAGGCCGCTCACGAGCTGGCGGTCGCGTAAGCCTTGCTCAGGCTGAGATGCGCGTTGCCATTTTGTTGCCACGCGCCCCACACGAAACCATCACCTCACCCGAGGCCATGAAAAACCCGCCGTTTCCAGCGGGTTTCCGGATGGGCGGTACTGGGCTCGAACCAGTGACCCCCAGCTTGTCGAGCTGGTGCTCTCCCAACTGAGCTAACCGCCCCAACGGTGATTCATCCGCGATCTTCTGTTCTTCCACCCATCGCGAAGAGCGAGAGGCAGATGGATTCTACCGTAGCGGAGACGCGACCAACTCGGCCACCCCTCGAATGATCGGACGGCGATCGCCGAGAGCGGCATCACACGATGACGTGAGGCGCTCACATCGGCCGCACGTGCTCACGGCGAGCGATACTGGTCCGGTCATGCCCTTTGTGCCACCGGCTCGTCACCTGGTGCGGGCGAAGGATCTCGCGGACACACGCTATTCGGAGGCGCTGAGCGTCGCCGGCATGGCTCGCGCGGCCGGACTCTCACCGGCTCATTTCAGTCGCGAGTTCCGCCGAGCCTTCGGTGAGCCGCCACACGCATACCTCCTCACCCGGCGCCTCGAGCGCGCTTCGGCGCTGCTTCGCAACACGGACCGTTCGGTCAGCGAAATCTGCTTCACCGTTGGCCTGAAGAGCGTCGGTTCCTTTACCTCGAGCTTCACGCGGGCATACGGTGTCTCACCAACGAGTTACCGAGCATCGTTTCCGTCGGCCGCGCAGTACGCGATCGTTCCCGCGTGCGTGTTGAGGGCCTATATGCGGCCTTCAAACAGCACGTTTGGAGAAGACATTCCGCGCATCAGTGCCTAGCATCGCCGGCGATCTCGCCAACGAACCTAGGAGGAATCGATGATGAAGATCGCTACCGCACAGGTGTGGGTGCACGACCAGGACGAGGCTCTTGCTTTCTACACTGAGAAGCTCGGCTTCGAGGTGCGCATGGACGCCACGCTCCCCGAGATGGGCAATTTCCGCTGGCTAACCGTCGGGCCCGTCGGGCAGCCCGACATCTCGATCGTGCTCATGGCCATCCCGGGCGCGCCCGTGATGGACTCGCAGACGGCGGAACAGGTGCGAGCAGTGATGGCCAAGGGCTTTGCTGGAACGGTGTTCTTCACGACCGATGACTGCCAGGCTGCCTACGAGGATCTCAAGGCACGCGGGGTTGAGTTCGTGGATGCACCGGAGGAGCGCCCATACGGCATCGACTCGGGGTTCCGCGATCCCTCCGGAAACCACTTCCGTCTCACGCAGGTTCGAGAGTTCGCGGCCGGGTAGGCGGGCAACATCGCCGAGCGACCTCAACACGCCAGGACGGCTGGTCGCCGACCATCCCGACACCGAGGAGTTCGATCGTCTCGGGCGCCACGGACCCCGGTTCCTATCGGTTCGCGGATGGTCGGCGCCAGGGTTGAGGCGCCCGGGAAGACGAAGGCAGGCCAGGAGTCTCCGACGGCGCATCCCATTCCCTCCCGCCGGGCCTCGCCATATCGATCGGACTGCCCGGACTCCGCGCCCGCTCTCGGGCACTGTGGCACGATTGAGCCAACCGAGTCTCTCGCCGAGCCGCTGAGTGCCGGCGAGTACAAACCGATGAACGAGCGGGCATCCGCCAAGACAGCGGCCGCCGCGAAACGCGATGCTCGACGAACTGTCATGGAGCGCAAATTGTGTCGCCTGCAGGTCTGGGGCGGCTCACGCCGCACCACTCGTAGCGTGGGACGGCTACGCTGGCGTGATCGGTGTGAGCCAGGCGACTAACGAGGACGGCCGTTCTTGCCGATGAAACTCCTGGATGAGCGTCCCCACGCACGTGTCTGAACCATTGATCATCGATCGGGAGCTCCTGCGCGACCAACTCGTCGACGATGCCGACTGGGGACGGGACTTCGACCTCGTCTACGAGGCCACACGCGGCATCGGGTCGTTGAAGCTCGGGGAGCTGTTGCGTTTCCGCGAGCTGCTCTACTTCCTGACGCTGCGCGATATCAAGGTCAGGTACAAGCAGACGGCACTCGGAGCCGGCTGGGCGATCCTGCAGCCCGTACTCACAATGGTGCTCTTCACCGTGATCTTTGCGCACGTGGCGAAGATCAGTACGAGTGGGGTCGCGTACCCGATCTTCTCGTACACGGCGCTCGTTCCCTGGCTTTTCTTCGCCAACGCGACTCAGCTCACCTCAATGAGCATGACCGTCAACCCCCAGCTGATCACAAAGGTGTACTTTCCGCGGCTCTATCTCGTGCTCTCTCCGGTTATCGCGGGTCTCGTCGATCTCGTCCTCGCCTCATTCGTGCTCGTCGGCCTGATGATCTACTACGCCGTCGCACCCCAAGCCCTGGGCCTCGTCTACCTGATTCCCTTGCTGCTGCTCGCGTTCGTGACGACAGTCGGGATGGGCGCGTGGCTTGCCGCGCTCAATGTCAAGTATCGAGACGTGCGCTTCGTCGTACCCTTCCTCCTTCAAACCTTGATGTTCGCGACGCCAGTCGTGTATTCGATCTCGGCGCTCACGCAGCCCTGGCGAACGCTCTTCGGACTCAACCCGATGACCACTGTCATCGAAGGGTTCCGGTGGGCGCTCGCAGGAGCGGCCGCGCCCTCACCGGCAACAATCGGGCTGTCGGTCGCCTCCGCGGCCCTGCTCTCGATCTCGGGGCTCTTCTACTTCCATCAGACCGAGAAGATCTTCGCGGACGTGATCTAGTGGCCGGGGCGACGGTGATTCGGGCTGAGCGCCTCGCGAAGCGCTACGTGATCGACGGCGATCGGCATGCCGACGCCACGTTGCGCGACGCCATCGTCGCGCGCGCCCGCTCGACGGTCCAGATGGTCGGGAGAGCGAACCGGCCGAGTCAACGCGTCGATCTCTGGGCGCTGCGCGACGTCTCCTTTTCGATCGACGAAGGCGACGTGATCGGCATCGTTGGGCGCAACGGCGCGGGCAAGTCGACGCTTCTCAAGATCCTCTCGCGGATTACGGAGCCAACCTCGGGGCGGGTGGGTGTCAAAGGCCGCATCGGTTCGCTGCTCGAGGTCGGCACGGGCTTCCACCCCGAACTCAGTGGCCGCGAGAACATCTACCTCTACGGCTCCGTTCTCGGCATGAAGCGCGCGGACATCCGGGCTCGCTACGACCAAATCATCGCTTTCGCCGAGATCGGCCGCTTGCTCGACACCCCCATCAAGCGCTACTCGAGCGGGATGCAGGTGCGACTCGCGTTCGCTGTCGCCGCGCATCTCGAGCCTGAGATCCTGATCGTCGACGAGGTACTCGCCGTGGGAGATGTCGAGTTCCAGAAACGGTGCATCGCGCGCATGAGTGAGGTCGCGCGTGAGGGACGCACCGTCATCTTTGTGAGTCACAACATGGCACTCGTGCAGTCGCTGTGCGAGCGCGGGATTCTGCTCGAGCGCGGCGTACTGACTTTCGACGGCTCGATCCGGGATACCGTCGCACGGTACCTCCGCGAGCTCGAGCAATCGATGTTGACGGATCTGAGCGACCGCACGGACAGGCGCGGCGCCGGGGCCGTACGGCTCCAACGCGTCGAACTCATTGCGGGCGCTGACGGCTCCGGCGCGCCCATGACGGGCGCGCATCTCTCCTTCGGCTTCGTGCTCTCCGAGCAGCGGAAGAACACGTCGTGCGTCTTCGCGATCTATGACAGTCTGGGGAACGCCGTCGCGGAGTTCCACAGCTCGATCCTTTCATCGCACGACAGCCAAGGCGCCTCGCCGACGCGCTTCGTGTGCACGATCGATCACCTTCCGCTGGTGACTGGTCGCTACCGCATCGATACCGCCGTCTATATGGGAAGCGGGCTCCAGGACGCCGTAGAAGGCGCGGCCGTGTTCGACGTCGAGGAGGGCGTCTTTGACGGTCGACCGATCGATCGCGAATGGAAGCGGGGACGGGTTGCCGTCCCGCACCGCTGGATCACACCGCCGGACTGAGCCGGCAGCGTTCGCGCCCGGACAGCGTTAGCGGCGGCTCATCTTGCGGAGCCAGCCGTTGAGCGCACTCCTTTTCGCGGGAAAGGTGTAGAGCTCCGCTAACCAACGTGCACCCGACACGGGCGCACAGCTCAGGCAGAGCAGCCACGCGACGAACGCGGCTTTCAATGGCACTGCGATGTCGAATCGCCGCACTGCTGCCCGCGTGCCAAGCCGGATGAGCACGGGGAGGGTGTCACCCGGGACGGGGTGTCCAGGCGGGTCGAGTTTGAGCGAGATCGCCCGATCGCCGATCTCGGACATGGAATAGTCGTTCCTGCTCGGCGTGAGCCCGATGCCGGTCGCGAACTCGTCGATGAAGGCACGTGTGCGCCGCGAGATGCTCATCGCGACCCGCACCTGAGCGACATCGAGACTCCGCTGATCGCTTTCGTACGAGTTCGCGCCGTGGAGACGATAGAACGCGAGCGGATCATCGATCGCACCGACCGGACCCAGAAGCGCCGCGAGGTGCACGGTGTACGAATCGGCATGGTTGCCGTCGCCGCAGTCACGGATCGGCGCGATCTCGCGCAGCACACGCGCGGCATACGCATTTCCGCTCGTCGCGGGGCGGGCGAGATCGAACGGGAAGCGAAGCGTTGCCGCTCGCAGGTCACCAACGGGCAAGTGGATGTGAGGCGAGGGCTTGATCTCACCTGTCGGTGTGCCGGACTCGTCGATCATCGCCAGGCGGTAGTGGAGCTTCGCGAGGTCGGGCGCTGCCTGAAACGCAGCCACGATCCGCCGAGCGGCATCAGGCATGAGCATGTCGTCGGCGTCGAGAAAGACGACGACATCGGCCTCGGACACGGCGAGACCAGCGTTGAACGCGGACGCTTGCCCACCGTTTTCCTTGAACACCGGCACGATCTGGTCCCCGAACGAATCGATGATGGCGCGCGACTCGTCGGCCGAGCCATCGTCGACGACGATCACCGCGCGGCAGGGAAACGTCTGGGTGAGCGCGCTCTCGATCGCCGCAGCCAGGAAGCGCGCGTAGTTGTAGTTGTTGACGATCACGTCGATCGACGGCGGCTCTCCCCGATCAGTTGGCTCGATGCCAAGGCTGATCGAGGTCTCCGCGACCGACGGCCCAGAAGCGACTCTCACATCTTCCGCGTCAAGCACCGGGTACCCCGAAGAGCAGGTGCACCGAGCGGTAGGTGACGGTGGGCTGACTCGTTCTTGCCAGCGTGAATGAGACATAGCGAGAGCCGAACTGACCCGGTGCACCCACGCTCCCGTGGCCCCTCCAGGTCGCACCCGGCTTGAGGGTGATACGCCTGCGGAGAAGCACCTTTGCGCCCCAGCGCGCCGTCAGCACGTACCGAGTCGGACTGAGTTCTTCGCTGCGAATGCCCATTTCGAAGGTTCCGAGGGCGCTCTTTGCCGGCAGCGCCCAGAGCACCGTGTAGCCGTCGACGTGCGATGCTGGAAGTCGCGCGACAGCGGCAGCGCCGGCGACGAGCGCAAGTGCCACAAGCGCCAACCCGATGCTCTGAGGCGCGATCCGTCGCCGGACCACCGGACGGCGGCGCTCGACCCCGGAACGGCGCTCACGCTTCGCGGGAGGGCCATTGGGGCGACGGCGATCGCGCCGCGCGCGCTGTTCGAGGGTGTCTCGGCGCATCCGTCGCTGGGCAACTCCGGCGACACTTGCGAGCACAGTCACGGTGGCAAGTGTCAGTGACCAGGACCGGGCGGTCAGGTGCGCGGGCGTCAGGTTGAGCACGACGGAGGCGATGATCGTGACGGCGATGCTCAATCCCAGGGCCAGCAGGAGGCGTTCGAAGCCGTCCTGCGGGCGGCCAGGGAGCAGGGCGACCGCAATCGCATAGCCCGGCAAGAAGAGCACGAGCAGAACGCCGGGAACGATCCGCAGCGCGAGCGCATGGCTTGTCGCGACGGCTAGCGCCGCAACCAGCGCAACCGCCGCCACAGCCGCAAGATCGCGGTCACGGCGCAACACTGAGCGCCCTGACGTCGTAGATCATGATCGCGCCGCTATCGAGTACGCGATCGACCCCGGGATAGGCGTCGAACTTGAGCCGATCCGCCGCGGGGAAGCGCTGCTCGTCGTCGAGATTGGGGAAGAAATAGCCGGACATGTTGTCATCGCCGTAGGTGTACACGTCCTCGGCGACATAACTGATGGCGTTGGTCGCGAGCGTCGAGGCAATGCCCGAGGTGATCTCCGAGTCATAGAGAACCGTCGAGGCGTCGAAGGGTGCCGATGTGACCCAGACCGTCTGTCTGCCAACATCGAGCAGCTCGCGCCCAATAGCCTCAGGCGCAATGAACCGGTGACCCGGCTTGAGGACCGTCCGCGCCCACACGGCGACAGCCTCCGGCTGCGCAACGATCACATGGCCGTCGGCCGCATGCCCGCGCGTCGGTTGGGCAAGGAGCACTCTCGGTGGCCAGCCTGCAACGATCCCGCCGATCAGCAAGACTGCGACGAAGCCCGCTGCGACGAGCGCGTACACGCGTCTTGGCAGCCAGCTCGGCTGCGGGACCAGGGCGACCGTTGCCGCAACCCCAATGAAGAAGAACTCTGACGAGCGGTTCGACGTCTCCCACGCGGCGGGAATCAGACGCGCCGGAAGCACGGCGATATAGGCGACGGCTGCTGCCCCCAACGCGAGCGCGACAGCGCTGCTCTGGAAGCGCCCTCGCACCTCGAGGAGCCCGAACGGGACCACAACGGCGATCAGACCAACGGATGCGAGCGCGGTCAGACGCTGCCAGTAGGGCGCAACCGTGCCCGGGGCCGCCGCCCCGGTGCTTCCGCCGAACAGCGCGCGAGTGCTGGTGTGTCCAAGAATCGTCGAAACCGTCTCGTGGTAGGCCGAACCAAGCACCGGGAGCAGGTAATGACCGGTGCCGGGGGCCACCTTTACGACCCAGAAGGCCGTGACCGCGAAGGCGAAGACGGCGATGAGCCAGGGCGCATCAGGGCGGGTTGAGCGACGCAACGATGCGACGATGCAGACCACTAGGAGGAAGCCACACAAGGCGTAGGAGGTGAGGTGGTGTGTGATCACCGTTGCCGCTACGAGCAGGCACGCGATGATCGTCCACCCATTCCGCTCCGAGGAGCGCGGGATCAGGGCCGTGCGCTCGACCATAGCGCGACCGGCCCAGTTCAGCACCGGATGGCCACGGCGCACCGCGCGCGTGTGCACCACAGCGAGAATCGCGAGCATCGCGAGGGGCAACGCGAGCGACTCGTAGGAGAACTCTGCGCTCCAGAACACGAAGTTCGGATTCGTCGCGTAGACGACGCCGGCAGCCCCGGCGACGCGCAGCGATCCGGTCACACGCTCGATCAGCAGGAAGAAGCTGAGGCTGAAGATGAGGCGTGCCGCACCGACAACGATCACGCCCGAGGCAAACACACTGAGTCCCGTGAGCGAACCAACCGCGGCCGTCACGCTTTCGAGCCCCGGATAGCGCGAAGTGATAGGGATGATCGGGTTCGCGTGGAAAAGCTTGCCGGTATGGAGGATCTCCTGCGCGTTGTAGACGTGCACCCATTCATCGGCGTAGGTGAATCCGAAGGGGTCGTGCAGCACCTTGACCGCGTAGAGCAGAAGGCCGACCGTGAGCAGCAGACCGAGACGTTCACTCCGCTCGGCTCCGGCAGAGGCCAGTCGTGCGGCGGCTGGAAGGACGATCAGACCGAGCCCAACCCAGAAGAGCACCTGCGCCCAGCCCGAGTTGAAATGCGAGCGCGAGATGTAATACGCCAACGAGACGACCAGAAGCCCGGCCGCGCCCACGAGCGTGAAGGGCATGAACATGCTTCGAGGCGTGCCGAGGCGCTCGCGAATCTCCAGCGGCCTTGCGACGCGCGTCGGCGCGGTGCGCGCGAAGATCGTGCCGGCGGGCGACACCACAAAGCCCGAGCCGCTCTTGCGGCTTGATCGACCAGATCCGAACATTTCGCTAGCTCACCATCATGTCCGGGTTTCGCGCGAGCGCGCGATAGACCTCCTCCAGTCGTGGGAGAACGCGGTCCGCCGAATACAGCTCGGCACGCTCCATAGACGCAGCGCTCATCGCCGCGAGTGCCGGCGAATCCGCAAGCACAGCAGCGAGCGCGCTCGCGAGTGCAGCCGGATCTCCGGGGTCGACGAGCCGCCCGGTCACCCCGTCGACGACGAGTTCGGCAAGCCCACCGATGCGAGAGGCGACGACCGGCTTCCCGAAGGACATCGCTTCGAGCGCTCCGATCCCGAATGTCTCGGGAACAACGGACGGGACGACGACGACCGTCGCCCGACGGACAGCCTCGAGCGCAAGCGGGTGCGGCCACGCACCGAGAACATGCACGCAGCCTCGACTGCCGGCCGGCAGATCGAACGGTCGACCGATGAAGACGAGCGGTGGTGACTGCTCGAGCCGCGCGTACGCCTGCTCGAGCACGAGCGCGCCCTTGTCAGCGGTCACGTCCCCGAGGAAGAGCAGGTATCCGCCCGACGGCAGCCGGTCGAGGTACAGGTCGTCGGCGCCTGTCGGGGCGAGCGACGGGTGCTGCGGTCGAATGTTCGGGATGACCGTGTAGCGCAGGCCGCGCCGCTCGAGAGCGAGGCGGTCGGCGACGGTTGCACTCACGGGCAGAAACAGATCGACACCACGGTAGACGAGCGGCCGCATGGCGCGGAGTCCAGCGACGATCGCCCCGCCCTTGAGACGCCCGTACTGCGCCGCGGCACAGCGGCTGCACTTGAGCGCGGCGGGACCGTCGCACACCTGCTCGGCGTACACGAAGCGTTTCGTCGCGCAGACGAGGCTGTAGTCGTGAAGGGAGAGCACGAGCCGGGGGCCAGTCTTCCGCTTGAGCGGGAGGAAAGAATGGACGATCCAGTTGTGCGCGTGGACGAGCTCAGGACGCTCACGGGCGAGCACACGCCGGAGCCCCGCAACGATTCCTGGGTCAGGTAGCGGGGGAAGGTGCGTGCGCTCGGCCTCGCTGAAGAGAAACGTGGCCCGCGCCGAGGTGGCTTCCAAGCGGTGGACGCGTACCCCGTCGAGCTCCTCGTACGCGGGCGCCCCAGGCACGGCGAGCGTCGCGACGCTGACGGAGTGCCCGCGTTGTACGAGCCCGACCGCGAGGTCCTCGACAGCGCGCTCCTCGCCACCGATCACGGGCCGAAAGAACTGCGAGAGCAGCAGGATGCTCATCGCCTGAACGCCCCTGCCGGGCGGCGTTGGCGCTCCGGACGTCACGCGCGGGACGTCGGTGGTGCGTCCGTGACGGCCGCGTACAGGGCGCACAACTTCTCGGCGCACGCATCCCAGCTCGGAAGCTTGAGCGCGGGAGCGGCTCGCGGTTTGTCGAGTTCCGCGAGCACCGCGGCCGCAAGCTCGTCGCTCTGATCGGCGTGCGCGACAACGTGTGCGATCCCTTCGGCACCGAGCTCGCGCAGCCCAGGTGAATCTGCCACGACCAGCCCGCAGCCGAGTGAAGCTGCCTCGAGCATCGCGATCGGATGCGTCTCGAAATCACTCGCGAGCACCGCGACGTCAACCTGAGCGAGCTCGTCGGCCATCCTCGCTCTGTCCTCCGGCGGAACGGCGTGAATGTCTGTTCGATCGGTTACTCCTAGACGTTGTGCAAGCTGCTCGAGCTCGGGTGCGTAGGGCCCCGTTCCGGCGATCCATAGACGCGCGTTCGGTCGCTCACGCAGGATCGCCGGGAACGCAGCGAGTACGTGCTGGTGGCCCTTATAGCGCTCGAGCCTGCCAAGCGACGCGATGACCGGGCCCCGTCCGTCGGCGCCCCGCGCCCTCCGTGGCACGGGAAGATCCGCCCCGTTCGGGATCACCGCAAAACGCTCTCGCGGGAGACGCAGCTGCTGCGAGTAGCGCTCGACCTCGAACGGTGCCAACGCAACGAGGGCGGCAGCGCGAGCGAGCAACGGTCGCAGCGCGGCGAACTGCACTCCGCGCAGAGCGCGCCTTGTCGAGGAGGAATGCCCGCCGGCGTGGAAGGTCAGGACGTACGGGATTTCGGCTCTCCGCGCCGCGGCCATCGCCATCGGCGCTACGAAGGTGTGGTAGGACTGGACGTGAACGACGTCGGACCCGCTCCTGACGACACGGTTCCAGATGCCTGGCGCAAAGTAGTAGTCGCGCTGTCGCGGCCAGGCTCGAACGCGTTCGATTTCGACGCCGTCCTGCTGCTCCTTCGCCGGGAGCGCACCCGAGGGATCCGTCGTGAGCACGGTGATCACGTGACCCATCTTCGCGATCCGGCGGGCGACCTCGGCGACGTGAAGCTCCACACCGCCGCTGTACGGCGGAAACCGGGGCGTAACCATGAGGATGCGCACGAAACCGAGCTTAGAAGCGCCCGCGCAGTCGTGCCGGAATCGCCCTCACCCAGGCCATCGCAAAACCGGCTGAGGTGACAGCGAGCCCCGCGACGATCGCGCCCGAGCGGGCGGCACCGGAGGCATCGCCCGACGCCGCGTCGCGCAGTCCCCGCGCCACGCCGCTCGGGAGCACATGCGTCGTGTAGCGGAGTTCCGTCGAGAGGCTGGCGCGACGACCGACGCGCTCACCGATCAGCGCCTTCGAGCGCCCTTCGCCGTAACAGCGAGCGACGAAGTACGAGAGCTTCGTCCGTCGTTGCGGCACACGGTGACCAACGCGCATCGCGGGGTCATAGACGATCGTCCGCTCGGGCCAGCGCTGAAGCGCACGCACGCAGAGCTCCGTCTCGTCGCAGCCGACGGGGAGTCGACCAACGCGGCCGATTGCATGATCGAATCCGTCTATTCCGTCGAACACGTCGCGCCGAAACGACATATTCGTCCCGATGACGTTGCGCACCGAGCTGAGCTCCTCCGGTAGCCCGCGGTAGCCGCAACCGACCACCCACCCGAACTCCACCGGAAACCAGCGCGGCGGCCTCGACTCCCAGAGTGGCTCGATCGCGCCGCCCGCAGCCATGACCTCGGGACGTTCGTAGACGGCGAGCATGCGCTCGATCCAGTCCGGCGACGCCACCGCATCGTCATCGAGGAAGGCCACGATCGCCCCGGTGCTCGCCGCGACACCGACGTTGCGCGTCGTCGACACGCCCCTGGTCTCGTCGTTGGTCGCGACCAGGATCTGAGGCCAACGCTCCCGGACCCTCTCGGCGAGAGCGGGATTGTGATCGATGACGACGATCGTTTCTGCTGGTGGCAGCGACTGCTCCGCGAGCGACGCAAGCGCGGCGGCAAGCGCGTCGAACCGGTCGTCCGCACAGGCACAGATCACGACGGAGACGTCGGCGACTCCCGCGACGAACCGCCCGCCCGGAAGATCAGACAGTGCGGTCGTCAGAAGGCGCGGGTCTCGGTGGGCATGACAGGCGACGGCGCCTTCCAGCGGCGGTGCGGCCGACGCCATTCTCGAACGATCGTCTTCAGCACCGACCAACCATCCGGAATAGTCCGAAGGTTGCTCTTGCCGTGGATACGCATCCGTTCGAAACTCGGGATCTCGACGATCCGGAGACCAGCCGTGAGCGCCTGCAGATTCATCTGCGTCTCGATCTCAAATCCGTCCGAATCGAGATCGAGCTGAGGGAGAACGCGCTTCCAGAAGGAGATGTAGCCGTAACAGAGGTCCGAGAAGTTACCACCGAACAGTAGGCGGACGAGATAAACGAGGCCGTGGTTGCCAAGCTTGCGAATCAGCGACATGTCCTCGGTGCCAGCGCCTTGAGCGAAACGTGTGCCCTTGACGAACTCGGCGCCCGCAGCGAGCGCGCCCACGAAGGCCGGAATCTCGCGCGGGTCGGTAGAGCCGTCGGCGTCGAGCATGATGATGAGATCGCCCGTCGCCGCCTCGAAGCCCGCGCGCAACGCGTCACCCTTGCCCTTGCCGGTCTGATGCACGATCCTCACCTCGGGCAGGAGCTCCCGCGCTACGGCCAGCGTCTGGTCAGTGGAGCGCCCGTCGACGATGATCACTTCATCGATCCAACCGCCGAGCTTGGGCAGCACGAACGGCAGATTCGGCTCCTCGTTCAGCGTCGGAATCACGACGCTGACCGTGGGGCGGCTACGACGACGCCGGTCGAAGTCGGACGTGGGGTCTACGGTGGCCTCGCGCGAGATGATCGTCTCGACGAGGTGGCCGCTGAGTCGATGATCTGCCATGGTCGCGTCGCGCGACGTCTCAGCCGCGCTCACCACATCATCGGTCACGACGCTTGAGAATTTTGTTGCCATGTGAGCTCCTTTGACGATCGACTTCCTAGTGCGCCTCGTCCGACAGGATGTCTGTCCCACCGTTCAACGCCTGTCCTACCGAACGACGGCCTCTGCGCCGCCAACGCGAGCTCACCGTGGAGCCCCCAACTCTCCCGCATCAAGTCGTAGTGTACCTCGGTTTTTCCAAATTTTGCTAGTTCTGTTTGACAGGTTCGCCGGCCGACCGCGAGCGGTTCGGACAGGGTTCGGCGGCAGCGTCCGGGCCGGCGTGCGTACGCGCGTCTCGGCATATCGAGCCGGGATCACGGTGGCAGGATCGGCCCGTCCGCGAGTGAGGAGAACTGGTTTCCGACGTACAAGGATGATTGGATGGCATTCCGGAAAGCACGCTTGGACGAACCCGACGTCTCGACGGGCCAGTCGAATCCTTGCGCGTACTTTTCGAACCAGGCAATCCCCCGAACGAGGGGAAACTCAAGCGGGATCTGAGTGAGAGCCTGCGTGATCCATGCAGACTTCGAGCCCCCGTGCTCGGTGGTCGCCGTCTCGGCGATCAGCATCGGCTTGTCTGGTGCAAGCGCGCGTATCGTCGCGTAGGTCGAGGAGAAGAGCCCAGCGAAGCTTGTCCAGGGCTGATCGCTGTTGTAGACGTCCATGCAGGTCCAGTTCACGTAGGCGCTGCCCGGGTAGAGCTCCTGGATTGGCCCAAACACACCCTTGGGGTCGGTGTTCGGGCACCACACCCAACTGACATTGGTTGCACCCGCCGAGGCGAAAATATCGTGAACGTGACGCCAGGCTTCGACGTAAGCAGTGTCACCGTTGCCCTGGGCACCCCAGCCCCACGGAAACCATCTCCCATTCATTTCCCAATCAAAGCGAAGAAAGAATGGATGGCCCCACGCCGCCGCCTCACGTGCAAAGGTGCGGATATACGAGTCGTATGTTCCGTTGATTATCTTGCTGAGAGAGAAGCGCGAGGCTGTTCCTTTTATCGGAATCGCATTCGATCCCCAGTCAAATACTGGAATTGCCCCGTAACGTCGAATCGTATTGAACGCAGACGTAGGAAAATAGTAATATGTGCATGGTTTGATATAACAGTCCGCAAACGGCGCTGAAAATTCGATCAGCGAGAGCCCCTTCCCCGTGATCTTCTGGAAATCGGCCACGGCAGTCATGTCCCAGGGTGGCTCCTTGCCCGTGAACTGCGTTCCGATCCACGCACCCCAGAACAGCCTCCCCGTGCCAAGACCGTGGGCAGTTGACGCCCCGGTGCGGGCCCGGTTCGGGGTATTCACACGGCCGGGAACGGCGGAACCCTCATCGTGGCCCGTCAACCAGACGGCGAGAACTCCGACTAGCAGGACGGTGAGCAGCCCGATGCTCACGACCGACAGCCTGTGGCGCGTGGTCTGAGAGCTCATGCCGCGACCGCCTGGAGAGCGGCCGCGCCGGCCGACAATTGCAACGGTCTGCCTGCTGTCTGCTGCCTGGACGCGCTCACTGGCCGACCATCGCCCAGGGGAGCAGGTTTGCGATCATCCAGGGAGGGGTTTCGGTATCGGGATCGAGCTTCCTCGTTGCGACTGCGGCATCGCCAGGATAGCGGCCGGGGTTTCAGGAAGCCGTGCGCGCCGAACTTTTCCGCGCTATCCAGGGCCATAGCTGGTTAACGGCTCCTGGGCACGAGTCCTTGAGGCACCACACGACGTCAGCGAGGATGCCGCGGCACATCGATTCGGGGTCGAGCCGCGTTATCACGGTACGCACGCGACCGCTACGGTGGCGCAATCGGGCCTGAGGGAAGCGAGGCGAAGGTGCTCCCCGCGTAGAGCGGCGAGGCGATCGCCTGCGCGAAGGCGGTAATGGCCGACTTCGACGTTTCGATCGGCCAGTCGAAGCCGGAGTGATAGGTCTCGTACCAGGTAACGCCACGCACGAGCGGGTAGCGGCCGGAGAGGTCGTCGAGCAAACCCGTGATCCAACTCGCTTTCGAGCCGCCGTGGCTCGTCGTCGCAACCTCCGCGAGCAGCATCGGTTTGGTTGGCGCGATCGCGGCGACCTGGGAGTACGTCGACTTGAACAGGTCATCGAAGCTCGACCAGGGCCTGTCGCGGTTGTAGACGTCAACGCAGGTCCAGTCCACATACGCGTTTCCCGG
Organism: uncultured Actinomycetota bacterium; assembly: GCA_963828105.1. Lineage (GTDB taxonomy): Bacteria > Actinomycetota > Thermoleophilia > Gaiellales > Gaiellaceae > PALSA-600. Next base: position 244,250 of record CAWHDF010000001.1, on the reverse strand, counting down.
ATACAGCGCGCTCAGGGAGCCGAAGGTGGGCTCGGAGTCCATGTACGGACACCACACCCAGCTCACGTTCGTAGCCCCGACCGAGGTGAAGATGTCGTGCACGTGCCTCCACGCCTTGACGAACTGGCCTGGCTGATTCCCGTTCGCCGACCAGCCCCACGGGAACCATCCCCCATTCATCTCCCAGTCGAAGCGCAGAAAGAACGGATGACCCCACTTCGCAGCCGCCTCAGCCCACGTACGAATGTACGAGTCGAATTGACCCGCGATGATGTTCTTGAGCGAGAACTGCGAGGCGTAGGGGGCGATCGGCTGTGCGTTCGATCCCCAGCTGAAGATCGGTATCGCGCCGTAGCGTCGAACAGCATTGAACGCCGAGGTCGGGAACAAGAAGGGCGTACACGGGCCCGTGAGACAATCTTCGAACGCCGACGAGAACTCAATCAACGAGAGGCCTTTGCCTCCCGCAAGTTGCTGGAACTTCGAAACGGCGCTCATGTCCCACGGCGGATCAAGACCGGTGAACTGGCTGCCGATCCAAGCGCCCCAGTAGAGCTCCTGCGCGCTCTGCGTGCCCTTTCCGCCCGAGCGCCCACGTGAACTCGCCTCGTGCGAGCCCGACCGGTCGCGACCGAACGCCGGCGACGCCAGTGCAAGCAGCATCAGGCATGCCAGCGGGCAGGCAACGGTCACAACGAAGCGCATGCGTGAAGTCCGGACAGTGGAACAGACGACCCTCACGGGCCGAACGCTACCGCACTCAAGCCCCAACTCCCAGCTTGAGAGCCACCCAGGCGCGGAGACGCGCCACGCACTCGGCGTCGTCGAAGCCGGCGGGCAGTGCCTCGCGTGCCGCCTCCAACGCAGCGTTTGCCCACTCACAGCGGGCATATTCGCCGATAAACGCGCGATCCCTCGTACCAAAAGGGGTTCGACGCTGCCGGCGGACGACGACCGGAGTGAAGGCGTCGTCGCAGCCGGGGACGATCGCCTGTTGACCAATCGGCGCTCCCGAGCGCGACGCGGAGGCGGTGAGCACGACCATCATCCGGAGCGGACAGAAGCCCTGGCGCTCGGTCGAGCCCACGGCTTCCGCCCGCGACGAACTACGAGAGAGGCTGAATCGGGCCGCCGCTGAGCGAGCCGAACTGATTCGAGGCGTACTCCGGAGAAGCGATGCCGGCTGCGAATGCCGCTTCGGCGCTGCTCGAGGTCTCGATCGGCCAGTCCATCCCGGAGTCGTACTGATCGAACCAGAGGAAGGCGTCGATCTGCGGGAAGTTGTTCGGCAACTGCGTAGTGAGCAGGTCTGTGATCCACGCCGCCTTGGAGCCGCCGCTCTCAGTCGAGGCAGTCTCGCCGATCACGACCGGCTTGGAGGGGGCGACTGTGCTCACGAGCTGCGTGTAGGTCGACTGCGCAAGCTGACTGAAGCTCATCCACGGCGTGTCGTAGTTGTAGACGTCAAGCCCCGTCCAGTTCACATACGCATCACCGGGGTAGAGACTCGCGAGTGGCGTCCACTCCTTGTACGGATCGATGTTTGGGCACCAGACCCAGGTCACGTTGGTTGCACCGACCGACTGGAAGATGTTGTAGACGTGCCTCCACGCGGCGACGTATTCCGCGGCCGTATTGCCATTGGCGCCCGCCGACCAGGGAAACCAGTTGCCATTCATCTCCCAGTCAAACCGGAGGAAGAACGGGTGGCCCCAATTCTTGGCGGCAGTCGCCCAGCTCGTGATGTATGAGTCCCAGTCACCCGCAACGATCGTGTTGAGCGAGAAATTCGGTTCGTTCACACTGAATGGCAGTGAATCCGATCCCCAGCTAAAGAACGGAATCGCGCCTGCATTGCGGACGTTGTTGAACGCCGTAGTGTCAAAGGCATACGTTGTACACGGGGTGGAATAACAGCTCTCCCAAGGCGAGGAGAAGTTGATCAGCGAAACGCCTTTTCCGGCGGCCTGTTCGAAGTCGGCAATCGCGTTGGTATCCCACGGTGCGTCGTTGCCGGTGAACTGGCTTCCGATCCAGGCGCCCCAATACATCTCCTTGCTACCGGCGCTCGTGGTGCCAGTGGGAGTCGTTGTGGTTGGCGTGGTCGTGGTTGGCGTCGTCGTCGGCGTCGTGGTCGTCGGCGTCGTGGTCGTAGGCGTGGTGGTCGTCGGCGTCGTGGTCGTCGGCGTGGTGGTCGTCGAGCCTGTGGAACCACCCGAGTTCGAGTGTGTATTGCGCGTGTTCGATCCGCCGGAGCGTTTCGAGAACGCAAGCTCCAGCTGCTTCGCGATTGCGCGACCATGGGAGGCCGCGACGTCAGGCCCGGCGAGCACGAGGGCGAGGTTGCCGGCCGAGAAACCTAGTCGGGGGGCCTCAACGACGGCCGCTAGGAGCGCCGCCAGCGAGCCCCAAGTCGTCTTCACTTGGGTCGCAACCGGTACCGCCGCGGAGTGTGCAGCGTGCTCCGCCCGCATCGAACGCTGGCTGCGAGCGCTTGCGGCGCCCGAATTGATCATCACCGCCAGCGCAATTGTGCTCGCGACGAGAAACTTCACCGGAATGGACTTGATCTGCGACATGCCAAGTTGATCGGTCGGTCGCCGCGTTCAAGGCATGCCTCGTACGAGTGAAGAGGGTCGTCTTTTTCGATGACCGCCGGCCGACGTCGGCGCGCTGGGGAACAACGTCACTTGCGCGAGCGCCCACAGACTCAAGCCGTGCGGTATCTCCGGCCCGCCGGACGGCCAGACCATGGCGTCGGTTTGCGGTAAGCAACCTCTCGAAGGCAAGGTAGGTCACGAGTAAGAACAGCGTAAACGCGACCGTGAAACGCGACGCCTGTCCGAGATCACCCACGGAAATAGCTTGATGGATGACCGCAATCGGACGAACGAGAAGATCCCAGGAATTAAATGCCTCAAAGCGACCAAGGAAGATTCCGAACGAGCTGGCGGTCAAGACGAGCGCCACCGCCACCCAGACGGTCACCGGATGGCGATAACGGCTCCCCAGCCGCCGCAGCAGGGCGATCGACGCGAGCCCGAAGCCGAGGCCGGTCGCCGCGAACGAGGAGAAGAGGATCGCGTCGAACCAGAGCGGGATCGGGGCGCCAGTGCCAAGGTGGACGAAGTCGGTCACGATGTAGGGCGCGTTGGGCAGGAAGACGAGCCAGACGGCAATGAGCGGGGCGAGCAGCGCTCGCAGGCGATGTGCTGCGGCAAACTCGATGGCGAGTGCGAGCACGAACGGAATCGCCGCCAGGAAGAGATTCCACTCGAGGAAGAAGTACTGGTTGGTTCCGGACCAGGCGTAACGGAGATGCAGCAACCCGAGCGAAGCGCCCGACGATCCTCCCAGGGCCGCCAAGAGGCGCGCTCGTGACGCAACTCGTGAGCTCTCAGCCATTCATGAACGATACGTGTTCTCGCCGACTCCGAGGCCCGCGGACGGGCGGGGACAGTGAAGTCCTCGACGTGGCGCCCTTCGCGCCGCGAGATAGCCGTCCAGCAACGAGCCGGGCACCGGCCCCCTCGCCGCCATCCGGGGCGAGCCGGAGGCTCGGCTAGGGTTGGGTGCTTGCGGAACGTCCGGTTCGTGCGAGGCTCCTCGACCCAAGATCAGCCGACGTCGGGGCAGATGGCCGCTCACGCAGAACGCTGCACGCCGGGGGCCTCGGCTTGAGACCAGAGCAGCGAGCGGGTCACGCTCCGGGCCTGAGCGTGATCGTCGCGACGCACAACCGGGCCGAGCTGCTCAGGCAGTGTCTTACGTCGTTCATCCATCAGAGCTCGCCGGTCGAAAGCTTCGAGCTCGTCGTCGTCGACGACGGCTCGACGGATGACACCCAGGCTGTGCTCGCGGGTCTCGAGCTCCCCTTCACGCTCGCCGTCGTCCAGCAAAGCTCCGCAGGATCAGCCGCTGCGCGCAACGCCGGTGCCCTCCGTGCCTCCGGCCGTGTGCTCGTCTTCATCGACGACGACGAGGTCGCCGAGCCCGGGTTTGTCGCCGCGCACCTGCGTGTTCACGAAGGACGTGAGCGAATCGTCGCCATCGGCGCCATCGAACAACGTGTCCCCGAGGGGGCTGACCGGCTTGCGCGCCTGCAGATGGAAGACATGAACGCCCACATCGAGGTCGTGATGGCTCGCGCGGCGTTCTACCTCGACCTGTACGGGGGGAACTTCTCGATCACGCGGTCAACCTTCGACGAGGCGGGCGGATTCGCGAACGACCTGCCGCGAGCGATCGACACCGAGTTTGGCTATCGCCTCCACGAACTCGGCTGCGAGTTCGTCTTCGTCCGCGACGCTCTGATGTCCGAGTTCCGGACGCGCCCCTGGCACGGGATCGTCGCCGACACGAGACTCCGCGGCGCCATCGCCGTCGAGCTCTACCGACGACACCCCGGGATGCTCCCGCGGATGGCGCTCGGCGGGTTTGCCGAGCTTTCGCGCTCATGGCAAGGAGAGCTGCTCGACAAGACGCTGCTCGCGCTCCACGTCTCGCCGCGACAGCTCGCCCGGATCGGGTTTGTCTTCCGCAAACGCGAAGCAGCCTCGCTCTGGTTCTGGTTCGCGCTCACGCACGCCTACTGGTGCGGGGTACGCGACGCGGCGAGCCCGGAGCTCTGGCGGGCGCTCAGATCGGGGACACTCGTGCTTGCGTACCACGCCTTCGGGGTCGAGGGCGAAAAGGCGAGCCGTTTCGTCGTCCCCGGCAAGCGCTTCGCGCGACAGCTCCGTTGGCTCAAAGCCCGTGGCTACAACGTGGTGAGCCTGGGCGAATACGTCGAGGCACATACGGCCTTTCGCCTCCTCCCTCCGAAGACGCTCGTGATCACGATCGACGACGGGTACGTCGACAACGCGACCGTTGCCCGGCCCTTGCTCGAACGTGCCGGCTTCTCGGCAACCGTCTTTCTCGTCTCCTCAGCCATCGAACCCGAGACGCGCTCCGACCCGGTGCTGAGGCAGCGGCCCTTGCTGCCACGGGAATCAGCGCAGGAGCGGCTCGGTCCGGCGATTGAGATCGGTGCCCACTCCCGCACTCACCCGCGCTTGACCGAGCTCACGGAAGGCGAGGCGGAACACGAGATCAGCGGTTCGAAGCTCGAGCTCGAGCAGACACTCGGGCGACCGGTAACGGTCTTCGCGTATCCGTTTGGAGACTCGAACGCCCCGGTGCGTGAACTCGTCGAGCGCGCCGGCTTCGCTGCTGCACGAGGGACGAAGGCCGGGCGCAACCGCCCCGCCACCGACCCCTACGACCTCCGCTGGGTTGAAGTCCAGGGAACGGATTCGCTCCTGCGCTTTGCCGCTCGGCTGCTTTTCGCCAGGCTGCAGAGCTGACCGTCCAGCAGACTGGTTGCGGGGAGCCAGCCCCCGGCTAGGCTCGCGAGGTGCGGATTCTGCTCGTCACGCCGATGCCTCCGCGTCGCGAGGCGCCGGGCGCGATTCCGCTCGTGCTCTATGCACAACTGGCCGGGTTGCGTCGCTCCCATGAGGTGACGCTCGTGACCGGCGCGGGTGACGAGGCCGGCGAGTTCGAGGCGTGCGAACGCTTGCGAGCCGCGGGCGTCGACATTCACGTCGTCGACCGTCGGCAGCCGGCTGGTCTCCCACGCTGGCAACGTCGCTCGCGGCTCGCGAGCACCTGGATCCGCACCCGACAGCCGTGGCGAACCGTCTGGCTCGCCGATCCGGGAGTGCAGCGCGCGATCGACGATCTGACCGCTCGACGAACCTTCGACGTCGCAGCCGTCGAGGACAGCTCGATGGGGCTATTCCGGTTCCCGGCGGGCTTGCCAACGGTCTTGACCGAGCACGAAGTCCTTCAGCCCCGCGGCGTGACGTGGAGTATGGGCCCCGTGCGCAACTGGCCCGGATGGGCGTTCGCACAGCTCGACCGCCGGCGCTTCCCGAGTTTTCAACGTTCGGTCTGGCAGCGTTTCGATCGGGTCCAGGTCTTCACCGACCGCGACGCCGAGAGCCTGACGACGCTCGCGCCCGAGCTCGAAGGGCGGGTACACGTCAACCCGTTCGGCATCGAGCTGCCGGAACGCACCGAGCCCGGGCGTGAGCAGGAGGGCGAGCTGCTGTTCACGGGGAACTTCACGCACCCACCGAACGTCGACGCAGCCCTGTGGCTTGGCCAGGAGATCATGCCGCTGCTACGAGCTCGGGGACTCGATGCCCGCTTGACGATCGTCGGACCCGCCGCCCCAGTGGCGGTTACCGCACTTGCCGCCGCCGACATCCGTGTGCTCGGCGAAGTACCGGTGATCGCTCCTTACCTCGAGGCCGCCTCGGTGGTACTCGCGCCGGTCCGCAGCGGTGGCGGGATGCGGATGAAGGTGCTTCAGGCGCTCGCGAGCGGGAAGGCCGTCGTGACGACACCCCTCGGAACCGCGGGCTTCGTCATCGAGAACGGGCAGCTCCCGCTTCTCGTCGGAGAGAGCGCGAAGCAGATCGCCGACGCGACGGCGGGCCTGCTCGTAGACAGCGTGAGGCGACGCGGACTCGCCGATCGAGCACGCAGCTTCATCGAGCAGCAGCACAGCCCCGACGCTTACGCCGCACGACTGAGTGCGATATACGCCGAGGCCGCCGACCGTCGGGTCGCTACCCTGCCGCCTCGCTGATCGCTTCCGCAGCGACGAGACCGAGTACCAGCGCTTGCGCGAGCCCACTCGCGTAACCCCCGGCCGCGACCCCGCCTACGTCGACACCGGCGGCGTAAACCCCAGGGAGAGGCGTCCCGTCGGCACGCAGCACGCGCGCGCGTCTGTCGACCGCCAAGCCCCCGATCGTATGCGTGATCGATGCCGTCACATGGATCGCTGCGACGGTCCCGGCGGGCGGCACGAAGGGAAGCGTCGCAGGGTCGACACGTGCCCGGACGGGTGCCGAGGCAAGCACGTCGGCGACGCTCCTCTCTTCAACCCGCTGACGCAGGGCATCTGCGTCGAGGAGGTAGTACGCACGGGCCCCTCGCCGCTGCGCAGTTGCTTGAACGACGTTCGTCTCGGACCAGCTCACGTCTGCAGCCTCGAAGAACTCGACGCCATCCTCGTCGAAGATACGGGCGTGGGCCGCGTAGAGTTGGGCCAACTGGACGAACTCCGATTCGCTCCAGGGGCTCGCCGGCATGTTGCGCCCGTAAAACTCATTCATTCCAGGCGAGCACGCGGCGCCGAGCGCAAGTGCGTGGCTGAGCCCGGCGCCTGTTGACCACGGGTTTCCGCGCAGCCGCAGCGGCGCCGCCGGCCCGATGTGGCGGGCAACGAGCTCGGCCGAGGCCGCGAAGCCACCCGTCGCGAGCACGGTCGACGCGCCGTCGCCCCTTGCGAGCGGAGCCGGCTCGAAGACGACCGTGCCTGGGGGCAAACGGGCGGCGAGGGACTCGGCCAGTCCTCGCGGGTCGAACCGTATGCCGACGGTGCGCGGGTTGCCGGTCTCGTCGCGTACGACAGGCGCACCGCGCTCCTGCAGCCACGTGAGGCCGGCGTCGACGCGCTCCCACACGAGCCGCTGGAGCGCAGGGTCCCCGTCGGGGCACTCCTCGCGGAAACCCTTCCAGTCCGCGTGGCGCCATATGACTCCGGAGGAGAGCAGCATCGATCCGCCCACACGGTTGCCCTTCTCGAAGACACGTGGACGGAGACCGAGCTCGCAGGCACGCACCGCCGCGACGAGACCCGCCATGCCGGCGCCGGCGACGATCAGTCCCGGCGCGTCGGTCACGTGAGCCCGAACGTGGGTTTGTGCTCGACGTATTCGACACGGACGCGGTCGGGGCCCCAGACGAACGTCGCCCGAGTGTTGGCGGCCTCCACGGTCGACTCGATCTCGAGCCCGAGCGCCTCGGCCTCGAGGCGGTGCGCTTCCGCCGAAGCGACGAGCAGCCCGAAGTGATTGAGGAGCGGCCGTTCGCCCGGCTCCGGAAATCCCTCGACGACGTCGAGGACTGCCCCTCCGACCTGGGCGCGGGTCGGGCCGAGGCGTCTGAAGCCGAGTTCCTCGTAGCGGTCGACCGTCGCCGCCGGAGCCGACGCGCAGAGCGTGACGTGGTCGAGGTCATACTCGACCTCGACCGGGCCCGCGACGAGCCGGATCCGGATGCCTTCGCCGAGCTCGATCTGGTCGGGCATCCCGGCAGGGAGCCGGTCGCGCGCGGCTGCAAGGTTCGTAACACGCAGGCCGACTTCGAGCAAGACCCCCGCGACGCGCGGGCCCTCAGCGTCGAAGAACGTGAGCTTGCCGTGACGCGCGCTCGTGCCGAGGAGGGTGAAATGCTGCTGACGCTCGATCACATGCATTCCGAAGAACCGTTCGCAGCGCTCGACGATCGGCTCTCGCTCGGCGACCCAGAAGGCAATGTGATCAAGTTTCAGCGGGTTCATGGCAAGGACACTCGACGGCCGGCGCCTCCAGCCCACACCCTACAAAGCACCCCGACCCGGCGTTAGAGTCGGGCACCGTGCACGTGGTCAAGCATTCGGGCTCGGGGGCAGTTCCTCGGCATGCAGGGCTCCTGCTCGCGCTCGGCCTGGTCACGATGCTCGCGGGCCAGGCGACGGCTGCAACCCACGCTCTCGATGCGCGGGTGGTGCGCCCACCGGTGATCAGCGAACGCTTCACGCCGCTCCCGTGCCCTGCCGGGCAGCCCTCGACGACGCTCGCGCTCGAAGGCTGCGCCGAACAAGCGATCCTGCACCTCGATACGGCGATAAACGCGGCCGCGGCGGCGATCTTGCCCCGGCTCTACGACAGGCCTGCCCGGCTGCGCTTCGTGGCGGGTGAACGAGCGTGGCTCGTGTACCGCAACGCCTTCTGTACAAGCCAGGCCGACGTCTACGAGGGAGGAAGCGAGGCCCCCGTTGCCGCCGCCACCTGTATGCGAAGCGTTGACGCGGCGCACCTCAGCGCCTTGACCGCATTCCGCAAAGCACTCTAAAGCCCGAATGACCAGCCGGCCGGGGTCGCGAGCGCGGGCCTCAGCCCCCTCCGAGCCCCCCGTGCGGCGGCGGTCGAGAAGCGGCGAGCTCCGGGTCGGCCGCAACGAGCATCCGTGCTGCCCCGAGCACCCTTGCCTCACTCCACGGTGGGCCTGTGAGTTGCATCCCGATGGGACAGCCGGAGCTGTCGAAGCCCGCGCGCAGAGCGCAGGCGGGTAGCCCTGCAAGGTTCTGGGGAACGGTGTAGGGCATGACGAGCTCGCGCAGTGCGACGCGACGGCCGAGGTGCTCCGGCTCGTCCTCGCCGATCTGGGGTGGCCCGCACGCGGCGACGGGCGTGAGGATGAGCTCGACGTCGCGGAAGAGCCGCGCGAACCCGGCCCGCAGACGTTCGCGCTCGCGGCAGGCGTCGAGGTAGTCGGCGAGCTCGACGGTCGTGGCGAGCTCGAGCCAGCGTCGCACGTCCGGGCCGTAGTCGTCGCAGCGCTTCGGATAGAGCCCCGCCTGGCGATGCTCGTGAAGAGCCTCCGCGCGCTGGACCACGGCGTAGATGTCGAGCACAGTGTGCGCCTCGGGAAGCTCGAGCTCGACGAGGTCGGCTCCGAGCCGAGCCAGACGGCCGACCGTGGCTGCATAGGCCGTAGCGACGTCCGCGTCGAGCGGAGCGAGGTGGAGGTCGGGGCAGAGCCCGACGCGAAGTCCCGAGAGCGCCGCCGTGTGGGCGGAGAACGCTCCCTCGGCGGGTGCAAGCTCGGTCGCCGCGTCGGCCGGATCGCGGCCGGCAATCACGCTGAGGAGCAGCTCGAGGTCGGCAGGGCCGCGTGCCATCGGCCCGGCATGGTCGAGCGAAGCGGCGAGCGGAAAGATGCCGGCCCGGCTCACACGTCCGAAGGTCGGCTTGAGCCCGGCAAGGCCGCAGAAGGCGGCCGGGATCCTGATCGAGCCACCCGTGTCGGTGCCGAGCGCGAGCGGGACCAGCTCCGCCGCGAGCGCCACAGCGGAGCCGCCGCTCGAGCCTCCGGCGATCCGACGTGGATCCCAGGGGTTGTGGGCGGTACCCATGGCGAGGTTGACCGAGGTGATGCCCCAGGCGAACTCGTGCGTTTGCGTCTTCCCGAGCACGATCGCGCCGGCGCTGCGGGCCCGGCGCACCGCCTCGGCGTCGCGCCCGGGGATCGCGCCGGCGAACATCGCCGAACCGTAGGCGCTGGCGACCTCCGCGGTGTCGTAGAGATCCTTGACCGCCAGTGGCACGCCGTCGAGCGCGCCGCACGGCGTGCGCTTCGACCACCGCAGCGTCGAGGCCTCCGCCTCGGCCTGTGCGCGTTCGAGGCAGAGTGTGGTGAAGGCACCGAGCCCCGGGTCGAGTGCGGAGATCCGCGCCGAGAGCGTCGTCACGGTCTCGCTTGGAGAGAAGGCGCGCTCGCGGTACCCGGCCAGGAGCTCGAGCGCCGAGAGCCGTTCGAGCCCAGTCACGGAGCGATTATCGCGCGAGCGCGTGGGCGCGCTCAGGCGACGCGCTCGAGCGGTGCGTACTCGAGCAGCAGCCGCCGCTCGCCGCCGTCCTCGAAACGCACCGTCACGACGCCATCGGGCTCGATCCGGGTCACGATCCCGACGCCGAGCGTCTCGTGCTTGACCGTGTCGCCTGTCGAGAGTGACGGGACTGACGTGGCCGGGCGCACGCCGCGCGGGGCCGCCGGAGCGCCGTACCCAGACCATGATGTCGGGGCGAGGCGGGTGCGTTCGACCCGGTCCTCGGGCAGCTCGTCGAGGAACCGCGAGGGAAGATTGGCGTCGCTGCGCCCGTAGAGCGAGCGGCGGCTCGCGTGCAGAAGCGTCAGCAGTTCCTTCGCTCGGGTCATGCCGACGTAGCAGAGCCTCCTCTCTTCCTCGACACTGTTTTCCTCGAGCGAGCGGGCGTGCGGGAAGATGCCCTCCTCCATCCCGAGCATGAAGACCGCGCGGAACTCGAGCCCCTTGGCGTTGTGTGCCGTCATCAGCGTGAGCTGCCCGCCACGTGTCTCGTCACGCAGCGCGTCCTGATCCGAGTAGAGCGAGATCTCCTGGAGAAAACTCGAGAGCGTCGCCTCCGGGTTCGTCTCGGTGTACTCACGCGCGACGCCGACGAGCTCCTCGAGATTCTCGATCTTTCCCTCAGCCTCCCAGCGCGGCAAGGTCGAGACGAGGAACTGCTCGTACTCGGTGCGCTCGATCACGCGTTCGATCAACTCCGCGAGCGGGACCTCGAGCGCCTGCGCCATCAGCGACTGCAGCAGTGACCGCCAGGCGACGACGGCGCGCAACGACGCGGTCGCGAGGCCGACCTCCTCGGCGCGCCGAACCGCCTCCCAGAGGGTGAGTTGCCGCTCGGAGGCAAAGGCCTGGAGCCGCGCGAGCGAGGTGTCGCCGACTCCGCGTCGCGGTCTGTTCGCGATTCGCTCGAGCGAGACCGCGTCGGACGGGTTGTCGATCACCCGCAGGTATGCGATCGCGTCCCTGATCTCGGCGCGCTCGTAGAAGCGCACGCCGCCGAGCACCTGGTAGCCGATCCCGGCCCGCACAAGCACGTCTTCGAGTACGCGGCTCTGCGCATTGGTGCGGTAGATGACGGCGATCTCGGCGAGGCTCATGCCGTTCTCGACGAGTCGCACGACCTCGCTGCAGACGTGGCGAGCCTCACCGTGCTCGTCCTCGGTCTCCACGACCATCACGGGCTCCCCGTCGCCGAGCTCCGACCAGAGCTCCTTCTCCTTGCGATCGCGGTTATGCGAGATCACGGCGTTTGCGGCGTTGAGGATCGAGTTTGCCGAGCGGTAGTTCTGTTCGAGCGCGATCGTGCGGGTGCCCGTGAAGTCGCGCTCGAACTCGAGGATGTTGCGGATGTCGGCGCCGCGGAACGCATAGATCGACTGGTCGGGGTCGCCGACCACCATCAGGTTGCGGTGCCCACCCGCGAGCTGGTTGAGGAGCGCGTACTGGGCGTGGTTCGTGTCCTGGTACTCGTCGACCATCACGTAGCGAAACGCGTTCGCCCAGCGCTCCTTCGCCTCGGGGAAGCGTGAGAGCACGTCTACCGTCAACATCAGCAGGTCGTCGAAATCGACAGCGTTGAGCCCAAAGAGCCGCCGCTGATAGATCGCATAGACATCGGCGACGGTCTGGTCGTAGAAGCTCGCGACCCGGATCCCGTATTCGTCAGGCGTGATCAACAGGTTCTTCGCCTTCGAGATCTGCGCGTGGATCGCGCGCGGCGTGAATCGCTTGGGGTCTCGCTCGAGTTCCTCGAGACACTGACGGACGAGCCGCACCTGGTCAGCCTGGTCGTAGATCGTGAAGTTCGCCCGGTAGCCGAGGCGCTCGGCCTCGCGACGCAGGATTCTCCCGCAGGCGGCGTGGAACGTGAGAATCCAGATCGCCCGCGCGCGCCGCCCCACCGTCTCCTCGATCCGGCTGCGCATCTCCCCGGCCGCCTTGTTCGTGAAGGTGATCGCGAGAATCTCGTTCGGCTCGACACCGCGCGCGGCGAGCAGATGCGCAACCCGATAGGTCAACACACGTGTCTTTCCCGACCCAGCACCCGCGATCACGAGAAGCGGCCCTTCGGTCGTCGTCACGGCCTCCCGCTGGGCCTCGTTGAGGTCGGCGAGGAAGCTCTCGGAGGGCGCTGCGGACACGTCGTGCCACGTTAGCGAGGGACGATGCTCAACGGTCGGCACGCCTCTCCGGCCGTCGGGCGGGGCCGGGAGAGCCCCCGGAGCACATGCTGGCGGGCCCCGGATCTACACTTGAGCGATCCGTGGAGAGCCACGAGCTGACCGATCGTCAGTTGGAGGCGCTGCTTGAGCGCCTCGACCGCATCGCCGCCGAGCTCGGGCGGCTGAACGCGCACCAGGAGCGGCGCGACGAGCTGGCCGTGATCGCCCACGAGCTCCGTACGCTCAACGACTCGCTCCAGACGCTCGCGTTCGCCGCGCTCGGCCAGCGTGGACCGCAGATCCGGCGCCGGCGCGAAGACTGACCTACACGCGGTCGTCGGGAACGCTGCACGCAGACGAGGAGCGAGCGCTCAGCGCGCCGCGATGTCCTGCGACCGCGAAGCCCAGGGGCCCGGGGGAATCAGCAGCGACTCCGCGTGCAGAAAGGCAAGCGCCGCGAGCGGCAGGTCCGTCCAGCGCTCGAAGCAGAAGTAGCGGCGGCGCCACTCCGGGAAGAACTTGCGGTTGAAACTGTGGAGCCGCTCGAGCTGGAAGATCCGATCGGTCTTCAGGAGCACGAGTCGCAGCAAGCCACGCTCGGCACGCAGGTACTCGGCGAACACCGAGAAGTTGAGGGAGACCTCGGCCACTTCGTTGGCGCGTGCCCACTCGAGCGTCCGCACGATCGCGTACTCCATCAGGCCGTTGGCAGAGCCGGGGCGGCGACGCATCGCCGAAAGCGAGTAGCCGCCGCACGCCGGTGAGGGGACGAGCTGCAGGAAGCCCTCGAGCTCACCCCCCGGGGCGACGACGAGGGCGAGGATCGCGTCGGGGTAAGCGAAGACGGCGTCCATTGCCATCGTGAAACCGCGTTCCGGCCAGCGGCCGCGCCACTGTTCCGAGACATCGAGGAGCTCCTCGCGGCCGGCGGCGTCGAGCGCCGCGGGCGAGGTCAGCTCGACGCGGTAGCCTGCCTTCGCGAGTCGGGTGACCGACTGGCGGACCTTGCGGATCGGGCGGCCCTCGAGCGAAAAGCGTTCGGGGCGGACGAACGCCTCGTCGCCGAGGTAGATCGAGCGGAAGCCGAGTCCCGCATAATCGCGCAGCGCCTCGGCACTCGCGCCGGCGATCGTGACCCGCCACGCCTTGGCGCGGGCGACGCGACGAAACTCTGCGATGAGCTCCGCGCGCTCGCTGCGTTCGCCGATCGGATCACCGGTGATGATCGCGGTTCCGGCAACGACACGGTAGGCGAGGAACGAACGTCGGCTCGAGGACAGAAAGATCGACTTGTCACGACGGAGCGCGAAGTAGGCGAGGCTGTCGCTGCCGTGGGTCTGCACAAGCTCGGCCGCGCGCCGGCGGTCGGCGGGCACGTGGCGGGTTCGCTCGGCGATCGGGCTGAGCCAGACGATCAAGGCGCGAACCGCGAGCGCGCCGGTGAGCAGCACGAGCGCGTCATCGAGTCGATCGGAGATCGCGACGGCGCCCTCTGCGTGCAACGCGAGTAGCGGCACGAGCACGCAGAATGCGAGCCCGATCTGCAGCAGCGGACGCACCGACTCCGGATCACCGGGGGCGACGAACTCGCGGCGGGTCGAGAAGAGGAGCACGAGCATCGCGGCGGCGCTGACCGCCTCGCCGGGCCGAAGCCCGGTCACAAGGTGCGCGGCCGTACTCGCGAGCACGAGCGCCACCCCGAGCTGCCAGGCCCGATGCTTTCTGCGGGCGAGCCCGCGCGCGAGCCAGAGCAGCGCAAGCGCACACGCGAGGGTGAGCGTTCTCGCCGCGCTGGGCCAGCCGGGATAGAGCCCGATCTGCAGGAGCCGGCTCCGCGATGCGGCAGGCGTAAACGACGAGACGATCCCCATCAGCCCGAGGAGAGCGGTCGCACCCGCGACGACGACGGGCATGACGATCCGAGGCGACTCGCGCTTGATGCTCATAACGCTGTCTTCGGCCGCGGTCAGGAGTGCATGAGAACCCGGTGCAGCTCGTCCTCCTTACCGGGTTCGAGAATCGCGAGGACAGCGTCGCCAGGTGCGAGCTGCATCGAGCCGTCGGGTGCTTCCGCCTTCCCGTTGCGCACGATCGAGATCACGCGCGAGCCTTCGGGAAGGTCTACCTCGCGGATCGTCTTGCCTGCGCACGAGGCACCCTCGTCGACGGTGATCTCGACGATCTCGAGATTCTCCTTGCGCAGCTCGAGCAGATGGATCATCCCGTGATCAGGGACCTCGTGCTCGATCAGAGCCATGATCGACGCGGTTGCGGAGACGGTCGGCGAGATACCGAGCAGGTCGAAGTAGGGCTGATTGCGCGGGTCGTTCACCCGCGCAATCGTCTTCTCGACGCCGTAGCGGTCGCGTGCGAGCTGGCAGATGACGATGTTGTCCTCGTCGTCGCCTGTCACTGCGACAACGACGTCCGGGGGACGTTTGATGCCGGCGCGCTCGAGCACGAACAGCTCGGTCGCGTCACCAAGCTGAACCTGATGCTCGAACTCTCCCTCGAGCGCCTCGAAGCGCGAGATCCGCTGGTCGATCAGCGTCACCTCGTTCCCGGCCCGGATCAGCCCGCGCGCGAGGTTGGAGCCGACCTTACCGCCGCCTGCGATCAGCAGATACATCGCTCAGGACACTGCCGCTTGGGAGACTGCCGCTTGGGAGACTGCCGCTTCGGAGAGTGCCTGGTTGGCGCCGACCGCGTCGGTGAGCGTCTCGATCGCGTTCTTGGTCGGGCAGACGACGTTGAGCCCTCGAGCGCTGAAGAATTCCGCGCGTGCAGGATCGAGGATGCGCACGACGACCGAACGAACGTCGAACTGCTTCTGGGCAATCTGGCCGATCACGATGTTCGTGTTGTCACCGTCGGTGGTCACGACGACGGCGTCGGCATCCTCGATACCGGCGCGCCGAAGTAGCGGGATGTCCATCCCGTGTCCGACGTGGAACTCTCCGCTCCAGGTGTCGCCAAGTCGGCCAAGTGCCTCCTCGCGTTCGTCGATCACGCGGACGTCCCAGCCGGCGGTGCTCAGACGGAGCGCCACCGCGCTCCCGACTCGGCCACAGCCAACGACGATGACTTTCACGCGTTCACCTGACGCAGCGTAGCGCACGAAGCGGCGTGGAACAGGGAAGCGGTCATGCGGTCAAGGCGCAGAAGCCCCGCAAATCGGCGGTACGAAGCACGGCGGCGGCCAGGCCCGAGCTGGCCGTCGTGGCGTCCGCCGGCCCAGGACTGGTCCCGGGACCGGCGGACGCCACGCGCGCAGGTCACGTGTGGATCGAAACGAGCAGCGGAATGATCAGGATCGCGACGATGTTCGTGATCTTGATCATCGGGTTGATCGCGGGTCCGGCCGTGTCCTTGTAGGGATCGCCGACGGTATCGCCGGTCACCGAGGCAGCGTGCGCCTCTGAGCCCTTGCCACCGTAGAGGCCGTCCTCGATCATCTTCTTCGCGTTGTCCCAGGCGCCGCCGCCGGCGGTCATCGAGATCGCGAGGAAGAGCCCGGTGACGATCGTGCCGACGAGCAGGCCGCCGAGCATGCGGATGTTGATGATTCCGACGATGATCGGGAACGCAATCGGGATCAGGGCCGGCGCCAGCATCGACTTGATCGCCGAGCCCGTGACGATGTCGATCGCACGACCGTATTCGGGGCGCTGCGTGCCTTCCATGATCCCGGGGTTCTCGCGGAACTGGCGCCGCACCTCCTGGACGACCTCGCCGCCGACACGGCCGACGGCCTGCATCGCGAGCGAGGCGAACAGGAACGGCATCAGCCCTCCGATGAAGAGGCCCGCGATGACCCACGGGTCAGAGAGGCTGAAGGTCGCCGCCAGCCCATGCTGGGTGAGCCCCGTCGTGTAGCTGCTGAACAGCACGAGCGCGGCGAGCGCGGCCGAGCCGATCGCGTAGCCCTTCGTGACAGCCTTGGTCGTGTTGCCGACAGCGTCCAGCTGGTCGGTGATCTTGCGTACCGACTCGGGCAGATCGGCCATCTCGGCGATCCCGCCGGCGTTGTCGGTGACCGGACCGAAGGCATCGAGCGCGACGATCAGGCCCGTCATCGAAAGCTGGGCCATCACTGCGACCCCGACGCCGTAGAGACCGGCGAAGTGGTGCGCAACGAGGATGCCGGCGGCGATCACGATCACCGGCGCCGCAGTCGCCTGCATCCCAACGGCGAGACCCTCGATGATGTTCGTCGCGTGGCCCGTCTGCGAGGCCTTGGCGATCAGCTTGACGGGATTCCAACGCGTGCCCGTGTAGAACTCGGTGATCGCGACGAGCAGGAAGGTCACGATCAGACCGACGATCGCGGAGAGGTAGAGGTCACGGAAGTGGTACTGGCCCTTGTCGAACGCGAGCGTGATCGGCACGAACCCCGCCGCAGATAGGACCGTGGCCGCGATCACCGCCTTGTAAAGCGCGCCGATCACGGCGTTCTCCCCCTTGCCGAGGCGGGCGAAGAACGTGCCGAGTACCGAGGAGATCGCCGAGACGCCGCCGAGAGCGAGCGGGTAGAGATAGAGATGGGCACTCGAGAGTCCGGCGACGGTACCGAGCAGCATCACGGCGACCGCGGTCACCGCGTAGGTCTCGAACAGGTCGGCCGCCATTCCAGCGCAGTCGCCGACGTTGTCGCCAACGTTGTCGGCGATCACGGCTGGGTTGCGCGGGTCGTCCTCGGGAATGCCTGCCTCGATCTTGCCCACGAGGTCGGCGCCGACGTCGGCCGCTTTCGTGAAGATGCCGCCTCCGAGCCGTGCGAACACCGAGATCAGCGAGCCACCGAAGGCCAGCCCGACGAGCGCATGGATCGCCTTGACCGGGCTGTCGCCGATACCGGCGGTCAGCAGCCAGTAGTAGCCGGAGACACCGGCGAGCGCCAGACCGACGACGAGTAGCCCTGTGACCGATCCCGCCCGGAAGGCGACGTTGAGCGCGCCCGAGAGCGTGCCGCGGGCCGCCTCGGCGGTGCGCACGTTCGAACGCACCGAGACGTTCATGCCGATGAAACCGGCTCCAGCCGACAGCGTCGCGCCGAGCACGAAGCCGAACGCCGTCGACCAGCCGAGCTTGTCGTACAGGCCGATCACGATGAACGGCACGAACGCGACGACGGCGATCGTCGAGTACTGGCGTCGGAGGTACGCGGTTGCGCCCTCTTGAACCGCGCGAGAGATCTCACGCATCCGCTCGTTCCCCGCCGGCTGGCGGAGGAGCCACGATGTGAGCCAGAGGCCGTACCCGACGGCGACTCCCGCGCCGACGAGTCCTACGAGCACAGGGTGGTGCATGAACCAGTTCATTGGTTACGCTCTCCTCCTCAATACTCAAGCGCCGATTGAGCTCGGCGCGCGCGGGATTCTACTGCGCTTTGGGGATGGCGTCGGCGTAGGCGAGCCGAAGGTCGGTCAGCGCCTGCTCGACCTCGCGCACGATGCCCGCATCGAGCTGATCCTGGAGCAGCGGCACGAGCGCGCCCACTGCGTCGATTGCGAGCTTTGCTTCCGCGAGTTCGGCGTGCTCGAGCTTGCCGTAGCCGACCGAGGCAAGCGTCGAGATCGTCGAGAGCAAGAGCTCCGCCACTCTTGCCTGACGCAGCGCCTCCATGAAACCGTCCAGGGACGACGAAAGCTCGTCCTCAGGCTCGACGGCACCTTCGCCCACAGGCCCCGACGCAGCGTCGACAGGCGCCCCCGGCTCGTCCGTTGGCTCCGGATTCGAGCCCTCGACGGGAATATCGGATGCGTCGTCGTCAGCCAACGTGCTCACTCGAGCCTACCTGCTCGCGGTAGATCTCTTCGAATGTGGCGCCTCCGGCAAGTCGCTCTAGTTGGCGCTCGGCCGCGTTCGCCGCGGGGATCGCGAGGTAGGGGGCGACGCCGAGCTCGCGCGCGACCGGTTCGACCCACTCGATCAGCTGCTCGAGCCGCGCGCGCGCCGGGATCGGCTCGCCTCGCTCGAAGTCGAGCAGCTCGCCCGACAGCCCGTACCGGATCGCCCGCCAGAGGTTTTCCTCGATCAGGCGCCGCGGCAGCTCGAGCAGCGGCTCGCCGTCGTCGTGGGCACGAGCACAGCGGGCGGCGAGCGCATAGGCGAGCGCCGCGAGCGACTGGGCTTCCTCGAGACGCGGCTGCGCATCGCAGATGCGGATCTCGACGGTGGGATAGGCGAGGTGAGGACGAACGCTCCACCACAGCTGCGTGTGCTCGTCGATCGAGCCGGTGCGGTAGAGGAAGGCGACGTACTCCTCGAAGCCTTGCCAGCCGGCGTAGGTATCCGGGACTCCGCAGCGTGGAAAGGTGCGCGTGAAGATCTGGGTTCGAGCCGAGTGGAGTCCGCTGTTGACCTCCTCTACCAGAGGCGAGCTTGCCGAGAGCGCGAGCAACTCGGGCAGGAAGCGCCGCAACGCGTTGCAGACCGCGATCGCACGGTCGCCGCCGCGGATGCCGACGTGCACGTGCAAGCCGAAGGTGTTGTTGCGCCAGACGACGTAGCGCAGCAGCTCGTCGTTCCGCCGGTAGTGGGGCGTGTCGATGATGCGCTGGTCCTGCCAGCGGCTCCAGGGGTGCGTGCCGGTCGCGCCGAGCCGCACCCCGCGTGAGGCAGCAAGGTCGAGCAGCGCCCGGCGGCGCTCGCCGAGGCGTGCCGCGGCCTCAGCGAAGTCGACGCAACGGCCGGTGCGAACCTCGATCTCGGACGCGATCAGCTCACCGACCAGATGCTCCTCGAGCGCGCTGCCGCGCGCGGCCGCCTGGAGCTCCTCGAAGCGATCAACGAGGCCGAGGTGGCCTGCATCGAGGATCGCGAACTCCTCCTCGACCGCAAGGGTGAAGTCGGTGCCCTCCTCGAATGCCAGCCGGGCAGCAGAGAGCTGCTCGGTCGGCGAAAGCCGTTGTTCCTCACCCATGTCGCGGCGAAGGCTACGCGAGCGGCTCGAGCAAACGCGCAGCCACACTCGCCCATGACCAGCGCGCCTCGACCGCGTTGCGAGCGGCGGCGCCGAGCTCGGCCCGCTCGGACGCCGAGAGGGCGAGCAGCTCGGCGAGTCGGGCGCGCAGGTCTGCCGCGCTTCCCGACTCGAAGGCGGCGAGGTGTCGCCAGGCGGCTGGATAGCTCTGCTCGAGCCCGGCGGCGATCTCCGCAAGGCCCGAGTGGCGAGCGACGAGTGGGGGGCAACCGCAGGCCGCTGCCTCTGCCGCGACCATCCCGAAAGCCTCCGGAAAGATCGACGGCACGACCGCCGCATCGGCGAGCGGCAGCAGATGGACGAGATGGCGGTGCTCGAGTGGTCCGGTGAAGAGGACGCGGCCCGGGGCAGCGGCAGCGGCGAAACCCTCGAGCTCCGCACGGTAGTCGCCGAAGCCGACGATCACGGCCTGCGCCTCGAGCGTCGCGAGCGCCTCGAGCAGAAGCTGCACGCCCTTGTTCTCGATCAGCTTGCCGAAGTAGACGACGGTCGGAAGTCCGGTGGCGAAGAAGCGTGCGAACGCCTCGGCGTTTCCCTCGTCGGGCAGACGCTCGTTGCGGTTGCCCGCGTTGGGCGGGTCGGCGGCCGCCTCGGCGACGAGCGCCGCGAGGGCGTCGGGGCGTGGCGCCGCGGCGAACTCCTCGACGTCGACGCCCGGAGGTATCGAGAGCACCGGCGCGACAGGGCCGACGAGCTCCTCGAGCACCGCGCGGATGTGCTCGGAGCCGACGATCGTCGCCTCGGCGGGGAGCAGCGATCGATGCGCCCACTCGGCGAGACTCGGCCGTCCGCGGATCGAGTACTCGAGCTCGGAGCCGTGCGCCTTGACGCGGTAGCGTCCGCCGACCGCCGCCCCGACGGCGGCACCCATCAGTACGTGGTTGACGAAAAGAAGATCGAACGGCTCGAGCCCGTGCACGACCGCGGCGTTCGCCTCGATGTAGCGCGCACATTGCTCGTCGCTCCAGTCCTGGAGCAGCCTCGCCTCGAGCCCCGGGTACTCGTCGAGCACGAACACGGGTAGAAGCCGGTCCGGCAGTTCAGGGACGACGACGACGGCGCCCCCGAGCTCGTACTGCTGGGAGTCCCGCTCCTGGCAGACAATCGTTACCTCATGCCCTGCGCGCGACCATTCGCGTGCGAGTGCTCGCGTATAGACGTTCGAGCCCGTCCCTCCGAGCAGGTACCCGTGCCAGAGGACGATCCGCACTCAGGCGAGGTGGAAGTAGAGCGCGTGGAGCAGTTCGACGGCAGGGTTCGAGGTGTGAACGGTCACGTCAGCAGGCATGTCGAGCAACGCCTCGGTGTAGTTGAAGATGATGCGCACGCCAGCCTCGACAAGGTCGTCGGCGACCTTCTGCGCGGCCCCTGCCGGCACGGCGAGCACCCCGACGACGATGTTCTTGTCGTGGATGACCTCCTCGAGGCGGCCGTAGGGCGAGACCTCGACCGAACCGATCGGCTTGCCGACCTTGGTCTCGTCGATGTCGAGCACCGCCGCGATCGTGATCCCGTGCTCGACGAAGATCGGCGAGCCCGCGATCGCCTGCCCAAGTCGCCCCGCACCGACGAGAGCGATGTTGTGCTGGCCCTGGGTGCGGAGGATCTTGCGGATCTCCGCGAGCAGCCCGTCGATCGAGTAGCCGACGCCTCGCTTGCCGAATTTGCCGAAGTTCGAGAGGTCGCGGCGGATCTGCGTCGCGTTGATGTTCGTATAGTCGGCGATCTCCTGCGAGGAGATCCGATCCTTGCCCATCTTGCGCGCCTGGGTCAACACCTGGAGGTAGCGGGAGAGACGGGCGGCGACGCCGACACCGACACGGTTGTCGAGCGGAGGCAGGCCGTCAAGCGGACTTTGCAACATGAACAAGCATTCTGCCCGAACGAGTGGACATGGGCGTTCGGTTCGTCACAATCTCGCCCTTCAGGCCCGAGCTTGTAACGTCACCGAGCCGCTCCCTTGGCCCTCAGCTGCGCGCGCAGCGCGGGAGCGTCGAGGTGGTAGACGCTGACCGTCTCACCGCCTACCGCGACAACGGGAATCCAGGGGCGATAGCGGCGCTCGAGCTCGGGCTCGCCACTGATGTCGATCTCCGTAAGCTCGAATGCGAGCTCGCCGCGTAGCTGCTCGAGCTCGGCACGGGCAACGTCGCAGAGATGGCAACCGCCCGCCGTGTAGAGCGTGACGACGCTCACGGGTAGAGACCCCGGATCAGGCTTGCCTCGGCAACCCGGGTCACGCCGAGGCCGTAGGCCGCGAGCCGCGGTGAGAGCGAGCGTTGCTCGCGCAGCTCCCAGGTCTCGCGGAAGGCCCTCACCACGATCTCGCGTAGCCGCTGCTCGACCTCGTCGCTGCGCCAGAAAAGCTCCTGGAGACCCTGCACCCATTCGAAGTAGCTGACCACGACGCCGCCGGCGTTGGCGAGCACGTCGGGGACGACGAGCACACCGTTTCCCTCGAGGATCGCATCGGCCGCGGGCGTCGTGGGGCCGTTCGCGCCTTCGACAACGATACGCGCCCGCACGGCGTCGGCATTGGCCGCCGTGAGCACGTGCTCGACGGCGCAGGGCACGAGCACGTCGCAGGGGAGCGCGAGCAGCTCTGCGTTCGTGATCGCCTCGCCGCCGGCGAGCTCGGCGAGCGAGCCGCCGGCATGCTTGTGCTGGCGCGCCGCGACGAGGTCGACGCCATGCTCGTTGAGCAGCCCTCCCCGAGAGTCGGAGACGGCGATGACGGTCGCACCGGCGGCAGCGACGAGCTGTGCGCATTGTGCGCCGACGTGACCGAAGCCCTGGATCGCGACCCTCTTGCCCTCGAGCGTCGTCCCCGCTGCGACGAGAGCCTCCTCGAGGCAGACACAGACGCTCAGCCCGGAGGCCTCCTCCCGCCCGTAGGAACCGCCGACGGCGAGCGGCTTCCCGGTCACGACGCCGAGCACCGAGTAGCCCTGGTTCATCGAGTAGGTGTCAAAAATCCAGGCCATCACCTCCTCGCCGGTGCCGAGATCAGGTGCCGGGATGTCCATCTCCGGCCCGATCTCGTTGACGATCTCCGAGGTGTAACGACGCGTCAGCCGCTCGAGCTCGGGGTGGGAGAGCGCCTTCGGGTCACAGATCACCCCGCCCTTGGCGCCGCCGAAGGGCAGGTTCATGAGCGCGCACTTCCAGGTCATCCAGATCGCCAGCGCCTTGACGCCATCGAGGCTGACTGACGGGTGGTAGCGGATGCCTCCCTTGGAAGGCCCACGCGCGACATTGTGGGTCACGCGATACCCCGTGAAGACGCGCACCGAGCCGTCGTCGAGTGTCGTCGGGATCGAGACCTCGACCGACTTCTTGCACGTGGCGAGCACCTCGACGAGATCGTCACTGAGCCCGAAGACCGCGGCGACGTCGCGGAGTTGTTGCTGTGCGATCCGGTAGGGATTCGTGCCCTCCGGCTCGCTGCGATATGCGGACGGCGCTGCCTCCTCCACGGCTCGTGGCCTACCCTATCCGTAGGGCGATACGCGTTCGCGTGGGGACGGTCCCGGCGAGCGGCCAGGCTGCGAGGGCAAGCGTATAACTCCCCGCCGGCAGCGCCCCACCCGTCGGCCCGAGGCCGCTGAGCGCGAAGACATAGCGACCCGGAAGGAGATCGTCGGCGCGTGCGATCAGTCCGAGGTCGACGCCGCGGGGGCTGATCAGGCGGAGCTCGAATCGTGCGACGGGTTCGATCTGCAAGCCGGGGCCGGGCAGAGCGCCGAGCGTGACGCGCAGCAGCGCAGGCCGTGTTGCGCCCCTGGCGAGCACGGTCGGCGTCAGCGTCGGCTTCTGAAGCAGGGCGACCGCCGGTCTGCCGAAACCGACCGCCCAGGGAATCCGCAGTGGCTCCGCACTCCCGGACACGAGCAGCGTGCCCGTGACAACCGAGCCCTTCGCGCGTCTCGCCGATGACGCGCGTACCCGCACGGTCCCGCTCGCGCCCGCCGCCAGCGTCAGTGTCTTCGGTATCGACTGCAGCAGCGAGGAGCCCGGGTGGACCGTAAGCGCCAACGTCCTCGTCGAGACGTTGCGGAGGGTCAGGGACTGCGTCTGCTGCCAGCGCGGGCCTGTCCAGAACCCGAACCCGAGCGTCGTCGCCGACGCCGTGACCTCCGCGACTGCGCTGGCGCCCACGTCGACGACGCCCGCGCCGCCCCGGCTGAGCGCGAAACCACCGGGGTGGGCCGAGCCGACGAGGATGCTTGCGAGCTCGGCCGCGTCGAGATTCGGGCGTGCACCGGCAAGGAGCGCAGCAGCGCCGGCGACGACGGCCGCGGCCACGCTGGTGCCGCTGACCGAAACGAAGTTCTCCCGTCCCGCCCCCGGCGCGGAACTCGCGAGCTCGACGCCGGGCGCCGAAAGCTCGGGGTCGATGAGCCCCGCGTAGGAGAGCCCTTGCGACGAGAACGGTGCGAGCGCGCCGAAGCTGCTGTTCGGTTCGCCCTCGACGCTGCCGAGAGCTGCGTCGAGGGTGGCGCCGCCGCGCACGAGTGACCTCAGCCGAGCCGCGAGTGCGGCGTCGACGAGCAGCACCGGCACCCCGAGCGCGCCGAGCGCGCCCGTCGCGGGCGGGCGGCCATCGAGCAGCACCGCGCGCGCACCGGCGGCAACGGCATCGGCGACGGCCGCAGCCGGGTTCCCGCCCGATTCGACGAGGGCGGCGCCGCCCGCGAAGGGGCCCGCTATTTTGAGTGGCAGATCGCCGGTGGGCGCGGCGCTCGTCCCGTCCGCAAGCGGCAAGGTCCCGTCGAGGACGACGTCGAGGCCCTGCTGGACGACGAGGTGCTCGACGGGACTCTCGACGCGCGAGTCGAGCGCGCCGACGGTGAGAGCAGCAGGCGAGCCGCCGGGGCCTGCAAGGGAGCCGTACCAGGGGCCGGCCGGACCGTCGTTGCCTGCCGGTGCGACGACGAGGACGCCGAGCGCCCGCGCGCCTGCAACCGCCTGGGCCTCCGGTGTATCGGCGAAGCCGTCATACGGTTCGGCGACGCCGATCAATGCCACGCGCACGGCCTGTGCGACATCACCCTGACCGCTCGGGTCGACCGCGCGGTCGAGCCCCGCGATCAACTGGTCGCTACGCGCGTATAGCGCGTCGCCGCCGTGACCGTCCGCTTGCAATCCGGCGATACGAATCGGCAGTACGCTCGCCCCTGGCGCGACACCTGTGAGCCCGTCGGGCCCACCCGAGCCGACGAGCAGGCCCGCGAGCTCGGTGCCGTGTGCCTCGAGCGTCGTCTGCGCTGCGGTACCGGCCCCGTCGTGCGCTCCGCCGACGATGTCGACGCCGGGCGCGACATGCCCGCTCAGGTAGGGGACGCTACTGTCGACACCGGTGTCGAGCAGTGCGATCGAGACGCCCTGGCCGTCGGAGCGGCCGAGCCCGACTCCCGCGGTGAGCGGACCCGAGCCCGAAGCCAGAGGGAGCGCCGACACGGTCGCGGGGAAGGCGGCCTGCACCGGGTAGACGCCCGCGATCTCGGGATCGCGCTCGAGCAGTGCAACGGCGGCCGGGACGAGCCGAGCCGAGAAGCCGTCGAGCACCCGCGTGAAGCTGTAGACCGGCCGCACCGGCAGACCGTGGCTCGCGAGCTCGGTCAGCACTTGCTGCTGGGCGGCATCGTCCTCGGAGCTCCAGCTGCGCTCCTGCTCCTCGGTGGGCGCACGGCCGGGCGCGAGACGCGCCGCGACCGAAGGCGCACGGAGGTCGACGATCATCAGGTCGCCGAGGGAGACGGCAGGCGGCACCTCCCCGAGCGGCGGCAGGCGCTGCGCGCCCGGCGTCAGGGCGGACTCGAGCCTCGTCTGCCGCTCAGAGCTCCAGATCGTGTAGGCGGACGCCAGCGCGATCGCCACGACGGCGGCAACCCGCAGCTCAGGTCGCGCTCGCAAACGCATCGAGCGCAAGGTACTCGGACGGCCGGAGTGCGGTGACGTAGCGGCCTGCCGAGGCGATCATTGCGGCGTTGTCGGCGCAGAGCGGGAGGGGCGCCGCGACTGCATCCGGCAACGCAGCGCGGAGCTCGGAGTTCGCTGCGACGCCGCCCACGAGTGCGAGCCGCTCGCTCCCTGTCGCCTCGATGCGGGCGACGAGCGCACGCACGATCGCACGCTGATAGCTCGCCGCGAGGTCAGCGCGGCGAAGCTCGAGTTCCGCAGGCGACAGACCCCTGACCGCGTACAAAAGCGCTGTCTTGAGTCCCGAGAACGAAAAGTCGAGCCCCGGGAGACGGGCGACCGGGAAGCGGTAGGCGTCGGGATCCCCCTCACGCGCGAGCTTGTCGATCGCGACGCCGCCCGGATAGGGGAGCCCAAGCAGGCGGGCGCCCTTGTCGAACGCCTCCCCGGCGGCATCGTCGCGCGTCGTGCCGAGCTGCCGGACTCCGGCCCAGGAGCGGTCTGTGACGTCGAGGAGGAGCGTGTGACCTCCGCTCACGAGCAGGCAAGTGAACGGTGGCTCGAGGTTCGTCGGTTGCAGGTAGAGCGAAGCGACGTGGCCGTGAAGGTGGTTCACCGCTGCGAGCGGCAACCCACGTGCGAGGGCGAGCGCCTTGGCGAAGGAGACGCCGACAAGCAACGCTCCGATCAACCCGGGGCCGGCCGTCACGGCGATGCGTTCAACGTCGTCGAGCGAGGCATCGGCACGGGCGAGCGCTTCCCGCAGCACCGGGGTGATCAGCTCGAGGTGGCGGCGTGAAGCGATTTCCGGCACGACGCCGCCGTAGGCTGCGTGCAGCTCGGTCTGTGAGGCGACCACGAGCGAGTGGATCTGTCCCTGCTCGTCGATGAGCGCCGCGGAGGTCTCGTCACAGGAGCTCTCAATCCCGAGGATCACGCGTTACGCCACATGATCAGCGCGTCCTCGCGGTTGTCGGTGTAGTACGCCGGCCGTATCCCGTGGCGAACGAAACCCATCGCCTCGTAGAGCGTGATCGCCCCATCGTTAGAGACACGCACCTCGAGCGTGTAGCCGCGACGCTCGTCCTCCCGCGTGAGCTCGAAGAGCTGGCCGAGCAGCTGACTCGCAATCCCGCGCCGGCGCCGCTCGGGATCGACGGCGAGGTTCATCACGTGCCAGGCGTCGACGTAACACGCGTTGATCACGTAGCCGATCAGCTGCTCGCCCTCGAAGGCGCCCAGACAGAGCGAGCCGCGCTTGCGTAGCTCCGACGCGAACATCGAGCGCGACCACGGGGTGGTATAGGCGCGCCGCTCGATCAGGTCGATCGCGTCGAGGTCGGTGAGCTGCAGGCGGCGTATCTCGACCGCGACGGCGGTCATCGGGCCGGGCTCGCATCTGGCTGGCGCAGGTAGAGCGGTTCGATCGCCTCAACCTCGCCGAAGGACTCGGCGCGCAGCGCAAGCTGGAAGGCGGAAGGGAGGTGCGCGGGATCGTCGTCGGGCGGGACTTCGGCGCCCGCGGCGACGAAGATGTCGCGGTAACGCACGGCGCCGTCGCCGAGCAGCCGCAGACCCGCGACCTCGAGCTGCCCGGGCGTGCAGACGCGTGGGCCGCTGCTGAAGACCTCGCCGCGACGCGCGTCGATCACCGGGGTTCCACCCACATACGCCTCGAGCGTCGAGACCCCCGCGACGGGAAGCCCGAGCGCGAAGGCGAGGCCGCGGGCGGTCGCGAGGCCGACCCGGATCGACGTGAAGCTACCCGGGCCGGTCCCCACAACGAGGGCGTCCAGCTCGCCGAGGCCGAGGCCGAGCTCCCCGGCAAGGGCGACGGCACTTTCGAGCAGCACGCGTGGGGCGGCCACACGTTCGCCCAGCAGGTGCCGCTCGGCGACGAACGCACAGCTGGCGTGCGTCGTCGCGACATCAAAGGCGAAGATCGTCGCCATCGCCGATCGTGATCTCTCGCCGCCATTCGTCGATATGGGTGAGCACCGCCCGCATCCTGGGCGTGGGCAGCCACGCCCCCGCATGCTCCGGCCATTCCACAAACGCAATCGTGCCATCGAAGTAGGGTTCGAGCTCGGCCCAGCCCTCCTCGCTCGCCGGTGCAAGCCGGTAGAGATCGAGGTGCGCGACCGGCGTCGCGGCCTCGTAGAGATGGCCGAGTGCGAAGGTCGGGCTCGTTACCGCAGCCGTCACGCCGAGCGCGGCGCACGCGCCACGGATCAGACAGGTCTTGCCGGTTCCGAGCTCTCCGGCGACGGTGACGACGTCTCCGCTGCGAAGCACGGCCGCAAGACGGGCTCCGAGGTGTTCGGTCTCCGAAACCGAGTGTGTCGTGAATTGCGCCATCTGTTCACGATAGGCCCCGCCGTACAGACGGTGCCATCGTCGTGCGGGAACGGCGAGCTTCAGAAGAGCCCGAGCTGGACGGCCGCCGGTTCCGGCTCCGGCTCGCGGATCGCCGGCGACTGCGAGGTAGGCGGGAGCGTGCCGCGGCCGAGGAGCGTGGGCAGCCGAGCGAAATCTTGCTCGAGCACCTCGAGCATCCTGGGTGTGTAGAGCGCCGCCGCGGGGTGGAAGATCGGGTAGAGGAGCACGCGCATCCCACCGAGCGTGATCTCCTGCTCGACGCCGTGCACGCGTGTGATCCCGTCGGGCTTGCCGGAGAGCAACTTGGTCGAGAAGTTGCCGAGGCTGACGACGATTCGCGGCCGGATGAGCTCGATCTGCCGAAACAGGTGACGTTCGCAGGACTCGATCTCCTCGGGCTGCGGATCGCGGTTGCCGGGTGGACGACACTTCAGCACGTTCGCGATAAACACGTCCTCACGGCCGAGCCCGATGCCGTTCAGCAGCTTGCCGAGCAGCGTGCCCGCAGCGCCGACGAACGGAAGGCCCTGCTGATCCTCGTGAAACCCGGGGGCCTCCCCCACGAACATCAGCTCGGCGGTTGGCGAACCCGATCCGAAGACGACCTGTGTGCGTGTCCGGGAGAGCACGCAGCGCGTGCAGGCCGCAACCTCTTCGGCGAGCGCGGCGAGCGCGTCCACAGAAGCCGGTTGCCCGGTGACCTCGGACGGAAGTCCGCTGACGGGGAGCGGTCGCTCAGTGTCCGCCGCAGCCACAGCTCCCGCCACAGCAGCCGCCACCCGAGGCGCCGCCGAAGCTGGGCTGCTGGCTGGTGCCGTGAGCCGCGAACACCGAAAACTGCTTCTTCGCTTTCGGCGAACCGCAGTCCGGGCAAGCGGGCGTCTCGTCGTGGCGGACGAGCTCCTCGAAATGCGACTCGCAGCTCATGCAAACGTATTCGTAGATCGGCATGACCCCAGCCTATCAACGCGATCGGCGACGACACAAGGAGCGGCTGCCGGGGGCCCCGCAAGAGCTCTCGCTGCGCTAGGCTAGGTGTCGCCCGGTATCCGCCTCGCGGAACTGGAGTGGGAGCCATGAAGATCTGTCGAACGATTGCGGACGTACGTGCCGCGCTCGAGCCGCGACGGGGAAGCGCGCAGATCGGCCTGGTCCCGACGATGGGCGCGCTGCACGCGGGCCATGAAGCGTTGTTCACGACCGCCCGCAGCGAGTGCGAGCTTGTCGTCGCGAGTCTCTTCGTCAATCCCGCTCAGTTCGACGATCCGCGCGATCTCGCCGCCTACCCCCGCGACATCGAGCTCGACAGCGAGCGCGCGGCCGCCTGCGGCGTCGACATCCTGTTCGCGCCGGAGACCGACGAGCTCTACCCACCCGGCTTTGCGACCTGGATCGAACCAGCCGGCGCCGCTGTGGGACTCGAGTCGGATCATCGGCCGGGCCATTTCCGTGGCGTCGCGACAATCTGCGTGAAGCTGTTCGCGATCGTCGCGCCGACGCATGCCTACTTCGGGCGTAAGGATGCGCAACAGGTCGCGGTCGTCAAGCAGGTTGTGCGTGACCTCAACCTCGAGCTCGTCGTGCGGGTCGTCGAGACGGTACGCGAGGACGACGGCCTCGCGCTCTCCTCGCGCAACCGCCGCCTCTCCCCCGCCGAGCGACGGCTCGCCGCCTCAATCCCCAAAGCACTCGCGACGGGCGAGGCGTCGGCGGCGCGAGCGCTCCTCCTCGAGGTCGGGATCGAACCCGAATACCTCGCCGTTGTCGACCTCGATGGGCCGACGCTCGCGCTCGCAGCCCGGATCGGCTCGACACGCCTGATCGACAACGTCAGGGTCGAGCGGAGCATCGCATGAGCACGCTGCCGCGCCTGCCCGGTGCGAGGTCCCCGCTCGCGGTCAAGGTAAGCCTGCCCGAGCTGCTCGAGATGAAGCGGCGTGGCGACAAGCTTGCAATGGTGACGGCCTACGACGCACCTTCGGCGCGCCTCGCGGAGCTTGCGGGCGTCGAGCTCATCCTCGTCGGCGACACGGCCGCGATGGTGATGCTTGGACATGACTCGACGATCCCGGTGACGCTCGAGGAGATGCTCTTCCTCACCCGTGCCGTCACCCGAACCGCCCGGCGGCCGCTCGTGATCGGCGACCTCCCGTTCGGGAGCTACGAGCGTTCGGATGAGCAGGCGCTCGGGTCCGCGATCCGGCTCGTCAAGGAGGGTGGCGCCGACCTCGTCAAGCTCGAGGGCGCCGGCGCGATGCTCGGCCGCGTCGCGGCCATCGCTGCCGCGAACATCGGCGTTGTCGGTCACATCGGTCTGACACCCCAGTCGGCGACGCGGCTCGGCGGCTTTCGTGCGCAAGGCCGGACCGCCGCGACCGCATACGCGTTGCTCGAGGATGCGCTCGCGCTCGAGCGTGCGGGCGCCGTCGCGATCGTGCTCGAGGCCGTTCCAGCTCCGGTCGCCGCGGAGATCAGCGCCCGCCTCGTGGTGCCCACAATCGGGATAGGCGCGGGCGCCGACTGCGATGGGCAGGTGCTCGTCTGGCACGACCTGCTCGGGCTGACAACGGAGGAGAGTCCCCGCTTTGTGCGCCGCTATGCGGAGCTCGCACAGGAGATCGCCGGCGCCCTTGAAAGCTACGTCCGCGACGTACGCGAGGGCGGCTTTCCGGCACCGGAACACACCTACTCGATCCCGGACGACGAGCTCGCCACGTTCAGGCTGCTGATCGACCCCGCGTCGCATCACTCCTAGCGCCGCCGCATCGGTCACCGGACCCCAGCACCCAGCCGGGAACTCCGGCGAGACCGAGGTTCCTCCCCCGGACTCGAGCGACCAGACCGAGAGCGGTAACGGCCTCGGAGTCGACGTTTTTAGGACACGTGGACTTCTGGCCCGAAATATTCGACGGTCTCGTTCGCGACACGGTGCAGCCGAGCGCGAGCGATCGTGGGAAGCATCACCCTGTGCTATAAACGTGGTCTGCGGACACTACGCCTGGCATTTGTGGATATTTGGCGGGGGTTTGACTCTGAGGACTCCGCTCCGCTCCGTCTATTGAGGCAGCGCTTCGATGTCGTCATCGAGCCTAATGCTCCGATCGTCATATGTGGGCCATTTGGCAAACGTCATGTGAGGTACCGGAAGACCAAGGTGCTCTGGACGGGAGAGCCCTGGCCCTACACCCCGGGTGATTACGACTTCACCGTCGGCTTCGAGGAAAGCGCCGCCCCGACCCACCTACGCTTTCCGCTCTTCGTCGACACCCTGGCTGCGGATGAACTCGACGGATGCGCCTGGGAGCTGCCGGACTACGACACATGGCGGGCGAGGCCTCATTTCTGCAACTTCATCTATTCGAATGCAGACTCGCCCGTTCGCAACGAGTTCTTCGATGTGCTTTCGCGTCGACGGCATGTGATCTCTCCGAGCTCTGTCCGGAACAACGCACCCGCGATCAAGAACGGCGAGCGTCATGCATCGAACTGGCGGCGAACCAAGATCGCCTACCAACAGGACTTCCGTTTTACAATCGCTTTCGAAAGCATGAAGAAGACCGGCTATACGAGCGAAAAGATCACTGACGCTCTTCACGCTGGAACCATTCCCATATATTGCGGGAACGATCATATCGATCGAGATATCAAGAAAGACGCGTTTATTGATGCTGCCGATTTCTCATCTCTGGAGGAGCTCGCCGACTATGTCATCGCAGTCGACGAAGACCGCAAGCAGGCCGCCCGCTATCTTGGAGACAGGGACTTCCTCGTCAAACCCGTGGCGGAATGGGCTGACGACCTGACTGCATTCTTCGGGCGTGTGCTCGATCTTCAGCCCGAGCAGCCACGCATCCGGCGGAATGCCCGTGCAGGTCGGCTCATGCTCGCCGAGGGCGCACGCCGTGCGCGCAGCAGGGCCGCCGAAGTCGAACGGCGCCTTCGGCGCCGCACGAACAGGGCCTGAGGAAGACCGTTTCGAGGTGAGACGTCTTCGCGGCGCTACGGGCGGCGAGAGCGATCTCCGCATCCGCCTTTCCTCTCGTCCGACCTACCGGAGCGGAGCTCGACCCACGCTCGCAGGCAGGCCACCGAGACACGCACCTTGGGTCAGATGAGGAGCAGTACCGCCGCGACCAGGGCCGGAGCCGCCGCAGCGAGCGCCGCGCGACCCCAACTCCAGCCGTGGACGGTGCGGACGCCGACGACGAGCAGGCCCGCAGCCCAAAGCACGAAGAGCAGCCCGAGCACACTGAAGACGGTGCCGCCCTGTCCGATGCCGGCTCCACCCGCGCGGAAGAGTTTTTCACCGTAGAGCGAGAGCTTCACCGGCCACAGCACGAGCGAACAGACGATGGGCACCGCGGCGAACGCAAGCAGGTGCCGACTGCGGCGAAACGATCCGTGCGAGCCGAGTGCGCGCACCGATCCGTGAAGCACCGCGCCGAGGAGCCAGTAGGCGAAGCCGCCCGAGATCGCGCCCGCGAGAAAAGCCCAGACGCAGACGAGTAGCGCGTCGTAGTCAGCATCGTCCATCAGGTGTGCGGCGGTCGGCGTCGCGAGCGCGAAGGCGACACCCGAGAGCAGCACGATCGCAAGCACCGGCTCGGAGCGATCCGCAAGATCGTCCGTCCCGTCCCGCCGTACCGCCGCAAACACCGCGGTCGGCGACTGCAGCACGAGCACGCTTCGCAGCCACCAGTCGCCCATCGAGGTCAGTTGTTGCTCGTAACGGTCTGACCGTTCTGACAGCGGAAGAGCACCTGCCCGAGCCCGGTGTCCTGCTCGGCGGTGGGTGGCTTGTTGTCCTTGCAGATCGAGCTGTGGCGACCGACATAGCCCGCAATCAACCCGATCACGAACAGCAACGCGAGCGCTGCGGCGAGCGAGATGTACACAGTCCGCTTCTGAGTTGGGCGCACGCGAAAAGCCTAGGCGGCAGCGACCGCACGCCGCTCGAGAAGCGGCGCAAGGAACTGTCCGGTGTAGGACTCCGGACACGCTGCGACCTGCTCGGGCGTTCCCGCCGCGACGACCTCACCACCCGCCTCGCCTCCCTCGGGTCCAAGGTCGACAAGCCAGTCGGCCTGCTTGATCACGTCCAGGTTGTGCTCGATCACGAGCACCGTGTTGCCGGCGGTAACGAGCCGCTGCAGCACTTCGAGCAACTTCTCGATGTCGGCGAAGTGAAGACCGGTCGTCGGCTCGTCGAGGATGTACAGCGTCCGTCCCGTCGCGACCTTGCCGAGCTCCGCCGCGAGCTTGACGCGTTGAGCCTCGCCCCCCGAGAGTGTCGTCGCGGGCTGTCCGAGACGCATGTAGTCGAGCCCGACGTCGTGGAGGGTCTGGAGCCGCCGTCGGATCTTCGGGATCTTGGCGAAGAAGCGAAGCGCCTCCTCGACGGAGAGCTCAAGTACGTCCGCGATCGTTTTCCCCTTGAATCGAACCTCGAGCGTCTCGCGGTTGTAGCGGCGCCCCTTGCAGGTCTCGCAGGGCACGTAGACGTCAGGGAGAAAGTGCATCTCGATCTTGATCTGTCCGTCCCCCTTGCACGTTTCACAGCGTCCGCCCTTGACGTTGAACGAAAAACGACCGGGCTTGTAACCCCGAACCTTGGCGTCGGGGGTCAGAGAGTAGAGCTCGCGGATGTGGGTGAAGAGGTCGGTGTAGGTCGCCGGATTCGAGCGCGGCGTACGCCCGATCGGCCGCTGGTCGATCTCGATGACCTTGTCGAACGCCTCGATCCCCTCGACGGAGCTGTGCGCACCCGGCTTCTGGCGTGTCCGCGAGAGCCTGTTGGCGAGCGACTTGTAGACGATCTCGTTGACGAGCGTCGACTTGCCCGAGCCCGAGACGCCGGTTACAGCGATGAAGCAGCCGAGCGGGAACTCGACGTCGATCTCCTTCAGGTTGTGCTCCGCGGCACCCCGCACGACGAACCAGCCGTTGTCCGTGGGGCGTCGTTCGGGCACGGCGATGCCGCGCGTTCCCGCGAGAAAGGCGCCGGTCACCGACTTGCGGTTGCGCTGAACTTTTTCTGCCGAGCCCTCGGCGATGACGTGTCCGCCGTGACTTCCGGCTCCCGGGCCCATGTCAACCAGCCAGTCGGAGCTCCGCATCATCTGCTCGTCGTGCTCGACGACGAGCACGGTGTTGCCGAGGTCGCGAAGCGCCTCGAGCGTCCCGATCAGACGGTCGTTGTCTCTCTGATGCAGGCCGATCGACGGCTCGTCGAGGATGTAGAGCACACCGACGAGCTGCGAGCCGATCTGGGTCGCGAGTCGGAGCCGCTGCGCCTCGCCACCCGAGAGCGTCGCGGAGGCGCGGTCGAGAGTGAGGTAGCCGACGCCGACGTTCTCGAGGAAGCTCAGCCGTTCGCGGATCTCCTTGACGATCCGCGCCGCGATCAGCTCCTCGGTCGAGCTGAGCTCGAGCGAGGAAAGGAACGCGAGCGCCCCGGCAACGGAAAGCCCGGCGAACTCGTGGATGTTCTTGCCTCCCAGGGTGACGGCAAGCACCTCGGGCTTGAGCCTTGCGCCGCCGCAGGCCGGACACGGCCGGAACGACATGTACTCCTCGATCCGCTCCCGTTGGGAGGAGCTGTCGGTCTCGCGGTAGCGGCGTTCGAGCGAGGCGACGATGCCCTCGAAGGCGATCATGTACGCGCGCTTGCGGCCCATCCGGTTGCGATAGGTGACGTAGAGCTTCTCGCCGCCGGTGCCCTCGAGAAAGTACGACTGCTCCCGCTCGGAAAGCTCACGCCAGGGGCGCTCGGGGTCGACTTCGTAACGGTCGGCGATGGCCTGAATGATCGATTCGTAGAAGCCGGCGTTTCCGACCGCCCAGGGGACGAGCGCACCCTCGTTGATCGATCGCGCAGGATCGGGAACGAGCAGCTCTGGGTCGATCTCCTGCTGCACACCGAGACCCGTGCAGCGCGGGCAAGCACCTTGCGGTGAGTTGAACGAGAAGATGCGGGGCTCGAGTTCGGGCAGCGAGACGCCGTGCTCGGGACAGGCGAATCGCTCCGAGTAGGTGCGCGTCTCGCCGCTCTCGAGCAGGTCGACGCTGACGAGCCCCTCGGCAAGCGCGATCGCAGTCTCGACCGACTGGGTGAGGCGAGCGCGGAGATCGTCCTTCCTGACGAGCCGGTCGACGATCACCTCGATCGTGTGCTTCAGCTTCTTGTCGAGTGCCGGCGGCTCCTCGAGCAGATGGATCTTCCCGTCGACCTTGACACGCGTGAAGCCCTCGTTGCGAAGGTGCTCGAGCAAATCGCGGTGCTCGCCTTTGCGCTCGCGCACGACCGGAGCGTTGACCGTGAAGCGCGTTCCCTCCGGGAGCGCGAGGATCTGCTCGACGATCGAGTCGATCGACTGGCCAGCGATCGGTCGGCCGCACACCGGACAGTGGGGTCGGCCGGCGCGTGCATAGAGCAGGCGCAGGTAGTCGTAGATCTCCGTAACCGTCCCGACCGTCGAGCGTGGGTTGCGCGAGGTCGTTCGCTGGTCGATCGAGATCGCCGGGCTGAGACCGTCGATCGAGTCGACGTCGGGCTTCTCCATCATCTGCAGGAACTGGCGCGCGTAGGCCGAGAGGGACTCCACGTAACGGCGCTGACCCTCGGCGTAGATCGTGTCGAAGGCAAGGCTCGACTTGCCGGAGCCCGAGAGACCGGTGATGCAGATCAGTGCGTTGCGGGGGAGCCGAACGGTGATGTCTTTGAGGTTGTGCTCCCGCGCGCCGTGGACGACAAGCTCATCGGCGGCCATGAAGCATCCATTGTACCTACGAACGGGTGTTCGCAAAGCGCTACGCCGATCCTCACCTCACACGGCGCGCGCTACTGCGTCTGCGCCGGCTCAGGCCTTGCGCCAGCGACCGAACACAAGCCCGCCGAGCGTGAAGCCAAGCCCGAACGTGCCCGCAGTAAAACCGCCGATCGCGATGCCCTTGCGCCACGGCGAGAGTCGTTGCCAGCGGCCAAGCGCCTCGAGCTCTTCGGTCGTCAAAACCTCACCGCGACGCTTCTTGCGCAACGCTCCCCCAGCGCGGACGCCGAGGTAGAGATCATCGAAGATTTCGCTGGCTTGCTCGTTGCGCATCGTGGTGCTCACTGTAGCCTCCTTCGACGATGTTGACACGCATCCTCCACCTCTCAGACCTGCACTTCAGAGGGAATAAAGCCCCTCACGATGCGACATTCGGCATCGCGCTCGCCGGATTGATCGAGGAGGCAAAACCCGAGCTTGTGATCGTCAGCGGCGACCTCAGCCACCGAGGCCGGCCGGGTCAGCACACGGCCGCTGCTGAGTTCTTGCACAGCCTCGGTCGACCGCTGCTCGTCGTCCCGGGAAACCACGATGTGCCCTACACCCTCCCAGGGCGTCTCACGCATCCCTGGCGCGAGTTCGAGCGCTGCTGGGGCTCGACCGAGCCCCTCTACAGCTCCCCGACGTTGCAGGTCGTCGGGCTCAACTCCGCGCGACCGCTCCGGCATCAGCACGGCGCGGTGCCGCG
Source organism: uncultured Actinomycetota bacterium (assembly GCA_963828105.1). Lineage (GTDB taxonomy): Bacteria > Actinomycetota > Thermoleophilia > Gaiellales > Gaiellaceae > PALSA-600. The sequence continues at coordinate 207,793 of CAWHDF010000001.1, read as the reverse complement.
GGCGGAGCTGGCCCGGGCAGCCGCACGCCTGGCCGAGGGCGCCCCCGACGCGTTCCGCGTCGCGGCCCTCCATCACCCACTCACCGGAGCCCCGTGGCGCTCGCGGAAGCGTCCTCTCACCCGCCGCGCCACGGTGCTCGCCCAGCTCCAGGCGGCCGGCACCGAGCTGATCGTCGCCGGGCATATCCACCAGGTCTCGGCCTGCGCCGGGCCGGAGTTCGAGCTCGGTCGCGAGGGCGTGGTCCTGACAACCGCCCCAGGGCTCGGGCGCCCACGCCCGCGACGGAGCCACGAAGCCTGCGGCGCCCTGCTCTACACGATCGAGACCCAGACGCTGGACGTGGCGACGTATCTCTGGCGGCAACCGACCTTCGCGCTCACGGGCGTACGACAATTCGCGCGCAGCGACTCGACGCTCGCCGAGGTCCGCGCGGGAGACTCAGCGCCGAGAGCAACAGCGACCGAGAACGTCAGCGAGCCGGCGACCACCGTGCCGGACGATTGAGCACGTTCAACGACCGAGCTTCGTTCAACGACCACCTGATTCGACGACCTCCGCGCTTCAGGCAGTGGTCTGCTCGCTGGCCGCCAGCTCGCGGCGCAGCTCGCGAAGCTCGTCGCGCAGCTTCGCGGCATACTCGAAGCGCAGCTCCTCGGCCGCTGCAAGCATCTCCTCTTCGAGGGTGATCACGAGCTTCTCGAGCTCGCCACGGTCGAGCCCCTCGACCTTGCGCCCCCGGCGCGTACGGGTTGGTACGTGCGGAGCGTCGAGGGTCAGGAACTCGCCGATGTCGGTGACGTCCTTGCGAATCGTCGTCGGAGTGATGCCGTGCTCGGCGTTATGGGCGAGCTGCTTCGTACGCCGGCGCTCCGTCTCCTCGAGCGCGAACTTGATCGCCTCGGTGTGCTTGTCGGCGTACATCACGACCTTGCCATGGATGTTGCGCGCGGCACGCCCGATCGTCTGGATCAGCGCCGTCTGACCGCGGAGAAAACCTTCCTTGTCGGCGTCGAGGATCGCGACCAGCGAGACCTCGGGTAGGTCAAGTCCCTCCCGGAGCAGGTTGACGCCCACGAGCACGTCGTACTCCCCCAGACGAAGATCGCGAATGATCTGGATCCGTTCGAGCGTGTCGATCTCGGAATGGAGATAGCGGGCACGGACCCCCGCCTCGAGCAGATAGTCGGTCAGATCCTCCGACATCTTCTTCGTCAGCGTCGTGACGAGCGTGCGTTCCCCCACCTCCTCTCGGCGCCGAATCTCGTTCAGTAGGTCGTCGATCTGGTTGCGCGTCGGCCGCAGTTCGATCTCCGGGTCGACGATGCCCGTCGGACGGATGAGCTGCTCTGCCACCCTGGTCGAGTGACGCAGCTCCCAGGCGCCCGGCGTCGCCGAAACGAACACGGCCTGAGGCACCTTCGCAAGGAACTCGTCGAAGCGCAGCGGTCGGTTGTCGAGCGCCGAGGGGAGACGGAAACCAAAGTCAACGAGCGTTTGCTTCCGTGAGCGGTCGCCCTCGTACATGCCGCCGATCTGGGGCACAGTCTGGTGAGACTCATCGACGAACACGACGAAGTCGGAGGGAAAGTAGTCGAGCAACGTGAAGGGAGCCGAGCCGGGCGGGCGCCCGTCGAGGATGCGCGAATAGTTCTCGATCCCGTTGCAGAACCCGAGCTCTTGCATCATCTCGAGGTCGTACTCGGTGCGCTGGCGGATTCGGTGCGCCTCGAGCATGCGGCCGTCGGCCTCGAACTTCCGGATCTGCTCGGCGAGTTCGGCACGCAGTTCGACGACGGCGCGCTCGACCGTCGGCTTCGAGGTCACGTACTGCGTGGCAGGAAAGATCGTGATCGAGTCGAGCCGCGAGAGGGCCTCGCCCGTGAGCGGGTCGAAGTGGGTGATCGTCTCGACCTCGTCCCCGAAGAACGAGATTCGGTAAGCGGTCTCGGAGTACGCGGGCTGCAACTCGAGCACGTCGCCGCGAACGCGAAAGCGTCCCCGTCCGAGCACCGTGTCGTTGCGCGCGTACTGAATGTCGACGAGCTTGCGCAGGACGAGGTCTCGGTCGTGCTCCTCCCCGGTCGAGAGGAAGACGACACGCTGCTCGTACTCTGCCGGAGAGCCGAGACCGTAGATGCAGGAGACCGAGGCGACGATCACGACGTCGCGGCGGGAGAGCAGGTTCGAGGTCGCGGCGTGGCGAAGCCGGTCGATGTCGTCGTTACGGGAGCTGTCCTTCTCGATGTAGAGATCGGCCTGGGGCACGTAGGCCTCGGGCTGGTAGTAGTCGTAGTAGGAGACGAAGTACTCGACCGAGTTGGTCGGGAAGAACTCGCGAAACTCGTTGCAGAGCTGCGCCGCGAGTGTCTTGTTGTGGGCGATCACGAGCGCCGGCCGGCCGATCTTCTCGATGATCCAGGCCATCGTTGCCGTCTTGCCGGTACCCGTCGCGCCAAGAAGGGTCTGGTAGCGCTCACCCCCGGCGAGCCCCGCCGCAATCGCCTCGATCGCAGCTGGCTGATCGCCCATCGGGGCGTAAAGCTCAGCAGTCTTCAGCTCAGGCATCCCCGCCAGGGTATCCCGCTAGCGGGGAGCGACGAGCGGGGGAATCGCGGCGCGCACCGGGTCGCGCAGCGACCCGGGCGCGCACGGCGGTGTGTTAGTCGCCCCAGTCGAAATCGCGCGAGCGCGACCAGAGGTTTTCGTCCGAAACCTCGTCTGACGCTGCGTCACGCTCGGGCGCGGCCGCTTCGATAAACGTGTCCTCGACGATCGACCAGTCGAGCGAAGTTGGTTCGTCAACGATCGAAGGAACGCCGTCCATCGTGTCCTCGACCCGCGCCTGCTCCTCGGTCTTGAAGAGTGGGTGGTTCTGGAACGGGTCGTCTGGCATGTACTTCTGCAAGGGCATCTCGTGCTCGAGCGCAGAGTTGCGGCGCCGAAGTTCGAGATGCTCCTGGATCACGTTTGCGAAGATCGAGGATGTCTCAACGGGCATACGTACCTCCTGGTCGATCGCGAAATCGCGTGCCGCAGCAGTCTAACTGCTCACGAGATGTTTACAAACCCGAACGATGCGTAGAAACCCACAACATGAACCGGAGAAGCCGCCGAGAGTGGCGCTTCGCAGGCTGGCTCGGGGTTGCGAGGGTCGGGCTCCGTGCTTGGCGGCGGATTCCGAGACGCCAGCGGCGTGCGCTGATCCGGCGTTTTAGAGGTCGACTACCGACGTTGGTGGCCTGGGCACTCTGGCGGCGCCGGCGCGACTAGGAGCCTAAAGTTGGAGCGCGGCGCGGGCGATCAGGTCCTGGCCCGCGCTGTGCGCGGTCGGATAGCCCTCGGCGGTACTCGCACGCCACGGACGCCCGACGTAGCGCACCGGGATGCCCCCCGCGGCCTCTTCGAGTCGGTGGCGGATCGTCCGCCAGGCACCCATATTCTGCGGTTCCTCTTGCGCCCACACGATCTCGGTCAGTGCCGGGTACGAGGCGACCAGGGCACGAGCGGGGGCGGCGGGAAACGGGTAGAGCTGCTCAATGCGGGCAACGGCGACGCCGTGCGCTTCGGCCGCGAGCTCGTGCCCGGTGATGTCGTAGTAGACCTTGCCGGCGCAGAGCACGAGCCTCCGGACTGCCGCCTTGTCAGCGGTCGTCGCGTCGAGCACGGGTGCGAACGCCCCCTCGCTGAGGTCAGCGAGACTCGAGGCAGCACCCTTGTGCCGCAGCAGCCCCTTCGGGGTCATCACGACGAGCGGTCGGGCGCTCGGGTCGAGCGCCTGACGGCGCAGGAGATGGAAATGCTGCGCAGCGGTGCTCGGCGTGACGATGCGGAGGTTCTCCTGCGCGGCAAGCTGGAGGAAGCGCTCGAGCCTCGCGCTCGAGTGCTCGGGCCCGTTGCCCTCGTAGCCGTGCGGCAAGAGCAGGGTGAGCCTCGAGGTCTGGCGCCACTTGGCGAGCCCACTTGAGATGAACTGGTCGATAATCGTCTGCGCGCCGTTCGCGAAGTCGCCGAACTGTGCCTCCCAGAGCACGAGTGTCTCGGGCGCAGCAGTCGAGTAGCCGTACTCGAAGCCAACGCAGGCGTACTCCGAGAGCGGCGAGTTGTAGACCTCGAAAGAGGCGGAGGCCCGGTCGAGCTCCTGCATGGGAATCTCGATTTCGCCGGTGACGGCATCGTGGAGGACGAGGTGGCGGTGGGAAAAGGTGCCGCGCTCGCTGTCCTGTCCCGTCAAACGCACGGGCACGCCCTCGCGCAAGAGCGAGGCGAACGCGAGTGCCTCCGCGTGACCCCAGTCGATGCCGCCCTCGTCGAGCGCGGCGCGTCGGCGATCGAGCTGCGAGAGCAGCTTGGGATTGACGGTGAACCCCTCACGTACACGTAGCAACTGTTTGCTCAGTCGCCGCAGGCGCTTTGCGCTGACAGCCGTCAAGACGGTGGCCACGTCGTCGAGCGGGACGCGTTCGTCAGCGGATTTCGCGGGGATCTCGTGTCCGAACGACTCACGCAGCCGCGCGTGCGCCTCACGTAGCCGCTGCTCGACGGCTGCGACCCGGGCCGCAGCTTCGTCTTCAGTCAGCACCCCCGCCGCGATGAGCTTCTCGCCGTAGCGCTCCCGAACCGTTGCGTGAGTGGCGATCTGCGCGACCATCAGCGGCTGGGTGTATGCAGGCTCGTCCTGCTCGTTATGGCCGAAACGACGGTAGCCGACGAGGTCGATGACGACATCGTGGCCGAAGCGCTCACGGTAGGCGAGCGCAAGACGCACGGCAGCAAGCGACGCTTCGGGATCGTCGGCGTTGACGTGGATGATCGGGGTGTCGTAGCCCTTGGCGAGGTCCGAGGAGTGCCGGGTCGAGCGTCCCTGGGCCGGATCGGTCGTGAAACCAACCTGATTGTTCGTGATCAGATGAAGCGTGCCGCCCGTGGAGTAGCCCTCGAGCGCGTAGAGGTTGAGCGTCTCGGCGACGATGCCCTGCCCGGCGAAGGCGGCATCGCCGTGAAGCAGGATCGGCATGGCGATCGTGGGGTCGTGGGTGCCGTCGGCGCTGGCACGGTCTGTCTGCGCAGCACGCGTCATGCCCTCGACAACGGGATCGACCGCCTCGAGATGACTCGGATTCGCGGCGAGCGTCACAGAGATCTCGCCCGTCGGCGTCGTGCGCAGGCCGTGCGCGCCGAGGTGGTACTTGACGTCACCGGTGCCGCCCTCGAGGTCTGCAGCGACCACGTCCAGGGCCCGTTCGCCTTCGAACTCGCGGAGGATCTGTTCGTAGGGCATGCCCACGGTGTGCGCGAGCACGTTGAGCCGCCCGCGGTGAGCCATGCCGATCACGACCTCCTGCGCCCCGGCGGCACGTGCAAGCTCGAGCGACGCATCCAGCATCGGAATGAGCACATCGAGGCCTTCGAGCGAAAACTGCTTCTGACCGATGAAGGCGCGTCGGAGGTACCGCTCCATCCCCTCGACCTCGCACAGCCGCGCGAAGAGCGCGCGCTGCTGCTCGGGCGCGAGTGAAGCGCGGTAGCGCCAGGACTCGATCGCCTTGCGTAGCCAGACGCGCTGGAAGTGGTCCGAGATGTGCTCGATCTCGTAGGCCATCGCGCCGCAGTAGGTCTCCTGGAGGCGAGGAAGCGCGTCGGCGAGGGTCTCTCCTCCGACGTGTACGCGCAGGACCGAGGCCGGCACCCGCGCCTGCAACTCGGGTGTGAGCGGCGGTTGGAGGCGGAGTGGGTCGAGAGCCGGGTCGCCGACCGGCGCGGATCCGAGCGGGTCGAGCTCGGCCGCGAGGTGACCGTGCATGCGGAAGGCCTTGACGAGCGCCATCCCGGCGGCCACGCCGCCGAGCAACTCGAGGTCAGGCTCACCAGCGACGGCTGGCGCCGGGCTCTCGGCGGGCAGGGACTCATGCCCGTTCGTTGCGCTCGGCGAAGTTGCAGGTTCGACGGCGCGCGCGTGGCCGTTGCCGGGACGTTCGAGGCTCGGGGAAACGCGCGCGAGCAGACGGTCGAGGCCGGGCAGCCCTGGAAGCGCGCGGCCGTCCTCGAACAGCGCCCGCCACTCGGCCGGGACGGACTCGGGATCGTCCAGATACTCGTCGAGGAGCAGACGCGCGTAGCCGGAGTTGACGGCATCGACGTCGTGCATCACGTTCTTAGTTTTGTACCAGTACGCGGGTTCCTGCCGTGACGAGCTGACAGCCCGCACAGCCGCGGCGAAAAACCCTGAGCTGGCCCTTCGCTAGCGCTAGTACAGCGGGCGCGAGTACCAAACGGCGATCGCGGCCCCGATCACGAAGCACAGGCTCACGATGAGCGCGCCAGCGACTCCGAGGCGGCGGTACTTGTTGCTCGAGAGCGACCCCGCCCCGAGCACGAGCAGGCCGACCGGCCCGAGCAGGAAAGGACGGTAACCAAGCTGGATAAGGCCGAGCAGGAGCCCCAGCGAGACGAGAACGAGCGACTGCATATCGGTACGGCGGCTATCGGTCACGCGACCTGCCGCCTTCGCTGCGAACGACGCGCCGCACGTGAGCCGGCGCGCGCCTGGGCACCGCGGGCGGACTGACGACCGGGACGCGCGGGCGCAGGCGGACGCTGCCGCCAAGGTGTCCAGTTCATCCCTTCGGTGCCGCCTTCGCTGCCGGCCTCGGGTTCAGCCTTGACCGCCCACCACATCACCGAGCCGACATAGGCGAGCGGAACCTTGAGCACGACCAGCATGAAGATGATCTCCCAGAGCGCCATCGGCCGAAAGTGTACGCAACCGTTCCGACGGATGTTTGACGAGCCGTCGCACTCCCCGTCAGCGAGGTGTGATGCGAGGCCGTCGACGCGGGAACGGGCGCGGCGCTTGCGAGGTTCCGCCGCGCAGTGACGCGCGGTTCTGGTCCTCGACATAGCGCAGATTCGCGTATTCGACGCATTCGGGCCCGCGAAACCCGAGCTCGTCGTGGGCGAACCGGTACCACTCCCCCCACGCCTGCGGACGCGGAGCGGTGGTCACGACGCGAGCGCAGATCGCCGGGGGCGTCGCGCCCGGGGCAGGACCTGCACGCCTCGGCCCGACCGCCTGCGCAACGCGCTGAGGCCGGGCGCCATCATCCGGAAGCCCTAGGCCGCCCTCGAGAGCTTGGAACACGCATCCTCGAGGCGAACGAGAAACGCGGGCCGCGGAGAACGGAGATACTCGACTACCGCCTGCTCGTCCTTGGCACACGGCAGCAGCGTCTTCCAGGTCTCGAGGTGCTGGCGATCGTGGAAATCGCCCGAGGCGACGGCGGGGAGGCCTGCCTCGGCGACCCAGGGAAACAACGTGTCCCGGTTGAAGAGCTCGAAGCGGTCGACAAGCGGCGCATACCGGGCCGGGTCACTCGAGAACGCGGCGGTGTGCCGCGTCGCCTCGAGCGCGTCCGGGAGCGCATACGGGTGGGCGGCGACAAGCGCCGCCCCTTGCGCGCGTGCAGCGCGCAACGCTGGTTCGAGCCCATCGGAGACGCCAACGAAGCGCCGCAGCCCGAGTGCCAGCGCGTGGCCGGCACGGGTCGGGTCGGGGTCGTCAACAGTCAGCTCGAGTCCGGGGATCACCAAGAGGCCGTAGAGTTTTCGCGCGCGCTCCGCCTCGAGCTCGAGCTCGCCCAGATACGCGCCGAACTCGCGCTCGCCGACACAGCCCGACACGGTCGTGTGGTCGGTTATCGCGAGCACGTCAAAACCGGCGCGGCCGTAGAGATCGACGAGCTCACGAGGGGTGAGGCTGCCATCGCTCCAACTCGTATGCGAGTGAAGCTCACACAGCAGAGGTGGAAGCTTCGTCGCCATGAGCACAGTGTTGCGCGTCGCGGAGCCCTGCCGCAGCCCCGAACCCGCCTCGTCACGAAAGCGCAACGATTCTGTTGCTCCAGGAAAAGCCTGCAAACCGGAGTGATGAACAGCAGCGGCCGGCTCTCATCACGTTCGTGCCTAAAGTGCTACTCGCCGATGATCCTCTACGAGCATCCCACTTCCGGGAACTGCCTCAAGTGCAGGCTTGTGCTCCGCGAGCTCGAGCTGCCGTACGAATCAATCTCGATCGACCTGTTTCTCGGCGAGACGCGAACGCCCACACACTTCGCACGGAACCCTGACGGACGGATCCCGGTGCTCGAGCTCGACTCGGGCGAGACGATCAGCGAGTCGAACGCGATCCTGCTCTATCTCGCCGAGGGCACGCATCTACTTCCCGAGGAGCCCGTGGCGCGGGCACACGTCCACCAGTGGATGTTCTTCGAGCAGAACCGGATCGAGGCCGAACTCGCGGTGGCGCGCTTCATGAAACTCGCAGGTCGGGACGAAAGCCAACCGGTGCAGTACCGTCACCGCCGCGACCGGGGCGCCGAGGCGCTCGAAACGCTCGAGCGTGCGCTCGGGGACGGCCGGCCGTTCATCACGGGCCGCTCCTTTACCGTCGCCGATATTGCACTGTACGGCTACGTCCACTGTGCAGCGGAGGCGGAGGCGGATCCCCGCATTCATGCGCGGGTCGCCCAGTGGCTCGACCGGATCGAGGCGCGCCCCGGTTTCGTCAACGACATGGCCCCGTTCCCGCCGTACGCCTCACAACGCCCGCTGTAGCGACGCGTGGGTCGGGAGCGCGTGTGCGACGACCTGTCTAAACTCACTTCTTCGTTCAGCGAGAAGGGAGCTCGGCAGTGGCGGAACAGGAACCCGGGCCAAACGGCACGCCGCCTCGCGCGCTCCCGCCGGACCGCCCACCTACCGGTCGCGGCTCGCGTTGGCTCTTCTCGCGCGCAGAGCTCTCACGCGTCATCGCAGGCCTCTTCATCATCAGCGTCTTCGTCGCGCTCGTGGTCGAGTTCACAACCGACGGGACGACCAAGCCGCCGCAGGCCTCCTCGGTCGTCTCGACCACGACGCAGGTGTCGACAACTGCGAACCCGACCCCGGCCGCAGCGCCCGGAACGGGATCTCACACGGCAACGTCGGCAGCGCCGGCAGTGACACCGGCCGGAACACTCGCGAAGGCGGTGTACATCCGCCGCGCCGATGCGATCTGTAAGGCCTACGCACCCGCGCTTGCGAGGGCGAGCCATGCCTCCAATCTGAAACTCTTCACCTCGATCGCGCGGCGCGAGATCGGGGCGATTTCGAAGCTACCGCCGCCCGACGCGCAGGCGGCGACGATGAATCAGGCGCTCGCCGAGGCCGCAGAGATGATCGTCGCGCTCGAGCAGGGCAACACGACGCTGGCGAACAAGGATCTCATTGCGACCGACACGCTCGTCGGTGTATTCGGCATGAAGGTGTGCAACTACGGCCACTGAGCGCCTGCCGTGCGCGACCGGATCGACGCCCGGTGAAGAGCGTCAAAAATCGAGGACGTCCTGGACGCTCTCCTGTCCGAAGGTGCGCGTGCGCCGTGCGCGTCGCTCCTCGATCACGAGTCGTCCGATGTCGACGCTGTGACGCTTCGCCGAATCGGGATCGAACTCGATCGCGATCAGTCCCTGTCCCGCACGTTTGACCTCGCCTCCGACGACCATGCCCTCGATCGTGATCGACGCTTCCCGCCCGGGTGGGCGTAGGCCGATCTCCACCTTCTCGCCCGGGGCAATCTCGAGCTCGCATTCTGCGAGCAGGCCACCAAGGCTCATGTTGACCGTCAGCCCTTCGACCGCGACGTCGGACGCCGTCGCGCGAATCGTCAGCGGAACCGTGACATCCGCCCGCGTCGGGCGTGCACGTCGGCGCCCCTCGTTCTCATAGCAAACGAAGCGCAGATCGCCAGGCGTGCTCTGAACGAGCAAGCTGCCCTTCAGTCCGACGAGCGCGTCGCCACTGCGGAAGGTGATGTAGACATCGTTAATTACGTCCGGCAGCCGCAGCGTGATCGCCTTGTCGAACGATTCGAGTGCAACAGTCTTGCCGGCAACCGCGAGGACGTGACACTCGAGCGGAACGCGCGGAAGGTTCGGTGCATTTGCAGGCAGCGTAACGAGCACGGGATCGTCCTCGTTCAGTCTGTCCACGTCATCCTTCCCAATGGTTGCACCCGGAGGCGACCCGCTGGAAGCACTCCACGTTGGCCCCTCGAGCATCGCAAGCGCGCACCAGCAGAACGAACCTTCCGCGTGGCGCTCGTGGTGGCCCTTCCCGTCCTGCTCGTGACAAGTAGCGCCATGGTATCCGGGCCTTAACATATTTTGCAATCGTCCTTTTGGACGAGCGACCGGCAGCTTACGAGCCTCCGGGAGATCCACGCGCTGTACTGATTGTTGACACCAGCTCATCGGCCGTCACTCGAATCGCCCGGATCTCGCCGACGACATCGTGCCCGTCGCGGCAAAGTCCTAGCGCAGCAGTGAGGCTGGCTGTGCGTTCATGGGCGTCGCCCGCAGGACGACGAGCGCAGCCCCGCACGCCGCCGCGCCCGCTGCAAAGGGAACCCAATCTCCCGTTGCACTCGCGACCGCACCCGCCGCCGCAGGGCCGACAAGCGCACCTACCGCCCAGGCCGCGTTCATCAGCCCAAAGGCGAGCCCTTGTGCGAGCTCGGCTGCATCGGCGCCGTCTGCGATCAACGCGAACGCAGGGGTGAAGAGTGCTCCGTAGGCCATCGAGGCGACAACCACGAGCGGCACGTACAGAAGCGGGCGCCCGCCCAGCGCGAGTCCGAGCGACACGACGAGACCGATCGACAGCGCAACCACGACGGGCTCACGACGCCCGCGCCGGTCGCTCAGGCGGCCCACGAGCGGCGCCTGCACCGCCTCGAGCGCAGCGCCGCAGAGCCACGTCGCGCCAATCGCCACCGCACCCCAACCGGCGGCGGCGAGATGGAGCGGCGCAAGCACGGAAACGACTCCGAGGAGGAGCGCGGCGAGGCTCATCAGTCCGAGTCCGCCGAGGAAGCGCCCGTTCCGGAACGCAACAGCAAGCGGCCGCCACGCGGCCCGTTCCGAGACGGGAGAGCTGACCGAGAGGGTCACAGCGGCGAGCAACAGCGCGACTGCGGCAAGCCCTCCGAAGATCACGCCGCGGCCGGCAAGCGCAGCGCCGACCCCGACGACCGGGCCGAAGAGCGCGCCGAAGACCGCGGCCCCGAGCGCGCCTCCGAGCACCTCGCCGCGGCGCTCGCGCGCGGTCGCCGCGAGCAGCCAGGCAAACGCCCCGGACCAGGTGCACGCACTCCCGATCCCCTGCAAGAGGCGTGCCGCGAAGAGTTCCCAGAACCCGGTCGCGAAAGCAAAGCCGAGGCTCGAGAGGCCCATCGCGGCAAGGCCGGCAAGCACGGTGCGACGCGGTCCGGCACCGGCAGCAGCCACCCCGCCGGGCAGACCGCCGAGAAGCGCACCTGCCGCGTACGCGGCGACGAGGACTCCGGCTCGCGTCTTCGAGAGCCCGAATTCATGCGCAAGGTGGGGGAGCAGCGGCGCCAGCGCCGAGAACAGCATCGTGTCGACGAACACCAATGCACCAACAACGAGGAACAAACGGCGCATGGAGTTGACGCTAGCAGTGGTCGATCAGGCGACCCGCGGGTGCGCAGACGCAATGCCGTGCGGTGCCGGACGAGGCTGTCAGCCGCCGGGTTGCGCTCGGGGCGACAGCCCCGAGGCAACGACGCGTCGGCCGTCTCGCTCGTAGATCACATCGAGCGAATCGTGCTTGTTGTATGTGCCTGCGATCCCGAGCGCCGCGAGTGCGACCTGAAATCTGCTCATCTTCACCTCGGGCGCGGGAGGGCGCCGAAAGAGCAGTGAGCGTCCGACTTGTTCGTAGTCGGCGCCGGCCGTTTGCGCAACCCCGTTGAGGTAGGCCTCGAACGGATCGGTCACCGCAGCCGGGAGGTCGAACCAGCTCTCCTCAACAGGAGCAGTGCTCACACGCGGCCCTGGCACGACTCGAGCCGCCCGCCACGGGCAGGCTCCGACGACGGGTTCGGCCGGGACCTATCCACGGGCGCGAACCTTAGCGGGACGGACGCCCGCTTCGAACGGTCTCCTCTCTCCCTCGCCTGCGCGAATCAAATCAAGGTCGGTACGGTGAGGTAACGATGTCCTCCACTTCGCCCTCGAGGACCAGCCGCGGGGGACGAGTACGGCTCGCGCTGACGGGTGTCGTCCACACCCTCGAGCGTACGCAGTCGGTGCCGCGCTCGCTCGATGACACGTTTGCGTTCTTCGCCGACGCGTACAACCTTGAGGCGCTCACGCCGCCCTGGCTTCGCTTCGCGATCCTGACCCCCCGCCCGATCTCGATGAAGACCGGGACGATGATCGACTACCGCCTGAGGCTGCACGGATTGCCGCTGCGGTGGCGAACGCAAATCGCCCGCTGGGATCCGGGCGTGTGTTTCGTCGATACCCAGGTGCGGGGTCCATACCGCCGCTGGGAGCACACGCACCGCTTCGAGCCCCTCGTCGGGAGCACGCGCATCCATGACCGGGTCGTCTACGAACTCCCCCTCGGGCGGCTCGGCGACATCGCCCAGCGTCTCCTCGTCGCGCGCGAGCTCGAGCGCGTGTTCGACTACCGCGCTGCAGCCGTGACACGAATCCTCGGCACGACCGATGATCACGACGCACAACCCTCGCCGCGGCGCCCTGCGCGGCGAAGCACGGCCGATCCGGGTCGTCCCTAGACGCACCCAGCGGGGTCGTCAGCCTTCCGACGGCCGAGTCGCGTCGATGTTCAGACGAACGTAGTCGAGCACGAGCGGATCTCCTGCCGCGGCAACGACGTCCCGGATGTAGGCGTCCTGCAGTTCGGGCGGCAGGCGCTCGACGTGCGGGTGGAGGCAGACAGCGCGCAGGAACTGTTCGGGTTCGGGCGGCGTCACGTCCCAGGGTTGAAGCCAGGTACGCACCTCGACAAAGCCCGCCCGCGCGAGACACGCGGCGGCGCCCTCGGCGGTTGCATACGACCAGGGGCCCTGCCAGCCCTCGAAGTAGGCTGCGTACGGCTCGCGACGAGCGACCTCGTCGGAGGTGCGCCGGAAGACCGCGATATTGCCCGCTCCCCCACACTGCGCGACAAGCCGGCCGCCAGGTTTGAGCACGGCGAAGAGCCGCTCAAACAGCGCATCGTGATCCGTGATCCAGTGGAAGACGGCGCTCGAGAACACCGCATCCACCTGCTCGTCGAGTTCGAGGAGAAGCAAATCGGATTGCAGGACGGTGGCTCGGTCTCCGAGTAGCGTCGCCGCTTCGGCGACCATCGTGGGCGCGCCGTCGACTGCGATCACGCGACCGCGCGGAAGAAGCTCGAGCAGCTTGAGCGTCACCCGGCCGGACCCGCAACCAGCATCGAGCACCGTCTCGTCGCCACGGAGAGCGAGGCGCGCGAAGAGCGCCTCCGCCCAGTCCTGATGCGGCGCGGAAACGCGGTGGTATGTCCGTGCGTCCCAGTCACGAGTCGAGCTCATCTGATCCTCCCTGCCTCGATGCTGCTTTGGTACGACATCCTCAAAACATCGACGCGCGGTTGTCGTCGGCGTATTGTCCCAGACACGGGGCTGAAGAGCTTGAGGGGACCGTGGTGAGTCGCCCCAGCCGTGCGTTGCCGTTTGCGGGCGGGCGCTTGAAACGTCGCGACCTGCGCGATCGGACAGCGTCCGACGCGGTGCTGCACGTCGGCGCGACTCGAGGACCGTGCGAATCCCGGGGATTCCGTTTACGCGAAACTGCCTTACACTGAGCCCATGCCCGTTCGGCATCTGACCTCCGCCAAGGACACGGAATCGGCGCCGGTGGGCGGGGATGTTCCGCCCTCGACTCCGGTTGTGACCGTGGTGATGCCGCTCTTCAATGACGAGCGTTATGTCGCCGAAGCGCTCGATTCGATCATCGCGCAGACGTTTCCGGACTTCGAGGTAATCGTGGTAGACGACGGCTCCTCCGACGGCAGCCCGGAAATCGTCGCTGGCTACGCTGCGCGCGACGCACGGGTCAGGCTCATGCGCCAGGCCAATGCAGGACCTGCTGCAGCGCGCAATGCGGCGATCGCGGAGGCGCGGGGCTGGGCAATCGCCTTCCTCGATGCCGATGACCTCTGGCTCCCGACAAAACTCGAGCGGCAGGTACCGCTGCTCACCGAGAACAATCTTGTTTACGCCGCCGAATACACCTTCCGCGACGACAATCCCGAGCAGAACGAGGGTCCCTGGAAGACGGCCACCGTGGCGGCGGGCAAGAGCCCGCTCGCGAGCTTGATCCGCAACCCCATCTGGGGTCCCAACACCGTCATGGTCTCGAGATCGCTCCTCCAGAAGCATGGTGGTTTCGACGAGACGATGCCTCCGGCAGAGGATCTGGAACTGTGGCTCCGCTTGGCTGCCGCGGGCACTGAGCTGTGCCAGATCACCGAACCGCTCGCCAGGTACCGGGTGCGCGACAACTCGATCAGCGCCGACCTCGTCCACCACGGTCGGGCGTCGGTGCGCGCGTACAAGAAGCTGGTAGCCGACCACCGCAACGCCGACCTACGGACGCGACTGCTGGTCCGCGTCGGCCTCGAGCGCTCGAGACGTCGCCTCTCGCGCCGGCTGCGCTCGCGCGGCGCTGGCCGTATCTCCGGGGGAGCCGCCGCCGCCGGACGCGCCGACTTGCTCGAATCGGTCGCGATCGCACCGTTGTGGTGGCGTGCGTGGATCGCAGCCGTGGTTCTCGGTACCCCAGGTGCTCCGCGCGTCCTGGCGGGATCGCGCGTCGCAAGTCAAACCCACCTCGCGCGCCTCAAGAAGCAGTAGCACCGGCACCCGCTCCAGCAAGCGGCATCTGGCGCGCGAGCGACGGGGCGGGCCATCGAACCGGCACCGAAATCCTCATGACGACCTAGGCTGGTGGGGTGGACGTCGAGATCGGACCTGCCCAGCTCGCGGATCTCCCGTTCCTGACCAGACTGCTCGAAGAGCTGTTCGAGCTCGAGCCCGAGTTCGAGGTCGACCCGTCGCGCCAGGAGGCCGGGCTCCGACAGCTCCTCGAGGAGCCCGGCGCAAGCGTGGTCTTCGTCGCTCGCCGCTCAGGCGAGGTGATCGGCATGGTCAGCCTGCTCGCGCAGGTGAGCACAGCGCTCGGCGGCCGGTGCTACGTCCTCGAGGACATGATCGTGACCGCGGCCGAACGCAACAGCGGCGCTGGCGGCATGCTGCTCGACCATGCACTTCGCTTCGCCGAGAAGCAGGGCGGGTTGCGCGTCACCCTCCTCGCCGACCCTTGCAATCAGGCAGCACTCCGCTTCTACGCCCGGCACGGTTTCACCAGCTCTTCGATGGTGGTGCTGCGCCGCACCGCCCCGAGCGCGGGCGCCGGTGCTGCGGCCGGGGGCTGACACGCAGCGGCGCTCGATGGGGCGGCGCTAGCCCTCCCGGGTCTACAGGGTGGCGCCGATCAGTCCGGTGGTCGTCCCGAGCAACGTCTCGGCGTCGAACTCCCAGGTCGGCGTGTCACGAACGCTGTGCGCGAGCCGCAGGACGATGATTCGATCGGTCAGGGCGAACACGGGTGGAAGGGTGTGTGAGATGAAGACGGTTACGAGGTTCTCTTCACGTGCGGCGCCAATCGTTCGACCCGGAAACGAAGGCGCCGGGCAGTTCCACGCGCCACGGCGGATCGGCGCCCGCACGGGCGCAGGTCGCCGCCGCGACGTCGGAGGCGAAGACAAGCGCAGCAGCGACCTCCTGCAGCTCGAGCGCCGCACAGCCACCGACGCGGAGCGCACCACACTCCGCGAGAAAGGTCAGCAGGCCCGCGGTGAACGCGTCACCGGCGCCGATCGTGTCAACCGTTTCGACCCTGCGCGCTGGGACGTGAAGAGGCGCCGCGCCGGGCCCGACCGCCGTCGCGCCGCCCGCGCCATGTGTCACGACAACGAGCTCGGGTCCGCGCTCGACCCAGCTCGCGGCTGTCACGAGCGGCTCGGCCTCGGGTTCGAGCGCGCGCAGATCGTCCTCGCTCACCTTCACGAGGTTGGCGCAGCCGATCAGCGCTTCGAGCCGCGCTCGATATCCGGGCTGTCCGAGCATGAGCTGCGGGCGCACGTTCGGGTCGAGTGAGACGAAGACGTCGCCGCGGACATGCTGCGCGCTTACCCAGGCCGCGACGACAGCAGCGCCCGGCTCGACCGCGCAGGCCAACGAGCCGGTGTGGATCGCAGCCCGCTCGGCATTCACCGGGAGCTCGCGCGGCGTCCAGTGCCAGTCGGCGGTTCCCTCCACATAGAAGGCGTAGGTCGCCGAACCGTCTGCCGCGAAGTTGACGATCGCGAGCGTCGGCGGCTCCGAAGCGTCGACGCTGAGCCGGAGATCAACGCCGCTCTGCTCGAGATGAGCGCGAAGGAACGGCCCGAGCCCACTACGGGAGAGCCGGCCCGCAAACCTCGCGGGC
Organism: uncultured Actinomycetota bacterium; assembly: GCA_963828105.1. Classification (GTDB taxonomy): domain Bacteria; phylum Actinomycetota; class Thermoleophilia; order Gaiellales; family Gaiellaceae; genus PALSA-600. The sequence goes on along the minus strand of CAWHDF010000001.1, from coordinate 191,410 downwards.
TGCCCGAGTCGGGCGAGACCGACCGCGACGTTAGCGGGGCTTCCGCCCGCGTGCGCCGTGAGCTCGAGGGCGCCACCTGCTTGCGCGCCGACGCCGGGCGCGATGTCGGCGATGATTTCTCCGAGCACGATGATGCTGTTCGACATCGGTTGGTCGAGGAGCCTAGTGATCCGGGCGGACCGGCGCCGGGTGGCGTGAGCGGCGGAGCGCGTCAGTGCGGAAGAGGCGCGCCGGCGAGTGCCAGAATGACACCAACGGCACCGGCGAGCAGCAGCGTGACGACGATCTCTCGCCGCAGCAGGAGCAGCATGAGCGCGGCCCCGCCGAGCACGGCGTACTGCCAGTCGAGCTGGAGTGCACGTGTCAGAGGAATGGCCGAGCCGACGATCGCCCCGATCGCCGCCGGGCCGGCGCCTTCGAGCACACTCCGCGCGCGCGCATCGGAGCGGATCCGATCGAAGCGGCGTCCACCGAGGGCGATAAAGAGGAACGAGGGCGTGAAGGCAACGAGCGAAGCTAGGAGCGCCCCACCCACCCCCGCCGCGGCATAGCCGACGACCGCGACTGTTTGCACGACGGGACCGGGCGTGATCTGACCGAGCGCGACGGCATTGAGAAACTGGCCGCCCGTCATCCAGTGGTAGTGACCGACCGCGTCGGCCTGCATCAGCGGAATGATCACGAAGCCACCTCCGAAGGAGAGGGCGCCCACCTTGAAAGCCACCCATACGAGTGCGCCCAGGCCGCCGCTCGCGGCGGTCGCGATCACGAGCAGCGGCAGCGGTGCCGCAAGCCCGATGCGCCCCGCGAAGATGTTGTGCTCCAGCACGAGCTCGATCGCACCGCAGCCGAGCAACACAACCACCAGCCAGGGCCCGAGCGTCGCCGCCGCGATCGCGCCGGCAAGCACGTAAGCGATCCAGCGCAGACGTGGCGCGGTGCTCGTGAGCCGCCTCCAGCTTCCGGGAACGAGAGCCCATCCGGCCCGCACCGCCACCGCGGCCACCGCTGCACCGGCACCCGCACCGGCACCTCGTACCCAGTCAGGCGGCGTCGCCTCAAGGAACAGGGCTGCGAGACAGATGATCACGATCAACCCCGGCACGATGAACGCAACTCCGCCGACGATCGAGCCAATGCGGCCACGGAGCCGCGAGGCGCAGTAGATCGCCAGCTGGGTCGAAGCCGGTCCCGGGAGCAGGTTGCAGGCCGCGATCGCATCTTCGAAGTCCGTCTCGCTCAGCCAGCCGCGTTTGCGTACGCAAAGCTCCCGCAGGAGGGCGATGTGCGTTGGCGGTCCACCGAAACCGATGCAGCCGATCCGTCCCCATTCGCGCGCGACGGTCGCGAGCGAGACCTCGGGCGGGCTGGAAGGGCCGGTCATGCCAGCGAGCCTACGGCACCAACGGCCGGCACTTCCGTGCTTGCCAGCGAGACACCAGATTGAAACCGTAATGACCGATGCACGTCCCCCGCGCGACTCGATACGGGCGGGCGGGAGTCGTCGGAGCTGCCCCCGTGGCTTGTCGGGCGAGCGCGGGGCGCGGGACCTCGCGCCATTTTCGAAGGACGAGGGCCGCAGAGCCGTCGGGCTCGTCCTTGCGCACCGTGCTCCAAGCTGACGATCACACAGTGTGCTCGTACTCCATCCGTGCTCACCGCGGGGTTCGCCAGCGGTCAAGATAAATCGGCGCCTTGCCGTGAGGAATGCTTCGACCTCGTTATGTGCTCAAGAGGACACGCGGCGTCCGGCCCCGTTGGCGCGTGGTCACGATCCAGCCACCGTACCCCGCTAGCTTGCCCGGGATGTTCATGCTGATACGTGCGCTCCCCGAACTCCCGGTCTCGAATGTCCCGCAAAGCAGAACGGGCCTTCCTCTCCTGGTGAGGTAGAGGTCATACCAGCCGCCGGCGGGTAGCGGCGGCAACGCGTGCACCGTCACCTCGAGCGGTCGATTGCCTGATGCGTCTGCTCTACCGACGTCGATCAGGGCCGATGCTTGCGTCGCCCGACCGACACCGTGCATCGAACGCGCGTAGGCGGTCGTGAACGCTGTCCCGCGTCCAATCGTGTAACCGACGGAAAGCCCGATCACGATCGCTGCTGCAGCGGCAACGCTGAGCGCGACCACAATCCTCGGATGTGGAATCGGCGCGCGTATCCGTGGCGCACGTGCGAGGCGCGCGCTCAGGGGCGGCGGCGGGCTGGCTGCGAGAAGCAGGTCGTGGACCCGCCGCAGCCGCTCGCGCTCATCGCCCGCGACCTCCCCACCGCCGAGATCGTCGAAATCCGGGGTCACCTCATGTCCTCCTCGAGCGTGACCGCAAGCTGAGAGAGGGCGGCGCGGGTGCGTGTCTTGACCGTACCGAGAGGGCAATTCGAGCTCAGACGCGATCTCACTCTGGGAGAGTTCACCCCAGTAGGCGAGCTCAATCAAGCGGCGTTGACGCTCCGGGAGCGACTGGAGCGCACGATGGACACAGAACGAACGCCACGATTGCTCGGCCTGGTCGTCGGGGCCCGGCTCGTTGCTCGCCTCATCCCAGGGCTCGATCGGCAACTCGAGCCGCTTCCGCCCGCGGCTCGTGATCGTGTTCCGAGCGACCGCGTAGACCCAGGGCGCACCGGCGCCGAGTTCGGGCCGGTAGGTCGCCGCCGCCCGCCAGATGGAGGCGAAGGTCTCCTGGGTGGCGTCCTCGGCGCGGCCGCGGTCGCCAATCCGAGTCAGGGCGACCCCCAATACGGCGCGGGCATAGCGGTGGTGGAGCTCCTCGAAAGCCTGTCGGTCGCCGCCCGCGATCGCTACGAGCAACTCGCCGTCGCTGACCCCGGAACTCACTCGTCCCCGACGCAGACCCGACCCTGGGGGTGAGGCAGTCCGGCCGCGTTTGAGGGCGAACTCCATTCCCGGAACGGTACGCGCGACACGGCCATCCGGTTTTATCGCCTCGATGCCCGCGACGCCGGCGTCGAGCGATCGCTCAAGAGCGTCCGGGGGTGTCTTTAGCTCTCGGCTCCGAACGAAAACGCTGTCCACGGGTCGCCTGCAAGAGCGCACCTTGCGATCCGGGCTGGCTCCTGCCCATGCTCCGCTAGGACAGACCTTGTGACGCTACGGGTGCTTGCTCGTAAGGACCTCACCACGACGAGCTCAAACGGTGAGACTGGGGCGCTTCCCACGGTCATCGAGGAGCGAGCGGACTGACCAGTTGACAAGCCAGACAATTACAACCGTGCCGAGATAATCCCAAAAGCCGCGCACCGCAAAGTCGGGCGCGACCCACGCTGCGAAAGCCACCATGCCGATGTTGATCAGCAGATAGAAGAGGCCGAGCGTGACGATCACGAGAGGCAGCGTCAGGATCGTCAGCAGTGGCCGCAGGACAGCGTTGGCGAACCCAAGCGCGGCGGCACCGATCACATAGGCCTCCCATCCGTGCAGTCTCACGCCCGTGAAGATTCGGTCGGAGATCCAGAGCGCAAGCGCGTTGACCGCGATCGCGACAACGATGCGACGAATCCCCACGCCGAGATTCTATGAAACGAGCCATCCAGGGCGACGTGATCGGAGTGCTGGGGAACCCGAGCCGCCGTCGAGTCCCCCGGCGCGCTGATCGCGAACCCCGCGAGCTGAATTTGACCGTACCCGGGCCTGTGACGACGCCGTGCTGATCGAGCGGGTTCGCGCTGTTGCTCTCGTTGCACGCGCCCGTCTTGGCCTTCGGCAGCATGGCCGCGAACCTGGCGGTCAGATTGAACGAGCCGCCAATCGCCGCGTAGGCCCCGGTGCCGCTCACGAAGCCGTCTTCTGCCCCCCGAAATTCTCGGCGAGCTACCGAACGCGAGCGTGTTAGCGAGAACTGCCGCTGCCGTTCACATTCCGGCGTGTGCACGCTCGAGCTCGGCGATGTCGATTTTCTTCATACGAAGCATTGCGGTCATCACGCGGTTTGCCTTGTCGGGGTCCGGATCGGAGAGCAGTCGAGGTAGCGCGCTCGGGATGATCTGCCATGAAAGCCCGAAGCGATCTTTGAGCCAACCGCACTGCTCGGCCGAGTCGTCTGCCGTGAGTCCCTCCCAGAGGCGATCAACCTCATCCTGATCCGCGCAATCGACGACGAATGAGACAGATTCGTTGAACTTGAACTGCGGGCCGCCATTGAGCCCTGTGAATTCTTGCCCGGCGAGGGTAAACCTGACCAGCAGTACCGATCCCTTGGGGCCACTCGGCGTGTCGGCAGCTGAGCGCACGACTTGGTCGACCCGAGAATCAGGGAGAAGCGAGACGTAGAAATTCGCCGCTTCCTCGGCCTGACCGTCGAACCAGAGACACGGGCTGATCTTCGACATGTCCTTCCCTTCCGCTAGACAGACACGAGTACCTCAGTACCCGTCTGCACATCCCGGCAAGCGTAACGGCGTTCGCTGCTGACCTGAGCGACAGCGTCATCGCACAGCCCATACACGTACACGTCGGGAGGCAAAACAAGTGTTGGTGACTAGAGCGGGTCGACCGTGGTGTTCCAGAAGTCCCCGTCGATCCGGGTCGCGTGTGCTACGTAATCGCGTGCGCGTGCCGAACCGAGTTCGGCTAGCGCATCAGGTGCGAGCGATGCTTCGACTGTCTCCCCGTCTCTTGAGTAGCTGCGGGCGCCGTCCACGGAGGTGAGTTCGAGGTCGTCGCCGTCCGCTTCGAAGCGTGCGACCTTTATCGGGCTGGCCCAGATGTAGAAAACCCCTCCTGCTCTCCGTTCAGCCGTCGCAGTGTAAGGCGGGTTGAGGTGTTTTTCGACCGCGTTCGCGAGCGGGGAGAGGTCTGCGTCGCATGACTCGTCCACGAGCAACGTACCGTCTGGCAGGGTGGTGAATGTCTGGCCGTCGGTTGCCAGATCTGGCGCGGTCACCGTCACGAAGATGTCGTTCTTGGGTGGGCTCCAGCGGGCGAACCGCCCCAAGCCGCGAGACGCGAGAAAAAGCGGTTCTGGCACCTCTGCATCGCTGTCGGACGGCGCGACAGCGCTCGGCCCGTCGCCAAGAACGGCCGCGCTCGGGGCTTCGTCTCCCCCGATGTCCGCGTCACGTAGAAGCCGTTCGTTGAGCGTCTCGTCATGCCGATGGAACCACGACATGGGCGAAGTCTACGACCGCGCGGCCAGCAGCACGGATCGCAGCACGAGCAATGGGACACGCTACCCCGACTGCCGTCCCATGCGGAGTCTCAAAGGAAGAGCTTGCTCCGAAGGTGCGGACTGGAACGAGGTCGCGACGGAGCTTTTCACGGTCCGGCTACTGCGAAATCGAGGACACGCGAGCTCAGGCTAAGAAGCGTCCATCTGCACGAGCCTTCAGGCGTTTAGACCCCGCCGGCGCTACGCGTTGGGCCGCGACTGACGCCAAGGCCAGCCGAGGAGGATGAGGCCCACGACGACGCACACAGCCCCGACGATCGCCCAGAACGTACTACCGGTCATCGATGACCCCTGGATCACGTTCGTTCCTTGGCCGACCCAGACTGCGCCGGTCAGGGCAAGAACGCCTCCGACGACCCGTCTAGCGACGATCACGAAAACAACTACGGGCCGGCGTAGCGAACGGTTTCCCGACGACCCGCAAGCATCGATATCGCTGTGTCCAGCGCGACCGTTCCGTCATACCCGACGCGGGCCATTCCGCAGCGGCCTCCGGGGCATCGCTAACGCCGGCCTGACCGCAGCGGACGTATCGTCAGAGACTCCATGAACCGTCCATGGCGACGCGCCTGTCTGGCAGCAGTCGGGTTTGGCGCGACCATGATCGCTCGGCCGAGGCAAAGCCCTCCCCCGTGACCCGGCAAAGCCGCCTCGTGCTGGAAGGTGCTGCGCAACGAGTGCTATGGGGCCGGGATACCAACGACCTTTCCCATGCAGTGCTACGCAGAGGCAGCGCAACTTCATTCGTAGACGTCGAACGCGAACGTATGGCGCTGGCGTCATCAACTCCTTCGCCTGCGCGGCTTTGCGCTTTCGGCTGCGGCAAGCACGCGCTCATGCACGCGGTCCACACGGATCGCTCAACACGACGTCGTTCTGGGACAGCCTCCGTCTGCGCCACGGTCTAGGAATGAGCCCTGAGCTAAGCCCCCGAGATTCCGGTCAATAATCTGCACGCCCGCGCCGTGCCCGCGCGCTGGTGGTGCTTGCGGTTGGCCATCACCCGGCTTAGGCTGGGCAGACGTTTTGGTCGCGACCACATGGGAGGGTGTTGGTGCAGGACACCACGTGCCATATGTCGATTTCGCTGGACGGTTTCGTTGCGGGGCCAGAGCAGAGTCGCGAGGACCCCTTGGGCAAGCGCGGGAGGGAACTACACCGCTGGCACCTCGGCGACGAGCACGCCAACGAGGCCGATGAAAGGGCGGTCGGCTGGCTTATGCGTCAGCGTGGCGCCTACCTGATGGGCCGCAACATGTTTGGTCCGATCCGTGGTGAGTGGGAGGAGGACTGGCGCGGTTGGTGGGGACCCGACCCGCCCTACCACGCTCCGGTGTTCGTGCTCACCCATCACGCTCACGAGCCGATCCAAATGGACGGAGGGACGACCTTCTATTTTGTCACCGCCGGGTTCGATGCGGCCTATGCGCAGGCACGCGAAACCGGCGGCGATGACGGCGTGGACATCGCGGGCGGCGCCTGGACGGTGCGGCAGGCGCTTATCGCCGGAGTCATCGACGAGCTCACGCTCGACATCGCCCCGGTTTTGCTCGGATCCGGCGAGCGGATCTTCGACGGCATCGAGTCCTTCGACATGAAGCCGGTCGAGGTGCTGCATTCGCCACTGGCCACACATGTCCGGTATCGCCGGGCGGGCTAGCCCGGGCTTTTCCCCTGACCCGGCTCCGCCGTCGAAGAGCTTGTCGAAACCGCCTGACGCAATCCAAGCCGACGACCTGCTCGCACTATCAACGATCGTGGTTTGTCCGACCTCCACGTCAACCCCACAAGCGAGCTTTCACCCGGAGATCGAGATCAACGAGCAGACAACGCTTGAAATGTGCGAGATGGTCGGAGCGGTCGAATCCCGTTCGCTCGGCGAGCGCGTCGGGCATCTGACCCCTGACGAGAGGCGTGTCGTCGACGATGCGCTCGACTTGATCCTAGATCTCGCCTAGCACCCCTGACACCGGGCCCTCACGTGCGCGCGAGTCCAAACACCCGAATCTAGATTCGGACCGGTGACTTGTCGCCCTAGGAACCAAAAACGAGCGGCTTGTGCCGGATGCCATCATCAACCACGCCCGAGCCTGGAACTGACCCGGAAACTGTTCTGTGTGGACATAAGCGGTCAGCTTCACAACCTCCCCAAGCCTCTCGAATACTTGCTTTCCCTCCCCGTTTCATCGACTTCCCTGGTGCCCGAGAAGTCACGGTCTCACTCCGCTCGGGTCGCGGCGGCAGCGCCGCACACGCTTCTTGCGCTGCGCGCTGAGGGAAGCGTTCTGGCGACACCTGACTACCCGGCGAGCGGACTCGAAACGCTGTGTAGCGACGTGGTGTGCATCCGAGGCGGCTGGTATCCTTACTAAAGGATACGAGTAAGGAGGTAGTCATGGATGTTGCAGCGAAGCTGAGCTCGAAAGGCCAGGTAACTGTGCCGAAGGCCGTGCGCGAGGCCTTGGGCCTGACCGAGGGCGACGAGCTCGTGTTTCGAGTCGAGGGCAGCCGTGCGGTCATAGCTCGCACCGACGATTTCCTCGCTCTCGCGGGTTCGATCAGTGTCCCTGCTGCAAAGCGCAACGTTGCATGGGACGACGTGATCCGCAGGACACGAGAGGCTCGGGCCGGCAGGCGCCGGTGAACGTGTTCGTCGACACGAACGTCCTGATTCGCCACCTGACGGGCGATCCGCCGGAGATGGCGTCCCGAGCCACCGCGTTTCTCGGTACCGAGACGGAACTCTTGCTCGCTGATCTCGTTGTCGCCGAGACGGTGTATGTGCTGGAGTCGTTCTACGAAGCGCCTCGGCCGCAGGTTGCTCGTGCGGTGCGATCTCTCCTCGCGCTCGGCTCGGTCGTGTGCGTCGATGCGCCGCTTCTGCTGAGGGCGGTTGAGATCTACGAAACCAATCGACTCGACTTTGCAGAGGCGTATCTCGTAGCCAGCGCCGAGAGCACAGGCGTCAACAGGATCGCATCGCTCGACCGGTCAATCGACCGTGTCGGCACTGTCGAGCGCATCGAGCCGGCAGGAATCTGACCGGTACGAAAGCGCGCACTGAGCGGACGCTTGCGCAGAATCAGGTTTGCGGACAACGGCAATGGACCCAGCCGGGCTCGAACCGGCGACCTCTTGCATGCCATGCAAGCGCTCTCCCAGCTGAGCTATGGGCCCGGGAGACCGTCGAAGTCTACCCCGCAGCGCGCAGAGGTCAGTCGCGCTCGAATGAGTGCTATGCGCTGAGCGCCTCGAGCCGTTCGTGGGGGACGTCCCCCCACAGATCGTCGAGACCGTAGAACTCACGCGCTTGAGGGGTGAACACGTGCAGCACGACATCGAGGTAGTCGGCCACGATCCAAGTCGCCTCGCGCTCACCGGCGACCGAGCTCGGAATCACGCCGTTCTCTTGCTTGAGCTGTGCATGTACCTCGTCGAAGATAGCCTTCGTCTGGCGAGTGCTGTTGCCTGTACAGACAACGAGGAAATCGGTGTAGCTACAGACTGGCTGCATGTCGAAGATAACGACGTCCTTCGCAAGCTTCTCCTGCGCGAGCGCCGCCATGCGGCGAGCTTGTTCGGTCGACGTCAAACGCCCGCAGTGTACCGGCGCCCGTACAGGTGACGCTGCTCGATCAGCTCCCAGACCGCCACCGGAACGTACTCCTGAACGTCGTCGCCGCGGTCGAGACGCGCACGCAGCTCGCTCGACGCGATCGGCATCGGCTCGAGATCGAAGAAGGTCACGCGCTCTCGCGAGGGAAGCCGATCGAGAACAGTCGAGATCCCTTCGGGCGGATACCCGGGGCGCGTGGCGACGCCCAGGCTCACGTATCGCAGCACCTCCGTCGGGTCTTTCCAGTTGAGGAACTGAGAGAACTCGTCGGCGCCCAAGAGGAACAGGGCGTTAACCCACTCCGGATGGGCGCGAAGCGTGTCAACCGTCCGTGAATGCGGATCGAGCTGCACCGACGCCTCGGGGAACGCAGCACGTGCAAGCTCAAGCCGGATCTCCGCCGCCGTCTCCACGCGCTTGTGTCCGGGGGATGCTGCCACGAGTACCTCCAGATCCTCGAGCGCAAAGCGTTCGATCGCCGCCCGCGCCAGCGCAACGTGACCGTTGTGGGGCGGGTCGAAGGCCCCCCCAAACAGGCCAATCATGGCACGAACTCGAACGACTCCGGGCCGACCTCGACATCCATCCCTCTGCGCGCGCCCGCCTCACGCAAGGCGCGCTCGAGCACCTCGGGGGCGGGCGGCGTGCCCACGACACGGAAACCGCCCTCGATACGCAGAAGGCTCCACTGCCGCTCCTTGGGCTCGGGGCGGTAGACGAGGAAGTCGACAGGCTCGTCGCCCGTGTCGCCGGCCGGCGGTGCCAGTTCCGGCACCAGCGTGAACAAGGCGGCGCGGAATGCATCAAGCCCGACCCCGGTGGCGCACGAGAGCGGATAAACAGCGAGGATCCGTGCATCGCTGATGGTGAAGACGGGGTCGGGAAGAAGGTCGATCTTGTTGAGGACGACGATCTGGGGCAACTCGTCAAGCCCGGCACCGTACGACCTCAGTTCCTCGGTGATGGTCTCCCACTGTGGCTCGGTCGGAAGGGAAGCGTCGATCACGTGCACGAGCGTCCGAGCGCGCTCGAGATGAGCAAGAAACTCGTGCCCGAGCCCGACACCCAGGCTTGCACCTTCGATGAGGCCGGGAATGTCGGCGACGATGAGTTGACGTCCGTCGGCCGACTCGACCGTGCCGAGGACTGGCTGAAGCGTCGTGAACGGATAGTCGGCGACTTTCGGACGCGCGTTCGAGATCCGTGTGAGCAGCGACGACTTCCCGGCGTTCGGAAGGCCGACGAGTGCTGCATCGGCGAGGAGCTTGAGGTGGAGGTCGAGTTCGCGCTCCTCTCCCGGCAGCCCGACCTCCGCGAACCGTGGCACCTGGCGCGTCGAGCTGACAAAGCGGGCGTTCCCCCGGCCGCCACGCCCACCACGCGCGACGATGACCCGCGCTTGGGGCCGAACGAGATCGGCGAGCAGGTCTTCGCCTTCGAAAACTTGCGTTCCGACGGGAACGCGCAGCTCAATACTCTCGCCTCGAGCGCCGTGCTTTCGCTGGCCCCGGCCGTTGCCGCCCTTGGTAGCCAGGATGCGGCGGCGCGATTCAAGCGGCCTCAGGTCGCGTAGCTCCGGATCGGCGAGCAGCACGACATCGCCGCCGTCGCCCCCGTCGCCTCCGTCGGGCCCACCCTTGGGCACGTACTTCTCGCGGCGAAAGGAGAGACCGCCGTCGCCTCCCCGACCAGCTCGAACATGGACTTGTACGCGGTCGCTAAACACGAGGCCGCGGCGTCAGGTCGAGGGCGGGAGCGCGTGGATCGCGCTCAGCCCGCGTCGACGACTGCGACGGAACGTCGCTCGCCACTGCGGCTGAACTCGGCCTTGCCGTCGCGGATCGCGAAGATCGTGTCGTCACGCCCGAGGCGGGTCCCGGGGCCGGGACGGAACCGTGTACCGCGCTGCCGCAGGATGATCTGGCCGGCTCGCACGTCCTCGCCACCGAAGATCTTGACCCCGAGGTACTTCGGGTTCGAGTCGCGGCCGTTCTTCGACGAGCCAAGACCCTTCTTGTGTGCCATCTAGCGTTCCTCCTTCGCAAGCGCAGCCTCGAGTGCCGTGAGCGCGCCCTTGCGTCCGGCATGCTCGCGCTCGTACGCGACCGCCGCGTCGAGCTCAGCCGCACTCCAGCCCTTGGCCGCAGCCGTGATCTGTGCGACGGTCATGCCGTCGTAGCCGTCGGGCAGTCCAAGCGCCGGTGCCTCGGCCGCATCCGGCGCTGCCGCAGCTTCAGCGGCCGCCGAACCGGCGGAGGTCTCCGCGACGGCAGCGTCATCAACCGCCGGAATGTCGATGGCTGGAGTCTCGACAACCGCCGTCTCGACAACCGCCGTCTCGACTACTGGCGCCTCGTTGACCGGCGTTTCGACCACCGGGGTCGTGATGGCCTTGTCGGCCGGCGCAGCCTTCGCAGCCGCTGGCTTGCGCGCACCCCCGCCCGTTCCGCCCGCAAGCGAGATTTCCACGCGCGACGTCGCGGCGCGAAAGCCGTTGTGGCGCTTGTAGCCGGTGCGCTTGCGGTACTTCCCAATCAAGATCTTGGGACCGCGCTCGTGCGCGAGCACCTTTGCGGTGACCTTCGCGTCGCCGAGCAGCACGACCGGCTCGAAGCTCGCCCCCGCGTCGGTATGCAACCGATCGACGACAAGCGTTTCGCCGTCGCGAACGCGGTGTTGCTTGTTCCCAAGCTTGATGATTGCGTAGTCCATGGCGTAGAAACGCGGGCTCAGCCGCCCGCGAACGAGAAAGTGTAGCGACTGTGTCCGTTCTTCGAGTGCGAAGCCCTAATCGCGTTCCCACTCGCTCATCGGCGTGTACTCCCAGGCATCGCCGCCGACCGGGGCTGCAGGCTCTGCCTCGCCAGCTTCGTGGCCATCGGCCTCGCCGTCCGCGGTCACGTCACCGGCGTGGTCGAAGCCGCTCGCTTCGTCCCGCGCGCTTGCCACTTCCGGGTGAGCGTCCAGCTCTGCGCCATTGTCTGCGTGGGGGCCATTGTCTGCGTGGGGGCCATTGTCTGCTTGCGGGGCACCGTCTGCGGCCGGGCCACTGGCAGCTTCGGCATCGCTGCCTGCGACCTCATCGAAGGGCTCGGGGCGGCGCCCGTCGGCCGAGTCGGCTTCGGACGCGGGACCTGGCAGATCGACGCCATCGAGCGTTTCCGCTCCGTTCACCGTGGCGGGACTCTTGCGCTTGCGACCACGCCCGCCACGGGAGCCACGGCGGGCGCCCGTGCGAAGCGGCGGTGACGAGGCTCCATCGGCGCCAGCTTCGCCATCTCGGCCGAGTTCGGGCTCGGGGATGTGAATGACCGGACCGGCAGACGCCCCGCGCGTTGCCGGCTGCTCGACCGGGGCGAGCTCGTGGTCGTCCTGCTCGATCTCCTCGGCGCGGGTGTCGCCCTCATCGCTGCTCTCGGGTGCGCCGGCGACGCTCACTGAGGTCTTGCGCTTGCGGTTGCGCCCGCCTCGCGTTCCGCGGCGAGTCCGCTTGCGCGCCGGGGTTGTGCCCTCACCGGTGGCCGCGGAGTCGGCCGACTCGTCCGCATTGTCGGACTCGGCGTCGTCGAGCTCGGCGTCCTCGAGCTCGGCCGCAACGCTCACTCTCGAGGCGGGGGCGCGGGCGGCACCTACCGCTCCTTCCTGCGCTGTTTCGGTAGCAACCGCCGGTTTGGCGGCGCGGCGGCGCGGCGGCCGTGTGCGTGGCGCGACTTCCGCCTTTGACTCGGCATCCTCTGCTGCCACGTCTTCGGACACATCTGTCTCGGGCGCCTCCTCGGCAACATCCTTCCGTGCGGGGCGACGTGCCCGGGTCGGGCGCTCGGCCTCGGCCTCCGCCGTGATCGGCGCGCCGCTTCGCGCCTCTGGGCCCACAAGCGCGCCGTAGGCGACGCCGTCCATGACGGCCTCTATCCGCACGCGCACCCGCTTGCCGACCTGACGCGCAGCGTCAGCGACGATCACATCGATCCCCTCGACTTTGCCGACACCGGCGTGCGAGTCGTACAACCCGACCTCGCCGAGGCGAAGATCGATCTCCTGGCTGAGCTCGAACGGCGCCGCCGGAGCGAGCTTCTCGACCGTCCCTTGCTCGAGCACGCGCAGGTGATCGAGAGACGCCTCGTGGTTGCCGACGAAGAAGAACCGTCGCTTGGTCAGGTCCTCGAGCTCATGGAGACGCGAGGCCTCGGGGCCGACGAGCAGATTCGCCACCTTGGCGTTGAGCTCGACCTTGAACGCCTTGGAACGCGAGCCCGGCGTCACGAGCCGTCGCAGGTTTCGTTCCACATCCGCCGCCGCGGTGCCCTCCGAGACGATGATCCCGTCGCCCTCGCAGGTCGGGCACTTCCGCGTCATCACCTCGCGCGGTCCGTCGGTGACGTTTTGGCGAGTCATCTCGACGAGCCCGAGTGGGGAGATCTCGACGACGTAGGTCTTTGTGCGGTCTCGTTCGAGCTCGCTTCGAAGCGCGTCTTCGACCTGCTGGCGGTTCTTCGGGTTCGCCATGTCGATGAAATCGATCACGATGATCCCGCCGACGTCACGGAGCCGAAGCTGGCGTACGACCTCCTTGACGGCCTCGAGATTGTTCTTCGTGATCGTGTCCTCGAGCCGGCCTGGTCCGTTGCGCTTGGAGCGCGAACCGACGAAGCGCCCGGTGTTGACGTCGATGACGGTGAAAGCCTCTGCGTAGTCGAAGATCAGGTAGCCGCCCGACGGCAGGTCGACGCGGCGGTTGAGTGTCGAGCGGATCTCCTGCTCGACACCGAACACCTCGAGCAACGGCTCGCGCTCCTTGTAGCGGGTGACGCGATCGACCATGTGCGGCGAGGTCTTCTTGAGGTAGCCGACGATGCGCTTGTGCGTGCGATCGTGATCGACGAGCAGACGCTCGAAGTCCCCGGTGAACAGGTCGCGCGTCACGCGCAACGGCAGCTCGGCCTCCTGGTAGATCAGCGCGGGTGCCTGCGCCTTGCGAGCGCTCGCCTCGATCGTCTCCCAGAGGCGGCAGAGGAACTCAAGGTCACGCGCGACGTCCTCGGCGGAGGCGCCTTCGGCTGCGGTACGCACGATCACGCCGCCACTCGCAGGCGCGATCTCCTTGACGATCGCCTTGAGACGACTGCGTTCGTCGTCGTCGAGCCTTCGCGAGACGCCAAGCCCGTCGCCGTGGGGGACGAAGACGACGAAGCGACCGGGGAGCGAGATCTCGGTCGTCAAGCGCGCGCCCTTGGTCTTCATCGGATCCTTGACTGCCTGCACGAGGATCGTCTGTCCGCGTTGGATCAGATCCTGAATCTTGCGAGCGCCGCGACGGCCCTCGAGCTCCGGCCCGACGATCTCGTCGACGTAGAGAAAGCCGTTCTTCTCGAGCCCGATCTCGACGAACGCGGCCTCCATCCCGGGGAGGACGTTGTCGACCGTCCCGAGATAGATGTTGCCGGCAATCGAGCGCTGTTCCGGCCGCTCGAGGTACACCTCGGCAACGACGCCGTCCTCGAGCACGGCGACGCGCTTCTCGCCAGGGTCGATCGAGATCAGCAGTTCGCGTTTGGCTTTCGGCAACGGCGCGCGGCGCGGCGCGGTACGCCGCGGCTGCCGGGAGCTGCGCTCCCGACCCTTGCGCTCACTGCCCTCACCATCGCCTGAGACTGGTTCGGCGACGGCGACCGCCGTTCTCGCAGCGGGCGCATCTGCAGCCGCCGTTCCGGCCGGCTTCTTGCGCCCACGTCCGCCGCGGCTTCCGCGCCGGCGCTTCTTAGCTGGACTTTGTTGCCCGTCTCCTGCCGGACTTAAGGTCTCCGGCTCATCGGGAGGGTCGAGGAATTCAGGTTCGACAGTCGGTGGTACGACGACCGCGGTCGGCGTGTCCTCCGCCGTCGGCTTGCGGCCTCGGAACCAGGGAAGTTGCAAAGAGGATCTCCTTCATAGGTACGCGCAGCCTCGCCTCAAGCGGGCGCGCGTCGCGGGTGGATGTGAAAAACCGCGGCATAGCCTCTCTCCAGGGTAGCAGCCTGACCTCAGGCGACTTCGGCCGCGGGCCCGAGGCGCGCCCGGCGCAGACTCAGCGCGCGCAAACGCTGCTGTAGAAGTGCCCACGCCCAGGGCTCGATCTCGTCGTAGCGTTCGCCCCGTTCGCCCCGGGTTGCGTCCGCGTACTCGAACCACGCGTCTGCCTCTTCGATCCACAGCAGCTCAAGCGCCTCGCGCTCCGCCCTCAACGCCAACGGATGCCTCCTTCGATCGGGTGAAGGAAGCCTAGGTCCGCGGTCGGACGGACCGTTCGTCCCCGATCACGAAGCGTGTCCGGGCTGCCTCACCGATCGCCTTGGTCGCCGCGTAGGCGACCGCACCCTTGACCGCAAAGCCCCCGAAGGGCACAAGCCCGTAGACGCTCCGGGCGAGCCGACGCGAACTGTAGCCCGCTCCCAGCACTCCGAGCACGTCGGGCACCCGCCCGATCCCGAGTTCGCAGCCGTTGGCGAGCGCGATCGCGAGGACGAGTCGGATCTCGTTCAGCGTCAACGCCGGCAGGTCGGCGCCGGGTACGAATACGGCAGCGGCGATCAGACCGTTGCGCCGGGCGCAATTCTGGATCAACCCGTCGATCACGGCATCCCGGAGGCTGGGCAGACGCGCTGCGAGGCTGGTCGCGCTATGCCCGTCGAGCGCACGCGCGAGCGCACGGGCAATCGCGTCCACGGGCAGGCCCTGGCCAGGCTCGAGCACGACGAGGTTCGTGTCGAGCACGTAGGGCAGGCTCTTCCCGTCGGTAACGCCGACGATCGCGAGACCGGCGCTGGCAGCGGCGCGGAGTTGCGTCTCGTCGGGCTCACCGATCCAGATGAGCGCGACCGCATCCTCGAGCTGACCGTCGGGCGCAAGCGCCGTCTCGTCTCCACCGTCGGCAAGCTCCCGCGCAAGGAGCGTGACGAGCTCCGCCGCACCACCGAGGGCGAGTGAGCCTTCGTCTCGCGAGCCCTCGCGCATCTCGCGCAGCACGGCGAGCACGGACTGGAGGCCGAGCGAGCTCATGCTCAGGCGCGACGCCGCCCTCCGCGTGCGGCGATCGCCTGGAGAATGCCGATGCCGGCCAGGTTGCTGATCATCGACGAGCCGCCCACCGAGACGAAAGGCAGGGGGATGCCGGTGATCGGGGCGATCCCGATCGTCATGCCGACATTGACGAACACTTGGAAGAGGAAACCGAAGACGATCGCGCCGGCGAGAATCGAGCCGAAAAGATCGGATGCGCGCGTCACGATCCTGAGCCCTCGCCAGACGACGAGCAGGTAGAGGAGCAGCAACGCGGAGGCGCCGAAGAAGCCGCGTTGTTCGGCCAGCGAGGCAAACGCGAAGTCCGTGTCATGCGCGGGCAGGTAGTCGAGCAGCGTCTGCGTCGCGCCAACGATTCCGCGGCCTTGCAGGCCGCCGGCGCCGACGGCAATCATCGACTGGGCGAGGTTGTAGGAGGTGGCATCGGCGGGATCGCTGACACTGGCCGCATTGCTCGACGGGTGCAGGAACCCAGTCAGCCGCGCAGTCTGGTAGGGCTGGAGGACGTTGACTCCGGCGGCCGGCAGCCACCAGAGCACCGCCAGCAGCGCGATCAGCGTCACGGCCCCGATCAACCCGAGATGCAACCAGCGGACGCCTGAGACAAAGAGCGCCGAGGCGAGCACCGCGATGTAGACGAGTCCAGTGCCGACGTCCGGCTGCGCGAAGACGAGCATGATCGTAACCGCGGCGCAGGCGATGGTACGCAGGGGTACGCCGATCATGCCCACCTGTTTGGCCCTGTCCGCAAGGAAGCCCGCGAGGAACAGCGCCAGCAGGATCTTTCCGAACTCGGAAGGCTGGAAGGTGAAGAAGCCGATGTCGACCCAGCGACGCGAGCCGTTTGTCGCGGCACCGAAGACAAGCACGAGTGCCATCACCGCGATGAGCGCGACGTAGGAAGGTCTGCTGAAGCGCCGGTAGAGCGCCGGGTCGATCAGGCTCGCGACGATGAGCAGCACGAACCCAACCGCAGCGTAGAGGCCTTGTCGCCCGGCCGCACTGCCGCCTGGATCGTGCCTCGTGATCCCGTTGATCGCCCAGAGCCCGTAGGCCACCGTCGCGACGGTCGCGAGCATCAGCATCCAGTCGAACCGCGCCAGCAGTCCGGTGAGGCCGTAGCTCTGTTCGCGCGGCGTGCTCCGCAACCCGCGCGAGCGGGGATCGACGGCCTCGATCGTCATCCGCGTGTTCCTCGCCACCGCGCGGCGAAGCCGTGCCCGCCTCGATGGGGGCCGCGCCGCAGGTTCGGATCACTGCTCACCGTGTGGATCGTCATCGTCATGCTCGTTCTAGTCGGAGATGTGCGAGGTGACGACGCCTTGCTTGCCGAAGTAGGACTCGAACACCTTGAGTGCAGCAGGGGCAGCGGCGGTACCACCGTGACCGCCGTTCTCGATGACCGCGCACACGACGAGCTGCGGGTCGACATAGGGCCCGTAGCCGCACCACCAGGACTGGTTGAGCTCGAGCGGGGCCGGGAAGCCGGGCACGTTGATCAGCTTCTGGGCGGTGCCCGTCTTGCCGGCGATCGCGACCGGGAACTGTCCGAAGACGCCGTAGGAGGTGCCGAGCGGCGAATGCGTGCCGTCGTAGAGGCCCTCCTGCACAGCCTGGAGGGCAGCCGAACTGACGCCGGTGGAGGTCGGCTGCTGGGTCGCCAGATCGCGCAGGATCTGCGGCTGACCCCCCGAGCCCGTCGGCGTCTCGATGTCCTCTGCGATGTGGGGCGTGACCAGCGAGCCGCCGTTGGCGATCATCGCGTAGAAGCGCGCCATCTGGATCGGAGTGACGAGCAGATCGCCCTGGCCGATGGCAAGCTGCACCTCGTAGCCGGGCTTCCAGATCCGGTTGACGTAGCCCTTGCACGGCGGACCACCGTACGCGCGACAGCGCCAGTCGGGCGTCGGCACGAGCCCGGGCGCCTCGGGACCGATGTCGATACCTGTATCGGCGCCGAAACCAAAGCGCGAGGCCCAGAGTTGCAACGTCGGGCCGAGCGAGGACGGTAGGCCGTAGAAGAGCGCGCCGACACGGTAGAAGTAGGTGTCGCACGACTGCTCGAGCGCCTCAGGCAGGTTCATCTCCTGGTTGGAGTAGGGGTCCCAGTTCGTGAACGTCTCCTGGTAGAAGGTGAAGCTCGGGGTGCAGGGGATCTGCTCGGTCGGGGTGATCAGGTTTTCCTCCATTGCCGCGAGCGCGGTGACGGGCTTGAAGATCGAGCCGGGCGGGTAGGTCGAATCGATCGCCCGGTCGGTACCCGGATAGTTCGCCTTCGCGGCGGCGGCCGCGTTCGTCAGGGGCGCGAGCGCCGAGCTCGAACGCGTCACGAACGCGGAGGGCTTGTAACTCGGACTCGAGGCGAGCGCGAGCACCGCACCGGTCTGCGGGTTCATGGCGACGATCGCGCCGCCGTCGGCGTACGTCCCGTCCGAGGTCGAGTGCGCGAGATTGATGCCTGTCCGTAGTGCATCCTCGGCTGCACGCTGAAGCTTGACGTTGAGTGTGAGTCGAAGCGTGTTCCCAGGTTCCGGGAGAACGCTCGTCTGGACCTGGCCCGTGGGCCGGCCGAGCGCGTCGACGGTGACCTCGGCCGAGCCGTTCGTACCACGGAGGTACTTGTCGTAGGTCGCTTCGACTCCAGCCTGTCCCATCACATCCTGCGGCTGGTAGCCCGCCGCCGCCGCGGCGCTGAGCTCGCTCTGGGTGATCGGGCCCACATAGCCGAGCACCTGAGCGGCAAGCGAACCGTACGGGTAGCTGCGCAGATAGGTCGGAGCAAGTTCGACGCCGGGAAAGGCAAACTGGTGCTCGTCGAAGTAGGAGTACTGCTCTGCGCTGATTGAGCGTGTGAGCACGACGGGGGCCAGCGGATCGTCGGCATAGCGACGCAGCTGGGCATAGATCTGAGTGAGCGGCACCTTCGCGATCGCCGAGACCGCGGTGAGCTCCCGTCGCTCTGTGCGCCAGCTCTTGGGGAGGTCCGCCGAGAGCAGTTCGAGGCTCGTCCCGACCGTATTCGTCACAAGGACGTGGCCGGAACTGTCGATGATGGCACCCCGCGGCGCCTCGATGGGCAGGGTGCGGACACGGTTGTCCGACGCCTCCACGCGGTACTTGGTGCCCGAGAGCACTTGGAGCGCCCAGAGTCGCAGGAACAGCACGGCAAAAACCGAGATCGCGACAAAGCCGAGCACGGCGACGCGCAGCGCCAGCTGCGGCGTCAGCCGATAGGGCTCCTCGACCCGCGGGTCAGGTGGCAAAAAGCGGCGTTGGACGCGACTGTCAGCCAAGCAGGCTCACCTCGTGCACGCGGTCGGCGTGTCCGGTCGGTGGGAAGATCAGCCGGCCACACCAATAGACAGGGCCGGTGAGAATCAGGTTGAGCAGGACGGTCGCTGGGAGTCCGCGCAGGATCGCGACGGCAGGCACCGACTCGCCGAGCACGAAGCCAAGCGCAATCGAGCCGAACGCGTAGAGCACGGTGATCACAGCCACGGACGAGAACGGGGCATGGAAACGGTCGCGGATCGAGGTCTCGCTATAGCGGCCGATCCAGAAGCCGGCGAGCGTGAGCAGCAGCGAAGTGAAGCCGAGCACGCCGAGGTTCGCGATGTCGAGCAGCAGACCGGCTCCGAAGCCGGCCGCCGCGCCGAAGATCGAGCCTCGCAAGAGCGCCACCGCGATCAGCACGACGAGCACGAGGTTGGCGCTTCCGCCGAGCGGTGAGTAAGCCGACGCGCAGCGAGATCTGCACGAGCACGACGAGGAAAAGCAGCACTGCCGCCTTGAGGGCGTCGATGATCACGGGCTCGCGGTGGTCGCCTTCGGGATCAGCACCAGCACCGACTCGAGGCTCGAGAGATCGACGAACGGCTGCACCTGGATGTCCTTGAAGATGTCCGTGTCGGTCTGACCGACGCTCGAGACGACACCGATCGGAATGTCTCGGGGGAAGAGCGAGGGCAGCGTGCCGCCGGCCGGTGAGCCGGCAGTCACGATCGTGTCCTGGTAGTCGACGCGCTTGTCCTTCGCGATCCGATCGAAGATCAGCGAGTCGCTGCCGACGCCGTGGTCGAGGATCCCGATCGCCGAGGGATTCGCCTCGTCGACGGCGCGCACCGCGCTCGAGGGTTCGGTGATCAGCCGTACCCGCGACTCGGTCGCAAAGACCTCGGCGATCACGCCGACAAGGCCCTGGTTCGTGACGACGACATCATCCGTCACGATCCCGCGATCCGCGCCTGCCGAGATCGTCACGCTCTGGTCGAGAGTCGTCGGGCTCGTCAACACCTCGGCGCCGACCTCGTTGTAGCCGCTCGGGAACCTCGGCGAATCCGCATAGTCGAGCAGCTTCTCGAGCACCGGAACCTCTTGCGCATCCCCGACAAGCGCGGCGTTCTCCTGCCGCAGATGCTCGTTCTGGGCGATGAGGTACCGGTTGGCCGACTTCGCGTTGAAGAGGCCCTGCGCCCAGCCGGAGGCGTCACGGAAGGGCCGCGCAACCCGGTTTGCGGCGATCTCGAAGGGGCGGAGTGCGGTGGCGGCGTGCCCTCGACCGGGTCGAGTGCGCTCGAGCGGAACGAGATCGTGATCAGCGCAAGGGAAGCGAGCACGAGCCCGATCACGACGACCCTGCGCCTGAGCGCGCGCGAGCGGGCCGTGGACTGGCCGTACGCGGCGGCGCGCTGGACAGAGGAGCCCAGGACCGCGACACGAGCGTCCCGGTTGCGAGGCACGACTCCGCGAAGTCTACCGACGCCTCGCGCTCCCGCTCTCGCGATTGTGGCTGCTCAACGCGGCGCCGGAGGGCCGCAGGTGCGGCTGCGGGCGCGGCATGCGTCGCCTCGGCCGCGGCGAAAACGTGGACTCAGTAGCGGCCGCGCCCGTTGCGGGAGCGCGAGCGCGGCCCGCGCACGCGAGCGCGCGCTGTTGCGCATCGCCTCGAACTCCTCGAGGCTCCTGCCCGACCCGACCGCGACGCAGGTCAGCGGCGATTCGGCCAGGTGCGTGGGCATGTGCGTCTCCTGCCGCAGGCGCTGGTCGAGCCCCTGAAGCAGCGCGCCGCCACCGGCGAGCACGATCCCGCGGTCCATGATGTCCGCCGAGAGTTCGGGCGGGGTCTTGTCGAGCGTCGACTTGATCGCGTCGATGATCTGGCCGATCGGCTCCTCGAGCGCGTGGCGGACCTCCTCGCTCGAGAGGATCACGGTCTTGGGCAGGCCCGTGAGCATGTCGCGGCCTCGCACCTCGGCCTGCATCTCCTCCTTGAGCTCGAATGCCGAACCGACCTCGAGCTTGATCTCCTCGGCGGTCTGCTGACCGATCAGCAGCTTGTACTCGCGCTTGAGGTGGTTGATGATCGCCTCGTCCATCTCGTCGCCGCCGACACGCAGCGACTGCGAGACGACGATGCCGCCGAGCGAGATCACGGCGACCTCGGTCGTCCCACCGCCGATGTCGACGATCATGTTCCCGGTCGGCTCGGCCACGGGGAGCCCGGCGCCGATCGCCGCCGCCATCGGCTCCTCGATCAGGTACGCCTGACGTGCTCCGGCCGAGAGCGTCGCCTCCTCGACCGCGCGCTTCTCGACACCGGTGACCCCGGAGGGCACGCAGACGACGACGCGCGGATGCGCGAAGCGGTGCTGGTGCACCTTCTGGATGAAGTGCCGGAGCATCTGCTCGGTGACGTCGAAGTCGGCGATAACCCCGTCCTTGAGCGGCCGGATCGCGCTGATCGAGCCTGGCGTGCGCCCGAGCATGCGCTTGGCCTCGAGCCCGACAGCGTGTACATCGCCGGTCGTCTGATCGATCGCGACGACCGACGGCTCGCTGAGGACGATGCCGCGGCCACGCAGGTAGACGAGCGTGTTAGCGGTGCCGAGGTCCACCGCCATGTCGCGGCCGCCGAATCCTGTGAAGTAATTGAAGATGCCCATAAGCGCGCCGCCGCCGAACTCTAGCCGCGATCCTGCTCGAGCCCGCCAAATCCGAAGACGCCGGGCAGCCGGCGCGGCGAGTAGCGAGATCAGGAGCGCGCCCGGCAACCCGACGACGTTGAGGTAATCGCCCTCGATCCGCTCGACCAAGCTCGCGCCGCGACCCTGGATCGCGTAGCCGCCCGCACGTCCCTCCCACTCGCCCGCATCGAGGTAACGCTCTCGCTCGCGCGCGACGAGCGGGCGGAAGCGGACGTGCGTCGTCTCACGGTGAAGCTCCTCCCAGCGCTCGGTTCGAAGGCACAGACCCGAGACAACCTCGTGGGTCGTGCCGGCGAGCCGCGCGAGCATCTCCTCGGCGTCCGCCCGGTCGGTCGGCTTGCCGAGCACCTGGCCTTCGCAGAGCACGATCGTGTCGACGCCGAGCACCGGCTGCCCCCCACCGTCGACCGAGCGGGCCTTGCCAGCGGCGTGGACGAGGGGGTCTCCGCCGGGCCTCTCCTGATAGCTGGGCGTCGAGTAGCTCGAAGGGGATCCCCAGCTGGGCGAGGATCGCACGCCGTTGCGGCGAGGTCGAGGCGAGCACGAGCGCGCGCCGCGTCGCTCGGTTGCAGCTCGCCGCTCGGACTCAGGCAAGCCCGTCCGGAAACCAGAGCGCGATCTCACGCGCCGCCGACTCCGGAGAATCCGAACCGTGCACGAGGTTGTTCGGCATCGCTAGCGCGTAGCTCCCGCGCAGCGAGCCGGGATCGGCATCGGCGGGGTTGGTCGCGCCGATCGTCTTGCGCGCGGTCGCGATCACGCCCTCGCCCTCGAGCACGAACGCGAGCGTCGGCCCGGAAGTGATGAAGTCAACGAGCTCGCCGAAGAACGGCTTCTCGCGGTGCTCCGCATAGTGCGTCTCGCCGAGCTCCGCGGGAGGCAGTGACGAGCCGCGCCGCGCGCAAGGTCGCGCCGCGCCGCTCGAAGCGGGCGAGGATCTCGCCGGCGAGGCCGCGTGCGACCGCGTCGGGCTTCGCGAGGATCAACGTCGTTTCGGTCGCCACGGGCGGGGAGCTTAGCGTGTCCCGCTGGTTCGGGTCGGCCGAGGATGCGCGCTCTGGGCAAGCGTGACCGGGGCATCGACCCCCACCGCGGTCGCACAGTACGGGCAGACCTGCCAGGCCGGCTCGAGTGGACGCGCGCAGCCCGTGCAGGATTGTCGCAGCTGGGTCGTGCAGACCGGGCAGACGAGAAAGTCGGGCTCGACGCCGCAACCGCAGACCTTGCAGCGCACGTCGGGGCCACCGAGCCGTGTCTCGATCGCCCTGATTTCGAGTTCGCGCTCACGGACGTCGTCGAGGTACTCGGGCGGACGGAAGAGCATGTAAATGAGGGGTCCGAGGAACGGCGGCACCGCGCCGAGCAGCGTCGCCGCGCCGACCAGCAGCGGAGAGGCGATCCGTCGCCGAGCATCCTTGTACACCCAGAAGATCGTCGCGGCGTAGATGAGCACGACGACCGCGACGGCGAGCTCGGCGACCAGACGCCAGTTCGTCGAGTGCAGCAGACTGTGTGCCGATCCGAAAACGCTCGCGTTCACAGGAGCTCCCGTCCCACTATCCAACCCGCCGCGAAGGCGAGCCCCACGTAGAGGGCGAGCAGGAGGCAGGCGAAGAGCAGGACGCTGATGCGCTCACGTGTTCCAGAAATCGTACGGGCTTTACGCATCGCGTGCGAGGTCGGACAACAAGTAGAGCGAACCGGTCACCAAAACGGCACCTTCCGGGCCGGCGAGGGTGCGTGCGCGCGCGAGTGCCTGGGCGGGCGAGGAGACCGCCTCGACATGTGCGAACAGCGATTCGCCGAGCCGCGCGAGCTCTGCGGCGGGAGTCGCGCGCGCGCTCGACGAGCTGGTCGCGACGAGTGTGTCGGCGACACGTGCGAGCCCGGCCAGCATCGCTGTCGGCGTCTTGTCGGCGAGGATCGAGGCGACGAGCGTGTAGCGCCTGGGCGGGAGCTGTTCGAGCAGGTAGGCGACCCCCGCCTCGTTGTGAGCCCCGTCCCAGATCTCGAGCGGCCGCTCGGAGCGCTGTTCGAGTCGACCCGGGATCTCGAGCGTGCGCGCCGCGCCGGGGTCGACGGGCGCCCCGAGCCGGGCCTCGGCAGCCGCCACCGCGAGCGCGCGATTCCCTCCGCTCACGACGAGCACGCTGCCCGCCCCTGCTCGCGCGCCAGAGCCTCCCACTCCGGCTCGCCGAGCACGACGGTCGCGCCGGGCACGACGACCGCGAGCTTTTCCGCGGCGATCGCGGCGCGCGTCGAGCCGAGCTGCTCGGTGTGCTCGAGCGACACGTTCGTCAGCACAACGACGCCGGCGTCGAGCACATTGGTCGCGTCATGTCGGCCGCCGAGCCCGGCTTCGACGACCGCAACGTCGACCTCGCGTGCGGCGAACTCGGCAAGAGCGGCCGCCGTCAGCACCTCGAACTGCGTCGCGCCGTTCGCGTAGGGCCGCACCCGTGCAAGCGCACGTCCGAACTCCGCCTGCTCGCCGTCGATCTGGATCCGCTCGGCGAAGCCGCGGACGTGCGGCGAGATCGTGGCGCCGACCCGCAGGCCCGCGCTCTGGAGAAGCGCCGCGGTGAGCAGCGTCGTCGAGGTCTTCCCGTTTGTGCCGACGACGTGGATCGCGGGATAGCGACGCTGCGGCTCGCCGAGATCACTCAGCAGCCGTTTGATTCGGGCGAGCCCGAAGTGCTCCGGCCACGGAGAGAGCGCGCCGATGTAGGCGAGCGCCTCGCTGGAGGTGTCTTCACTGTCGTTCACCGCCCGAGAGTGTGACAAGCGCACGGGTCGATGGAGAGTGGCCGCGCTCTCCACCCGCGCCGCTACCCGTCGAGCGCGGTGAGTTCCGCGCGGTAGCGGGCGAGTTTGGCGCGCTCCGCCTCGACAAGCGCGGCCGGCGCTCGTTCGACGAACTTTGGATTTGCGAGCATCGCCTCGCTCCGCGCGATCTCGGCCAGCAGGCGGCTGCGTTCTTGCTCTCGTGCACTCTCGGGCGCCGCCGCGGTCCGCTCGGGCTTCACGACGGCGTCGAAGATCCGCTGCTCCTCGGGCGCGTCGAAGGGCAGCGCGACACCACTGCGCCGAAAACGCGTGGCCGCGGCTTGCACCCTGTCCATCGCCTCGGCAGCGCGCGAGTCACGCGTCTGCGGCTCGGGCCAGGGGCCGAGGATCAGTCTGGTCGAGTGGAACTGCGACCAGATCTCCTCGGTCACGTGCGGAAGCACCGGGTGGAGCAACGCGAGCAGCGCTTCGAGCGCAGCGAGCGCGGTCTCGACCGCAGCCGGCTCGCGCTCGTGCAGACGTGGTTTGACGGCCTCCGCGTACCAGTCGCAGAAGTCGTCGAAGGTGAGGTGGTAGAGCGCCTCGGCGACGTGTGCGAAGTCGAACTGCGGCAGCAGCTCCTCGATCTCGGCGCGGGTGTCGTCGATGCGCGTGAGAATCCACCGCTCTTCGAGCGAGCTCGGCGCGAGACGGGGCGAGACACCCTCGGCGTTGCCAAGAATCAGCCGGGCCACGTTCCAGAGCTTGCGTGCCAGCTTCGCACCCTCGTCGATCGCACCCCAGCTGAAGCGCACGTCTTGGGTCGACGAGATCTTGAGCAACCCGTAGCGGGTCGCGTCCGCACCGTGGAGTGCGACCGCCTCGAGCGGATCGATCCCGGTACCGAGCGACTTCGACATCCGCCGCCCGTCCGCGGCGAGCACCGTCGAGGTGATGATCACGTCGCGGAACGGGATCTCCCCCATGCAGAAGAGACCGGAAAAGATCATCCGGTTCTCCCACAGCCGGATGATCTCGCGCGCGGTGACGCTCACGTCGCCTGGGTAGTAGCTCGTGAGCTCGGGGGTCGACGACGGCCAGCCGAGCGTGGCGAACGGCCAGAGCGCCGAGGAGAACCAGGTGTCGAGGACATCGGGGTCGCGCTCGAGTGCGTCCGAACCGCAGGCGGTGCATGAGCTCGGCGGCGGCCACGCGCAGGTGAGATGTCCGTCGGGACAGCGCCAGATCGGGATCTGGTGCCCCCACCAGAGCTGGCGCGAGAGACACCAATCTGGCGCGTTGGCGAGCGAGTCGATTGCGAAGCGGTGCTGGCTTTCGGGGTGGAAGCGCACGCGCCGGGCCTCGAGGGCCTCGAGGGCCGGCGCCGCGAGCTCGGCCATCGCGCACCACCACTGCGGCGAGACGAGCGGCTCGATGCGATTGTGACACCGCTCGCAGGTCGCAACCGAGTGTCGATGGGGAACACGGTCGACGAGCTGTCCGCGTGTCTCGGCCCACTCGAGCACACGCCGCGCCGTCTCCTTCTGGGTCAACCCCTCGAACCCCGGCGCCGTCATCAGCCCGTCGGGACCGATCACGGTCAGTGTCTCGAGCTCGTGGTC
Organism: uncultured Actinomycetota bacterium; assembly: GCA_963828105.1. Classification (GTDB taxonomy): domain Bacteria; phylum Actinomycetota; class Thermoleophilia; order Gaiellales; family Gaiellaceae; genus PALSA-600. The sequence goes on along the minus strand of CAWHDF010000001.1, from coordinate 165,176 downwards.
GCGGCCGATCTCGAAGTCCGTCGCGTCATGGCCAGGGGTAATCTTGAGCGCACCCGAGCCAAACTCGGGCTCGACGCGCGCGTCGGCGATCACGGGGACGATCCGCTCGACGACGGGTACCACGACCTGCTTGCCGATCGCGTCGCGGTAACGCTCATCGCCGGGATGCACCGCGACCGCCACGTCGCCGAGGATCGTCGCGGGCCGGACCGTCGCGATCGTGATCGAGCCGCTCCCGTCACTGAAGGGGTAGCGGACGTGGACGAGCTGATCGTCGGCCTCGACGTACTCGACCTCGAGGTCAGAGATCGCGGTCGCGTGGTGTGGGCACCAGTTGACGATGCGCTGCGCGCGGTAGACGTAGCCGGCGTCCCAGAGCAGGACGAAAAAGCGCATCACGGCTTCCACGTACTCCCCGTCCATCGTGAAGCGTTCGCGGGCGTAGTCGAGCGAACAGCCCAGCTTCCGGAACTGGCCCATGATCGTACGGCCGGTCGTCTCGAGCCACGCCCACGTGCGCTCGAGGAACGCGTCACGGCCGAGCTCGCGGCGCGAGCTGCCCTCGGCGATCAGCTGTTTCTCGACGACGTTCTGGGTCGAGATCCCGGCGTGGTCGTACCCTGGCTGCCAGAGCGTGTCGAAGCCGCGCATCCGATGCCAGCGCACCAGGCAGTCCTGCATCGAGCCGTTGAGCGCGTGCCCCATGTGCAGGTCACCGGTCACGTTCGGAGGCGGGACGCAGATGACGAACGTCTCGGAACGGCGGGCGCCCGCACCGGCCGCGTAGAGGCCTTCGTCCTCCCAGAGCCGCTGCCAGCGCTCCTCGAGACCCTGAGGGTCGTAGCGAGCCTCCATCATCGAAGTGGCATCCTACGCAGGGCCGACAGCGCCGCTGCACGCAAGTCCGCGCGGCTCGACCCAAGAACTTCTGGGCGGCCTGGCGAAATCCAGTGACTGTCGCGTCAGGCGGATTCTTCGGCGAGCGTGTCGGACTGATCGAGGTCGGCGCCCGCCGAGGTGACGAGCGTCGGCTTGAGATTCTTCTCGATCGTCTCCTTCGTGATCACGCACTTGGTCACGTCCTTGCGCGAAGGCAGCTCGAACATCACATCGAGCAGGGCGTTCTCGATGATCGAGCGCAGACCACGTGCGCCGGTCTCGCGTACGAGTGCCTTGTCGGCGACCGACCACAGTGCGTCGTCCGTGAAGTGCAGGTCGATGTGGTCGTAGTTGAAGAAACGCTGGTACTGCTTGATGAGCGCGTTGCGCGGCTCGGTCAGGATCTGAACGAGGTCTTCGCGGCTCAACTGGTGGACTGCCGACAGCACCGGCAGCCGGCCGATGAACTCGGGGATCAGCCCGAAGTTGAGCAGGTCCTCCGGCATCACCTGGCCGAGAAGTTCGGCGCTCTCGGAATCGCGTTTGGACGAGATGTCGCGACCGAAGCCAATCGCGTTCTTCCCGACCCGCTTGGCGATGATCTTGTCAAGCCCAGCGAACGCGCCACCGCAGATGAAGAGCACGTTGGTGGTGTCGATCGAGAGAAACTCCTGGTGGGGGTGCTTGCGTCCGCCCTGGGGCGGGACAGAGGCGACCGTGCCCTCGAGGATCTTCAGCAGCGCCTGCTGCACACCTTCACCCGAGACGTCCCGTGTGATCGAGGGGTTGTCGGCCTTGCGCGCAATCTTGTCGACCTCGTCGATGTAGATGATCCCCGTCTCTGCCTTCTTGATGTCGAAGTCGGCGGCCTGGATCAGCTTGAGCAAAATGTTCTCGACGTCCTCGCCGACGTACCCAGCCTCGGTCAACGCTGTCGCATCGGCGATCGCGAAGGGGACGTTGAGGATGCGGGCGAGCGTCTGGGCGAGATGGGTCTTGCCGCACCCGGTTGGGCCGAGCAAGAGGATGTTCGACTTCTGCAGCTCGACGTCGCCCTCCTCGGTCCCCATCTGGACGCGCTTGTAGTGGTTGTACACCGCCACCGCGAGCGTGCGCTTCGCCTCCTCCTGCGAGACGACGTAGTCGTTGAGCGAGGCGTAGATCTCCATCGGCCGCGGCAGGTTGTCAAGATCGAGCGTCGAGGGGGTCGTGAGCTCCTCGTCGATGATCTCGTTGCAGAGATCGATGCACTCGTCGCAGATGTAGACGCCGGGGCCTGCAATCAGCTTCTTGACCTGGCGCTGTGACTTGCCGCAGAAGCTGCAGAGCAGTTGCTCGTTGCCGTCGCTCGGGCGCGCCATCGGTTCGGTACGGCGGCGCGTGAGCGCCTAGGCCGTAGCCTCCGCCCGCGAGGACAGGTCGCGATGTGTGATCACGCTGTCGATGATTCCGTACTCGGTGGCTTCGCTCGGGCTCATGAAGAAGTCTCGTTCCATGTCGCGGGATACTTCCTCGATGCTCTTGCCGGTGTGGGTGGAGTAGATCTCTTCGAGGCGGCGCTTGAGACCGATCACTTCGCGCGCCTGAATTTCGATATCGGTTCCTTGCCCCTGAAATCCACCCGACACCTGATGGATCAGGATTCGCGAGTTCGGCAGCGCCATCCGCTTTCCTTTTGCGCCCCCCGCGAGGAGCAGCGAACCCATGCTCATCGCGATGCCCACGCAGATCGTCTGCACGTCCGGCTTGATGAACTGCATCGTGTCGTAGATCGCGAGCCCGGCGTAGACCGAACCACCCGGCGAGTTGATGTAGAGGAAGATGTCCTTGTCGGGATCATCGGACTCCAAGTGGAGCAACTGAGCGATGGTGAGGTTCGCGATCTGGTCGTCGACCGGCGTGCCGAGAAAGACGATGCGCTCGGCGAGCAAGCGCGAGTAGATGTCAAACGCGCGCTCGCCGCGCGAGGTCTGTTCAACGACCATCGGGATCAACGGGCTCATCGAACCACTCCTTCATCAGTGCTGCCTGGGGTCCATAGCTTCTTTTCGGGTGCGGCTGCGGCTTCCTTCTCCGGTGTCCAGATGCGCTCGCGCGCTTCCGCGAGCTCCTTGGAGATCGGCTTGACCTCGGCGGCGATCCGATCGACGGCGAGGCGCAGGCGCAGGTCGTGACGCACGCGTGAGGCGTAGGGGGTCGTGAGGAACTCCTCGATCTCCTCGTCGCTCTCGCCACCCTCCCGCAGCTCTGTCCTCAAGTCGTCGTCATCGACCTCGATCCCGAGCTTCTCGGCGGCGCCTTCCAGCACGAGCTCTCGCGCGATCGAGTGCGCAGCCTCCGCCCAGAGCGTGCGCTCGAGCTCGGCGGCGCTGATACCGCTCATGCGCAGGTACGCGGTCGGGTCGATCCCTCGCGATTCGAGCTGGCGCAGAAAGGCGTTGAGCAGCTCGCGCGTGCGCACCTCGACGACGAGTGGGGCGGGCTCGACCCGCGAGGCTTTGACGAGCTCGTCGACCGCGTCGGAGCGGAAGCGAGTCTCGACCTCGTCTTCGAGCAGCGTGCGAATCCGCTCCTTGACGCTGGCGCGCAGCTCCTCGAGCGTCTCGAACTCGGAGGCTGCACGGGCGAGCTCGTCGTCGAGCGGCGGCAGCACCTTCTCATAGAGCTCCTTGAGCGTGAGCGTCGCGTAGCGCTGCGAGCTGTCGGGCAGATCCCAGGCGACCTTGTTGCTCTCGCCGGGGGAAAGGTTGCGGAGCCCCTCTTCGATCTCGTCGACGAGACGCTCGCTGCCGAGCTCGACCACGTAGTCGCGCTGCCCGGGCCCGTCCTCGGAAAGGATGTCGACGACGGCAACGTCGCCGGGTTGGGCCGGACGTCCCTCCACACTCGCAAGCGTGGCGACAGTCCCCTGGACAGCTTCGAGACCGGCGTTGACGAACTCGTCGTCCACCTCCACATCGAGCTTCGGAACTTCGAGCTCGTGCCAGTCGGCCGGCTCGGCCGGCCCCTGGACCGGAAACTCGGCGGTGAACACCCATGCCTCGTCGTCACGCTCCGGAAGCTCGTAGCTGAACGCAGGCGTCTCCGACGGACGGACGCGCGAGGAGCGGGCAGCGCTCCAGAACCAGTTCGAGATGTGCGAATCGACCGCTTCGGTATACAGCCGCTCCTTGCCGATACGCGAAAGCAGCACCTGCGGCGGCACCTTGCCGGCGCGAAAACCGGGAATCTTGACACGTTCGGCGAGATCGTTCGCGGCATGCGCGACGGCATGCTGAACCTCACCTGCGGGCACCTCGACGGTGAGTCGCACGCGCTGACCGTCGAGCTGCTCGACCTGGGCGTCCATAGGCGAGCCATTGAATCAGAGCCGGGCCTACCTGCGTCGCAGCGGTCAAGCGCTAGCGTGCCGGTGTGGATGTCGAGAGTGCCATTCGTGGACGCAGGACGCACAAGGCCTACGGCCCCGAGCCGGTGAACGCGGAGACGCTCACCGAGCTCTTCGAGCTCGCTTCCTGGGCACCGAACCATCACCTGAGCGAGCCCTGGCGATTCCGCGTACTCGGACCCGAGACGATCACAAAGCTCGCAGCAACAGGCAAGGCAAACGAGGCCGAAAAGCTGAGGCGCGCGCCGACGCTCGTCGTCGCGAGCGCCAAGCCGAGCGGCGACGAGCACCAGCGGCGCGAAGACCTGCTTGCCACCGCCTGTGCGGTGTACATCATCCTGCTCGCGGCGAGCGCGCGCGGCCTCGCCTCGTACTGGCGAACACCCGCGCTGTTCGAGACTCCCGAGGCCCGTACGGCGGTCGGACTTGCCGAGGACGAGGAGTTCGTCGCGCTCATCCACCTCGGCGCGCCCGCGACAGCCCCCGCAGCCAAGGAACGTAGCGCGCCATCGACCTTCAGCGAGTTTCTGCCCTAGGAAGCCCTTCGGCGAGTCTTTAGTTTCGGAGCTCGGCGCCGCGCTCGCCTGGTGTCGGCCGTCGACGCACGGTGCCTGTCCTCGATGCGGGCGAGAGGAATCGAACCTCCAAGGGCCGAAGCCCACCGGGACCTAAACCCGGCGCGTCTGCCAGTTCCGCCACGCCCGCGAGTCGGGCAATCGTAACGACGAGATGCGTCTGGCTCGAGCGCTTTAGCCCCCGGAGTCCGTCGACGACGCGTCGCTAGCCGCCTCCGCCCCGGCCGCGTCAGGCTCGGCAGAAGGCGTTTCGCCAGGCGCAGCCATCCCGATGAGCCGCTCGGTCATCGTCGGCTCGCGAGGCTCGGTCTCGCCAGCAAGGCCGAGCTCTTCGAGGCTGAACGGAAAATCGTCCGGGAGGTTGTCGGGATCGAGCTCGGTGACGATCGGCGGCGGCGGCGCCGAGCTCGAGCACGTTCCCGCCGACCGGGTAGACCGGCTGCTGGAACGTGCTCAGGATTTCCGCGGTCGGGAAGAACGAGAGCAGCCGCAAGGGAACCCCGCCCTGCGCGTAGATATCGTGATCGGCACCCGCCGGGAAGACGACGAACGTGCCAGCGACGAGCTTCGTCGTCGTCCCGAGGGTGAAGACCTCGCCCTCTCCCTCCGCGACGAAGGCGATCTCCTCCGCGTTGTCATGGTGGAGCCCGCTGTGCCGTCCGGGCTCGAAGACGTAGTAGGCGACGGAGCTCGCGGTCACGCCGTGCTCGACGCCGACCGGAAAGATGACAATGAAGCGCATCGACGGGTCGTAGTCATTCCAGACCTCGATGAAACGATGCGCGCCGCCCTGCGCCTCGGCCTCCGCGCGAGCCTTCGCGGCGTAGTCCTCGGGAATCCCAGTACGGACAGGCTCCCCTGCGGTCTCCCCCTGATCTTCGACCATTACGCCTCCATTTTCTCGCTGCGATGTCCAAACCAAGCCTAGAGCACACCGTGCCGAGGCGGCACCCGACGGCTGAGGCGGCGGCATCTGTGCTACCACGTGCTCGATGCAACGTGGCCGGCGAGGGCTGGGAGCAGGATGCGTCGCAGTGACCCTTGCACTGCTTGCCGGAGGTTCGGCGCTTGCCCGTACCGAGGCGCCCGGCGTGCCCGGGACGACACTCGTCGACCACACCGACGGGTTCGCCATCACGATCCCGACGGCCTGGAAACTCGTCCCTCGGAGCAGGGCAGCGCTCGAAGCGGAGATCGCCGCGCTGCGCAAGTCGAAGTCGAAGTCAAACCACGAGCTCGCACAAACCTTCGCGTCGATCGCCGCGACCCACGCGGGTCTCGTTGGGCTGACGGCGTACAAGCTGCAGGCGATCGCATGGCCCCCCAACCCCGACACGCCACTGTTGACCGAGGTGTCAGTCGGTATCGTGAAAGCGCCCCGCGCCTACTCGGCGGCTGCGCTCGCCGCGGTCGCCGACACCTATGCGAACGCCTTCGCGACGAACAAGGGCTCGAAGGTCACCGTGCCCAAGGCGCTGAGGCTGCCTGCCGGAAAGGCAGAGTTGATCGAGGCGACCTTTCCCGCCGGGCAGGGGCTTTCGAACGGCATCGAGCTCTATCTGATTCCGCACGGCAAACGACTCTTCGAGCTCTCGTTCGAGATCGATGCGCGCGGGCTGCGCCAGGCGACGTTGTTCGCATCGATCGCAAGCCTGTTTGCGTTCGTCGCCTGACGACCCGGATCGCACTGCCCAACGCAGCAGTCAGCCGACGGTCGCGCCACGTTCCCTCGACTCTCGCGCGGCACGTTCGGAAGAAGCTGGGCGGGACAAGTCGTCCTGACGCCGGAGCAGTCGCAGGCGCTCGCGGCGTTCGTCACCGCCGGACCAGAATAGTTCCGGTCAACCAGACCGCGCGGCACTGGATCATGTGTCTTCGCGGAGGCTGGCGTAAGCAAGTGCGCTATCGCTCGGCGGCGCCGGACATCCCGGCGACTGCGAACGCCCCGCCTCGGCGACGGTGGCTCCGCGGACCAATGGCAGACGCGCGCGGCGGATGCGACAATCAGGGCTAGGGTCACGCCCGAGGCCGGCTGGGCAGATGGAAGACGGACGTTTGGAGAGGTCAGCGGCGCCGTCGTGACCGTTCTCAGGCGAATCGACTCGGAGATGAGCACCAAAGAGAGAAGAGCCGAGGTAGAGAAGATCTTGGGATCCCCAGTCTCTCGCCACTCCGTTTCCGACTATCTGATCACCCGCTCGAGGTGACCGAAACCGTTGTTTTTCCGTACACAGTTGAGGAGCGCCCTGTTGTTCGTGACTGACATTCAGGCCACGTACACCGCTGCTACGGACTCAGTCCGTCGAAAGCTGAACCAGGCGATCTTCGACCGAGTCATGATCGAGGAGGACGGTGAACTGACCAGCGACCTCGCCCGCCCGTTCGACATCCTTCTGAGCCCCGGGATGCGGGTGGCGGCCACCGAAAGGGCGCAGGAGCCCGCGCAAACCCCGGCTACTGCTTCGGTAGGCCGCACTACGCCTGGAACGAGCAGAACCGCCCGTGTTGCCACAGCGGTTCTCGGGTCAGACCCCTTCAGTTTAGGGGTGGTTTGAGTAAGGAAGCTTTGGTGGCCCCGGGTGGAGTCGAACCACCGCGCGCAGCTTCGAAGGCTGCCGCTCTGTCCACTGAGCTACGGGGCCAAGGGTGGCGGACGGGATTCGAACCCGCGACCACCGGGACCACAACCCGGGGCTCTACCAACTGAGCTACCGCCACCGCGCACTATGCACTGTATCGGTGCGCGAGCCTCGACCCCGTGTCCGCCGCGCGCAGCGAGGCAAAGAGCCAGTTTTGGCTCGAGCAAGGGGAGCGCCGAAACTACTTGTCGTTCCATCTGACACCGGCGCCCGAACTCGTGACCGCACGCGCGAGGGCTCCTGGTTCGCGAGGCGCTTCCCACCTACGGCCGCTAGCCGATCAGCAGAACTCAGCGGGCGCCGGGCTGACTCCGCCGGGCTCAACCTCGTCGTCGGGTGTTGCCTCATCCGGTGCGCGCCGACCGCGGCCCGAGCCCGCTGTCCTCGTGAGGCAAAATCGCCGCGACGCTCGGGCGCGTCGGTGCCAGAGTGCCTCCGTGAGCTGCACCGCTGCCGCGGTCATTCCTGCCGTCGCGCTCGCGACCCGGGCCGCTGGCTCGGTTGCCGCTCGACCGGGCGTCGTGACGCTCGTGTTGGTCAGAGCCGCAACTTCACCTCGGCCCAACTGCGTCCCGGTACGGCACTCGCTTGCGTGGGCGACGGCCGGCGCATCACCGCCGCCGTGCCGACCACCGCCCTCCAGGCCCGCACCGGCCTTCCGGCTGATCGGGAGTGGGCCGAGAGCCACTACCGCGAAGGCGGGGCGGTTGGCACAATCGTTGAGGTGCGTGCAGTAGGGATTCCCGAGCCGGGCGGGCCGGAGGTGCTAGTCGTCATCGACCGCACCGTCAGGGACGCGGGCCCCGGTGAGGTGAGGATTGCTGTCAGAGCGGCTGCGGTCAATCCCACCGACATCGGGCTGCGCGAGCATGGCGCGGAAGACCTCGGGCCACCGTGGGTTCCCGGAATGGACGCAGCCGGCACGATCGAGTCCTGTGGTGATGGAGTCGAAAGGTTGACAGTCGGGGACGCGGTAATGGCGGCGGTGAATCCGCGCCGGCTGGAGGGCGGTGCCCAGGCGGAGCTGATCGTCGTCCCGGCTGCTTCCGTGGTGCCGTTGCCCGACGGCGCCTCGTTCCAACAGGCGTCGACGCTCCCCATGAACGGCCTGACTGCGATGCTCGGTCTCGAACAGCTCGCACTCGAACCTGGACAGACGCTCGCGGTGAGCGGCGGCGCTGGTGTGTTGGCCTCCTACGTGATCGCGATCGCCAACGCCCGCGGTCTGCGCGTGATCGCCGACGCAACTCCCGATGACGAGCCCCTCGTCCGTGGGTTCGGCGCGGAGATCGTGTTGCGGCGAGGCGAGGGCTTCCCCGAGTCCATACGCACCGTCGCCCCCGAGGGAGCCGACGGCTTCTATGACACTGCGCTTCTCGGGCGGCTGGCGTTTCCTGCGATTCGCGACGGCGGCGGGCTCGTGGTTGTGCGTGGTTGGAACGACGGTGAGCCCGAACGCGGCATCGAAATCCACCCGGTTCGCGTCGCGACCGTTCTCGAGGAGACCGGGTGGCTGCTGAGCCTGCGCGACCTAGCCTCGGAGGGACGGATCTCGCTTCGCGTCGCGGGCGAGTACACACCCGAACGAGCAGCCGAGGCGCAGCGTTCGATGGCAGCCGGCGGGCTGCGTGGTCGCAACCTGATCGTCTTCTGAGCGGGGCGGAGACGCGGCGGGGCTTGCGTTGAACCTCGATGACAGCACCGGCTTCCGTCGCCAGAGCTATCGGCGACCTCGCGTGGGGCGCAGAACGGGCGAAGGTGCGCAGCAGAGGCGCGAACGGCGCGGCGAGGGCGTTTTTGCCCAGGCCGTGGTCGCTTCAGGCGCCCGCTGGCCTCGACGAAGGTCGGCCTCTGCACCTCCCACGCCGCGGAGCACGCGCCCAACCGCCCGCCGATAGGCCTGGGAGAATCGTGGTCGTGCCTGTCGCACGCACCCCGATGATCAGGGCGCAATCGGGCCATCCAGGCGCGGCCAACGAAGGCGTGTCGCCTCGCGCTCGCGATCTCTGAATGAGGACTTCTCGATGGGCGAACGTCAACTGATCGGAACCAAGTCGCCCGAGTTCCGGGAGTTCTACGAGCGGGTGAAGGTGGCGACTCGACTCTCCGCGAGGCTCAGCGAGTACTGCTTGGATGAGACGGAGTCGATCCGGACGGCCTTCGAGGAGTTGATCGGCAAGCCCGTTGGCGACTCCTTCACGCTTATCCCCCCTTTCTTTGCGGATTACGGGCTGAACATCACGATCGGTCGTGCCGTCTTCATCGGGTACCAATGCATGTTCGAAGGCCATGGAGCCATCACGATCGCCGACCAGGTCATGATCGCCAGCAAGGTCAACCTGGTCACGGCAGGTCATCCTGTTGGGGCGGCCGACAGGCGGGCCTATATCACCGCCGAGCCGATTACGATCGATACGAACGCCTGGATAGGAACTGCCGCAACGGTCTTGCCCGGTGTGCACATCGGAGCCGATGCCGTCGTCGCGGCCGGTGCGGTCGTGACGCGTGACGTTCCCACGGCAACGCTCGTGGCGGGGGTCCCGGCGAAGGTCATCAGGGATCTCTCGTCGTCCTGAGGGTTTCGACGAAACGAGAACCCGCCGTACGGGCCGTCGCGCCGACTCTTCGGGGCTCATCGATGCCCTGCCGCCGCCCAGCCGCGGTGAGCCGCATGTCCGCCTGTCCGACAGCGCGCTCCTCAACGTGGGCGCCGACGGTCTCGGCCGCATCCTGCTCGTGCCCCTCGAGATCTGAGCAACCCGCGGCGCGGACCAGCCTCGGCCCAGTCGAGAGGAGCAGAAATGGATGCATTCAGGCCTCGCTTGCTCACCTCGTATCGCGCGTCGCGAGGTCACTTAGCTATGATTAGCTAATGGTTCAGGTGAACATGCACGAGGCCAAGACTCGGCTCTCCAAACTCGTTGAACTCGCCGAAGAGGGGGAGCGGGTCGTGATCGCGCGTGCGGGCGTTCCGGTCGCCCAGATCGTTCCGGTCACTCCCGCCGAACTGGAGCGAAAGGGTGGCCAATGGGCGGGGCAGGCTCGGGTCAGCGCTGAGTTCGATGCACCAATGCCTGAGATCGAGGAACTGTTCGGCGTTTGAGGATCCTGCTCGATACGCACGTGGTGCTCTGGTGGGCAAACGATCCCGACCAACTCGCCGGCGAGGCCCGCGCGATGATCGCTGACGGCTCGAACGACGTCTTCCTCAGCTCTGCGAGCGTGTGGGAGGCTGCGATCAAGACTGCTGCTGGACGCCTGTCGACGCCTACTCCGATCGAGGAGGCTGCTTCGACGGGCGGGTTGCGTGAGCTCGCGATCAAGTGGAGGCACGCTCGGCGTGCCGCGGCTCTCCCACCTTTCCACCGGGATCCGTTCGACCGCATGCTCGTCGCGCAGGCGCTCGAGGAGGAGTTGGTGCTCATCACGCGTGACCCTCTCGTGCAGCAGTATTCCGCTCCGACCGTCCTCGGTTAGCGATTCGCTCGGCCGTTGATCACGGCGAGAGAATCAAGAGTCTTCTCGAACTCGGGGTTTGACAGGCGTCCTCTCAGGTGCGCCCGGGAGGATTCGAACCTCCGACCATCGGCTTAGAAGGCCGCCGCTCTTCCACTGAGCTACGGGCGCGAGGCCCCAGCGTAGCCTCAGCGACGCGAGGTTTCCGAGGCGGGCTTTCGCTTCGCGGCAGGCCCAAGGTCGGCCTCCGCTACTGGCGTCTGCGGTGAATCCCGCTCAAGCCCGGGGCCTCGACAACCGATGGACACGCGTGACTCGTGAGAGCGAACACGGGCGGCGCCTGCGCGCCCACGCCGCGGCGCTACTCCCGACCCGAAGACTGCGGATTGCGGTTGCGCTCGGTCTACTCGCGTCCGTCGTGTTCGCCGCCGGCGTGTCGCTCCATCCAGGCAACGCCGCCTTCTGGACGGCCTTCGATGATCTCGGCGAGTCGATCGCCCCCTTGGTCTGCACCCTCGCCTGCCTCGTCACCGCCGTCCGCAGCGGCGGCCGCGAACGGATCGCGTGGACGCTGATCGGCGCCGGGGCGTTGGCATGGGGCTGCGGTCAGGTTCTCTGGACGGTCGATGAAGTCGGACGGGGCTTTACTCCCGTGTCACCTTGCCTGTGCGATATCGGCTTCCTGTCCTCGCCGCTCTTGATCGTCGCGGGGGTGTTGGGTTTCGTCGATACACCTAGCGGCGCGCTCTCGCGCGTGCGGGGCGCGTTCGAGGCGGCGTTGCTCGCAGGGGGCTTTCTGCTTCCAGTGTGGACGCTCTTGCTTGCGCCATTTGCCGCCGCCGGGAGCGGCTCGCTCGCCGAGCGGCTGGTGACGCTCGCCTATCCCGTCTGTGACGCCGTCGGAGTCGCCGCCGTCATCTTCGTGCTCACCCGGCAACGCACACACGCGCACGGGCAACTCGCGTTTCTCGCGCTCGGGATCGTGCTCCTCGCCGTCTCTGATTCGTCGTTCTGGTACCTCACGACGATCAAGAGCTACGGCAGCGTCGACCCGACCGACTCGGGTTGGGTCATCGGCTTCCTGCTCATCGGCTTCGCCGCCTCGGCGGGGACTCGCCCCTCCTCTGAGCTGCCTGAGCGGGAACGGTCGCCGCGCCGGCTCTACCATCGCCGCTGGGCCGTGATCGCCGCGCCCGAGCTCGTTGCGCTCGCCGGCCTGACGACCGTCACGCTCGATCGGTTGGTCGTCGGCAGCGGTCACCTCGAACGGCCGGTGGCCTGGATGACGTTCGCCCTCTTCGGTCTCGCGCTCGCTCACGGGATCGTCGTGGTGTTCGAGAACCACGCGCTCACCGGACACCTGGAGGGCCGGGTCGCAGAGCGTACGTTCGAGCTCGAACGCCGTGAACGCCACTTCGCCGCGCTGATCGAGGGCTCCTCGGACATCGTTTCCGTCATCGCTCCCGACCTGACGATCGTCTCCGTCAGCGAGGGGCTACGTGCCAGCTACGGCTGGGACCCAGCCGATCTCGTAGGACACAGGTTCGACGACTTCGGCGGGCGCTTCGCTGCCCTGAGCGAGGCGCTCGGCATGGAGACCGCGCCCGGGAGCGTACGCCAGGTCGGCTGGACGCTGGTGGACCACAGCGGGCGCGAGCGCTTTGCCGACTCGAAGATCACGAACCTGCTCGATGATCCCAACGTGCGCGGTTACGTCGTCAACACGCGCGACGTGACCGACGAGAAGCTGCTCGAGCGCGAGCTCCGGCACCAGGCCTTCCACGACCAACTTTCGGGTCTCGCCAATCGGGCGCTCTTCAATGACCGGGCCGAGCATGCGCTCGACCGCTGCCGCCGCTCGGGTGGTCGCGTCGCCGTTATGGTCATCGACCTCGACGGGTTCAAGGACGTGAACGACAGCCTCGGCCATGATTCCGGCGACGGGTTGCTGCGAGCAGTCGCCGACCGTCTCGCGACGGTGGTGCGGTCAGGAGATACCGTCGCTCGACTCGGCGGCGACGAGTTTGCGCTCCTGATGGAGGACGTCGATGACGTCCGCGAGGCGCTCGCCGTCGCAACCGCCGTCCGGGTGGCGCTCCATGAAGGCATCCTCGTCGGCGGCACCGTCCTGCTGATCACCGCAAGCGTCGGCATCGCGACCGGCGACGGGCAGAGCTCAACCGTGCACGACCTGCTCCGCGATGCCGACACGGCGATGTATGTCGCCAAGAACAACGGCAAGGACGACGTGCGCGCGTTCGAACCCTGGATGCGCGAGCAGGCGCGCGAGCGCTTCGAGCTTCTCTCCGAGCTCGCGGGCGGCTTCGAACGTGGCGAGTTCGCGCTCCACTACCAGCCGCTCTACGAGCTCTCGACCAAACGGCTCGAGGGCTTCGAGGCGCTCCTACGCTGGCGTCATCCCACGCGCGGACTCGTACCTCCCGAGCAGTTCATCCGGCTTGCCGAGGAGAACGGCGTGATCGTCCCCCTCGGACGCTGGGTGCTTCGCGAGGCGACACGCCAGCTGGCCGAGTGGACGCAAGTGCTCACGGGCGAAGAGACGTTGACGATGTCGATCAATGTCTCAGTACGCCAGATCCGCGACTGGCGCCTGGCCGACGACGTTCGCGAGGCGATCAGCGATTCGGGTGTTGCGCCGGAGCGGCTCGTGCTCGAGATCACTGAAACGATGCTCGTGCACGATCCTGCGGAGGTGGCGATCGTGCTGCACACGCTGAAGTCGCTCGGTGTGCGCATTGCGATCGACGACTTCGGCACCGGCTACTCGTCGATGTCGTACCTCCAAGACCTTCCGATCGACATTCTCAAAGTCGACCGCGCCTTCGTCTCTCCGGCAGGGGACGAGGAGCCGAACGGTCGCAAGCTGCTCGGTGCGATTCTCAACCTCGCCGACACGCTCGGGTTGCAGACAGTTGCGGAGGGAATCGAACAGGATTACCAGGCTGCGCTTCTCGACGACGCCGGCTGTGACGTCGGCCAAGGGTACCTCTGGTCACCCGCCCTTTCGCCGGCCGAGGCCACGCTGCTGCTCGAACGGAGCCGGCGAAAGCCGCCTCTGCCGCGGCCGGGCCTGGCTGAGCGTGCGCCCGGTTCGTCGATACCGTTGTCGACCAGCAAGGGCTTGTCGCTTCCGGCTGGCAGCTGACGTCCTTGGCGAGCATGGTCGCTCGACGCGCTCAACCAACCACGCTCGGCCGTACCGAACGGCGCCCTCAGAGGCGTGCCCAGCTGTCGGAGATACGAGACCCCGGCGTCGTCCCTACCTGCGTTGCCGTACGCTTCTTGGCTGCGACGAGGAAAACGGTCGAAGGCCGCTGGGACCGGCGGCGAAAGGACGAGGGCGATGAAAACCGAGGACTTGTCGGTCGAGCAGATGCAGGCTGCTTTGACATCGTTTCGGGAGTGGGCGAAAAGGATCGTGGTCGCGTTAGGCGATGAGCCAAAGTTCGACTACGACTTCGACGCGGTGCCCGGAAGGATCGAGGACTTGCGGAGCCAGTTGGCCGCGGCGAGACCCGTCACCCGAGACGAGGTTCCGGGCACTTCGAGCTGAGAAACCGCCGACCGCCCTTCACCGGCCCGCTAACGAAAACCCGCGACGACGGGGCCTGAGGCCGCTCGCGGCACGTCGGCGAGACTTGCCCGAGACTCGGCACGCTTCAGCCGGTAGAGGACGTGCCGCCGCAACGCCCCGGAAGCGACCGAGGGGTGATCGAAGTCGTCGGCCTCCGAGTGCGTCATCCCAAGACGCTCCATCACCTTTCGCGAGCGCTCGTTGACCGCTGCAGTGAAGGAGACGATCTCATCAAGACCCAACCTGTCGAAACCGAAGGCCACGGCCGCTCGCCCACCTTCGCTCGCGTATCCACGTCCCCATTGATCGCGCGCGAGCCGCCAGCCGACCTCGACCGCGGGCATGAAATGTGCCTCGAACCGTGGCACGCCGAGACCGGTGAGACCGATGAAGCGGCCGTCTCCATGAACCTCGACGGCCCATAGGCCCCAGCCGTCCTGCTCGATTCCGGCGCGCGCGCGTTCGGCGACGGTGTCGCTCTGGTCGCGCGTGAGAAGCGTGGGAAAGTAGCGCATGACCTCCGGATCAGCGTTGAGTGCGGCGAACGGTTCGTGGTCACTGTCCCTCCATTGCCGGAGCACAAGACGGGGTGTCCGCAACTCGACCATCCGTTCGATCGTAACCCTCAGGTCTCTCGTTTCTCGCCGCGCCCGACCGCGGTGACGCGCTTGGGCACGGAGGAGCGTCTCACGGCCACGACGGCACCACCGTCTACCGCGACGAACGGGTTCGCCGCCACCTCAGACCGAAGATGGTCAGACCGCTCGCAAAGAGCACGAGCGCAACCGCGCCGACGAGCTCGGCACCGTGACCAATTACGGCGGCCCGAAACGCAAGCAAGCAAGCGGCGACCATCAGCATGACTGGAACTCGGAAACCGGGAGGAACCCACGAGACCATGCGCTCGAACGTACCGGTTCAGGTCTGCGGACGCTACCCCTGGTTAGCGGCGTCTTGCCGGATTGCCACGTGCCGGGTCACGGTGCCTGTCGTCGCGAGCCGACCATTCGGCGATCCTGATGGATGCATGGCCGGAGCGACCGCGCCGACTCACTGTGCATCGCCTCAAGCCTTCACTTCCTCCCAAAGGCGGGTCCGAACCGAAGATAGAACGCCCCGAACAGGAGAACGACGCCGACGTTCGCCATCAGCCGCTCCCAGAAGTGGTGCCTGAAAAAGAGGACATCCACACCCACTACAACGGCTATGAGGGCAAGCACGTACAGCACGACCGCGGCCTGTCTTCCCACCACCCCATCCTACGTGTCGACGGTGCCCCCGACGTCGGCCGCGCCCGCTGCTTCGGATCGCGCACCGGTCACAGATCGGAGCTGTCAGGGCCTGATGAGAAGGTTGGCGAGTTCGTCGGTGGAGATCGTGTAGGCCTGCCGCGGGAAGACGCTCTGGGTGAGGGTGTCATGGACAGTGCGGTCAAGATCGGCGCAGGCGTCCGTCAGGACGTAGAGGCGGTAATCACGGTCGGCGGCGTCTCGCAGCGTTGACAGGACGACGCCGCTCGTGCTGATCCCGGCAAGAATCAACGTGTCGATGCCGCGGGCCCGGAGCTGCGCGTCGAGGTCAGTCGTCGATAGGGCGCCGACGCGGGTCTTGCGGACGATGATGTCGTCCGGCTGTGGTTTTACCCGTTCGTGGATCGCGGTCTCGGCCGCCTCATCGTGCATGCGGCGGCCACTGCCAGCAAGAGCGGCGAACGCCTTGTTCGTTTCGGGCACCGCGTCATAGTCAGCGTCGGTGAAAGCGACGCGAACGTAGCCGATCTTGACGTTGCACGCTCGCGCAGCCGCGATCGCACCATGCATCCGCTCGAGGATCAGACCCGGCTCGGGCAGCATCGCGACGATCCCCTGCTGGTAGTCCATGACCAACAGGGCCGTCTTCTCGGGCTCGATCATGGGGGCTGATTTGGCCATCGGGCTCTCCTTCGGTTTCGGTAGTGGCAGGAAGGCAGAGGCAAGGTCGCGTCGATGTGTGAGACCGGGCCGAGACGCCCAGAGGGACGTTCGGGCCGGCAGCGCGCTGCTTGCGCGCGAGTCGACGGCCAGGAAGAGGCGGCGGTGAGCGCCGACAGGGCGCCACCGTCGATCGCCCGCCTCGGCTCGTCAGAAGGAACCGGGTATCAACTCGAGGATTTGAGTGCCGCCTCAACTTCATCAAGCGCGGCCTGCTCGGCATCACTGATGTCCTTCCCGCCTTCACGATGAGCGCTCGCGACTCTGGTCGCAAGATCGATAACGAACTTCTTGTACGCGGCGACCTCATCCGCAGCCGCCTTCTGCTCCAGCAACTCGACGGCCTCGTGGAGATGCTTCAAGCCTGTCTCCTTGAGTTCTTCGGCTGACCCGTGATGGGTGTGCTCGAGATCAGGTCGGCGCGAGACCAACTCGTCGATCAACTCGCTCTGACCAGGCTGCTTATGCGCCTCTGCATACGTCTGGGTCAACGCGAGCGTCTCACGAAACAGGCCTCCCCGCTGAGCCGTGAGCACGATCAGCCCGGCAGTCGGAGGGCCGTGGGCAATGGTCTCCCATTCCTCCGGCGTGAAATCAGCTTTCCCAGTCATCGTGCCTCCACGTTCGATCGAGAGCGGAACGAGAAGCGGAGACGGCTCGCTCCACCGGCGAGCGCGCCCGCTTTCCCGCGGATCTCCAGAAGGGATCCGATCAGACTCCGGCGACGCTACTCCGTCTGGCTTAGAGAGCCCTTAGAGGCTCGCTGCAAACTGGTGACACACCGCGAACCGCACCTCGAATCACGAAGGCGCGGGCCCAGATACGCCGTCGTCCCGTCCGTCCAGCGAGGGCGGCTCGCCGACGTCGGTCTGCGACAAGCGAGACGTAGAATTTGGGGCATCGAACACTTGGGAGGCAAACATGGCAGTTGCGGTCATCCATGAGTTCCCGATCCAGGGCGGCGATCGGACCACGACGAACTATGTTCGCGTTCAGGAAGCACTTGGCGTGCGCGACACGTTGCCCGCAGGCGGGCTCTTCCATACGGCAGGATTCGACGAGGCCGCGGGGGTCTTCCGCATTTTCGACGTGTGGGAGTCCCGGGAAGCATGGGATGCGTTCCTGGACGACCCGGCTGTTCGGCCCCTGATCGAGCATGGTGGCCGTCAGCCAGAGATCCGTGTGTACGAGCTTCACGGCTTCGTGGGATAGTCAGAACGGACAAGCGAACTGTTCATGACCGAGCCCAGTCGGCTCGGCGAGCGCCCGGGTATGCCCATGAGATAGTGGCACGGGGCCCACCCGAGAGCACGACCTCGCCGCAGAAAGACCGGTGATTTCAGCCGCGCACTTCCGGGATCACCGCGACGGCGCGCGATGTCGTCCGAGGCGGGACAGCGGGACGCGGGAGGCGGGCGAGAGTGGGCGCCCGCGAGGCCGGGTCGCGTTCTGCGAAGATGGCGAAATGGCGCGCGTACTCGGTATCGGCGGACATTTCCTGCGGGCCGCCGACCCAGTCGCTCTGGGGGAGTGGTATCGCGATTGCCTAGGGCTGGAGGCTGACGAGAACGGCCTGTGGCACCAGGAAGCCGGGCCAACGGTATTCGCCACGTTCGAGTCGGAGACCGACTACCTCGGGTCACGTACCCAGCAGACAATGCTCAACTTCCGCGTCGACGATCTGGACTCGATGCTCGCGCAGTTGCGCGCGAAAGGAGCACAAGTCGATGAAGAGGTGCAGGAGCTGGAAGGTGTCGGCCGCTTCGGCTGGGTCACGGACCCTGAGGGGAATCGGATCGAACTGTGGCAGGCCGCCTGAGCGCATAGCGACGCCATTCGCCAGCGTTTACGACTGAGATCGCTGGCCTGGCCCAAGCACACCGCGCCGACTCGCGTTGGCGATCCGTCGTTTGGACGTTCTTTGGAACTCGCGAGGAGCGGGTGGCGGGAATCGAACCCGCATGGCCAGCTTGGAAGGCTGGAGCTCTACCATTGAGCTACACCCGCAACGAGGTGAAAGCCTAGCCTCTGAAGGACGCGGGAACTACGCGCCGGAGGGGCGCTGCGGTCATCGCAGGCAGCCGCGGACGAGCGTAAGTTCCGTCGGTTGCGGATGCTCGTGCCAGAGCGTCACCGCGTTGCCGTAGCGCCGCAGCACGTCGGGAAGCCCGGCGCGGACGTTCGGGAACGCAAAACGCTCGTACGCGTCCTCGATCTGCTGTCCGCCGTTGAGGGTCTGCCCGAAGGCAATAGTGACCCAGTTCCCGCCGAGTTGGGCGACGAAGGCGCCGCCGGTGGCGGTCTGAGCCACGAAGTCAAGCTTGCCGGCAATCGTTGCACCTCGCTGCACAAGGCATGACTTCGTGGCAGACAGCGTGTACGTCGTCGACCCACCGCAGCCGGCGAGCGCGAGCGTAAGTGAAGCCGCCAAACAGGCCAAAGCGCCACGCCTCATGCGCCGAGTGTAGTCATCCGGATGCCGGGAGTACATCTCTAGGGTTCAGACGGCGATGGCGACCCAAGCGACCCTCGAACGCTATGCCCGGCTCATCGTCGAGGTGGGGCTTAACCTTCAACCGGGTCAGCTCCTCGCGATCGGCTGTCTGCTCGAACACGCACCCCTCGCACGCGCGGTTGCCGAGCGCGCTTACGCGGGAGGAGCGCGCTTCGTCGACGTGCTCTACACCGATCAACACGTCCGGCGCAGTCACATCGCGCATGCCCCAGCGTCCGATCTCGGCTGGTCGCCACCCTGGCTCGTGGCCCGTCTTGAGGAGCTCGAACGAGCCGGCGGCGCGCTTCTCAGCATCGGAGGTAATCCTGACCCCGATCTCCTCGCGGGGCTCGACGGCAAACGCGTCGCGGCATCCCGGATGGCCGCGGTCGCCGAGACCAGCATCCGCCTCAGCAACGGTGGCTGCAACTGGTCGGTGGTGGCATTCCCTACCGAGGGTTGGTCGCGCGCGGTTTTCGGCGCGCCGGATGTCGAACGGCTCTGGGCTGCGGTAACGACCGCGGTGCGTCTCGACGAGGCCGATCCGGTCGCCGCCTGGCGCGAGCACATCGCGGCCCTCAACGAACGCGCGGCACGTCTCAACGAGCGGGAGTTCGAGACGCTGCACTACTGGGGGCCAGGCACCGACCTCAGCATCGGGCTCCTTCGTGACTCGATCTGGCGCGCCGCGGTCGGCGAGTCCCGCGGGATCATTCACGTCCCGAACATGCCCACCGAGGAGGTGTTCACAACGCCTGATGCTCGCCGAGTAGACGGCGTCGTCGCCGCGACGTACCCGTTGCTGCTCCAGGGGGCAGTGGTGCGGGAGCTGAGGGTCCGCTTCAAGGATGGACGGGCGGTCGAAATCTCCGCCGAGGAGGGCGAGACGCTCGTGAGGGCACATCTTGCGACCGATGAAGGCGCCGCGCGGCTGGGGGAGATAGCCCTGGTCGACCGGAGCTCCCGGGTAGCGACGACGGGGCTCGTCTTCCACGACACGCTGTTCGACGAGAACGCCGCCTCTCACCTGGCGTTCGGCTCCGCGATCTTGCACTCGGTCCGCGCTCCCGCGGGGGAGCTCGAGGCGGCAGCGCGGCACGCGCGCGGGATCAACAACTCGTCCGTCCACACGGACTTCATGATCGGCTCGCCCTCACTCGCCGTCGACGGCATCACTTCTGGAGGTGACGCAGTTCCGGTGATGCGGGACGGCGCCTTCATCCTTGAGTGAGCGTCTGGACCGGCACTGCGCCCACGCGCCCTGAACACAGGACCGGCGCAACAACAAGCGAAGAGGAAGAGGAGGAAGAAGAAGAAGAAGAAGCAAAGAAGAAGAGATCGGGACGGCGAGACTCGAACTCGCGGCCTCCGCGTCCCAAACGCGGCGCTCTACCAGGCTGAGCTACGTCCCGTCGCGATGAGTGTAGGCGTTGGAGCAGACCCCGTAGCCTCAGAAGCCGTGACCGGAGCTCCTTCCAACGCGGCACGGCGTCCACGTCTCGGGTACGCGATGGCCGCATGCGCTGCGTCGCTCTGGGCCGTCAACGGCACCGTTTCGAAGGTGCTGCTCGCCTCGGGGTTCTCGGCGGAACGGCTTGCAGAGGTACGGACGAGCGGGGCTTTCGTCGGGATCGGGCTCATCGTCGCCATTCGCACACCTTCACGCCTGAGGGCGACGCCGCGCGAGCTGCTCTTCTTGGCGGCCTTCGGGGTCTGCGGGCTCGCGTTTGTGCAGTGGTTCTACTTCCTCGCGATCCACCGGCTCGCCATTGGCGTAGCGCTGTTGATCCAGTACCTCGCGCCACTCCTCGTCGCTGTCTGGACACGCGTCGTATTACGCCGCCCCGTTCGGCGGCGGATCTGGGTCGCGCTTGCACTCGCGCTCGGGGGGCTGGCGCTGATCCTCGACGTCGGGAGCGCAGGCTCGATCACGACTGCCGGAGTCGTGTTCTCGTTGCTCGCGGCAGTCACTTACGCCTTCTACATCCTGCTCGCCGATCACGCACTGCCCCGACGCGACACCGGGTCGCTTCTGGCCTGGGGCTTCGGCTTCGCGGCGCTCTTCTGGGCGACCGTGGCGCCGTGGTGGAGCTTCCCGGGGACACTCGTGCTGACGCACGTGTCGCTCCTCGGGAATCTCCGGCACCAACAAGCGCCGATCTGGACACTCCTGGCCTTCATGATCGTGGCTGGCACGATCGTCCCCTTCGTGCTGCTCGTCGGCGCGCTCAACCACCTCCCCGCGACCCGCGTCGGGATCATCGCGATGCTCGAGCCGGTCGTCGCGACCATCGTGGCGTGGGCCTGGCTGGGAGAGGTGCTCGGCGTGAGCGAACTGCTGGGCGGAGCGGTCGTGCTCGTGGCGATCGGGCTCGCGCAGACCGCGCGCTAGAACCGCGAATTTCGCACGGATTTTGTGTATTTTGTTACTTGAACACGATAGGCCGGATGGCCTATTGGAAAGCGTGCGGTTGCTCGCTAGCGTGCAACCGCACTGGGCGATGCGAGTGCGACCGCGGCAAACGCGAACGCGAACGCATTCGGGAAAGCCCGTCGCGCCGACCCCCCGAGCGACGGGCTTTCTCTGCTCAGTCGCCGCACCTCGCCGCCGTTTGCCTGCCCGTGTGCTGGAGTGGGGCTATGCTCAAGCGAATGGTCGAGAAGGTTCTCCTCGCCTCACCGCGAGGCTACTGCGCAGGTGTTGAGCGGGCCGTGGACACGGTCGAGCAAGCTCTCGCGCTCTACGGCGCGCCCGTCTACGTCCGGAAACAGATCGTGCACAACCTTCACGTTGTGCGCGAGCTCGAAGAGCGCGGTGCGATCTTCGTCGAGGACGAAGCGGAGGTTCCCGAAGGCCAGACGATGGTGCTCTCCGCCCACGGGGTCGCGCCGTCGGTCTACGCAAACGCGAAGACACGTCAGCTCCGCACGATCGACGCGACCTGTCCGCTCGTCACGAAGGTGCACGTACAGGCCCGACGCTACGCCGCAAGCGGGCACCTCGTGATCCTGATCGGACACGCCGGCCACGAGGAGGTGGTGGGAACGATGGGCGAGATCCCCGAGTCGATCGTCCTCGTCGAATCGATCGACGATGTCAACGCACTCGACATCGACCCGACGACCAAGCTCGCCTACGTGACGCAGACAACACTGTCGGTCGACGAGACGCGAGAGGTAATCACCGCCTTGCGAGCCCGCTTCCCTTCGATCCAGGCGCCGCAGCGCGAGGACATCTGTTACGCGACCTCGAACCGGCAGTGGGCCGTCAAGGAACTGCTCGCAGCGGTCGACCTGCTGCTCGTGATCGGCTCACGCAACTCGTCGAACTCGAACCGGCTGGTCGAGACGGCTCGTGCCGGCGGCGTCGCCTCCCATCTGATCGACGACGAGAGCGAGATCGACGAGCGCTGGCTCGACGACGTCGCAGTTGTCGGGATCACCTCGGGCGCCTCGGCGCCCGAGAAACTCGTGCAGGGCGTCTGCTCCTGGTTCCGGGCGCGTGGTGTGACCGACATCGAGGAGCATCGTTTCCTCGAGGAGAACATCGAGTTTCGGCTCCCGGTCGAGCTTCGCCGCGAACTGGCGCTGGCCGACGCACAGAACTAGCGCACCTCCAGACTCCGTTCAGGGCTCGAAGCGGAGTCCGTGGCTGGTCGCGTCGACCGCCACGAAGCCGAGCAGCTCCTCGGCTTCGGCGGCGATCTCGGCTCTTGCCGTCCGCGAGAGTCGCTCTCGCGGACAGACGACGAGCGTCGCCCGCGCGCGTGGCTCCCGCTCGATCCACCAGCCCGCGCGCATCATCCCGTCGACGAGCAGATGGTTAAGCGCCCGGCCCGCCGAGCTCCTCGGAAAGAGCACCTCGGCCTCGGCGCAGATCGGCTCCGGTCGACGTGAGCGAGGAAGAGGTTGTCGAACTCGCCGAGGAACCTCACCGGCGCGGGTGTGTCGGGATCGGGCCGGGGTGCGTCGGGCAAATCGAAGAGAACCCGCCCCTGCTCGTCGCGAAAGCGTTCCAGCCCCGGGCTGAGCCGCTCGAGAACCTCCGCGAGCCGGGTCAGCCCCGACCAGCTCTGCACGTCCTGCGCCGAGGCAGGGCCGAACGCGGCCAGGTAGCGCATGACCAGCTCGTCGAGCAGCGCCGCGGGCACCGGAGCTTGCCCCGAGGGAGGGTCGAGCCAGGAGGCAAGAGTCTGGTAACGAGCCTGCCCGCCCGCGCCGAGGATGCCACGAGGCGGAACCTGTACGAGCGGCACGTGGACGCGGGCGGCACTCCCGAGTGCCTGCTCGTCGCTCTCGAGCCCGGCGGCGGCGAGTCTGCGCCCGAGCTCGCGACCGCTCAGCGGCTTGGCCGCGAGCAGCTCCACGACCGCGGCCCGGAGCGTCGCCAGATCGACCTGCCGCATCCGCCGTCCGAACGTCCCGTTGAAGCCGCGCTCGATCACGGGCTGAAGCAGCGGGCGCAGCCGGCGCGCGTCGGCCGCGCTGACGAGATGAACGGTGCCTCGCAGTAACGTCAGCCGCACCGCGCGGCGATCACTCAGGAGGGTGGCGAGCATCGGTGCCTCGAACTTTGCGAGCCGCGCTCGCAGGCCGAGGTACGGCGGGAGCGTCGCCTGCGCCTGCAACCCGACCAGATGGCCGATCGCGTCGAGCGGCTCGAGCCCGGCAGCCGGATCGAGGAGGAGCTGGCGGGAAAGCAGCGCACGGTTGAGCTCCCGCCTGCCGAGCGTACGCGGGCGGCGCCCCGGGGTTCCGTGCGCTTGGGGCGCGCTCTTCACCGTTCGCGGCTGGCAGCCTTTGCGGGTGCCGCGCGGGCAGGCACGCGGCCCGGTTGGCGTGCACGCGGGCTCATGCCTTCTCGATACGCAACTCCGCTCCCAGCGCCACCTCGACTGCAAGCGTCTCCGCGGCGATCCGTTCGGCGAACCCGAGCAGCTCGGCGTCGGGGATCCAGACCCGAATCCGGTCGGTGAGCTCGAATCCGAGCTCCTTGCGCGCGTTCTGAATCGCGCGCAGAAGATCGTTGAGTCGCGCCTCGAGGCGAAGCTCGTCATCGAGCGTCGTTTCGAGCGCGACGGTCGTCACGCCGTCGCTCGCGACCGCCCACCCCGGCTTGCCCAGACGCTCAACGAGCACCTCGTCGGGCTCGAGCGTCCGGCCCTCGACCTCGAAGCGACCACCCTCAAGCTCGGCGAAGCGGCCCTCGGCGAGCGCCGCGCTGATCGCGCGTAGCTCGGGCCCGAGTTTCGGGCCGAGCACGGGCAAGTTCGGCTTGACGCGAAGCTCGGAGGCCTCGACCTCGCCGAACTCGACCTCCTTCACGCGCAACTCGTCGAGGATCTCTTCGACGTGGGCGGAGGCGAGCGGCGCGCCCGCGACGACCATCCGTCGGAGCGGCTGACGCAGCTTCAGTCCCGCGGCGGAGCGGGCCTGCCGGCCGAGCTCGACGACCCGGCGGAGCTCGGCGATCTCGGCGAGCAGGTCCGCGTCGGGCGGCGGCGTCTGCGGCCAGCCGGCGAGATGTACCGAGACCTCACCGCCCTTGACCAGGTTGCGCCAGAGGTGATCCGAGAGAAACGGCATGACCGGCGCGATCACGCGCAACGACTGGACGAGCGCGTACCAGAGCGTCGCGAACGCCTCCCGGTCGTCGCCGTAGAAACGCCGGCGCGAACGGCGGATGTACCAGTTGGAAAGATCGTCGACGAACGCCTCGAAGGCCCGGATGACGTTGGCGGTGAGCGTTGCCTCGTACGCATCGGTCGCCTCGGCGACGAGCGCGTGCGTCCGTGCGACCATCCAGTGATCGAGCGGCCGCGTGACCGCGGGGCCGTGTTCGAGCTCGGCGAGGTCGGGCTCGAAGCCCTCGATACGCCCGTACTGGACGAGCACCACGGCCGAGTTCCAGAACGTCAGCAACTTGCGGCGGATCTCGTGAGCCGGGCCGAAGCCGAAGAGCAGGTTGCGGTCAGGGGGCTGTGCACAGAACTGCCAGCGCATCACATCGGCGCCCATCCGTGCGAACGCGTCCTCCGCGTCGATCATGTTGCCCCAGGAGCCATGCATCTCGCGCCCCGTCTCGTCGAGCATCTTCTCGTAGCCGAGCACGCGCTTGAACGGCGAGCGGTTCACAAGTACGACCGACATGAAGAGCTGGGAGTAGAACCAGAGCCGGATCTGCTCTCTCATCTCCGTCACCCAGTCGGCCGGAAACCACTCCTGCCAGTAGTTGTGATCCGGCAGGTCGGCGCCCGAGAGCCCAGCGCTCGCGCCGGTCGCGTAGCCGCCGGGCTTCCGCTCCGGATTCTCCCAACCGAGCGTCGAGAACGGCACGATCCCCGCGTCGAGCCAGACGTCGCCGACCTCCTGCACGCGCGTCACCGGCTCGCCGCAGGCCTCGCAGCGGATCCGCACCCGATCGATCCATGGTCGACGAAGCTCGACGAGGTCGTCGAAGCCCTCGAGCGCGCGTTCCCGAAGCTGCTCGCGCGAGCCGATCACGTTGAGCTTGCCGCAGCTGCACGGGTAGAACGGGAGCGGCAGACCGTAGTAGCGACGCCGCGAGATGTTCCAGTCGCCCATATTGCGCAACCAGTCGTCCATGCGCTTGCCCATGTAGGCGGGCACCCACTCGACCCCGGCGTTCGCCTCGAGCAGCGAGTCGCGCACCCCGTCGACCGCAATGAACCAGTCGTCGGAGATTCGGAAGATCAGCGGCGTGTCACAGCGCCAACAGTGCGGGTAGTTGTGGAGTGCGTGGCCGGAGGCGACGACGAAGCCGCGCTCGGAGAGATCACCGACGATCTGGTCGGCGGCCTCGACGGTCGAGAGGCCGTGCAGCCAGCCGTAGCTGTCGTAGAAGTGACCGGCCTCGTCGACCGGGGTGAGCACGGCGAGCCCCAGGGAGCGGCCCAGCTCGAAGTCCTCGACGCCGCATCCGGGCGCGATGTGCACGATCCCAGTACCCTCCTCGAGCGAAACCTCGTCCCAGGCGACGACCCGGTGCTCGACCCCTGCCCCGGGCGCGAGCGTGTCGAAGGGGCCCTCGTAACGCCAGCCGACCAGCTCCTGCCCGGGCGCTTCCCGGACGTAGCGCTCGTCCGGAAAGCGTGCGGCGAGTACCCATTCGCCGTTCTCGCGCAGGCCGTAGGTGCCCTGCGGGTTGACGGCTGCGGCGACGTTCGCGGGGAGCGTCCAGGGCGTCGTCGTCCAGACGACGACGAACTCGCCGGGCCGATCGAGCAGCGGGAAACGCACGAAGAGCGAGGGGTCGCTCTTTTCCTGGTAGACGCCCGACTGAGTCAGCTCGTGCTGGGAAAGGGAGGTGCCGCAGCGTGGACACCACTCGGTCGCACGATGACCAACGTAAAGCCAACCGCGCTCCTCGACGATCTGTAGGAACCGCCAGATGTACTCGATGTTCGTGTCGGCGAACGTGAAGTAGTCGTTGCCCCAGTCCATCCACTGCCCGAGCCGAATCGAACCGCGCGTCAGCTCGGCAGCCGAATTGACGACCACGTCGCGGCAGCGTCGCGCGAACTCCTCGAGCCCGAAGGCCTCGATCTCGGGCTTCGAGTTGAGCCCGAGCGCACGCTCGACACCGACCTCGATCCAGAGCCCCTGACAGTCGAAACCGTTCTGGTACCGCTCGTCGAATCCGCGTAGTGCCTTGTAGCGGCAGAAGACGTCCTTGAGCGTGCGGCCCCAGGCGGTGTGGATCGCGAGCTTCTTGTTCGCGGTAACCGGACCGTCGACAAACGACCACTTCGGCCCGCCGCGGTTACGCTCCCGTAGTGCGGCGAACGTTCCCTCACGTTCCCACGTGGCCAGGAGCTCCAGCTCGAGCGCATTGGAGTCGGGTTGCGGGGGAAGCGGGTCGAACACGGGGCGATTCTAGGAGGGAAGAACAACGCACCGACGGACGTTCTTAAATCCAACCCTATGAACGGAGGATGGAATGGCGGTTGAAGCAAGCGCAGCAACCTTCCAGAGCGAGGTGGCTGGATCCGAGGGCCGCGTGCTCGTGGACTTCTGGGCGGAGTGGTGCGGTCCGTGCCATGCAGTGGCGCCGATCCTCGATCGGATCGCGGACGAGCACGAACTCAAGCTGGTGAAGGTGAACATCGACCACGAACAGGGACTCGCCCAGCAGTTTGGCGTGTCGTCGATCCCGACAATCTTGCTCTTCGAGGACGGCCAGCCGACGGCGTCGGCGATCGGAGCGCTGCCCAAGGGGGCGCTCGAGCGCGCGCTCGGTCTCGTCGCGGAGGAGCAGCAGGCCGCAATCGGCTAGCGCTGTCCGAGGGCCCACGGCGGCGGCGGCCGGTGCAACCGGCGCCCCCGCGGTGGGGCCTCGGCCGCGAGGAAACGCCCGCCCTCAGTGCGCGAACGGCCAACTGGTGCCGGTCGCCGGAGGCAGCTCTGAGAGCACCCCGTCGGCGAGTGCGGGCCAGGCGTGCTTGGCCCAGTCGGCGAACGGCGCGTCGGTGAGGCAGGCGAGCGCGAGGCCCCGGAGCGGATCGACCCAGAGGAAGCCGCCGGCTCGGCCGAAATGGCCGAACGTCGCCGCCGAATTCCGGGTGCCGGTCCAGTGCGGGGCCTTCGCGTCGCGTAGCTCGAAGCCGAGACCCCAGTCGTTCGGCTCCTGTCGCCCGAAGCCCGGCAGCACCCCGCCGAGGCCGGGAAACTGCACGCGCGCCGCCTCCTCGAGCAGCTCCGAGGAGATACGACGCGGGGCGAGCAGCTCGTGAGCCAGCTCCACGAGCGCGTCCAGGGGTGCCACGACCCCGTGTGCGGGCGAGCCCGCGAGCGGAAAGCCCCAGACCGCCTCGAAGTAGTCGGCGAAGGGCATGCCGGCGACGTCCGCGACGTGCGCGGCGAGCAGCTCGAAACCGCTGTTGGAGTAGATTCGCCGCGTCCCGGGCGCAACGAGCGGGCCCGTGCCGTCAAAGGGGAGCCCCGAGGCGTGGGCGAGCAGGTGACGAACGCGTGCACCCGGGAGCTCGACCGGATCCTCGAGCCCGAGCAGGCCTTCTTCGACAGCGACGAGCGCACAGAGCGCGGTCGCGAGCTTCGTCACGGAGGCCCACTCGAAGGCCCGCCCCTCCTCGCCGCAGCGCGCAACGATCCCGGTCGGAGCAACGACGGCGACCGCGGCGGCGGCGCACGGCCAAAGCTCGACTTGCTCTAGCGCCTCCACGGCCCGACACTATCGGGATGGAGCGTCAACGCATCTCCTCCGGCGCGGCCTTCGAGGCCCGCGTCGGCTACTCGCGGGCGGTGCGGGTCGGACACCAGATCTGGGTTGCGGGCACCGCCCCGATCCCTGCGGATGGCTCCGAGCCTCCGGCTGACGCCTACGCGCAGGCCCGACTCTGTTTCGAGATCATCGGCTCGGCGCTCGCGTCGTGCGGAGCCGGGCTCGACGACGTCGTGCGAAGCCGCATGTACCTCACCTCGGCCGCCGACATCGCCGAGGTCGGTCGCGCCCACCTCGAGGCGCTCGGTACCGCGCGGCCCGCCTCGACGGCAGTCGTGACCGCGCTACTCGATCCCCGCTGGCGAGTCGAAATCGAGGTCGACGCGGTCGTCGAGGAGCGGAGCTGAGCGCTGCTGCGGCGCCCTGGCTCGCGGCCGAGAGCGTCCTTGGCCATCGCTTCGGCGCGGGTAGGCCGCATACGATCGGCGTCGAGGAGGAGTACATGCTCCTCGATCCGCAGAGCTTGCAGCTCGTCCCGCGGATCGATGCGCTGCTCGAAGCCTCCGCGGGAGGCGCGCTCGCGGGACTCGTCAAACCCGAGCTGCTGCAGTCTGTCGTCGAGGCCACGACGCCGGTCTGCACCTCCGCCGGCGAGCTGTACACCGCGCTGCGCCGTCAGCGCAGCGAGATCTCGGCGCTCGCGCGCGCGCAGGGCTGCCGGATTGCCTCGGCGGGAACCCACCCGTTCGGGTTGTTCGAGCAGCAGCCGGTCACCGACCGTGAGCGGTACCGCACGATGGTCGACGAGTACCAGTTGATCGCGCGCTCGCAGCTGATCTTCGGACTGCACATCCACGCTGCCGTCGACGATCCCGAGAAGGCGATCCAGGTCGTCGACGGGTTGCTCGTCTACCTCGCTGCGTTCCTCGCACTCTCGGCCAACTCACCCTTCTGGCGGGGCGCGCCGACCGGCCTGCTTTCGAGCCGGCAGATGATCTTCTCCTCGCTTCCGCGTTCGGGGATGCCGCCGCGGTTCGCAAGCTACGGCGAGTTCGCCGAGCTCGTCGGGGTGCTCGAACGGAGTGGTTGCATGGCCGACTACACGAGTCTTTGGTGGGACGTTCGACCGCATCCCCGCTTCGGTACCGTCGAGCTGCGGATCTGTGACGCCGTCACGCGCGTCGAGGACGCCGTTGCGATCGCGGCCTACTACCAGTGCCTCGTCAAGCACCTCGGCGAGCAGGTCGAGGCCGGCCGGGGCGTCGCGAGCTATCACCGCGTGCTGACGACCGAGAACAAGTGGCTCGCCGCCCGTCACGGGCTCGACGCCCGGGTGATCGACCTGACCGCGGACGGGGTCGGGCGGATACCGCTGCGCGAGTTCGTGCGGCGGAGCCTTGCCGAGCTCACTCCGCACGCGCGAGAACTCGGCTCCGAGCGCGAGCTCGAAGGAGTCGAGGAGATCCTCGGCCGCGGCGCCGGAGCGACCGCACAACTCGCCTCCTGGGAGGCGAGCCACGACCTCGCCTCGGTCGTACGCGAGCTTGCCGAGGCAACCGAGCCGGGCGAGCCGCTCGCGCCGCCTTCGCGCTAGCCGGCCCGGGACGCGCTCCGAACGGGCGCCAGACCCCCCGCTAAATCGCCAGAAAAAGCTCCTCGCAATTCGCGAGCGCATTCACAAGCGCTCACCCCGCGAATGGACAAATGTATTTCGTTTCGCCAACAGGTGGCCAACTACGCTCAATTCCCCGCGTCCGAAAGTAGCACTAAGAAGCTACCCCGTCTGGTCGATCACCTCGGTGTTGAACCCCACGGACGGTGCCCCACGGGGCTGACGCTACCGCCGAAAACTGCCCCCGCGGGCCGCCGTTGCTCTTCGGATACCGATACAGCTTGTCCTGCCACGTCACCCCCACCTCCGCCACCAGGCGCAGCCGGCTTGCCGGCGTCATGCTCCTCGGCCTCCTGCTCGGCCTCGTGCTGTTCGCGGGGGACAGTCCGCGCGCACTCGCCGCCGCCTGCTCGACCTCGACGGGTGCAGCCTCCTGCACGATCACCGGCAGCCTGACGCTGACGGCGGGCACGCTGACGCTCGAGAGCTCGCCCAACCTGTACTGGGGCATCGTCTCGACCGCATACGACCAGTGGGCGAGCGCCTCCGGCGCCACGCTGAGCGGCTGCACCGCCGTCGGCTCGCTCACCCACTGCACCGGCGGCGCGGCGCCGACGCTCGAGGTCGTCGACGCGACCGGCTCCGGCTCGGGCTGGGCGCTCAGCGAGTACCTCTCCGCCAACACGCTTCCCTCGGGTTATTCGCTTCGCTTCAACGGGGCCGGAAGCACAACCTTCGGGTACTCCACCGTCTCGCCGATCGCGACGAACCCATTCGCAGCGACCACCCCGGGAAACGTCTGCGACTACGCGAGCAGCTGCACGGTTGCGACCGCGGCGACGACATGCTCGCACTCTGCGCTGGGCTTTACGACCTGCCCGACCTATCCGGTGACGATGGGCGGCACCTCGGCGACGGCCCAGGTCGACCTCTACTCGGCGGCCGCGAGCAGCGGCGTCGGCGCGATCTGCTTCGCAAGCGGCACCGCGACCGCGATCGGCTGCACAGGCGCGATTCCGACGGACTTCTACAACCTCGGCATCAAGGGCAGCACCGGTGCCGGAACAACAGCGGTCACGATCAACATGGCGGTGAATTCTGGCCCATAGGAGCGCGTGGCAAACAGCGTGCTTCTGGGCCTGGTCGAAGCTAAAGGATCAGTTGAATTCGGTCGATAGGAGCAGGCGAATGGACTCTGTGCCGCCACCTGGCACACAACCGCACCCTATTTACCGCAATCAACTCGGATCGTCGAACGGAGGGGGAATTATGTTTAGGCACCACACGATGTTTCGTAGGAGAGCGAGGTCACGGGCGCTCGCCGGCATTGCCGTCGTGGCGCTTTGCGTCGCGCTCGTGACGATGGTCGGGGACGCCTCGCAGGCGTCGGCCGCCGCCTGCTCGACCTCGACGGGCGCGACCTCGTGCACGATCAGCGCGAGCCTCACGGTCACGGCCGGAACGCTCTCGCTCGAGAGCTCTCCGAACCTCTACTGGGGTCTCGTCCAGACCGGGTACGACCAGTGGGCCAGCGCCTCGGGCGCAACGCTGAGCGGTTGCACCGCGGTCGGCTCGCTCACCCACTGCACCGGCGGTGCCGCTCCGACGCTCGAAGTCCTCGACGCAACTGGCACCGGCTCCGGCTGGGCGATCAGCGAGTACCTCTCGTCGAACACGCTTCCGTCCGGCTACGTGCTCCATTTCGACGGCGTCGGCAGCAGCACCTACGGGTACTCGCAGGACTCGCCGATCGGCACCGACCCGTTCAGCTCCTCGACGCCGACAAACGTCTGCGACTACGCGAGCAGCTGCACCGTCGCGACGGCCGCGACAACCTGTTCGCACTCGGCGCTCGGCTTCACGACCTGTCCGACCTACCCGGTGACGGTCGCGGGCACGAGTGCGACTGCACAGGTCGACCTCTACTCCGCCGCCGCCAGCAGCGGACTCGGCGCGATCTGCTTCGGCAGCGGCACCGCGACCGCGGTGGGCTGCACCGGCACGACGCCGACCGCCTTCTACAACCTCGGCATCAAGGGCAGCGCCGCGGCCGGCACGACCTCCGTGACGATCAACATGGCGGTCAACTCCGGCCCCTAGAGCCCGACGCGCGGAAGGAGTTGGGAACCCCTTGACGTCAATAGCCCCTCGGCGATCGTTCTCCGGCACCGCGCCACGGCTCTGCTCGCAGACCGTGGCCGCGGTGCTCCCCCTCCTGCTCTGCGGGCTCCTCGCCGCGAGCGCGAACGCCACAGCGGTCAGGGCGGGCGGCGTCGGTTGTCTCACCGTTCACGTCGGCCCTCAGCTCAAGCCAGGTGAGGCGGCGAGCTACTACAAGCTGACGGCCACCCCGGGTACGACGACGCGAGAGGCCGTGCTGCTCGCGAACCCGGAGCCCTACAGCTGCCAGGTCGAGCTCGACGCGGCCTACGGAAAGACGGCCCTCAACTCGGGCGATACCTATCCCTTTGTCGAGAGGGGCAGCTGCTTCCGCACGAGCTGCTGGCTCTCCGGACTTCCGGGCATCGTCGCAGTGCCCGCACACACCCGCCTCGCGGTCGGCTTTACGGTCAAGGTGCCGGCGCATACGAAGCCCGGCGAGTACCTCGCCGGCGTGCTCGTGCGCCCCTACGCACGCGTGCGTCAACCCGCGCCCAGGCAGCACAGCGGCGTCGCGGCGATCGTGATGACGAGCGTCGGGATCGGCGTGGCGGTGCGCGTACCCGGCCCGCTCCACCCGCAGATCTCGATCCCGGCCGTGACGCTCGTGACGGGCGGCGGCACCCCGGTACTGGACATCGTCGAACACGACGGTGGGAACACCTGGGAGCACCCGACCGGCTCGGCACAGATCGTGACGGCTCCGCGCGCGCCGCTCCCGCGGTTCGCCGTCAACTCGAGCACGATCCTGCCCGGCGACTCCGCGACCTTGACGCTGCCGCTCCCCGGGGTCAGCGGTGGCGCCCATGTGACCCGCATCGTCTTCTGGTATGCGAACCACACTCGCCGGGTCGTCTGGGAAGGACGTCTCGAAATTATCCGACGCCGGCCGCTCCGAGCGCGCCACGCAACCCCCATCTCGTCATCATCACGACGAACCAAACCCCCTCTTGGCTGATCGACGTCGCAGCGGGGCTCGGGGCCATGCTCCTGCTGCTCGCGGGCGCCGTGCTCGTCCTCCTACGCCGCCGTGTGCGCGCGCCCAGGCCACTCCCGGCAACGCCGAGCGTGCCCGCACCCGCACTCACCTTCGCCCAGGTCATCGCCTGGAAGGGCCACGACGAGCCCGGAGGCCCGCCGCGCAGCTAGCCCGTGGTCTTGGTCGGGGCGCCGACGCTCAACCGAGCAGGCACCCGCCCAACCTGGTCTCGGCCGGCGCCGGCGGTTCGCCGCGGCGCTACGGGCCGCTCGAGAGCGTCAGCGTCCACGTCGAGGTGTAGCTGCCCGCGTAGGCATTCGCCGGGACTACGATCTTCGCGTCGAGCGTGACCGTCGAGGGGCCCTCACCGGTGCTCGCCGCCGCCGAGTAGAGAGAGACCGCCGTCGGCGCAGTCGCCCCGGCCGGCAGCGTCACCGGATAGCTGACAGCGTTCGTCGGCAGGTTGCAGTTCCCGCTCGCCGCGCTCGCCGACGCACCCGTAATCGTCGTCGCAGTCGTTGGCAGCGTGTGCGAGGACGCGGTCAGCGTCGTCGAGGTGCCCGACAGGTCCCAGCCGGCGGCGCTCCCACTCTCGTCGCTCAGCGTCAGTGACGCGTTCGCCGTCGCGTTCTCGTTGTAGCCGTCGAGCGTGACCGCGCCGAAGCTCAGCGTCGGCGCGGCCTCGATCGTCAGCCCCCCGCCGCTACAGCCGGCTGCCTTGAAGCTTGCGATCACACCGGCCCACGTCGTCTGTGGGCTCGTCGTCACCGACTCCGAAAGGGTCGAGCCGCTCGTCGGATTGAGATCGTAGTCGGAGTCGTAGCCGGAGCTGGTGCTGCTTCCGATGTTCGTCCAGCCACTTCCCGGCGTGTAGCTGCTGAGCCCGCTGCTCGAGAGAAAGCCCGTCACCGCGAGCTCGCCCGCCGAGCCGATTGAAGCGGAGGTCGTGACGGTCATCGTGTTGCTCGCCGTCGTGTTGCTCGCGGTGCCGGTCTGGTCGAGTGGGCTCGTTGTCGCGACCCCGCTCCACTCGCTGAGCTGTACGGTCAGGTTGGGTGCGGAGGAGCCTGTATCGAAGACCACCGAGGTGATCCCGGAGGCCGCGTCGGCGTCGTACCAGAGCTCGAGCGGCCCGGTCGACCCGCGACAGGTGTGGGTCGCCTCCACCCAGCCGCCCGGCGCGGTCATCGTGTCCGACGAGCAGTCGCCGTTCGCGTCCATGATCACGGCGACGAGCAGATCTCCGCTCGTGGAGGCGGTGCCGAGCGTCCCTGTCACGGACGTCCCTGCGCCGGTGTCGACGGGCCCCTTCTCGACGAGGGCGACACCGGCGACGGCATCAGTCGCTCCGGCCAGCATAACGACGAGCGCGCTGACCAAAGCGATGAGCAACGGCAGGCTCAGACGCATTGGCGACGCTCGCGAGTACGCCTGCCCCGCTCGGGCGCGGCGCGCTCCCGCGTAACACCCGGGGCGAGTGCGCGGCTGCGTGTCTTGGATAGACGCGGCGGCTGCACATCGGGTCCAGGGATCGCTTTTCGTCGGATCGGTCGGATTTCCTGCGCGGTACGGCGCCGCCCGGCACCCGCGCGCCGCAGGGCGACGATCGCGGCCGCGGGCAAGGATTCTGCGCGGCCGCGGCGAAGCCCAAGCGATCGTGATCTCGTCGGGGCGCCAACGCGCGAGCCTTGGTCGTTGGGGTCGGCTCCGAACAGCTGCCTCGAGCGTCCTCCTTCTGCTTGCGGTGAGCCTTGCGGCGGCGGCTAGCTGCGATGCGAGTGCGCCGCGCCCCGGTGCATTCGCTGTCCGTCCCGCACAGTTCAACCCGCGCGACCCGGTCACGCGCGCCTACTTCAAGCTCTCGCTCACCCGCAACAGCTCCCGAACCGCAGCGGTCCTGGTCAAGAACAGCGGCGGTCTGCCCGTGCACCTGCTCGTCTATCCCGTCGACGGCCTCACCGGCGAGACCTCCGGGGTCGTCTACGGCGTCAGGGGCAGCCGACTTCGCGGCGCGGGGCTGTGGCTCACAGTGAAGGTGGTCGAGGTCACGGTCGAGCCACACGCGCAGCGGATGATCCGCTTTTCGATTCGCGTTCCGGCCGACGCGGCGGCGGGCGACCATCTCGCCGGCGTGGCGGTTCAGGACGTCAAGATCGTGACAACACGCTCGCGCTTTCGCATCCTCGAGGTGCTGCGCGAAGTCGTCGGCGTGCTCGTCCGTGTGCCGGGCCACGCCCAGCCACGGCTCGTGCTCGGGCAACCCTCGCTCGCGTACGGAGCGGGGGCACCCACCGCGACGCTGCGTCTACCGATCGCGAACCGCGGACTGGCGCTCTGCAAACCGCGAGTCGAGCTGACGCTACACGGCCCCGGTAACCTGAACCGTACGCTTGCGCGCCAGCTCGACACGATCCTGCCAGGCGGTGCGATCAGCTACCCGCTTGCGCTCGCAGCGGGTCTCGGAGCCGGCAGCTACCGCCTCGACGCGCGCGCGGGATGCGCCGGCAGCGTCAGCGCACGCACGACGATGCTGCGGCTTTCCTCTGCCGAGGTGGTTCGCTCGAACGGGACTCGCCGCCGGCTCGCGACAACGGCCGGGCACGGAAGCTCTCGCGCGATCTGGTGGCTGGTCGCGCTCTGCGCTGCGATCGCGGTGCTGAAGCTGTTCGTGGCGCCACGCCGCCGCCCGGTCGTGCACGAACAGTCACGCTAGAGCCCGACCACCGCTGCCGACCGCTGCGGCTCAGCGCCCGCGAGCGTCCGCGCGCCGCCTGGTCGAGAGACTGACCAGGCTGTCCGAGGGCACCCCGGCGGAGCCGCGCACGGCACGTTGGCCGTTGGACGACGAGGGCCGAGCGAGGGACTCAACGCGGCTCGCGGCCGAAGAGAGGGGGGCCGAACCGCTGAACCCGCGTCTCGCGGGCGTCCGCTACATCCCCATCGCGTGGTAGCCACCATCGACGTAGAGCGTCGTTCCGGTGACGTTACGCGCGGACTCCGAAAGCAGGTAGGCGGCGGCCGCCGCGACATCGTCGGCATCGATCGGTCGATGGAGCGGGGCGCGCTCCTCGACGATCGCCTCCATCGTCGGAAAGCCCGCGATCGAACGTGCGGCGAGCGTCCGCACCGGGCCGGCCGAGACGGCGTTGATCCGGATGTTGTCGCTACCGAGCTCCCAGGCGAGATACCGCATGCTCGAGTCGAGCGCCGCCTTCGCCACACCCATCACGTTGTAGTGCGGCACCGCGCGCTCACCACCGAGGTAGGTCATCGTGACGATCGAGCCGCCACCCGCCGCGCGCATCAGTGGCTCCGCCGCCCGCGCGCAGGCGATCAGCGAGTACGAGCTGACCTCGAGCGCCGTCCAGAAGCGGTCACGCGGCGTGTCAGTAAGACGCCCCTCGAGATCCTCGGCTGCTGCGTAGGCGACCGCGTGCACCAGCACGTCGAGCTCGCCGTCGAAGACGGTGCCCACCTCTGCGAAGACACGGGCCAGGTCCTCGTCCGAGCAGACGTCGCAGGGCGTCACGAGCGGGCTCGAAACGCTTGCCGCAAGCTCGCGCACGGTTGCCTCGATCCGCTCACCCTGGTAGGTGAACGCGACCGCGGCGCCATCGGCAGCGAGCCGCCGCCCGATCGCCCACGCGATCGAACGCCGATTGGCGACGCCGAAGACGAGCGCTCGTTTGCCCGCGAACATGGCGCGACTCTAGCTGGCCCTGCGCTAGGCTCGCCCCGTGAGGGTCGCCGTCGTTACCGGAGCATCTTCGGGGATTGGTGCCGCGATTGCCGGGGCGCTACACGAGCGCGGCTGGTACGTCGTCGGCCTCTCCCGCAGCCCCGCCGCCGCCGCTGATGAGCACGTGCCCTGCGATGTCTCTGACCGCGCCGCCGTCGAGGCCGCAGCGGCGGAGGTGCTTGCCCGCCATCCGCACATCTCGCTGCTCGTCAACAACGCCGGGGTTGCGGCACGCGGGCTCTTCATCGAGGCGGAACCCGAGCGAATCGAAGCCGCGATCGCGACGAACTATCTCGGGTCGATCTGGTGTCTGCGCGCGTTCCTCCCCGGGCTCGGCTCCGGCGCGCACGTGGTCAACATCGTCTCGGTCGCGGGCATGGTCGCGATCGGGCCCTACTCGGCCGCCAAGCATGCCCAGCTCGCGTTCTCGCGCTCGGTCGCCGTCGAGCTCGCACCGCTCGGGATCTCGGTGCATACCGTCAACCCCGGATTCGTCGAGACACCGGGCTTCCCGCAACGCCAACGCTTCGGTTTCCCGCTGCGGCTACTCATCGTCGACCCGCCGTTTGTCGCCGCACGTGTGCTCAATGCGATCGAGAAGGATCGGCGCGAGATCGTCGTCCCGCGCTGGTACCGGCCCGGCCCCTGGCTGCAGACGCTCGCGCCCGGGTTCTTCGCCACGCTCCGCACGCGCCTCGGCATCAACGACGTCTGAGCGCGGCGCGGCTCAGAGGGCGCGCACCTGGCGGAGGGCGCGGGTCGGCCCGCTCGCGATGCGGGTCGCGAGCTCGTAGCTGATCGTCTCCGCGACGCGCGCGTGCGCCTCGAGCGTGATCCCGTCGCCGACGAGCGTCACGGGCGTCCCCTCCTCGGGACGGGCCTCGAACGCGACGGCGAAGGCATCCATGGAAACGGCGCCGACGACGCGGCGGCGCACGCCGCCGACGAGTACCTCGGTGCCGGTCAGATCACGCCTGAAGCCGTCGGCGTAGCCGACCGGGACGATCCCGATCCAGGTGGGGCGCTCGGCGCGGTAGAGACGGCCGTAGCCGGTCGACTCACCCGGCTGCAGCAGCAGCACCCGAGCGAGCTCGCTCTTCCAGGAGAGGACGGGCTCGAGCCCGTCGAGCGCGGCATCGGTGCCGAAGGGCGAGAGGCCGTAGAGGGCGATGCCGCAACGTGCCGCATCGAGCCGGGACTCGGGCAGCGCGAGCGCCGCGGCACTGTTGGCCGCGTGCCGGGTCAGGTGGGCCGCCCCCGCTGTGGCTGCCTGAAAGCGCTCGAGCTGGAGCCGCGCGAACGTCGGGTCGGAGTCGGCGGTCGCGAGATGGGTCATGACGCCGACGACCTCGCGCGGAAGCGAGACGAGCTCGGAGATCCCCCAGCGTCCCATGCCGGTGTCGAGCTTGACGTGGGCGGAAATACCTTCCGGAATTCGGCTGCCGACGACGAGCTCGAGCCGGGCCTCGCGCGCCGCC
This sequence comes from uncultured Actinomycetota bacterium, assembly GCA_963828105.1. GTDB lineage: Bacteria > Actinomycetota > Thermoleophilia > Gaiellales > Gaiellaceae > PALSA-600. The sequence goes on along the minus strand of CAWHDF010000001.1, from coordinate 127,010 downwards.
CCGAGCTCGGCCTCCGCGCTCGGCCCGAGCACGATGATCCGGGCCGCCGGTTGCACGGCCCGGAGCTCGAGCGCTTCGGCGACGGTGGCGACGCAGAGGGCGCGCGCGCCGCCGGCGAGTGCCGCCGCGGCGCAGTCGCGGGCGCCGTGGCCGTAGGCGTCGGCCTTGACGACCGCCCAGAGCTCGGCGCCGTCGAGCGCCGCGCACAGCCGCTCGGCGTTCGCGCGAAGCGCGTGGAGGTTGATCTCGATCACGCTGCGCGCCATCAGACGCACACGTTCCGAAGACCCGCAGGTGCGGCGGCCATGGCGCGACGATAACCGACCCGGGCACCGGGCTCGCGCCGGCGCGTGGCCGTCGCCCGGGCACGACGAGTTGTATGCTCCCGCTCGGTCGGGAGCAGGTGACGAGCAGACCGACTGCGCGTGCCCGGGCGCGGACCTGTCGGCTTGTCACCTGGGCGACGGCCGCGCGTAGCCACCAACCGAGAGGAGAGCGTGATGGATCTCGAAAATCTTGCTGAAGAGGGAGAGAAGTTCGTCGATGCCCACGGCGGCCCCGCGGGCATGGAAAAGGACGGGTCGCAGCTCGAGCAGGTCGCAACCGGCGACGGCAGCCTGCTGGACAAGGCGAAGTCGGCCGAAGGCGACCTCAAAGAGGACGGCCTACTCTAGACGTCCTCCTCCCGGGCCGCTCCACGGGGGACCGGCCCGGGGCGGCTAGGACACACCGTCGACTGCAGGCAGCGGGCGCTCACCGGCGAGCGCCCGCTGGAGGCCGGGCAGGAGATCGCTTGCGATCAGGCCGGGCTGCGGGTCGACGAGCCGCGCCGCAAGTCCATGGGCAACCGCAGCCGCGGCTGCGGCCTGCTGCGGCTCGAGCCCTTTGGCGAGGAACGCACCGACGACGCCTGCGAGCACGTCGCCTGTCCCGGCCGTCGCGAGCGACGGCGGCCCCTCGCTCGCGACGAGCACGCCCCGACGCGGCGCCGCCACGAGCGTGTCGGCGCCCTTCAGCAGCACAACCGAGCCGAAGCGGGAGGCGGCGCGTCTCACGGCCTCGAGCCGGTGCGCCTCCAGCTCTGCGACCTCGATGTCGAGCAGGCGGGCGAGCTCGCCCGCGTGTGGTGTGAGCACGGTGACGCCGACCCGTTCGAACGGTACGAGCCCAAAAAGGGCGTCGGCGTCGGCGACCACCGGCACGGGCAGAGCCTCGAGCAGCTGCCGGACGAGCTCGCGGGTGCCGTCGCTGCGACCGAGGCCCGGGCCGAGCACGACAGCATCCGCCCGCTCGGCGACCTCCAGGATCGCGTCGAGCGCACGCGGCGAAAGGCGGCCGGCGGCGTCCTCGGGCAGCGGCCGCTTGACCGCCTCGAGCAGGCGCAGCTCGAGCGCGGGCATCATCGAGGCGGGCGCGGCAACGGCGACGTAGCCGGCGTCGGCACGGAAGGCTGCGAGCGCTGCCAGCATCGGCGCGCCGCTGAGCCCGGGCGAGCCGCCGACGACGAGGACGGAACCGGCGCGGTACTTCGTACTCGTCGCCTGCTTGCGCGGAATCTCGGCAAGCAGCCGCGAGTCGACCTGTGCATGCTCGGAGGTCTCGAAGGCGAGCCCGATCGGGACGACCTCGACCCGTCCACTGTGCAGCGCTCCGGGGGCGATCGCGGTCCCGAGCTTCGCCGCGTCGAAGGTCACGGTGACAGTTGCACGAACCGCCGCGCCGGGCACCTCGCCGGTCGAGGCGTTGACGCCCGAGGGCACATCGACCGCGACGACGGGCACCCCGGCCGCGTTGATGCGCTCGATCATGCGTGCGACATCCTCGCGCGGCGCGTCGTGCAGTCCGATTCCGAGCAGCGCGTCGACGATCACGTCGGGGTCGCCGACGTCACCGAACCGCTCGACGACGACGACCTCCCGTCCGCGCTCCCGGAGTACGCGCGCGCAGATGCGCCCGTCCCCGCCGTTGTTCCCCCCGCCGCAGACGACCGTGACACGACCCGGAAAGCGCTCGAGCACAAGCGAGGCGACCGCCGTCCCGGCACGCTCCATCAGCTCCTCGAGGCTCCCCCCATAGACCGCCTCCGCCTTGCGGGTCTCCTCCGCGGTGACGAGCGGGCGAAGCATCATCCCTGCGGGACGGCGGCGATCGCGGCCGCAAGTGTGCGGGAGTGCGTGATCGAAAGCTCGATCTCACCCGCCTCAAGAGCGAGCGCGCGGCTGGCGGTGGCGCCGCTCAGGATCACCCTCGGCTTCCCCGGCCCGATCACCTCGATCTCACGCCAGGTGAACGGCACTCCGGTGCCGAGCGCCTTGCCAATCGCTTCTTTGGCGGCGAACCGACCAGCGTAGTGCTGGGCCGGATTCGGCTTCGCGTCGCAGTACGCGCGCTCCGCCGGAGTGAAGCAGCGCTCGCGCGAAGCGCCCGCCGTGCCGGAGAAGCGCGCTGCGTACACGCTCGATCTCGATCAGGTCGATTCCGACGGCGAGAGTCGTCACAGGTTCTGCTCGAGCCAGTCTCCGAGCTGGGCCACGGAGGAGACGATGCCGTCGGGAAGCACACTCGTGTGCTCGAGCTCATCCGGCCGGAACTTGCCGGTGCGTACGAGCACGGTGCGCATCCCGTGAAGTTGCGCACCGGCGATGTCACCCTCGAGATCGTCCCCGACCATCCAGGTGAGCTCGGGATCCGCGTCGAGCGCGTCGAGCGCAGCGGCGAAGTACTGCGGGCTCGGCTTGCCGAGCACCGTCGCCTCGACGCCCGCCGCGTACTCGAGCCCGGCGACGACCGCGCCCGCATCGAGGCGCGGCCCCGAGGTCGTCTGCCACCAGCGGTTGCGATGCAGGCAGTACAGGTCGGCGCCCGCCTGCAGCTCGAGGAAGGCACGATTGAGGTTGAGGTAGGAGTAGATCCGGCCCGGCTCATCGGACTCATCGGCGCCACCGACGAGCACCGCGTCGGCGTTCATACCGATCAGCTCGAGCCCCTCGAGGTCGTCGAGAAAGCCCGCCATCGTCAGCGCGAGCACACGCTTGCCCGCGAGCACGCGCGCGGCAACCGCACCGGTCGTCTGCAGCTCGTCGTCGTCGATCGCGAAGCCCATTGCGCGGAGCCGCGAGCCGAGCACGCCGCGTGAGCTCGTCGTCGAGTTCGTGACGAAACGGATCCGATGGCCTGCCTCGCGCAATCCCCGCACCGCGTCGACCGCGCCGGGGATCGGCTGACCGGAGACGTGCAGGACACCGTCGACGTCGAGGAGAATGGCAGCCATGGACGCCGAGTGTATTCGGTCGGAGCTGCGCTTTCGCGTGTCACGGCCGAGCGGACCCGGCGGGCAGCATGCGCAGAAGAACTCGACGCGCGTCGAGGCGCTCTTCGACGTCGCTGCCTCGGCGGGTCTCGACGAGGTTGAACGCCGCCGGGTGCTCGAGCTGCTCGGGCCTGTCGTGCACGCCATCGCCCAGGACGAACGCTCACAGCTTCGGAATCGTGAGCTCGCGACCGAGCGGGTGCTCGCGCAGCTCACGCGTGCGGCGCGGCCGGTGCGACACCGCCGGCCGACGCTCCCGAGTCTGCTCTCGCGCGAACGTCGGCTCGAGGCAAAGCGCTACCGGGCCGCCCGGAAGCGGCTGCGGCGGCCGCCCGAGGGCGAGTAGTCGGACCCGACCGCGGCCCCGCCGTCCCTCGCCGCGCCTACTCGACTGTGACGGTCTTCGCGAGGTTGCGCGGCTGGTCGACGTTGAGCCCCCGGAGCCTGGCGATCTTGTGCGCGAGCAGCTGCAGCGGCAGCACCGCCAGCGCCGCCTGCAGGAAGGCAGGGGCGTCGGGAACGTAGATGACGTCGTTCGCGTGATGCTGGATGTCCTCGTTGCCCTCGGTCGCGATCGCGATCACGTGCGCGCCGCGGGCGCGCGACTCCTGGATGTTCGAGACGATCTTGTCGTAGACGGTGTTGAGCCGGGTGGCCACGACGACGACGGGGGTTCCCTCCTCGAGCAGCGCGATCGGGCCGTGCTTCATCTCACCGGCGGAGTACGCCTCGGTCGGGATGTAGGAGATCTCCTTGAGCTTGAGCGCGCCTTCGAGCGCCACCGGAAGGCCGATGTGGCGACCCAGGAAGAGAAAGAACGGCTCCTGGTAGAAGCGCTGGGCGATGTCGTCGATCGGATGCGGCCCGGCGAGAAAGCGCTGCATCTTCTCGGGCAGCCGGTACACCTCGTCGAGGATGAACTCGACCTCACCGGGAGAGAGCGTCTGACGGTGACGCGCGAGCTCGAGCCCGATCAGGTACATCAGTCCCACCTGGGCCGAGAACGTCTTCGAGGCGGCGACACCGACCTCGAGCCCGGTGCGGGTATAGAGCGTCGAGTCGACCTCGCGCGTGATCTGCGAGCCCATCTGGTTCGTGATCGCGACGGTGCGTGCGCCGAGCGCGCGGGCGAGCTGCATCGCCTGGATCGTGTCGCGCGTCTCACCCGACTGCGAGATTCCGATCACGAGCGTGTCCCTGCCGATCACCGGGTTGCGGTAGATCCATTCGCTCGCGATGTCCGGCTCGACGGGCACTCGCGCCCACTCCTCGATCACGTAGCGCCCGACGACGCCCGCGTGGTAGGCGGTGCCGCAGGCGACGATCACGATCCGCCGCAGCGAGCGCACCTCGTCCTCGGTCATCCCGAGCCCCTCGAGCACGAGGTGGCCGTGACGGACACGGTCGCCGATCGTCTCGCGGAAGCCCTCCGGCTGCTCGTGAATCTCCTTCTCCATGAAGGTCTCGTAGCCCCCGCGCTCCGCGACCTCCTCGTCCCAATCGATCTCGACGGCGTCGAGCGCCACGGGGCTTCCGTCGCTCGCGCGCACGATCCGCACCGAGTCGGCGGTGATTTCGACGACCTCGCCGCTGTCGGGGAACTGCACCTGGCGTGTCTCCGAGAGGAAGGCGCCGAGGTTCGAGGCGAGGAAGTTTTCGCCCTCGCCGAGGCCGATCACAAGCGGGGTCTCGCAGCGCACGCCGACGAGCATGCCCGGATGGTCGCGATGGATCACGACGAAGGTGAAGTGGCCCTCGAGGCGGGCGTAGACGGCGCGCACGGCCTCGGTGAGGTCACCGTCGTAGACGGTCTCGAGCAGGTGCGCGACGACCTCGGCGTCGGTCTGCGAGCTGAACACGTGCCCGGCCTCCTCGAGTTCCGCCTTGAGCTCGCGATAGTTCTCGACGATGCCGTTGAGCACGATCGCGAGCTCGTCGTCATCGCAACCGGTGAGAGGATGCGCGTTGTCCTCGGTCACACCGCCGTGGGTTGCCCAGCGCGTGTGCCCGAGCCCCGAGGTCGCGTTCGAACCGTTCGGCCCGGCGACGAGCTTGAGATTGGCGAGGTTGCCGACCGCGCGCACGTACTCGAGGCCGTCGGCCTCGGGCAGCGCGATCCCGGCGGAGTCGTAACCGCGGAACTCGAGACGCTCGAGACCCGTGAGCAGAATGTCCTTGGCGGGACGTTCTCCGACATAGCCGATGATTCCGCACATTCGCGCCTCCTCTGGGACCCTCGCTCGCTGACGAGGCGCGGCATCTGCTCGAGCTCGCCTTGGTCGATGGATCGACGGTTCACACCGGCGATTGCTCGACCTCCGCGATCACCGTATGCCGGGTCTGGTCAGCCGAGCTCTCTCTCGACGAGAGCGCTGAGTCTACCACACAATTCCTCTGCTTGCACGGCGTTTCTCGCCTCGACGAGGACGCGTACGAGCGGTTCGGTGCCGGACGGGCGGACAAGCACGCGCCCACTCTCCCCGAGCTCATTCGTCGCCTCGGCAACGGCCCGGTCGATCGCCGGGGCGAGCCCGCGAGCACGCACGCGCACGTTCGCCGTCACCTGCGGGTAACGCTCGAGCACCGCGGCGGCGACGCTGAGCGGACGGCCGCCGAGCGCGCCGCAGAGCAGGAGACCCGCGGTCAGCCCGTCGCCCGCGACGTGGTCTCGCAGATAGATGACGTGGCCCGATTGCTCACCGCCGAGCTGTCCGCCCTCACGGGCGAGTGCCTCGAGTACGTGCCGATCTCCGACATCGGTGGTGACGACGGTGATGCCGTGACGGAGCATCAGCTCGTGGAAGCCGAGGTTCGTCATCCGCGTCACGCAAACAAGTTCGACACCGAGGTGCAGCGCGAGTACAGCGAGGATCCCGTCGCCGTCGACGAACTCGCCGCGCTCGTCGACGCAGGTGAGGCGGTCGCCGTCACCGTCGAAGGCGATGCCGAGATCGGCGCGGTGCTCGAGCACCGTCTCGCGCAGGAGCGCCGGCGCGGTCGAGCCGCAGCCGATGTTGATGTTGGTCCCGTCGGGCGCATCGCCGATCGCCGTCACCTCCGCGCCGAGCCGCGAGAATGCGGCGGGGGCCAGCCCGGCATAGGCGCCGTTGGCGCAGTCGACGACGACGTGGAGGCCGCTCAGGTCGGAGCCGAAGCGCTCGAGGACATACTCGACGTACCGTTGACCCGCTCCGCCCTCATGCTCGGGCGAGAGAGGGGCGGCGGTTGCCGGCGCGTCGAGGAGCTCCTCGACGCGGATCTCATCGGCATCGGAGAGCTTGCTGCCGTCACCGTGGAAGAACTTGACGCCGTTGTACTCGGGCGGGTTGTGCGAGGCCGTGATCGCCGCACCAAGGTCCAGCGATCCGAGCGCGACCGCCGCCGTCGGTAGCACGCCTCCGAGCACGGCGACCGCCCCGGCGGAGGAGATCCCCGTAGCGAGTGCCGCCTCGAGTTCGAGACCCGAGCCGCGAGTGTCCCGCCCGACGAACACCCGGCCGGCCCCGGTCGCGAGTACCGCCGCGCGCCCGAGGCGTTCGACCAGGGCAGGCGTGAGTACCTCACCGACAACACCACGCACGCCGTCGGTTCCGAAGTAGCGACGACCCATCGGCCAGGAGCCTAGACGGTCGGGCCGCGTCGAGGCGGCAGGCAGTCGGGCGACGTTAGCGCTTGGAGAACTGCGGCGCCTTGCGCGCCTTGTGCAGGCCGGCCTTCTTGCGCTCGACCTGACGCGCGTCGCGCGTCAGGAACCCCTGGCGCTTGAGCAGGCCGCGATAGTCCGGGTTGACCTCGACGAGCGCCCGGGCGATCCCGTGGCGAACTGCACCCGCCTGGCCGGAGGGGCCGCCGCCGTGAACGCGAACGCGAAGGTCGTACTGGCCGCTGAGCTCGGTCGTTTCGAGCGGGGCCATGATCACCTTGCGGTGCACGAGCCGCGGGAAGTACTCCTCGATCGACTTGCCGTTGACCCAGGTCTTGCCGTCGCCGGGGCGGAGGATCACGCGCGCGACCGACGTCTTGCGCTTTCCGGTGCCGAGATACTGCGCGATCGCTGCCATCAGAAGGGCTTGGGCTCCTGGGCCGTGTGCGGATGACTCGGGCCGGTGTAGATCTTGAGTTTGGTGATCTGGCGCCGACCGAGCTTCGTGTGCGGCAGCATTCCCCACACCGCCTTGCGCAGCACCTCGTTCGGGCGACGTTCGAGCTGCTCGCGGAGCGTGCGCGTGCGCAACCCGCCCGGGTAGCCGGAGTGGCGGTAGTAGCGCTTGTCGTCGAGCTTGTTGCCCGTGACCGCAACCTTCTCGGCGTTGATCACGACGACGAAGTCACCCGTATCGATGTGCGGCGTGAACTGGGGCTTTCCCTTTCCCCGCAGACGATCCGCGATCTGGGTCGCGAGCCGGCCGAGCGTCTGCCCGTCGGCATCGACGACATACCACTCGCGCGTGATCTCGCCTGTCTTGGCGCTGTAGGTCTTCATCAGTAAGGGTCAGGAGCGACGAACGCGCCCGCAGACCGGAGAATGGTAGCAGGCACGAGCCCACGCTGGAGCGGGCGCGCCTCGGGCGCCCGCTGCCCCCGGACGAGCGCGGCGAGGCCACGCCTGAACTCGGCAGCCCCGCCGTGCGCGGGATGGCGGATGTAGCTACCGCCGAGCGCCGCGTGCGCGACGCGGCCGACGGGAATCAGCCGCCGCCCCCTCGCGAGCTCGAGAGCGAAGGGCAGACCGGCGCGCACCTCGCTACTGGTGGGCGGGCGGTTGGTGTGGTCGCTCCCGGGATGGGTCGGTACGACGTTCCAGAGGAGCACCTCAGCGGAGAGCCCGAGTTCGGCGAGCGTGCGCTGGACAACGCTCGCGGTCGCTTCGGCAGGGCCACTGCCGATGAGCTGACGCTCCGAGGTCATCGGAATCCCCGAGATCCGTGTCCCGCGGTAGCCCGGTGCCTCGGCAACCAGCAGCAACGGAGCCTCCACCCGTGCCTCGAGGTACGCCGTGAGACGCTCGCGCAGCAGCCCGGCGCGCGGCCCTTCACGGTAGAAGTTGAACGTTCCGCCGATCTTGGCGTCCGCGAGGCGTTCGACGAGCGTGCGCAACCCCACCGCTCCGTCAGGCGGCAGGGCTCGGGCTGGAGAGGTCGACGCCGCCGCCCGGAATCCGAAGGCGAAAGGTGTTGGCGGCAGTCTCAGCCCCCGGCCCGACCGTGACGGTGCCGGTGACGCCCTTGAACGCACCCGTGCCGTTCGTCACGGTGAGCACGCTGTCACCGTGCGCGTCTGGCACGACCGGACCCCCGTAGCGGACGCTGCCGAGCTCCGGAAACACGGCCACGACGTCGATCGTCGTCGTGGCCGCGCTCGTGTAGCGAACGATGCCGACGTCCCAGGCAACCGCTCTGCCCGTCGCCTTGCCGAACTGGGGCACGCGGTTGAGCAGCAGGTCGCGGAAGTCGATGGTGTCGCCCTTGACGGGCTTCGTCGTATGCGGCAGGAGGTGCTGATCCTCGAGCGTCGTCATCGAGGAGAGCCGGATCGTCAGCCTCTCGTCAGCGAGTGGTTGGGCAAGGGCCGCGGCCGCCGAGAGGATGAAGAGAAGCAGACCCGGGAGGAGCGTACGCCGCGCATGCATAGGCGCAATAGTGCATATCGGGGCGCCCGTCCCGTGCGGGAAGGGCGCCGGGGGTGCAGGCGCCGGCCCGGAGGCCTCGGCTCACTCCCACTCGATCGTCGCCGGCGGCTTCGACGTGACGTCGAGCACGACGCGGTTGACGGCCGCGATCTCGTTCACGATCCGCGACGAGATGAGCTCGACGAGCTCGTACGGGAGGCGCGCCCAGTCGGCTGTCATCGCATCCTCGGAGGTGACTGCGCGGATCACGATCGGGTACCCGTAGGTGCGGGAGTCGCCCTGCACGCCGACCGAGCGGATCGCCGGCAGCACCGCAAAGGACTGCCAGAGGCTGCGGTAGAGGTCCGCGCGGCGGATCTCCTCCTGCAGGATCGCGTCGGCTGCCCGCAGCGTCTCGAGCCGTTCGCGGGTGACCTCGCCGATGATCCTGATTGCGAGCCCGGGCCCGGGAAACGGCTGGCGCCAGACGAGCCGTTCGGGAAGCCCGAGCTCCTCGCCGACACGCCGCACCTCGTCCTTGAAGAGCGCTCGCAGCGGCTCGACGAGCTTCATCTTCATGTCGGCCGGCAGCCCGCCGACGTTGTGGTGGCTCTTGATCGACGCGGCGACGCCCTCATTGCCACCGGACTCGATCACATCCGAGTAGAGCGTCCCCTGAACGAGCCAGGGGATCTCACCGAGCGACGCGGCCTCCTGCTCGAACACCCGGATGAATTCCTCGCCGATCCGTTTGCGTTTCAGCTCCGGATCGCTGACACCCTCGAGCCGCGCGAGGAAGCGCTCCTGCGCCTCGACGTGGACGAGCGGCACACCGAAGTGACGGCCGAAGGTCTCGACGACCTGGGCCGCTTCGTCGCGTCGCAGGAAACCGTGGTCGACGAACACACAGGTCAGCTGGTCACCGACCGCCTTGTGCACGAGCAGGGCCGCCACGGCGCTGTCGACACCACCGGACAGCCCGCAGAGCACGCGTTCAGCGCCGACGCGTTCACGGATGCGCGCGACCTGCTGTTCGATCACCGCCGCAGGCGTCCACGAGGGCGAGGCGGCGGAAATCTCGTATAAGAAGTTCTTCAGAATCGCCATCCCCTGAGGCGTGTGTACGACCTCGGGGTGGAACTGGACGCCGTAGAGACCGCGGGCGGGCGCCTCGAAGGCCGCGATCGGCGAGGCCTCGGAGCTCGCGGTCACGGTCGCGCCCGCCGGTGGCGCCGTGACCGAATCGCGGTGGCTCATCCATACGGTCTGCTCTTCGGCGAGCCCCGCGAGCAGCGCGCCGCGCGCGCCTTGCACCGCCGTCTTACCGAACTCAGCGCGTCCGGTCGCCTCGACCCGGCCGCCGAGCTCCTGGGCCATCAGCTGCATGCCGTAACAGATCCCGAGCACGGGCACGCCGAGCTCGAAGATGCCCGGATCGATCTGCGGCGCACCCTCCGCATAGACCGAGGCGGGCCCGCCCGAGAGAATCAGCGCGGAAGGGGCAAGCGCCGCCATGGCGGCGGCGGATTCACGATGGGAGACGAGTTCGGAGTAGACCCGCGCCTCGCGGACGCGTCGCGCGATCAGCTGGGCGTACTGGCCGCCGAGATCGACGATCAGAACGGGACCGCTCTGCGCCGCCGCTCCGGCCGGGTGCTCGAGCAGCCCGGCCTCCCGGCCGGTTGTCTCCGCCGGAGCGCTCAGGGCGACGTCCTCAGGTGCGCCGGTAGTTAGGCGCATCCTTGGTGATCGTGATGTCGTGCGGGTGCGACTCGCGGAGACCCGCGCCCGTGATGCGCACGAACCGGGACCGCTTCATTGCGTCGATCGTGGGCGCACCGCAGTACCCCATCGCCTGGCGGAGTCCGCCGACAACCTGGTGGACGACGCCTCCGAGCGGCCCCTTGTAGGTCACCCGGCCCTCGATTCCTTCCGGAACGAGCTTCTCGACATCCTCGACATCGCCCTGGAAGTAGCGGTCCTTCGAGAACGAGCGAGCCTTCATCGCGCCGAGCGAACCCATGCCGCGGTACTCCTTGTAGCGCTCCCCGTGCGAGTAGATCACCTCGCCGGGCGACTCGTCGGTGCCGGCGAGGATCGAGCCGAGCATGACCGAGTCCGCGCCAGCGGCGATCGCCTTGGCGACATCTCCCGAGGACACCATGCCACCGTCGGCGACAACCGGGACGCCGTGTCGGACCGCGACCTCGGCGACGTCGTTGACCGCGGTGATCTGCGGGACACCGACACCGGCGACGATCCGCGTCGTACACGAGGAGCCCGGGCCGATACCGACCTTGACCGCGTCGGCACCGGCGTCGATCAGCGCCTCGGCCGCCTCCCCGGTCGCGATGTTGCCGGCAATCAGTTCGAAGTCGCCCTGGATCGTCTTGATCCGGGTGATCATCTCGAGCACGCCGCGCGAGTGGCCGTGCGCGGTGTCGAGCACGAGCACGTCGGCTCCGGCCGCAACGAGCGCCTGTGCGCGCTCGAAGGCGTCGGGGCCGACACCCACGGCCGCGCCGACGCGTAGGCGGCCCTGGGGGTCCTTGGTCGCGTGCGGGAACTCGATCCGCTTCTGAATGTCCTTGACGGTGATCAGCCCTTTGAGCACGCCGTTGGCGTCGACGACTGGCAGCTTCTCGATGCGGTGCTGATGCAGCAGACTTTCGGCCTGCGCGAGCGTCGTCCCGACTGCGGCGGTGATCAGACCCTCGGAGGTCATCAAGCCCGAGACGGACTGGCTCGTGTCCTTCTCGAAGCGCAGGTCGCGGTTCGTCAAGATGCCGACGAGCCGGCCGTCGGCATCGGTGATCGGAACACCCGAGATGTGGAAGCGCTCGATCAGCTCGAGCGCGTCCGACACGCGCGCGGTCGGCGGCAACGTGAGCGGATCGACGATCATCCCGGCCTCCGAGCGTTTGACCTTCTCGACCTCACCGAGCTGGTCGGCAATCGAAAGGTTCCGGTGCACGATCCCGATCCCACCGGCTCGCGCGAGCGCGATCGCCATGCGTGCCTCGGTGACCGTGTCCATCGCCGCCGAGACGACCGGGATGTTGAGCGCGACCGTGCGGCTCAGGCGCGTCGCGGTCGAGACGTCGTTCGGCAGCACCGCCGACTCGGCCGGCACGAGCAGAACGTCGTCAAACGTCAGCCCTTCCTTCGCAAATTTCTCAGGCAGCGCGCCACCCGTCGCGCGCACCTCGGTCTCGAAATCGATCCGGCTCTCCATCGCTCCCTCCCTTACCCCTTACGCGTCCGCGACTCCGACGGCGGCGCCCAGGCTGCCGCGACAGCCGGCGCTCCACTCCCGCCTGGAGCAAGGACGGAGGCCGCTTGGGCACATCAGCTTCGCCATCGAGCCACTCTACCCGGCCGGGCGGGCGGCGCCGTCAGGGGACACGCGCGAGCTCGACGACCTCCGAGCCTGCCTGGAGCCGCTGCGCCTGGCGCGGGTCGAAGCGACCGGCGCCGAGCTCGAGCGTGGACGCCGCGCCTGCTGCCACAGCCTGGCGGAGCGCGTCGGCATCGGGGCGGCCGGCAATGCGGGCCGCGATGAAGGCGCCGAGCAGGACGTCTCCGGAGCCGACACGCGAGACGGGGTCGACGTTCGGGGCGACCGCCCGAAAACGCCGCGTTTCCCGGCCGTCGCGCAGGAGCGCGAAGCAGCCGCTCTCGGAGGTGATGATCACGTTGCGGGCACCGAGGTCGGCGATCTCGTCGAGGCCGAGCAGGAAGTCCTCCTCGTCGTGGAACTCCTGCCCAACGAGTGACTCCGCCTCACGCTGGTTGGGTGACACCAGGAAGGGTTCGGCCTGGATGCCGTAGCGGAGCGGTTCGCCCTCGCAGTCGAGCACGACCGGGATGTGCCGATGTGCGAGCTCGTGGATCAGATCGGCGTAGAAGCGCTCGGGCACCTCGCGCGGAAGCGAGCCTGCGAGCACGACGAGCTCGGCGCCCTGCGACAGGTAGGCGAGCTTGTCGCGCAGTGTCTCGAGCTCCTCGGTCCGGACAGCCGGCCCCCACTCGTTGATCTCGGTGTACGTGTTGCTCGCCGGATCGACGACGGCCGTCGAGGTGCGCGACTCGCCCTCGATCCGCACGAAATCGTTGAGAATCGCCTCGGCGGTCAGCCGCTCGACGATACGCAGACCCGCCTGGCCGCCGGTCAATCCCGTCGCGACGACGGGCACCCCGAGCGCCTTGAGAGCACGCGCGACGTTGATCCCCTTGCCGCCCGCCTGCGGGAGCCCGGCGCTCGCGCGGTGGCGCTGCCCGCGCTGAAAGTTCGGCACGGTGATCGTCCGGTCGAAGGCGGCGTTGAGCGTGACGGTGACGATCACGTGACGAGTGCGACCAGGTTGTGCAGCGTGCGGCCCGCGTACCAGAGTATGCGCGCCGGCAGCCCCGTGGCGGCGACGGCGTGTGCGGCGACGAGCACGCGCACGCCGAGGAGGCGGTCACCGGCGTACACGGAGATTCGACCGAGCGGTTGGCCGGCGCGCACGGGCAGCTTGACCGAGCCGGGCGCGAGGATTCGTTCTCTCAGCAGTCCACCGATGCGCGTACTCACCTCGAGCCGCGACGCCGCCACCAGCGGCAGCGACCCTCGCCCGTAGGGCAGCGAGACCGTTGCGTACGCGGCCCCTCGCGTGACCGGCATGACGACGCGGTACTGATCGAGCGCATAGGCGAGCAGGCGTTCGAGATCGGAGTCGCGCTGGGCGCGTGAGGGGCTACCCAGGATCGTGGCGTAGATCGTCGTGTCCTGACCATGGACGGCGACGACCTGGCACCAGCCCGCAGCCGAGGTGTGGCCGGTCTTGACACCGAACACGCCGGGAAAATCGCCGAGCAGATCGTTCCAGGTGTGGAGCTGACGGTCACCGCTGATCGTGGCGGTCTGTTCGTCGACGGTGGCCGCAACGATCGGGAGCCGCATCGCGATGAGCGCGAGCCGCGTGACGTCGGCCGCGCTCGAGTACTCGCCGGGTGCGTCGAGCCCGTCGGGCCGAACGAAGTGCGAGTTGACGAGTCCGAGTGCGCGCGCCTTGGCGTTCATGAGCTTGGCGAAGGCCGGGAAGCTCGGCGCCACGGCAAGCGCGAGCGCGTCGGCTGCGTCGTTCGCGGACTGGATCAGCGAGGCTTCGACCAGGTCGCGGACGCTGATCTCCTCCCCCGCAGTCAGGTAGACCGACTCCTGCCCGACGGCGGCCGCGCGCGGGTCGACGGTGACGATCTGGTCGAGCCGGAGCCGCCCGAGCGCAACGATCAGCGTCATCAGCTTCGTGATCGAGGCGATCCGCACGCGCCTCGTCGCGTCGTGCGAAAGCAGCACCTGGCCGGTGGCGGGATCCTCGACCAGCCAGGCGCGCGCGAGCGGTCGCGGGCTCGCGCCGAGCGCCGTGGTGCTGAGCGCGAGCGCTGAGAGCGAGCAGACCAGAAGCGCGTAGATCGGGCCGCGCGAGCGCACGCGTGAGCGGGCCCTCACCACCCAGAGACCGCCCAGGTCTCGGCCTTGAGCCGCGCCGCTTCTGCCCCTGCGGCGGCGCGGAAATCGCCCCCGGACTCGCGAGAGGCGTAGATGACCGAGCGAGAAGCTGTGACGAGGGCGCTTGCAGGACCGCTTCGGAAGGCGCGCGCGAGATCGGCAGGCGTTCCACCCTGCGCCCCGACGCCCGGCAGCAGCATCACCGCACGGGGCATCAGCTTGCGAGCCTCGCTGACTGCACGAGGATGGGTCGCGCCGACGACCGCGCCGACGGCGGAAAGGCCGTTCTCGCCGACCAGGTCCTCCCCCCACTCCGCGACGAGTGCCGCCACGTGCTGCCACATCGGACGCCCGTCGGAGAGCACGACATCCTGCACGTCGCCACCGGCGTTCGAGGTCTTGACGATGCAGAAGATGCCAGCCCCGTAGCGGCGGGCGGCGGCGAGGTAGGGCTCGACCGATTCGCGGCCGAGCCAGGGGTTGACGGTGAGCGCGTCCGCGACGGGGATGTCGCCTTCCAGGTAGGCGGTCGCGTACGCCCGGGCGGTCGAACCGACATCTCCCCGCTTGCCGTCGGCGATCACGAGCAGGCCGGCCGCCCGCGCGTAGGCGCAGACGTCAGCGAAGGCCTGGCTGCCGGGCGGGCCGAGCGCCTCGAAGAAGGCGAGCTGCGGCTTGACCGCGACCGCATGCGGTGCCACAGCATCGATGATCCCGCAGCAAAAGCGGGCGACGTCGTCGCGGAGCTCGATCGGCATCAGGTCGGGAATAGGGTCGAGCCCCACGACGAGCTGGCTGTGCTTGCGCTCGACCGCATCGCCGACACGATCGCCGAAAAGGGCCTTCACGGCAGCCATCGCCGGAGCTTAGCCCTGACACCGAAACGACGGAGGGCCGCATCACTGCGGCCCTCCGTCACAGACGCCAAGCGGCTCGGTTAGCCCTTCAGGGCTGCCTTGAGCTGGCTACCGGCACTGAACTTCGGCACAGTCGTCGCGGCAATCTGCACGCGCTCCCCGGTGCGGGGATTGACGCCCGTTCGGGCAGCCCGCGCAGCCGGCGAGAACTTACCGAAGCCCGTGAAGTTGATCGAGTCGCCGCTGCGCAGCGTGTCGGTCACCGACTCCAAGAAGGCGTCGACGGCCTTCCCCGCATCGCGGGTCGACAGACCGCTCTTCTGAGCGACCTTCTGGATGAACTCCTGCTTCGTCAAAGCCTTCCTCCTGGTTGGGGTGCCGTTGTCTCAGACCCTTAACTGATTACCCTAACAATGTCGTCGGATATCGCTCAACCATGCGCTCTCGGGTCCTCGTGCCGGAGCTCCGAGGCACGGGCGAGCGGCCAGAGTGTGACACCGGCCTCGGCGAGTGCCTCGAGCCCACCCTCCTCGCGCTCGACCACGCAGATGGCCTGCTCAACTCGGAGGTCGGCCGCGCGCAACTCCTCGACCGCCTCGATCGCAGCCCCGCCCGATGTGACGATGTCCTCGATGAGCAGGACTCTTTCACCCGCGGCAAACACGCCCTCGATCCGGTTCGCGGTCCCGTAGTCCTTGGCCTGCTTGCGCACGATCACGAACGGCAGCCCCGATGCGAGCGCCGCCGCCGCTGCGAGCGGCACCGCCCCGAGCTCCGGCGCCGCGAGCCTGACCGCGTCCGGATCGTGACGCGCCGCGGAGGCGGCGATCGCCGCACCGAGCGCGGCGAGCAGATCGGGTCGTGTCCCGAGGCGGTACTTGTCGAAGTAGAACGAGCTACGCCGACCCGAGCGGAGCACGAAATCACCCTCGAGCAACGCCGCCGCCCGGATCTCGCTCAACAGCCCCGGCGCAAGCCGGGCCTCGTCACTCACGCGGCAGGCACGATCAGGTCGCGGGCCAGCGCGAGCAGGCGGATCGCCGCGGGCGACTCGGCCTCGAGCGTCGCCATCGAGCCGTCCTCCGCGTAGAACTCGACCCGCTCGATCCGCCGCGCGGTGCGACGCTGGTAGGCGGCCGCGCCCGCGGCACCTCCGGTCGCGAACATCAGCACCGTCAGGAGCTTACGCGGCATTGTCGGCCTTCTTCCGCGGCGCGCGCGTCCGCGGCTTCGCGGCGGGGGGCCGCGCATGGGGCGGCTCGTCGAGACTCTGGAGGCACCGCTTGAGGTCATAGAGCACGAGCCCGACCGTCGGGTCAGGGCGAGTCGTCGCGACGATCATCCGGCCCTGGCTTCGCACGATGAAGACGCTGCCCTCGATCGTCGAGGCCTCGAGCTGGCTGAATGGCTGCCCGAGCTCGGCCTCGTGCGCCTCGACCTCGACGAGGAAGCGCTCGAGCCGCGCGGTGAAGCGCGCGCGGTCGTCGGCGTCGGCGATCGTCGAGGCGACGAGCACCCTGTCGCTGTCGAAGATTCCGACCTGTTTGACCTGCGAGGAGATCTCGGTGAGATCAGCGAGCGCCTGGGCAGCATCCATGCGGCTGAGCATACTGCCCGCAATGACGGCGATCCTGCGCAAGTTCTTCGCTGATCGCGGAACCCATCTCGCCGCAATGATCGCCTACTTCGCGCTGCTGTCGTTCGTACCGCTGCTCTTCCTCTCGCTCGCGCTCCTCGGGACCGCGCACCAGGCCTCGAACGGCTCGTTCTTCGTGCGCGAGCTACAGCGAAGCTTCCCGTCCACCTCGCTCGACTCGATCCTCGACGCGATGCAGCGGATACGGGCGAATGCGACCGCGCTCGGCGCGCTCGGCGCGGGATTCCTGCTCTGGAGCTCGCTCTCGCTCTTCAGCGTGCTCGAAAGCGCCTTCAACATCGTGTACGACCGTCCGAATCGGGCCTTCCTCCGAGGCAAGGCGCTCGCGAGCCTGATGATGGTCTTCGTCCTGGCGTGCCTGTTCGTATCGCTCGTGCTCGGTTCGGTAGGCGTCGACTTCTTCAAGCGCTACGTCGGCCTGGACCACAATGTCGCGCTTGCGTACCTCCTGACGGTGAGCGTCTCGATGTTCGGGGTGTTCGTCTTCCTCAGCTCCGCATACGTGGTGCTGACCAATGACGCGCTGGGCTGGCGCGAGGTGCTGCCGGGGGCGCTTGTCGCCTCGGCACTGCTCGAGGCGACGTTTCAGTTCCTGCCGGTGTTCGTCGAGCTTTCCAAGCGGAATCCGGTGCTGCAGACGCTCTCGGGGCCGGCGGTGCTGCTCGTCTGGCTCTACGTGATGGCGAACGTGATCGTGCTCGGGGCAGAAGTGAACTGGTATTTGCGGGAGCACCACCCTCGCGCGCAGGGCAGCACCGTCGCGGGTCCCGCGACATCCGCCTGACGCGGCTTAGGCGGAGGCGGCAACCTCGGCGGCGAGCGCGAGCGCGGCCCGCGCACGGTGAGAGTGCTGGCGCTTCCACTCCTCGCCGATCTCGGCAACGGTGCGGCTCGAGCCCTCCGGAATGAAGATCGGGTCATAGCCGAAGCCCGCGTTGCCGCGCCGCTCGCTCGCGATCTCGCCGACGAGTTCCCCGCGGGTGTGGAACTCCCGCCCGTCGGGCGCCAGACAGACGAGCTCGCTGACCATGCGTGCGCGCCGCCGCCGCTCGGACCCGAGCCGTGCGAGCAGCGCGTCGGCCTGATCCTGCCCGGGCGCCCAACGCGCGGAGTGGAGCCCGGGCGCGCCGTCGAGCGCGTCGCATTCGATACCCGAGTCCTCGCCGAGCACCCACAGCTCGGGCGCGGCGACTTCGCGGCCATGGCGCGCTTTCAGGAGTGCGTTGTCGTAGTAGGTGCTTCCCGTCTCCTCGGGCGGATCACTCATCTCGAGCGGTGCGATCTGCCAGTCGGGAAGGACGGCCTGGAGCTCTCCGAGTTTGTTGAGGTTCCCGGAGGCGAGCACCGCCTTGATCACGCCGGCTCACTCACGCGGCACCTCGATCGCTTCGCGTTGACGCAGCGCGAGCTCCCCGATCCCGGCGGCGGCGAGGTCGAGCAGCCCGTCGAGGCGCGCCCGATCGAACGGTGCACGCTCCGCGGTCGCCTGCACCTCCACAAGCCTGCCGTCACCGGTCATGACGACATTGAGGTCGACCTCCGCCGTCGAATCCTCCGCGTAGTCGAGATCGAGCAGCGACTCTCCTCCCACGACACCGACCGAGACTGCCGCGACGGAGCCGTTGAGCGCCTTCGCGAGCCCGAAACGATCAAGCGCCCG
The DNA here is from genome assembly GCA_963828105.1 of uncultured Actinomycetota bacterium. Taxonomy (GTDB): domain Bacteria; phylum Actinomycetota; class Thermoleophilia; order Gaiellales; family Gaiellaceae; genus PALSA-600. Next base: position 108,424 of record CAWHDF010000001.1, on the reverse strand, counting down.
GCTGAGCGCCACGTAGGCGCCGCAGATCGAGGCGCAGCGGGTTCCGCCGTCGGCCTGAAGCACGTCGCAGTCCAGGTAGACGGTGCGCTCTCCGAGTGCCTCGAAGTCACAGACGATGCGCAGCGCCCGTCCGATCAAGCGTTGGATCTCGACCGTGCGTCCACCCTGCTTGCCGCGTGATGCTTCCCGATCAGTGCGCTCACCGGTCGAGGCCGGGAGCAGCGAGTACTCGGCCGTGACCCAGCCGCGGCCGCTGCGGTAGAGCCAGCGCGGTACGCCTTCGGAGATGCTCGCGGTGCAAAGCACGCGCGTCTGGCCCTGCGACCAGAGCACCATCCCGTGAGGCGCATCGAGAAAGCGCGGATCGGCGGTGGCGACACGCAGCTGATCGGGGCGCCTCCCCTCGGCACGCGTCATGCCGCAGCCCGTTCGAGCTCGGCAACCGAGACCCGGCTGACATCCGGCAGCGGGAGTTGGAGGAGACGCTCGCCGAGCTCGCGGAACAGCGCCGGCTCGCCGGTCGTCAGGAAGCGCGTCGTGCCTTCGCGTTCCGAACGGTTCGCAAAGCCCTTACGCGTGAGCGTGTCGGCGACCTCGTGTGCGGTCTCCTCGGCGGAGAAAACGAGTGTCACCTCGCGCCCGAAGACGCGCTCGAAGACCGGGCGGATGAAGGGGTAATGGGTGCAGCCGAGGATGACCGTGTCACAGCCGGCCTCCTTGAGCGGCGCCGCGTACTCCGAGACCGCCTCGACGGTCTGCGCGCCCGCCTCGATCAGCGGCACGAGCTTTGGACACGCGACGGCGCTGCAGCGAACGCCGGCATCGAGCTCCCGCACGAGGGCCTGATAGCGACCCGCCGTGACGGTCGCCTCGGTGGCGAGCAGGCCGATCTGGCGGTTGCGTGTCGCGCGTACGGCGGCGGCGGCGACCGGGGCGATCACGCCGATGACAGGCACGCTCAGCGACGCCTGTAGCGCTGGGAGTGCCGCCGAGGTCGCCGTGTTGCAGGCGACGACGATCAGCTTCACGTCCTGCCCCTCGAGGTACGCGCCGATCTCATGCGCGAACCGGCTGATCTCCGCGAGCGGCCGCGGCCCGTAGGGGAGCCGCGCGTGGTCGCCCAGGTATACGAAGTCCTCGTGGGGCATGCTCACCAGGCATTCGTGCAGCACGGTGAGCCCGCCCACGCCGGAGTCGAAGACGCCGATCGGTCTGGCGTCGCCGTCCCCCGCCGGCGCGCTCGCCCCGACACGTGCCGGGTCCTGCGTCGGCCCGGAGCGGTCGTCCCCGGGCACTGCGCGCGTCGGTTTCGGGGCCCCGAAGGCCGTGCCTGAGGCGGCCGCCCGGCGGCCCCCGTTGCTTGCCCTCACTCCCACTGCCGCGATTCTACGGGTGTCGCAGGCTGCCTATGCTCAACGGGATGGCGGCAGCGGTGCGCATCGGCATCTGTTCGTTCGCCGACGAGGCGCTCGTCAAGGCCTGGTACCCGCCCGGGGTCAAACCGCGCGAGCGGCTCGCCTATTACGCCGACCACTTCTCGACGGTCGAGGTCGACTCGACCTTTTACCGCCTCCCGAACGAGCGCCTGGTGCAAGGCTGGGCCGAGCGAACCCCGCCGCGCTTCGTCATGCACGTCAAGGCCTTCGGCGTGATGACTCGCCACCCTGTGCCGCTCGCCCGTCTTCCACCCGAACTCCGGGACGAGTTTCCCGTCGACGAGCGCGGACGCGTCGACCGACCCTCGCGCGAGCTCCGCGGCCTCGTCTTCGACGAATTCCGTCGGGCGCTCGAACCACTTCGCAGCGCAGGCAAGCTCGGCGGGATCCTCTTCCAGCTGCCGCCCTACATCGTGCGCAAACCCTCCGCCTACGCGTATCTCGAGTGGGCGCGCGAGCAGCTCGGCGATGATCCGATGCTGGTCGAGTTCCGGCACCGTTCCTGGTTCGAGGACGGCCATCAGGGGGAGGTGCTCGGCTTCCTCGAGCAGCACCGGATGTCGTACGTGACGGTGGACGCACCTCGCCTTGAGGCGGCGAACGTTCCCCGCACCCTCGTCGCGGCCACCACCCCCATCGCCTATGTGCGCTTTCACGGGCGCAACGCGGCGACCTGGAACGCGCGCGGCGGCGGGGCGGCGCAACGCTTCGACTACCTCTACGGCCGAGACGAGCTCGGCGAGTGGGTTTCGCCGTTGCGCGAGCTTGCCCAACAGGCGCAGTCGACCTACGTCCTCTTCAACAACAACAACGTCAGCGACGGCCTCGCCCAGGCGCCTGCCGGCGCGGCCGTACTCGGCGAGCTCTTGCGCGCGGGCGGCGTGCCGGTCGCCTGAGCTAGGGTGGGACGCCGTGCGGGTGCTCGCGGTCGTCCACGGTCAGCTCGTCGGCGCAGCGCTGTTCGCCGAGGTGATCGCCGCCGAGGGCCACGAGCTTGTCGAGTGGTCGATCGGCAAGCACGAACGGCCACCAGGACCGGTCGACGCGGTGCTCGTGCTCGGAGGGGCGATGAACGTCGGTGACGAGGAAGCTCATCCCTGGCTCGAGCACGAATACGAGCTCGAACGCGGCTGGGTCGAGGCAGGCACGCCGCTGCTATCCATCTGCCTCGGAGCGCAGACGCTCGCCCACGCCTTCGGCGCCTCGGTGGGGCCGGCGCCGCAGCGCCAGGCGGGGTTCCGCGAGCTGTCGCTCAGCGCCGAGGGCCGCAACGACCCTCTGCTGGGCATCCTGCCGCCGCGCTTCGAAGCGCTCTTTGCGAACGGGTACCGCTTCGAGCTGCCGGCCCGGGCCGTCTCGCTGGTGGAGTGCCGGACGACCGGGTCACAGGGCTTTCGCCTCGGCGAGAGCGCCTGGGCGCTCCAGTTTCATCCGGAGGTGCACGCCTGGCAGGTGTTGGCGTGGTGGCGCGAGGAACCGGAGCTGCCGCGTCCGTTCGCCGAGCTCGCCGCCGAACTCGAGGCGGGGATCGCCGAGTGGCAGCGGCACGGTCGCGCGCTCTGCCGCGCGTTCCTCGCGTACGCCGCCGCGTCGTAGCCCGAGGGCGACCGCAGCCGGCGGGCCCGGCTCATTCGAGCGGCAGCTCAGTCCGTGCCCACTCGTGCCATGAGCCGCGGTAGTTCCTGCCCTCGTAGCCAAGCCGCTCAAGTACACCGACAGCGATCCCGGACCGCGAGCCGCTATGGCAATAGACGACGATCTCGGCGCCGTCGGGAGCCGCGAGCCAGCCCCGAAGGTCCTCGTCGCCACCCTGCAGCAGCACCTCGAGCGGCAGGTTGAGCGCACCGGGAATGTGGCCCTGGCGGGGGTCGCACGGGGCACCGAGCGAACCGTCAAATTCCTCCGGGGAGCGAACGTCGACGAGCACGAGCTCCCCCCGCCGGCGCACGAGCTCCTCGAGCTCGATCTCCCTCATGCGCGCCCGCGCGCCGGGGAGCCGAAACGACACGGATGAGCCGCGAGCACTGTCCCGCGCAGGCTCATGGCTCGACCCCCAGCAGACCCGCGATCTGGGTGTAGAGCTCCTCCGGGGCGGGCAGCTCGAACTCGAGCTGGCCGTGCGCGCGACCTGACGAACCTGGGCGAACGAGGCACCCGTGAGCCGGGCCACCAGCGTCGGGTTGGCGCTGAGCGCGAGCTCGTCGACGGTCGAGAGCGCCCCGTAGTAGGTCGGCACGGAGAGATACTCGTCGACCATCCGTCCACGCTCGTACAGCCGGTAGCGCACGACGGCGCCCTCCTCGAGCGCGAGCGCAAGCGCCACCGCGCCGAGCCGTTCGGACAGTTCAGCGGCAAGGCGCGCCTGCGCCTGGATGTCGGAGTCGAGCGTCGGATCGCTGATCCGCATCCAGCCATTCGGTTCGTCGTCGACCACGGGCGCCGGAACCGGGGAACGAACTGGTGCACCGCCCGCTCGACCGAGGTGCGATCCGTCGGTCCGTACGTGCACGGCGGCGCGGGAGCGACGCGCACTCGCCTGCGCAACACGCGCCGCGAGAGCGTCGAGCGGCGCGACCATCACGTGGGAGACCTCGGCGAAGCCCAGGCTGCGCCAGACGGCACGTGCGGGCGCGTTCGCCTCGAGCACCTCGAGGCTGATCAGGCGGACACCGTGTCCGCCGAGTTCACCGAGGCAGGCCGAGAGCAGTGCCTTCGCCACCCCCTGGCGCCGCGCCCGCGGGCGAACGTAGACGAACTCGAGCTGCGAGCGTCCCTCGCTGGGCGCTGCCGCCCAGGCAAAGCCGGTTGCACCCTCGTCGTCGTAGGCGATCTGCACGGAACCGTCGCTGAGCGCGGCCGCAAGCTGACTGCGCTCGGCCTCCCAGCTCGTCGCAACGAAACCGTCCGGCTCGGGCACTTCCGCCTCGAACTCGGCCCAGAGCTCCGCCAACGTCGCTTCGTCCTCCGGGCCGGCGCGACGGAGCGTCACGGGATCCTCAGCGCGCTCAGCAGGTAGTGCGCGGAGAGGTTCTGAAACGGATGGAGGCGGCGGCCGAGCTCGTGCACGTCTAAACCGTAGAAGAGATTCGGCAGCTTTGCGGAGGACAAGGTCACCGGTCGGCCAGGCGGTGGACCGGGCGAGGTGGCGGGCGAGAAACCATTCGGCCGTCCAGGCACCGAGTCCGCGGATCGCGATCAGCTGTTCGCGCACCTGTTCGTCGGAGTATCCGGCGAGACGCGCCAAGGTCGAGGTCTGCGCGCGCGAGCCCGATCACATACTCCGCCTTGCGCCGCGAGAATCCGACCGCGAGCAGGTCGGGCACCTCAACGCTGCGCGAGCCGCGCGCGTGTCGGAAACGCGTAGGCGTGACCCGCCGGCTCCCCGTAAGCGAGGATCAGCCGGTTGCGAATCGCGAGTGCCGAACGCAGCGACACCTGCTGCGCGGTGATCGACGTGACGAGCGCCTCGAAGGGATCCGGGAGAAGCGGCGGACGCAAACCACGGAGCGTCGGCGCGAGACGGGCGAGCACCGGCTCGTTCACGGTGAAGGCGCCGAACGCCTCGAGGTCGAACTCGAGCCCGAGCAGCTTCTCGACGACGAGGCGGATGCTCTCGTCCCATGGCTCGACATTGACCCCGCCCGGTGCGGCATCGATCCGCACCTCCCGACCCGCGATCACACGATGAAGCCCGCCCGCGTGGAAGCGCGTTGCGAGATCGTCGCCGAACGCGCGGAAGCGCTCGGTGGAGAGCGCGAAGTCGTAGGGTTCAGGGAAGCGAAGCAGCAACCTCGCTCAGCGTCTCATACGGCTCGTAGGGCACGCCGGCTCGACGCAGCGTCTCGGCAAGCCAAGCGCGGGCGAAGACGCGGTCTGCGGCGAGCGCCGCACAGTGATCCGAGATCCCGTCCCCCACATAGACGAGCGGACGGCCGTGCGGCAAGAAGCTGCGTTTGCAGGCGTCACCACAGACAGGGCAGGGGCGATCGTTGCGCCAGCGCAGACGCCACCCGGCCGGATCGGCGACGGCATCGTTGCAGCGCAGGTCGACGCTGATCCCCTCGCGTGCGAGCACGGGGCGGATCAGCGTCTCGAGCCCGCTCGAGACGATCACTGCGCCCCGCTCAACAAGTTCGTGCAGGCCGGGGCGCAGTTCCACGGTCGCCACCGCCCAGGCGGCAACCTCGGCGGCACCGGCGCGGATCGTTCCGACCTCGGCGGTGAGAGTCTCACGCAGCGAGCCGAAGCGGCGCTCGAAGACGGCGGCGTCGCCGAAAAACCGGACGGCCGCGACGAGCGAATCGTCGAGTGTGCACGTTCCGTCCCAGTCGAGTGCGAGCGTCGGCGCCGTCAGGACACTCACGATAGGGGTTCGCCTAGCCGCCCGCGGACGCACGCGGATGCCTACACTGGCTCGGCGGCCGCGGGTGGGGCGGTGGCGCACTCTGATGCTCTTGCTCCTCTCGAGACTCGACACACACAGACGGACTCGCAGCCGGTTTGGCCTGGCACTCGTTTCGCTCACGCTGCTGGCAACGGCCGTGGGCGGCGCAACGGCAGCGCACGACGAGACGGCGGCCTTTTCGGCGAACGAGATCGACGCCGCGCCGGTCTGGTCACCGGACGGGACCCGGCTTCTGTTCTCGAACCAGAACACCGCCGGGCACTGGCAAATCTCGGTCATCGACGCGAACGGCGCCGGTCGGCGCCTCCTCGTGCACGGCAACCTCGATTACGTCGACGTCGCGTGGTCGCCGAACGGCAAACAGATCGGCTACTCGGGGCAGACGAGCAGCCAGGTGATCACCGCCGGGCACGTCTTCGTCGCGAACGCCCAGGGCGGCGGGCAAGACGCGCTAACGACGGGTACGGGCTGGTACGACGCCCTCTTCGGCTGGTCCCCCGACGGCTCCTCGATTGCCTTCGACCGCATCACGAACGGTGTCGCGGCGATCTACACGATGAACGGCACGGGCACCGACCTGCACGAGCTCACGCCGAACCCGCAGGACGATGACTACTGGGCCGTCTACTCACCGGACGGGACGAAGATCGCCTTCGACCGCACCGACAATGGCCCGAGCGCCGGCGGCGACATCTGGGTGATGAACGCGGATGGCAGCGACCAGCGGGAACTGACGTCGAATCCGGACGACAACTTCGGCTCGGCCTGGTCACCGAACGGCACGATGATCGCGTTCCAGTCGAACCGGACGGGCCGCTACCAGATCTGGATCATGACCGCGACGGGCGGCAGCCAACGGCGACTCACCTCGGCAACGGGTGGTGCCGAGGAGCCTCGCTGGTCACCGAATGGCAAGCAGATCGTCTACCAGGCGGAGGTCAACGGCAGCTACCAGATCTTCGTGATGAATGGCGATGGGAGCGACCCCAAGCAGCTCACGGCAAGCGGCGGCGTCAACACCGACCCGAGCTGGTCGCCCAACGGGAAGCAGATCGCTTTCCTCTCGACCCGCGACGGCGGGTCGGACATTTACGTGATGGACGCGAACGGCTCGGCGGCCACCCGGCTGACCTAGACGGCCCCTCCCCGTAGCGCGCGTGCGCCGATACGGCTCCTGAGCGCGCCAACTCCGTCGAGCTCGATCACGACCTCGTCACCGGGGACGAGCGCTGGCCCCTCCCCGATGGGGGCCGCCGCGATCAGCAGCTCACCAGGCCTGAGCGTCGTGTTGCGCGCCGCATGGTCACGCAAGCGCGGCCACCCCTGGGCAAGCGTCTCGAGCGCGACCTGCTCGCGCGACTCGCCGTTGACGTTGACCCGCAGCGCCGTCGGCGTGAACCCGTCCGGGGTCACCAGCACCGGTCCGAGCGACAGCCCGAAATCGGCGCTCTTCGAGGGCCCGCAGCCATCTGCTCGCTCGGCTCGAGCAAGGTCACGCGCCGTCCAGAGGTTCGCGGCGGTGAAGCCGCCGATCGTCCCTTCCGCGCCGACGACCGCCGCAACTGCGGCGCGGAAGACGAGCTCGTTGCTTCCCTCCGGATACCGCAGCTCCTCGTCCGGGCCGAGCACCGGGAACGGGTTGACGAACACGAACGACGGCGCCGGTGCAGGCTCGAACACGGTGAAGACACGCACGCTCGGCGGCTGGAGCACGGGCGCCCGCAGGACGCACTCGGCAAGCGGATACTCCGCGTGCTCGCGCGCGCCCCCGCCGCCGGTGAAGAACGCCTGGAGCGTCTGCGCCGCGAGCTGCACGACACGCTCACCCTCGATCCGTCCTGGCCAGCCGCGCTCGAGCGCCAACTCCGTGGGGCTGAACATGCACAGGCGCACGCTCTCAGCGTAGTTCCGAAGCCGGCAGCGGCTCCGTGTGGACGATCACCTCGACGATTTCAGGAAGCTCACGTCGGATCGCCGTCTCGATCTCGCTCGCTCGCGTATGCGCAAGCGAAAGCGGCTCGGTGCCGGCCAACCCGAGCGTCAGGAACGCAATCAGGCCGGCGTCAGTGCGCATGAAGCGCAGAGCGAGCGGGCGAGTGCCGGTGAGCTCGAGTACGACCCGCTCGACCACCCCGACATCGCCCGCCACCTCCTGTCCCGACGCGCTCTCGCTCAGCGGCTCGAGATGGCTCTGCACGGCGTCGACCTCGGGTACGGCCGCGCAGATCGCTGCCTCGACGGCCTCAGCGACCTCGTGCGCCTGCTCAAGCGGCATCCCGCCGGGCATCTTGAGATGAAGCGAGAGCTGGTTGCGCCCGTTGAGATCGACGACTCGCAGGCTGTGGATCTCGCCGGCCCCGGGCACCGACGCGGCGGCCGCGCGGGCTCGCTCACCCAGGCGCGCGTCGAGCAGCGGCTCGACATGGACGACGACGTCGCTCCCCGGAAGTGCCTGCTCGAGCACGGCCTCGACCGCGTCTGCCGCCGCGTGACCCGCCCCGACGGGCGCGGAGGCGGCGACGCCAATCACAACATCCGCAAACTGGCGCCCGCCGGCCTCTCGCATGCGCAGGCGGCGCAACTCCACGGTCGGCGCGAGCGTCGCGATCGCTGCGCGGGCGGCCGCATCGGCGACCGCGGTGGCGCGATCCATCAGCACGTCGACGTTCGCGCGCATCAGCCGACCGGCGGCGGCGAGCACGAGGATCGCGACGAAGAGAGCGGCGTAGGAGTCACCGCTCGGATGCCCGGCCCGGACGAAGAGCAGCCCGACGAGGACGGCCAGCGAGCCGGCGAGATCGCTCGCGAAGTGGAGCGCGTTCGAGGCGAGCGCCGCGCTCCCGGTGCTCGCTGCCGCTCGCCATGAGACGGTTGCGCGGCTTGCGTCGACGACGATGACAACGATCACCGTCGCAAGCACGTACCACGACGCGGATGCGGCCTGGTGGCCAGAACCGAGCAGACGCTCGAGCGCCCGGGCCGCGATCAACACACTCACGACCGAGAGCGCGGCAGCCTCGCCGAGCGCGGCGAGATGCTCGGCCTTGCCGTGCCCGTACTGGTGCACCTGGTCGGCGGGACGCCCCGAGACGCCGAGTGCCAGATACGTGAGCAGGGCCGCGATCAGATCGGTACCGGAATGCACAGCCTCGGAGACGAGTCCGAGGCTGTGTGCCTCGAGACCGACCGTCAGCTTGAGCGCGAGGAGCACGACCGCCGCCGCGATCGAGACGAGCGCGGTCCGCCGGGCTGCGCTCACATCTCCTCCATCGGCCACATGAGCAGGTCCTGCGAGGCGGCCAGTCTCGCCTCCGGTGCCGCCGGGAGTTCGAGCGGGAGCAGCGAGGACTCATCGACCTGCGCCTGTGCCGCACGAAGCAGAAGCGGCGAGTGGAGGAGCTCCGCACGGTAGAGGCGGCCGCCGTCGGCGGTGTAGAGCGCGGCCTGTTCGCCGACGAAGGCGTCGAGTGAGCCCGGCAGCGGGGCGGCAGGGCCCGGTCCGACCGGCGTGTAACGTGCGCGGAAGACTTGGCCGTCACGGCGCGCCTCGAGGGCCAGCGCGGCTCCGTTCGCCTCGAGTTCGAGCTCCGCGTGATAGGCGGGCAGGCGCTGAAGGCGCTTCGCCGCCTCGGCAAGGAGGCGGTGGCTGAGCTCGAGCGAGAAGAGCCAGATGCCGGCGCGCGAGCCGTCGCTCACGTACGTCCGTAGCTCGAGCTCGAGAAGCGAGGAGAGGCCCGGCAGCGGCGGCAGGCCCCGCGCCCGCAGGTTGCGGGTCCGAAACCCGACAGCACCGAGCCAGGCCGAGCCGGCGAACAACTCGGGTCGCAACTCGGGCGGCAGGAAGCGCAGGAGCTCCCCGGCCGGGACCGGCCAGTGCGCGAGCGTAAGCTGCTCGCGCGTCTCGGCCTGCGCCCAGGGCCGGTCGGGCAGCGGCCAGCTCCGCTGCCCCGCCGAGGCGAGCAGGTCGGCCTGACGGGCGCTCGTGTCGAGGAAGTCGATCCCGCTCACGCTGCTGATTCTCACGCATGCGCTCGCGCGCGGTTGGCGAGGCCGCGCGAGCCGCACGCCGTCTGCTCGCGATCGCGTCGCTGAGCCCCGGCGACTAGGCTGTGCCTGCGATGAGCGCCAGACCAACGCGTGCCGAGATCGACGCCCTCGTCGGCCCCGCCACTCCGCACTTCGCCTACCAGCTCCGTGCGCGGGTCCGCGAGCTCGTTGCCGACCTGCCCGCCGACGATCCGCTGCGGCACTATGCCGACGAGCAGATCGAACTGCTCGACCGTCTCGGGTACTCCTCCTCCAAGGCCGAGGGCGGACCGCACGAGCCGCGCTCCCGGCCGGGCTGGGCCGAGCTCCCGAGTGCCGCACCGGCCGACCGGCCGCTTCCACGCAGGCGACCGCCGGGCGCGTGAGCTTCAGCCGACCACCTCTGTCGTGAACGTCTTCGTTTCGGGCGGTTCGCGCGGGATCGGGCGCGCGATCGCTCTTCGCTTCGCAAACGCCGGAGCCACCCACGTGGCGATCGGCTACATGCGCAACGACCGTGCGGCCGAGGAGACCGCGGTCGAGCTGCGCGCGGCTGGCGCCCAGGTGACACTCGTGCGGGGCAACATCAGCTCCGACCGGGTGCTCGACCAGGTCGCCGCGCTCGGCTCGCTCGACGTGCTCGTCCACAACGCGGCGACCGGCGTGGCGCGCCCGGCGCTCGAGACCGAGGACAAGCACTGGGACTGGACGCTTTCGGCAAACGCGCGCGCACTGCTCGCGCTCGCGCGCGTCGCGGTGCCGGCGATGCCCGCGGGAGCGTCGATCGTCGCGATCTCCTCACTCGGGGCGCAGCGGGTGCTCGAGAACTACGCGTTGATCGGAACCTCGAAGGCAGCGTTGGAGGCGCTCGTCCGCTACCTCGCTGTCGAGCTCGCGCCCCGGGGCATCCGCGTGAACGCAGTCTCCGCCGGCGTGGTCGAGACGGCCGCGCTCGACCACTTCCCGAACCGCGAGGAGATGCTCGCGGCGGGCGTCGATAACCCCGCGGGCAGGTTGGTCAGCGTCGACGATGTTGCGGCTGCGGTCGAGTTCCTCTGTTCACCACAGGCCGAGATGATCCGCGGTCACGTGCTCGTCGTCGACGGCGGCTTTTTGCTCCGAGCCTGAGCCCCGTCGCGTGCGCTGAGCCTCAGACCGGCAGGCGCGCTGCGCGCAGCAGGCGACGGAGCACGTCGCTAGCCACATAGCCGGCGACACGCGGGTTCTCCTGCAACCGTCTGACCGAGTACTCGTACCAGTGACGACCGTAGGGCACGTAGACACGCAGACGCTCTCCGGCGCGAACGAGCTCGCGGCCGCGCTCGGCACGAACCCCGAGCAACATCTGGAACTCGTAGCGCTCATGCCCGAGCGCGCGCCGCGCGATCCGCGCGCGCGCCTCGGTCAGCAGCAGCTCATCGTGGGTTGCGATCGCGACGTAGGCTCCCTGCTCGAACAGTTCCTCCAGATCGCCCAGGTAGGCGGCCCGGATCTCATCGGCGTCGGTGAAGGCGATGTTGGCGGGTTCGAGGTAGATGCCCTTGCAGAGCCGAACGTTGGCCAGACCGGGGAGATCGCTGCGGCTGCGCCGGAGTCGCGACTGGATCACGACGCCCAGGTTCTCGCGCCCTTGAGAGCGCAGCTCCCGGTAGAGCGCAAGCGTCGCATCGGTGGTCGACGCATCCTCCATGTCGATGCGTACGAAGATGCCGCGAGCCGCCGCATCGTCGAGCACCGCATCCAGATTCGCGCGACAGACAGCCGGGTCGAGCTGAAGCCCGAGACCGCTCAGCTTGATCGAAATGTTCGCGTCGAGGCGCTCGCGTTCGATGCGCGCGAGCAGCCGACGGTACTCGGCGCCGATCTCGCGAGCCTCCCGAGCACTCCGGATCTCCTCGCCGAGCACGTCGACGGTCGCCATCGCCCCGGCAGCGTTGAGGCGGCGAACAACGGCGACGGCGTCGTCGAGCGTCGGGCCGGCAATGTAGGGCGAGGCGAGTTGCCTGACGAGCGGCCGCGGCACCACCGGTAGCAGCCGGGTAACCGTCTCGTCGAAAAGCCCCACCGAGCGTTTGGCGGTCGCGGGCTCAGCCGGACGAGCGCATGAATCCCTGCCGAGCAGCGCTCACGAGCGCGACTGCCTCGGGGAAGAGAACCCGCATCGCATCCCGCAGAGCGATCGCCTGCTCGTCAGAACTTCCGGACACCTGAAGCTGCGAAAGCGCTGCCGAGCTCAGCTCGACCGCTGTGTTGAGCGTGAGCGTTGCGAACTGCTCACGCTGCGCTTCCTGGACGGTCTCCGCCTGCTGCTCGGCGAACTCGCGCAGCCCCCGCAGCAGATCCTCGGGATCGCCTCCGAAGGGAAAACCGAATGCGCCGCCGCCTTCCATACCTGCACCCTAGCGCAGCGGCACCCGGTGAGACCGCTCGACATCCTCGACGAATGCCTCGACCGTCTCGCTGTGACTCGCGAGCGCCCGTGCGAGCGTCGGGGCATAGCCGGCGAGCGCCAGCTCGAGACGCACGAGGGCGGCTCCGAGCTCGTCGAGGAAGGCGGCAGAGGCGAGCCGCGGCGGGTCGCCGAGTAGCTGCTCGAGCGCACCAAGCGCGGCGAGTGCCTCCGTACTCACGGCGGCTCCGGCGCTCGGCGCGACGAGACGAGGCCGGAGCTCGGCGAGCTCGCCGTCTGCGGCGAGTTCCGCGGCGAGCTCGCACAGCACGACGATCGACGCGACCTCGCGTACCCGTGCGCGCTCGGCGACGGGCGCGAAGTCGGCGTCGAGCACAAGCCAGCCGAGCTCGGGCACTTCGCCGAGCGCGACAAGATAGGAACGGACGCCGGGATGGGGCTCAGCGGCAAGCACGGCGCTGACCGTGCCGAAGCTCCCAGCGGTGGCGGCGGCCTGCGCCAGCTCGTCGGGAAGCGCCATCGCCCCAGGATGCCAGCCTGCGGCCCGCGGAGTTCGGAGGGCCAGCCCAAAGCGGTGTCCCCGCACGCCGTACACTCGCAGGCGGGTGACCACGACAGAACACGCACGGGAGCTGTTCGCGCCGCTCGGACCGAGCTACGACCGCACCGCGACGCTGCTTTCCTACGGCCAGGATCCGCGCTGGCGTTCGTTTCTCGTCTCCCGCATCCCCGCGGGTCCCGACGACCGCATCCTGGATGTCGCGACCGGCACCGGCGCTGTCGCGCGCGAGCTCCGCCGGCGCAGCGGCTGCACCGTCGTCGGCCTCGATCAGAGCCCGGAAATGCTCGCCGAGGCGCGCCGCCGGATCGGGGAGGAGATCGAGCTCGTCTGCGGCGAGGCCGACAAGCTGCCCTTCCCCGACGCAAGCTTTGACGGGCTCACCTTCACCTATCTCCTGCGCTACGTCGACGACCCGGCCGCGACCCTGAGGGAGCTCGCGCGCGTCGTGCGGCCGGGCGGCGTCGTCGCCGGGCTCGAGTTCGGACTGCCGAGCGGTGTGTGGCGTGTGCTCTGGGACCTCCACGTCGGGCTGGGCCTCCCGCTCGCGGGACTGGTGCTGGGACGAGGCTGGCGAGCAGTCGGATCGTTCCTCGGCCCGTCGATTCGCGAGTTCAATGAGCGTTGGCCAAGCGCACGGCTACTCGAGCTCTGGCACGAGGCCGGGATCGATCCCGTCAGCATGCGAAGGATGTCGTTCGGTGGAGGGGTGGTGACATGGGGTCGGAAGTCCCACGGCCCGCCTTCTACGCCCTGAGGTCAGGAGGTTGGCGCGACTACGTGACTGTCCTGCATCTGCCTTACACGGCCTGGAATCTCTCCTACGTCGCGCTCGGGGCCGCGCTCGCACCCCACTTCCACACCGACCGCATGCTCTGGACGATGGCGGCCTTCGCACTCGGGCTCGGGGTCTCGGCCCACGTACTCGACGAGCTGAACGGCCGGCCGCTCGGCACACGCATCCCCGCAGCGGTGCTCGTCGGGCTCGGCGTCTGCGCACTCGCAGGCGCGTGCGCGATCGGAATCGTCGCGGCCATGCGCTGGGACCCGTGGCTCCTCGTGCTGATCGCGGCTGGTGCGTTCATCGTGCCGGCGTACAACCTCGAATGGTTCGACGGACGGTTCCACGGCGGCTGGTGGCTTGCACTCGCGTGGGGCAGCCTTCCCGTGCTCAGTGCGTACTTCGCAGAGACGGAGACCGTGCGGCCGCAAGTGCTGCTCGGCGCAGGCTTCGCGACGGTCATGATCCTCGTCCAGCGCACCCTCTCGACGCCTGTTCGCCACGCTCGCCGACGTCTGGGAACGCTCGAAGGCGTCGAGCCGATGGAACAAGCTCTACGGCTCCTTCCCTACGCCAACATCCTCCTCGGCGCCGCGCTGGTCGGCGCACGCCTAACCTAATACCGTGACCGTCTCCGCCATCGTCGCGCTGGTCTCCGCGGTCGTCGCCGGGCTCGCCGCTCTCGCCACACTCTGGATCCTGCAACGGAGCCGCACTCGGTTCGGCTCGCTCGATGCAGAACTCGAGCGTGGACGCGCGCACTTCTCGGAGCTCGTCGCGGCGGAGGCCAAAGAGCAGGGTGCGGCTCTCGCGGAGGCGCTTGCGATCGCCCGCGCGGAGGCGGTGGCGATCTATGCCGCCGAAGAGCGCAAGATCATCGCCGAGCGCCGGCGCGAGGTTGCCGTCAACGAGCGGGATGCGGCCACCAAGCTCTCGGCGGCGTTGACCGAAGCTCAGCGTTCCGTGGAACAGCGGTTCGCCGACTGGGGCACGCACCTCACCGGCCTACAGCAGAGCCTTGCCGGCAATCTCGAGCGCATCGGCAAGCGCCAACAGCAGCTTGCTGCCGAGGTCGAGGCCCGTATTCTCGAGGAGTCGGAGCGCTTCCAGACATCGCTCGACGAGCATCGCGGCCGGCTTGCAAAGCTGCGCGAAGACCTCGCCCAGTCGGTCGCTGAGGTCGCGCAGGCGGCCACCGCCGAGCTTGACGCGCACGTGGCCGAGCGTCGGCGGGCGCTGCAAGAGGTGGCCGAGCGACTCCATCGCCGTGAGCAGGAGATCCAGGAGCAGATCGAGCGAGAGCAGAACGAGGTTACCCAGCGGGTCGCAGGACAGATTCAGGAAGCCGAGCACCGCCAGGTCGAGCAGCTGCGGCGCGTCGTGACGCGTGAGGCGCAGCAGACGGCCGTTCGTGCCGCACAGGAGTTCGACACGACAATTCGCGCGGCGAGGGAAGAGGCGGCGCGTCGGTTCTCACGCCAACTCGACATCGCTGTCGAGCGCTTCACGCGGGAGGCCGAGTCGGTCATCTCCGAACGTGTCGAGTCCGAACTGCGGGCGGTTGACAATCGCCTCAATGCTCTCGCGAAACGAGTCGAGACCCTGTCGGCGCGCAGCTGAGGGCGCAGCGCTACAGTCGAGGGGCGCGATCGTCGGGTGAATGCCCGTTCCGGGGTGGGACCCAACTTTCGTGGTTCCGATTCGTCTAGACGAGAAAGCAGAGCGAGTGGCAGATGGCACAGACGACGGACATCCCCCAGTCAGAGCACGAAAAGGTGGTTTCCTGGCGCCTGCACGTCCTGGTCGAAGCCGGGTACCCGTCGGCACTCGCCGAGGCGCTGGCACGTTCTGAGGCGGACTTGCACGACGCGGTGGAGCTCGTACTTGCGGGCTGTGCCCACGAGACTGCCGCCGAGATCCTGCTCTGACGGCGCCTCGAGGCGGGGTCGCTCGCCGGGCTTGAAGGCCAGGAGCCGCGGCTAGCATCGTCGCATGAAAGTGGACTCGATCGAGGTCGACGGCCGCAAGGTCTTCACGGTGTCCTCGTTCAACCAGGGCATCGCCTCGTGGCTTGGTCGACTGCCTACGGTTTGGGTGGAGGGTGAGGTCACGGAGCTGCGGCGGCAGGAGCGCTGGGCCCAGGTTTTCTTGACGCTCAAGGATCCTGAACAGGGTGACTGCCTCTCGGTGCAGATGCCACGAGGGCAGTTCGATGCCCTGCGCCTCGAGCTCAGAGACGGGGAGCGCGTCCACGTTTACGGGCGCGCCGAGTTCTACGCACGTCGTGGCACCTTCTCCCTGCGCGCCCTCTCGATCGAGCGCTTCGGCCTCGGAGCCCATCTCGTCGCGCTCGAGCGGCTCAAGCAAAAGCTCGCCGCCGAAGGACTGTTCGCGGCGGAACACAAACGGCCGCTTCCCCGAATCCCGCGGCTGATCGGACTCGTGACGGGAAACGATGCGGCCGCGAAGCGCGACGTGCTTACCGCCATCACGACGCGGTTCCCGCCGGCCAACGTCATCGTCGCGGAGACCTACGTGCAGGGCGCCCGCGCGCCCCTTGCGATCGAGCGCGCGCTGAGCGCGCTCTGCGAACGCGGTGCTGAGGTGGTCGTACTGGCGCGCGGAGGGGGAAGCTTCGACGACCTTTTGCCCTTTTCCGACGAGCGCCTCGTGCGGGCGGTCTACGCCTGCCCGGTTCCCGTCGTAAGCGCGATCGGGCACGAGCAGGATGTTTCGCTCGTCGATCTCGCCGCCGACGCCCGCGCCTCGACGCCCTCGGTCGCGGGACGGCTCGTCGTACCCGATCTTGCCGAACTTCGCGCCTGGCTCGAGCGGACACACCGCGGCCTCGAGCGAGGGACACACCGAATCTGCGAGCGCCGAGCCGAAAGGCTCGAGCAGGCACGCGAGCGGCTGCGGCGCGCACCCCTCAGGGAGCTCGAACGTCGACGCGCGCGCCTCGACGCGACGGGCGCGCGGCTACGAGCGCTGTCGCCGCGAGCGACGCTCGCGCGCGGCTACGCGATCGTCCGCGCGGGTGAGCAACTGGTGCGAGAGCCACCGGCGCCGGGCACCGAGCTCGCGGTCGAGCTGGCACACGGTGCCTTCGGTGCGCGCGCACTATGAGCGAGCCGAGTTTCGAAGAGGATCAGCGCGAACTCGAAGCGATCGTCGAGCGGCTCGAACGCGGTGACGTCGAACTCGAGGAGCTGGCGCAGCTCTGGGAGCGCGGCGAGTTGCTCTGCCGCCGCCTCGCCGCAGAGCTCGAACGAGCCCAGGGCAAGATCGAGGAACTCGGACGCCAGCTCGACGTCAGCCCCCTCGATCGGGAAAAATGAGCGGTGTGAGCGTGGCGCGCATCACCACCGAGTCGCCGGATCTGAGTCCGGTGCTTGGTCAGTTGAGCGACGAGCAGCACGCGAATGTGCTCGCCCAGCTCGAAGCCGCCGATAGGCGCCTCTCGGAGGCGGCGGCAGCCCTGGCCGAGCGCGGACCGCTCACCTGGCGTTGGGCCGGTGTCGTGCTCGAGCTCGCCGACTCCGGGCAGACGTCAATCGACGCGGTACTGCAGGAAATGACCGCCAAGCTGAGCTTCACGGCCCAGCTGCGACCTTGGAACTTCTTCCCGACCGAGGCCGGCATGTGGCAGCCCGGGAAGCGACCACTGCAGATGGCAACCGATGCCTGGGACGTCGACGGCGCGATCTCGGTCAGGTTCAAGACGCGAGTCGCCGGACGGCCGTTCACGATTCAGCAGCATGCGCTCGAGTTCCCCGAAGAGCGCTACGGCGACGCGGTCTCCGCCGCAGTTGGGTTCGCGAGCCGCTGCGTCGAGCTCGCAGAGCTCGCGCTTTCACGCGAACCGAGTGTCGAAGCTTGGAAGCCGGCGGAGAGCGAGCCCGACGCCGGTCGATCGCGTTCGGGCGTCTAACGCCCGCACTGACGCTCGGCGCAGCTACCCGGGAGCGTGGGCGGTTGCTTCCTGGAACTCCTCCTCCGAGGGTTCGGCGAGCGGGGAGCCCTCGCCGCCGCGTCCGCTCTCCTCGATGCCTTTGAGCATCCCGTAGGAGAGCCCTTCACGCGCAAGGAAGAGTGTGCCGATGCCGATCCCGACCGAGGCCTCGATCGCCTGAAGGCCGATGCCGTACGCGAAGCCGTGCGCGTAGCCGACGCCATACTGCGCTAGCGACACTGCGATTCCGGCCTGGACGAGTCCGACGTTTCCGGGCCAGAAGGGAAACACGGAGATGACGTTGACGAGCAGGAGTACGAGCCCGGCCGCGGCGAGCGGCTGACGAATGTCGAACGCATTCAGCGCCGCCCAAACCGCGAGCAGCTGACAGACCCAGCCGAGCGTCTGGAACCCGACCGCCGTCATCGCCGGCAAGGGCGCCTGCATGATCGCGAGGCCGCGGCGCGCCTGCCCGAGTAGCGAGCGGATCCGTCCCTCGAGCGGCCGTGCGTGATGCCTTCGCGCTGCGATCAGCGCGACCGCGAATGCGACCAACCCGATCCCGAGCACGACGGCGAGCGTCATCAGCGCCCAGTGCGGCACCTTCGCGGCAAGCAACACCCAGATCACAAGTGCGATCGTCGGGAAGAGATCGAAGATGCGATGGGCGAAGACGGTGCCGATCAGCGTCGCCCACAAGCCGCGTCGGCGTGGCAGACGGCGCGCGAGTACGGCGACGCGGCCAAGCTCACCGACGCGTCCGGGCAGCACCGCGTTCGCGAACAGCCCGACGCAGAAAGCAGAGAACACCAGGCGAAAGCGGGGCCGAGGCGCGGAAAGCGCCTGACGGATCACGGTGTTCCAGGCGATCGCGCGCGCGAGCACGGAAACGAGGTTGAGCGCGACGGCCGCCACGACCCACCGCCACAGCACCGCGGTAAACGAACGACTGACGACATGCCAGTCGGGTCCGCGCCACCAGATCAGGTACACGGCAGCTGCGATCAGCCCGAGAGGCACGAGCAGCCGCCAGTGCCGCCGGTTCATCCCGCGATCCGTTCATAGACGAGTTCGAGGCGGCGCGCGATGTCTGACCAGGCGTAACGCTCCTCGGCGAGCGCGCGCGCAGCGCGGCCCATCTCGACGCGCCGTTCCTCGTCCGCGAGTGCCGCCACGACAGCGGCCGCAAGCGCGGCGCGATCGCCCGGCTCGACGAGCGTCGCCGCCTCGGGCGTCGCGACAGCCGCGAAGCCTGGGATGTTCGAGGCCACGACCGGTGTCGCCTGCGCAAACGCCTCGGCGAGCACCATGCCGAAGCTCTCCCCGCCGAGCGCCGGGGAAACGAAGAGCTTTGCGCTCGCGAGCTCCGCATCGCGTTCGACGCTCGGGATGATCCCAAGCACGTCGATCCCATCCTCGTCGACCCGCAGTCGCGAGTGAAGCAGACGGTACTGGAGCGGATCTGTCCCGATCAGCCGCAAGCGCGCCCCGGTTTGAGCGCGAATCTCCGGCCACGCTTCGAGCAGGACGGAGAGGCCCTTCCGCGCATCGTGGCGGCCGATGAAGACGACACGGTGCTCTCGGTCCTCGGCGCGCACCCGCTCGGGGACCACGACTCCGTTCGGGATGATCTCGAACCCTTCGCCGAGCCAGCGCGCGGCGGAGGCGGCCGCCATCGGCGAGACGGCGATGCGCACATCGATGCGGTCTGCCAGAAAGCCCCAGACGGGCCGCGCCGTGCGCATCCAACCGAGCTCGCCGGCCGCATGCCAGGTGGCAGCCATCCCGCAGCGCGCAAAGGAGAGCGCCGCCACGCAGATCGCCGGAGTCATCGGCTCGTGCAGGTGGATCACGTCGAACTGCTCGTCGGCGAGCACCTGGCGCACCTTCGTGATCGAGCGCGGTGAGAGCACGATGTTCGGCAGGGAACCGTTGGCCGGGACAACGACCGAGCGCCCGACCGGAATGATCCCTTCGGGCAGATCACCGTGGCGCCCGCTCCGCGGATGCAGCAACCGAGTGAGCAGGCCCGGGGGATCGTGGCCCATCACGACCTTGACGTCGTGCCCGCGGAGCCGCAGCGCGTGCGCTTGGTTCTCCGCGTGCTCGACGACACCACCCCAGTACGACCACGAGAACGGAACGATGATGCCGATCTTCATGCGACCGAGCCGGAGAGGACGGGCGCGAGCCGCGCCAGCCCTTGTCTCAGCGTCTCGTCGGGCACAGCCAAGGAGAGACGCGCGTAACCGGCGCCGCGAGAACCGAAACCCTCCCCGGGCGCGAGCGCGACACGTTGCCCGCGGAGAATGTCATCGACGGTGAGATGTGGCGGAAGCTCGAGCCAAACGTAGAACGTACCTTCGCAGCGCACGGTGGCGGGTAGCGCTGCGAGGACGAGATCCCGGCGACGCTCGTAGGCCGCCCGCCGCCCCTCAACATCCGACTCGGGCGACGCCAGTGCCGCGGCCGCGGCATGCTGCAGCGCGGCGAGCATGCCGACGCGCGAGTGATCGGAGAGCAGGTTGACGCGTTCGACGATCTCCTCATTCCCGAGGACGAAGCCAATCCGCCAGCCTGCCATGCCATAGCTCTTGGACATCGACCATAGCTCGACCCCGTGCTCTTCGGCGCCTTCCGTTGCGAGAAAGCTTTCGGGTGCGCGGCCGTCGAACACCAGATCGATGTATGCGGCGTCATGCACGATCACCGTTCCCGTGCGCGACGCGTACTCGACCGCGGCGGTGAAGACACCGGGAGCGGCGCAGACTGCACACGGGTTCGATGGGTAGTTGAGGAAGCAGGCGGCCGCGGCGGGGGCGGAAGCGAAGTCCGGCTGCCAGCCATTGCTCGCCTCGAGCGGGAGCAACGCGAGCTCCGCGCCGGCAAGCGCGACGCCCGATCGGTAGTCCGGGTAATGGGGGTCGGGGAGCAGGATCCTCTCGCCGCGACTCGCGAGGGCAAGCGCCAGCTCGACGATCGCCGCCTTCGTCCCGGGTACAACCGCGACCTGGCGGTCGGGATCGAGCGAGACCCCGTAGCGGGCCTGGTACCTGGCGGCGATCGCCTCACGAAGCACGGGAATTCCGCGAAACGGGGCGTAGCCATGAGCGCCAGGAAGCTCGAACGCCGCCGTAAGAACGTCGACCACCTTCGCAGGCGGCCCCAGGTCGGGATTTCCGCGACCGAGATCGATCACAGGCTCGCCACCGTCGCGCCGCATCGTCTCGACACGCTGCAGCAGTGAGGCGAAGTACTGCTCCGGCAGCCGCCGCAGCCGGTCCGGACGCTGATGCACCGAACGATCGTACGCGCACCGGCAGACCAGCTTGACGCTGTCTGAAGGAAGCTTTACGCTGATAGCGAACACATGTTCGTCCCCGACCTGCGGAGGCGCAATGCTCACCGAACGGCAACGCCAGATTTGGAGCTACCTCGTCGACTACGTCGATCGCCATGGCTACCCGCCGACGGTGCGTGAG
Organism: uncultured Actinomycetota bacterium; assembly: GCA_963828105.1. Classification (GTDB taxonomy): domain Bacteria; phylum Actinomycetota; class Thermoleophilia; order Gaiellales; family Gaiellaceae; genus PALSA-600. The sequence goes on along the minus strand of CAWHDF010000001.1, from coordinate 87,373 downwards.
ATCGGGGCCGAGGTCGGACTCGCCTCACCCTCGACCGTCCACGCCCACCTGGCGAATCTTGAGCGCGCTGGGCTTCTCAAGCGTGATCCGACCAAGCCTCGCGCCCTGGAGCTACTCGGACGTACCCAGCAAGATGAGCAGCCGCAGGCGGCGAGCCTCCAGGGCGCCATACGGCTACCGCTTCTCGGCGAGATCGCCGCCGGCTCGCCCCTGCTGGCCGAGCAAAACATCGAGGAGTACCTCACGCTCCCGAGCTCGACGCGCGGCGACTTCCTGCTCCGCGTCCGCGGCGACTCGATGATCGAGGCCGGCATCCTTGACGGCGACCTCGTCATCGTCCAGCGCGCTCAGGACGCACGTAACGGCGAGATCGTGGTCGCGCTCGCCGGCGCCGACGAGTCAGCCGACGAGGCGACCGTCAAGACGCTCTATCGCGAGAACGGACGTGTGCGGTTGCAACCGGAGAATGCGACGCTCGAACCGATCTACGCCGACCATGTCGAGATCCTCGGACGAGTCGTCGGGGTCTTCAGGGAGCTCTGATGCACGCAGACAACGTCGCACCTCTCGTCCGGACGCTTGAGCAAGAGCTGACGGCGCTCTTGCGCGGTGCTTCGCTCGAGTGCCTCGTCTGCGGCGAGTTCGTGATGCACGCGGAGCGCGGAGTCGTCTTCTGCCCCGAGTGCGGCACTCAGCTCGGAAGCGAGAGCGCCCTCGCGGCGGCGCCGGAGAGCTGGGAATCGGCGGTAGAATCTCACTTGCAGGCCGGGTGACCGCGGACCGCTTCGGCGGCTCGAGGAAAGTCCGGACACCGCAGGGCAGGACGCTGGCGCAAGTCAGGCGGCGAAAGCCGACGGAAAGTGGCACAGAAAGCAAACCGCCTCCGATGTATCTCCGGAGATATCGGAAGGTAAGGGTGAAAAGGTGGGGTAAGAGCCCACCAGCGTTGCGGCGACGTGACGGCTCGCTAAACCCCGTCCGGTGCAAGGCGAACAGGGCCCGCCACGAGGCTGCCCGCCCAGGGCCCGGGTAGCTGCCTAGAGGGATGGTCATCCAAGACAGAATCCGGCTTACAGGCCTGCTACGGAAAAAGCCCCGGAAACGGGGCTTTTTCTATGAACCCGAGGCGCCGGCCAGTGGCGAGACGCGCAATCGCGGCGGGCGCGCCGCCGTCTGCCCGGTTGATCGTTCGATCGTTCTTCGCCGTCTCGAGGGAGGGGTCGTACGCTCGGGAACTGGCGCGTAGAGAAGAGCCGCGTTCGTGCGCGCAGAGAGCCGACTGCCGAGATTCAGTTGATGACGATGAAGTAGGTCTTCGTCCCAAGAATCGTCGGGTAGTAAACCCACTGTCCGGCGCTCAGCGTCACACTCGTGCTCCTAGAGCCGACAAAGGGCGCGGTGGTGACAGTCAGCGCCACGCCGTGAAGGCCCTGCAGGACGAACCCCGCCGTATGGCTCTTGTCGGAGACATGCACGCTGTAGCGTCCGGCCGCAAGCGTCGCGACGGCCTTACCCTTGAAGACGAAGCTCAGCTTGTCGGCGGCGCTGACGACCGCAGTCAACGTCCCCCGAAGCGGAGGCGCGACAGGCTCCGGCGACGGTGTCGTCACGGTCTTCGTTGCGGCGGGGTTCGTGCCGCCGGATGCTCCCGTTGAAGAGGAGGATCCGGCGGTCGATCCCGACGTCGGAGCGCTCGAGCCGACCACGCCCGAGCTGCTGAAGTAGAGCCCGGACGATGGCAGATTGACGTTCTGGAACTCGTAGACCGAGTTCGGTAACAACGTCACCGGGTCTGTCTCGGTCGCTACCTCGCCCGCGTCGACATCAGTCGAAAGGCTGACACCCGGGCCGCTGAGCTCGAACGTCACGCCTTGAACGCCGGTCAGGTTCTCGACGACGACGTTGTAGTACCCGGCCGGAAGCACCGGGCCCGGGGCGGCGGGGGCGCCGACCACAGCCCCGTTGTAGGTCATCGTGACGCTTCCGTCACCGTTCAAGACGACCTGTAGCGAAGGCGTCGAAGCTGCGGTACCCGACCCGACACCAAAGACGAGCGATCCGACCGTCGCAGACAGGGCCGCAAGAGAACGTACTGGCGTCAAACGGCTTCGCATCAGAGGGGCGTTCGGGTAACTACGGATATGAGCGTACTCCCCTCGACGCACTCTTGCGTGTCGAAATTCTGGTCGTCGGCTCGCTACGGTTGTGCCGGTGCTTACGCTCACGCAACTGGAGCAGGTAATCCGCGAAAGTTGGAGCCGCGACACGTCCGACAACCCCGACGAGTGGTCGCCGACGAACCCGAGCCGAGGCCAGTGCGACATCACCTGCCTCGTCGTACACGACCTCGTTGGCGGCGAGCTACTCGGGGCTGACGTGTACCTCGGAGAGGAGCGGATCGAGGGGCATATGTGGAATCGTCTCAGCTCCGGGGTCGAAGTCGACCTCACGCGCGACCAATTCAGGCGCGGCGAAGCGATCGGGGTGCCACATCAGTGCCCGCGCCCGTCTGAGTTCCCGGCCTCGCACCCGCGCTATCACCGATACGAGCAGTACCTCGTCCTGTCGAAACGCGTGCGGGCGCGGCTCGGAGCCGACTCACGGGCCTCGCCCGATGTCGCTTGACCCCCCGAAACCGGACACCAGGGAAGCACCGGCCGAAGGGCGCCGCGAATACCACGCAGCCAACCGTCTATCCCGGGACCGTCATCGCAGCCCGGAGAGGCTGACGCGAGCCACAGCGCACAAAGCTCGGGATCCGCCGGCGCGGCGAGCTTGCGGCTCATATCGGACGGAGCCGGCCTGAAAGTTGAGACGCACCCGCACGCAGGGCCGCGGCGACTCTGACCCAGCTGACCCCGCCAACGCGGCCCGTGCCGCTCGAATCGAGCAGTCGAGGCGCCCTCCGAGCGAAGCGCGACCCGTGTCGGCGCTGTCGCGTCGACCCCCGCTCGAAATCGAGAGCAACGGTCAAATCAACGGTTAAATAAGGAACACCGAGCCGGTTGACGCTTTCATCCGCCCCCTCCACTGACCGATCGCCCTGGGTCTTGCGACCTTCCGCGTTCGACCTCTGGAGGTGACATCGACTTACTCGCGCCCCGTGCTCGGTGCGATCCGCACTCTACGCATAGAACGACCCGCCGCAAGGAAGCCGGTTCCGAAAACCGTGCAAGCTGCGATTTTTTTCGCGGCCCAGTGGGAGGCAGCAGCTCCAACGCCGCGTCCGCCTCGATGACTACCCTGGCCTTCGAGTCTGCCGCTCGTCGCTGAAGGCGACGACGGCCTGCCGGGGGTCTTGCGACCGGCAGGCGGTGGTGAGCGAGCGAGGACACACAATCGACCGAGACGGAGCACCCGTGGAGTACCGCTATGAGCTACGCCGCGCTAACGAGATCGTCGCGACGGGCCGCATAAGCCGTGAGCAGCAGTTCGAAGTTGGTGAGGCGGTAACCCTGGGCGGACATTCGGGAATCGTGCGTGCCGTCGAACCGACCCTCGGCGAGCACGAGTTGCGTCTCGTCATTCAGCTCGGCGACTAGGCGCCCTCCACCCGAGTCGCGTCCCGCGCGCGCGGTTCGAGGATGTAACGCGACGTCTACCCGATCGTTCCCCATCGCCCCACTCAGCGGCGGCAGTGTCGTGCTCGATATCCCCGCTTCGACGGGGAATGGCGACTTCGGTCACGGAGAGGAGCATCGAGCGAGCGATGAAGAACGACCAGGAGAGTGTGCAAAGGCTTGAGGGTGTGCGGGCGCGGTTCGCAGCCGTACGGCAGCGGACGGTGGTGGTCGCCACCGTGTTGCTAGCGGCCACCGGCTTGGTCGCGATCCTGCTTGTCACAACGTCGGCAGGCGCCTCGTCGGCCCCGGCATTCCAACTCGGCTCGAAGAGCATCGGCGTTGCGAATCACAGGAGCGTGCGTTCGACCGGCGACCCGGGGACACCGGATCCCGCACTCGGGGTTGCACAAGAGGACGGACTCGGCATCACCCCCGGAAAGATCAAGCACGTGTGGCTGATCATCCTCGAGAACAAGTCCTACGACGCGAGCTTCACGGGCCTCAACAACAACACCTACCTGTGGCAGACGCTGCCGTCCCAGGGTGTTCTGCTGAAGAACTACTACGGCACGGGCCACTTCAGCCTCGACAACTACATCTCGCTGGTCAGCGGCCAGGCGACCCAGCCCGATACGCAGTCCGACTGCCCCTACTACGACACGTTCAGCGGCTCGGTCGACACGTCGGGGACGCTCGCAACCAACCCGAACTACGGCCAGGTGGATTCGGCAGCCGGACCCGAACGCGGCCGCCGGCTCGAACGGATGTGTCTACCCGGCGAGCGTGCCGACGCTCTTCAACCAACTCGACGCCGCGGGAGTGAGCTGGAAGGGCTACGCACAGGACCTGGGCAATCCCGACGCGACAGCGACGGGAGCGACTGGCGGCCAGACCCACGACGCGGGTACGTCCGTCTGTGGTGCCCCGTTCGCAAGCCCCGGGACGACCGGAAGCACGACCCAGGCGAACCCCGGAAGCGCGAACGCAACCGACCAGTACGTGCCCAAGCACTTCCCGTTCCCCTGGTTCGAGTCGATCTTGCAGTCAGGCGACTGCAACTCGAGCCATATCGCAAGCCTCTTCGACCCCGCCAATGGGCTGTACCACGACCTGCAGAGCGAGGCGACAACCCCTGCGTTCAGCTGGATCTCGCCCAATAACTGCAGTGACGCGCACGACGCCGTCTGTCACGGCAACAACCTCTCAGGGGGCTTCAGCGACCCGAACACGCCGCTGCCGCCCATCAACTACACGGCGGCCTCTACGCCTCCGACCTCTTCCTCGAACACGTCGTACCCGAAATCGAGGCCTCACCGGCATTCAAGGACGGTGGCCTGATCGACATCACCTTCGACGAAGCATTCCCGCCCTTCACCTATACGGGGAACAGCTTCGCAAACTCGCCCTCGGACTCGCCGACCGCGATCACCTCAATCGCGAGCGACTCCGCAGGCGAGACGATCTGGGGGCAGACCGTGCACACCGAGCCGACGGGGCCGAACACCCCGTTGGCAACGAGCGCGAACGGCCAGCAGCTCTATCCGGGCCCGGGCGACAACGCCTACATCGATCGGCCGACAACCTGCAAGGCCCAGACCGTGCCCTCGCTGCCGGCAGGTACCTGCATCCTCGGCGGCGGAAGCACTCCCCCTGTGCAGCGCACCGATGCGACCGCCACAGCGTCCGCGGGGAGCACGACGATCGCCGACAACGCGATCGTGGCCACGGACGTTGGACGCTCGGTCACCGGCACCGGCATCCCGAACGGCGCCTTCGTCGGGCTGGTGACCGACACGCCGGTCACCGCCACCGCATCGAACCAGGCCGGCGGGATCGTCGATACGGGCGCGTTCACGCTCGTCGACTCGTCGGGACAACCGCTCCCGACGACAGCGGCGGTCAATGGAATCGTCCTCGGGCAGGTCAACTCGTTCGAGGATCCACTCTTCGACTCGACCGACGCGACAACCGGAGGCGGCGACACGGGCAGCGTGCTCATCAGCCCATACATCACCCCCGGAACCGTGAGCACGGTCTACTACAACCACTACAGCTGGCTTCGCACGATGGAGGACCTCTTCCAGGTCTCAAACGCGTCGGCGGGCCTTGACGGTCTCGGTCACATCGGCTACGCGGCCCAGCCGGGACTCGCACCGTTCGGTGCTGATGTGTTCAACAACCCGAACGGCCAGCCCTGAGCCGATGACCGGCGACGCAATCGACACCTCGACGCAAAATCCGACGAGCGGGAGGCGGGCCTCAGGGCCTGCCTCCCGCTCCGCCTGGATTGCACTCGGCGTCATAGTGGCGCTCCTCTGCGTCGCGCTCGGCGTCGCGTACGCCTGGCCCAACGGTTCAAGTCCGGCCGCGGCGCGCTACGGGGGAATCCCGGCCTGGCTCCCGAAGACAAAAATCCCGGTCGGCAGGCTGGTCACGGCAAGCGCCGCGCACCCCTGGCTCGCGATCCAAGGGGACTCTGTCCTTGTCGAGCTCGGGCATGGGCACGTGCTCGTCACCACGGTCGGCCCCGCCGTGCCCGAGGAGGGCCAGTTTCCGGTCCCGAAGACAAGCCCCTGCAGCTTCACCGTGACCTTCACCGCGGCCTCCGGCGACGTCCCGATCCGCGCGAGCGCGTTCAGCATCCTTGACGAGCTCGGCAGGCTTCACCATCCGGTGGTCACGCTGCGCGGAGATCGCACGCTGCCGGCGCGGCTGTTGCCAGGCCACTCCCTCTCCCTGCAGGTGACCGACGTCCTCCCGACCGGCGGCGGCCGCCTACGCTGGGCGCCCTCGGGCGCTCAGCCAATCGTCTCCTGGGACTTCGACGTCGAAATCGACTGAGCGGACGCGGCCCGTCCCGGAGCCGAAGTCCACGAGGAGCTAGCGCGACGAATTCGCGCGTCTACCGCGCTTGGCCTGCTGCCGTCCAGCAGTTGCAATGTCAACGACAATTGGGTCGTTCACATGCGCCTCGGACACGATCTGTCCCTTGCGGCGATCTCCAAACTTGACCGTTATCGTCGCGAGTTGCTTCTCGTCGGCAATCTCGGCCGACGAATAGTCGCTCACGATAATAGTCTTGCTTGCCATAGGTTCTCCCCCCTCGATATCGGTGAACTGTGAAATGGCTCGGAGCGCTCAAGGCACTAATAGCTCCGATTCACGTTGCCGGCACGTTCTTTGTAGATCCTATTGGATCGACGTCGTTCGCAACAAACGGATTTGTCTCTGAATGGGCGCGACGCGCAATAAGCATCCAAGCCCGGACGCGCGAAGAGTCGTGGGAAGTCGTCGACACTCGCTCCGCACCACGCACAGGCACCGAGATGGCGCCGGTTTCGTGCGCTCGACACCCGCGGCCGCTGACGGCGCACGGATCGGCGGCAGACCAGTGGAATCGCGGTCGGCCCCGCCGCCCAGCGCGTGATTCGTGATCGCGCGCGTTCTGCTCGACAAGGAGTGTGGCGCGCAGCAGCCGCGCACCACACGGTTTGAGCCTGGTCGCCGCGGGTACTTCATGCGCACACGAAAGGAGAATCATGTTTCTTCTTCTACTGCTTGCTTTGCTTGCGATCGTCGCCTTCGGTGTCGGCTTTACCGTCCATTGGCTCTTCGTCGTCGCGGTGGTGCTCGCACTGCTCTGGGTGATCTCGTTCTTCGCCGGCGGCGTCGGCGGCCGCACGCGATCGACCTGGTGGTAGCGCGGGCGGCGAACTCTCACGCCTCGGCTCGAACCGGTCGCAGACCGTGCGAAGGAGCCGGTGCGCAAGCTGCCGACAACCCTGAGCGTTGACGTACTCGCACCTCGGCGCGGATCGGGGTGTGAGTACGTTGGCGTTTCGCGCGTCGATCTGGGCCGACGCCGTTAGACCGAGCGCCGCCTTCAGGCCCGGGGCGGATCTCCCTGATCTGCGCGGTTTCGCCCGAGCGAAAGGAGTGTGTTGTCGCGCAGATGGTCGACCTGGAGTGTCGTGTGTTCGAAGCCGAAGCGCTCGGCGAGCAGCGACTCGAGCTCCCGGCGAATCGCGTGACAGTCATCACCGGGGGCGACGAGGACGTGCGCCGAGAGCGAGGCGAAGCCCGAGCCAAGCTCCCAGACGTGGAGATCGTGCACGTTCTCGACCCGAGGGTGACGTGCAAGGGCATCACCGATCGCAGCGACGCTCATCCCAAGCGGTGCGGCCTCGAGCAGCACGCGGCCCGAGTCACGGAGAAGGTGGTAGGCCGCGCGGAGCATGAGCGCGGCGACCACCAGTGAGGCGATCGCGTCGGCACGCGCGAAGCCCGTCAATAGGATGAGCGCTCCCGCGATTGCCGTGGCGATGAACGCGAAGAGATCGGTCAGCAGGTGCTGAAAGCTGCCCTCCACGTTCATTGAGGTGCGCCCGGCACGGGAGAGGCGCCAGGTCGCGAGAAGGTTCACGACAACGCCCACGAGTGCCACCGCGAGCACGACGGAGCCCTGTGGGTGGGCAGGCGTGATCAGCCGGCGGATCGCACCGTAGACGATGAGCACGGCAAGCACGAGCAGCGTGGCGCCGTTGGCCTGCGCCGAGAGGATCTCGGCGCGTCGCAGACCGAAGGTGAGGTCGCCGCCCGCGGGTCTGCGCACGAGCCGGACAACAACAAGCGACATTGCGAGCCCGGCCGCGTCGGTCAGCGTATGCGCCGCATCGGAGAGCAACACGAGCGAATGGCCGAGCAGTCCGGAAATGATTTCGACCGCCATGAACGCGAGCACCAGACAGAGCGCGAAAGCGAGTTCCCGTGTGTCACCACCGGGATCGCCGTGGAGATGACCGTGATGCGCGTGACCGGCATGTGTGTGAGGGTGACTCGCCGCCTCGGTCCTCGGTCCGCTTTCCGGTCGGCTTCGCTCAGCCATCGTGCCCGCCCACGCGTGGCAATCGCACCCACACGGGCACACGCCCATCGCCCGTTTCGGAACACCCAGGAGCCAAGCAGGTGCGTGCCGGCACTACGAGCCTCCGACGTCTCGGAGCTCGCCGCGCGCCTCGCCGCCGGGATCAAACCCTTCGAGCGCGCTCGCGACGAGCCCCGGCAGCGTGTCCAGGTTGTACCCGCCCTCGAGCACCGCCGCCACTCGCGGCGAGAGCGCGCGGGCCCGGCGCGCAAGTTCGGCGAAGACCTCGGTCGAAAGCTCGAGCTCGGCGAGACCGTCGTCCCGATGAGCGTCGAATCCGGCAGAAACGAGCAGCAGCTCCGGCTCGAAGCGCTCGATCGCGCGCTCGGCCAACTCGAACGCTGCGAGAAACCCCTCATCGCCCGTCCCAGCGTGCAGCGGAATGTTGAGCGACGTCTCCGTCTGATCGTCGGGCCCCCCGGTACCCGGGTAGAACGGCCACTGGTGCAGCGAGACGAAGAGGATCGAGGGGTCGCTCGCGAGGATCGCCTGGGTGCCGTTGCCGTGGTGCACGTCCCAATCGAGAATCGCGACCCGACCGAGATCCAGCTCCGCCTGGGCGAATCGGGCGGCAATCGCAACGGAGCCGAAGATGCAGAACCCCATCGCACGATCGGGCTCGGCATGGTGCCCCGGAGGACGGGCGAAGGCGAACCCGCCGCGGATCACTGCTTCGATCGCGGCTCCTGCAGCGAGCAGCGCCGCGGCATACGTCGTCTCGGTACAGATCGTGTCACCATCGAGCCAGCCGCGCGCCGTACGTACGTGCTCGACGTACGCGGGGCTGTGACAACGCAGCACGTCGAGCTCGCGGGCCGGGCTGCACTCGCGGAACGCGAAGCGCTCGTGGAGCACGGCGATCCTCGCACCCGACTCCGGGTGCCCACCTGTCGGATGGAGCCGCGCAAAATCGGGATGGCTGATGACCTCCATCCTCAGACGCGCGCCGCGAGTCGGTTGGCAAGCGCGTTGAGTCCCAGCTCCCGTGCCGCAGCCTCGGCGCCTGCCCAGTTGGGCTGCTGAGGGGAGAGCGCGGGCAAGGGCGCCTGCGCATCCATCGTCGCCACGCGACGGAAGAGCCGTAACTGGTCTGCGACCGCGCTGAAGCGGCCCGCAGCGAGAGCCGCATCGAGTGAGTCGAACTGCCCGAGCACGCTCGCCGCGGTCTTGGCCCCCACACCCGGTGCACCTGGAATCTTGTCGGAAGGATCGCCGCGCAACGCAATGAAGTCGGGGACCTGCGCAGGTTCGACACCGTACCGTTCGCGCACCTCGGCAGGGCCGACGCGGGCAAGCTCGCTCACGCCTCTGACTGGCTGGAGAATTGTCACGCGGTCGCTCGCGAGCTGAAACGCATCCCGGTCGGAGGTGACGACGCACACGGGCCCCGGCCAGGCGCTTGCAGCCGCGGCGAGAAAGTCGTCGGCCTCGAAGCCCGGCGCCTTGGCAACCGCGAAGCCGAAGGCGGTGACGAGCGCCGGCAAGAGCTCGAGCTGCTCGACGATCGCGTCGTCGAAGACGCGCCCGGCCTGATAGGTCGGCAGCGCCGTGTGGCGGTAGGTCGGTGCATCGAGCGAGTCAAAGCCGACGAGCACCGCCAAGGGTTGCTCATCGTCCCAGAGGGTGAGAAGGAAGTTGGCGAAGCCGACGAGCGCACCCGACGGCCGGCCGGCGCTCGAGCGCAACGATTTGGGCAGCGCGTGGTAGGCCCGGTGCGCGAGCGAGTCGCCGTCGAGCGCGAGGAGTGGACGGTTCTCAGCAGGAGTCGTCATCGTGAGCGAGTATCGCGTACATGGTTGCCCCGGCTATCGTGGCGCGCTGACTATGCCGAAATCCAAAGGAACATCCGGGCGCACGCTCGTGATCGTCGAATCGCCCGCCAAGGCGAAGACGATCGCGGGCTACCTGGGTAAGGCATTCATGGTCGAGTCGTCAATCGGCCATATCCGCGATCTCCCTCACAGCGCGGCCGAGGTGCCGGCAGCCCAGAAGCAAGAAAGCTGGTCACGCCTCGGCGTCGACGTCGATCACGATTTTGAGCCACTGTACGTCGTCGACCCCAAGAAGAAGAACGTGGTCAGCGACCTTCGCAGCAAGCTCAAGGACGCCGACCAACTCCTGCTCGCGACAGACGAGGATCGCGAAGGCGAGGCAATCGCCTGGCATCTCGTGCAAGTGCTCAAACCCACAGTGCCCGTCCGCCGCATGGTCTTCCACGAGATCACCAAGCAGGCGATCGAGCGAGCGCTCGGTGAGACCAGGGAGATCGACGACCGCCTCGTCGATGCGCAGGAGACGCGGCGAATCCTCGACCGCCTCTACGGGTACGAGGTATCGCCTGTGCTGTGGCGCAAGGTGATGAAGGGACTTTCGGCTGGACGCGTGCAATCCGTCGCAACCCGACTCGTCGTCGAACGTGAGCGCGAGCGCATTCTCTTCCGCGCCGTCGAGTACTGGGACATCGTTGCAACGCTTGACCCCGGCACATTCGAGGCACGGCTCGTCGGCCTCGACGGCCACAGGGTCGCACAGGGCCGCGACTTCGCCCGCAACGGCGAGCTCCAAACAAAAGAAGCCATCGTTCTCGACGAGACGCAGGCGCGCGCACTCGCCGCAGGCCTCGAGGACGCACCGTTCACGGTGCGCTCGGTCGAGCGTAAGCCCTACACGCGCCGTCCGGTCGCACCGTTCATGACGTCGACCCTCCAACAGGAGGCGAGCCGCAAGCTCCGCTTCTCGGCGGCACACACCATGCGCGTTGCTCAACGCCTCTACGAGAGCGGCTACATCACTTACATGCGCACCGACTCGACGTCTCTCTCAGAGACCGCTATCAACGCGGCACGAGAGCAGGCGAGAGCGCTCTACGGTCCGGACGTGGTCCCGGCGGAGCCCCGGCACTACAACCGCAAGGTCAAGAATGCACAGGAGGCACACGAGGCCATTCGTCCGGCCGGCGACAGCTTTCGCTCGATCGAAGAGGTCCGGCGCGAGCTCGAGCGCGACGAGGCCGGGCTGTACGAGCTTGTTTGGAAACGCACCGTCGCCTCCCAGATGGCAGATGCGCGAGGCGAGACGGTCTCGATTCGCATCGCCGCCGAAGCCGCCGACGGTCGCGCGGCCGAGTTCGCGACCGCAGGAACCGTGATCACATTCCGTGGCTTCATGCTCGCCTACGAGGAGGGCCGCGACGAAGCAGTCGGTGCCGACGAGAAGGAGCGCGTACTGCCCCCACTCGCCGAGGGCCAACTGCTTCAACGGGTCGGCATCGAACCCGAGTCGCATACGACCACCGCCCCGCCGCGATACACCGAGGCGTCGCTCGTCCGCGCACTCGAGGAGCGCGGCATCGGCAGGCCGTCGACCTACGCGACGATCCTCGGAACAATCCTCGACCGCGGCTACGTGCGCAAGATCGGCCAGGCGCTCGTGCCGACCTTCGTCGCCTTCGCCGTCACGAATCTGCTCGAACAGCACTTCGGTCGCCTCGTCGACTACGAGTTCACAGCGCTCATGGAGGATGACCTGGACCGGATCGCCGCCGGCGACGAACAGCGGAGTGCCTGGCTCAACCGCTTCTACTTCGGTGGCGCCGAGAACGAAGGAGGCCTCCGAGAGCTCGTCTCCGACCTTGGCGGCATCGACGCCCGCTCGATCAACACGATCGAGATCGGGAACGGCATCGAGCTACGCATCGGCCGCTGGGGGCCCTACATCGAGCGAGACGGCGAGCGCGTCACGATCGGCGACGACATCGCTCCCGACGAGCTCACGGTCGAGCGAGCCGAGGAGTTGCTTGCACAGACCACCGACGAGCGCCAGCTGGGCGTCGATCCCGGTACCGAGCGGGAGATCGTCGTCAAGAACGGCCGCTACGGCCCCTACGTCACCGAGCTCGCGCCCGAGGGCGAGAAGCCGCGGACGGCGTCTCTCTTCAAGTCGATGGCTCCCGAGACCGTAACGCTCGACGAGGCGCTCCGCCTGCTCCAGCTTCCGCGCTCTCTCGGGGCCGACCCGGCCGACGGAGAGGAGGTCGTCGTCGCGAACGGCCGCTATGGCCCTTTCATCCGCAAGGGAGCTGCGACCCGCTCGTTGGACTCGGAGGAACAGCTTTTCTCCGTGTCGCTTGACGAGGCGCTGACACGACTCGCGCAGCCGAAACCGCGCGGCAGACGTGAGGCCGCGGCACCGCTCCGCGAGTTCGGAGCCGATCCCGTAAGCGGGAAGGCAATCGTCGTCCGCAACGGGCGCTTCGGCCCGTACGTGACGGACGGCGAGACGAACGCCAGCCTTCGCGCCGGGGACGACGTCGAGTCACTGACCTTCGAGCGTGCCGTCGAACTTATGGCAGCACGACGGGAGCGCGGCCCGGCAACAAAGCCGAGCCGCGGCCGGCGGAGCTGAACATCAAGGAACCAAACCGTCGCTCTGAGCGTTCGCCCGCTCGCCAACTTCCGGATCAGCGATACTCACCATCAGGACGGTCGCTGTCGCCATCCGCTACCGTGGAGCTGTCTGGCGCCCAACGCGACCACAGCGCACGGGCTGAGCTGTTCCGCAATCTCGGACTATCCTCTCGTTGACTAGTAATCAGAGGACAAATGACGTACGGTGCGAACGCTTGACCGTGGTGTACGCGAACAGAGGGTGTGACGACACGTGACGCAGAATCAACTGACTGAGCTGCTCGAGAGCGAGGGCGCGAAAGCGATGCTCGAGACTGGCGAAGAGCGCGGCTGGATCGAGCCTGCAGAACTGGAAGCTTTCGCGCTAGAGCACGAGCTGGTCGATACCGACGTCGAGGACCTGACACGGGAACTTGAGCGCATCGGGCTCGAAGTGCGGGAGGCGCGACCGGAGGAAAAGGTCAGTGCGAAGGCCGACGAGGTCGTCTACGAGGCCGATCAACCGTCAGGTGCCGGCGACAGCCTTCAGCTGTTTCTCGCCGACGTCGGGCGCCACAAGCTCCTGACTGCCGCCCAGGAAGTCATCCTTGCGAAACGAATTGAGCGTGGAGACCTCGTCGCCAAGCGACAGATGATCGAATCGAACCTGAGGCTCGTCGTCTCGATCGCCAAGGGCTATCGCGGGCTCGGTGTCCCATTCCTCGATCTGATCCAGGAGGGAACGCTTGGCCTCAACCGTGCCGTCGAGAAGTTCGACTGGCGCCGCGGCTACAAGTTTTCGACCTACGCGACCTGGTGGATCCGTCAGTCGGTTCAGCGGGCTGTCGCGAACCATGCACGTACGATTCGCGTGCCAGTTCACGTCGTAGAGCGACAGCAAAAGCTTTCACGGGCCGCCCGCAGACTCGAGGTTGAGCTCGGACGGGAGGCAACAAAAGAGGAGCTCGCCGAGGCGACCGGCCTACCGATTCAGCACGTCGACGAGGCGCTTTCGGCCGCATCTGCATCAGTCTCGCTCAATCAAACCGTAGGCGCCGACGACGAGGGCGAGCTCGGTGACCTCTTCGCTGACCGTGAAGCGCCGGATCCCTTTGACGAGGCGGAAGAGTCTCTTCGCCGTCAGAACATCCGCAAAGCGCTCGATGCGCTGCCAGAAAGGGAGCGCCGGATTCTCGAGCTTCGCTTCGGGTTTGAGGGTGAGCCCTGGACACTCGAAGCGATCGGCCACGAGCTCGATCTGACCCGCGAGCGCGTTCGGCAGCTCGAAGGGCAAGCGCTCTCACGTCTCGCTGCCCTCCGCGAACTCGCTGGCCTAGCCGCCTAACCGTCGACGTGGGTGCGGTGCTCGGCTGATGTCGCGCCGGTGTACCGCTTCCCGACCTCCGCAAGCGAGCAGGTCACCCAGGTCCTTCGGAGCGAGCCGATAGAGGTTCGCAAGCGATCCGCATGTTGGCTCCACATCGTCACCGCTTACGGCTATGAGGGCTGGCTAGAAGATGCGCTTGTAGAAGAGGGCGATGGTCGCTTCCCCGCAGCGATCGATGAACCCCCGCTCGACCTCGCGAGCACGTTCATCGGCGCTCCCTACCTCTGGGGTGGGCTCACCCGCGCTGGCATCGACTGCTCCGGCCTCGTGCACATGGCGTACAGGCTCACAGGCCGGCTCGTACCACGGGACGCATGGCAGCAGGAGGCGTCTGCGGCGCCGGTCGCTCAAGAAGCGCTCCAGCCTGGCGATCTACTCACCTACGGGAACGGTCAACGCGCCGAGCATGTCGCATTCTGGGTTGGAAACGGCGACATTCTTCACGCGACGAGCCGCGAATCCCTCGGAGTAGTGATCGAACGGGAGCCTCCGGAGCTCATCTCGCAACGCCGTTCGAGCTGCAGACTGTAGAAAAATGAGGCATTTCGGAGGAGTGAACCCTCCAAACGAGGGACTAGGATCTAAAGCCTCTTCGACAGAGCGCCGATACCCGGTGCGTGGACGCCGCTCAACGTGACGCAATCCTTACCCGCTACCGGGAGCACGCACAGCGCTTCCAGTCGGTCGCCGCTCGCCGCGCCCCGGTCGCCGAGGTCGTGCCTTTCCCGACGGCGACGCCGGCTCCCACCACTGAACTCGCGCCGACTGCGCGCGAGATCGAGGTGCTCCAGCTCGTTTCCGAGGGTCTCGTGAACCGCGAGATCGGGATCCGACTCTTCCTCTCCGAAGAGACGGTCAAGAGCCACGTTCGCCACCTCCTCGCGAAACTGCAGGCCAGGTCGAGAGCCCACGCCGTTGCCGTTGGCTTCCGGCGCGGGCTCCTGACCTAGCCAAACGCACACTAAGGAGGGTTTCCGGCCGCTGCGGTCAATCACTCCAAGGGGTGATGAAACGAGCGAGCGTACGCCGAATCCTTAGATACGTCGGTTTCACGTCTGACTACCAGCAGACGAAGCCGCCCGCGAGCGTATGTGTCTTACGCATATCACTACTCCCCTCATTTGGGAACTGACGGCAGAAGCAATCGTAAGACCCGACCGAGGAAAACGCAAGTGGCGGATGTCATGGAGACGCAACCGACCAAGAATCAGCCTCCCGCGAGTCATGCTCGTGTACCAAGGGTGCTGCCTCGCAGTCACTTGCGCGTTGCTGGCACTTGCGTGGCCTCACGGTCTCGAGCACAACTTCATCGCCGTCCTCGGTCTAGCCGCGATCGCGGCACTCGCCGAACGCGGCCGGGTCGGACTCGGCAACTACACCGAGGCTTCGATCTCAGTGCTGCCCACGGTTTTCGCGGCTGCCGTGTTCGGCCCCCTCGCTGCGATGGTTGTTGCAGCGAGTTCATTCTTGGGCGACTTTCCGATCGCCGTGCTTCGCGGTCGAGACGGGGAAGGGCTGTTCGGGGCGCCGCTTCTAAAGTGGAGTGTCTATACGTGCATCCGCTCAATCTATGCCGCAGCGGCAGGGTTTGCTGCCGCTGCGATTGCACCCCTATTCGCTGTCGGCGTCGCCCGTCTGGTGGTCGCCACCGTGGTAGCCGCACTTGTCGCCGAGCCACTCGACGTTGTCTTCGGCACCCTGACCCTCAAGCTGCGCGGCGGGGGCATGTGGCCCTTTATCCGCATCTATGTGCCGATGGTCGTGGTGTCTGTCGCGCTGTATTCCCCGATCGTCGCGCTCCTAGCCGTCGCGTACGCGACCGTCTCGCCGTGGACGCTCGCACTTTTCTTCCTTCCCGCACTAGCGGCGCAGCGCCTCTTCGGCCTCTACCAGGAACAACGCGAGTTGACCACTCGGCTTGTTGAGGCCAACACAGATCTAGAGGATGCGAACCTCTCGTTTGCAACGGCTTTGGTGACGACGTTAGACGCACGCGACCGCTGGACGGGGGGGCATTCGGTCACTGTCGCGATCTATGCGCGAGACATTGCGGCCCGATTCGGACTCGCGGAGACGAAGTCAAGAGAGCTCATCTCGCCGGCCTCGTTCATGACATCGGGAAAATAGGACTCTCCGCTGGGATTCTCGAGAAGCCCGGGGCGCTCACTCTCCAAGAACGCCGCGAAATGCAGCGGCACTCGGAGATCGGGGAACACATCCTCGCGAAGGTCGCTTCCTATGCCGAGATCGCATCAATCGTGCGACACCACCACGAACGGGTCGACGGGGGCGGGTACCCAGATAACCTCGCAGGAGAAGAGATCCCCTTGCTATCGCGGATCATCGCGGTGGCGGATGCCTATGACGCTATGACGTCTGACCGTCCTTACCGTGATGCGATGCCGAGCCGGGTGGCCCGGCTACGCTTGGCTCAAGCTGTCGACTCACAGTTCGACACGTCAGTGGTGGCCGCGTTCGAAGCGATTCTCACCAGCGCTGATGAGTCCTACCGCCTTGGTCTCTCGCCGGAGTTCAGCCTGGCGGGAATGCCAGTCGCAGCGGACGACGAGCCGGACATGTACGAGACTCCGACCGCGCTCGCCGCGAGCATATCGCTATAACGCGCAACAGCCTCGGCTCGGGTACGCGTACCAAGCTTTTCGAAAATCTTGTCGATGTGAGCCTTCACAGTCGATGGTGCGATGAACAGGACACGAGCGATCTCGGGGTTCTTCAGACCCGCCGCGATCAGATCAAGCACCTCTCCCTCCCGCGTGGAAAGCAGCCCGCCAGCACTTGCGGCGCGCGAATCGAGACCTATTGCTCTTGCCAAGGAACTGTCATTTGAACGACCCAGCAAATCGCGAAGATCCCCGCGCCGTCCCGGAATCTCGCTCAATCGTTGTGCGAACGCAGCCGATGCTCGGGCCGCGCAAACGACGGCGTCCCACGACCGCAGCCGCGCGGCGTCATCCAGTGCCATTGTTGCCATTCGTCTGACGGCGACATCGTCACCGTCGGCCGCAATCGCCGCAGCGCAAGCGCAGAGGACTCGGGTGTCGACACTTCGAGTGAGGGCTGACGCCTCCCGAACAACCCGCATCGCAGTCGAAAACTCGCCAGCAACGGCCAACGCCACGGCGCGGGTCGCCAGATATTCACCGTACATGGCGCGCGTCGGAAACCGGTCAAACACCTCGCACGTCTCCCGGAGCGCCTCCTCCGGCCTCAACTGAGCGAGACACAATCGCGCCCGGAGAGCCCGAACGTTGAGATGACCATGCATATCGCGCTGTTCCGAGTACCTCGCCTCAAGACGCCTCAGAATCCCATCGCACCGGGTGAACTGACGCAGGCCAAGTGCCACCGCAGCTAGAGACCATTGGATCTGCGTCGCACCAAACGTCAAACCGAACTCCTCAAGCTCCCGAGACGTCGCGGTCAAGACCTCCTCCGCCTCCCGGTAGTGGGCTCGGAGCACAAGCGAGTATCCGTAGGTGTTTCCCCATGCCGTTCGAACCCAGGGATCGCTAATCAGGCCGAGCAGGTGCCTTGCATGCTCGCCATCCGTCAGAAGCCTGTCGGGGGCCTCGCCGAGATACGCCTGATGCTGGTGTGCCGTCAGCACACGAAGCCTATCCTCCGGTCTAGCCCCTCTTAGCAACTCGAGCTCGCGAACGGCATCGTCCGCCCTTTCGCTCTCCAAGAAAAGAGCAGCCGAACACTGCCCCCAGGTTGCGTCATTCAGATCCGCCGACTTGCTCGCAAGCTGAGTGGCTACCGTGTAGAGACCAAACGCATCAGATAACCGATGCGTGAGATGAGCTGCCTTCCCCGCCGCTATGTAACACCGCGCTTCGAGTGGGTGATCAGCTGGCATTCGTCGCGCAGCGTCCCTACTCAGTTCGAGTGCCTGGTCGAAACTACCATCTCGCAGAGCAAGCTCGGCCTCGATCAAGTCCAGGATTGCTTGACGAACGTTTCCCGAACGGCCCGCGTGGGAGCAGAACGCCCTTATGGTCGCCGTGCGTCCACCATCACTCAAAGAAGGAAGCGCTTCGATCAGCAACTGCTCCATTCTCCCAGGCATCTGAAACTCGAGCATAAGCTCAAAGCTCTCATCCCAATACCCATACTTGAGACAAAAAGCTATCGCTCCGTCGATGAGAAGGGGGAAATCCGAATACTCACGAGCCTTTACGTTCAAGAATGATCTCGCAAGGGGGTGCGCCTCGATTACCCCTTTGTCACGTTGAACCAGGCCAGTTTCTACAATTTGGTCTTTATTGACATCGAATCCGAATTCTCCATGAAGCTGCGCATAAGCAATCGGAGGAAGCAAAGCTATGGTGACAAGAGCCTTTCTCACTCGAGGCGAAGCCGCCTCGTATAATTCCTCCGCAAAATAGTCGTAAAGCGACTCAGAGAACGGATGCGACGATTCGGACACACTCGTCGAACCACAATGCGCTGCAAGGCCAATGACAGCTGGCCACCCCCTTGCATGTTCGAGGAGCTGCTCACTGTTGACACCTAGCGGGATAATCTCACGGCTCTCTGCTTCATCGAGCGCAAGGTCAGGCGGTCCGAGCTCCGCGATCTCACCGTGGACAAACCGTCGAGAGGTGGCCCAAGCCGGACGTTGACGCGAACAGATCAACAGACGGAGCTGACCGCTACGTTCAAGTTCATCGATGAAGCTCTCGGCGGCGCGCGACTGTAGCAGCAGGTGGTAATCGTCGATAACCAGCCAACAGTTACCGTCATGTAGGTCACCGATCTGAGCGAGGACGGTGCGAGCCACCGCAGATGCTTGCGCGGCGGGGTCGTTCGCCGAACGAAGTGCGGCCTCTATGCGTCGCGGATCCATCAGGACCAAACACGCGAGCGCTCTTGAAAGTTCTCGCGCCAAGACTGGGATGTCGCGACACGCCGGAGTTACCGTGAGTGCCGCTCCCGCGTTGCACTGGAGCCACTGTTGAGCGAGCGTGGTCTTTCCGTAACCGGCAGGCGCAACGAGCAGAATTGTTTTTGCGCTCGATGAACGCAGTTCGGCCAAGAGTCGCGTACGACGAATGATGTGCCGTTCAGCCAACGCTATCCTATGAGGTTGCTTGGTGGACATGGGCTGCAGGTCAGACTCATCGGCTCTCTCCAAGAATCGGCTCCGCGCTTGCAGACGCGTCGTCTGCAAGCGCGGAGCCTTTAGCTAACGACTAGGCACTCGATCGTAGCGTGTACGACATGGGATCTTCGCCGGTGAGGATGCGGTACGCGAGTGGAATTTGGCGACGGCGCGGTACACCCAGTTTCTGGCGCAAGACATCGCAGTGCGCTTTCGCGGTTCGTGCAGAAATACCGAGCTCCTGCCCGAGTTCATCATTGGACATACCTGCGGCAATCAGGTGGATCACCTCACGCTGGCGCTGGGTGATCGACGTGGCATCTCGTAGGGTTTGCATGTCGCAGGATGCTAGGCACTGAACGGGCGAGTGGGCACTCGCCGAACGGTGGGTTCGGCCTGTTTCTAACATGGCACGGCATCCTCCAAACAGGGGGTATTGGCTCGCAGCAGACGGCGCCTGATGTGACCGCAGCCGTCGTCATCCCCGCAATCGGCGCTTGGCTGCTGATGTGCAGCCGCAGCGCGAACGCGGGGATACGAAGAAACCAGCCGGGGGCCGTCGACTGACGGCCCCCGGCTGGAGAGTGCGCTGGAGAGGACTTGAACCTCCACGCCCCTAAGGGCACAAGGCCCTCAACCTTGCGCGTCTACCAATTCCGCCACCAGCGCGCCGGCGCATTCTAGCCGTCGGCGATCAGCAGAGCTCAACTAGGCGATTGGAGCGAGTTCCCTTTCGAGCGTTGCCCGTTCCGACTCGAGCCATGCTGGGAGGGAGAGGTTACGACCGAGCGCGGCGGGCGCCTCGTCAACCATGAACCCCGGTCCAGTCCGTCGCGATCTCCATAAGGATGCCGTCCGGCATGCGGAAGTAGATGGACGTGAAGTACGTGCGGTCAAGCACATCGGTTGTACGAAGCCCGATCTCGTCTAACCTCGACGCCCAAGCCGCCTGCTCTTCTTGAGAAGAGGCACGCCAGGCGATGTGATGCGTCGTGCCAGGGCCGGCGAGAGCCAAGGAATCTACGGGCGGGCCGAATGTCAGGGACGTGGTGTCGGCGACCAGCCCGGCATAAAGATCCGGGTTACCGAGCACAACGATGTCGCGAATGGCCGGCGTGCTTCCGGGAAAGAGGCGGAGGCGAAGCCCATCTGGATCCTCGAGCTCGCTCTCTCGATCGACAAATGGGCTGACGAGTCCGATCGACTCCAGAGTGCCGCGACCCAGACGACCTCGCTCCGCACGCTTCCACTCAAAGAACGTGATCAGACTTCCAGGCGAGCCTCGCTCGTCCCCGAAGTAGAGATGGTAGCTATGCGGATCGTCGAAGTTGACGGTCTTCTTTACGAGCGAGAAACCAAGCTCGTCTCGATAGAAGTCCGTCGTACGCTGAGCATCACCGCAGACGCATGTCACGTGATGCAGCCGCTCGAGCAGCATCCGAACTTACTGAAGCAGTCGGTACAACACGACCGTGTTGGCAAAAAACAGGACCGCGACGAGAACGGTGAGTCGTGTCAAGTTGCGCTCAACGATGTGTGTTCCACCCTGCGAGGAGGGAGTGAAGCCCATGCCGCCAAGGCCCGCGTCCCGTCCTGAGTGCATCAGGATGAGTGCCACCAAGGCAGCCGAGAGAAGAACATGGATTACCGCGTCGACCGCAAGCACACCTGAATCCTAGCTCAGCGATTGGGGAGAAGGCGCATTTCAGCTCCCCGCTTGCCGGGCCGTACCTCGATCGCGCGGTTGGCCCGGTGTCGCGTAACCTTCCCAGCGTGAGCGAAGCCGTTCACGATGCTCTCCTGACGGGAGACAATCGGCTGAAGCACGGAGCTCCGCTCGAGAAGGTGCGTCAGAGCTACCTGCGCGCGCTTGAACTCGCGCGCGAGGCAGGCATCGAGGAGCGGGTTCGCCCGCTCGTCGAGCTCAGACTCAACGATCTTGAACGGCTTGAAGCAGAACAGCTTCCACCCGCTCCGCCTGAAGCCTGACGTCGTGGTGAGCGGCTGCAGCGCGGGCAGCCTGATTCGGGAAGGGAAACGTCGTGGCCTCCTCGAGCGCCCGCGCGAGGGCGCTCTGGTCGAGCGGGTCGACGAGGATTCCCGACTCCGCGGACACGAACTCCGGCGGTCCACCGAACCGTGTCGCGACAACCGTTCGCGACGACGCCATCGCCTCAAGAATCGACTGGCCGAATGGTTCCAGCAGCGAAGGCGCACATACAACGTCGGCACCGAGCATGTAGCTCGGCACCTCGTCGTGAGAGACGCTGCCGAGCACGTCGATGCGTGCGCGACCCTCGAGCGTTGATCGCAGCGGCCCGTCACCAACGTACGTGAGACTTCCGCGGCCGAGTTGTTCGAAGGCGTTCGCGAGACGCCCCACGTTCTTGCGCTCGGAAAGCGTGCCCACGCAGAGAAAGGCCGGGCGCTCCCCTGCGCCGAGCACTCGGGCAGCGCCGGCGCCGAAGCGATCGAGATCGACACCGGAATCGATAACAACGGTTTTTCCGCGCGCCTCCGGAACACGCAGCTCAAGCTCCCGACGCAGGTACTCGGAAACAGCAATGACGGCACTCGCACGCCGGACGACCCGGCGTGTGAGCGCTTGAACAGCCGGCAGGCTCCCGATGTTCCGGACGTCACGGCCGTGCGCGGTGACGACGAGCGGCGCATTGACGCCCGCCGCGATGAGCCCTGCCGGGACGAGGAAGTGAGCCCACACGACGTCTGGTCGTTGCGCCGCGTGCACCTTCGCGCGCAGCTCGAGGAAGCGGCGCTTGCCGCCTCCGCGCCGATCGAGGACCGCGAACTCGAGCTCGTGACCGCGCGCGCCGAGAGCAGCCGCAAGCTGAGCAACGAAGACGCCCAAGTCGGGGTCAGTCGGCCCCGGAAACATCTGCGAAACGACCAGAATCCGCATCTAGCCGTGAGGGCGGTCGTGTACGCCCCACTCGTCACGCAACACGTCACAGATCTCCCCAAGGGTGCATGCGACCTGCAGCGCATCACGCAGAACCGGGAGCATGTTCTCGCTTCCGCGCGCGGACGCGCGCACAGCTCCGAGGGCCTGCTGGGCCCGTTCCGCGTCTCGCGAACCCCTAACCGCGCGCGTTCTGTCGACCTGACGCTGCTCGAGCGCGGGGTCGAGCCGGTGAAGCTCGATCGGCTCGTGATCGGCATACGCGAACTGATTCACCCCGACGATCGGCCGGCGACCCGACTCCACCGATCGCGTCCACTCGTAAGCCGAAGCCTCGATCTCGGCTTGGATGAAACCAGCGTCGATCGCCGCTACGGCCCCGCCGAGCTCGTCGACTTGGTCGATCAGCTCGAGTGCGCGTGTTTCGAGCTCGGCGGTCAGCGCCTCGACGTAGTACGAGCCTCCGAGAGGATCGGCCGTATCTGCGCCACCCGCTTCGAGGAGGAGTATCTGCTGGGTGCGCAAGGCAATAGTCGCTGCCCGCTCAGAGGGCAGCGCGAGCGCCTCGTCGAACGCATTCGTATGGAGCGACTGCGCTCCGCCACAGACCGCCGAGAACGCCTGCACGGCGACGCGCACGATGTTGTTCTCTGGCTGTTGAGCGGTCAGCGTCGAGCCGCCGGTCTGGGCGTGGAAGCGCAAAGCAAGTGCCTTCGGATTCGTGACCCCAAAGCGCTCCGCCATCAACCTCGCCCAGAGTCTCCTGGCGGCGCGGAACTTGGCTACCTCCTGGAAAAAGTCGTTGTGCGCGTTGAAGAAGAAGGACAGGCGCTCGCCAAACACGTCTGGGCTCAACCCCGCGGCTTGCGCCGCCTCGCAATAGGCAAGGCCGTTGGCCAGGGTGAACGCGAGCTCTTGGACAGCGGACGAGCCGGCTTCTCGAATGTGGTACCCCGAGATGGAAATCGTGTTCCAGAGGGGCAGGCGTTCCGCGCAATATGCGAAGAGGTCGGTCGTCAGCCGCATCGACGGGCGCGGCGGAAAGATGTAGTTGCCGCGCGCAACGTACTCCTTGAGGATGTCGTTCTGAACTGTGCCGCGTAGCTGTGCGGACGCAATCCCCTGCTCCTCGGCAACAAGCTCGTACATCAGGAGCAAGAGCGCCGCAGGGGCGTTGATCGTCATCGAGGTGGAGACACGATCGAGGGGAATCCCGTCGAGCATCACTCGCATGTCGGCGAGCGAATCGATCGCGACCCCGGTGCGTCCCACCTCGCCCTCGGCACGCGGATCGTCCGAGTCCAGACCGAGCTGAGTCGGGAGATCGAACGCCACCGAGAGGCCGGTCTGCCCTTGGTCGAGGAGATAGCGATAGCGCTGGTTCGACTCCTCTGCGGATGCGAAGCCGGCGTACTGACGGATCGTCCACGGGCGTCCGCGATACATGTCGGCGTAGACCCCGCGTGTGTACGGCGGAATACCGGGGGCCTCGGGCGCGGCTGGAGCGTCGCTCGCAGTGTAGAGCGGCTTGATCTCGATCCCCGATTCGGTCTCCCGCCGATCCAATGCCGCCACAGGGGGTAGGCTACTCAGGTGCGTGTGACGGTGAGGCTCTTTGCCGGCCTACGTGAACGGGCTGGCTGGTCGCAGCGCGTCGTGGAAGCTTCATGCGTCGGTGACGTCTGGCCGACGCTCGATCTCGGAGACGAGCCTGCCGGCTTGCTGTATGCGGTGAACAAGGAGTACGCATCCCGCGAGCAGCCGTTGAAGGAAGGGGACGTCGTCGCCTTGATCCCACCCGTCTCGGGCGGAGCGTTTCTTCTCTCGGGAGAGGCACTCTCCCTGGACCGAGTCGTCAATGAGGTCGCGACCGACGAAGCTGGTGCCACCGCCACCTTTTCCGGCACGGCACGCCGTCATTCACGCGGGCGCGAGGTCCAGTACCTCGAGTACGAGGCATACGAGGGAATGGCAGAGGAGATGATGGCCAAACTCGCCGAGTCGCTCGGCGAACGGTACGAGCTGCTCGGTGTCGCGATTCACCACCGGGTGGGGCGCGTCGAGCTCGGCGAGCCCTCAGTCGTGATCGCGGTGAGCGCGCCTCATCGCGCGGACGCCCTCGCCGCATGCAAGGACGCGATCGACCAGCTCAAGGCAGATGTGCCGCTCTGGAAGAAAGAGGTCTACGAGGGCGGCGAGGAGTGGATCGGTACGGGCTCGTGAGCCCGTCACCGGCCGCCACCTAAGCGCCTCCGATGGAGCCTCTCGTGCCCCGGGAAAGCGCAGCGCAGCCGACCCGAGACGGGTGGCGTGGAACCGTGCGCAAGCTGGGCGCCCCAATCGTGTTCCTCGGAAGTCTTGCCCTGAAGCTCGGCTCGCTGGCGAAGTTCGCCGCACTGTTCGTCGCGTTCGGCGGCTACGCATTGATCTGGGGCTGGAAGTTCGCGTTGGGGCTGATCGTGCTGATCTTTCTCCACGAGATGGGCCACTTCCTCGAAGCCACGCGCGAACATCTGCACCCGTCATGGCCGGTCTTCGTCCCGTTTCTCGGGGCCTACGTGAAGCACACGCGCGGCAATCCCTGGCAGACGGCCCGGGTCGCCCTTGCCGGGCCGATCCTCGGCGGAATCGCCGCACTTGCCTGTTACGGCACGGGTCGGCTCGAAAGCTCACAGCTCCTCGTCGCGCTCGGTTACTTCGGATTCGTGCTCAACCTCATCAACCTCATCCCGGCCGGCATCCTGGACGGCGGATCGATTTGGCGCTCGACGCGCTGGCTTTGGGTCGGCGGTGGGCGCGACAAGGCTGTCTTCTGCGGATCCCTTTTCGCCCTCACTGCTCTCGCGCTCGCGGTCGGCGCGGTTGCCGCCTACGTGCCACAGCATCGGCTGTGATGGACGATCGCAAGCTCTTCGACGCGCGCGAGACGAATACCGACGCGGCCGTCGAAAAGATTGCGGCCGAGTTCCGGCACGGGTTCGCACAGCTCGCCCGCATCGACCGACCCGCGGTGACCGTATTCGGGTCGGCCCGTGTCGACGAACACGAGCCGGCGTACGTTGCGGCACGCGCGGTCGGTGCCGCGCTCGCCAACCGAGGCTGGGCGACCATCACCGGGGGTGGTAGCGGAGTCATGGAGGCGGCGAATCGCGGTGCGCGTGAAGCCGGTGGCCTCTCGGTCGGACTCAACATCCTGCTTCCGAGGGAGCAACGGCCCAACCCGTACGTGGACCTCGCGTACACCTTCGATCACTTCTACGCACGCAAAGTGTGCTTCGTGAAGCCAGCGGAGGGCTTCATCGTCCTTCCTGGCGGCTTCGGCACCCTGGACGAGCTCTTCGAGGTGCTGACGTTGACACAGACCGAGAAGGTGCACCGTTCTCCGGTGATCCTCCTCGGCTCAGAGCACTGGCACGGACTCATCGGCTGGTTGCAAGCGGGCCCCGAGCAGCGCGGCTTGATCTCTGCCCGCGACCTCGAGCTTCTGCGCCTCTCCGACGACCCTGATGAGGCCGTCGAGCTGATCGTGTCGGCGTTCGCGCTACGCCGCGGTGCGCCCTAAGTTCAGCCGAGCTCGTCGATCGCGCCGCGCGCCCGGTCGTGGATCGCCCTGCGTCGCTCGGCAGTGTCCGCTTCTTGAGGCTCGGAGGGTGGTGGCTCGAGCACCGGCTCGGCCGGCGCAGCTTCCTGCCCAACCGACTCGTCTCCTGCAGCGGCCTTGGACTCGGCAAGCTTCGCCCGAAGCTCGGCGGCAGGGTCAAACGACGGTGTGTCGACAGCCGGGCGCTGACGCAGGCGCCGCCAGAACGCGCCGAAGCCGAGTCCCCCAACCAACAGCACGACGAGACCCTTCATCCTCGCCGATGCTACACTGGCGCAACTTCTCGCCACGCCCGTCGTGCCGTCAACCTGAAGCGGTGCCCACGGGGCGGGGCCGACTCAGTCCATGGGAAGGACCATTCGGGACTATGAACGACTACGAAATATTGCTGATGCTCGACGTCGAGCTGCCTGAGGAGCGCGCCAGCGAGGTCATCGCGCGCGTTCGTGAGCGCGTCGAGGGGGACGGCGGACGCTGGGACGGCCACGAGCCCTGGGGGCGGCGCAAGCTCGCCTACGAGATCGACCACAAGACCGACGGCATCTACCACCTGCTCCTCTTCGCCTCGGCTCCGGCAACGCTTGCCGAGGTCACACGGGTGCTCAAGATCACCGACGGCGTCATGCGGCACCTTGCTGTCAGGCGCGTCAAGACGGGTGCGACGAAGGCCCCGGCAGAGCCGAAGGCCGTGTCTCAGCCCGCCGATGACAGCGCCGCGGCCGCCGAGTAGCCTGGGTTCTCACCACAGGGGAGGAGCGAACACCATGGCAAATATCAACCGCGTCGTTCTCGTCGGCAACCTGACACGCGACCCCGAGTTGCGTCACACACCGAGCGGAACCGCCGTCTGCAGCCTGCGCTTGGCAGTGAATACGCGCCGCAAGGACGGGGCCTCTGGTGAATGGACGGAAAAGCCCAACTACTTTGATGTCACCGTCTGGGGTAACCAGGGTGAGAACTGTGCGCAGTACCTTGCGAAGGGCCGCCCGGTCGGTATCGACGGACGACTCGAGTGGAGAGAGTGGGAGGCGCAGGACGGAACCAAGCGCCAGGCCGTCGAGGTAATCGCCGATACGGTCCAGTTTCTCGGCGGACGTGACGGTGCTGGCGGCGAGACCAACCAGTTCGTTCCCCCGCAAGCAGGGGGCTCGGACGCCGACTTCGGCGCGCCCGCCGACGACGACATTCCCTTCTAGGAGGCCACGTGGCAGGAAAAGCAAACGAGAGCCGGAGCCGCAAGCGCCTTCCGCCCCTCACGGGAGGGCGCAGGAAGTCCTGCTTCTTCTGCAAGTCGAAGATCGACGAGATCGACTACAAGAACATCGGCGAGCTTCGGCGATACATCTCCGAGAAGGGCAAGATCCGCTCGCGGCGCATCAGCGGTGCGTGCCGGCGTCACCAACGCCAGGTCGCGGTTGCCGTCAAGCGCGCGAGGGAGATGGCGTTACTGCCGTACGTCGCTGAGGGTCGCGACGACCGTGAGGGCGGCGGCAGACGCGATCGTGGTGACCGGGGCGAGCGGTAGCGGTGCAGGTCGTCCTTCGTCACGATGTCGACAACCTCGGCCTGCGCGGTGAGGTAGTCAGTGTTGCCCGCGGCTACGCGCGCAACTACCTCCTGCCCCGGGGTCTCGCGGAGTTGGCGACCCCCGGGCTCGTGGCAGAACTCGCTCGCCGCGAAGCCCAGCATGCCCGGCATCAGGCGCGCACCGTCGACGAGGCGGAGGCACTCGTCGCACGCCTCGAGGGGGCGGAACTCCGCTTCGACGTCAAGGCTGGTCCGACCGGCTCTCTGTTCGGGTCCGTAACCGCGACGTCGGTCGCTGATCGACTCTGGGAAACACAGAAGATTCGCATCGACCGCCGGAAGCTGACCCTCGAGCCGATCAAGCGAATCGGACGCTACACCGCCCCGATCGAGGTGTTCTCGGGCGTTACTGCTGAGCTCCGCCTGCTCGTGGCGCCCGAAGGTGGAGAGCTTCCGCCCGACGAGCTCGATTCGGCAGGCGACGAGACGGCTTCTGACGGGACGATCGCCGAGACCGCATCGGCCACGCCGGTGGTGCCCGAGGAGACGCTCGTAGTAACCGACGAGACGACGTCCTCGGACTCCGCCGACGAACCTTCCGGCGCCGGAGACGTCACTTCAGCAGACGAGGCCTCAGTCGGCGAAGCCGATGCGGCCGACGACGCAGCGGCTGACCTCTAGACCGCCGAAACAAACGACCGCCGAAGCAAGCTTGCCGGGGCGCCGCGCGTGATGTTGCGCGACGAGTCGTGCCCCATGCCCCATCGCCCCGTGTTCGGGACACATGGGGCAAGACCCGTCGAAACTACGCGGTGTTGCGGTAGGCGCATTTCTACTGCCTGCGCCCACCGCCGTAACACCGCCTATTGGTCGCTAACGACGGCTGTAGCCGAACCGTCCCTGCTGCGACCCGGAGCCGCCCGACGAGCCAAACGAACCTCGCCCGCCACGATGCGACCACGGCTGCCCACCACCCTGCTGCGACCCGGAGCCGCCTGACGTACCAAACGAGCCTTGCCCGCCATCAGAGCCCGACTGTCCGCTCTGACCACTGCCGCCCTGCTGCTGCCCCTGAGCTGAGTTGCCGAACGAGCCCTGGTTGCCTGAACTACCGCCAGTGCTTGCAAAGCTGCTCGCGCCGCCCGACTCGGAGCCATTCCCCCCGGCGTTCCCGTTGGCGCCGCTGCTTCCGAAGCCGCGGTCGCCGCCGTTACCGAACCGACCGCCACCGTCGCGGCCGCGATGCCGATGCCAGCGCGGACGCGGTGGCGGCGGACAAGCGCCGATCCTGCCACCACGGTGCAGGTACCAGCCGAGCGACTGTTGACCCACGATCCGCGTCGAAAAACGAGATCGACCGCCGCGGCTGAAGCAGATCTGAAAGCCCCGGCCTCCGCGGGGGTTCGTCCCCGTTGTCGTCGTCTGGGTCGTGGTCGTCGTCTGCTGAGAGGTCGTGGTCGTCGTCTGTTGAGAAGTCGTCGTCGTCGGCGTCGAGACAGTCGTCGCGACAGTCGTCGAGAGGATCGCTCCGATGCTCCCACCGGCAACGATGCTCGCACCCGCGAACCCGGCCGCCAAGACGACCGTCCCCACACCCAAGCTAAGAGGTTTCCGCATGAAGCTCCTTCCGCCAGTTCGCTGTTCCCGTGGTTCCTGTGCGAGCGGCGTTTCCGGTGCTCCACGACGCAGGTCGTACGCGGCAGCATCCAGTCTCGGGGCACGGCACGATCAGGTTCAGCCGCCCGGTATCCACTCGGCAGGTGCGAGATCGGCCGGATTGGCGGCGAGCTTGAGGCTCGTTCGAGGGTTCTGGATCGAGGGATTCGGTGATATGCGACCAACAGTCGTGGCGGGGGAAGCTAGGGCCGAACCTGAATTCCGGCGCTCTGGGGGTTGAGTTTTAGCTAACACCGTGATAACGTTTTAGGCTTGCATACAAATCGAGATCACGAGGGCGAGCTTTCGGTGGCCGTGCAGGATTACGCGAAAGCGATCTATGCCCTCGAAAGCCGCGGGCACGTCGCGTCGACCACCGCGCTCGCGGAGCGACTGAAGGTGCGGCCGGCGTCCGTCTCAGGGATGCTCCCCAAGCTCAGCGCTCTCGGGCTGATCGAGCATCAGCCATATCGCGGCGTCCGCCTGACCGAGGCAGGGCGAAAGGTGGCGCTTGAGGTACTTCGCCATCATCGGCTCCTGGAGCTCTATCTCGTAGAAGACCTCGGGCTTGGCTGGGAGTCTGTCCACGCAGAGGCAGAGGTTCTCGAGCACGTGCTGTCGGACCAGCTCGAGGAGTTGATTGCTGCGAAGCTCGGTCACCCTGCGTTCGATCCGCACGGCGACCCGATCCCGGATGCGGCACTGACGCTGGTTGAGGTCGAGAGCGTGAGTTTGTACGGTCTCGAGTCGGGCGATCGCGGTCGGTTCATCCGTGTTTCCGACTCAAACTCGGAGATGCTTCGCTTTCTGGCCGAACGCGGTATCGCGCCGGGTGCCACCTTCGAGGTCGTTGAGAAGCAGCCGTTCGACGGACCTCTGTTCGTGCGCTTCGCCGACGAAGTCGAGGTCTTGGGAGCGATGCTTGCGCGAGCGATGCGTGTCACGGTCGATCTCGAGGTTTGAGCGGTTCGGGCAGAGTTGGTGGCGGGAGCGCGGGTGGCTGAGATTGAACTGACGCTGCCGCCTCTTTCCCACGAGGACCGGGATCGCTCTGCTGACCGCGAGCGGGTCTACACGGCCCGCAAAGGGGGAAGACGCTGGATGCTGTTTTGGCTCCTGTCAGGGCCGGGCATGCTGGCGATGCTGGGCGAGAACGACGGCCCGAGCATGATTTCGTATGCGGCGAGCGGGGCCACATATGGGCTCGGTTTTTTTCTCCCCTTCATCGTGGTCAGCTTTGCGATGGCGATCGTTTGCCAGGAAATGTGCATGCGCGTGGGAGCGGTCACACACCGCGGCTTCGGGCAGCTTGTCCTGGAGCGGTTCGGGGCCGTGTGGGGTTGGTTTAGTGCCGCCGATCTGATTGTCACGAACGTCGTCACGCTGATCGCGGAGTTCGTCGCGATCAGGGTCGGCCTCGCCTACTTCCATCTGGGCGCAGCCGTCGCCGCAGCGTCCGGACTGGTGTTGGTCGCGTTCACCATGCTCGGCGGCGGGCGCTACCGCCGTTGGGAGCGCATCGTCCTCGGACTCGCGATCTTCAACGGATTGTTCCTGGTCGCCGCGATCCTGGTCAAGCCGAACTTGGGCTCGGTGGGGCATTCGTTCGTAACATGGTCGCCGTTACCAGGCGGAAGCTTCAACACACTGCTTCTCCTGATCGCCTCCACGATCGGCGCGACCGTCACACCGTGGATGATCTTCTTCCAGCAGAGCACATCGGCAGACAAAGGACTGACCCCGGGCGATATCCAGCAGGGCCGTGCAGACACGATCGTGGGCGCCGTGCTCGCGGCCGTGTTCGGATGCGGCGCGCTCGTCACGGGCGCGATCCTCGCCACGCACAACGGGTCGACCGTGCAAGGGCTTGCCGGAGCCGGATTCCCCGGAGCGCTGAAGGCCGCTGGAGACCATCTGGCCGCGACGATTTTTGCCCTGGGACTCATCGAAGCGGGCGCGGTTGCCGTTCTGACGATCTCCGCGAGCACGGGGTACGCCGTCGGAGAATGCCTTGGTGTGCGCCACAGCTTCAACTCCGCGCCGCGTCGGGCTCTGATCTTCTACGCGACCGACGTTGCGGCTGCGCTCATCGCCGCCGGGATAATCCTGATCCCGGGCGCACCCTTGCTTTCGATCGCCCTCAATGCGAACGTTCTCGCGACTGTTCTGCTGCCGGTCGCGCTCATCTTTCTGCTCATGCTCGCGAACGATCGCGAGCTCATGGGGCAGTGGGCGAACAGGCGTTCAACGAACGTGGTTGCGATCATGATCGCTGCGTTCATCGCGATCTGCGGTGCGGCGTACGGTGTGGACTCGTTTCTTCAGACGGTGCACCTGATTGGGGGACACTCATGACCGACACCCTTAATGCGGGCACGCGGTCAAACGCATCTGCTCCGAGCACAGAGCCAGACCTCGTCATCTTTCTCGAGCGCGACCAGCTCAGCTCAGACACTGCTATTCCGGTCGCACGGGCTCAGTTGACCAGGCGCTTGACCATAACCCTTTGGGTGCTGCGGGTGTTTGTTATCACGGTCAGCGCGATGGTCATCTACACCTTCGCGGCAAGTCTGCATTGAACCGAGCCGCCCACGGGTGCGGGTTCGGGGATTACAGAGTCGTTGCGGCGGAGGCTTGATCAGGCTGAGCGTCCTCGGCTGCCTCGACATCCGAACGCGTCGCCGCCAGGCGGTTGATGCCGCTACTCATGAAACCGCCCTCGGCGATCTTCGTCAGCAACTTGGCCGCCCGTCCTTCTTCGTCGAGCGTCTGTCCCAGGAGCGCCTGAACGTCTCGTAGGCCCAGCTCATCTGCCAGAGAACGTGCGCTGCCGTACAGCGCTATCTCGAAATGCTCGATACGTTGGGCCGCCCCGATGAGAGCAGCGTCCAGCGCAACGGAGTCTCCGGTGGCATCAATCAGGACATCGCTGTCCTCGAGAAGACCACGCATCGCGTGGCTGGGCCTTGCCGGTGCAAACCGGACACCCATGCTCGCGAGAGCCTCGTCCACACGCTCAAGATGGCGTTGAGTTTCGGTGGCATGGTTCTCGAACGCATCGCGGAGCTCGTAGGCATGCGCAGCCGCCGCCAGCCGGGGCAAAGCCTCCAAGAGCTGTTCCTCGGAACTCTTGAGCGCGCCCAACTCCTCGACAAGCACGCTCGACAATGAACTCAGCTCCATTTTGTTCCCCCCTAAAATCGACGATGAAGAAGTCTTTCCTCCTCGACTGCTTGCTAAACCGGAGGGCCGGGTCGTGAGCGCAAACGACGAAGCGGGACTCCTAGGCGATTCGCTCGGCAAAAGCCGACCCAAGTCCTCTTGCCGAAGCACAAACGCGCGACGAAGCGCGATCACCTCTGGCGCGCGGTCTCGTCAGCGGGGTGCGATCGTCGTCGCTCAAGCCGTGCAGGCAGCGCCTAACCGGCAAAAAGCCATATGAACTCGGCCAGCGCGGCGACCGCGAAGAACCATGGCGACCAGAACACCGACCGACCCTTCCCCCAGCCCACGATCACATACCCACCGCGGAGAAGGAGTGCGACAACAAACCCTCCCAGCAAGAGCAACGGGCGTCCATCCGACGCGATGAGCCAAAGCACCGCTGATGCTGCCCAGCCCACGCCTCGCACGCGGCGCGGAAGGCGAGGCCCCGCCTCAGCAGCGAGCGCGCGGCGCGGATCACTCATTGAAGAGTCGTACCCATTTCTCGAGAACGGCAACCGGCGCTCGCCGAACGCGACGCACCCAAGAGCAGCAGGAGCGACCCAAACACCGCCGGCCCGACTCAGACACCGCTGGGCCAGCGCGGCTCGATCTCGCTCGTCGCCGCAAGCCCGGATCCCCGCCGCGACGTACAGCGTGATCGGAGAACGCGACGGAAGGGCGGCGCATCCGGGCGGGATAAGAGCCGCCCTCCCGTCACTTAGACTCCAGCAAGGGTAGGGACGGCGGCTGACGGCACGATCTGACGAGCTCATCGGCCATCGTGACGCGACGGCCGTCGCACTCACAAGCCGGATCGAGGCGTGGCCGCGTCGCCGCAGTCGACGGACTCACCCAAGAATCCCGACGAGCGAGTTGGTCTTTGTCGGACGCGGGTCGACACGAGGCTTTCACGCCAGAAAGCGCGACGTTTACGCCGCTCGCTTTCGCTGATGCGGTTTGAGTATTCCCACCCGAGATAACCGCAGGCGGGGCATTCGCCGATGTCGCTTCCCACCCCCGGCGGTTTTAGACGAGCTGTCGAACATTGCAGGCATTCGATCGTCTGGCGCTCGACTCGCATGTGTCTTGGCATCGACAAAAGGACGCTAGAGCTTTACTGGCGCCGCGAACGATGCGCCGCTCCGCGACACGTGACGACGCGGCGCCGCTGAGCGCCCGAACCATCTGCGTGTCCTCCGCTTTGTTGCGCTTAGGTTTCATCGCCCTAAATAAGGGCAACCTGCGTCCGGAGCCCTTCGAATAGTTGCTTCCTGACTCGGCGGCACGGGGGCAACTGAAGGGGCGCCCCGCGACGGCGGGGCGCCCCCTTTTCTTTGACTGACACTCCGCGTGAGTTCCTTCGCCTGCTCCCGCCTCGATCGGCTCCGACCCCGGCGTCGCGTGACACGCGCCGGCCCTAAACGCCTCGCTCGATGAGCTCGACCCTGTAATCGTCAGGATCGCGCACGAAGCACAGAAGAGAACCACCTTCGCGCACCCGATAGGGCGGCCTCTCGGGGGCAATGCCCTGTTGAGCCAGTTCCGCGAGCGTGCCCTCGAGATCCTCGACGCCGAGTGCGATGTGCCCATACCCTGTTCCGGGCTCGTAGGTGCGACCGTCGTGATTGAAGGTCAGCTCGAGTTCGGCCGCTTCACCGGGCGCCCCGAAGAAGTAGTTCGTCGCCTCGACTTCGCCGTCGCAGATGATGTCCATCTTGCGGCGGAACTCGAAGTCCGAGCGCCTCGTAGAAGGCGCGGCTGCGATCGGGATCGGTGATCCGAACCATGGTGTGGAGGTAGCTGGCCATGCTTGCATGCTAGGCGATTCGCGCCCCGGGAGCGCGCCCGCGGTGACCGTTTCGGTACCGCGAGGGCAGCCGGCCCTGGGGCGCCCTCCAATGGATCCGGTGCATCAACCCGAGACTCGTGCTGCGAGGGGCGTTTGCCCCCACATTTCGCTTCAGGTTCGGGACTCCAGGCCCGATAACAGCAGTAATTACGGCTAACTACTGGCGCCACGGGATCCGGGTGCGGCGGGGGCTTGATGGCAAGGGCTTCGACAACAAAGCGAGACGTACGGGCGGTCCTCCTTCGCGCCGGCTGGACGGGCGGGCGACGCGGCGCCAGTGCGCCCTGGGTATCGGCCTACACCCGGGGTCGTCCGACGGCGGGCCCGACCCGAGCGCTTTTGCACGGCGACCGCGCTCGACACGACAGGGCGCTCCTTCGTGTATCGAGCGTTTCGGGCCTCACGTTCCGGCTCGGGCCAGACGTCGTTGAGGGATGCTCGTGAGCGAAGCAGCAGGCAGCTCTCAGCGCTGGTCATCTCACCCGCTCCGTGCCTGGTCGATCCGCGGCGTCGTTGTCGTCGGGCCCCTGCTCGCCTCGTTTGTGTTCGTGTACGTCGCGACTCTCTGGCTCCACCCGCCGCCTGGCTCGACCTGGCTCTACTGGGCCTGGCGAATCGGCATCAGCGCCGCGGCCACCGTGGTGTTGCTCGCCGTCGACCGTGTCACCCGCCGCCTGCTGCCGCTCGCTGCCCTCCTGCAACTCTCGCTCGTCTTCCCCGATGAGGCGCCTTCGCGTTTCAAGACTGCGCTGAAGTCGGGCAGCGTCGCCTCGCTCAGAAAACGACTCCAGTCCGTTCACGACGCGAGAACGGCGGGCACGCCGCAGGAGTCGGCCGAGCGTCTGCTCGAGCTCGTCGCCGCGCTCAACCTCCACGACCGCCTGACTCGCGGGCACTCGGAGCGCGTGCGCGCGTACTCGGTACTGATCGGGGAACAAATGGGTCTCGGCAAAAAGGAGCTCGACCTCTTGAACTGGTCGGCTCTGCTGCACGACATCGGCAAGCTCGAGGTGCCAAGTGAAATCCTGACCAAACCGGGCAAGCCGACCGACGAGGAGTGGCAGACCTTGCGCAAGCACCCGCTGTTTGGTGAGGCCCTGACCGCGCCACTCAGCGAATGGCTCGACCGGTGGCATTCGGCGATCGGAACCCACCACGAACGCTGGGACGGCAAGGGATATCCGCGCGGCCTCAGCGGCATCGATATCCCGCTGGCCGGACGGATCGTGGCCATCGCAGACAGCTTCGACGTCATCACCTCTGCACGCTCGTACAAGGCTGCGGGC
Organism: uncultured Actinomycetota bacterium; assembly: GCA_963828105.1. Classification (GTDB taxonomy): domain Bacteria; phylum Actinomycetota; class Thermoleophilia; order Gaiellales; family Gaiellaceae; genus PALSA-600. The sequence goes on along the minus strand of CAWHDF010000001.1, from coordinate 51,943 downwards.
AACAGTGAGGCCGGACGGACGGAGATCGCCCGCTGTGCGGGAGCGCAGTTCGACCCGCGTGTCGTACGCGCCTTCCTCAATGTGTCTCTCGGTCGTATGCGTCTGATCATGGGGCCTCTCTCATGGCTGAGCCACGCACCGCTGCTCGGCAGGCTCCCTCTCACCCCGGCGCTCGGAACGCTCGCGAGCGCGGTTGCCGTCGTCTCGGGCGCCGCCGCCACCGGGGTGCTCGCGGCTCCGGCGACAGGATCGCCACATCCGGCACCGATGCGGGCCGCGCTCGTCGCGCCCATCGCCGCGCGAGCTCTTGCGCGGCCGCAGCCGCACGTTCAGGTCGAGAGGACCACGTCGGCCCGCTCGAACTCGCCGCACAAGGTTGCGGGCGAGGCGACGGGCCGCACACCCCCGACCAAGCCGAGCCCGAGGACCGCCCCAGGCCGTCCGCACGCGAGCAGCTCGATTACGACGCCCCCTGCGATGCTGCAGGCGGCGGCCGCCCCGCCCGCGCTCCCGCCGGTCGTGGGGGCCTCCCCGACGCCACGGTCGAGCGTGGCGCCACCCGCGACGTCCCCGCCTCAGCAGACGTCAGCTGCAGCCGTACCGACGAGCACCGCGCCTGCGTCCGCACCCGCCGCGACCCACCTGGCGTTCACCTCTGAGCCCCCAGCCACAACGACAGCGGGGGCCACGCTGGCGTTCGCCGTTTCGATCGAGGACACAGACGGCAATATCGTGAGCGGCGACGAGTCGACGACGGTCACGGTCTCACTGGGCGAAGCGCCTCCCTCGGCGAGGCTCAGCTGCGGGCCGAGCAGCGGCGAGGGGCCAGTCACGGTGGTGAACGGCTCGGCGCAGTTCGTCTGCTCGCTCACGGCCGCCGGGAACGCCTACACGCTGACTGCGACGAGCAGTCCCGCCTACGGCCCCGCGACGAGCACCCCCTTCGCTGTGATCGCGGCCGCCCCTTCACAGCTCGTGTTCGCGACGCAGCCAACGAACACGGTCGCGGGCACGCCGATCGATCCGGCCGTCGAGGTCGCCGTCGAGGACAGGTACGGCAACCTCGAAACAGGCGACGACTCGACGGCCGTAACGGTCGCGCTCGCCACCAACCCGGGCGCGGGCGCCCTCGGCGGCCCTCACACCACGACTGCCCGCGCCGGCCTGGCAGTCTTCGCGAACCTCACCGTCGACCGAGCCGCGAGCGGCTACGCACTTTCCGCGTCCAGCAACGCAACACCAACTGGCGCGACCAGCGGAAGCTTTGACGTCAGCGCCGCCAGCGCCGCCCAACTCGTCTTCACGAGCGAGCCCACAAGCACCGTCTCCGGCCTGTCGATCAGCCCCGCGGTGGCGGTGGCAGTCGAGGACAGCTACGGCAACCGCATCACGACCGACAGCGTCACCTCGATCACCGTCGCGCTCGCCGCGAACCCGGGTAGCGCCACGCTCGTCGGGAACCTGACCAGCACCGTTTCCAACGGTCTCGCGACGTTCTCCAACCTCAGCATCGACCAGGCGGCAAACGGCTACACGCTCACTGCGTCGAGTAACGCTGCCTACGGCACCGCGACGAGTAGCGCGTTCGCCGTCACGGCTGCTGCCGCCACCCAACTCGTGTTCGTGACCCAGCCGACCACGACCGCGGCCGGCACCGCGATCTCCCCCGCCGTCCGGATCGCCGTCGTAGACAGCTCCGGCGACACCCTCACGAGCGACAACTCGACGATCGTCACGATCACACTCGGCGCAAACCCCGCAGCCGGCGTTCTCGCCGGCACGCTCACCGAGACGGCGCGCGCCGGCATCGCCACGTTTTCCGATCTGAGCCTCGACCGCGCAGCCAGCGGCTACACGCTGACCGCCACGAGCGGCCCCGGTGGCGGCAGCGTCACGAGCGGCGCATTCGACGTGACCGCCGCGGCCACCGCGCAACTCGTGTTCACGACCCAGCCGACCACGACAACTGCCGGCGCCACGCTCGCCCCCACCGTCGAGGTCGCGGTCGAAGACAGCTACGGCAACCGCGAAACGAGCGACGATACGACCACCGTTACGCTCGCGTTGGGCGCGAACCCCGGCTCCGCAACGCTCGCGGGCACCCTCACCGAGACCGCCAGCGGCGGCCTCGCCGTCTTCCCGAACCTCATCGTGGACCGGGCCGCCGATGGATATGCGCTCACTGCGACCGGCAGCGCCGCAAACGAAGCTGCGACTAGCAACAGCTTTGACGTGACCGCGGCGGCGGCCAGCCAGCTCGTGTTCACCACCGAGCCAAAAACGACTGTCGCCGGCACCCCGATATCGCCGGCCGTCCAGGTCACGGTCGAGGACAGCTATGGCAACACCGTCACGGGCGACGACTCGACCGCGGTCACGGTTGCGCTCGGCACGAATCCCGGCTCTGGCGTCCTCTCCGGCACCCTCACGGAGACCGCCAGCGGCGGCATCGCCACTTTCCCCGACCTCTCGCTCGACCAAGCAGCAAGCGGCTACACCCTCACCGCGACAAGCAGCCCCACCCATCCCGCTGCCACCAGCGCCGGCTTCGACATTTCCCCGGCCGCGGCCAGCCAACTGGTCTTCACAACCCAGCCAACGACGACGAGCGCCGGCGCCACCATCTCCCCGTCTGTTCAAGTCGCCGTCGAAGACAGCTACGGCAATCGCGAAGCCAGCGACGACACCACGACGATCACCATCGCCCGGGCGGCGAGCCCGAGCGCGGGCACGCTCAGCGGAACGCTCACGCAGACAGCCAGCGGCGGAACCGCGACCTTCGCCGATCTGTCCTTCAGTCAGGCGGCCAATGGCTACACCCTTACAGCGACGAGTACTCCCGGCCATGGGACCGCCACGAGCGCGACCTTCGACGTGACCGCGGCGCCGCCGGTTGGCGAAACGCTTCTGACGACCAACAGCGGAGCCCCGTGCACCAGCGGTTCCTCGTGCACGACCGCGAGCATCTCGCCCGCGGCCGGCTCGACGCTGCTGATCCTCGCCCAGCGCGGCGGCTCGTCGACGACAAGCGACAACGTCACCTCCGTGACCGGGCCGCTGACCACGACCGCCGCCGTATCGGGCATCGAGTACCCGGGCGCGACGAGTGGTAACTACCTGTTCGCGGTCTCGGCGATCGCAACCGGCGCAAGCGGCGGTGTCACGGTCAACTTCGCGAGCGGAAGCACGGCGAACCCGACGATCGTCGACGTGATCCAGCTCTCCGGAAACGACACCGCGGAACCGACCGCACAGGCGCCGGCCGCCGAGGGAACGACGCTCATTCTCGGAGGCGCCTCGGCGAACCTGACGAGCCCGGGCACGAGCAGCGGCGAGTTGGTGCTCGCCTCGTTCATCGCCGACGCCGCGATCACGGCGCCCGCAGGATTCACGACGGTCGACACGATCGCAACCGCGAGCAACGGAGGCGAGGACTTCGGCGTCTACTTCACGCCCACCGCGCAGACGTCAACCACGGTGCCCGTCCCGGGCCTTGGCCTCCTGACCGGCTGGGGGTCACTCGCGCTCGAGATTCCGCGCGCCTGAGCGTCGGTCTGCCACCACCCCGCCGACGATCGCCTCACCCCGGGACGTGCCCGGCCTGCGAGCCCGCCGCCGTCCGTGCTCACCCGGGCGTGCTGAGAGGTGCCGGCGGCAGCCTGAGCGTGAACGCTGCTCCCTGGCCGGGAGTGCTCTCGACGCTGATCACGCCTCCCATCGCCTCGACGAGTTCCTTGACGATCGCGAGTCCGAGCCCGGTGCCGACCGCGCGGTGGGCCGCGTAGCGACCATGGAGATAGAAGCGTTCGAAGGCGTGCGCGAGTTCGTCCTGCGCGAGACCGGGCCCCGTGTCGGATACGCGCAGGGCGAGCGGTTCGGCCCCGACCGTCACGCTGCCGCCCGTCGGGGTCGATCGCAGCGCGTTCTCGATCAGGTTCGAGAGCACCTGCAAGGTCCGGTCGGGATCAGCGAAGGCCGGTTCGGGCCCGTTCGTGCTGGCGCGCAGGGCGACACCAAGCCGCAGCGACTCTGCCTCGTGCCGCGTCACGGCCTCCGCGACAAGCTGTGAGAGGTCGACGGGCTGCGGGCTGATCGTGAACGAGCGCTGGTTCAGCTGCGCGAGGTCGAGCAGATCACGCACGAGCCTCTCGAGCCGCTTGGCCTCCTGCACGACGACCGCCGCGGCACGCGGCACGGTCATCACCCCGTCGAGCAGGGCCTCGCCGTGGCCGCGGATCGACGCGAGCGGCGTCTTCAGCTCATGGCTCACGGAGAGAAGAAAGGAGCGCTCGGCGAGCCGAGCGTGGTCGAGGTCGTCGGCCATCTGGTTGAACGCGGTCGCGAGCGCTGCGACCTCGGCGGAACCGCTGACGGGCAGCTGCCCGGGCCGCTCACCGCGGGCGAGCCTGCGCGCGGCGAGCGACACGCGCTCGATCGGTCGCGAGACCGCGCGCGCGAGCAGGAAGGCCGCAACCGCGGCGATTACCGCCCCGACCGCGGCGGCGATCGCAAAAGCGAGCTTGAAGGGATGAAGGTCGGCTGCCTCGAGGCGTGCCGAGCCGAGCAGCACGATCGCCTGGTGACGCTCGCGATGAGCCGCGTAGAGATAACTCTGGCCGCCGACGTCGATCGAGCCTTGCGGAGAGCGCCCGGCCCTGAGCGCCGCGCCCGCGGCTGGCGGCAGCAGCAGGGCTGCCTGCGGTAGCGAGAGAATCGCGAGGCGCTCGTCCTGGGTGTCGAAGAAGAGCCCGAGGTTTGTCGCCGCGGCCCGCGACGGCGCAGCTCGCTCCTGAGCAGCGATCAGCTCCGCCTGCCGCGCGAGCGACCGGAGCGCGTCCTCCTGCACCGAGCGGCGCACGAGCACAACGGCGATCACGAGTGTCACGCCGACCGAGGCCACGACGGCGACGGTGATGGCGGCGAACTCGCGGGCGCGAAGCGACCTCACACGTCGTCGGTCAAGGCGCGACCGCCTTGTAGCCGGAGCCACGGACCGTACGGATCAACCCCGGCCGACGAAGCTTGCGTCTCAACTGGGCGACGTGGACGTCGACCGTTCTCGTGCCGCCGGCGTAGTCGTAGCCCCAGACGCTCTCGAGCAGTGCGTCGCGCGTGAACACGATGCCGCGATGCTGCATCAGATACGCCAGCAGGTCGAACTCCTTCGGGCGAAGCTCGACCGTGACACCCGCGACGCCGACCTCCCGCGCGCGGCGCTCGAGCACGACGTCGCCGAGCGCGAGCAACTGCTCGTCGAACTGCGGTTCGGCACGCCGGAGTACCGCCTTCATCCGCGCCACGAGTTCCTGGGGCGAGAACGGCTTCCCCATGTAGTCGTCAGCTCCGGCGCTCAGGCCCGCAAGCCGGTCGGCCGGATCGTCCCGCGCCGTCAGCATCACGATCGGAATGGCCGAGCGGGAGCGAATCTGACGACAGAGCTCGAGCCCATCCATGTCCGGAAGGTTGAGGTCGAGCACAATCAGCCGAACAGGCTCGCGCTCGAGCGCATCGAGGGCGGCCCGCCCCGTGGCGACGTTGGCGACGCGGTAACCCTCCTGGAGCAGATAGGCCTCCACGAGCGATGCGAGGTTCTCCTCGTCCTCGACCAGCAGGACGCTGCCCGCCATGCCGCGATGCTACCCCGAGCGAACGACGTACAGCGCGCCAGGGGACTTGCCCTGCGACGAGTCCCCCACCACCACATACCCGGCTCGTACGTCGCCGATCCGGCCGGGAGCACCGTTGACGTAGATCGTCGTTTGCCCACTGATCGAGATCGTGACTGTCGACCCGTCGAGCTGCCTGAGCACGAGCGAATGCTGTGAGACCGACTGGACGACTCCGTCGCTTGCGTCGCTCCCGCCAGAACGCGTCTGCGCGGAGGCAACCGCCGGACGCCCCGAAGGTTGTTGCTGCGTGCCGCCGGTCGGAGGCGTGCCGGGCTGCTGCCCGCCCCGTCCCGACTGTCCCTCGCCGAACCCGTCCGCGAGAGCGGTCGGCAGCGCGACAAGCCCGACCAACACGGCCACAACCGTCGCGCAAGCGAGCTTCGAAGCCGGCACACCCCCGTTGTACATCCGCGCATCATCACGGTGCTCGATTACCACGGCGTTCTCCGGATGTTAACGGGACGTAAACGTTTCCCCGGAAAACCTGGTCGCAAATGGGGCGCCATTTTTACATTCGGAAAACGTCGTGAAGATCGTCTGATGATGGCTGTCCCTTAAGACTCAACCATGCTCAGTCTTCGTCCGATAACGCTCATGCATACAACGCCTGCTGCCCCGCGCCTCGCGTGGAGCAGGGGCGTCAGCAGCGCGCACGAAGGAAATGAGCACAGCGACCTGGTGGAAGGAGTCGAATGCGGAAACCTTTAAGCTTCGGGATCGGGGTGGTCGTGCTGGCTGCGGGCTTCGCCGGCGCGAGCATCATCGCCGGTGGAAGTATCGGGGCGATTCTGTCGACGACCGTGGTCACGACGGCCTCGACACCGACGACGACAACAACGACGAGCACCACGACGACGAGCACGACGCCCGGAGGGCGCGGCGTGCAGATTTGCTGGCGGAGACAACACTTCGGCCGTTACTCGACAGTGATCGTGGGTCAGCAGCAGCTCCGTGGGTACCTGCGTCGCGGCGGCCGCCTCGGGCCGTGCATTCCGGTCAGGCCGGTTCCTCTTCCCGTCTCGCACCATGGTGGTCACGGTGACGATGGCGGCTGGAACGGGTTCGGTAACAGCGGCGGGAGAGACTCGTTCTCGAGCTTCTTTGGCCACGGTCAACGCGGCCACGGCCGACGCTAGACCCTCCAGGGGGTTGCGGCGGGCGGGACGTTCACGTCACGCCCGCCGCAGCGCTATCTAGGGTTCGGACTGTGGGAGAGGCCTCGGATCGCCGGGTATCCGAGCCGGCGATCCTCGGCGGCACGCTCGTCGTCGCCGCGTTCCTGCTCTCGTTCGGCGCCCTCCATTACGGCGTCTTCACGAAGAACGTGTTGCTCGATACGCCGCTGTACGAGCGCTATGGCGACGCGATCGTCCACGGCGGGCAGATTCCCTACCGTGACTTCGGCCTCGAGTATCCTCCGGCCGCACTCGTCGTCTTTGCAGCGCCGTCGCTGATCGCGGCGCCCGGCGACTTCTCGCTCTACGCGAGGCTGTTCGAGGCGTTGATGCTTGCTTGCGGCGCGGCCGCGTCGGGGCTTGTCGCCTTCGTGCTCGTACGTCAGCAGGCCGGCACGGCACGGATGGTCGCCGGGACGCTGCTCGCCGGGCTCGCGCCGCTTGCGCTCGGGCCCGTCGTGCTCTCACGGTTCGACCTCTGGCCGGCAGCCTTGACGATTGCTGCGCTCGCCGCGCTGATCGCCGACCACCGGCGGAGCGCGTTCGCGCTTCTCGCGGTAGGCGTCGCAGCAAAGCTCTACCCGATCGTGCTCTTCCCCCTCGCGTTCGTCTATGTCTGGCGCCTGAACGGCAGACGCGAGGCGCTCCGAGCCAGCGCGGTCTTCGCGGTCGTGCTGCTTGCCTGGTGCGTGCCCTTCGTCGTCGCCTCACCTTCGGGTGTCTGGGCGAGCTTCTCGGGCCAGGCGAGCCGGCCGCTGCAGATCGAGAGTCTCGGCGCCTCCTTCCTGCTCGCCTCGCACCAACTCTGGGGGCTTGCGCTTAGCCAGGTGAACTCGCACGGCTCCGACAATCTCGGAGGAGGCGCGGCGAGCGCTTTCGCCGGCCTGCAGTCGCTGCTTTCGGTCGGACTGCTGCTCGCGCTCTGGATCGCCTTCGCACGCGGCGAGGCAACGCGCGACCGGCTTCTGCGCTACGCCGCCGCGGCGGTCTGCGGCTTTATCGCCTTCGACAAGGTGCTCTCGCCCCAATACCTCATCTGGCTCTTCCCGCTCGTGCCGCTTGTACGCGGGCGACGCGGCCTTGCCGCCGGCGCGCTGTTTCTTGCCGCGATGGTGCTCACCCAGATGTGGTTTCCGCGCGACTATCTCGACCTCGTCTACGGGCTCGCGGCACGACCCTCGTGGTTCGTGCTCGCACGCGATCTCACACTCGTAGCGCTGCTCCTGACGCTCGTCTGGCCCGAGCGGGTCGCACGGCGTGCGGGCGTCGGCCTCGTCGCCGCGCTCGCACTCGGCGCGGGCGGAGTCGCGACCGTGGCCCTCGCCACCCCTTCGCCTCCCTACGTGCCACGGCACAGCGGCCTCTTGACCGAGACAGGCGTCGCGAGCACCTGCGCGGCCACTCGGAGCGCCCCGTCGGTGTCGCCCGGCTCGGTCGCCTATGACGTGTTCAATGCGACACGGCCGGCGACGGGAGCGTCCTGCGTCACGGTCGAGCTCGACGCCGGGCCCCACACGCAGCTCTTCAGCGCGAGTTATCGCGGTGGCTTCGATCCGTCGAACCCGCGCGCGCACTACCTCGGAGACGCAGGCGTCTGTACAAACGTCAGCGGTCTCACAGGCGCGCGAATCGGCTACTCGCTCAACCTCGCCGCCGGCGAGCGCTTCGCCGTCGAGGTCGAGGCGTGCGCACCGGGAACGGGAACACCGACCTATCGCCTCGACGTCCACGACGGCAGCTCGCCACCCGTCGACTACCGCAGCGCCGGCGCGAGCCGCAGCGGTGGCGAGGTCGACGTCGAGTGGTCAACGTCAAGCGAGGCGGCAGGGGTCAGTTTTCGTGTCTACCGCGATCGGGGAGGAGCGAGAACACCGGTCGGCGTGCGCGCGCTCCCCGGGACCGGCAGCGGGAGCTACCAGCTCCGGGATCTGAGCGCATCGACGTCTTCCGCGAGCCGGTACTGGATCCTGGCGCGCGCTCCCCGCGGCCGCTGGAGCTGGTACGGGCCGATCACGATCGGCTGAAAAGCGGCTAGCCGCCGCCCGCTCGGCGCGCTTCAGGTGGCACCGGGCAGCGCCCGGTTCATGCGAGCCTGCCGCGAAATGGGCCGGGCGGCGCTCAGACGAGCGCGACGTTCGCGAGGCGAGCTGCGTCGACGAGCGAGCCGAGCAGGAGTCCGCCATCGCTCGAGCCGAGCAGCGGATCGACGGCATGTTCGGGATGAGGCATCAATCCGAAGACGTTGCCGTGCTCGTTGATGACCCCGGCGACGTCGGCAACCGAGCCGTTTGGGTTGGTGCCGGGCCTGTAGCGCGCAAGTAGCTGGCCATTCGCCTCGAGCTCAGCGACGAGCTCGGCGTCGCCGTACCAGCGGCCGTCGCCGTGCTTGATCGGAATCATCAGGTCGCGCCCTGGGTCGCATCGCGTCGTGAACGGCGTGTCCGTCCGGGCGACCGTGATCGGCGTGTCGCGGCAGATGAAACTGAGCGATTCGTTCGCGCCGAGCATGCCCGGCAGCAACCCCGCCTCGGTCAGGATCTGGAACCCGTTGCAGATCCCGAGCACGAGGCCGCCCTCGGCAGCGAAGCGAGCGACAGCGGTCATGATCGGGGAGAAGCGTGCGATCGCGCCGGCACGCAGATAGTCGCCGTAGGAGAAGCCACCGGGGAGCACGACCGCGGCCGTACGCGCGGGAAGTGCGGTCTCGCTGTGCCAGACCCGCGGCGCCTCCGCGCCAAGCAGCTCGAGCGCGCGCTGCGGCGTCACGATCGTCGTTCGAACCGGGAAACACGACAACCGCGACGAGCGGCACCTGCGCGTCGGCGACGCCGTTCATGAGGCGGCCTGGAGCTCGATCTCGTAGCTCTCGATCAGCGGGTTCGCAAGCAACTGCTCACACATCCGCTCGACCTGCGTCCGCGCCTCAGCGGCATCCTCGGTCTCGAGCGAGAGCTCGATCAGCCGCCCCACCCGCGTGCTCGAGACGCCGAACCCAAGGTGGACGAGGCTCGCCTCGACCGCCTGGCCCTGCGGGTCGAGAATGCCCGCCTTCGGGCGCACGAGCACCGTCGCCCTCACGTAAGCACCACCGACGGATCAGCGAGATACGCGGCGAACTCGATGCCGACGAGCCGCTCGAAGGCCTCGACATAGCGGGCGCGAGTGCCTTCGACGACATCGCCGGGAAGCTCCGGCCCGGGCGGGGTCTTGTCCCAGCCGAGCGACTCGCAGTAGTCGCGCACGAACTGCTTGTCGAACGACGGTTGCGGCCCGCCCGCTGCGTACTCGTCGGCGAGCCAGAAGCGCGACGAATCGGGTGTGAAGGCCTCGTCGGCGAGCACGAGCCGACCGGCCGGATCGATCCCGAACTCGAGCTTGGTGTCGGCGAGGATGATCCCGCACTCGGCCGCGCGCTCGGAGACGACACGGTAGAGCTCGAGCGTCGCGTGCTCGACCTCGTCAAAACGCTCGCGACCGACGAGCGCAATCGCCGCGGCGCGGTCGATGTTCTCGTCGTGGCCGCTCGTCGCCTTCGTGGCAGGCGTGAAGATCGGGCGTGGCAGCTGCTGTGACTCGATCAGCCCTTCGGGCAGCCGGTGCCCGCAGACCTCGCCACTCGTTCGGTAGTCCTTCCACCCCGACCCAGCAAGGTAGCCGCGCACGACGCACTCGATCGGGAGCATCTCGAGGGCCTGACACTCGGTCGAGCGACCGTCCGGCCTGAGCGCCAGCAAATGGTTCGGCACGATCCCGGCGGTCTGCGTGAACCAGAACGCCGAGAGCCCGGTCAGAACCCGTCCCTTGTCGGGGATCTCGGTCGGCAGCACGACATCGAAGGTCGAGATGCGGTCGCTCGCGACGAGCAGGAGCCGCTCGCTGTCGAGCGCGTAGATCTCGCGCACCTTGCCGCTGGCGACATGTGTCGCAGACTCAGACATGAACCGGATCCTCCTTCGGGTCGAGGGCGTTCAGGCGGTCGAAGACGACGTCGAGATGACGGACGGCGGCCGCACGGTCGAACGCCTTGTCCAGCGCGGCCGCATCGAGCCGAGCGGTGATCGCCGCGTCGGCTTCGACGAGCGCGCGAAAATCACGCTCCTCGTCCCAGGCGCGCATCGCGTTTGCCTGAACGAGACGATAGGCCTCGTCGCGAGGCAAGCCGGTGTTGACGAGCGCGAGCAGGAGCGAGTGCGAGAAGACGAGGCCGCGCGAGGCCTCGAAGTTCACGAGCATGCGCTCTGGATAGACGACGAGGCCGTCGAGAATCCAGGCGAAGCGGTCGAGCATGTAGTCGACCAGCAGAAACGAGTCCGGGATCACGATGCGCTCGGCGGAGGAGTGCGAGATGTCGCGCTCGTGCCAGAGTGCGGTGTTCTCGAAGCCCACGAGCGCATTGGCGCGAACGACGCGTGCCAGCCCGCAGATCCGTTCTGCAACCTTCGGATTTCGCTTGTGCGGCATCGCCGAGGAGCCCTTCATGCCGCGCGCGAACGGCTCCTCGAGCTCGCGCACCTCGGTACGCGCCAGATGCCGGATCTCGGTCGCGAAGCGCTCGAGCGAACCGGCCAGCAGCGCCAGCGCTGCGAGCAGCTCGGCGTGGCGATCGCGCGCGATCACCTGGGTCGAAAGCGGGTCGGGTTCGAGCTGTAGCCGTGCGCAGGCGATGCGCTCGAGCTCCGGCTCGAGCCCGGCGTAGGTGCCGACGGTGCCCGACAGCTGTCCGACCCGATTGACCTCGAGCGCACGCTCGAGCCTCACCCGGGCGCGATCGAGCTCGAACGCCCAGCCGGCAAGCTTCCAACCGAAGGTCGTCGGCTCAGCATGAATGCCGTGGGAACGACCGATGCAGATCGTGTCCCGGTGCGTGCGCGCCTGACCGAGCACAAGCCCGAGCGCACGCTCGAGTCCGCCCAGCAGCACCTTGCCCGCGTCCTGGATCTGGAGCGAGAGCGCCGTGTCGACGACGTCGGACGACGTGAGCCCGTAGTGCACCCAGCGACCTTCCGGGCCGAGTTGCTCCGCGACCGCATCCACGAAGGCGGCCGTGTCGTGATCGGTCTTGCGCTCGATCTCGCTGACACGCGCGGCCGTCGGCGTGACCGCCGTTTCCAGGATCAGCGCCACATCCGTAGCGGGGATCTCGCCGAGTGCCGCCCATCCCTCGAGCGCGGCGAGCTCGACCTGCAACCAGCGTGCGAACTTGCCCTCTTCTGACCAGATCCGGCTCATCTCGGCTCTGGAGTAGCGCTCGATCACAGTGGCAGTCTATTGCGAGCGGCGCCCGTGCTCTCGGGGCGACCAGGTTCGCGCACGGGCCTGCGGGATTCGGGGCGCGGACGGTTCAGAGCAGGGCGAGGATCCGCGCCGCCAGTACGGCTGCGTTCTTGGCGTTGTCGACGCCGACCGTCGCGACCGGCACGCCGGGAGGCATCTGGACGATCGAAAGCAGCGCATCGAGGCCGTCGAGCACGCTCATCGACGAGCGCAACGGCACGCCGATGACGGGAAGCTCGGTCTGTGCCGCGACGACTCCGGGGAGCGCCGCCGCGAGCCCCGCGCCGCAGATCAAAACCCGCAACCCACGCGGCGCAGCCAAGCGCGCGTACTCGCTGACCGCATCGGGCGCACGGTGTGCGGAGCGCACTTCGAACTCGTACGCGATCCCGCGCGCCTCGAGCTCGTCGACCGCCGGTTGCATCCGTTCCCGGTCGGACTCGGAGCCGACGAGGATGCCGACGCGTGGCGCGCTCATGCCCGATCCAGCCCGATGTCGGTGCGGTAGCGCATGCCCTCGAAGTGGACGTGCTCGACGGCGCGATAGGCCCGCGCGCGCGCCTCCTCGAGCGACTCCCCGACGCCGGTGAGCGAGAGGATGCGGCCACCGTTCGTCACGAGCCGGCCGCCCTGCATCGCCGTGCCCCCGTGAAACACGAGCACACCCTCCGCCTCGGCGGCGTTGATGCCGTCGATTGCCGCCCCCCAGTACTCACTGTGCTCAGGGTACTCGGGGCCGGTGACGACAACGGTAACTGCCGCCTGCGGCCGAATCCCGAGTTGCGCGCCGGCCGCGTCGCCGCGTGCAACGGCGTCGAGCGCGCCGAGCAGGTCGCCCTCGAGCCGCGGCACCAGCACCTGGGTTTCCGGGTCGCCGAAGCGCGCGTTGAACTCGAGCACGCGCGGACCGCCCGCCGTCATGATCAGCCCGGCGAAGAGGCAGCCGACAAAAGGCGTCCCGCGCCGGGCGAGCTCATCGAGTACGGGCTGGTGGATCCGCTCCACGAGCTCGTCGGCCGCGTCGAACCATCGCACCGGCGAGTTCGCGCCCATCCCACCGGTGTTCGGGCCGAGATCGGCATCGAAGGCGCGCTTGAAGTCCTGGGCCGCACCCAGGGCGACGGCGCGCGTCCCGTCGCAGAGCGCGAACAGCGAGACCTCGGGCCCGTCGAGGAGCTCCTCGACGACAACCGAATCGCCGAGCTCCGACGCGGCCCGGAGCCCGTACTCGAGCTCGGAGTTGGTGTGGCAGACGAAGACACCCTTGCCGGCGGCGAGGCCGTCGGCCTTGACGACGCAGGGGACGCGAGGATGCTCGAGCGTGGCTGGGGTCGCGACCCCAGCGGCCGCCATCACCTCCTTGGCGAAACGCTTCGAGCCCTCGATGCGCGCCGCCTGCGCCCCCGGTCCGAAGACAGCGATCCCGGCATGGCGCAACTCGTCCCCGACGCCGGCGACCAGTGGTCCCTCCGGGCCGACGACGACGAGATCCGCGTTGACCGAGCCGGCAAGCCCAAGCAACCCGTCGGCATCGTCGGCGCGAACCGGATGGCAGACACCGAGCTCGGCAATCCCAGGGTTTCCCGGCGCCGCATGAAGCTCACCGAGGAGGGAGCTACGCGAGAGCCCCCACGCGAGCGCATGCTCCCGCGCGCCGGAGCCAACCAAGAGCACCCTCACACAGGAAGTCTAGTCGGCGGCGGGAACGGCGTTGGCCGGTCCGTCAGACGAGCACCCGCTCGCGTGCCGCGCCGACACCCACGAGCTCGACGGGAATCCCGAGCTCCTGCTCGACGAACTCGAGATAGCCTCGAGCCTCGGACGGGAGCCCGCCGCGACTGCCCGCGTCGTCGAGCCCCACGCTCCAGCCAGGAAGCGTCTGCCAAACCGGCCGGGCATGATGGAAATCGCTCTGGTGCGCGGGAAAGTTGGGCGTCTCCGATCCGTCGCGGAGCCGGTAGGCGACGCACACCGGCAGCTCCTCGAAGGCCGAGAGCACATCGAGCTTGGTCAGGGCGAGCGAGGTCATGCCGTTGACCCGCACTGCGTAGCGCAACGCGACGAGGTCGAGCCAGCCACAGCGCCGCTCACGCCCCGTGACCGTGCCGAACTCGCCGCCGAGCTCACGCAGCCGCTTCTGATCGGGACCGTCGATCTCGGACGGGAACGGCCCTTCACCGACGCGCGTGACGTAGGCCTTGGTGACGCCGAGCACGCGGTCGATCCGCGTCGGTCCGATCCCGATCCCCGTCGCCGCACCGGAGGCGATCGGGTTCGAGGAGGTGACGAAGGGGTAGGTGCCATGATCGAGGTCGAGCAGCGTCGCCTGCGCCCCTTCGAAGAGCACGTTCTTGCCCTCGCGCAACGCCTCGTCGACGATCAGCGAGGCATCGCCGACGAAGGGGCGCAACCGCCTCGCATAGGTCTCGTAGCGAACGGCGACGTCGTCGAGGTCGAACCCGTCGACCTCGTAGACGCGTTCGAGCCAGACATTTTTCTCGGCGAGCGCGACCGCGATCTTCTGCCGCAGGATCTTGGGGTCGAGGATGTCCTGAACGCGAATACCGATGCGCGAGGCCTTGTCGGAGTAGCAGGGGCCGATCCCGCGCCGGGTCGTTCCGATCTGAAGCTTGCCGAGCCGTCGCTCGGAGGCACGGTCGATCGCGATATGCCAGGGCATGATCAGGTGGGCGTTGCCGGAGACGACGATCACGGAGGTGTCGATCCCGCGTGTCTCGAGGTCGTCGAGCTCGCCGATCAGGACTTCGGGATCGACGACGCACCCCGCGCCTATCACCGACACCTTGCCGGAGATGACCCCGCTCGGCGTCGCCCGAATCTTGAACGTCTCGTCGCCGACGACGATCGTGTGCCCGGCGTTCGGGCCGCCCTGGTAGCGGCACACGAGATCAGCACGCTGCGCGAGCAGGTCGACGATCTTGCCCTTGCCCTCGTCTCCCCACTGCGCACCGACAACGACTGTCGCAGGCACAGGGGGAGTCTGCCTGAGTCGGCGGGCGAGCGGGAGTCAGCCGACGCCGACGACGCTGCGCGAACGCGCGGACCGCGAGGCATCGCGGGTGAGCCGCCTGCGAACGACGAGCTCGTGCCCGACCGCGCAGCGAGTACGCAGCACCCGCGCGCCAGCCGGAAGCGGGCCGCTTACGGTCGCAGCGACAAGCTGTTCGAGCGAGGGGAAATCGCTCGCGAGGCATGCTTCGCAGACGCACGAGAAGCCGGGCGCTTCGGCAGCTACCCAGACCGAGGTCCGTGGCGCCGCGGCGCTCACGCCGCCGCCCGCGCGTCATGCTGAGCGGCCAGGTCGGCGAACTTCGCAAAGCGCTTGAGGAACGCCAACTTCTCCGTACCGACCGGGCCGTTGCGGTGCTTGGCAAGGATGATCTCGGCAAGCCCCTGGTCCTCGGACTGTTCGTTGTAGTACTCGTCCCGATAGAGGAACATGACGAGGTCGGCGTCCTGCTCGATCGAGCCGGATTCGCGCAGATCCGAGAGCAGCGGACGCTTGTCGGTGCGGCTCTCAACCGCACGCGAGAGCTGTGAGAGCGCCAGTACCGGAACCTCGAGATCACCCGCGAGCACCTTCAGCGAACGCGAGATCTGCGAGACCTCCTGCACCCGGTTCTCGGCATTCGTTCCCGATGTCATCAGCTGGAGGTAGTCGATCATGATCAGCCCGAGCTTTGGCTCGCGCGCCTTGAGTCGACGCGCCTTGCCGCGGATCTCGAGCAGCGTCGTCAGCCGAGTGTCATCGACGTACACGGGGGCCTTGGTCAGAGCGTCACACGCCTTGACAAGCCGAGGCCAGTCCTCCGGCGTGAGCCGGCCTGTCCGTAGCCGCTGCAGCTCGACACGTCCTTCGGCACACATCAGACGCTGCGCGACCTCGAGCTTTGACATCTCCAGCGTGAAGATCGCGACCGGCGTACCGTGGTGCAGCGCCAGGTTCGAAGCGATACCGAGGGCGAACGCCGATTTGCCCATACTCGGCCGGCCGGCAACGACGACGAGGTTGCCGGGTTGCAGTCCCGAGGTCATCTGATCGATGTCGCGAAAGCCGGTCGGCGTCCCCGTCATCTCCCCGCCGGACTCGTACATCTTCGTGATCTGCTCGAAGCTCTCGCGGACGAGTACCTCGATGTGCTCGAAGCTGCCGCGGATGCGGTGCTGAGCAAGGTCGAAAACCATCTGCTCGGCGCGATCGACGAGCTCGGGAGTCTCACCGGGTCGTTCCCAGCCGAGCCGTTGAATGCCCTCACCGACGGTCGTCAACCCGCGCAGCGTCGCCATCTCGCGCACGATCTTGGCGTGGTGCGCGGCGTTCGAGGTCGCCGGGACGAGCGTCGCGATCTCGCGGATCCGTTCCTTCCCACCGACCTCCTCGAGCTCCCCGCTCTCGTCGAGCCGGTCTGCGAGCGTGATTGCGTCTACCGGACGGCCGTGTTGGAAGAGATCGAGTGCCGCGCGATAAATCGCGGCGTGCGAGGCGCGGTAAAAATCGCCCGCGTCGATGATGTCGGTCACCGCTTCGATCGCGTTCTGCGAAAGCATCATCGCGCCGAGCACGTACTCCTCCGCCTCGAGGTTTTGTGGCGGAAGCGGCGCGAGTGGTTGGGTGACGCTCGACATGGGGCTAGTAAAGCCGGACGGGCAGGAGCAGCGAGCCTGTGGAAACCGTTGTGTTAACGATTCCGGCGACGCGATCTGCAGGTATAAGAGAACACATGTTCGCATAAAGTCCGGATGGAGCAGTGGAGGAAAGACCCGCTCGGAGCGGAAAGTTCACGAGGATCTCCACAGGCGGTGGAAGAAACGGTGGACAACGTCGTGCGCGTCACGCGCGCCGGACGTCCGCAACCCCCCGATACACTGCCTGTCTGAGCTCCGTCGCTGAGCAGCCCCTTCATCGAGTGCTCGGTCTTACGGACTGGGAGTTCGGTCGCATTCGCGTACTCCTGGGGCGGGATCCGAACGACTTCGAGCTTGCCGTCTTCTCGGTGCTCTGGTCGGAACACTGTGGTTACAAACACTCCGCGCCGCTCCTCCGACGGTTGCCTTCCGACGGCGAGCGCGTGCTGCAGGGGCCTGGCGAAAACGCGGGGGTGGTCGATCTCGGCGACGGGCTTGCGGTCGCGTTCAAGGTCGAGTCGCACAACCACCCGACGGCGGTCGAGCCGTTCCAGGGAGCCGCGACCGGTGTGGGCGGAATCCTCCGAGACATCGTTGCGATGGGAGCCCGACCCGTCGCGCTGCTCGACGGGCTCCGCTTCGGGGCACCCGACTGGCACTTCCGCCGCGCAGTGCACGGTATCGGGCAGTACGGCAACTCGGTCGGGGTCGCCACGGTCGGCGGCGAGACCGTCTTCGACGAGGCCTACGCGCACAACCCGCTCGTCAACGCGATGTGCGTCGGGTTGCTTCCGACCGAGCGCGTGCTCGGCGCCAAGGCCCGCGGCCCGGGCAACCTGCTCATCCTCTACGGCGCGCTGACCGGCCGCGACGGGATCGGCGGCGCATCGGTGCTCGCGAGCCAGGATCTCGAGGGCTCGAGCGAGAAGCGCCCGTCGGTGCAGATCGGCGACCCGTTTCGCGGCAAGGCGCTGATAGAGGTCTCGCTCGAGCTTGTCGAGCGCGAGCTCGTCCTCGGGCTTCAGGACTGTGGCGCCGCTGGCCTTGCCTCGGCACTCGCCGAAATGGCCTCGGCCGGTGCCGGCGTCGAGGTCCACCTCGACCGTGTACCGCTCCGGGAGCCTGACCTCGAGCCGTGGGAGATCATGATCTCGGAGTCGCAGGAGCGCATGGTTGCACTTGTCGCGCCTTCCTCCGCGGCGCAGGTCCGCGAGGTATGCGAGCGCTGGGAGCTCGCCTACAGCGTGATCGGCGAGGTCACCGAGGACGGCGAACTACGCGCCTTGGTCGACAACGAGATCGTGGGCGCGATCCCGGCCGTGTTTCTGACCGAGGAGACACCCCGCTATCAGCTCGAACAGCGCCCGCGCGCGTCGGTCGAGCCGGGGCGCCGCGACCCGCGCAACGACGAGTCGAGCGCTTGGGTCTATGAACAGTACGACCAGCTCGTCGGCTCGCGGACCGTGCGTCGGCCCGGATTCGACGCGGCCGTGCTCTCGCTCGACGGCAGCCGTGGCCTCGCCGTCTCGCTCGACGGTCCCCCACCGGGCGAGCGCGACCCATTCGAGGCGGGGCGTCGGGCAGTGCTCGGCGCTGCGCTCAACGTCGCCTGCGCAGGCGGCGAGCCGCTCGCGCTCACCGACTGTCTCAACTTCGGCAACCCGGAGCGTGCCGAGATCGCGTGGGAGCTCGCGCAAGCGATCGACGGGATCGCGGCCGCGGCAGATGAGCTCGGGATTCCGGTCGTCTCCGGCAATGTGTCGCTCTACAACGAGACCGGAGGCACGCCGATCCCACCGACGCCGGTCGTCGGCTGTGTCGGCCTCGTCCACGACCTCGGCCGGCTCCCGGCGGGCTGGCAACGGGGAGACCGCGTCCTGTATCTCACGGGAGTGGGTGCCGCCCTGGTGGACTTCGTCTGGCGCCAGAGCGGCCGCTTCAGCCTCTGCCACGACGTCTCGGGCGGCGATCTCCGACGCGGTCTTGCCCAGGCAAGCAGCTGGAGCGGGCTCGAGCCCGCGTTCCTCGACGACGACGCCGCAGTCCTGCCGACAATGCCCGGCGTGATCGTCGCGCTCAGGCCCGACGACGGAGCGCGGCTCGACTGGCCCGCGTCGATCGAGCTCGGGGTCGTCTGATGTGCGGCGTGTTCGGCATCCATGCTCCTGGGCGCGACGTGGCACGCCTCACCTACTTCGGGCTCTTCGCACTTCAGCACCGGGGCCAGGAGTCGGCGGGAATCGCGGTCTCCGACCTCAACCGACTGACCGGGCTCCGCGATCTCGGACTCGTCACCCAGGTCTTCGACGAGCAGAACCTCTCCGGTCTGCACGGCACGCTGGCGATCGGTCACACGCGCTACTCGACGACCGGTGCAAACGCGTGGGAGAACGCGCAGCCGTTGATCTATCACGGTTCGGTAAGGACGGTCGCGCTCGGACACAACGGGAACCTGACCAACGCCGACGAGCTGCGCGAGGAGCTCCGACCGCGACTCAGCTCGAGCTCTGACAGCGAGGTCGTGGCGGCGATGATCGCGGACGACCCCGCGCCGCTCGAGCAGGCGATCGCGACCGCCCTCAGCCGTGTCGAGGGCGCAGCGACCGTGGTCGGCCTGGCCGAAGGGCAGCTTTTCGCCTTCCGCGACATCCACGGCTTTCGTCCGCTCGTGCTCGGCAGCCTCGGCGAGGACACGATCGTCGCCTCCGAGACCTGCGCGCTCGACCTGGTCGGGGCGACCTTCGTCAGGGATGTCGCGCCGGGTGAGCTCGTGCTCGCCGACGAGCAGGGCGTGCGCGTGATCGAGGTGCTTCCGCCCGCGCGCCCGAGCGCGCTCTGTCTCTTCGAGTTCTTCTACCTGGCCCGGCCCGACACCCGGCTCGAAGGCGTCGAGGTTCACGGTGCGCGCGTCGAGATGGGCAGACGTCTCGCGCGCGAGGCGTGGGTCGACGCCGACCTCGTGCTGCCGATCCCCGATTCCGGCACGCCTGCTGCGATCGGCTTCTCCCGAGAGACGGGCATCCCGTTCAGCGAGGGTCTGATCAAGAACCGCTATGTCCACCGGACGTTCATCGAGCCCGAGCCCGGCATGCGCGAGCAGGGGATCAGGATGAAGTTCAACCCGCTCGCCGAGGTAGCAGGCAAACGGCTCGTGATCGTCGACGATTCGATCGTACGCGGCTCGACGACGCGGCAGATCGTCCAGATGCTCTTCGACGCCGGCGCAACCGAAGTGCACGTGCGTATCTCCTCGCCACCCGTGATCTCGCCGTGTTACTACGGGATCGACCTCGCGAGCCCGAGCGAGATGATCGCGGCTGACAACACCGTCGAGGGCATCCGGGCCGCGATCGGGGCAACGTCCCTCGCCTACCTCTCGCTCGAGGGCCTAGAGGAGGCGACGCGCAGGCCGAGTTCAACACTCTGCCGTGCCTGCCTCACCGGCGAGTACCCGACGCGCGTCCCGTCGCTCGCCGCGAAGAACCGGTTCGAGCCGGCCCCGCTCCGCTAGCTGCCGCGCACAACGGGCGGCTTGGCGGCGCCCTTCCGCGAGACCGGTCGTGCGGCATCGCCCGCAGCGGAGATGTCGACCACACGAGGTTCCTTGCCGACAGCAGGGGGAACGAGCTCGTCGACGAGCGCGGAGAGCGTCTCCGGCCCCTCCCGATGATGGTGTCGGAGCCGCTCGGCATTCGCGACAAATGCCGCCGCGTAGACCTTGTAGTTCTGGCAGAGCTCGACCATCGCTGCTCCCAGCGCCTCCGGATCATCAGGGGGTGTTGCGAAGCGCGCCAGCTCTTCACCAAGGTGCTGGCCGATATCGCCCACGCCGGTAGCGACGACGGGCACGCCACGTGAGAGCGGCTCAAGGGCCGCCAGACAGGTCGCCTCGTTCCGAGAGCTCAGCAGACAGAAGTGCCCTCCCGCTTGCAGCTCCTGAACCTCCTCCCAGGTGCGCTCGCCGTGAAGCACGAGCCAGGGCCGGTCGCGCGCGAGCTCATCGAGCTCGGCGCGCAGCATTCCGTCGCCGTACATCTCGAGCACGATCTCGTAGTGCCGCCGCGCCGCCTCGACGGCGCGCACCGCAAGCTCCGGGTCCTTCTGAGGATGCAGGCGCCCGACCCAGACCGCCCGGGCCGGCTCCCCGGCTGCAAGCGTCTTCGGCGGCACGAGTGTCTGGAGCCTTATCGGAAACGGGACGTAGCGCGAGTCGAGCTGCCAATGGTCGCGCACCATCTCCCGGCCCGAACCCGAAAGGCTCACGACGACCGATTGTCGCAGCGCGGACTGCGCGAGCGTTTCGTCAAACAGTTGCCCGAGCACGGTCCGCCACGAGCGCGCGTAGGCCGGGATCCCACCGCCGGCGTGGATGACGAAGATGACGACCCGGCCGCGCGCTACCGCAAGTAAGGCGGTGAGCACGGGCAGAAGGTTGCGGTGTTGGTTGGCGATGACCAGATCCGCCTTGCCGACCTCACGCCAGATCCGCAACCAGCCGCGGTAGGGCACTGGGTGGTCCGAGTCGAGAACGAAGATCGTCGGTACCGTTACGTCCGCCTCGACCGACGAGCCGTCAGCCGCGGCCGCCGCCATCACGCGAACCTTCCAGCCGGCGGCACGCAGGTCGTCAGCTGCCCAGGCAACGTATTGCTCGATCCCGCCGACATGCGGCAGGACGAAGCTCGAGACGATCAATGCGTTTCGCGGGCCGAGCGACGGCGCGCGAGGCTCGGGTGCCGGAGATGGTTGCATCGGCGGAGTCTTAATTCCGAAGTGCATGCGCCGGTAGATGCGTCTCCCCGGGAGCGGCCGATCGTGGCTCCCTCGGATCTTGGCGGCGAACACCTTCATGTTGTCGGCCCGGTCGATCTGGATGCGCGAGACCAGGAGCGGGTCGCTCACAGCCGAGTTCAGACCCGGTTCGCACGTGATGCCGTAGCGAAAGCCCGTCTCGCCGACGAGTCGGCGCTCGCGTGCGCCGACGAACCCGAACGGATAGCAGAAGGCCTGAGATTCGCGACCGATCTCTTGCTCGAGCGCACTCTTCGAACTACTGATCTCGCGACGGCACTCCTGTTCGCTCAGCCGAGTGAGGTTCCGGTGGGTGAGGCTGTGGGCCTCGAACTTGATCGTGCCGCGCGCCTCGAGCGCGCGGATGTCATCCCAGCTGACCACGGGCGCGGGCTGGCGCTGCCAGGAGTAATTCGTCAGCCCATCGATCACTTTGGTGGCGACGAAGACCGTCGCCGTAAAGCCCAAACGTTCGAGATCGCCGACCGCGTTCTCGAGATCCTTGAACCCGTCATCGAAAGTGATCGCGATCGTGTTCGGCGAGAGCGTGCCGGCGTGCAGCCGATCGAGCGCTGTGACGACGTCCACCCCCTGATATCCAGCATCGGCGAGGTGTTCCATCTGCGCTCGGAACCGAGTGGGGCTGAGTGCGAGCGCATCATCCGAGAAGTCGATCCGGTGGTAGAGCAGCACGCGCAGGCCGACGTCGGCCGCCCGTCGGCGCGCCTGCGATCGCGCCTCCCAGGCAACGACACGTGCGCGCGTGATCACCGCCTTGGCAGCCGGAACAGCGGCGTTCAGTACGTCTGATGACATTACGATTCGATCGTCCCCTCGTTCGTCGCGTTCGCGTGCAGGACTGGCGCCCTTGCGGGCCCTGCCCTGTTATCGGCAGATAACAGGGCAGGTTAGGAGATCGCACCGTGGCCTCCAGCACCCGGAGGCGCTCACGCAGCGCCTGTAACGGGTGCCGCGCCGCGTGGCGGCTACTCCTGTCTGGGCCTCCGGCCGCCGCCCTGCCTAGCATGCGGACGATGCTACGGACACCCCGCGGCGGCAGTTTGCTGCCGCAATTTCGACTGCCGACCGTGACCGCAGAGCCCTCGCTGGCCCTACGGCGCCGCTAGCGATGAGCTCCCTCGACGTCGCGGTGATCGGGGCGGGGCCATTCGGTCTCTCGGTCGCCGCACACCTCCAGCACCGTCGCGTCCGCGTCTTCGGTTCACCGATGCAGACGTGGCAGACGAAGATGCCGCCCGACATGCTGCTTCGCTCCGCGTGGGCCGAGACCTCCCTTTCCGCACCCCGCGATGCCGGCCTGATCACCGAGTGGGCTCGCACCGCCGACACCGAGCCCCGGGGCCCACTGCCACTCCAGACGTTCCTCACCTACGCCGACTGGTTTCGCGCCCAGTTCGTCGGCGACCTCGACCCGAACGACGTCGCGCGCCTCGAGCCCAGCGACACCGGCTTTGTCCTTGTGACGACCGCCGGAGACGAGGTGCGCGCGAGCCGCGTCGTCATCGCAGTTGGGGTCACACCCTTCCCTCATGTCCCTGCTGAGCTCCAGCCGATGCTCGGCCACCCGGCCCTCAAGATTCCCATCGACGTCGACGGTGCCACCGCATTAGAGGGCCGCAGGGTCATCGTGATCGGTGGTGGACAGGCCGCAGTCGAGAGCGCGAGCCTTGCGATCGAGGCGGGCGCGAGTGTCGAGCTGCTCGCCCGCTCGACAATCCACTGGTTCGCCGACCGCGAGCCCGACCGGGAGCGCGGGTGGCTCGGCGAGCGGCTGTACCGCCTTGCCTATCCCGTTGTCGGATACGGCCCGCCCCCTGTCAACCGGATCGTGATGCATCCGGAGCTCTTTGAACGAATGCCGGCTTCACTTCGGTCAGGATTGACTGCGCGGCTTCTTCGACCCGGTGGCTCGGCCTGGCTGAGGAATCTCATCGAAAAGCATGCGACGCTGACCGAGGGCGTCTCGGTCACGGCCGTCACCGAGCGAGGCGAGCAGCTCGAACTCAGCCTCGACGACGGAACTTCCCGCACCGCCGACCTGGTGATTATCGCGACGGGTTACCGCTTCGACCTGGGCCAGCTCAAGTTCCTTGACGGCGGGCTCGCCACCACCGTCCGACTCGCATCGGGATGGCCGATACTCGACAGCCACTTCTGCTCGACAAACCGCGGCCTGCTGTTTGTCGGTTACCCGGCCGAGTACCGCTTCGGCCCCCTTTCGCGCTTCGTGCTCGGCGCGCGGTTCACCGCCCACCGCGTCGCGACCGAGCTCGCCGGCTGAAGCGGCGCGGGCTCGGCAATCCGGCCCCCTCCTTATGCTGAGCTCGATGCAGACGGAACCCTGGGCCTTCCACCACGAGCTCGATCCGGAGCTGTTCACACTTGACAAGCTCGAGGCGCTGCGCGACGCCGCTCCCGCCGGCGCGTTCGGCGCCCAGCTCGCCGATACCGGGTTTGAGCGCCCCGCCGGCACGGGCCCGACCCCGGTCGAGCTCGAGGGCACAATCGCCGAAGAGATCGGCAGGCGACCGCTCCATCTGCACTTCCACGATGTCGCGGGCTGGGCGCCCGAGTACGCGCGGGCGCGCGACCAGGTCTTCGAGGCAGCGGGACTCGACGCTGACGAACCCCGCTACGCGATCGAAACAGTGATTCGCATCTTCAGCCCCGACGTGCCGGTCGCGCTGCATTCCGATGGCGAGATCCAGCTCGACTGTGGCGTCGGGGGCAGGAACGTCTGGCACGTCGGACCGCTTTCCGCGCTCTCGACGAGCGAACACGAGTCGCTGCTCCGGGGCGGGCAGTTCCTCCGCTGGCGCGAGCTCGCTCCGGTCGAGACCTTCGACCTCCGTCCCGGCGACGGCTTCGGGTCGCCCCCACGCTGGCCGCACTGGCTCGAACACCCGGGCCCCGATCCCGCTGTGAGCTTCGAGGTCGGCTACTGGACGGCTGCGGCAATACGCGAACGGAAGATCTGGGATGTCAACTGGATGCTGCGCAAGGCCCGCCTCAACCCGCGCAGCCCCGGGGCCAACGCGAGCCGCGATGCCGCCAAGACTAAGCTTTTCGACCTGATTAGCCAGGTGACCGGGAAGGGCAAGGAGTTCCGGGGAGCCTGAGCAGCGCCCTGTCGCGCCTAGGCTCTGCGAGCACCGCTGCGCAGGGTGAACGCGAGTGCACCGAGGCTCGGGCGCAGGTCGCGCGGATCGAACCCGTCGAGCGCCGAGCGTCTCAGCACATAGTCGCGTGACGCTTCGGCAAGGGCCGCACGCCGGGTCGGCGAGAACGCGGCGACCCTGAGGTCGCCCGCGAGCCAACCGAGCCGTGCCCCGACGTGGTAGCCGTCGACGACCTTGACGGTGCCACCGCGCGCCCAGTCGAACTGCATCCGTGGGAAGTCGACGCCGGCTCTGACGGCGAGCTCGACCGACTGCGAAAGGCGTGGGTTGACCTCCATCAGCAGCGGACGACCGTCGTGTGTTCGACGGAACTCGACCTCGGAGTAGCCGTCGAGGCCGATCTCGCTGACGAGCCGTTGGGCACTCTCCACGAGCACAGGGTCGACCGGGATGGTCGTACGCATCACCGACGAACCGCCCAGCAGCGGCCAGGTGCGCTCGACGCGCATCAGAAGGGTCGCCACAAAGCGACCGCGGTCGCGAAAGAGCTTGACCGTCTCACGCACTCCTGAGGCGAACTCCTGCACGAGCGCCGGCGCATCCGCGCGCACAACCGTCTCGTCGACAGCCGCGAGATCCTCGGCGCTCCCGAGGTATACGGGGCCGACCCGCTCCCCGCCGCCGTCGACGGGACGCCAGGACGTCAGCGCCTTGACGACGACCGGTAAGCCGAACTCGGCCACGGCGTCACGCACCTCGGCCGGACTCGCAGCGAAGGTCGAGCGGGGAACAGGCATCCCGAGCCGGGTCGCAACCGCGAGCGTTCGCTCCTTCGAGCTCGCAACGGTCACTGCCTCGGGCGCGCCGAGCGCGGGTCGTGCAAGCCCCTGGAGTTTCTCTCGCAGGCTCACAAGCGCCTCAACGCTCCAGTCTGTCGACGGAATGATCGCCTCCGCAGGCACAGCCCTCACTGCCTCGAGGACTCCCTGGGCGTAGGCCTCGAAGTCCCGCTCGGGACTTGGCAGCACGAAGCGGGTACTGGCATAGCGTGTCTTGAGTCCCGAGGCGTCGCCTTCGCGTGCCGCGACCGCGACGGCGAGGCCGCCGCGTCCGAGCGAGCGGGCGATCGCGAGCCCTGCGCGCGTGTCGAGGTCGAGCACGAGTGCATCGACGTGAGCGGGACGCTTATCCAATGCCCCGGTACTGCAGCCCGCGCCGCCTCGCCAGGCAGACGAGGTCGAACAGCTGGCACTTGAGGTGGTCGCTGCGCGCATCGATGCCAGGGCCGGTCGGGTCGAGACCCAGCTTCCGTAGCCCCCAGTTGACGTCGTAGACCTTGCGCTCACGGACCGAGTCGACGGTCCAGAAGCCCATCTCGAAGCTGATGATCGGCTCGTTGCACGGGTGCGAAAGCCAGTGCGCCCAGCGGGAGGGAACAAACGCTCCGGCCCCAGGCGGGATCGGGAGCTGCTGCTCGGGGGTCTCCCACCAGCGGAGGAAGAACTCACCGCGCAGCAGGTTCTCGTGCTGGTAGGTGTTCATCTCTGCAGGCTCGCGCACGTGCCAGACGGTGTGGCCGCTGATACCGCAGACGAGCTTGAGGTCGGGATCGCCGTGGAGAGCGACAACCGCGCCGGGAGAGAAGATGCGGACCACGCTCTCGGTCGCGATCCGTCCGTAGCGAGCCGGGGGGCCAGCGAGTTCGAAGATCCGCTCCCGACAAGCGCGGTACTCGGGCCCTCCCCACTCCGCGACGCCCATGATCCGGTACTGGATGGCCCTCTGCCTCGCGTCCTCGACCGTTGGGTAGCGCGGCTCGGTGTAGATCGGCTCGTTACCGGGACGCTCCCGGCCGGGATCGGCGAGCTGCACCTTGAGGCGGCCACGCTTTTCTGCCTCGCGCGTCAGGAAGTCGAGACGGTCAGGCGTGAACAGCTCCGGGTCGAGGTCGTGGGTGAACGACCGCGGCGTCGAGACCGAGAGTTCTGCCGGCTCCTCGCCCTCGGACGCGCTCCCGGCCTGCACGGTCTGGTTCTGGCTCATGTCATCCCTCCAAACAGGGGTGGTCGTGACTGTCGTAACATGCAGGGGCAAAGGCCCTCAGGAGAAGCATGCGGCTCATTCGGATCGGGCCGCCTTCTGTCGCAGCGAGCCGAGACCGTTGAGGTAGACGGCGTGGAGGCGCTCGGAGCGCTTAAGACGCAAGCGGAGGTTGAGCGCGCCGACCGCGACGGCGATAGCGGCGCGGCCGCGCAGGTTGCGCGCCAACCCCAACCGCTGGACGAGCGACTCGGTGCCGTCGGAAAGCTCGACCTTGTACCGCTCATCACCACCGAGGTACTCGACGCGTTGCGCGCCCTCGCCCGCGGCGGCTTCGATCGCTGCGAGTGTCGTCAGTACTCCCGGGGAGTACTTGGAGAGGGCCGGGTCGAAGGCAAGCCGGTAGACGTACATTCGCGAGGCGAGCATGAAGTAGTAGAGAAACGCGGCCGGCTTCCCGTCGATCCGGAGCATCAAGATCCTCGCGACGTCATCGGCGGCGAGCGCTTCGGTGACGTCCTGGTTGAAGCGTCGTCCGACCGGCGTCGTGAACTCGGAGCCGTCGCGGCGGCCGCTCCAGCGCAGGTCGTGCAGCACGAACGCGTCGTCGAGCACAGCCGCGAGTTCTTCGGCAGTCCGGTGCACCGTGATCTCGACCTGCCCGAGCTCTTCCAGCTGCCTGCGCCGACGCCTGTGCAGGTTTCGGCGCTTGGAGGATGTCTTCTCCTTGTAGACCACGTCCCAGCCGGCCGCGAGGTCGAGCACGGGAGCGGCTAGGCGCTCGTAGGCAGGAAGCTTCCGCGCGGACGCGGACCTACCGATGACACTCGGCTGCGGTACGCCGAAGAAGTCGACGTAGTCGACACCGGCCGCCGCCGCGCGAGCGAGCAGGGCTGGCACGACGGACTGTTCGAACGCCGGTTGCACGAGCACGTCACCGAGGATCGCGTGCGTTCGGCCCATGAACGATGCCGCACGGACCCCGGGCAGGGGACGCGTGAGCTCCAGCGGCAGTGCGGCTACGAGCTCGCCGTCGACAAACGCCGCCTCGACCCACATGCGGGTCTGTTCGCCGTGATGCTTCCACCACTGATCGAGCCAGCCGTGGAGGAGGAAGGGGCTCGGGCGCTGCGCGGCAAGCACGAGCGCATCCCATGAGCCGGCGAGCCGGATGAAGGCCGTTCGCTCGGTAAGCGTGCGGTATTCGACGCTTCTCGGGCGCACCTCGCCGGTGCCGGGACTCGCGATGGCGGACTCGTTCATTCGCGAGAGTTGATCGGCGCCCGAGCCTGAGGTTTGAGGCGTCGAAGGCGCTCCGCGAGAAGGCGCGCGAGCTGCACCGGTCGAGACTGGGTGCGGTGGAGGACGTAGACCTTCCGCACCGTCTCACGTACCTCCCAGGTGCCGCTCCATCCGTCCGGCGTGAACATCACGACACCGGGCCCGATCTCGGTGAGCCCCCGCTCGTCAGCGATCGTGCCTGCACCCGCGACGAAGTGCATCAGCTCGCAGACTCCAACTTTGCGCGCCGGAAATGTGCCGGGTGTCACCTCCCAGATTCCGATCTCGGTCGTGCGGTCGGAGAAGATCACGTGTTTGGCCTCGACGGGCGCTCCCGCGGTCGCGTTTGTCCGCGGGCCGCTCGAGCTGAGCGGTGTCTCCAGCACCCCGGCGAAGATCGTGGCTTCGAACGCCGCGCGTGCCTCGCGGGTGCTGCTCACGCGCTCACCTTGCCGACACCGCGGGCGCGCCGTACCCTCGGCGCGGCGGCGGCCGTCCCCGGAGCCGGCGCGAGCGGGGCCTGCGTGGCGCCGTCACGGCCTCGCCGCCGGCGTACCCAGCGCTCGAGCGTGCTCTCGTCATAGCTACCGCCCGCGAGCTTGAGCTCGAAGCCGCCGACACCATCCGACCAGCTCACGACCAAGCGTCGGAGCGCGAAGAGGTCTGCGCCGGCCTGATTGACCCCGGGGAACGTTGTCAGCGCGGCACGGTAGCCGGCGTCCTTGACGAGCTTGCGCTCGCGGGGGCCGAACACCCCGCCCGCGTAGCAGAAGAGGCTGGTCGGCAGCCCGAGCTCATGCTCGATCTCGGCCTTCGCGCCGACGATCTCGTCTCGTAGGGCGGCAGCCCCCAGGGCGGTCAGGCGGCGATGCCGGCTACCGTGAACCTGGAAGTCGCACAGCGGATGGCCACGCAGCGAACGTGCCTCATCCCAGGTGATCGCCTCAGCCTGCGCACGCCGATACCAGTGGAATCCTTCGCGTCCGGCGACGATTCCGCTCACGAGGAAGATCGAGGCCGGGACTCCGAGCTCCTCGAGGATCGGCAGCCCAAGCTCGATGTTGTCACGGTAACCGTCGTCCAGACTGACCGCGAAGTACGGTCGCGCGACCGGAGTCTCCGACTCGAGCAGGGTCAAAGCCTGGCTGAGCGACACCGGTGCCGCCCCCGCCTCGAGTATGCGTTCGAGCTGGCGGCGGAAGTCGTCGGGCGCGACGCCGAGCACGTCACCGGAGGCGATGCGGTGGTAGCCGAGCACGCGTACGCCCGCCGAGAGTGGCGCGTCGACCTGCGCTCGCAAGCGCCGAAGGCGGTCGCGCTCGTAGGTTGCCCGGGCGCGGTAGTAGGTCCGAGAGTGGAGCGCGAACTCCTCTCCTGCTGGTGCAGTCGTCCTGCGCCTGAGCGCGCTGGCGATGCGAACAATGCGTGGGCCGGCCTGCGAGCGTCGCTCGAGACGCGGGGCATCGCCCAACGGCCCCGATGGGCAGCTGCAGGCAGCCTCGTTGGGCGAGATACGGCTCGGGTGACCCACGTTCGCATCATCGGCATCCCGCCCAAAAAGTCGAGGCCCCGTGCGGCGCTGCCCGCTAACGGCGGGTCGCCGGGAGGTCCAGCGGGTCGGAGCCACGACCGCTCCTTCCCTCGAGGTGGTTATCCGCTTCGCCGACAGCAGGCGGCGGGGTGAGCCCGGCGTCTCCGGGCCCGCGGCGCGAGTCCCAGAAGCGCACCGACGCCGAGCGGGCGAGGTCGAACATCGCGCGCACATCCGACCCGCCCGGCACCGCCTCGCGCCACGGGAACGGGTTCCGACGGTGGAAGAGCACGATCGCGGCCAGGCCACTCGCGAAGAACGCAGCGGTGGCAGCGGCTGCAGCGCCGTCGGCGGCGAAGCGAGGGACGAGCGCGAAGTCGAGTACGACGCCGACGACGAGCGCGACCGCCATCGAGGCGGACGCCCGCCCGGGCGACCCGATCGCGAGCAGGGCGGTCTCGAAGACGGTGAGCGCGGCAAAGCCGATCGCGCCCGGCACGAGCAGCACGAATGGCACAACCGAGTGGTCGAAGGCCGCGCCGTAGAGAACCGGGATCAGTGGCGCGCCGATCGCAAGTGCCGCGAGCGAACTGGCGCTCGTGAGGAGCAGCAAACGCCTGAAGACGACAAGGGTCTGCGCGGCGACCAGGTCACGACGCGCTCGGAGAACCGACGGGAGCAGCGCCGTCGAGGTCGCGTAGGGGAGGTAGAGGAGCACCTCGGCGACGTTGACGGCGATCGCGTAGTACCCGAGCACCGTCGTGGTCGTGATGTAGCCCATGATCACCTGGTCGGCGCGGGCGTTCATCAGCTCCGCGAAGGAACCGACCCAGGCGCGGCGTCCGAACGAGAGCGCCTCTCTGGCGATCGGCAAATCGACGGCGGCGATTCCCCCGACGCGGACTGCAGTCGCGAGAGCCGCGATCGAGATCACGAGCGAGAAGCCGACCCAGGCGAGCGCGGCCGAGAGGACGGTCAGCCCGGAGACGAGCCAGAGAGCGATGTAGCCAACCGCATACGTCCAGCCGAGCGAGGCGGTGATCACCGCGAGCGAGGTCAGCCGGCCGCAGCCGCGGAGGTACCCGGCGGCAGTGCCGGTAAGGGTGTTCGCCGCGATTCCGCCAGCAAGCGCGAGCAGGACGGTGGTGGTGATCTCGCGCGAAATGAATCCGTGCATGAGCGCAAGCGCGCCGGCCACCAGCCCACCGCCGACGACGCCTTGTACGAGCGTGACGCCAACCGTCGTGCCGAGCACTGTCGCGCGGCGTTCAGGCCACCGTGCTGCGAGCACGGCCGTCGCATCGGTGACACCCATGCCGACCAGACGCGAGCCGATGAGCGCGCTGACCGTGAAGAACGCGATCACGCCGCGCCCGGACGGTCCGAGGGAGCGCGCGAGCACGAGCGTACCCACGAGAAACCCGGCGGCACTGACGACGTTCGCGAACAGGAGGTGGAACGAGCGTCGGGCGACCGCATTGGCCCCGCCGAGCTCGGGGGTGGCGTCCGGCGCCGTCAGCGCCTCGTCGTTGAACGCGGTCACGCTGGCCTCACCTGTGCGCGCCCGGAGTGGCCGCGTCGACGGCGGTGGAGATCGCCGCAGCTCGTCGCGACGACCCGAGAGCCCGCGAACGCCACGACGCGGGAGCAGCTGACATCCGCCGAGAGCACGCCTGCCCCTCAGCGACGGGCCGGAAGACTCGGCTGCTTCCGCTGAGCCCCCATCGCATACCCACACCAGATCAGGCCCGCGAGAAACCAAAGGTGGCGCCAGTGCAGCGTGTCGATGAAGAAGCTATTGACAACCTGCCCGAGCCAGATCCCGAGGAGAGCCGCGGTACCGACGCCGTGGACATCGACCCGCCGCCGAGCGAGCAGCCAGGCGGCAACGAGCGTCCCTCCGAGGACGAGAGTGATCGAGACCAGCCCCAGGAGCCCCTCCTCGAATGCCGCGCGTACGAAGGTCGAGTGCGCTGAAAGCGGGAGCAGCACGTCGGTCTGACCCGGGCCGTAACCGAACAGATGATCGGTCATGCGCGAGAACGCCGAGGACTGGTTGCTGAACCGCTGGGTGTCGTAGGCCTGAAGGTGCGAGCGGTCCTCGAGGAACCCGAGCGAACCGGTTACGACCAACATCGCGAACCCGGCGATGCCGCTCACGACGAGCAGCGCCACCCCGCGCATCGCACGACGCAAGCCTCCGCGACGACTCGCCTGCACGATCAACAACGTCGAGATCGCGAGCGCCATGTTGAGCCAGGCCGCACGCGAATAGGCGACGACGACGCCGCCCGAGATCAGAACGAACAGAAAGACGAGCACGCTCCGCCTCCAGGCGAGAAGACGCGGACTCATCACTTCTTCGAGCACGATCACTGCCGCCGGGACGAGGAAGGCGGAGTACACGTTCGGGTCCTTGAGCAGCCCCTCGGCACGGGAGTGCTGGTACACGAACAGATGTGCGCCCGGGAACGGCACGTAGAGCGCGAGCACCCCGACCGCCGCGCTGACAGCGGAGACGATGATGTAGGTCTTGCAGCCGGCGCTGACCCAACGGGCGTCGGTGAAGACCCACGAGAGCCAAACTCCGAGGCCGAGCAGGTAGAGCGTGATCCCCTCAAAGGTGATCGCCCGATGAAAGTCGACCACGTTCGTCATCGAGAGCAGACTCAGCAGCGCAAACACGATCAACGGCACGGCGACGAAGCCCGGCACCCGCGGGCGCACGTGGCGGAGCACGATGCTCGCGACCATCAATACCGCGAAGACGGCGTCGACAGGCGCCGGTTCGATACGGACGATGCCGATCAGCGCGACGGCCAGAACGAAGGCGGCAAACGGACGCACGACCGCGAGCCAGCCGATCCCGATCAGGAGGATCGACGCGGCGGGCACGAGCACGAGCTTGGTGTGGCTCAGTGTTTCGAGCTTGCCGGGAAGCTCGGCAGCGACGGCGAGGCAGACGAGGGGTGCGCAGACGAAGAGCGCGAGGTCACGCCGTTTCCGCGCGCGCCGAGGCTCATCCGAGCGACGCGCAGGGACGAAGAGGCGTCCGGAGATGCTCATGGCGCGGCCCTCCGACCGCAGACGGTACTCATGGTGACGACATCGGCCGCGTCAGCCCCATTCTTGAGGGAGGAGCGGGCGCGGGGAGCCTTTCAAGCGCCTTGCCGGGAGACGCCGAACCGTTCAAAAGGATGGGTCAGGGGCGCTCTTTCGGGGGGCGCCCGGCGCAGGTGCCGGCGGTAGCGTGGAGGTCCGTGACGTCTCCAGGACTCAGGTGACGGTGCGCGCCGCGTCTTCCCGCTCTCTGGGCGCCTCCGACCCCGCTTCGTCGCGACTGGAGACGTTCCCCCCGGCGCCCCGCGAGGCCCGGGCGACGAACCCGCGCGCGCGCATAATCACCAGCGAAGTCGGACTGGAGGCGCTCGACTCGCGGTGGGCGGCGCTGCAGCGTGACGTCTCCGCCTCGCCCTTCACCGGGCCTGCGCTCTACCGCGGCTGGCTCGAGGAGCACGAGCAGTCGGCACACACGTTCGTCGTTGTCGTGGAGGAGGGGGACGAGCTCGTCGCGGTGGCGCCCTGGGTGCGTCGTGGAACGATCGCCTACAGCCTTCCCGGCCGCGTGCTCGTCGCCGGGGAG
Organism: uncultured Actinomycetota bacterium; assembly: GCA_963828105.1. Taxonomy (GTDB): domain Bacteria; phylum Actinomycetota; class Thermoleophilia; order Gaiellales; family Gaiellaceae; genus PALSA-600. The sequence goes on along the minus strand of CAWHDF010000001.1, from coordinate 18,752 downwards.
CTTGTCGCCAGCCGCTCGGCCGCGCAAGCAGCCTGGACCAGGGTGCTCGACGTCGTGGCCACGGATTCCGATGTCCGGGCGGTGCTCATACCGCATCTCACTCCCGGCGCCGAAGGCCTCGCCGGTGCGACCGCGGCCTGCGCTGAGCTCGGGCTCGACTACCGCGCCTGGCGCCGTTTCGTCCGCTACCGCCTGGCGCTCGGCGAAACGAGCTTCGAAGCGTGGCTCTCGAGCTGGTCGCGCGGCGGACGTCGCAACCTCAAGCGCGCCCAGCGTGACCTCGCCGCCCTCGGCCCACTCCGCTTCGAGCGCGTCTCGGTGGCCGACGGGATGGAGACGCTGCGTGCGATGCATATGAGCCAGTGGCCCGCAGGTGAGTCGCACAGCTGGCTCCACACCGACGCCGGGTTGCGGATCGACGCACGACTCGCGGCGGCACTCCCCTCCGGAATCCTGCTCGCACTGATCGGTGAACGTCCCGTTGCGGCGACGCTGTGGCTGGATTCGGGCCTGCGACGCACGACCTACTACGCGGGACGAGACACGAGCTTTGCCGCCGGACGGCCCGGGGAGCTCGTATTCGTGGAGCTCGTCCGGCAGGCCTTCGCCGACGGAATGCATGAGCTCGACACGATGGGCCATGGAGCGGCGAAGGATCATCTGCGGCTCGAGTGCGAGCCGGGCTACGAGCTCGTCGTCGCCACGGGCGGGCTCGCAGGGAGAGCGCTCCTCGCCGCGCGCCGGCTGCAGCTGCTCGCAAAGCATCAGCGGCCGCTCGCTCGCCCCCGCTAGCGCTTCTCAGCGCGAGAGCAGCGAGCGATAGAGCGCGACGTGCGCTGCTCGGAAGTGCGGCAGGTCGAACCTCTCCTCGGCTCTCGCGCGCCCCTGGGCGCCGATCCGGGCGCGCAGCGCTGCCTCGCGGATGAGCGGCTCGAGCGCGCGCGCGAGCGCGGCCGGATCCCCGGGCGGCACGAGCGTCCCGGTCTCGCCCTCGACGACGACTTCGTGCAACCCGCCCACGGCAGAGGCAACGACGGGTAGTCCGGACGCCATCGCTTCGAGTACCGAGATCGGCATGCCCTCGGAGTGACTCGAGAGCACGAAGATATCGGCACGCTCGAGTTCGGGACGGATCGCCGAGACTTCGCCGACGAGCTCGATCGTGTGCTGCGAAGCGTGCGCGGCGATCTCGCTCTCGAGCTGTGCGCGCAGCGGTCCGCCGCCGACGATCCGCACGTGCACCGAGGGGCTCGCGGGCAGTAGCGCGGCCGCAGCAATGAGCGTCGAGAAATCCTTCGGCTCGGCGAGCCGTCCGACGCTGACGAGCCCGACAGGTGGCTCGCGGCGCCGTTCGGGGACGGCGAACGAGGCGACATCGACCGCGTTCGGGATCACGACCGTCTGTCCGGCGCGGCAGGTGTGAGCGGCGAGGCCGGCGCTGAGCTCCGTTTCCGAGACGCAGATTACGGTTGTCGTCAGGCGGCGCGCCAGGCGATCGGCCCAGAGGTAGATTTTCGCCGAGAGGCCGCTCGTGGCCTTGAATGCCCACCCGTGGGCAGTGAAGACGCGGGCGGGAACGCGCGCCGGGACAGCGGCGAGCCGGCCGAGTATCCCCGCCTTTGAGCTGTTGAGATGCACGATGTCGGGCCGAAGCGTCCTGAAGAGACGCACGAGCTCGAGGAGGCCGAGCGGATCCTCGCGTGCCGAGAGCGCCCGTCTGACGTGGACGAGCGGAACGAACGTGACCCCAAGGCTCGCGCAGCAGTCACGAAGAGGCCCGTCGCCGTGAGCGGCGACGGCTATGTCGAACTCGGCGAGCAGCGCGGGGAGAAGCTGCGCCACGTAGGACTGGGCGCCGCCGACCTCGGCGAGCGTGACGACGATGAGGAGGCGCGGCCGCCGCAGCGAACTCGGGGTCGTAGCGCCGTCCGTGCTGCCCTCTCGAGATGCCGTCACTGGGTCGCTCCTCGTCTGGGCTCGCGCGGGGCTCAGGTGCGGCGTGATGCTCCTCGCGCTCGCCCCGAGTGGCGGGCAGCTTAGCGCCTGCGCCTGCCGTTCACCCGAAGCGTAGGGCCCGCGCTTAGAGGTGTGCGGAGGAGAGGTCGGGCACGTCTGCGGCGAGGGTGTAGCTGTTACCGGCATACGCGTTCGTCCCGATCGTCCGGTAGGCGCCGATCGCCGCCCAGTTCTGATTCTCGAAAGCGACGTTCGTGACCGTGGTCGACTCGGTGCCCTGGTCGAGATAGAGGCCGACGGTGTTGCCGCTCGCCCAACCGGCGGCGTTGATCGTGCCGTTCTCGATCGTCGTGTCGTGCGCGGCAGCATTGCCCGTCACGCCGTCGTCCCACTCGGCGTTGAACCCGGCGGCAACACCGGCCATCTGGAACTGGTTGAACACGAGGTTTCGGCTGTAGTGCTCGAGGTAGACACCAACGCCCGCATGGGCCTCGGAGCCCGTCATGTTGATGTCGAGATCGCTGAAGGTCGTGTTCCAGACGTTGTTGCAGATCTCGATACCCGACCAGGCGACATTGCGGATCTTGACCCGTGTGACACCGTCGGCGACAGGTTCACCGATCCAGAGCCCGGCCTCGGCGGTGCCGTTCGACGAACCCGGAGTGCTTCGCCCGATACCGGTGACCGTAATGTCGCTGATCGAGCCGATGACCGGCGTCGGTGCCCCGTACGCGACCTGGACATTGTCGCTGGCCCGCAGCCCCTCGTCGGTGAAGCTGCTGAACACGAGCCGCGCCGCGACGAGGCCCTGAGGGTCGTAGTCGAGCAGGCCGACTGCGATCACGCCGTTGCCGTCGAACACCGAGTCGAGCACCTGCGTGTCCGCGGCGGCGGCGCCCCAGAGGTCGAGCGCCGCTCCCTGAAAGACGGCGCCCGGGTTCGAGATGTCGAAGTCGAGCCCCTGGATCACGGCGCCGCCTTGGCCACCGTTGCCACCGACGATCAGCCCGGCAGCGAACACGGCGCCCCCGAGGTTCTGGGCAAAGATGCTCGTCGTACCGGGGTCGTCGAACGGTGTCGGGTTCGTATACACGCCATTCGCGAGCACGACCGCCGGAGTGCCGGCAGCAAGCGCGGCGAGAAGGCCAGCGGAGGAGGAGACATGCTCGGCGCCGGCAGGGACGGCGTAGGTGCTCGGCGGAATTGGCGCCGCGACCGCGCTCGTCGTCACTGCAGCGGCGGCCGGAACGAGCCCCGCGAGCCCGGCGTCGCTCGTGCGCGTCGCGCGAGCCAATCGCATCGAGCTCGTCGTGCGAGCCGCGAGCAGGGCGCGCTGCGCAACCGAGGTCGCCGCGCCGGCGCGCGAAGCGGGGAGAAGGATCGCAAGCGCGAGAACGAAAAGACATAGCGTCTTGACGGCGCGCGAGCAATCGGCCAGGGTCCGCAGGGGTGCCACAACCCGAGCATCGACGTATGCGCCCCGCGACTCGCCCCTAGCACGAGGGATTCGCCCGCGAGCCGGCCCAGCGGCGGCGGTCCCTCAGTCAGAGGCAACTGCGCGGGTGGCTTCGGGTGCGGCCGAATGATCGATCTTCACGCGCATGTCCTGCCCGAAATCGACGACGGGGCGACGGATATGGCGGCGAGCATCGCGATCGCCCGCGAAGCAGAGGCGAGCGGGATCACGGCGATCGCGGCGACTCCACATGTCCGGGACGACTACCCGACGACCCCGATGGCGATGGCCGAGGGCGTTCATGCCGTGCGTGCGGCGTGGGCCGAGGCCGGGCTCGAGGTCACGGTGCTGCCGGGGGCGGAAATCGCGGTCGAGCGTCTCGGGCTGCTCTCGCCGGCCGAGCTCTGGGCGTTCGGCCTCGGTGGCAGCCCGAACCACGTGCTTGTCGAGGCTCCGCTGTTCGGTTGGCCGCTCGACATGAGCCAACGGCTCGACGACGTGCACGCGCTCGGCTTCACGGTCGTGCTCGCGCACCCCGAGCGCAGCATCGCGGTTCAGAACTCACCGCGCCTGCTCGCCGAGCTCACACGAAACGGCATCCTGCTGCAGGTCACTGCCGGCTCGCTCGTGGGGAGGTTCGGGCCGGCTGCAGCGCGAGCCGCGAAAGCGCTGGTCTCGGAGGGTCTGGCCCACCTGCTCGCGACCGACACCCACCGTGCAGGTGACCGTGGCAGCTCGATCGGCGCTGCGCTTGCAGGGCTCCGCGATCCCCGGCTCGCCCGCTGGCTGACCGACGAGGTGCCCTCGGCGATCGTCGCGGGCAGCGTGCCGCCACCGCGGCCACGCTCGGCGAGACGCTGGCTGAGAGCCCGCGGACCGGGCCGCGGCACGGGCACGTAAGGCCGCCGATGCTCAGTAACGGCCGGTGCTGAGCGCGACGGCGCCGGGCGCAAGCTTGAACGCGTTCCCATTGAACGTGTTGACGCCGATGTTCTCGTACGCGTCGATTGCGGCGAGCGTCTGTGCCGCGAAGGTGACGTTGAGAATCGTCGTCGTGCTCGTACCTGCATCCAGATACACACCGACGGTGGGGCCGCCGAGCGTCCAGCCGCTGGCATCGATCGTCCCGTTCTCGATCGTGTCGCGCTGCGCCGCCTCGCCGCCGGCCGTGCCGTCGTTCCATTCGGCGTTGAACCCGTCGCGCGCGCCCCTGATCAGGAAGTTCGTGAACACATCGTTGATCGAAAAGTGCTCGAGGTAGACACCCACGCCCGCCGCCGCCTCCCCTCCGCTCATGTCGATGTCGAGATCCGAGAAGGTCGTGTTCCACGCGTTGTTGGCCGTCTCGATCCCGGACCAGGCGCAGTTGCGAATCGCGATGCGTCGCACCCCCTGCGCAACCGGCTCGCCGATCCAGAGCCCAGCCTCCCCCGTCCCGTTCGAGGCGCCCGGGGTACCTCGGCTCACTCCGTTGACGGCGATGTCGCTGATCGACTCAATCAGCGGCGTCGAAGCACCATAGGCAACCGGGACGTTGTCGCTCGCACGAAGGGCGTCGTCGGTGAAGTCTGTGAAGCTCAACCGTTCTGCCACGAGCCCACTCGGGTTCGAGGCGAGGAGCCCGACGGCGATCGTGCGATTTCCTTCGAAGGTCGAGTCGAGCACCTGGGTGCCGGCACCGCTCGCACCCCAGACGTTGAGTTCGCTGTCCTGAAACGTCGCGGCTGGGTCGGTCACGTCGAACGCAAGCCCCTGGATGACCGCGCCACCCACGCCCGCAGAACCTCCGACCACAAGGCCCGCCGTCAGCACGGCGGCCCCGAGATGCTCCGCATAGAGGCTCGTGCTGTCCTCGTCGAGGAAGGGGCTCGAGGCGCTGTAGACGCCGTCTGCGAGCACGACCGCGGTCGCCCCTGCCGCGAGCGCACTCGCGAGACCGGCGGAGTCCGAGACGAGCGTTGCCCCGCGGGGCAGCGTGTAACTGCTCGGGGACACGGGCGGGGAGACCGCGGTCGAGACCGTTGGGCTCGTCGCCGAGCGAACCAGGAGCACGACGAGCGCAACGGCCGCGCTCACGAAGATGACGCTCAGTCCGGCAAGCAGCAGTACGACTCGCCGATGGTCGTGGTCGGGCGGAGGCCCCGGGGTCTCGAGACGGGTGGGCTCCGGTTCGGGAGTGACCGGCCACGGCGTCGTTCTGTTGCGAACCGAGCTACGCCGACGCCAGGTGCCGACGAGCAGGAGCGCCGCAAGCAGCGCGCCGAGGCGGGTTGCACGCCCGCGGCGCTCGCGCTCGCCCGGGGCACGGCCGGAACCGGAGACGCCGGCCCTCACGGTCTCAGTCGCATCTGACGCGGGCGCCGGCCAGCGTACTCTCGGTCGCGAGGGAACGGGCAGCGCCTGCTCGAGGCTCTTGCCGCCGTGCCGGGGTAGCCGCGCGGGTCGCGCCGCGCTCGCGCCGTGCGCGCGAACACGCCTCTCGACCGCCTCTGCCTACCGGGCGCCGCGGAAGGTGAGCATCCGCGGAAGCGTCTTCATGCAGATGATCGAGTCGAGGAGCACGCTGCGATGACGGAGGTACCAGAGGTCGTAAGAGAGCTTCTCGACCGTCCCGAGCGCATCGGCGGCGTAGCCGGCACGGATCTGAGCCCAGCCCGTGATCCCGGGCTTCAGCAGATGGCGTTGCGTCCAGAACGGCACCTCCGCCTCGAGATGCGCGATGAACTCGGGTCGCTCGGGGCGCGGGCCGACGATCGACATCTCGCCGCGCAGCACGTTCCAGAGCTGCGGAAGCTCGTCGAAGCGGAGCAGACGGAGCAGACGCCCGCCGGGGATCACCCTTGGGTCGTTGGTGGCCGCCCAACGCGCCTCTCCCGAGGCCTCGGCGTCGGTGCGCATCGAGCGAAACTTGAGCATCCAGAAGAGCTTCCCGTGTTCACCGAGCCGTTGCTGACGGTAGAGCAACGGGCCTTCGGTGCGGGCGACGACAAGGACGATCACGGGGATCAGCGGCAGCGCGACCACGAGCCCGACGAGCGCGACAACGACATCGAAGCTGCGCTTGAGCAGGCGATTGCTCGGGCGGTTGTAGGCGTGGAGGACACTCATGAACCAGGCCGACGTCAGCTCCTGCACCGGGAGTCGCCCGAAGACGAACTCGTACACCTCCGGGAGCCCGACAACCTGGAAGCCGGCGTCGGCCGCAGCGAGCAGCTGCGCGAATACCTGGGGTCGCCCGCGCGGGACAGCGACGACGACGACATCGGGTGAAAGACGGCGCACGGTCTCCGAGAGGCTGCCGAGCTTGCCTGCGTAGGGCACCCGCTGCGCCAGCGCCTCGTCGCGAACGTCATCGACGATCCCGATCACCTCGATCCGTGCTGAGGGGTCACGCTCGAGATCATCGAGCAGGCGCGCGGCCGGGTTTCCGCCGCCCGCGATAAGCACGCGCGCGGGCGGGCGCGTCGTACGTCTGGCGATCACATCCCAGACCGCCGCGGCGGCAAAAACGCTGAGCGTGGCGACCGCCAGTGGGGTTCGTTTGATTTCGAACTCGGGCACCCAGAAGCCGATGATCGCGATCAGGCCCGCCGCGCCGACCGAGCTGCTCGCGGCGACGCTGACGGCGCCGACGGCGAAGGTCATCGAGCGGAAGGCCTGGGCAACACGGTGGCTCACGGCCAACCAGAGCACGGTGACGAGCGAAGCCTGCGCGAGCGTCGGGAGCACGTGTGACCAGAAGCGGAGCGAGGCGTAGGCGACGACCCAGATCAGGATGACGCGCCCGAGCCGCTGGATACGCGAGACGTGCGTCCGGGCGATCGCGTTTTGCGCGTCGGCCTGCGACAGATGCGCGGCAGGAGGCTCCTGGGTCGCCTGGGGCGACTGCTGGGGGACGGGATAGACCGACATCACTGTGGCTATCGGCGCGCCCGGTGGAACCTTGAGAGCAGCCCCTGTTGCCCCGGCGCGGCCCGCGACGCCCCGCACTGATGCGGACCGCGAACGTGCGCGGCATGCGTGCCTTGCAGAACCCGCGTTGCCCCGCGGGCCGAAATGGGGCTCGAGCTTGCGGACGGACCGCATGGCGCCCGCGCCGAGACGCCGACAGCAACTCCGTGTCGAACCGCGGGCGTCAACGATCGCCCGCCCTGCCACTGGAACGGCCTCTCCGGAGCTAGGTGGCCAGCCGGACCGGGCCACCGTCGGTGACCGCGCCTCGCGTCTCATCTTCGAAGCGGTAGCCGTACCCGTAGGTCGGCTCGTCGGTGTCGCCGGTAACGATCACGCCCGTGGGCGTGATGCCGGTGGCGGCAAGCACCTGCGCGGCTCTGCGAGCCTGATTCTTCGTCACCTGGTCGAGCCGCGCGACCAGGACGACTGCGGTCGCCTCCTGAGCGAGCAGCGTCGCGTCGGCGTTGGCAAGCAGCGGCGGCGTGTCGAGCACGATGATGTCGTACTGTCGGCGTGCCTCGTCCAAGAAGGCGAGCATCGCCTCCGAGCTGAGAAGCACCGAGGGGTCGAAGAAGGTGCTCGCATCCGCGATCAACTCGAGCGAGCCGCCGCTCGCACGCTCGCGGGGGTTCAGTGGGATCAGCCGCGCCGCGTTGCTGACAGAGCGTTGACCGGCGAGCACCTGGACGAGCCCGGCGCGCGGGTTCGGTGGCACCCACTTGAGCAGCCTCGCGGAGTTGCCGTTCGCTCCGGGGGTGGGGAGCGCCGCGCCACCGTCCTGCACGTCATCGAAGTACTCGTGGAGCGTTGGATTGTGGAGATCCGCGGAGACGACGAGCACCTTCTTGCCCATCACCGCGAGCGAATGCGAAAGGTTCGCGGCGACGGCGCTCTTGCCCTCCTCGGCCGTTGCCGACGTGACGACGATCACTGCGGTGTCGCTGCTGTTGAGCTTGAGGATCGCCAGGTTCGTGCGGATCGTGCGGTACGCGTCCGCCAACGGCCCTGCGCCGGAGAAGTCCGCGAGCATCTGCGAGCGGCTCAGTCGGCGTCCCTTCATGAAGGGCACGACACCGAGCATGGGCGCCCGATACAGCGTGTGAATCTCGTCGAAGCCGCGGATCCGCCGATCGAGACGGTCGCGGAGCGCGCCGAACATCACCCCGAGCAGGAGCCCGACGACGAGCCCGATCGCCGCATCACGAGTCGGATGCGGCGAGGTGGGCGATCCGGGAACGACTGCGGGCGTAAGCACGGAGAGTGGAGAGCTTGCGATCGCGAGCTCTGCCTGCGTCTCGGCGAGTTGACTGCGCACGTCAGCCGCGGCGGCGACATCGCTGGGGGCGGTCTCGCCGCTGAAGGCCTGAAGCTGCTGCTGCAGCGAGACAGCCTGCGCCCTGAGCAGGGTTTTCTCACCGACGGCGGTGTAGCTGATCAACGCCTGGGCGTCTGCGCGTGCGAGCACGGCGGCACGCGCCGGGGTGGGGGCGGTGGCCGAGATGCCGAGGATGTCGGAGTTGGGGTCGTCGCTGATGACGAGCGCTTGCTGGAGCGCACCGACCGTCGTCCCGAGGCGGGCGGCGACAGGAGCGAGCACGTCGCTCGAGGTGCTGATCCCCACGATCGTGGCGACCGCCCGCGCAGGATCCTCGGCGGCACTCGTCCCCTGCGTGTACACGCTCTGCCCCTCGGAATAGAGAAGGGTCGTGTTCGATGTGTACACCGCCGGCTCGCGAACGGTGACGAAGTAGGTTGCGACCCCCGTAAGCAGCGCAATCGCCGCGATGAGGAAGAGATGGCGCCGCAGCAAGGCGAGAAAGTCGCGCATGTCGGAGTGCTCGTTCACCGCGAACTCCTGGGCGGCCTGCTGCAACTCCGGGTCAGAGACCACGGGCCTACGGGCCTCGATTTGGGGCGCTCGTAGTAACACGTCTGTCTCATCGGCGCGGAGAACCAGTTTCTTGAGCCCGAGTGCAACAACGCGTCTCCCGCTCGAGCGCGGCCGAGGAGGACTCGACACCCAAGCGGCGCCTGCGCGGCGATCCGGGCGCGCGTGCGCGCTCGCAGCTGCCTTCGCGCAGACAGGACGAGCGGCACGCTTCGCGCTCCGATGCTTACTGCTGCCGGCGCGTCAGGCGCCGGAGAGTGAAGCCGACACCGAGCAAGGCAACCCCGGCCACGGTGAAGAGCCCAAGGTCGAGGCCGGTGAAGGGCAGCGACGACGACGGGGCAGGAACGCAGCTTGCGCTGGTGACGCCGTTGGTCGTCTTGGAGCAGCACAAAGAGGACGAGCTGCTGCTGGCGGAGGCACAGCACGAGCTGCTGGAGCTGGAGCTGGAACTTGAGTTCGAGCTGGAGCTGGAGTTCGAGCAGCTCGGGATCGAAGTCTGAACGTGCATGCCGTGATTGCTGTAGACGGAACTCGACGGCCCGTTACCGGTCGCGAGTGCGGCGCCTGCGAACACAAGGGCGCAAGTCATGACAACGCCAAGAACGATTCGTCTCATGTGTTTTTCACTCTCTTCCGACGTTTGCTCGTTAATCCGTCTGTTGAACTTGATCCGTCCGTCGAACCAGGCTCAGTGTGACAAGCGTCAGGTGCCGCGTCACCCACCATAGGTCGAGGTCCGTAGCCCTCCTTGGCCTGGTCCCGTCAGGAGCCGTAGATGCCGAAAAGCCCCGCTCTAGCCGCCTTCGGCGAACGCCGCGTCAACAGCGTCGGGGTCTATCGGACGGCCCACCTGGAAGGTGTGCACGACACCGCGCACGACGGTGTCGCGCGGGTCGAGGCTCAGCGCGCGTGCGAGCGCGGCGGCGGCGAGCGCGTGATGGCCGGTCAACGAGTCGGCGATCCCGAGCTCCAGGTTGGCGTACCAGTCCTGGGGGTTACGTGCCAGCGCCAGGGCGAACTCGCTGCGCATCGTCGCATAGCGATGCAAGCGGCTCGCCATCGCACCCGCGATCACATCCGGCTCGTCGTCGAGCGGATCGAAGCGTGCTGCGCTTCGCAGGAGCGCGAAGGACGTCGAGGGGGTGTATCTCCAGGCAGCCTCGGCGAGCTGGGTATCGCGAGCGGCAAACCAGGGGAGGGCGAAGCTGGCCGCAGCGATCAGCGCCGCGACGAGCCCGGTGGCGACGAGAGCCGCTCGGCGGAGTCTCGAGCCTCCGCCGCTCGCAGGGGCGCCGCGCGGTGCCAGCGCACAGGCGCCACCGAGCAGCGCCATCCCGACGACGCCGAGCACCGGCATCTCCCAGAGCCAGTCGACGAGCCCGTGAAAGAAGAGCACGGAGACACCGACGAGCAGGATGCGGGCGCTTTCACGTGCGCGTCCCGGCGGGATCCGCAGCGGCACGTACAGGCTCGCCGCCACGAAGCCCACAAACAGCGAGGTGCCGACCACCCCCGTCTGCGAAAGCAGATCGACGAGGAGGCTATGCGGATAGATCGGCTGTTCGCGACTGTGCCCGAGCTGCAAGTAGGGGACGAGGAAGTTGTCGGTGCCGATCCCGCGGAGCGGATGTCTGAGGAACTCGAGCAGGCCGACCCGCCAGAAGTCGTAGCGGTTGCTGCCGAGGCCACCGAAATGCGAGGCCGCCCCGCTGGGCTCGCTCCCATAGCGGAAGCTGTGCCACGCCGCGCCGAGGCGATCCCAGGGCCGGAACCGTTCGAGCGCGAAGCCGAGGCCGCCGACGGCCGCCGCGAGCAGCATGGCTCCGGTAGCCCGAAGCTCGCGGCGGGAGAACTCGAGACGGTCGTCGAGCGCCGCGAAGAGCCAGCCTGCGACGGCGAGCACGAGCGCCCAGACGACTGCGAGCACGATCGCATGGTTCATGCGGGCGGCGAGCTCGGCTTGACCGGTCGCCCGGAACGCCCGCAGCAACGGCTCGACCACGGGCCCGAAACCAAGGCCGACGAGCGCGAGCGCAAGCAGTGAACGTATGCGTCCCGGCACGAGGACCAAATAGACGATCGCGACCAGCGGCAAGGTAAAGACCGAGCCGCGGCTCTCCGTCAGCAGGTTGAGGCTGAGGTCGAGCCCTGCGAGGCCGAATGCCAGCCCGCGGGCGGGCGCGGGCAGCCATGGTCGCGAGGCGAACCCGAGCATCAGCCAGGCGCCGAGCATGTAGAGCGCGGCCGTCGCGTTCGGATAGCCGAGCGGTTCGGAGAGGCGAGTGCCGATCAGGAAGTTCGAGATCTGGGCCGAGTGCACCGCCTGCTCGACGGTGACGACCCCTTCGATCGAAAACACCGCAACCGCACCGAGCACGACCGGCCAGACCGAGCGGCTGCGCGCCGGCCAAAGTGCAAGGAGTCCGAACACGAGTGCATAGAGCAGGTCACGGTTGGAGCCCTCGAAGGCCGCGTCGGCATCGGTGGCCCACGCGGTCGTCGCGAAGCTCCAGCAGATGAAGAGGGCGAGCGTCACGACTGCGAGCAGCACGCCCCGCGGCGGGCGCCCGATCACTCGCCCGCCACCGAGCAGGATGGCGATACAGATCCCGAGCACCGCGAGCGCGACGGGATACCAGACGGTCGGGGCGAAGCCGCCCTCTCGGACGACCATCACGCCGGCGAGCGCCAGCACGAGCGCGAGCGGCAGGCCCTGCACGACACCGCCCGGCCCCGAACGCCGGATTCCCTGAGCAACGGCGGCCGCCCCGACGTCTCGCCCGGCGGCAACCGGCTCGAGCCGGGGCGGCGGCGGCGTCCGCGTCGGCGGGATCACTGCCGCCTCCCACGAGGTAGCGGCGTGGGGATGACAAGCGCCACCCCCACCCAGGTCGAGGGCGGAACCGTTGCACGGAGGGAAGGCGTCACGCCGGTGTGTAGGCGCGCCCGAGACCCTTTTCGGGAATCACGCGTTCGGGGAGCGCATAGACGATGTAGCGCTGCGTCGCGAAGAAGCGCGGGTTGCAGGCCTGGAGTGCCAGGAGCTCGTGGTCGGGCGACTGCAGGACCGCGACGTCGGAGGCGGGGACGATGATGTGCTCGGTCACCTTGTAGATGAACGTCGCGTACGGCAGCTCGAGCGTGACCAGATCGCCCGGCCGGATCGTGTTGATCGCCGAGAAGGGCGCGAGGAACGTGGTGCGGTGGCCGGCGATGTAGACGAGACGGTTCTCGCCGGGCAGGAAGGACGAGAGATCGCGCCCCGGGCCCTTCTCGAGCGAGCTGTCGCTCGTGCCGTCGACGAAGATCATGTTCAGCCCGAGACGGGGAATGATGATGCGGCCGAGCGGCTCTCCCTCGTGGGAGCTGAGCCTGTAGCTGCGGGCGGCGAGCGCGATCACGTGCTCGATCTCGCTTACCGGCTCCTGCGCGACCGGCGTCGGCGCCACGGTCGCCGCGTGATGCGCGCCATGTGGGCGGGCCTGTGCAGGGATGGTGGGGAGCGCAACCTGGAACTCCTTCGCACGCTGCGCGTAGGCACCGTCGAGCTGGTGCTGCTCGTAGAGCGTGTAGAGGGCGGTGAACGGGTCCTCCCACTGCCAGACGACGACCGCCCAGACGAGCGTGAGTGCGCCGCCCACCATCAGCACGAGCCCGAGCCTGCTCAACGCGCGCAGCGCGCGCGTGCGGCGCGGGCCGTGCGGGCGCACGACGGCGGGCCGGGCCCTGTAGGCGGCAGCGTTACGCGGACGCACCTCGGGGCGCGCAACCTGAGCCGCAACAGGACGCGAACCGTCCCTGCGCACGACGATGCCACCGGTCGAGATCATGCGCAGGTTCGCGTGCCGGCGCTTGCCGGAGCGAGTGAAGGCATCGCTCATCGATCCGATCAGCATGGCGAACCGGCTCGCACGCCCGAGCGCCCGTCGTCGGTGGGCGTACCAGCGCCGCTTGCGGCGGTAATCACGATAGACCGAGGTTCCGAACACCGACAAGAGCATCGGACGGCGGCGCCGGGGACTTGAGCACCGATCGGCGCACATTCGCGCCAGCTCGCCGCGCCGGTCGGGAGCCCGAGCTCGTAGACTCGTTCGGTTGGATACGGGCACGGAAAGCTATGAGGCCGCAGGCGTCTCGCTCTCGGTCGCAGAAAGCGTCGTCGGGCGCTTGCGGGCGGCGGTCGAGTCGACAGGGACACGGGGCTTCGGGGCGTTTGCGGGCCTCTACCCGCTCGACGCGCACCGCTTCCTCGCCGCCTCGACCGACGGTGTCGGCACGAAGCTGAGCCTCGCCCGCGTGCGCGGAAGGTTGCGCGACTGCGGCGTCGACCTGGCGGCGCACTGCATCAACGACGTCGTGACGACGGGTGCGACCCCGTTGCTGCTGCTCGACTACGTGGCCGCCGCGAAGATCAAGCTCGAGGAGGTCGCCGAGCTCGTCGAGGGCGCCGCGGAGGTCTGCCGGGCGGCGGGAGTGGCGCTCGTCGGCGGTGAGACTGCCGAGCTTCCCGGGATCTACCGAGACGGCGAGCTCGACGCGGCCGGCACCTGTGTCGGCATCGTCGAGCGCTCACAGCTGATCGACGGCAGCACCGTCGCCTCCGGCGACGTCGTGATCGGGTTCGCGTCCGCAGGCGTGCATGCAAACGGGTTCACGCTCGTCCGCCGCATCCTCGAACGCGAGGACTACAGCGGCCCCGACCTGCTCGCGCCCACGGTGCTCTACCTCGCCGAGGCCACGGCGCTTCGCGGCCGCGCGAAGGCGCTCGCGCACGTCACCGGCGGCGGCATCCTCGGCAACCTTTCCCGCGTGCTGCCACTGGGGCTCGAGGCAGAGCTCGACTGGGCAACGTGGGAGCGTCCGCCGGTGTTCGGCTGGCTGGGGCGCCACGTCGCCGAGGAGGAGCTGCGGCGCGTCTTCAATCTGGGGATCGGCTTCTGCGCCGTCGTCGCCGCGGCGGCGCCGGGCGAGACGGTGATCGGGCGGATCGTGTGAGCGAGCTACCTGCGTGATCGGCGTGCTCGTCTCCGGCGCCGGTTCGAATCTGCAGGCGCTGCTCGACGCCGGCCTCCCGGTGGTCGCCGTCGCCTCCAACCGCAGCGACGCCTACGCTCTTGTCCGTGCCCGCGACGCTCGCATCCCGACCGCGACGTTCAGCCTTGACTGCCACCCCGAGCGCGGCGAACGCGACCTGCTCATGGCAACCTGGCTCGAGAGCCGGGGCGTGGAGCTTGTCGTCTGCGCCGGGTACATGCACCTGCTCACCAAGCCGTTCCTCGACCGCTTCGAGGGCAGCATCGTCAACGTGCACCCCTCGCTGCTCCCGTCCTTTCCGGGTGCTCACGCGCTCGCCGACGCGCTCGCCGCAGGCGTCGAGGAGACGGGAGTGACGGTGCACTGGGTCGATGCAGGGCTCGACACCGGGCCGGTCATCCGCCAGGAGGCGCTGCCTGTCGCGCCTCGCGAGACGCTCGAGGCACGTCTGCACGCGCTCGAGCACCGTCTGCTCCCCGCCGTCGTCGCCGACCTGCTCGAGGCGAGGGTGGTGCCGCGGTGAGGGCGCTGCTCTCGGTCTATGACAAGAGCGGGCTCGAGGCGTTCGCCGTCGGGCTCGCCGCGCTCGGCTTCGAGCTGGTCTCCTCGGGTGGCACGGCCACCTTCCTCGAGAGCTGCGGGCTGAGCGTGACGACCGTCGAGCAGGTGACGGGCGCACCGGAGGTGCTCGGCGGGCGCGTCAAGACGCTTCACCCTCGCATCCACGCGGGCGTGCTCGCCCGGCTCGAGCTCGAGGAGGACCGCGCGACGCTTGCCGAGCAGGGGATCGAACCCTTCGAGCTCGTCTGCGTCAACCTCTACCCGTTCAGCGCGGCAGCCGCGCGCGCCGACGCGACGCCGGCACAGGTGATCGAAATGATCGACGTCGGGGGCCCTTCGCTGCTGCGCGCCGCCGCCAAGAACTACGCGCACGTCGCCGTGGTCAGCGACTCGAGCCAGTACGAGGACGTGCTCGGCCAGCTGCGCGACGGTGGCGTCTCGCTCGAGACGCGGCGGTCGCTCGCGAGCGCGGCCTTCGCGCTCACTGCGGCCTACGACGCCGCGATCGCGGCCTGGTTCGCGGCAGCAGAGCCGTTTCCCGATCGGCTCGCGCTCGCGTTCACCAAGGTCTCCCGGCTCGCCTACGGCGAGAACCCGCACCAGGCTGCCGCCTACTACGCGGAGAACGGCGCACGCGTGCATCTGCTCGGCAACGTCGAACAGCTGGGCGGCCGCGAGCTCTCCTACAACAATCTCGCCGACCTCGAGGCGGCGCGCAGGCTCGCCGATGAGTTCGCCGCGCCGGCAGCGGTGATCATCAAGCACGGAAACCCCTCCGGTGTCGCCGTCGCCGAATCCGTCGCGCTCGCCTACGAACGCGCGCTCGCCGCCGACCCGCTCTCGGCCTTCGGATGCGTGCTGATCGTCAACCGGCCCGTCGACGATGCGTTCGGGGCGCGGATCGCGGAGCACTTCGTCGAAGTGGTCATGGCGCCGGCCTTCAGTTCCGGCGCGCTCGAGGCGCTGCGTGCCAAACCTGCACTGCGCATCCTGCAGGGAGCGAGCGTCGGCGGAGGAGGTGAGCGTGACTTCCGGCGCGTGCTCGGCGGGCTGCTCGTGCAGGAACGCGACGGTGAGGTCGACGGTCGCGAGTCGATGGAGGTCGTCGTCGGCAGCGTCACGGAGCTGCTCTGGGACGAGCTGCTCTTTGCCTGGAGTGTCTGCAAGCACGCGAGCTCGAACGCGATCGTGCTCTCGAAGGGTCGCCAGACGCTCGGCATCGGCGCCGGACAGACGAGCCGCGTCGATGCGGTGCAGATCGCCCTCGACAAGGCGGCGCGGTTCGGCCACGACCTGAGCGGCGCAGTGCTCGCGAGTGACGCCTTCTTTCCGTTCGCCGACGGGCCCCAGCTCGCGCTCGACGCGGGAGTGATCGCGCTGATCCAGCCGGGCGGCTCCGTCCGCGACGAGCTCGTGCTCGCCGCGCTCGAGGGCAGCGGTGCCGCGATGGTCTTCACCGGGCGCCGCCACTTCCGCCACTGAGAGCGTGTTGTCCCTCGAGCCGCCCCGACAGGCTCGATCTCGCGGGCGGGGCACCACCACGCTCGCGCCGGCCACGGCGCCGCTAGCCTTCCGCGATGGCGCGCGAGTACCCGAGCGTGCTCGACCTGGTCGGCTCGACGCCGATCGTTCGACTCGAGCGGCTGTCACGCGACGTGCCGGGAACACTGCTCGCGAAGCTCGAGTACATGAACCCCGGCGGCTCGGTGAAGGATCGAATCGGGCTGGCGATGATCGAGGCGGCCGAACGCGACGGGCGGCTGAAGCCCGGCGGCACGATCGTCGAGCCGACCTCCGGGAACACCGGTGCCGGGCTCGCGATCGCAGCGGCGCTCAAGGGGTACCGCTGCATCTTCGTGATGCCCGACAAGATGAGCCAGGAGAAGATCTCGATCCTGCGTGGCTACGGCGCCGAGGTCGTAATCACTCCGACCGCGGTCGAGCACGATTCTCCGGAGTCGTACTACTCGGTCTCCTCGCCCTTCGCCGAGGAGATCCCCGGCGGCTTCAAACCCGACCAATACTCGAACCTCGCCAACCCGGAGGCGCACTATCGCACGACCGGGCCCGAGATCTGGGAACAGACCGGCGGCGAACTCGACGCGCTCGTCATCTCCGTCGGCACCGGCGGCACGATCAGTGGCGTCGGCCGCTACTTCAAGGAGCGCGGCGCGAAGACCTTGATGGTCGGCGCCGACCCGGAAGGTTCGGTCTACACGGCGGCCACGCGCGACGAGCTCCACCCGTATTTCGTCGAGGGTATCGGCAAGGACAGCTGGCCGGACACGATGGACCCGAGCGTCGTCGACGAGTGGGTGCGGTCTCCGACCGCGACTCGTTCGGTGTCGCGCGCCGGCTTGCCCGCGAGGAGGGGATCCTGGCGGGCGGATCCTCCGGCACCACCGTCTGGGCGGCGCTCCAGGTGGCCGCCGGCTCGGCCGCGACGCGCAGGTGCTCGCGCTCTGCCCGACTCGGGGCGCTCCTACCTCTCGAAGTTCCTGGACGACAACTGGATGCTCGAGCACGGCTTCCTCGAGCGCGCGCGCCCGCACCGACAGTCGCGGAGCTGCTGCGCTCGAAGAACAGCGAGGAGGGGTCGGTGCCGGCGCTCGTGACGATCTCGGCGCACCAGAAGGTCGGCGAGGCGATCGACGTGATGCAGCGCTGCTCGATCTCGCAGCTGCCCGTCGTCCGCGACGGCGTGCTCGGACGCTCGCCGACGTGATCGGCTGACTCCAGGACCGCGACCTGCTCGACCGCGTCTTCAAGCAGGCGCGACGCGCTGCACGAGGGTGTCGCCTCCGCGATGCAGCCGCCGCTCGCCACCGATCGAGGCGACCGCCTCGGTCGACGAGATCGTCGCCGCGCTCACGACGGACGAACGCGGTGCTCGTCGTCCGACGGCCGGCCGGTCGGTGTGGTCACCCGCTCCGACCTGCTCGAGTACCTGGCCCACCGCCGGCTGAGCGCCGGCCAGGGAGGGCCCGGCCGCGTGGAGTCCATCTCGCTCGCGGCGTTCGGCGCTTCGTCGTCTCCACCAGGGCTACGCGGCCCGCTTTCACCGTGCGCGCAGTGAGCTGCTCGAGCAGGCGATTACGCGGCTCGGGGCGGTCCAGCTCGACTCGATCTCGACCGTCGATCGCGCCCACCGGCTGACGCTCTCGAGCCGCATCGGCGGCTTCGACGAGCGTGCCGTTTCCGAGCTGCTCGGCGCCGGCCGCATCTTCGAGTACTGGGGGCACGAGGCCTGTCTGCTGCCGGTCGAAGACTACCGGCTCTTCAAGCGCCGGATGCGGCAGCTCGCCGATCGCCACTGGTGGGGTCGGGAGCGCGCGCCCGAGGGACGCGCGCTCGAGGGGGAGGTGCGCGCCCGGATCGGGGCGGAGGGCGCCCTGCCGGCGCGCGTCTTCGAGGGGCGCGGCGAGGAGATGTGGGCTGGAAGCCCGCGAAACGTGCGCTCAAACACCTCTTCGCGGCCGGGGAGATCGTCAGCGGCGGGCGCACCGGCTTCCAGCGGCTCTACGACCTGCCCGAACGGGTGCTCCCTGCGCGGCGCTTGACGCGCCCGTCCCCGACGAGGCCGACTTCCGGCGCGGCTTTGCGCTGCGCGCGGTGCGCGGTCGAGGGGCGCTCACCGAGGCGGGCATCGCCGAACACTGCCGGCTCGCCGGCGGCGCGCGGGCGCTCCGCCCGGAGGTCGACGCGCTCGTCGCGGACGGGCTCGTCCGCCGGGTCGCCGTCGACGACGGGGGCGCCCCCGTCGTCGTCCCCGCCGAGTGGAGCCGAGGGGGCGCCGACGGCGCGGTACTCTCTGCCCCTTCGACAACCTCGTCTGGGACCGGGCCTTCCTGCGCCGGCTCTTCGGCTTCACCACGTCATCGAGGTCTACAAACGTCCACC